>NZ_CP060204.1:695000-1895000 GCF_014250475.1 Selenomonas timonae | reverse complement strand
TGTATTTGGATAGTCAGAAAGTCCCTTGTACTTCATCTTGATTCTTTCTTAACATGGATTCAATGCATGCTTGTAATTTCTTTCATGATATACCTTGCGCAGGAGTATGGCTGCACAGATGGCGCGCATACTCTGATCGAGTGCCAGTGAAAGCCATGCCCCCTCAAGTCCCATATTGTACTTATAGAGGAAAATATAGGTGATAATTGGCCGCAGTACCGTTATGCTGATAAAGGAATAGGCTGCTACCTGTGTTGTCTTTCCGCTTGCGCGCAGAATACCGGCACAGACCATCTGGTACGCCTCGGGAAAACTGACCGCTGCGACGTATGCGATAATCAGGCTGCCAAGAGGAAGGAGAGCTGCATCACGTGCATAGACGGCAAAGATTTCCTCACGCAGTAAGAAGGTTATGAGGAATACAATGATGGAGAAAATCAGACTCCAACGCATCCCTGTCCAGAGATAGCGGCGCCATTCATTCTGCTTGTGGCTGTCTCTGTTGTGTCCGGCGAGAACCGTGCTTGCCTTTCCCATCCCATTGCAGAAGCTGTAATAGAAATCACAGAAGTTCATTGCAATTGCATGGATGGCATACGGAATCGTCCCCAGTTCCGCAACCATGCGGGTGTAGACGACCATGCCAATGCGTTCAAATCCCTGCTCACTGAAGATACCACCGAATACGCTGAGGAATTCACGCAGATAGGCGCGCGTCAGACAATAATTTCCCTGCGCAAAGATGCCCCATGCATAGAGTATACGCAGGGTGAGGTAGAATGACCAAAGTGTTCCGCCGATTGTTCCAAGTGCAGCACCAAGAACACCGAGCTGTGGGAATGGTCCAAGGCCAAAGATCAGGAGTGCATTGAGGATGACGTTGACGACATTCCCCTGTATGTTGATCGAGAGAACACGCATGGACTCGCCTCGCCCGAACATGACCGCCTGCATCAGCGTCGTGACGGATGTGATAAAGACAGCGGGCAGCGTCCAGAGACCGTAGATCATCGCGTCGGAAAGGTAGTCCTGCTGTGCCCCCATCCAGATCAGGATGGAATCAAGATGGATGAAAAATACAATATGTGCAAGTCCAAGAAAAACGACGACTAAGACTATGGTCTTTTTCAAAATATCCCCGTAGGTATCGTGTCGGTCTTGTCCAAACCGTTCTGCAATCAGGATGGTCACAGCTGCCGCCACTGAACGTGCAACGGTGAGCAGGATCATGCGCGGCTGCGTAAAGATGCTGACAGCCGCAATCGCCCCTGCCCCGAGCGTTCCGACCATGATGATATCCGCGTTGCTGAGGAAGATCATAAGCACGCCCTCGAGCGCTGCAGGCAGACCGATCCGCAAATAATTCCTGTCGTAGGATGTCAGCACAATATTATCCCCCATATTTTCCCATGATTCCAAGTCAACAAACTATCACACAATGATAATTCTTGTCAACCATATATGAATATGAATTGACAAGTGACCTGAAATACTGTAGTTTGGTCTTAGCGGGAATATGGAGGATCAATCGGAGGGAGAAAGTCTATGAAAATAGCATTCAGTGATTATGATGGCACATTGTCTGTTCCTCATGAAGGCGTTGCTGCAGAGACGATCACAGCCATTCATGACTGGCGCAGTGCGGGAAATAAATTCGGCATTGTGACGGGGCGGGATTATAGCCTGATCGCGATGGAGACGAGAGCACATAACATTCCTGTAGATTTCTATATCTGCTGCAACGGCGCGGCAATTCATCATACGGATGGTACGCCCCTTATTTCTACACCGCTCTCCCGCGAGGTAATGAAAGACTTTTTCCGCTCGGAACACGTTCGCAGCTACACAGACGGCATGCTCTTTTTTACGCCTGAGCATGCCTATACCTACCGTCTGCGTACGGATGTCCCGTCCTCCTATCTTACGCCGCTGAATACAATAGAGGAGGCACTGCGTCTCAAGGACGTTGTCCAGATGGGGATGCGATTCCGTGACCGAGAAGAAACGCTTGCGGCTTTTGCAGCGATTGATTCGGATTTCCCGAACATATTTACGGGAAATATGAATCGCCAATTTCTTGATCTCAATCGTGCAGGTGTAAATAAAAGTATGGGCATTGCAGATTTTGTCCGTCATATGGGCTGGGAGGCGTACGATCTGTTCATCATCGGAGATGACCGCAACGATCTCGCGATGATCGAAGAATATGGCGGCTATACCGTGCGCCGCGCTCAGCCGTTTATGCACGAGGCGGCGCGTGCGGTCTACGATTCAGTCGGTGCAATGCTGCGCGATTATCTATAAAATAATTACCACTAAAAAAGAACTTCTGCCGAGCAAATTCGACAGAAGTTCTTTTTTAGCGATGCAGCGCGCGATGTGCAATGTCTTTGCGATAGTACGCGTCCTTGAAGGAGATTTTCTCCACTGCCGCATAGGCAGAATGCACAGCAGATGCAATGTCCTCGCCCATACCGACAACGCCGAGTACGCGTCCGCCGTTTGTGACGAGTTTGCCTTCTTTCTCTGCTGTTCCTGCATGGAAGACAAGCGCCCCTGTTTTCTCGGCATCTGCAATCCCGTGAATCTCGTTCCCTTTTTCGTAGGATGCGGGATAGCCGCCCGCTGTCAGAACAACACAGACAGCCGCGCCATCCTTCCAGTGAATCGGCACATCGGCAAGCGTTCCATCTGCACAGGCACACATGATCTGTATGAGATCCCCATCCAAAAGCGGCAGAACAACCTGTGTTTCGGGATCACCAAAGCGGGCGTTGAACTCCACCACCTTCGGTCCTTTTTCCGTAATCATGAGACCGAGATAGAGGCATCCGCTATAGGGACGCCCTTCCTTTGCCATGGCGGCAAGCGTCGGCTTTAGAATCTCCTCGGTTGCACGATCAATCATCTCAGGCGTCATGACCGGTGCAGGTGCATAGGTTCCCATACCGCCTGTATTGGGACCCTTGTCGCCGTCAAAAGCGCGCTTGTGATCCTGTGCGCTGATCATGGGGCGAATGGTTTTTCCATCTGTGAAAGCGAGAAGGGATGCCTCCTCCCCTTCCATGAATTCCTCGATGACAACACGAGCCCCCGCATCTCCAAAGGAGTTGTCCTCCATGATTGCATTCACGGCGTCAAGCGCCTCCTGCTCACTCATGGCGACAATGACGCCCTTCCCTGCCGCAAGACCATCTGCCTTGACGACAATCGGAGCACCCTCACGGCGGATGTATGCACGTGCAGGCTCTGCCTCCGTGAAGACTTCATAGCGTGCTGTCGGGATACCGTACTTCTTCATGAGATCCTTTGCAAAGGACTTGGAGCCCTCGATCTCTGCGGCGTTGGCACGAGGTCCGAAGGCGCGGATTCCCGCCGACTCGAGCTCGTCCACAAGCCCGTTCATCAGGGGAACCTCGGGGCCGACCACAACAAGACCGATCTCCTTTTCCTTGGCAAAGCGCAGGATTTCCGCATTGTCCTCAACGGAGATGTCCGTCATCTCTCCCATGCCGGGGTTTCCGGGGATTGCATAGACCTTGTCCGCCTGCGGGCTTTCCGTGAGCTTATGGAAGAGCGTGTGTTCACGTCCGCCTGATCCGATTACGAGAATATTCACGTTGCGTTCCTCATTTTTCTAGCTGCTGTGAAAGATAGGCATTGATGGCACTGTCATAATCCGCCGTATGTGCAAACGCCTCATGGGCAAGCCGCATGCGCGTCATACCGTCGACAGCGCAGTCCTTCTGAATCTTCTCCGCAATCTCTGTATAGCGCGCGGGGTTCGTAATAACGGTGACAAATTTGAAATTCTTCGCCGCCGCGCGGATCATCGCAGGCCCGCCGATGTCAATCTGCTCGACAGCCTCTGCAAGGGTCACGTTCGGGTTTGCAACCGTCTCCTTAAAGGGATAGAGGTTGACGGCAACGAGATCGATCGGCGTGATCTTCAGCTCGCGCAATGCCTTCTCGTGCGTCTGATTCCCGCGAACGGCAAGAATTCCCCCGTGCACGAACGGGTGCAAGGTCTTGACGCGGCCGTCCATAATCTCCGGGAATCCCGTCACATCGCTGACATAGACGACAGGAATACCTGCCTCTCGCAGCGCCTTCATCGTTCCCCCCGTAGATACGATCTCTACGCCTGCCTTGTGCAGAACGCGTGCAAACTCAACAACGCCGGTCTTATCGGACACACTGATTAGGGCACGTTTTATCTTCATAATGATCCTCCTTCAGCGACGTGCAGAATCTGTACTTTTCGCCCATCAGTACGCAGTCTGCCTTCGACATAGAGTTTGATGGATGCAGGAAATATCCGATGCTCCTGTTCCAGCACCCTTGCGGCAAGCGTCTCTTCCGTATCCCCTTCCAGAACAGGCACTGCCGCCTGCATGATGATGGGACCGGAATCCATGCCCTCATCCACGAAGTGCACGGTACATCCACTGACCTTGACACCGTATGCGAGTGCGTCGCGATGGGCGTGTGCCCCGGGAAAACTCGGCAGAAGTGCGGGATGAATGTTCAATATGCGCCCCGTATATGCGTGGACGAAGATCGGCGACAGGATGCGCATAAATCCTGCAAGAACGACAAGGGTCACGCCGTGTGCCTGCAATTCTTTGAGCAGAGCCCGCTCGAAATCCGCACGCTCCGCATAGTCCCGATAGATGACGGGCACGGCGGGGATGCCCTTTTCACGTGCGCGTTCAAGTGCATAGGCATCCGCCTTGTCCGCGATGACGATGGCGATCTCCGCAGGAATATCGCCGCGCTCGACCGCCTCGATGATGGAGGCGAGATTAGAACCTCGTCCCGAGCAGAGAATACCCAGCCTCTCCTTACACATCAAAGACACCGCCCTTGATGACGACTGCGTGTGCGCCCTCGGTCACATGGCCGATGCGGTGAACGATCTCGCCCTGTGCGTGCAGATGGGATACAATGCGCTCCGCTTCCTCGGGTGCAGCGATCAGCACCATGCCGATGCCCATGTTGAACGTGCGGTACATCTCCGCCCAGTCCACATTGCCCCACTCCTGGAGCAGACGGAAGATTGGCGGCATCTGCCAGGCAGCGCCGTCCACCTCTGCGCCCCTGTTCTCGGGAAGTGCACGCGGAATATTCTCATAGAATCCGCCGCCCGTAATATGCACCATGCCGTGAATGTCAAATTCTCGAATCAGAGGCAGACAGATGCGCGGATAGAGGCGGGTCGGCGTCAGCAGTTCCTCGCCGATGCTCTTGCCGAGTTCCTCTATGAACTCATTGCCCTTGAATCCCTTGTGTTCAAATACAATTTTACGTACCAGCGAGTAGCCGTTCGAGTGCACGCCCGAGGATGGCAGACCGAGCAGCATGTCTCCCGCCTTGACACGTGCGCTCGTAATGAGCTTGGAGCGCTCCGCCACACCGACCGAGAAGCCTGCAATATCATATTCCCCGACGGGATAGAAGCCTGCCATCTCTGCTGTCTCACCGCCAATCAGGGCGCAGCCGGATTCCTTACAGGCGCGTGCAACGCCTGTGACCACTTCGGCGACCTGAGCAGGTTCGAGCTTGCCGACGGCGAGATAGTCAAGAAAGAACAGAGGCTCTGCGCCCTGCACAAGGATGTCGTTCACGCACATGGCGACGGCATCCTGTCCGATCGTATCGTGTTTGTTCAACAGGAAGGCAAGGCGCAGTTTCGTTCCGACACCATCCGTACCGGATACGAGTACGGGTTCTTTATAGTCCTTCGTATTGAGGGCAAACAATCCGCCGAAGCCGCCGAGATCGCCCAGTACCTCGGGTCGGTAGGTCGCGCGTACACAGTCCTTTATCATGGACACGGATTCATTTCCGGCATCAATGTCAACGCCCGCATCGCGGTAGGTCATTTTCTCCATCGGTCTCAGAGTCCCCTTTCACGCTGTGCAATCCGTCTGCGCTCAAGGATGATTTTGTCATCCTCGCTGAGTGTCGCATCCTCCTCGGGAACGGGATAATCGTTGTTAAAGCAGGCATAACACATATGATCCGGATTGAGTGCCGGAACACATTGCCGCAGCCCTTCGATGGATATGAAATGAAGGGAATCAGCGCCAATAAAGGAGCAGATTTCCTCGACACTCTTTGTCGCAGAGATGAGCTCCTTGCGGATGGATGTATCTATGCCGTAGTAGCACGGATCTGTGATCGGCGGGCTGCTGATACAGACGTGGATCTCCCGTGCGCCCGCATTTCGCAGGAGACGCACGATTTTGCCGCTCGTCGTGCCGCGCACGATGGAATCGTCCACCATGATGACAGCCTTTCCAGCAACGACGGAACGCACGGGACTCAGCTTCAGCTTGACCGCCGCATCGCGTTGCTTCTGCGTGGGTTGGATGAAGGTACGCCCAATATAGCGGTTTTTGATGAGCCCCTCCGCAAATGGAATCCCTGTCTCATAGGCAAAGCCCGTTGCTGCCGTTGTCCCCGAATCGGGGACGGAGATCACGACATCCCCACGGAAGGCAGATTCGCGCGCCAAAACGCGCCCCATCTCGAATCGTGCAGCATGAACACTCTGTCCGTCGATGATGGAGTCGGGACGCGCAAAATATATGTACTCAAAGATACAGGAGGCAACATCTTCACCATTGGAAAAGCGGTAGGATTTCAATCCCTCACTGCTGATGACCACCATTTCGCCCGGCAGCACGTCGCGCACGAATTCCGCACTGTTGACATCAAGGGCGCAGGTCTCCGAGGACAGAATCCAGCCGCCGTCGGGTGTGCGGCCAATGCACAGCGGGCGGAAGCCCTGAGGGTCACGCACGCCGATCAGCTTATCCTCGGTCATAATGCTGAGACAAAATGCGCCGCGTACAACGCTCATTGCCTCAAGGATACGCTCCTCGATGGAGGGCTTCTGTGAACGCGCAATCAGGTGGACAAAGACCTCAGAATCGATCGTCGTCTGAAAGACTGTTCCCTTGCTCTCGAGGTCGCGTCGAATCAGCGCCGCATTCGTAAGGTCACCGTTGTGTGCAAGAGCGAGTGCGCCGCCCGCATAGTTGACACGGAGCGGCTGCGCATTTGCAGCAAGGCTGAATCCGGTTGTCGCATAGCGGACGTGCCCGATGGCAATCTTCGCATTGTCGAGATGTGGGAGCTGTTCGCGAAAGACCTCGCTGACCAGCCCCATCCCCTTTTTCACATCAATCCAATAGCCGTCCGTCAGCGCAATGCCCGCACTCTCTTGACCGCGGTGCTGGAGCGCAAAGAGTCCAAGATACGTCATCTCCGAGACATCCTCCGCATGGGAGTATACCCCGTAGATGCCGCATTCTTCCTTCCACTTTGGCACTTTTTCGTACATTGTGCTTATGCTTCTCCTGTCAGCCTGTGGAGCATCTCCTTATAGGCATCCTCTACATTGCCGAGGTCGCGGCGGAAACGATCCTTATCCAGTTTCTCCTTTGTGTCGCTGTCCCAGAACCTGCAATTGTCCGGCGAAATCTCATCGGCGAGGATGATATTCCCCTGCGCGTCCTTGCCAAATTCCAGCTTAAAGTCGATGAGATCAACCTTTTTCGTCTTGAGGAACTTGGTCAGGACATCGTTGATCTTGAGCGACATCCGCTCAATCTCATCCAGCTCCGCGTCTGTTGCAATCTTCATCGCACGAATGTGATAGCGATTGAGCATGGGATCGCCGAGATCATCGTTCTTGTAGCAGTATTCGATGACAGGGAACGGCATCGGAACGCCTTCCTCAAGTCCAAGGCGCTGCGCCAGCGAACCTGCCGCCACGTTGCGGATGATGACCTCCAGCGGAATGATTGTGAGTTTCTTGACAATCATCTCACGATCGCTCGGCATGGAGATATAGTGATGTGCAATCCCCTCTTTTGCAAGAAGGTCGAAGAAGAATGCCGTCATCTTATTGTTCATGACACCTTTGTCCGCGATCGTGCCGCGTTTTGCACCATTCCCTGCCGTTGCGTCGTCCTTGTAATAGACGAGATACTCATCCGGATGATCCGTTGCATAGATGATCTTTGCCTTACCCTCATAAAGAGCCTCTTTGCGTTCCATCATAGGCCTGCCTTTCCATTATTCCCAATCAGAGGAAAATCCTATTCCATGATTCACAACAGTTTACAGCTGAGCTGCAACGCGATCTGCCTTTGCCTCGACATCGAGTACCATCTTTTCGCGATAGTCCATCAACGCCTCTGCAATCGAAGCATCATAGACCGCAAGAATCTCCGCTGCGAAAATCGCAGCATTCTTTGCACCGTTGATCGCCATGGAGGCCACGGGCACGCCCGATGGCATCTGTACCGTACTGAGCAAGGCATCCATGCCGTTGAGCGGTGTCGCATTGACCGGAATACCGATGACAGGTTTGATCGTGTAGCTTGCAACAACGCCTGCGAGATGCGCCGCTGCACCTGCAGCAACGATAAATGCCGCAAAATCCTTGTTATGGTCGGCCTCCATGACAAAGTCACGCACATTGGACGGTGTGCGATGTGCCGAGGCAACCTTCACCACAGGCTCAATGCCGAATTGCTTAAGGAGCTCGACCGCAGGCTTTAAGATTGGCCAGTCGGAGTCGCTTCCCATGAGAACTGCTACCTTCATTTTACCATCTCCTTGAATCCTATGATAACGAGATTTTAGAGTCATGTCAATAGAATGAACAAAGGGACTGCCATACCGGAGTACAGCAGTCCCTCATAAATATTCAATTAGTGTTCGTCTACGACATCGTGGAGCGGCTCGCCAAAGGTGAGCGTGTCCAGGAGGTCGATGAGCTGATTGATCTCCGGCTTCGACACCTGTCCAGATGCACCGAGGCTTTCGCCTTTGCGCCTCATCTCCTCACTGATGAGAGAGGAGAAGAGCACGAGAGGAACCTCGCTTAGGCGATTGTCCTCTCGGACGAGTTTAAGGAGACGGTGTCCGTCCATCTTCGGCATCTCAACGTCGGAGATGATGATGCGCACATGGTTCTCAATCGGCCCGTTCTTGCGTGCAAGATCCTGCAAATAGTCCCAAGCGTCCTGTCCATTGCCGAAGTCACGGATGAACTTGTAGCCTGCTTCGTGCAAGGTGCTGACGAGGAGGTCGCGGAGCATCTTGGAGTCCTCTGCAACGACGATATGAGCTGTACCACGGCGCGTCTTCGCATCCTGTGTTGCCTCCGTAACCGTTGTGAGCTTCTGATTGATCTCCGGGTTGATCTCGGCAATGATCGTCTCGAAGTCGAGCAGGAGGACAATGCGATCTTCCATTTTGATGATGCCGACAACGCGCGAGCCTTCTCCGACGTTCGGCGCGGGTTCCATGTTCTTCCACGAGATGCGGTGAATGCGGTAGACACTGCCGACGAGGAAGCCAATATCGTAATTGTTGATCTCCGTGACAATGATGTTCTGAAGCTCGTCTGCTGTCTGGAGATTGAGGCAACGTGCCATGTTAACCAGTGGGATCGCCTTGCCGCGCAGCGTGAACAGTCCGTCGACGTATGGATGCGCCTCGGGCATTGCCGTCACCGGTGCGCGCGTGATGACCTCACGCACCTTGGCAACATTGATGCCGTAGTTCACCTTCCCAATGCTGAACTCGACAATCTCAAATTCATTCGTGCCTGTCTCAAGCAGGATGCCTTTTCTCTCTTCTGTAACCGTATCTGCCATTTATCTCTCTCCCCCATGCTCGTAAACATTGTTTGCTATGCTCTCTATTCGCCCTTCAGGAAAAAAATCCTGCCTGTTTTGATAAAAAACTATTTCTCTGTTAAATATGTCCATCCATCGCGCTGCTCAACGAGACCGTCTTTCATGAGTCTGCCAAGTGCGCGCTTGAACGCCCCCTTGCTGATATGAAATCGATCCTGAATGACCTCGGGCGATGTGTCATCGGTGTAGGGCATCTTTCCGTCATGTTCCATCAGGAGGGCGAGCAGACGATCCGCATCCTCGATGCGGGCGGTCTCCTTGGGAGGTCTGAGCGACGCGTTTAGGCGTCCATCCTCACGTAGATAGGTCACGCGTATCTCCACGGTCTCTCCTACGCGCGGACGATTTTGAACCTCGCGATGATCGATAAATGCGATGTAACGTTCCTCGGTAAAGAGGAAGATACCGCGCTCGGTGATATTATAGACCGATGCTTTCAGGTGATCTCCCACGCGTACTCCTTCGGCAGGACGTGAGGCGCGGCGGAGCTCGTCCTCAACCTCCATTGTCACCGCGAGCCGTCCGGATTTATCCGTGTAAAGCTTTGCCCATACGGTTTCGCCGATCTGCGGACGGCCGCGCATCCCCGCATAGGGCAGGAAGATGCCGCGCTCCGCGCCGACATCGAGGAACGCGCCCTCCTTCGTGACGTTGATGACGCGCAGACGGGCGACCTGTCCCTCCTTCATGCGGGGGGTGCGCATGCTCGCAGTCAGCCTGCGCTTCGGATCCAGATAGAGAAAGACGCGGACGCGATCGCCAACCTTGACAGGCGCAGTCTGCTGGATGGTATGCAGCAGGATATCGTCGTTTGTATTGCCCGTCTCCGCATCCAGAAATACGCCTAGCTCACTTTCGCGCACGGCGGTGAGCTCGGCAACCTGACTTGGCCCGTATTTGCACGGACGCCGTGCCGCTTTGTCCCTCTGCGTTCTTTCCTGCATGAATTCTATTCCTCGTACGGGGTCAGCCTCGCATCGCCCCACAGGCGCTCTAGGGCGTAGTATTCGCGTGCCTCATGCTGGAAGATATGTGCGACGGTATCGCCGTAGTCGAGCAGAACCCACTCGCCCTCGCGGTAGCCCTCCTTGTGCAGGAACGAAATACCCGCTTCCTCCATTTTCTCCTCAATGTTGTCTGCGATTGCGCGTACCTGCGTCGCCGTATTCGCAGAGCAGATCACAAAATAATCATTCGTCGACATGAGACCGATCATGTCCATCTCCACGATATCGCGAGCCTTTTTCTCATCTGCCGCTGCACAAATCACGCGGCATTTTTGCTGCTCTGTCAAATCTTATTCCTCCTGCTTCTCCGTACCCGCCTCCGGCGGGAAAAGTTCATGAATAATCTCATCTGTTGCCGCACGATCCATAATCCAAACGGTATCATCGTCCCGTGAAAAGTCCCCGGGCAGCATGATGGTGCGCGGCGGCTCGATGTTCAGCTTTCGGATGACGTTGCCAATATGCACAGAGTCAAAGAGCTCGGCGCTCGTCGTGACGTTCTTCTTTAGAATATCTGCAATGGCAGGAACCTTTGGCAGTGTATCAACGCGCAGCAGCTTGGCATAGAATGCCTTGACAAATTTCTGCTGGCGCTGCGTGCGCCCGAGATCGCCGAGATCGTCGCTGCGATAGCGCAAATAATGCTCTGCACCTACCCCGTCCAGATGGCGGTAGCCCTGCTTCATATGGATGGACAGTCCTGCCTCCGGATCGTCATAGTCCATATTGCGCTCGATATAGAGATCAATGCCGCCGACGGCATCGACAATCTGTCCGAATGTTGCAAGGTCGATGACGACATATTGATGAATGGAGATATCAAACATCTGATTGATTGTCCGCACCATTAGGGGCGCCCCCCCCACGGCGTAGACATTGGCGAGCCGCGTCTCTCCCTTGTCCTGAGCCATTTTGACCCATGTATCGCGCGGGATGTTGAGAATACGTACCTTGCCCGTCGCATTTTCCATGCTGATCAGGAGAATGGCATCAGCACGCTTCTCCTCCGCGTTATCCATGTTGACAGCATCATCCAGACCGAGAACGAGTACGTTGGTGTAACCGTCAAAGCGGACATCCACCTCGCCCCGATTTGCCTCCTGCCTGATGAGGTACGCCTCGTACATATCGCGTACATCTCGATATGCCTGAACGCCCCAGCCCACGACGTAATAGCCGCCAATTCCGACTGCCGCAAGCAAGAAGATCGTGCAGATAAGGCGGAAGATTCCCTTCAGAAATGCCATGCGGCGGCGGCGTGTCCGCTGACTGCGACGCTTTTTTATATTCTCACGCGAATTTTCGCTCTGTAGTTGTGCAGCAAGCTCCTCTGCATCGTATTCCGACATCGCCACCCCCTCTCTTATTTACAGCATAGCACGTTTGTCAACGGCGATTCAGAATAAGTTCATTTCGCGCCGTGATCGTATCGGGATGAATGAGACCGCCCTTTTGCGCAACAAAGAGGATGGACTCCGTCAGTCCGACGAGCATCATCTCATCTAAAGATGCCGTGCGGGCAAGTTCACGCAGATGCTCCACCTCGGGGTACGCGCGCGACGGCTCGATCATATCCGCATAGTAGATGATCTTGTCCAGTGCCGTCATGTTCGCCCCGCCGACCGTATGCCGCCAGACGGCCTGCGCAATCGCCGCATCGTTCACGCCGTAGACCTCGTAGATCAGATAGGCACCTACATAGGCATGGAGGAGGAGCGGCATGGCAGCCTCGATTTTTCCGATGGGAATCCCGCGTCGGCGAGCCTCTGTAGGAAGTTCCGCAGTTCCGTATACGCGTCCGCAGTCATGCAGGAGCCCCGCAACGTGTGCACGTTCCTCATTCATGCCGAAGCGGCGTGCCAGCGCGGCAGCCGTATCCGCAACGCCGAGAGAATGCTGATAGCGGCTTGGGGTCAGCTGCTGTTCCAGAATGACACGCATCTCCTCATAGCTCTTTGTCATACTCACGATACAGCCCCCGTTTCTCAATATACTCCTCTACGACACGCGGCACAAGATGGCGGATGGACAGTCCCGCACGGATGCGTGCGCGAATAACGGTCGAGGAGATCTCCAAATGCGGCGTCGGCAGCACCTCGATGTGACTGCGATCCTCCACCGTAAATTTTTCTGCAATCAGCACCTCGTCCAGCGGAACACCCTGCCGTGTCGCAACGATGAAGCGGCAGGAACGCAGCAGCTGCTCCGGCTCGTGCCAGAGATAGAGGTCGTTCATGGCATCTGCGCCCGTGATAAAGAAGAGCTCCGCATCTCCCAAATCAGCGCGCAGCTGCGCAATCGTATCCACTGTATAGGAAGGACCATCTCTCCGCAGTTCGACGTCGGATACAGAAAAATACGGATTCTCTGCGACCGCATACTCCGTCATGATAAGGCGATCCTCGGCGGATGCCGCACGCGCCCCATCCTTATGTGGCGGACGTGCGGACGGAATGAAGAGAATCTCGTCCAAATGCGCGTCAGCGCGCACCATTTCCGCAGTGATGAGGTGTCCCATATGGATTGGGTCAAATGTGCCGCCCATAATTCCGATGCGCCGCTTCAACGCACTCACCTCACGATCCGCAGAAATAGCATTATGAGTACAGTCGTCAATATAAATATAACGCCTGCATACAGATAGTCAAGTATATCGTGACGCCCTTTTGGCGACGTTGCATATTGCCTGATCGTACGCAGATAAGCATTCAGGTGTCGCATGCGCTCATTTTTTCGCGGGGACACTCCCGCGGATCTGCCCCTCCCCATAGACGAGATACTTCGTGCTGGTCAGGGCATCCAGCCCCATCGGACCGCGTACATGGAGCTTTTGCGTACTGATGCCGATTTCTGCGCCAAAGCCGAACTCGAAGCCGTCCGTAAATCGTGTCGAGGCATTGACATAGACGGTCGAGGCATCCACTCTCTGCTGAAAGTCATGTGCCGCCCGTATGTCGTTCGTGACAATCGTTTCGGAGTGCCCCGTATTATAGCGATTGATATGCGTGACAGCTGCATCGAGATCCTCCACGATGCGGATGGACAGGATGAGATCCCCGTACTCGGTTGACCAATCCTCCTCCGTTGCCGCAGCGATGTTCGGCAGGATGCGGCAGGTATTAGCACATCCGCGCAGTTCCACGCCGTCTGCACAGAGGAGCGTCGCCATCTGCGGCAGGAACTCCGCTGCAATGCTTTCGTGGACGAGCAGCGTTTCCGCCGCATTGCAGACGGAGGGACGTGCGACCTTCGCATTCTCCACAATGCGGAGTGCCATCGCGGTATCAGCCGCACGGTCTACGTAGATATGACAGACGCCCGCGCCTGTCTCTATGACGGGAACCGTGCTACTCTCGACGATACGGCGGATGAGCCCCGCGCCGCCGCGCGGAATGATAACATCGAGCAGTCCCGTCAGATGCGTCATAACGTCGACAGCGGCGCGATCCTTCATTGCAAGCAGCTGAATTGCCCCCTGTGGGATGCCTGCACCATATGCGGCATGTGAAAGGGTATCTGCAATCACACGATTGGAGCGGAGTGCGTCAGAGCCGCCGCGCAGCAGGACTGCATTGCCCGACTTTAGGCAGAGACCGATGGCGTCGGCGGTCACATTTGGTCGCGCCTCGTAGATCATTCCAATGACGCCGAGCGGGACACACATACGCCTGATCTCAAGACCATTGGGGCGGCGAACCGAGTAGTCCTCTCTGCCAAGCGGGTCGGGCAGAGCTGCCGTCAGGCGAAGCCCCTCCGCCATAGCAGCAACGCGCTCCTCATCAAGGCGCAGACGATCCAGATAGGACGCGCGTGTTCCCGCGCTGGCCGCCTCCGCGACATCCGCTGCATTTTCACGGAGAATCTCATCCGTGTGCGCGGTCAGTGCATCTGCCATCGCAGAGAGCGCCGCATTCCGCTCGTCCGTCCGTAGCACTGCAAGCCGATAGGATGCCGCCTTTGCCGCCTCTGCCTGTGCGTGAATCTCCTGCTCCATCATCGTCCACACTCCTTAGGAATCACTGATAAAATGAAGTTCTCCGGATTGGTAACAGATTTTTGTCCTGCCAAGGAAACAAACCGAACCCAGAGTGGTGCTCTGTGGAGGATTTGTTGACGATGGCAGGGCGAAAAAGATGCGCCAAGTCGGCGAGACTGAATTTATCAGTGATTCCCTTATACCATCAGCACCATATTATCTCGATGAATGATCTCCTCATGCGCTGCATCCGCGACGAGCGCATGAAAATCTGCCGTCTGATGTCCCATCAGGCGCGCAATATCTGCGGCATCATACGCCGCAATGCCACGTGCAATCTCCTGGCCATCGGGGCTGAGAACGCGTATGGTGTCTCCCTCTGAGAATTCACCGTAAACGTCGGTCACACCGACCGCAAGCAAGCTCGCACCGCCCCGCATGGCGGAAACACAGCCCGCATCGACGGAGACTTCGCCCATTAGACGCTGGCCGAATGCGAGCCAGCTCTTGCGCGTTCTGAGATGTGCCTCACGCGCCGGAAAGAGAGTTCCGACTTTTTCTCCGCGCAGGATACTGCGAACGATACCGTCCTCATCACCGCGTGTAATCACCATCGTCACGCCGGCATTCTGGGCAATCTTTGCAGCCTCGATCTTCGTCTGCATACCTCCTGTGCCCTGTGCGGAGCCTGCCCCGCCTGCGATGCTCTCGATCTCGGGCGTGATCTCCGGAATCTCCGAGATCAGCCTTGCAGATAGATCTGTGCGTGGGTTCGCTGTATAGACGCCGTCAATATCAGAAAGGATAATCAGCACATCGGCATCGACGAGTGCGGCAACGACGGCGGACAGATTGTCGTTGTCCCCAATCTTGATCTCATCGACTGCTACGGCGTCATTCTCGTTGATGACCGGAATGACATTCATCCCGAGAAGCGCAAGGAGGGCGTTGCGTGAATTCATATACTGATGATGACGTGCGGCATTCTCCTTCGTGAGGAGCACCTGTGCCATGGTACGCCCGTACTCGTGAAAGAATTTCTCATAGATGTGCAGGAGTGCCCCTTGCCCGATTGCCGCAAGTGCCTGTCGCGCAGGGACGCTCGCAGGACGCTCGGCAAGTCCAAGCGCATTCATCCCCGCTGCAATTGCACCGGAGGAAACGAGCAGGATATCCTTGCCTTGATTTGCTTCGTCGATGAGTTCGCGCACGAGATGCTCGATGCGATGTAGATTCATGCCGCCCGATGGATGCGTGAGCGTGCTCGTTCCTACCTTGACGACGATGCGCTTTGCAGAGCGGAGTTGATTGCGCGTACTCATAGCTCAATCCTGGGCTTGTCAAAATTCCGACGGAAGAGCAGTCCGTTCCGCCCGATCACCTGAACGAGATTCGCATCGGCTCGCTCTGCAAGAACGGTGATGGCATCCTCCGGATCGTCTGGTGCATTTTGCAGGACGCGCACCTTGATGAGCTCACGCTTCTTGATCGCCTCGCGGGCGGAGGCAACGACTGTAGGTGTCACTCCATCTTTCCCGATCATGACGACAGCGTCCTCCGTCATGCCGAGCGAGCGCAGCTTACGAATCTGTTTACTGGTTAGAGAGTTTCGCAGCAAAGGTCTTCCTCCCCTAATCCTGATAGTCGAACGCCATATCTCCGATATGTACGGTCATGCCTTCTTTGATGCCGCGTGCACGCAGCTTTTCGTCCAGCCCCTTGAGGCGCCAGATATACTGGAAACGCCGTACCGCTTCATCGTTGTTGAAATTCGTCATGGCAACGAGTTTTTCAATCGCCTTGCCGGAAACGATAAAGTCGCCCGCATCGTTGCGCGAGATTGTCACCTTTTCGTCATCCTCGGCATTCTGGTCAAAGACGGCGACTTCCTCCTCCTCGGACTCCGGTTCCGGGACATAGGCATCGAGCCATGCGCCGACGTGGTCGATCAGCCCCTGCACGCCTGCACGGGTCGCCGCTGAGATGGCAAAGAATTCCAGTCTCTCGCGTTCAGCAAGCTCCTTCAGACGCGGCAGATGCTCCTCCGCAGAGGGGAGGTCAATCTTGTTCGCTACCAGAATTTGTGTGCGCCGTGCAATCTTCTCACTGTAGCGCGCGAGTTCCGTATTGATCTTGTAGTAGTCCTCGACAGGATCGCGCCCCTCGATGGCTGAGGCATCCACAATATGCAGGATAAGACGTGTGCGCTCGACATGGCGCAGAAAATCATGCCCCAGACCAACGCCGTCGGCAGCCCCCTCGATGAGTCCGGGGATATCTGCCATGACGAAGCTCTTCTCGTAGTCCGTCTGGACAACGCCGAGAACGGGTGTGAGCGTCGTAAAGTGGTAGTCCGCAATCTCGGGACGTGCTGCAGAGCAGGAGGCGACAAGGCTCGACTTACCGACGCTCGGATAGCCGACCAGACCGACATCTGCGAGGAGCTTGAGTTCCAGACGCAGCTTGCGGCTCTCGCCCGGCTCACCGAACTCGGCAAATGATGGGGCACGGTTCGCTGCATTTGCAAACTTCGCATTGCCGCGTCCCCCGCGTCCCCCGCGCACAATGACCGCCTCTGCGCCGATCTCCGTAAGATCGGCAAGCACCTCCCCCGTCGCATCATCGGTGACAATCGTACCGGGCGGGACATCGACATAGAGGTTCGGGGCATTCCTGCCGAACTGGTTCTTATGCTCGCCGTTCTCGCCGTTTTTCGCGATGAATTTGCGGTGAAAACGGAACGAGAGAAGCGTATTCAGATTGCGGTCAGCGCGGAAGATGACATCTCCCCCGCGCCCGCCGTCTCCGCCCGACGGACCGCCCTTCGGCATGAATTTCTCGTGACGGAAGGCAGACTTGCCGTGTCCGCCGTCTCCTGCCTTCACCGTAATCTGTGCGCGGTCAATGAACTGCATACGTCCCCCTACATAAGAAGCTGCTTTCGCAAGTGTAGCATTTCACTTGTGAAAACAGCTTCTAAAAGAGCCTGTACCCGGAGGGGCACAGGCATCCACATATAACAAGATTAAACAGCGGCCTCCGCAAGCGGATACACACTAATCTGGCGCTGATGACGCCCCTTGCGCTCGAAGGCAACCTTGCCGTCGATCTTTGCAAAGATCGTGTCGTCCTTGCCGATGCCAACGTTGTGCCCCGGATGGAAATGCGTGCCGCGCTGACGAACGATGATGCTGCCTGCAGTCACATGCGTACCTGCCTGCTCCTTTACGCCGAGGCGCTTGGAATGGCTGTCGCGTCCATTGCGTGTCGAGCTGACACCCTTTTTATGTGCAAAAAGCTGCAAATCAAACGAGAACAATCTGTTCACCCCTTTACTTCCTGAATTCGAATACCTTTCGGGCTGATCTTCTCAATTTCTGCAAGCCCCATATACATGGTGCGCAGAATCGCCTCGGTGGAATCGTCCGGCTCTTTCAGCCGCATTTTGAGATTCCCGCTCGCAATGTCATAATCGACGGTGCGATGCAGATGCTCCATGATTCCGAGAAGCGCCGACTGGGTCAGAGCCGATACACCGGCGCAGACAATATCCTGCCCGCGCTTCGCTGTGCCGCTGTGCCCTGCAACAGTATACCCCGTGATCCTCCCGTCTTCATTCGTGAAGATTTCAACCGAGATCACAAATTACGCCTCGATCTTCTCGATGACGACCTTCGTGAACGGCTGACGATGACCCTGACGCTTGCGGTAGTTGGACTTCGCCTTGTACTTGAAGATCAGAATCTTCTTGCCCTTGCCGTGTGCCATGACCTTACCCGTCACCTTCGCACCGTCCACCATCGGACGACCGACCTTGACGTCTGCGTCATTCACAACAGTCAGCACCTGATCGAAAACAACGGTCTCGCCCTCGCCCGCCTCGAGCTTCTCCACGAAGATGGTATCGCCCTCAGCGACCTTGTACTGCTTGCCGCCCGTCTTTACGATTGCATACATGAAAACACCTCCCTATATGGTTACTCGCCGGCTGTGGTTCGGCTATGCCGATTACATGACCTCGCCGTGCGGTTGGGGATGGGCTCACGCCCAAACAGGCTATACGCCTACGTTAGAGGATAATAGCATATTCATGACTTGCTGTCAACTTTTCTTTAGGAAACCGTCAGCTCTTCCGTCACTCGAGCTCGATCGTGCTGGGCGGTTTGGCCGTGCAGTCATACAGAACGCGATTCACGCCGCGCACTTCGTTGACAATGCGGGTCGTGACCCTCGACAGCACGTCCCACGGGAGCTGTGCCGCCTCTGCCGTCATGAAGTCGCTGGTCTCGACCGCGCGCAGAACGACGGCATAATCGTAGGTGCGTCCGTCTCCCATGACGCCGACGGAGCGCATATTCGTGAGTGCGGCGAAATACTGTCCGAGGTTCTTTTGGATGCCTGCTTTTGCAATTTCCTCGCGATAGATGGCGTCTGCCTCCTGCACAATGTGTACCTTCTCCGCCGTGACTTCGCCGATGATGCGGATGCCGAGCCCCGGCCCAGGGAAGGGCTGACGGTCGACGAGATAGTCCGGAATGCCGAGTTCACGCCCTGCGGCACGCACTTCATCCTTAAAGAGGAGGCGGAGCGGCTCGACGATCTCCTTGAAGTCGACGTGATCGGGAAGTCCTCCGACGTTGTGATGCGATTTGATGACAGCGGATTTTCCAAGACCACTTTCGATGACATCGGGGTAGATCGTTCCCTGCACGAGGAAATCGACTGCACCGATCTCGCGTGCTGCCTCCTCAAAGACGCGGATGAATTCTTCCCCGATGATCTTGCGTTTCTGCTCCGGCTCTGTTATGCCCTTGAGTTTTGCATAGAAGCGGTCGCGTGCATTGATACGTACAAAGTTGACATCATAGGTTCCGGATTTGCCAAAGACCGCCTCGACCTCATCCCCTTCGTTCTTGCGCAGGAGACCGTGATCGACAAAGACGCAGGTGAGCTGGCTGCCGATTGCCTTGGAAAGCAGGACGGCGGCGACGGAGGAGTCCACACCGCCCGAGAGCGCACAGAGCGCACGCCCCGTTCCGATCTTTTGATGCAGCTCCTCCACCGTCTTTTGGACGAAGGAATCCATGCGCCACTTACCCGTGCATTTGCAGACATGATAGACAAAGTTGCGCAGAATCTCCGTGCCGTTTTCCGTGTGCATGACTTCGGGATGGAATTGCACGGCATAGAGCTTCTCCTCTGCGTTCTCCATGGCTGCAATCGGACAGACGGGCGTACTTGCCGTCGCATGAAATCCTGCGGGCAATTCGCTGATATAGTCCGTGTGGCTCATCCAGCAGATGTTTTTCGCAGGAATACCGTCAAACAGAAGTGAATTCTTGTCCGTGATGTCTACTTCCGTTTTACCGTACTCGCTTGTTGGCGCAGTTTCGACGCGTCCCCCGCAGAGATACGCTATCAGCTGCGCGCCGTAGCAGATGCCGAGGACGGGAATCCCGAGCGAAAAGAGCTCGTTTGGCGCAGTAACGGCATCCTCGCCGTAGACACTGTTCGGACCGCCCGTCAGAATAATGCCGCGCGGTGCAAGTTCACGAATACGATCCAATGACAATGTATGTGGATGTACTTCACAATATACGGAGTTCTCGCGTACACGGCGCGCAATGAGCTGGTTGTACTGTCCTCCGAAATCGAGCACTAAGATCATTTCGGCGGCATCGGGTCTGTTCATCATGGAAGTCCTTTCCTACTTTTATTCTTCTGCACCCTCTGTATAGTTTTCCACGGCATGACGTGCCGCATCGACGGAGAACCCCTTTTGATAGAGATTCGCCATCATCTTTTGACGATTGTCCGTCGGCTGATACTTCATTGCAAGTACGCGCTCTGCTGTGGCAATCTCCCGCTCGAAGGTATCCTCCGGCACAACACTCCATACGAGGTCATGATTGAATCCACGCTGGATCAGCTTTGCACAGATCTGTCGGACAGAGTTTCGTTTCTCGTTGTAGAGGTACATGAACTGCTGCGCGCAGAGATCCGAATCGTCCAGATAGCCGCGTTCGATCAGGCGTGCGATGGCAGCATCGATCTCCTCCTCCGGAAAACCCTTGCGCTCGAGCTTCTCACGCAGTTTCTTTTCGCTATGTGCCTGCCGCGCAAGATAGTCAACAGCAGTCACAAGTGCGGTCTTTGCCTGCGATTTTCGACCACGTTTCTTCGGCGCGTCGCCCGTGCCATTCATTCATCCATCTCCGGCATTGCCTCTTCCTCAGGAATATCCGTTGCATCTTGATCCGTATCTGCAGAAGTTTTTTTCGAACCTTTCTTTTTTGACGCAGCTCCCTCTACGAGAATTTTCGTGCGAATCTTCTCCTCGATTTCGGCAATCAGCTCCGGCTTTTCCTCTAAGGTCGCCTTTGCATTTTCCTTGCCCTGACCGAGGCGCTCCCCCTCATAGGCATACCATGCACCGCTCTTGTTCACGATGTCCAGCTCGACGCCCATGTCGATGATGCTGCCCAGGCGCGAGACACCTTCACCGTAAATGATGTCAAATTCTGCCGTCTTGAACGGCGGTGCAACCTTGTTCTTGACAATCTTCGCGCGTGTGCGGTTGCCGAGGGATTCCGTCCCCTGCTTAATGGAGTCTGCACGTCGCACATCAATGCGCACGGAGGCATAGAATTTGAGAGCCCGACCGCCCGTCGTCGTCTCGGGATTGCCGTAGGATACGCCAATTTTCTCGCGCAGCTGATTAATGAAGATTGCGACCGTGCGCGTCTTGCTGATGATACCCGTGAGTTTGCGCATTGCCTGACTCATAAGACGCGCCTGCATTCCAACAACGGAGGAGCCCATGTCCCCCTCAATCTCGGATTTTGGCACCAGCGCAGCAACGGAGTCAACGACGATGATGTCAATGGCACCGCTGCGTACAAGCGCATCCACAATCTCAAGAGCCTGTTCCCCTGTGTCCGGCTGAGAGATCAGAAGATCCTCCGTATTGACGCCCAATTTGCGCGCATACTCGGGGTCAAGGGCGTGTTCGGCGTCGATGAACGCGGCAAGCCCTCCTGCCTTCTGTGCCTCAGCAATCATATGGAGGGTGACGGTTGTCTTTCCGGAGGACTCGGGACCGTACACCTCGATGATACGTCCGCGCGGGATGCCGCCGACGCCAAGTGCAATGTCCAGCGGCAGAATACCGGTCGATATGACATCGATATTCATATTCGCCTTTGCTTCGCCGAGACGCATGATCGCGCCTTTGCCATGCGTTTTCTCAATTTGCTTGAGTGCATTCTCCAGAGCCTCTTCGCGTGTCATCTGCTTGTCTCGCTTCGTATCCTTCTTGTCCTTCTCTGCCATATCGTGCACTCCTTTGATGTTCTATTGATGTTCTATTCCATTCCCAATTATACGAAAATCCCCGCACCTTTGTCAAAAGGAATGTGCGGGGATTTTATGTTATGCGCGTGAGTTATTTCAAAAGAGAGCGGACAATTTCGTTTACGAGCTTGCCGTCGGCACGCCCCTTGATACGCGGCATAAGGACGCCCATGACCTTGCCCATGTCCTTCGCCGTCGCTGCACCAACCTCGGCGACAGCTTCCTCAACGATCTTCTTGACCTCATCGGCACTGAGCTGTGCGGGCAGATAGGGCATCAGAATATCGATCTCCGCCTTGGTCTTATCCACGAGATCTGCGCGCCCGCCGCGCTCAAACTCCTCGATGGAATCGCGGCGCATCTTCACTTCCTTCGTGATTACACCGATGATCTCATCATCGTTCAGCGTTTTCTTGCCGTCAATCTCAGCCTGACGAACGGCACCGCGTACAAGGCGAATGACAGAGAGCCGCTCCTTCTCGCCCTGCTTCATAGCATCCTTCATATCCGCCGTGAGTTTTTCCATCAATGACATCTTCTTCATCCTTTCCTCAGTCGAAGCAGAATAGAAAAACATCCGCGGAACAGCGTCCACGGATGCCTTTTTGCAATCAGCCCCTGTATTTGCGTTTACGCGCTGCCTCAGATTTCTTCTTGCGGCGAACGCTCGGTTTCTCGTAATGTTCACGCTTTCGAACTTCGGCAAGAGTGCCGGCCTTCTGTGACATACGCTTAAAGCGGCGGAGAGCACTATCGATCGACTCGTTCTTGCCGACCTTGATTTCATTTGCCATGCATTTCCCCTCCCTCCACGCGCGGAGTAATTTTGCACCGATAAATGATGCAAGGACATTATACCCCATAGAGATAATCCGTGTCAATCGCGTAATGAAATTTTCACAAAACATAGGATGATATCATCAACTGTTCGTTTGAACATCTATTTATACATAGTATGCAACAATAAAAAATTTTTATATTTTACTCTTTTCGTATTGACAATACATCTCACCTTAGCTATGATTTTACTCGTGAGACTTAACCCAATTCACAAAACGTTCAGCTACATTAAGGAGATCTGTTACCCATGCACAGTACAACGAAAATTCTATCTCTGCTGCTTCTCGTCCTCTCCGTCGCACTGGTCGGTTGCGGCGGTGCAGACAAAGGCGCAGAAAAGAAAAGTGCGGAACCGTTCCGCATCGTGACATCATTCTATCCCATGTATGTTGCGACCATCAACATTACGGACGGCGTGGACGGTGTCGAGGTATACAATATGACGAAGCCACAGACTGGCTGTCTGCATGATTATCAGCTCATGACAGAGGACATGAAGACGCTCGAAAAGGCGGATGCCTTTGTCATCAACGGCGCCGGTATGGAGGACTTCATGGACAAGGTGACCGAGCAGCAGAAGAAGCTCAAGGTCATCGATGCATCACGCGGCATTGAACTCATTCACGATGATGAGGGCGATAACCCCCATGTCTGGCTCAGCGTGACCGACGAAATTGCTCAGGTGCGCAACATTGCCGATCAGCTGAAAGAAGCCGATCCCGCACATGCCGACAAATACGAGAAGAACGCCGCTGCCTATATCGAAAAACTCACGGCGCTCAAAAATGAGATGCACGCAGCACTCGACAATGTGCCCCACAAGGATATTGTCACCTTCCACGAAGCTTTCCCCTACTTTGCAAAGGAGTTCAATCTGAACATCATTGGCGTGGTAGAGCGTGAGCCGGGTACGGAGCCAACACCGACAGAGCTGCAGGAGACCATCGAGCAGGTGAATGCACTTCCGACGAAGGTGCTTTTTACAGAGCCGCAGTACTCCCCCGCTGCCGCTGAGACCATTGCACGCGAGACAGGCGCCAAGATCTACACGCTTGATCCTGTTGTCACTGGTGAGGCAACGTCTGCGGCAAAGGACGCATACATTGATACGATGAAAAAGAATATGAAGGTATTGCAGGAAGCTCTGCAGTAACCTAACGCAAACGAAAAGACATCCACGGCAAATACGCTGTGGATGCCTTTTGCTTTGCAAGAAATTCATCTCGGATATGATCGTCTATATTTCGGAAACCTTATTTTTTCGGCGCTCTCGAAAGAAGCACTTAATAATCTCTGAGCACTCGTCCGCGAGCACGCCAGCGCGTATTTCCGGCTGATGGTTGAGCGCGGGGCAGCCCGTGATGTTAAAGAGCGATTCACACGCTCCCGCCTTCGCATCCGTACTGCCGTACACAACGCGGCTAATGCGGCTCATGACAATTGCACCGGCACACATGGGACACGGCTCGATCGTCACGTACAGGGTCAGCCCCGTGAGCCGCCAACGCCCGAGCTTCTGACAGGCACACCGAATCGCAATCAGTTCGGCATGTGCCGTTGCATCATGTTCCGTCTCGCGAAGATTGTATCCACTGGCAATCAGTTCCCCAGCGTCATTCAAGATAACGGCGCCGATCGGAACCTCACCGAGCGCATAGGCGCGCTCCGCCTCTGCCAGTGCAAGGCGCATTCCGTAGGAATCATCCGGCATGAGGGAGCTTCCCCTTCACATCCGAGATATCAGCTTTCCCCTGATAAAAGAGGGACTGCGTCGGACGACCGACCTCAAGCTGATAGGCTCGATTCGAAGAAGAATTTTCTGACTGACGCTGTTTCTTCTTCTCGATCTCATCTTGAAAGATGGATGCGAATGTCTCGCCTTGTTCCTTCTCTTCAAAGCCTTTCCTACGCTCAAACAGCTCGTCGTTGTTGAACCGCAGACGCTTTATGCGCATGACGCGCTCAATACGTTCTACCATCGCTGACACCTCCAATCATTATTGACACACTATTCTATCTTATATCAATAATATCGTCTGCCCGCGATGGAACTTAAACAAAAAAGGTAGTATTTACCACAATATAACGTGAAATAATGCTGCCCTAATGCGCTCTGTTGTGCACTCCGTCAGCCCGGCGGCCATGCGAGGGAGCGTCCGCCGAGAAGATGGAAATGCAGGTGTCCGACCGTCTGTCCGCCATCTGCACCGGTGTTCGTCACAAGGCGGAAGCCGCCTACATCGACACCGAGCTCTCGTGCAATCTTTGGCACAACTACGGTCAGAATATGCGCAGCCAGTTCCCGATCCTCTTCTGCGAAATCCAGCACGCTTGCGATATGCTTCTTCGGAATGACGAGAACGTGCTCCGGCGCCTGCGGATCGAGGTCGCGGAACGCTAGCACCAAATCGTCCTCATAGACCTTTGTCGAAGGAATCTCTCCCTGTGCAATCCTGCAAAAGATACAATCCGTCATTTCACTCGCTTCCTTTCAATATGTTTTGTATTGGACTAATTCGCCGCAGACTGAATGATTCCTGCATCCGTGCATCTATCTTTGAATATAGAAGCAATCAGAAATATTCAATCAGATTGAGGAAGAACATCCGCCATCTTGCCGCAGTTTGCAATATCCGTCTCGTAGCCGAAATGCACGAGATCGGCGGCGAGTGCCACATCGGTCACGGTAAAGCCAGAGAGACCGTCTACACCATAGTTAAGGACGCACTGATAAATTCAGCACCGCCATCTTGGCGTATCTTTTTTGCCCTCTCTGTGTCGACAAATCCTCCACATAGCTCTGGCTATGCGTCCGGTTTGCTGCCTCAATCGGACAGAAAAATCTGTGCCAATCTGACGGACTTCATTTTATCAGCGATTCCTATACATTGATCGCTGCGGCGACGATGGACGCCTACTGTCCCTGCAAGGATCTCACATACTCCCCCGCTTCGCGCAGGGAGCAGCCGAGAAAGCTCTCCTTTCGCAGACGCGGGCGCGTGTACGCTGGAATCGTCATGCAAATACCCCCTAGTCCCCCTGCACGCATATACGTCCATGGTCGTCCGACAGCATAGTCATCAATCCGAACATCGTCGGGTAGTCCGGCAATGATTTCATCATACAGATTCCGATAGTTCAAGAAAAAACCTCCGTATCCTACATTTTTACCTCTATGCCCGTATCGAGCAGGAAGAGATAGCGTTCCTTGACCGCCTTGTGCAGGATGGTCTCCACGGCGTCGCAGTAGAGGTCGATCTGGAACTGGTAGCGCTTGCGCGCAGCGACAGCGGAAATCCTGCGATCCGTCTTGTAGTCGAGTAGGATGTAGTCGCCGTGCTCGTCCTCAAAGAGTACGTCGATGATGCCTTGCAGGAAGATCCGATCGGATGTATCTGTTGCCTCCTCATAGTAGCGCCGCGCAGGGAGCAGCCGTCCAAACGGCAGCTCGCGGTAGATCGCCTTTGCCGTGCGCATACGACGCCCCAGCGGCGAGGAGGCAAATTTCCAGATTTTGCCGACATCGATGCTTTTGCGTTCTGCTTCCGTGAGAATCCCCTTTTTCAGGAGTTCGTCGGCCTGCGCCGCAATGGCAGCGATATTCTCCACATGATCGAGATCGAGCTGCTGCATGGCTGTGTGCATTGCCGTACCGCGCTCCATCGGGGTCAGATGCTCCCGTTCCGACGCGCGTAGGAAGCGCGGCATTTCCCATTCCGGCTGCATACTTTCAGCATTGCCGACGGCGGGCAGGAATGGTGCGATCACCTCTTCCTCCACCGCCTGCTGCCGCTTTAGCTCGGTCACACTGGTCTTGGCATGGATATGCGCCGTGCCGCGCAGGTCGTATGTCCAGTCCAGCACCGCTGCAACGCGGTCGGCTGTGCCGCCGTCCGGAAGAGGCTTATCCACACGGACTGCGGAGAGGATGTCATCTGTCGCCTCCTGCGCCTCTGTCTGAGCGGCACGGACGCTCTCATCCAGAATCCTCACATGGAAGCGTGCCTGCGGGTGCGTCGGCTGACGATGTGCGATTTCCTTCTCACCCTCGAACAGCAGCGCGCCGTCGGGGTGGCGCATGAGCGCGAGCGTAATCCAGTCGAGATAGGACTTCGCTGAGAGAATGGCAGATGCAGGAAACTGCGCCTCCTGCGTCTGTGCGTATTTCAGACAGAACGCACGCAGCTGTTCCAGTGCATCCCTGCCTGTGCGCGTGATGCTGAGCGTTCCCGTCAGAATCAGCTTTTCCTGTGCGCGCGTCATAGCAACGTAGAGGATGCGCATTTCCTCCGCAATGGACTCACGCTGAATGATGTTCTTGACCTTCCTTCTTGCCATGGTATCGTATTTCTGTCGTCCTGCTGTTGTATTCTCAGAGACGCGCAGTCCGATTCCCATATGTGCGTGATAGAGGAGGTCGCCCCTCGTGTCCTGTGTGTTGAATGTGCCCGCAATATTGGCGAGGAAGACAACGGGGAACTCCAGCCCTTTGCTCCTGTGGATCGTCATGATGCGCACGACATCCTCACTCTCGCCGAGCGTTCGGGCAACGGAGAGATCCGTGCTGCGGCGTTTCAGTGCGTCGATGTAACGCAGGAAGCGGAAGAGGCCGCGCTCGTTCGTCCGTTCGAAGTCGGCGGCACGGTCGATGAGCATGCGCAGGTTCGCCTGACGCAGCGTGCCCCCGGGGAGCGTGCCGACATAGTCATAGTATCCCGTCTCACGATAAAGTGCCCAGAGCAGTTCGGGAACGCTGTGCGTCAGCGCATGACGGCGCCAGCGGCGAATGCGCTCCAATGCGTTCTCAGCCGCCTCGTCCCCCGCCGCGCCCGTGAGCATATCGTAAATGCTGCCGCTCGGCGTGCGTACGCGCAGCTCCGCCATCTTCGCCATCGTGAGCCCAATCATCGGTGAGGTGAGCACAGCGGCGAGCGGGGTGTCCTGACGCGCATTGTCGAGGACTGCGAGGAGGGAGAGGATCATGCGGATCTCGCTCGCCTCGAAGTAGCCCGCCGTATCATCCGCATAGGCGGGAATGTTCCGTGCGCGCAGTGCGTTGAGCAAAAGCCCTGCGCGCTCCTTCGCCCCGCGCAGAAGAATCACGATGTCCCTGTTGCGGAGTGGCTCCCCGTTCTGGAGGACATAGCCCTCCGATTTGAGTTCGTCGATGCGGCGTGCGATGAAGTGCGCCTCAACCTCGAATGCCTTGCGCTCCTCCTCTGCCTCCTCATCCTCAGAGGTGGAGTAATCGGCACGGAGAAGGTCGATCTCAAGCGGATCCACGAGTGATCTTCCCTGCGGTAGATCATCGAACTGCCGCCCTGGATTCAGCCGTGCAGTGTCGTCATAGGCGATCTCAACGGACTCCTCGCTCATGATTTGGGAGAATATCTCGTTGATGGGTTCAAGCACCTCGGCACGGCTGCGGAAGTTCTCGGACATGGTGACGAGCGTCCCGTCCACCCCATTCGTGCGATACTTCCGATAGGTCGCCTGAAAGAGGGCGGGATCGGCAAGGCGAAATCGGTAGATGCTCTGCTTCACATCGCCGACGATGAAACGATTCGCGTCTCGTGCAATCTGACTCAGGATGCCCTCCTGCAAGCCGTTCGTATCCTGATACTCGTCCACCATAATTGCGTCGTAATGTCTGCGCAGCTCCTCTGCAATCTCCGTTGGCATGGGGGTGGTCGGCTTCTCCTGCAGGAGCGCGGGCTGCGCGCAGAGGAGGGCAAGCGCTGTGTGTTCGAGGTCGCTGAAGTCAAGGATGCCGCGCTGCAGTTTTTCCTTTTGAAACGCCTTGTGAAATGCTGTTGTCAGTCGTACGTATTGACGGATTGACGCGTTTGCGCGGTTTTCCGTCTCACAGAGCTCATCCGCTGTTGTGGGCAGCTGTCCGATGCAGCCGTCCCACGCGGCGTGGATTTTCTCTGTCAGCTTTTTCAGACGCGCGCCGACTGCGGCATCGTAGTTCTCGACTGCCTTTCGCGGAATGTTTTTTCGCTGTTTCTTTGCTGTGGCTGCTTCGGTCAGGAATATTTCCCACGCAGCTTCATCCTCTGCGTGCAGGAAGTGAGCGAGTGAAGAACGGAGCGCTTCGTAAATCTCCCGATTGCCCTCAAGTGCGTCGAGACATTTTGCAGCTGCCGCGCGCAGGTTCGCATCCCCTGCAACGAGGAGCGCTGCTGCCTCGGCATAGTCTGCGCACAGCTGCGAGAGAGCTTGCTTCAGTTCATCCGCAAGCATGGAAAAGCCGCTGCGCGCCCAATATGGGGTATCCGCGCTCTCCTGCCCCTGTGCCCGCAGCCATGTCTCGGGTGAGGGCTGACTGAGAGAAAAGGCATGGAGGGAGAGAATGTCTCCTTGCAGCTGCTCGTCATCGCCCCTGACCCCACCATAGGCGTCAGAAAAGGCAAGAAATCCGTCCACATCGCCGTTCTCGGCACGTTGATACTCCTGTTCGAGCAGATCTTCCACGACCTTGTTTTTCAGAAGGGTGATCTCCTGCTCGCCTGCAATGCGGAAGTTCGGCGAGATGTCGGTCGCGTCAATATGCGACTGAATCAGACGCTGGCAGAAGGAGTGAAAGGTCGAAATGTCTGCTCCTGTGAGCAGGACGCGCTGGCGTTCGAGAGCGCCGATGCGCTGATGAAGGTCGGATGCGAAGCCGCCGCCCACAGCCAGTGCGGCAATCTCCTCGTTGAGCGCCGCCTCGATGCGCTCCCGCATCTCTGATGCCGCCGCCTTGGTAAAGGTGAGGACGAGGACGCGGTCTAGTGAGAGCGTACCGCTGCGTACCTGCGAGATGATGCGCTCCACGAGGACGCGCGTCTTTCCGGAGCCTGCTGCTGCCGCCACGAGGATATTCTGTCCGTGGGTTTCAATCGCCTTTTTCTGATCTGCCGTAAATGTCATCTGTGCCATCGGATTTCACCTCCCCACATACGATCTGTGCGATTTCCTCCATCGCCGCCTGCCCATTGTCTGCAATATCGCGGTAGACATCGCCCCGCCCGAGTTCCGGCTCGAACGCGCAGACGGCGCGATAGGTACAGAAGGTACAGGCATTGCGCTCGTTGAAGCGATAGGGCGCAACCTGTATATTCCCACGCAGTATCTCCTCGGCTGTCTCACATACGAGCTTTGGCAGATATGCGAGAAGCTGCTCGAACTCCTCCTGTGAGTGAATGTGCTTCTCCGAGTTCTTGGAAAAGCTGCTGTCCTTGTTGAACGATATGCAGAGATGTTCGCCCATCTTGTCAATCTGCTTCACAATCTTTTCGTCTTTGATCAGGAGGCCTGTGAGCACCATTGCAGCCGCAATTTTCTTTTGTAAACTTTCATCATCCAGACGCTTGTCGTCCGACACAACGGGATTCACCGCAGGCACATAGAGCATGCCGGCAGGGATGCTGCTGCCATCGAGCAGGGAACGGACGACGAAAAGATAGAGGAGCAGCTGCATTTTCAGCCCGTGTCGAATCTCGGGCAGAAGCAGCGATGTCCCGCCCGTCTTGTAGTCGAGGACAAGGTAGTAGTCCATGTCCCTCGTCACGTCGAATCGGTCGATCTGACCGCGCAGGGACAGGGTCATGCCGTTGGAGAGCTGGAAGTCCGCTACCTTGACCCCGTCGCTGCGGCGTCCGAAGCTGAGTTCAAATCGGTGGGGATGAAAGGAGGATTTCTTCGCCCACGAGGTGAGATGGCGGATGACCTGCTGTGCGGTGCTGCGTATCCGCTCGACTCGGTGACGGTAGCCGGCGCTGCTCATGAGGACGGCGCTCCGTATCTTCGGTATGAGACCTTGCAGCAGCGCGTCAATCTGCGCCGCGCCGCCCGCCTCTGCTACGACCCAATCATTTGCATGCTCTGTGCGTACCCACTCACCGTATCCGTGCAGAATTTCATGCAGGAGGGTTCCGAAATCGCTGCTCTGGAACTCATAGACATCGCGCTCGCGCAGACCAAGCCCGTATCGCGCAAAGTGGCGAAACGGACACTGACGGAAGGTCTCGAGTCTGGTCGTACTGCCGCTGATCCGCCCATTGCGCGCGTACAGCTCCGCTGCGATAGAAGCAGAAAGAGCCTCCTCGCGCGGCGCGGCAAACAGACCGCGTACCATTAGGCGAAGGAGTGGGTGCATGGCGTGATCGCTGCGCATCCAATTGTAGACATCCTGCCACAGAGGGCGCATTTCCCCCAGCTCCTTCTGCCCCAGCAATGCACCTGAAAGCGATGAAAGCATCGGATGCGGCGCAGACAGGACGAGATCATCCTGCCGCTGTACCATTGCAAGCGGTATCGAGAGCACCTCCGGGGCTATCATACGCAGACGTGCCACGAGCGGCGACGGTGCAAGCGCAGTGCCGTCGACAGAGGAGAGCGCATAGGAGACCAACAGGTATTCACGCGCCTCCGTGAAGCCGCGATAGAGCTGATAGGGTTCGAGAAACGTCTGCTCCTGTGTGCCGCCGAAGATCATATACGGCGTATCGGAGAGCGATTCACGTATGGAAAGGCGGTCTGCGTCCGACAATACACCCTGCGGCGCTGCGGCGCGCGGCATGATGCCCGCATTGGCACCCACGATGTAGACGGCGCGGATGCCTGCGAGGCTGTTCTGATCGAAGGAGGCAAGCGTCACATGATCGAGCCCCGGGGGAATCAATGCGATTTCAAGCGCATCCAGACCGTCTCCCAGCAGCTCCTCGAAGTCGCGGGCGGAGATCTCCTGCTCACCGCTGACCTCGACAAGCTGCTCGAAGAGCGTCATGCAGGAAGCCCAGATCTGACGATGCGCCGCCGCATCCGCGAGACGCCCCTCCGCATCTGCCGCTGTCCGCCACGCATCGAGCGTCTGCTGCACCCCCAGCTGATCGAGGAAGTCGTAGAGGGCGCGCGTGCGCTCATATGCCGTGCTCTGCTCGCTCGAAAGATGCTGCGTCAGGATGGAGAGCGGTGCGGCGATGCGTCTGCGCATCGCGTCGAGGGCGATCTCCTCGGCAATGCGTAGGGCGTTCTGCTCCGTTCCCATCTCCTCGTCAGGGATTGCGTGGCGGACGAAGTTCCACTCATCCGTCATCGTCCACTGACGCTCGGTGCGGATGCCAAATGCAATGCAGTAGTTCTCGAGCCGATCCACAGCCTCCTGCCAGTCGCCGCAGTTAAAGCGCGCGTCTTCTTCCTCCGCCGCGTCCGCTGTGACGGGGAAGAATCCCGTCCGCAGCGCACGGAATACGCTGTCATAGCCCCAGCCGCGCCACGCTGTCTGTGCTGCAGCACGCAGGAGTTCGGCGAGCGGGTGATGCGTACTGGGACGTTTTGCGTCCAGATAGCATGGAATCTCGCAGTCCGTCAATGCCTGCGTCAGGAGTTCGCCGTAGGTATCTATATCGCGCACGAGTACGGCAATCTCGCGATAGCGGTACTGCTTTTCTCGTGCGAGACGGAGGATGTCCGCCGCCACGGATTCCGCTTCGAGGCGCGGATTCGCCGCCTCCACGAGTCTCAGTGCATCGTCTGTGACAGGGGCAAGGTGCTCGTGACCGAACAGCTTCGCCTCGACCATTCTGAGCGCGTCGCTCTGCGCGCGGTGTTGTTCCTGCATCAGTCGGATGGTGAGAGCAGCGGACGGATCGAGCTCCCTGAGAGTATCCGTCAGCGCGTTCATGGTCTGATAGCTTCGTGCAAATAGCCCCGTGTCCAATGTATTTTCGGGTAAATTCGTACGCACGCGATCACCCTCACGCCGTCCGCCCATCGTCAGGCTGACGTGAATCATGTCTGCTGTCTGAAAGAGCGCACGAAAGACAGCCAGCTCCTGCGGATTGAAAAAATCGAATCCGTCGACCCAGATTTCAGCGCCGCGTAGAAAGGACGCATCCGCAAGCTGCTGTGCAAGGCGCTCCATCCGATCTGTCTGATCGGTCAGCCGCCCCTCCATGCGCGCGGACAGTTCGTCCATGATGAGCGCAAGTTCCTTTAGTTTCTGAGGCAGCCGCCCCGCGCTGTCTTCGCTCTGATCGGCAGTATCGCGCAGAATCTCGGGGCTCAGGCGGTAGCGTCTGAGCTCGGCGATGGTACGCCCCAATGTCTCTGTAAAGCCGCGCTTGGTAATGGAGCGCGCAAAGACGGAGAACTCCTCCCGGTGCTTCAGCAGGATGTCCTTGAGCAGGATGCGGCGCCCGATCTCGCTGATGCGCGGCAGATGCGCACCGCCGGTCTCAAGGAGCACCTGTCGTGCAAGGCGGCGAAAGCCGAACACATACGTCTGCAAAAAGCCCGCACTGTCCGTCAGCGTCTCTGCCAGAGCGCGCTCCGCGGCATAGGTCATATGCTCCGGCACGAGGAGGATGCGCTGTCTGCCGAGTGGCTCACGCATCAGAGCCTCCGTCATCGCAGCAAGACAGGCATGTGTCTTGCCCGTGCCCACGCGCCCGATGATGAACTCCAGTCCTGCCGTCATAATGCCTCCGCTCCGCCCTGTGTAAAGCGCGCCCTGCTGCCGCTCGCCGTGCGCGTGACCTCGAGATGCACGGGAATGCGCGCGCGCAGCTCCTCGACGTGCGAGATAATTGCAACGAGCCGCCCCCCCTCCTGCTGCACCTCGAGCAGGGCGCGGATGGCGACGTCGAGTGTCTCGCTGTCGAGCGAGCCGAAGCCCTCGTCGATGAAGATCATATCGAGGTGCATCCCGCCCGCGTAGTGCTGAACGACATCCGAGAGCCCGAGCGCAAGCGCCAAAGATGCGAGAAAGGTCTCGCCGCCGGACAGCGTGCGTGAGACGCGCGGAAGCCCCGTGTACTCATCGAATACATCGATCTCAAGCCCCCACCATTTATTCCTGTGACCGCCCTCGCCGTGTACGAGACGATAGCGGCCGCGGCTCATGACGACGAGGCGTGCGTTTGCTGCCTCGATGACATCGCTCAGAATCGAACGCAGGACGTAGGTCTGAAAATGTACCTGATAGGGCGCTTTTGCCGCCGCCACATTCGCAAGTCTGCCAATGACACGATAGCGCTCTGCACGCGCCGCCCCCGCTCGCTCGAGCGCATCGATCTCGTTCATCATACGAGTGAGCGCGTCCCGCCGCTCCGTGCGGATGCCCTGCTCCCTCGCCTGATCGCGTACCGCCTGATCGGCGGCGGTTTCCGCCGCCATGAGCGCAGCCATATCGGGAGGAGTCAGCCCCTCTGCGGCTTTTTTTGCCGTATTCAGCAGCTCTGCTGCGGTCTTGTAGTCGGTCTCATAGGCGTTGATCCTCTTCTGTACCTTCTCCAAATGCTTGCTGTCCGCCCAGTTGCCCGCAATTGCCGCATGATATTCCTCCTCGGAGGAGAATCCCGCCTGTGCACGCGCAGCGTCATATTCGCTCTGCGCCGTCTGTGCCGTCTGTATCGACTCTGTGTGGGCACGCTGTGCGGCAGTATGTGCGCTCTCCGCACCTGCACGGGCGGCAGCGGACTCCTTCTCCTTTTCCCGCGCGGTATCGTATGCACGCTTTTGCTGCGCGACCTCCGCAGTCAGCCGCTGAATTTCGGGGGCGATCTTCGCGTAGTCACGATATTCCTCGGGCAGCTCTGCCTCAAGCGCCGCCCGCTCTCCCTCGCGTGTACGCAGAAGGTCGCGATGCTGCTGTGCGTCGGCATTCTGCTTCTCCTGCTCCACGCGTAGGGCTTCAAGCCGTGCCTGCTGCGCGGCGCGCTGCGTCGTCCGCTCCGTATGCTCCTTTTCGGCGTGCCTTAACTGCGCATCGTGCTGCTCTGTCCGCTGTGCCATTCCCTCAATTGTATCAGAACCCAGAAGATCATCCAGAAGTTCCTGCTCCTGTGTGCGGCTCTGATTTGCGCGTGCATACTTCTCTTTTGCCTCTTCCAACTTCCGTGCGGCATTCTGTGCGTTCTGTTCGGCAGCGTCCACAGCCTTTGCACAGGACTCCACCTCCTGCTCGGAGGGGATGTCCTCCGCGTGCATCGCAGGGCTGGGATGCGACAGTGCGCCGCAGACAGGACATGGTGCGCCGTCCGCAAGCGTCTCGGCAAGGCGCGCTGCACTGCCGAGATCATAGAGCGTCTGCATCTGCCGCAGCTTTGTCTTGGCTTCTGCCAGCTGCTCCGATTCGTCCTTCACAGTCTGCTGCGCCGTTTCCTGCTGCGTATGCAGTTCCGATTCTTGTGCAGTCATCGCAGTGATGCGGGCTGCGGCGCTCTGACAGCGTTTCAGGCGATCCTGTTCGTGCTGAAGCGCCTCCTTGCCTGCCAATATCTTTTCAAGGGCGGCAATCCGCTCCTCATTCTCCTTGCATTCGGATGTCAGCTTCTCAATGGCATCTGCAGCCGTCTTTTTTTTCGCTTCGAGTTCATCTGCATACGCGCGCAGCTTCTCTGCCGATGCGCGGCAGTCCAGAAGTTTTTGTGCACGCTCCGCATTGTTCGAGAGCAGCTGAATGCGCTCCGTTTTTTTCGTGCGCTCCGGCTCGGCTTCCTCTGCTGCTGTCAACGCCTCCTTTGCCGTGTGGAGCGCCGTCTGTGCCGCAGTCAGACGCAGGGCGGCGTCCTTCAGCTCCCCCGCTCTCGTCTTCTCCTGCTCCGCTGCCTGCACGGCTGCGTGCTCCTTGTAGATGACGGGCTGCGCACGCTGCGCGCGTTCCAGAAGTATGCGAAAATCCGCGACTGATTTTTCCTGTGCCTGCTTTTCCTCAAATCGTTTCTGTGCATTGGCAAGTTCCTGCAGTTTTTGCTGTGCCGCCATCCCCGCCTCACGTGCGCGGCGCGCCTCGCGCTGCTTCTCCTCCAACGCCTTGATCTCTGCAGCATGGCTGTCAATCACCACACTCAGTTCGGCGACGCGCGTACGCAGCTCATCGAGGCTGCCGAGATTCTCCCCGTGCAGCATCTGATCGATGCGCGCACGCTCCTCATCTGCCGCGCGCTCAAGCTGCAGAGACTCCTGCAGCAGAGCATCCTCGATGCGTTGATAACGCTCCGTGCGAAAGATGCGCTGCATAATGGCGCTGCGATCCTTGACTTCGGCAAGCAGGAAGCGCTGAAACTGCCCCTGCGGGAGAAGGACGACCTGGCGGAATTGATCGGCGTCAAAGCCGATGAGCTGACCGATTCGTTTCGATACCTCGGTCACGTTCGAATCGAGCAGAATATCATCGCCGTCCTCTCCCTCATTCGGGAGTTGGTAGAGCTGACCTGTCGGCGGACGGCGCGTCATCTTCCCGCGTGACATGCGCTCGTATGTCGGTGAGCGCAGGACGCGATAGCGGCGGCGTCCGAGCGCAAAGACGTACTCCACCTCTGTTGTCCGCTCCGGTGGAGCAGTGGCAGATCGCAGTGTTGTTCCCTCTCGGACATTACCGCTGGATTCTCCGTACAATGCAAATACAATAGCGTCAAGAATCGTGGTCTTTCCTGCTCCCGTCGCTCCATGAATGAGTACAAACGGAGCGTCTGCAAGCGCAGATTCAAAATCCAGCACCTGTTCCTCGACATAGGAGCCGAATGCCTGCAAGCGTAGTTTCAGCGGTCTCATTCTGCACGCGCCCCCTGTTCCAGCGAATCAATCACACGAACGAGTTCCCTCCGCTCAGCTTCTGTCAGCTCGTCTGAGGTCACCTCGGCAAAGAAGTCGGAGAAGAGGTGGAGATCGGATTTGCCGCGCTCATAGCTGCGCTCCGTGGAGGAAAGGCGATTGACGTTGATGTTCGGGCGCGTGATGGTAAAGAGATTCGGATAGATCCTGCGCAGCTTCTCGTGTGCAGCGAGTACGGCATCCGTGTCGAGGAGCTCCACGCAGATGTAGTCATCATGCGAAAGCGGATCGAAGTCCTCGCGCATGAGTTCATCCATCAGCCCGCTGACAATGCGTACATCGTGACGCGGCGTCAGCGGATAGAACATATGGGACGCCATTCCCTCGGCACCTAACTCGACGAATTCGGCGCCCTTTTTCTGGCGGGCTTCATCAAAGGAGTATTTCAGCAGAGAGCCGGAGTATCGTACATTCTCCGCGCCTGCCCGCTGAGGTGCATGCAGATGTCCGAGTGCCGCATACGAATACGCAGAGAAGTTCTCTGCGCTCACCTGATCGCTCCCGCCGACGGAGAGCGCGTGCTCCGATTCCGAAACTTGCCCACCGATGACAAAGGCGTGCGCCACTGCCACACTGCGTGCCGAGGGTGGAATCTGCGCGCGTGCCGCCGCGATCTGTACGGCGAGCGCCGTGTCAAACGAAAGCGCCTCCTCCACGGAGAATGCCGCGCGCACATGGGGCGGATCTCCATAGGGAATGAGCGAGAAATACACAGGGCCGAATTCATCCGAGAGAACGACGGGAGCCTCATCGGCACGCACAGTCCCCGCAGGATAGATGCCGGACGCACGAAGAAGCTGTGCGCCAAAATGAAGACGCACAGCGCTGTCGTGATTCCCTGCGATGAAGAGCACCTTGACCCCTTGCTCTGCCAGCCGCGTCAATATGTTGTTGAAGAGTTCGACTGCCTCGGGCGGCGGAATGGCACGGTCATAGACATCCCCTGCAATGACGAGCGCATCAGGACGCACATCTCTGCACAATGCGAGCAGTTCCTCCAGCACATATGCCTGGTCCTCCGTCATATGCCGCTGCCCGAAGAGTTTTCCCAAATGCCAGTCTGCCGTATGGATGAACCGCATTTCATTCCCTCATCTCTGCTTATGAAATTGCTGATAGGTGCTTCCCTATGAATTTGCTTCCTCGGCAAGGATCTTTGGAACGGAAGAGCTGCCAATGCCGAGACGCTCGACACCCATCTCCAAGAATGCCTTTGCCGTTGCATAGTCCCGAATGCCGCCGGATGCCTTGACCTTGCACCGCCCATGTGCTGTGTCCAGCATGATCTGCAGCTGCTCCTCCGTTGCTCCCGTACCGAAGAAGCCCGTCGCCGTCTTAACAAAATCCGCACCCGCAGCAATGCTGACTTCTGTTGCGCGTGCAATCTCCTCCGCTGTCAGCTGACTTGCCTCGAAGATCACCTTCACAATAACATTCCGTGCATGCGCCGCATTAACAACGGCGCGTATTTCCTCCTCGACCTCTTCCCACTGTCCGGAACGTGCGAGACCGTAGTTCATCACCATGTCCAGTTCCTCGGCGCCGTACTCCATATAGTAGCGTGCCTCGATCTCCTTGACTGCGGCGGGCGCTTTCCCATGCGGGAAGTCCAGCACCGTGCAGACGTGCGTATCTGTATTCCGACAAAGACGGACAGCGAGAGGGATATCCGAGGGCTGTACACAGACCGAACGGCATTCCAGCCGCACTGCTTCCTCGATTGCCGCACGCACCTCATCGCTTGTCATGGAGGGATTCAGAGGAGAAGAATCAATATATCTGCTGAGTTTCATATGATGTCCTTTCCATCCGCGCCGATCATCCCTCTGAGCATTGCCTCATCCAATACGGGAATGCCGAGATCTTCCGCCTTTTGGAGTTTACTTCCTGCGGCTTCCCCCGCGACAAGATAATCGGTCTTTTTCGATACCGATCCTTTCACGACGCCTCCGTGTGCAGTAATCAGCGCCGCGCATTCCTCGCGCGAGAGCGTTGGCAGCGTTCCCGTAATGACAAAACTCTTTCCCGCAAGCGCCGTCCCTGCGCGCACAATGGGGGCACTCTCAAAGTTCACGCCAGCAGCGCGGAATTTGTCGAGCAACGCTTTTCCCGATTCCGATGCGAAGAATTCCGTGAGCTTCTGCACACTGATCTCGCCCATATCGGGTACATCGAGGATGCGCTCCGGCCCTGTGATTGCGATCTCCTGCAGGGCGTCAATGGAGGGAAATGCCTGCATGAGAGAGATTGCCGCCGCACGCCCGATGCCGGAGATCCCCAGTCCCGTGAGTAGGCGGTCGGGTGTATTCGCCTTGCTCGCCTCGATTGCGGCAAGACGATTGTCCACGCTCTTTTCACGGCCGATGATGCCGGACGCAATCAGTTCCTCGCGATGTAAATGCAGAGCATATATATCCGCAATGTCATGCAGATAACCCTCGTGCGTCAGTCCAATAACAGCAGACTCCCCAAAGCCCTTGATGTCCATTGCATTGCGGCTGACGAAGTTCAGGATGTGATTCTCCACCTGTGCAGGGCAGGCGGGATTCTGACATTTGATGTCCGCCGTATCAGACTCGCGGACGGCATGGGAATGACAGACGGGACAGCGGTCGCCGATCAGATACGGCTCCGCTGTCTGCGGGCGTTTCTCTTTGATGACCGCCTTGACGCGCGGGATGATTTCACCCGACTTATAGACGAGGATTGTGTCGCCAATCCGTATGTCCAGACTGTCGATATAGTCCTGATTGTGCAGGGTTGCGCGCTCGACGCGTGTACCGCAGAGCTGCACGGGGTCGAATACCGCCGTCGGCGTAATGCGCCCCGTGCGTCCCACGGACAGCTCAATCGCACGCAGAACGGTCTCCTTTTCCTCGGGCGGATACTTGTAGGCAATCGCCCAACGCGGCGCCTTTGCCGTTGCTCCCAGCTCCGTGCGCTCTGCAAAATCGTTGACCTTGACAACAGCACCATCGATGTCATAGGGAAGATCTCCGCGCCGTACACCGATCTCCGTGATTGCGTTCCAGACTTCGTCCGCTGTATGACAGACACGATAGTTTGAAATAATCTTGATCCCCTGCGCGCGCATGAAGTCGTATGCCTCTGTATGCGAGGAGAATGTGCGCCCCTCTGCACGCTGCAAATTGAAGACGAACATCGAGAGTCTGCGCTCGCGCGTTACGCGTGCGTCCAGCTGACGCAGCGTTCCTGCCGCACAGTTGCGCGGATTCGCAAACGGTTTCAGCCCGAGGAGTTCCTGCCGCTCGTTGACCTCGGCAAATGCCGCGCGTTCCATATAGACCTCGCCGCGCACCTCGAAGTATGGGATATGTTCATGTAGTTGCTCGACAACATCACTGATTGCACGTGCATTCAGCGTGACATCCTCGCCCTGCACCGTTCCGTCGCCGCGCGTGATGGCACGCGCAAGCGCACCGTTTTCATAGCGGAGTGCGAGGGAGAGTCCGTCAATCTTTTCCTCGACAACGAATTCCGCTGTCGGAAAATGCGACAGAATGCCAGCGACAAAGGAGCGTATTTCCTCTTCACTAAATACATCCTGCAGAGAAAGCATGGGGACATCATGGCGAACGAGTACGCCGACCTCGCGCTGTGCACTGCCGCCCACCTTCTGGGTCGGCGAATTCTTCGTGATGAGTTCCGGATACTCCGCCTCGATTGCTTTCAGACGCTGCATGAGCATATCGAAGTCATAGTCGGAAATATCCGATGCATTTGCGTCATAATACTGCTTAGAATATTTTCGGATCTTCTTCCGCAGCTCTGCGAGCTCGCTCTTGATATCCACGATGTCGCTCATATCTTCCTCACAGCTTCAAAATCGGTGCATACTTCTGTATGAATTTCTTGATTCCTTCGCCCGGGAACGCAATCGTCAGCTCTGCGTCCTCGCCCGAGCCGCTGATTGCAACAACGTGCCCGTCTCCCCATTTGCTGTGGCGTACGGCGTCACCTGCCGCAAATTTCGCCTCTGTGTCGGGGCGGATGACACTCCCGTCCTCTGCTGTATGCTGCGGCGGCGGGGGCAGATAGGAGCGCCGACCACCGCCGGAGCCGCGTCCCCATACATCGGAACGCCCGTGTGAACTCCCCGCATCCGCAAAGAAATCCGCCGTCTTATGCTCCACAAGCTCCTCGGGAATCTCCGCGAGGAAGCGCGAGGGGCGCGACATTTCCGTCCGCCCGTAGATTGTGCGCTGACGCGCGTATGTGAGATAGAGACGGCGCTCGGCGCGTGTAATGCCGACGTAGCAGGTGCGCCGCTCCTCCTCGATCTCCGTATCGTCAAGCAGGGTGCGTGAATGTGGGAAGAGCCCCTCCTCCATGCCCGCCATGAAGACGGTCGGGAATTCCAGTCCCTTTGCCGCATGGAAGGTCATGAGAGTTACGCTGCCCTCCGACTGCTCCGTCTCATCCACGTCGGAGATGAGCGAGATCTGTGCGAGGAAATCCTCCAGCCCGTTCTCTCCCTCTTCCGCGCCGTCTTCGAAATTCTTTGCCACGCTGATAAACTCACGCAGATTCTCGAGACGGTCGCGATTGTCCTCCTTCGGATCGTCCTCGAGTGCGGCGGAATAGCCCGACTCCTCAATGATGTCCTCGACAATTTCGTGCAATGGCCGCGTGCCGAGCTGTCCCATGTAGGTAAAGACGAGGGCGGAGAAATCCTCAAGCTCGAATTTTACCTTTGCAGAGAGCTTTGGAATCGTGCTGAGGAGCTGCTCGTCCGTGATAAGTTCAAAGAGGGAGATACGGTATTCCGCCGCCTTCTCGATCATGCGCCCAAGGGTTGTCTGACCGAGTCCACGCTTCGGCACGTTGATGATGCGCAGGAGGCTCAACGTATCGCGTGGATTGTAGATCACGCGCAGATAGGCAATGATGTCCTTGATCTCGCGGCGGTCATAGAAGCGCACCGCGCCGACCATGGAATACGGAATGCCCGTTGCGTAGAACGCTTCCTCGATGTTGCGGGACTGTGCGTTCGTACGATAGAGAATGGCAATATCGCCATATTTCGCGTTGAACATCGTGTGCAGACGCTCCACTTCGCGCACGATGAAGGCAGCCTCGTTCTTCTCCGTCCCGCCCTCATAGACGGTGATGGGATCACCCGTAGGATTGTCCGTCCAGAGCTCCTTCTTCTTGCGCGTCAGATTGTTCTCAATCACGGCATTCGCCGCTGCGAGGATGTTCTTAGTCGAGCGGTAGTTCTGCTCGAGCAGGATCACCGTCGCTTCGGGATAGTCGCGCTCGAAGTTCAGAATGTTCCTCATGTCCGCACCGCGCCAGCCGTAGATCGACTGATCCGCATCACCCACAACGCAGATATTGCGGTGTCCCTCGGCAAGCAGCTTCGTAATCGCATACTGTGCGCCGTTTGTGTCCTGGTACTCGTCCACGAGGATGTAGTGAAATTTCTTCTGGTACTTTTCACGTACCCCAGCGTTATTTGTGAGCAGCTCCACCGTCAGCATGAGCAGATCGTCGAAATCCAGTGCATTGTTTGCGCGCAGCTTCGACTGGTAGAGCTCGTAGATCTTTGCCACCTGCTCCGCAAAGAAATCCGTCGCCTGTGCCGTGAATGCCTTGACATCGAGCAGGCGGTTCTTCGCATCCGAAATATGAGACTGGACGGCGCCCGGTGCCGTATGCTTCTCGTCGATATTCAATTCCTTCAGGCATTCGCGGATCAGCGCCTTTGAGTCCGAGGCATCATAGATGACAAAGTTCTTCGCATAGGTGCCGAGCTGCTCGATCTCCATGCGTAGGAAACGGGCACAGAAGGAGTGGAACGTGCTCAGCCAGACATCGTGCGCAGCATCCCCGATCAGCGTGTCCACACGGTCGCGCATTTCGCGCGCCGCCTTGTTCGTGAAGGTGATGGCAAGAATGCGGTACGGCGGAACCCCCTGCTCCAAGAGGTTTGCAATGCGGAAGGTCAGTACACGCGTCTTGCCGGAGCCGGCGCCCGCCACGATGAGGAGAGGTCCCTCAAGGCAGGCAACGGCCTTTTGCTGTGGCTCGTTCAGCCCCTGAAATAGATCCATGGAAACTCCTTTGTCTCAAATAAGAAAGGCGGGGCCGCCACATCTGGCCAACTCCGCCCCTGCCGTCATAGAAATATTTACCGTTACGTCTTGATCCGCTTGACCGCCTCCGAGAGCGGCGGAATGATCTGCTTCTTGCGCGACATGACCCCGGGCAGATAGAGATGCGTCCCGCTCGTATCCTTGCGGAAAGCCTCGCCGATCAGCGTGCGCGGCGATCCCGTGAAGAGCAGATAGGTCGCCTCCTCGAGGATGTCCGTAATCATGACGAGGCTCAGGTCAAACCCTTCGGAGTCGCAGATGCTCTTCATCGCAGCGAGGAGCTCGTCCTCCTTCGCCATGATTTCCTTCGTATCCATGACGGAGGTCTGACTGACAATGACGCGATATGCACCGATGGTGAATTCCTTGAGATCGTTGCGTACAATCTCCATCGGAGACATATTGCCGATGCTGGAGCCTGCCTTGAGCATCTCGAGTCCGTAGGTGTTCAGATCGACGTTTGCAATGTCCGCGAGTCGTTCTGCCGCCTTCTTGTCCTTCGGCGTGCAGGTCGGGGACTTGAAGAGCACGGTATCCGAGATGATCGCCGAGAGCAGAAGTCCTGCGATCGACGGCGGGATGTCGATGTCGTTCTGCCAGTGCATATTCGAGACAATCGTCGCCGTGCAGCCGACCGGCTCCGCGTGTGTGTAGATCGGCTCGCTCGTGCTGATGCCGCCGAAGCGATGATGGTCGATGATCTCGATGATCTTCGCCTCCTCGATCCCCTCGACCGCTTGATTGCGCTCGTTGTGATCCACGAGGATGACCTGCGCCGGCTCCGAGACGACGAGGCGGTCGCGGCTGACAAGGCCTACGATGCGCCCGTTTTCCAGCACGGGGTAATTGCGGAAATTCGTCTCCTCCATCGTCCCCTTGATATCCGAGAGGAGGTCGAGCGGCTTAAAGCAGACGGGATTGTCGTGCATGATCCGCCGAATTGGGACGCACTGGTTGATGAGACGCGCCACAGTATAGGTATCATACGGCGTCGATAGCACGAAGATCCCGCGTGCCTCTGCCTCCTCAAGTGCCTCTGCGGGCACGCGCCCATCTCCCGTCACAATCAAGCAGGCGATGCCCTGCTGAATGCAGGCGAGAATCGTCTCTGTCCGACGGTCGCCGACGAGCACAATGTCGTTTTCCTTGATGAGCTTATGGATGGTCTCTACGCTGCCGGCGGCAATGCGAATCTGTCCCTTGATCGTCTCGCCCTCTTCCCCGGCGACGAGCACATTGCTGTCCGTCGCACGGATGATGTCGCGATAGCGCACGCGCATATCCGAGAGATTCGTCATGCCGAGCTCTTGGAAATAGCGCTTTGCAAGATCGCTGACCGAGACGATGCCGACGAGAATGCCCTTGCTGTCCGTCACGGGGATCGAGCGCAGATCGTTCTCGCGCAGCACCTCGCCCAGATTGCGCAGGGTGTCATGCTGACGAACGACAATCTTGCAGTCCATCGCAATGTCCTTGACGCGCGGATAGAGATCGGGAATGAGGAGCGGCTGCTCGACATGGAAATACTCGAGTGCGAACTTCGTCTCCTTATTCACCTTACCGGCACGTGCCGCAACGGCATTGACGCCCATCGCCTGTTTCAGATGCGCGTATCCGACCGCAGAGCAAATGGAATCTGTATCCGGATTGCGGTGCCCGATGACGTAGATCGGCTTTGCAACATTCAAGATGATACCTCCCTATCGCGGCTTCCACATGCCGCACACTTTGATTCCCATTATAGCATACTCACGGATGTGATTCAATTTTTGCAAAAATAAAAAGATGTGGGCGCTCGCAGGAATACGCCGACATCTAAAACTATACCTCAAATGCGTTCTTGATTGCGTGTACTGTCCATGTGTCGCCGACAGCGTAGACCTCAAGCACATCAAAACGGCAATGCGCGTTCTCCATATGGTGCTCACGCAGGTACCAATATGCCGTCTGTACGATTTTTTGACGCTTACGGTAGTGAACCGACTCTGCAGGCGTTCCACAGCGGATACTGCGGCGCGTCTTCACCTCGACAAAGACGAGTGTTCCATGATCGTCTGCGATGATGTCGATCTCGCCGATTTTGCACCGATAGTTGCGCGTGAGGATGCGGCAGCCCTGTCGGCGCAGATACTCTGCAGCACAGGATTCTCCCTGATCACCGAGCGTCTTACTGCTCATGACAGTCTCCGTTCACCCGCATGGCGGTCAATGCGGTAGACATGTGCGAGAATCTCTGCAATCGTGCGATAGAGTTCCGGCGGAATCTCGCGGTCGATCTCAAGCGCCATCAGCATATTGACGAGGGATTTATTCTGGTAGACGGGGATTCCGTTCTTCTTTGCCTCCGCAAGAATGCGGTCGGCGACGAGCGAGCGCCCCTTTGCCGTCACGCGCGGGGCACGGTCGTTTTTCACATCATATTTGATCGCAACCGCGCGCTGTTCCTCTGACGCCGGCATATCATCGACAGGCGAAGTGTCCTGATCCCAATGTTCCGCCATCTCTCACCCATCCTTGTGACTGCTATTTATTCGTCCACATTATACCGAGGAGCAGCGTTCTCCGTCAAGCGGGGAGCACGTACTTATCTCCGTCAGTTTGTAAAGAAACGCCGCTCACCGATGGCGCCGATCTGGATGCCCTCGATGATGAGGGAGGTACTGTCCGCCGTCTCCCGTATGCTGTCGAGCGCATTGCGAAACTCCCATGCCGCGTCTGCGTCGGAGAAATAGAGCCGCATATCCACGTGATTCTCCTCGTAGATGCGATTGATGAGCTCCACCGTGCCGATATTGTCTGTGAGCACGCAGATACGCAGCCAGGTCTCCTTCTTGACGAGATCCGTTTCCTCATCCTTTTTTGTCTCATCGTAAACATGGATGTAGGCGGGATATTCGGATGCGCCCATGAAGAGCGGCATGACGAAATTCATCGAGCGCTGCCCCGGCTGTGGGGCGGCATTCTCGCCCTCAAGTGCGTTGCGCATGGTGAGGGCAAGTGCCGCGACATCCCTACCCGCACGCTTGTACTGCTCTGCCGTCATCCTGCGCGTCTTTACAATGTCCGCCATCTGCATGAATGCCCACAGACGCGGGAGGTCGAGCATCTGCTGTTCAAGTGCTGCCTGACGCACGGTTCCCGGGATATTCTGCTGGGTTAATTGGATGAGCTGTTGGAGCTGCTTCGCATCTCCCTCGCTGAGCGTTTGACCGCGTCCGCTGACAAAGTTTTGCAGCAGCAGTGTCTCTTTCGGGTTCAGATTCTCATTTTGGAGAAGCGACTGTGCGAGATTCCGCAGGACATTCATCGTCTGCGGCGTGTTCTCCATCGTCTGTGTGAAGAAGCGCGGAATCGCACTCTGTATCTCTGGGGACTTCATCTGGGCGGCGGCTTGCGACGGAGATTTTGCTGCATTGGCAAGTTCTGTCTCGGCTCCCGTCTTTGGGCGTGCGGTCTGCACCGTTGCCTCTGCCTGCGGAGCGGATCTTGCGGACTGAGTCTGTGTTTCCGTATTGGTTGATGCTCGTGTGCTCACATCTGTGGAAGGCTTGTTTTCCGGAGTGGCGGCAGGGTCACCCTGACGCGGCATCGCATTTGTCGGCTCTTTGCCCGTCTGCATGGGAGTGTTGGCACTCCCGGTCGGCGGTGCTGTATTCTGTCCGCGTTCGGCGTGCGTCCCCGTTTGGGGAGCCTCGTTCGACATTGTTTTCTGCGCACTTCCCGCTTCATTGGATGCGCTCTGAGCATTCTGCGCGGAAGAGTTATTGGAAGGCGAAGGAGCATCAGGCATTGTTTTTCCTGCATTTTGCTGCGGCATCTCTGTCGCAGCCTTTCCGACGTTTTCTTGTGGCGTAGTCCCTGCCTGTCGCAGCGCGGGCGATGCGTTTTCCTTTGTCAAGGTATCCGTGGCTGTCATTCCAGTCTGTGCACGTGGCATTTGCTGTTCAGGTTGTCCTTCCTCGGGCATTGCAGGAATTGCGTTTTGTGCGGACGAAGATGCACGCGCTTCCTGTCCCCCTGTGGAACTCGGCGGAGTCTGTGCACTTTCACCCTGTGAATTTGTGTTTGTCGTCATTGGCTGCGGCGCAGCTTCCGCATCGCGCGGCATGAGGAGCTGAACCAGTTGATTCAGGAAAGAGAGCGAGGTCGAGCCCGCCCCGCCCGATGTCCCCACAGCAGTTCCCTGCGCATTCAGCTGTGTGAGAAAAGTCTGCAATTCCTTCGGCAGTAGCTCCGCATTCCCGGTATCGAGCAGTTGAAATGCCGCCTTTGTCAGCATGATCGGCTCGAATGTTCCGCCGGATTCCTTTGCAAGCGCGGACTTCAGCCCCGTGAGGAGTGCTGCAAGATCATCGCTCACCTGTGGGGATCCGCCCTCCTCCGCCATTGTCCCCAGCTGGTTGAGCATACGCGCGAGCGTCGTGAGTTGATCGGTCGAGAAGCGCTGACTGGCAGCGGTGCTGCCGAGCCCCTGTCCGAGCGTCGTCTCGATCGAAAAGGACTGCCGCATCATATTCTGGATGACTTCCTTGAGTTCGGCGGGCATTTGCTGCACATTCGTCTGCTGGCGTCCGCTGATCTTCGCGAGAACATCCGCCATATGGTCGATGGCAGTTTCAATCGAGACATTCGTCCGCTGGCTGAATGCAGCGGACGAATCTCCCTGATTTCCACGATTTTGAACAGCCTCGGTCGTTTTCCCCTGCGAAATCTGGGATGCGGCAGGAATGACGGGAGATGCTGTTGTAGTATTTGCTTCCATCGACACGGTGTTCACAGCCTTTTCTGTTATATATTGTTCAGCATGGAGCGTATCGGCTCGAAGGATTTACGGTGAATGGGGCAGACACCATATTTGCGAATCGCGTCGATATGTTCCTGGGTTCCATAGCCCTTATGCTTTGCAAAGCCATAGTTCGGATATTCTGTATCGTATTGTTCCATCAAATGATCGCGCGTCACCTCCGCCAAGATCGAGGCCGCAGCAATCGATGCAGACTTGGCATCCCCCTTGATGATGGAGTTTGAAGGCATCGTGAGTTTCGGAAGCTCCACGGCATCAATCAGAACCTCGTCTGGCGTAGGCGACAATGCGTCAATCGCCTCATACATCCCCATCCGCGTTGCCTGCAAGATGTTCATGCGGTCGATCGTCTCTGCATCAATCAGAGTGACATGATAGGAAATCGCAGCATTGACAATCTCGTCGTACAGCGCCTCGCGCACGGCAGCAGAGAGCTTCTTTGAGTCGTTGAGGCGCGGTAGATGGCATTCCTGCGGCAAAATGACGGCGGCAACGGCAACGGGACCTGCGAGAGGGCCGCGTCCAGCCTCGTCTACGCCCGCAACAATCGTGCGTCCCGCCTCTGCTGCAGCGCGCTCATATGCATACATCGCGTGCAACCGCTCACGTTCCTTCTGTGCCCTTTCGTAGCGACGTAGAATTGTCTGAACCGATTTTCTTGAGTCATGCCGACAGAGTTCGATGAACTCTGCTGGGGCATCGCCTTGGAGAAATACGTTCTCTATTTCTTTTATCGTCATTTTCTCCATTTCCTTTACCGTACATCTCCGTCGAATGACATGTCAGGCAAGGAATCCAACGTGACCCGCCCGAGGCGTCCGCTACGAAAATCCGTCAACACGATCTGTTCCGCCTTTTCGTAGTCGATCTTTCCGCCCGCCCGCAGACAGCCGCGTCTGCGTCCGATCTCCTCAAGCAACTCTGTGCCGGACGGCAGGTCTCCTTCCATGCGATAGCGCGCCGCCAAATCGGCGGGGTATGCTTCCCGCAGCGTATTGAGCAGCAGGAGGACGACGCTCGCCACGTCGTAGACATTGTCGTTGATTGCGCCCGTAAATGCGAGGTGAAGCGCCGCCTGCTGATCCTCGAATTTCGGCCAGAGAATCCCTGGCATATCGAGCAGTTCCAACTGCGCTCCGAGTCTGATCCACTGCTTTGCACGCGTCACGCCAGGGCGGTTCTCCACCTTCGTCTTCGTTCCGCCCGACAGACGGTTGATGAGGGAGGACTTGCCCACATTCGGGATGCCGAGGATCATGCATCGCGCCGCACGCGCCTTTGCACCATGCTGAACGAGTTTATCCGTCTTCGGCTTTGCACATTTTGCAATCGCCTGTACGAGCTCCTTCACGCCGTGCCCCTTCACCGCATCCACAGGCACTGCCGTGATCCCCTGCGCCGCAAAATATTTTACCCATGTGCGCGTCGCTGTCTCATCCGCAAGATCCGCTTTGTTGAGCACAATCAAACGCGGCTTTCCACCCACAATCTCACGCAGCACAGGATTCGCCGAGCTCAGCGGAATCCGCGCATCCAGCAGCTCCACCACCACATCGACCAGCTTCAGATTCTCCTTGACAAGCCGCTCTGCCTTGCGCATGTGCCCCGGGTACCATTGCAGGCTCGGGATGTCGATTACGTTGTCATTATCAATCATTATATATTCCTCTCAGACTTTAATTTTACTGGCGTTCATCATCATGCGAATATATATGGTGCAAGAAAATCATAATTCATCATTATCTATACTATACCATAAAACCGCCCGGAGCATCACCTCCGGACGGTCAAAACGAAATTTTTCTATTCGATTCCATGACGCTCCATATACCGCATGAGCAGATCAGTTATGTTGTCCCAATCATCATCAGATACCTTCCCGAGCTTCTTCAGAAAGTCAGATACGGGAATGACGATCGTTTTGCTGATCCGCGCTGTCGAATATACAGATAATGATAGATGGTTAGTGATTAAGATAAAAACCGTTCGGGGATACAGGCTGTTCCTTTGTAGATTATCTCTCCGGCAAAGTGAAGAATGTACTGTAAAATACTTGTCTTCCACGTGTTTCCATCGAAAATCATTTTCTCACGATGTCCATTCAAATGGATTTTCGCATAAGAAGCGCCACATTTTCAACATGCGAAGTCTGCGGAAATAAATCTACGGGCTGGACTTCCTGCGTGATATAGCCGAGGTCTTTTAATATGGCGAGGTCACGCGCGAGTGTGGCGGGATTGCATGAGACGTAGACGATGCGCTGCGGTTTCATGTTGGCGAAGGTGCGGAGGACGATTTCGGTGCAGCCGGCACGCGGCGGATCGACGACGACGACATCGGGACGGATACCCTGCTTGTAGAGTGCCGGCATAACGGCAGTGGCGTCCCCCACGATGAACTCGGCGTTCTTCACGTGATTGTCGCGTGCATTTTTCCGCGCATCGAGGATGGCGGGCTGCACGATCTCGATGCCGTAGACCTTGCGCGCCTTCTGTGCAAGGAAGAGGGTGATCGTGCCCGTTCCACAGTAGGCGTCGATGACGGTCTCCGTGCCGTGCAGATCGGCATAGGCGAGTGCCTGCTCGTAGAGACGCTCCGCCTGCCTCGTATTGACCTGAAAAAAGGAGCGCGGGGAGATGTGAAAGTTCAGCCGTCCCAAGGTATCCAAAATGGTTGGTCTGCCCCACAGCAACTCGGTATCACGCCCCATAATGACGTTGTTCCGATAGGTCTGGATGTTCTGATGCACGCTGACGAGATGCGGCAGTCGTTCGCGCAGCAGACGAACAAAATCTTTGGCATGCGGCAGCTGCTTGGTCGCTGTGACAATGACTGCCATCAACTCGTTGCCACGTCCGACGCGCCCGACGATGTGGCGCAGGATACCCTTGTGCGTGTCCTCGTTGTAGACGGGGATGTGCAGTTTTTCGGCAACCTCGCGCACGGTGTTTGCGAGTTCGTTGTTCGCACTGCGCTGGATGTGGCAGTTCTCCGTGTTGATGATGCGATGGCTGCCCTGTGCGAAGCAGCCGACAACGAGCCGGCCTTTATCGACGCCAATGGGAAACTGCATCTTGTTCCGATAGTTCCACGGGTCATCCGCAGGCAGTGTTTCGTTCACGGGAATCTGCGGGAGCTTACCGATATGCGTCAATGCCTCTACGACTTGCGCACGTTTGGCATGCAGCTGTGCCTCATAGGAGAGGTGTTGGAGCTGACAGCCGCCGCATGCGTCGTAGATTTCACAGCGCGGCGCGACGCGAGCGGGGCTCTCTTGCAGGATCTTCCGGATCCGTCCGCGCGCATAGGTCTTTTTGACCTCATCGATCACAGCTAAGACACGCTCGCCTTGCAGTGCATTCGGAACAAAAACGGTGAAGTTTTCATATCGTCCGACGCCTTCCCCACTTGTGCCAAGGCGGTCGATTTGGATTTCATAGACCTGGCCCCTGCGGACGGGAATCATCTCTGCGGATCGCTTCGTCTTCTCTTTTGATTTCATCGCTCTGCAAATGTCACCTTTTCAAATAGTTCCATCGGATGTTTCAAGAGGATGTCAGCACCGTGCTCGGTCAGTTCCTCAGCCGGACGAAATCCCCAGAGGACGCCGACGGCAAACGTCCCGGCGTTGCGTGCCGTATCCATATCCACGCTCGTGTCGCCGAAATACAGAGCCTTATCCCCCGCAACGCCCATATTCGTCATAATGTGAAGTACCTTGTGCGGGTCGGGCTTGCGTGGAAGACCGTCCTGATCTCCAATGATTTCGCAGAACATATCGCGTGGAAACAGCTCCTCCATGATTGCCTCTGCCGCAGACTGATGCTTATTGGTGCAGACTGCCATCGGGATGCTGCGCCGACGCAGTTCCTCCAGCATCTCCATGATTCCCTCATACGGCTTCGTTTTATCAAGCAGATGTGAAGCATAGCGCGCCTTATACTCCGCCATAAAGTCACGCACGAATGCTGCATCTGCTGCGCGACCTGGAGGCAGAATCCGCTCGATGAGCTTGCGCGATCCATTGCCAACAAAGTAGCGGTATGCCTCCACATCATACAGGGGAAATCCATGCGCATGGAGAACAGCGTTCGCGCTGTCCGCAAGATCATTAAGTGAATCTACTAATGTGCCGTCCAGATCGAATATAGCTGCTTCATACTGCATGGAAATACCCTCCTTTGAAAAAACAGCCTTTCCCCTGCGGAAAGGCTGTTTTCATGCTGTCAGCCGAGTTTTTTTGCCAAGAGTTCGTTGACCATCTGCGGGTTTGCCTTGCCCTTGGACTGCTTCATGACCTGTCCGACAAGTGCCCCGATTGCCTTCTTATTGCCCCCCTTGTAGTCCTCGACCGCCTTCGCATTTGCGGTGATGACCTGATCGACAATATCCTCGATTTCCTTTGTATCCGTGATCTGGACAAGCCCCTTGTCCTTCACGATTTTTTCGGGCGCATCGGGCGATGTCCACATCTCCTTGAACACGGTCTTGCCTATTTTCGAGGAGATTGTACCCTTTGAAATGAGGAGAATCATTTCGCCGAGGCGCTTTGCATCGACAGGAGATTCCTCGATGGTCTTGCCCTCTGCGTTAAGGTTTTTCGCGAGATCGCCCATCAGCCAATTTGCCGCGAGCTTTGCGTCCGCTCCTGTCGCAGTGATGGCATCGTAGTACTCCGCCATTGCGCGCGAACTCGTAATGATCCCTGCGTCATAGGCAGAGAGCCCCGCCTCGTCCATCAGACGTACACGTCTCGCGTCGGGCAGCTCGGGCAGCTCCTTACGGATTGCCTCGATCTCCTCTGCGCTCGTCACGATCGGCGGCAGGTCAGGCTCTGGCATATAGCGGTAGTCGTGCGCCTCTTCTTTGCTGCGCATGGAGAGGGTAATGCCGCGCTCGGGATCCCATGTGCGGGTTTCCTGTATGATATGACCTCCGTCCTCGAGCACCTCAGTCTGACGCTCGATTTCGTAGTTGATTGCATCTTCGAGCGCCTTGAAGGAGTTGATGTTCTTCATCTCCGTGCGCGTGCCAAGTACATCCGAGCCGACGGGACGCAGGGAGACGTTGATGTCTGCACGGAGGTTGCCCTCCTCCATACGGCAGTTGGAGACGTCGATGTACTCCATGATCGTCTTGATCTTCTCCATGTAGGCGCGCGCCTCTTCTGCCGAGGACATATCCGGCTCGGAGACGATCTCGAGCAGGGGGACACCCGTGCGATTGTAGTCCACATTGGACGAGGCGGAGTCCTTGATCGTCGTGCCGGAGTGCACGAGTTTGCCCGCATCCTCCTCCATGTGGATGCGCGTCAGGCGGATGCGCTTCTTCCCCGCCTCCGTGTCGATGTCCACCCAACCATGCTCGGCAATCGGAAGATCGAACTGTGAGGTCTGAAAGTTCTTCGGCAGGTCGGGATAGTAGTAGTTCTTGCGATCAAACTTGCTGTACCCGTTGATCGTGCAGTTTGTCGCAAGCCCCGCTTTGATGGCATAGTTCACGACCTGGCGATTGACAACGGGCAGAACGCCGGGCAGTCCGAGGCAGACGGGACAGACATGCGTATTCTGATCTGCGCCGAATCCCGTGGCACAGCCGCAGAAAATCTTGGTCTTTGTCTTGAGCTCGCAGTGAATCTCAAGGCCGATGACGGTTTCGTATTTCATGCCCTTCCTCCAATCGGCGCCATTTTCGTATGAAAGTCATGTCCCTGCTCATAGGCGTATGCCGCGCGCAGGATCGTCTCCTCGGCAAGCGGCCGCCCGATGATCTGCAGTCCGATGGGAAGTCCGGCAGCAGTGAAGCCGCAGGGTACGGAGATGCCCGGGAGCCCCGCGAGGTTGACCGGAACGGTCGAAATATCCTGCAAGTACATCTGGAGCGGATTCGACATCTCGCCGATTTTATAGGCGGGGGTCGGTGCGGTCGGCGTCATGATAACATCGACCTCCTCAAAGGCGCGCGTGAAGTCCTGCTGAATGAGCGTCCGCACCTTGAGCGCCTTGAGATAGTAGGCGTCGTAATAGCCTGCAGAAAGTGCATAGTTGCCGATGAGAATGCGGCGCTTGACCTCTGCGCCGAATTTCTCCGTGCGCGTGCGTGTCATCATGTCGACGAGATCTTCACCGTCCACGCGGGCGCCGTAGCTGACGCCGTCGTAGCGTTCGAGATTCGTCGCAGCCTCGGCAGGCGCAATCAGATAGTAGGTCGATACGGCATAGTCCGTATGCGGCAGGGAGATCTCTCTGACCTCCGCACCCATCGCTTCAAAGTCGGAAATCGCCTTGCGGACGGACGCCTCTACCTCGCTGTCCATGCCTGCAACAAAATACTCCTTGGGCAGACCGATCTTCAGCCCCTTCACATCTGCACGAAGTGCTTCTGTATAGTCAGGAACCGCCGCCTTGCTTGCGGTCGAATCCATCACATCATGCCCTGCAATCACATTCATGATATGTGCCGCATCCGTGACATCGCGCGTGAGAGGCCCGATCTGATCGAGCGAGGAGGCATATGCCATGAGCCCATAGCGGGAGACTCGCCCATAGGTCGGCTTGAGGCCGACGATGCCGCAGAACGATGCCGGCTGACGGATCGAGCCGCCCGTATCGCTGCCGAGTGCCCAGATTGCCGTGCCCGCCGCGACCGCCGCCGCACTGCCGCCCGAGGAGCCGCCGGGAACGCGCGACGTATCCCACGGATTGTGCGTCGGCTGGAATGCCGAGTTCTCCGTTGAGCCGCCCATTGCAAACTCATCGAGATTCACCTTGCCGAGAATGACGGCATCCTCCGCATGGAGCTTCGTTATGACCGTTGCATCGTAGGGCGGAATGAAGCTCTCCAATATTTTCGATCCTGCCGTCGTCCGTACAGACTTCGTACAGATATTGTCCTTAATTGCGCCCGGAATTCCTGCGAGGAAAGAGATCTCCTCTCCCGCCGCAATCTTGGTATCCACGCGATTCGCTTCGGCAAGGGCTGCTTCGCGCGTATCCAAGAGATATGCACCGACCTCGCCCTCAACGGCATCCATGCGTGCACATACATCCTCGATCAGTTCACGCGCAGAGATCTCCTTGCGCGTCAGCATATCGTGAAGGATATGCGCCGGTTTTTCATATAGACTCAAAACAGATCCTCCTTAGCCTTCGAGTACCTTCGGCACCTTGAAATAGCCGTCCTCCTGCAGCGGGGCATTCGAGAGCGCCGCCTCATTGGAAAGGGACGGGCGCACCTCGTCCGCACGGAAGACATTCTCGATGGGCAGAGCATACGTCGTCGGCTGCACATCGTCTGTATCTACACTTGAGAGATTATCCACATACGAGAGAAAGTCTCCCAGCGATTTCAGCGCCTCTTCCTTTTCCTCCGCAGGAATCGCAAGGCGAGAGAGATGCGCCGTAGTCGTGAGATCCTGTTCCGTTACATTCATTACCTACACCATCTTTCTTAGCAATATCCGCATTATTATACCAAATCGCCCCGCAGGTATCAAATGGAAATCATCATGCGGTCTGTGGTCGTATAAAATCCTCCTCGAGCGCGAGCAGCATCTCACGCAGGAGTTTGAGCGCCGTTGCCGTCGACGTGCCGCTCGGATCGAGCGGCGGCGAGAGTTCCACCATATCACAGGCGACAATATTGCAGCCGTGGATAATGCGCAGCGTCGCTTTCATGAGATCGACAAAGGTCACGCCGCCCGCCTCCGGTGTCCCCGTTCCCGGGAACGCCGAGGGATCGAGTACGTCCAGATCAATGGTGAGATAGACGGGGCGATCCTTGACCGCTTCGATTGCCCCTGCAAGTCCGTCAAAGGTGAAAGGGCGAAGATTCGTATGTCCCTCGCGCGCCCACTCCCACTCCGCACGCTCTCCGCTGCGGATGCCAAACTGATGAATTCGTCCATCTCCCAGAATATCCCAGACACGGCGAATCACAGTTGCGTGGGAGAGACGGTTGCCGAGGTATTCGTCGCGCAGATCCGTATGCGCGTCAAAGTGGATCACGGCGAGATCGGGATGCTTCTCCGCCGCAGCCCGAATCGCAGGAAGGCTGACGAGATGCTCGCCGCCGATGAGCAGAGGAAGTCTGCCGTCCGCAAGCACATTCGCGGCATAGCTGTGTATCATATCGAGTGCACGCGCGGTGTCGCCGAAGGGCAGCTCCAAATCGCCGCCGTCAAAGACGCGCGCATCCTCGAGATCGAGATCCTGATAGGGGCTGTACGTCTCGAGCCCATACGACTCTGCGCGCATCGTACGCGCGGCGAACCGCGTTCCGGGGCGATAGGATGTCGTCGAATCAAACGGCGCGCCGAAGATCACGATATGGCTCTCCTCGTATGTGCCGTCGCAGCCGAGAAAGGTTTCAATGTTCCGGTTCCACATCTTCGAGTATCTCCTCCACATAGTTCGGCAGGGCAAAAGAAGCCGCATGCAGCTGGGTATTATAGTAACGCGTCTTGATGCCAAGTGCCTTCCAGCGTGCAAAGTCCACACCCTCCACGGGACGGCGGCTCTTGGATGAGAAACCAAAGAGCCAGTGCCCTGATGGATAGGTCGGTATATGCACCTGATACACACGACTAAATGGGAATGAATGGACTATGCGCTGATGCATCCGCTGCATTGCATAGGCATCCTGCTCGTAGAATGGGCTCTCATGCTGATTGATCATAATGCCGTCCGCGCGCAGCGCCTTGAAGCAGTTCCCGTAGAACTCCTTCGTGAAAAGCCCCTCCCCCGGCCCGAACGGATCGGTCGAGTCCACGATGATAAGATCATAGGCGTCGATCGGCTTGCGTACGAAGCGCAGACCATCCTCATAGTGAATGCTGACACGCGGGTCAGAAAGTCCCGAAGCTGTAGACGGCAAATATTCCCGACAGACATCGACGACCATTTCATCAATCTCTACAAGGTCAATACGACGTATGGACGGATAGCGCAGAAGCTCACGCACAGTCCCGCCGTCCCCGCCGCCAATGACGAGGATATCCGCAGCCTCTGGATGTACGCACATGGGCACATGCGTAATCATCTCGTGATAGATGAACTCGTCCTTCTCTGTCAGCATCATATAGCCGTCGAGCGTCAAAAATCGCCCGAACTCGGGTGACTCAAACACATCAATGCGCTGAAACTCGCTCTGGCCGCTGTAAAGCTGGCGGTTCACACGAATCGAAAAGCGCACATCGGGCGTATGTTGTTCCGTATACCAAAATTCCATAGTCTAACGCTCCGTCATCACATTGAGCCTCTGTATGCTCATATCCTCGGGCCCCGTGATCTGGCAGCCCTTTTTCTTCGCGTAGCGAATATAGGTCAGGATTTCTTCCGTAATCTGCTCCCCTGGTGCGAGAATCGGAATGCCGGGTGGATAACACATGACAAATTCACTGCATATACGTCCGCAGGTTTCTGCAATCGGAAGTGACTCTTTTTCCGCATAGAAGGCATCCTGTGGTCCGCAGACAACGGTGGGATCGATATACTCCATCCTGAGGGTCTTGGACGAATCCTTGCGGTAGTTGCGCCGAATCTCAGCGAGCGCCGCCACAAGGCGTTCCACATCCTTCGGACGATCCCCGACGGAGACATATGCAAGCAGATTTGCAATATCGCCGAACTCCGTCTGAATGTCATAGTCATCGCGCAGGATGTCATAGACCTCAATGCCGGCAAGCCCCGTCGAGCGTGTAAAGATGGAGAGCTTTGTCATGTCGAAATCGTATACGGCAGACCCGTTGATCAGCTCACGCCCGTAGGCATAATAGTCGCCAATGGCATTGATCTCATCGCGCGCATAAGCGACGAGATCGATGATCTTGTCGATCACCTCCCGACCGCGCAGGGCAAGATTCCGCCGACTGATGTCAAGACTCGCCAGGAGCAGATAGGACGCACTCGTCGTCTGTGTGATGTTGATGATCTGATGAACATAGCCGAGCGGCATACTGTCGGCACAGAGCAGAATCGAACTCTGCGTGAGAGAGCCACCGGATTTATGCATGCTGATCGCAGCCATGTCTGCACCCGCATCCATGGCTGCTGTTGGAAGTCGATCGCTGAAATAGAGATGCGTTCCATGCGCCTCATCTACGAGCAACTTCATTCCGTGATCGTGTGCAAGCTTTGTAATCGCGCGCAGATCGGAGCAGATGCCGTAATACGTCGGATTGTTGACAAATACCGCCTTGGCATCGGGATGGCATGCAATCGCAGCCGCCACATCCTCGACGCGCATACCGAGTGCGATACCAAGCATATCATCGATCCCGGGGTTGACATAGATCGGAATGGCGCCGCAGAGGATGAGTGCGTTGATTGCGCTGCGATGCACATTGCGCGGCATGATGATCTTATCACCCCGCCCCACCGCCGAGAGCACCATCGCCTGTACCGATCCCGTCGTACCGCTCACCATGAAGAATGCGTGCGCAGCGCGAAATGCCTCTGCAGCAAGAATCTCTGCATCCCGAATCACAGAGACGGGATGACAGAGATTGTCCAGCATTTTCATGGAGTTCACATCGACATCGAGACAAGCTGAGCCAAGGAATGCCGCAAGCTCCGGATTCCCACGCCCGCGCTTATGCCCTGGCACGTCGAACGGGACAAGGCGCGCGCGCTTCATGCGCTCCAATGCTTCCTGAATGGGGGCACTCGTCTGGGAGAGATATGGCATTACTTCTCCTCCGCGAGCAGTTTCGATACAAGGTCATCGTAGCTGTAGTCTCCTGCCAGATCCTTGCTCTTGACCCAGTGAACAGCCTCCTCCACATCCTTCTGTGCAGGCATACCAGCAGAGCGATAGGGCTTGAGTTCAAGTGCATCGCGGGCGGGCGCGGGAAAGCCACTCTTTTCCATCACGAGATCAATATACTCTGTACGCGGCGTATTATTGAGATAGTTGACAGCCTTGTTATAGGCACGGTACATCGCACGTATGGACGCCTCCTTTTCCTGAATGGAGGCATCCGAAAACACAATTATGCCTGGATTGATACCAAGCTCACCCGACCCCGTCACATAACGGCTTCCGGACGCAACAGCAACGCTCGCCATCGGCTCGGGCAGGACTGCAGCTGCGAGATTTCCGCTCTGGAGCATCTCGAGGCGCACGGGAATCTGCGGGATGACAACCTTCGAGACATCCTGCTCCTCAATGCCGTTGACCGCAAGGATCTCATCCGTCACATACTCGATGATGGTATTGCGGGAAATGGCGATCTCCTTGCCGCGCAGATTAGCAGATGCAGCAATCCCGGAGTTCCTGCCGGCAACGAGATTATAATTCCCGTCCGTGTAGGATGTCGCATGAACGGCAAAGCCGCCCGAGCGAGCAAAGATGACGGCCAGCAGATCGGAGATTGCACCGTCAAGATTCCCACTCTGCAGTGCCGCATCGCGCTCCATTGCACTCTTAAACGGCACGAGCTCCACCTCGACGCCCTCTTCCGCAAAATAGCCATGTTCTGCGGCGATGATGAACGGAATGGAGTCTGTATCGGGCATGAGCCCGATGGTCAGCTTTGAGAGTTTTTTCTCCTTCTCCTGCGGCTGACTTCCGCAGCCCGCCATAAGGAGCAGCAAGCAGGAAAGTGCTGCTGCAAGAAATCTCTTCATCATATATCTCCCTCCCGGTCTCCTCCGGTCGCCGCGTGCTCCTTCGCCATATGCTCACACAGATAGCGCAGTGTCCACAGCGTATTGTAGGGCGTGATCGCCGATTTATACGTAATGCGTGGGATGCCGGCCTCCTCAAGTGCCAGGAGAACCTTCGTCAGACGCTTCCCCTGAATATGCTCGAGCAGAAGCAGGCGGTGCGAAAAGTCAAAATACGTGTCCTCCTGAGGCAATGCGGCTTTATAGCCCTTATATCCGAGCAGATAGCCGACCTTCTCACGCCACGCATCTGCGGGAAGAATCTGCACGCGAATACCAAGCTCACGAAGCGCATCGTGCGCTGTCACAATCTGCTCCTCAGGGAACTGATAGAGCAGGACACGCTCTTCTTTTTTCATCATTACAGTTCCTGTTACTTTGACGCAAGCCCACGCATAAGGAGATAGGTCACGAGTTCATCGAGAGAGACTTCCTCCTCCAACATCTTCTGCTCGAGCGAGCTACGCAACGTCTTCGGCAGACGTACCGTCAAAAAGCCGTTCATCGCCGGCGTCGGCACAGCGTCAGAAGGAGGCGCTGTCTTCTGCGCCTGCTTTTTCTTTGCCTTGGATGCGGATTTCGTCGACTCTTCTGCGGGCTTTTCGGCCACTGCTTTCTTCTTTGGAGAATTTCCTGTATTTTTTTTCACTTCTGCTGTTTTTGCCGTCTGCTCAGCCGTCGGCTTCTGCTTTGCGTTCTTATCCTCTGATGATTTCTTCTTTGCCACGTTCTTCACCTCTGCACTCTGCACATCCTTTTTCTTTGTCTTTCCCATCGTTTTCGGTTCTGGCGGATAGACGAAAAATTCATTGTAGGCATTGCGTAGATCCTCGCTTGCCTGCTTCGTTCCAACGCCAACGATATAGGACGGATCCTCCGCATTCAGGGACTGTGCAATGTCCACAAAATCCGAGTCCGTTGTAATGATAAAGTATTTGCGCACACCTTCCTGATAGAGCATCTGTGCCGCATCATAGAGCGCGGAATCCAGAGAGTTCTTTCCATAGAAGGTGCGGCTGATCTGCCGAAAGGTCAGATCCGGGTATTCCATGAGCCGATCCCATCGCTTCTGCTCGGGATGCGCCTCCCAGTCCGAGACAACGATCATGCGGCAGGGCTGATAGCGCTGTGCCTGATCGATTGTATATTGAAGCATTTCAATCGGTGCGTTCTCAATATCGTAGAGAATTGCCACCGTATCATTGCTCGAGTCGAGCATACTCTCTCCCCTTACTCCATTTTATCTCCGAATGATCGCTTCGCGCGTTGTACGAGGAACGACGCCTCCACTTCGAGTACCTCCGCCTGACGCAGACTGTTTTCGGCGGCACGAATGGTCGCTGCATTCTTATCCGTCATCCATGTTGCGTAGCCCTGCGCATATGCAATATGCAGATCGCAGATCTTGAGGCGCAGCTGCTGCAGACTCTGCATGCTGCGCGGCACGGAGACAGCAGAGAGCTCGTCTCTCCGCTCCTGCCAGTCCGCGAGGATGTCCTGCTCCATGATCTGACGCGCCATATCGCGCGTTGCCTGACTGCCGAGCGCACCCGCACCAAGGACGGAGTAGAGGCGGAGCTGAGCGGCGCCCACCGTCTGGTCATGACGTGCGATGATGGCATTACTCTCCTCGAGATAGGATTCAATGCGCAGACGGCGCGCCTGCTGCAATACGACGGCATATTCATGCAGATTCTGAATGGATACAACCTGCCAATCCCCCTCTTCGGAGGGGGCGAGCAGGATTTTGAACGTGAAGTCGCTGTCTGCCTCTCCCTGATGTGCGATGACATCCGCCTCGGCGGTCTGCGCCTCATCATTCTGCGTCAGGTTCGCGATCTCGCGGAATGTCAGGTCACGTACGCCGATGCGCGAGAGAATGTTCTCCGTATCTGCAGCCTCATCCGCAGGATTGACAGAAGGCCATTCCCCCGTTGTCAGACGCGTATGTACTGCATCCTTGAGCATGCTGATAAATGCAGGCTTGAGCATTTTGGAAAAATCCTCAAGCGCTGCCGATGCCTCGTGCGAATGACCGAACTCCGCATCCATCGTACCCGTCATAAAGTCATCGTATCCCGTGTCCAACACAGCATCCAATTGGACATGGCGCAGGAAAAGAGCTTCGTCATGCTGATCCAATGCTGATTCAATGGTTCGGAGCGCATATTCCGGCGTCTTCGTATAGATGCGGAAATACCAAAATAGCCCCGATAGCAGCACTGCAACGGCAAGCAGTACAGCACATGCGACCTTTGCTTTCATGGTTCGGCTCATCATCACAATCCCCTCTCCCTATTTACTTTACCGGAAAGTCAGGCAATCACCTCATCGATGACGCCGCCGCCCAGTACGATATCATCCTCGTAAAATACAACTGACTGCCCTGGCGTCACAGCACGCTGCGGCTCTGCAAAACGAACGCATATACTGTCATCCCCGTACGGTGAAACGACTGCCGTCGCCTCCCTTTTCCCGTAGCGGATCTTTGCGTGCACCGTACGCTCTTCGCGAAGCACATCCCACATCGTCCAGAGAGGATGCGATGCAATGAGCTCCTGTGCATATACCTCATCTGCCGCCCCCACAATTACACGGTTCTCGACAGGATCGAGCGCAGTCACATAGAGCGGCTCAGGCGCAGCGATGCCAAGCCCCTTGCGCTGTCCGATGGTGTAAAACGAAACACCTTCATGCATGCCGAGCACATTCCCCGACTGATCGATAATTTCGCCGTGCTGAACAGATGCGGGACGCTTCTTGCGCAGATATGCCTTGTAATCATCATGAGGGACAAAGCAGATCTCCTGACTCTCAGCCTTGTGGGCAACGGGCAGATGATATTCCTCCGCCATACGTCGTGTCTCATCCTTGCTGAAGCTGCCGAGCGGAAACAGGATATGCGCCAGTGTCTCCTGATTCAGATGATAGAGCACATAGGACTGATCCTTTGCATAGTTCTGCGCCTTCCGCAGGCGATATATGCCATCCGCACCGCGTTCAACGCGCGCATAATGCCCCGTCGCAATATATGAGGCACCGAGTTCTGCTGCCTTTTGGAGGAGTGCTCCGAATTTGATATGACGATTGCAGACAACGCATGGATTCGGCGTACGTCCGCGCTGATATTCATCGAGGAAATAGCCGATTACCGTCTGCTCGAACGATGACATAAAATCGACCACATAATGCGGGATGCCAAGCACATCTGCCACGCGCCGCGCGTCGACAATACTGCTCGGCATCTCTCCGTTATTCTCCTCCGACAGAGCCTCACGGCTGTCCTCTGAGAGACGCATGGTCGCACCAATCACATCATAGCCCTGCTCAAGGAGCAGCGCTGCTGTCATCGAACTGTCCACTCCTCCGCTCATTGCAACCAAGACACGTTCCTGCTTCATCTTACGATCCAATATCCCCCTGCTTTCCCATGACTTAAATTTTCGTTTAGTATAGCATTCGCGCCTTGAAAATACAAGAAATTGTATTTCCATTGCAGACCTACCCAAATCTTGTTTTTTTTGTTAGAATATGAGAGAAAATAAATGCGGGGAGGATGGGCATGCAGATCATAGGCATCATTGCCGAATACAATCCCTTCCATCACGGGCATCGCTTCCAGATCGAAACGATACGGAAGCAATATCCCTCCGCCGCAGTTGTCGCTGTGATGAGCGGCAGCTTCACACAGCGCGGTACGCCTTCTGTCCTCGATAAATGGACGCGCGCGCGTCATGCTGTAGAGGGAGGCGCAGATCTCGTGCTCGAGCTTCCCTTTGTCTTTGCTTGCCGCAGTGCACAGGACTTTGCACGAGGCGGCATCTCACTCCTCTCCCGCCTCGGCATTGTCAGTCACCTTGCCTTTGGCATGGAGGCAGCGGAACTCGCGCCACTCGTCAATGCGGCGGCACGAATTGATGCAGAGCCCGTTCAGAGATGCCTGCGCAAGCATATGGACGAGGGTCACTCGTACGCAGGAGCACTCACGCGCGCACTGACGGCAGATGCGATACTCTCCGAAGAAATGCTGCGTGCGCCGAACAACATCCTCGCCATCGAATATCTGCGTGCCTTGCGGCTTCTGGCACCGCAGATTGTTCCCATCGTCATTCGGCGGAGAACGGCGCAGCATCGCGACACACATCTTCATGCCGGCATTACAAGCGCCTCTTCCATCCGTCGGGTGCTCGCCGCATCATCGCCGCCGTGGACAGAGCTCAGCGAGAGCCTCATGCCCTCGGTACTGGACGATCTCCGTGCGGCACATGCGCGAGGACTGCCGCAGGAAAATACACTCCTTGACCTTCTGCGTTACCTCCTCCTCGTGACAGACAGCTCCGTACTGACCGAGATCTATGGCATTGCTGAAGGCATTGAGAATCGCCTCATACAGAGCAGAACAGCGCAGGATTACAGCGATTTCCTCAGAAATGCTGCAACAAAGCGCTATCCGCAGAGCCGCATTGCACGCCTGATCGTCCATCTGCTCCTGCATCTCACCAAAGCGCAGGCGGAGGATTTTGATACGAGCGGTGCCGCAAACATCCACCCCCTTGCGTTCAATACACGCGGGCGCAAACTGCTACGCATGATGAAACAGCAGGGGCAGCTCCCCATTATCACGCGTACGGCGGAGTTCCTGTCGTCCGCGGAGCGCGGTCAGCCGCAAAGAACGCTCTCACCGCTGCAGCGCATGCTCGCCTTTGATACCCGCGCGACCGAGCTACGTCTGCTGACCTGCCCGACTCCTATGAACGGCAGACGGCGCACAGATTTTATCATGTCACCACAATTTCTTACATAAAGAAAGGAATGTATTATGAGCCAGAATGTGAAACTTTCAACGCTGCTCGTACTAAACACCCTGGATCAGGATCCGATTCTCAGCTTCCTTGAGTGGGATGCCGATGATGTGGAAGTTCAGGCAGAATGTGCCGCCCGTCTCATCCGCGCCGCTGAAACGCGCGGGCTCAGCGGCAATCTGCTGCCGCAGTATCTGCTTCATGTATTCACCCATGAGGCGAATCTTGTCTCAGAGACCATGGAGCGGACAGGACTGCCGCCGGGAAGCAGTCTGCGTCAGGCATTCTATCAGGACATCGAGCGCCTCTATCCCCTGCTCACACAGCCGACGAGCAGCTTCCTCGGTGCGCCGTTGTTGGATCATTATGAGCCGACCCAGAACGTATACGACAAGAGCGAGGACTTCCTCCTCCCGTGGATCGAGGCAGCACAGAGCCCGATCGACTATGCCGAGGCACTGCTCACCTACTATGCACGATACGGATATGGCGAGCTGGCGGGACATGTCGTCTTCCATTGGGATGACAAGGCGAATAAGATCCGCGGCATTGCGCATTTTGAGCGTACACAGATGAAGAATCTCATCGGCTACGAGCATCAGAAAGAGCAGCTGCTCCAAAATACGCGTGCCTTTGTTCAAGGGAAGCCCGCCAATCACGTCCTTCTCGTGGGTGCGCGCGGCACGGGCAAATCCTCTGCGGTCAAGGCACTCGTCAGTGAATACGAGGAGAGCGGCCTTCGCCTCGTGCAGGTCACAAAGGAGCAGCTGCGCAAGCTGCCCGAGATTATGACGGCGCTGCGGAACTATGCGGGACGCAAGTTCATCCTCTTTCTCGACGATATTTCATTTGAGGACTCCGATGCAGAATTCAAGGCGGTCAAGTCGGCCATCGAAGGCGGTGTCTCTTCCTGCCCGCCGAATGTGCGTCTCTATGCGACCTCCAACCGCCGCCATCTCGTGCGTGAGACATGGCGTGACCGCGAGCAGGAAGAACTCTATCGCGATGACAGCATCAACGAGACGATCTCGCTCTCGGATCGCTTCGGTCTCGTCATCCACTACCACACGCCAGATCAGGACGAGTATCTGGCGATCATCGACCATATGCTTTCACAAAAGGGAATTCATCTTTCGCCTGAAGAACTCCGTATTGCAGGTCTGCGCTGGGAGATGACGCACAGCGGACGCAGCGGGCGCACGGCACAGCAGTTCGTCGCCCACTATCTCGGCATTCACTAAGGAATCAGCAATAGACCGACAGTGCAAGCGGCAGCGTCCGCACGCGCAGCGGAAGCAGCGGTCCGTACTCCCCATCGATATCACTGCAGAGCTCTTCCTCTGTATGAATTTCAAAGGATTTTGCCCGAACGTGCAGGATGTTCTCGCGTTCCGTTACCGACTTTCCAGAAAACAGGTCTGCCGCAACAGACATAAACTGCGGCAGACCTGTTTTTTTGACGGCGAGAAGGTCGAGCATCCCGTCATCGATGGCAATGTCGTGCCCAATCTGCTTCATGCCTGCAACCACGGGACTGTTGGCAATGACGAAGAGAAATGCCTCCTCTTCGTATTGGACGCCATCTGCTGCAATGCGCAGACTGAACGAGCGCAGCCGCGGAATCTCGCCGATTCCCTTGAGATAGTATGCCACCTTGCCCAGTGCGTTCTTGTAGGTCGACTTCACCTCGTGGGCGATCCCTGTGAGCATGCCGGCACTCACGACATTGATGAAATACTGCCCGTGCCCTTCGAGCAGCCCCAGATCGACGCGGCGGGATTCGTCCGCAGCAATGCGCTCGACATAGGACTCCCAGTCTCCGTGAATGCCGAGATGTGTGGCAAAATCGTTCGATGTACCGCTGCCGAGAATGCCAAGCGGCACATCCGTATCCGATTCGAGCATCGCGTTCACCACGGCGTGCACCGTACCATCCCCGCCCGCAGCAAGCACACCTTCCGGACGGATATCACGAAGGAAGCGCCCGAGGTCGTCCTTCCCGCCTCCGCGCGTGCGGTAGGGCGTAAGGACGATTCCATGACGTTGGAACAGGTCGATGAGGAAGTCAATCTTCCCTTTGAAAAGCGCATGACCCGAAACGGGGTTGTAAATCAGCCCAAGTTTTTTCATGCCTTAAAAACTCCTATCCGCTGCAGGAAACGAATCCCGACCGTGCCGATCATCGGCAGACGGCGCAGATCATCCTCAATCAGTGCACGCAGGAGCAGCATTGCCGCGATATAAACCGCGCAGCCGAAGAAGACTGCGCCAAACGTAGAGATGGCAGCAATCCCCGACCATTCAAGCGTCCATGTGTAGAACAGATAGACTGCGCCCGCCATGATAGCAGCGGCACAGATGGTCTTGATGAGTTGCAGCAACTCAATTTGATAGCCAATGAAACGATAGATGAAGTAGAGGTTGATGAGCGCTGCAACGCCCATATCCGCCGCCGTCGCCCACGCCGCACCCATGATGCCAAGCCACGGGATCGCCGTGAGATGCCAGTTCAGAAAGACCTTTGCCGCAGCTGCAAGCAGCATATTCACCATTGGAATGGTCGGGTGTCCGAGCCCCTGTAGGATGCCTGTTGACACCTGATGCAGCCCGAGCAGGATGATGCTCACCGCCGAGATCATGACGGCGGGACCTGCACCGGGCGCATTGTAGATCAGGCTGGAAATCGGTGTTGCGAGTACGAAGACGATGACAAATGCCGGGAAACAGACAAAGTTCGAAATGCGCACAGATGCCGCCGTCTGATCGTAGACGCGCGCCCGATCGCCGAGCACGCGTGACTCGGAGATCGCGGGTACAATGCTCATCGCCATGGAGGCGGTCAGGATGGTTGCGAGATTGACGAGCGGCACCGCCATGCCGTTCAGATAGCCGAAGAGCTCCGTTGCCTCGCTGATGCTGTAGCCCGCTGCTTCGAGACGCTGTGGGACGATCATGAGGTCGAGATTCGATACGACGGGCAGCATGATGCTCGCCGCCGAAACGGGCAGGGACAGCTTGAAGATCCGCTTGATGATGGAGATGCGCGACTCGTATGCTGCCCCCGGCAGGGGCTTCAGCTCCGTGCCGTAGTCACGCGCAATATCGCGCTCGAGCTTGATGTGGAAGTAGACGAGTACAATGAGCCCCGTCACGGCTCCTGCAAGTGCACCAAGCGATGCACCCGCCGCTGCGTAGTCAAGACCCCACGGCATGAAAAGGCTCGCAAGGACAATCATCGTTACCACGCGGAAGATCTGCTCCACAATCTGCGACACCGCTGTCGGTGTCATGCGCTGCCAGCCTTGTAGATAGCCGCGTGAGCTCGCGAGCAGAGTCACGAAAAAGACCGTTGGTGCGAGTACCACCACAGCCTTATAGGCGCGCGCGTCACGAATCAGCTGCCAATCGATCAGCCAGTCCGCAGCCAGATAGGTCAGAATCGAAAAAAGAAGACCCGTCATGAGCATGAGCGCCATCGAGATGCGAAATACGCGCTTCGCGCCGTATATATCGTTCAGAGCCACGCGTTCCGCCGTAATGATGGAGATGGCAACAGGCACACCTGCCTGCGAAACTGTCATGGCAAAAAAATAAATGGGAAAAGCCATCTGATATAGACCTATTCCCTCACCGCCGAGGATGCGGGAAACGAAGATCCAGTTGAGTGAGCCGATGACCTTGACGACGAAACCTGCAATCGTCAGGACAAAGGTTCCCTTGAGGAAGGATTCTCCCTTGCTGCTTTTCCCTTCAGCAACATCTATCTCACGAATGAGAAACACCGCCTCAATACGATATTTTGAACAATAAACTACGATTGAATTATACCATATGCAACCCCATGGAGCAATCGGACTTTTCTCAAAACAAAACCTCCTGCACGTGTATAACGCACAGAAGGCTGATCGAAAAATTATCCACGCATTTTCTTTACCGCCACGAAACCTTTCTCAGCAGCAGCGATCGTCTGCGCAATATCCGCGTCCGTATGCGCGCCCGAGAGGAAGAGTGTCTCAAATTGTGAGGGCGCAAGGTAGATCCCCTCGTCCAGCATCGTCTCGAACCAGATGCGGAACGCCTCTTGGTCTGCCGCCTCCGCGTCTGCGTAGTCATAGACCTCGCGGTCGATGAAGAAGATGCCGAACATCGAACCCGCCTGATGCGCACAGATCGGCACGCCCGCATCCTTCGCCGCACGCTGCCATCCGAGCAGCAGCTCCTTCGTCTTGATCGTCAGCTCGCGGCTGTAGTCCGCCTTCCCCTCTTCCGGTTCTGCCGTGAGGATCTTCAGCGTCTCGATGCCCGCCGTCATTGCGAGCGGATTGCCCGAGAGTGTGCCCGCCTGATAGACGGGACCCGCCGGAGAAATGCGCTCCATAATCTCACGCCGCCCGCCGTATGCCGCAACGGGCAGTCCCCCGCCGATGATCTTGCCAAGGCAGGTGAGGTCGGGGCGGATGCCGTAGGCTGCCTGTGCACCGCCGAGGGATGCACGGAAGCCGCACATGACCTCATCGAAGATGAGCAGTGTGCCGTGCTTTTGCGTGAGTTCACGAAGCAGGGCAAGATAGCCCTGACGTGGCAGCACGAGTCCCATGTTGCCCGCAACCGGTTCGACGATGACTGCGGCGATGTGCTCACCTTCACGCTCCATGACGGAACGAATGGCATCTTCGTCATTGTACGGCACGGCAATCGTATCCGCCGCCGTGCCCGCCGTCACCCCAGGCGAACTCGGCACGCCGAACGTCGCCATCCCCGAGCCGGCGCTGACGAGCAGGCTGTCGCTGTGTCCGTGATAACATCCGATAAATTTTACAATCTTGTCGCGCCCCGTATAGCCGCGCGCAAGACGGAGCGCGCTCATCGTCGCCTCCGTCCCCGAGTTCACCATGCGGATGACCTCGATGGTTGGGTAGACTGACTGTACGAGCTTCGCCAGCTCCGTTTCGAGGAGGGTCGGCGCGCCGTAGCTTGTGCCGCGCGTCACAGCCTCCTGCAAGGCGCTCACCACCTGCGGATGTGCGTGACCGACGATCATCGGCCCCCATGACCCAACGTAGTCAATGTATTCGTTCCCGTCGATGTCGTGGATATGAGAACCCTCTGCGCGTGCGATAAAGAGCGGATTTCCGCCCACGTTCGCAAAGGAACGCACGGGGCTGTTCACCCCGCCCGGCATATATTCCTTTGCCTCGGCAAAGGCGGCCTTCGACTGCTTCGTATTCCGCATAAATATCTCCTTACGCACTCAGCCATGCGGCAGCGTCCATCGCATGATAGGTAATGATGATCTTCGCCCCCGCACGCTTCATACTCGTGAGCGTCTCCAGGACAATGCGCTGCTCATCAATCCAGCCGTTTGCTGCTGCGGCCTTCACCATCGCATACTCTCCGCTCACATTGTAGACCGCAATGGGACGATCCGTTACCTCGTAGACCTGACGCACAACATCGAGATAGGCGAGCGCAGGCTTCACCATGATGATGTCCGCCCCCTCCGCCATGTCCAGCGCAGCCTCCTTTAGCGCTTCACGCACATTCGCGGGATCCATCTGATACTGCCGCCGATCGCCAAAGGCGGGCGTGCTGTCCGCTGCATCACGGAAGGGTCCGTAGTAGCCGGAGGCGTACTTCACGGCATAGCTCATAATGCTCGTGTTGACATAGCCCTCTGCATCGAGTCCCGCGCGGATTGCCGCAACGCGCCCGTCCATCATGTCCGAGGGCGCAACGATGTCCGCGCCCGCACGCGCCTGACTGACTGCCGTCTTGACGAGGTGCGGCAGGGTTGCGTCATTATCTACATAGTGATCGTGCAGCTCACCGCAATGTCCGTGACTCGTATACTGGCAAAGACAGACATCCCCGACCACAAGCAGCTCCGGCACCGCCCCTTTGATCGCTGTGATTGCGCGCTGGACAGGGCTCGTCATATCCCATGCACTCGAGCCGATTTCATCCTTATATGCGGGCAGACCGAAGACCTCGACCGCAGGAATGCCGCGCGCCGCAATCTCACGCGCGAGACCTGCGACCTGATCCACGGAATAGTGGAAGCACCCCGGCATACTCGGAATCTCTTCCTTGATCTGCTCCCCCGGCACGACGAAGATCGGATAGACAAAATCGCGCGGCGAGAGCTCGGTTTCACGCACGAGATCACGCATCGCAGATGAGATACGCAAACGCCGCGGGCGCTGAGTCAGATTCATTGCACATACTCCTTTATCGCATTCACCAATCCGTCAATCGTATAGGCCTCTGCCACAATGTCAGGTTCGAGTGCAAAATTCCGCGCTGTATCCGCTGTAACAGGGCCGATGCAGGCAATCTTCACCTGCTGCAGGGGCGTGATATTGCCGAGCTGCTGTACGAGATTCTTGACTGTAGAGGAACTAGTAAAGGTGACAATGTCAATCTCGCTGCGCATCAGTCGCTCGGCGAGTTCCGAACCGCCGTCCAGTTCAGGCACTGTCTCATAGGCAGAGGCGACATCGACTGTCGCCCCATGCGCACGCAGCGACTCCGGCAGTACATCGCGCGCCTCCTGTGCGCGCGGCAAAAGGATGCGGGCACGCGGCGGCAGGATGTCCTTCAGTCCGTCCACGACCGCCTCCGCACGGAACTCGGCGGGCACGAGGTCGGCATGAATGCCATAGGAGCGCAGTGCCTCAGCCGTCGCCGAGCCAATGGCGGCGACCTTTGCATAGCCGAGCGCACGCGTGTCCTTTTCCGCATGAGCGAGCCGCGCAAAAAAATGCTCCACACCATTGACACTCGTAAAAATCACCCAATGATAGGAATGCAGTTCACCGATTGCATGATCGAGTGCTGCATAGGCATTGGCGGGCGGTGTAATGCGGATCACGGGCGTCTCGATGCAGGAAGCCCCAAGCGCCGTCAGCTTCTCTGTCAGCGCCGATGCCTGCGCGCGCGCACGCGTGACAAGGATGCGCTTCCCGTGGAGGGGGCGTATATCTGCACGATCAAACCAGCGCAGCTGCTCGCGGAGCCTTACCACATCGCCCACAATGAAGATCGCGGGCGGACGAATGCCGTCACGCTGCACCATTTCGGCAGCCTCTCCGACCGTCGTGACGAATGTCTCCTGATCTGCACGCGTCCCCCAGCGGATGATTGCCGCAGGGGTGTCGGCAGGACGGCCGTTGTTGATGAGATTCTTCGTGATGACGGGAAGGTTTGCAACCCCCATCAGAAAGACGAGGGTATCGACGCCTGTCGCAAGATGTTCCCAGCGAATATGGGATTCGGATTTGGTTGGATCTTCATGTCCTGTGATGACGGCAAAGGAGACGGCAACACCGCGATGCGTCACGGGAATCCCGGCATAGGCGGGGACGCTGATCGCGGAGGTCACGCCCGGCAACACTTCAAAGGGCACGCCGCGTTCCAAAAGCACGAGCGCCTCCTCGCCGCCCCGCCCGAACACAAATGGATCGCCACCCTTGAGACGCACGACCGTCTTACCCTCATCTGCCTTGTCGGCAAGCAGGACGTTGATGTCCTCCTGCCGCATCGTGTGCTTGCAGGACTGCTTCCCGACGTAGATGCGCTCTGCCCCATGTGGCACATGGGCAAGAATGCTCTCATCTGCCAGATGGTCATAGACCACAACATCCGCCTCTCTCAGGCAGTTCATTGCACCAACCGTCAAAAGGCGCGGATCGCCCGGACCCGCGCCGACAAGAAATACTTTTCCGCTCATACCGTAATACCTATCTCTTTCAAAATATCCCGACCGCCAACATCGAGCAGCTCCTCCGCCAGAGCAATGCCCAGCTTCTCCGCCGTATCTGTCGCCCCCATTGTGCGCGAACGGCAGACGCGCATGCCGTCCACCGATGCAATCATCGCCTCGACGTGGAGCATACTGCCCTCACCGACCTCGGCGTAGACACCAACGGGAATCTGACAGCCGCCCTCGACGCGCCGCAGGAAGGCACGTTCTGCCGTCGCCGCCGCCGTCATATGGGGGTCGCACAGGAAGTCGATGAGCTCCCGAACCTGCAGATCATCTGCGCGGCACTCGATTGCAAGCGCGCCCTGCCCGACAGCAGGGAGGATCATCGCACGCGGCAGGATTGTACGGATGCGCTCACCCAACCCGAGGCGTTTCAGCCCTGCCGCAGCAAGTACGATGGCATCGAACTCGCCTGCATCCAGCTTCGCCAGACGCGTATTGACGTTGCCGCGCAGATCGAGGATCGTGAGATCGGGGCGCACAGCGAGCAGCTGTGCCCGCCGGCGAAGGCTCGATGTGCCGACCCGCGCACCCTGTGGCAGCTCCTCAATTGCCTTGTAGCGCACGCTGACAAATGCGTCGCCCGCATCCAGACGTGCCGTAATCGCGCCGATCATGAGTCCCTCTGGAACCTCCGTTGGCATATCCTTGAGGCTGTGCACCGCGAGATCGATTTCCCCCGCGAGCATTGCCTGCTCAAGCTCCTTCGTAAAGAGTCCCTTGCCGCCGATCTTTGCGAGCGGTGCATCGAGAATGCGGTCGCCCTTTGTCGTCATCTTTTTGAGTTCGACGCGGCAGTCAGGATGCCGCTTTTCGATTTCTCCCGCAATGTATTCCGCCTGCCACAGTGCCAGCTTACTTGCCCGCGTACCGATAGTGATTGTGCCGCTGTTCACTTGTTCCCGTCTCTCCTATCGCATCCAATTTAAAGAGGGCGCGCATTGCCTCGATGTAGAACGCCTCATCCGCCGTGCCCGCCGAGGCGCGCAGCTTCATCATGGGAATGCGCAGAATCTTTCGGACAATCATGCGGCTCATATGCTCCACCTGCCGCCCCTCCTCCTCCGAAAGCTCGGGCAGCTTCGCACTCACGCGCTTGATCTCGCGCTCACGGATGCGTTCACAGCGTCCCGAGAGGAGTGCCATGAGCGGCTGGAAGGACAGATATTTGAAGCGTTCGAGAAGTGAGTCAACCTCCTCCTCCACGATTTTCTCCGCCTTGACCGCCTCTGCCTGACGCTCGCTGAGATGTTCGTCCACCACGGCTTCGAGTGCGTCGATATTATAGAGCTCGATGCCCTTGATGCCCGCAACATCGGGATCGACATCGCGCGGAACGGCAATGTCGATGAGAAAGATCTTGCGCCCCTGCCGCCGTGCCATCAGGCGGCGTGCCTCCCACGCCTTGATGACATAGTGCGGCGCGCCCGTCGAGGTGACCACCACGTCGACGCAGGTCGCATATTCCATCGCGCGATCGAAGGGAATTGCCTCCCCACCGATCCGCTCTGCAAGCTTTTCGGCGCGCTCAATGTGGCGGTTCGCAACGTAAATCAGCTCAATGCCGTGTGCGCGCAGATGCTCTGCCGTCAGCTCCGCCATCTTGCCCGCGCCGAAGATCAGCGCGGCACAGCCGCCAAGGCCGCCGAGAGAGGCGGCCGCCAGCTCCACCGCCGCATAGCTCACGGATACGGAGCGATACGCAATGCGCGTCTCCGTCCGCACGCGCTTGCCCGCTGCAATGGCGCGGTGAAAGAGCAGGTTCAGCACAGTGCTCGTCGCACCTGCCTCGCGGGCAATCGCATAGGCCTCCTTGACCTGCGAGAGGATCTGCCCCTCGCCGAGCACGAGCGAATCAAGGCTCGAGGCGACTCGGAACAGATGCCGAATCGCCTCTTCATCTGCGTAGTTGTAGAGATACTCGTCCAGATCATCCCCACCCTGCGCCAGATCGTTGAGGAACTGCCGCAGCGCCTGTCCGCCGCGCTCATGATCGTCCACGGAAGCATAGAGCTCCGTTCGGTTACACGTCGACAGGACGACCAGTCCGCTCAGACCGTCGTATTCGCCCAGACTCAGAAGTCCCGAACGCAGTTCCTCACGGGAAAATGATACACGCTCACGCACGTCTACCGGAGCCGTGCGATGATTTAGCCCCAATGTCAAGAGCTGCATGCCGTAACTCAACCTCCGCTTTCTCTAACTCTCCACAGCGAATCATATTCAAAATATCGGGACGCAGTGCCGTCCGCCAGAACTCCGTGCGCGCACTGCTCGTCGGAAGCTCCTCCTGCAACTTTGCGCGCAGAATCGCAGCACGCTCCAACCACATGCCAAACGAAGGCGGATAGAATTGCTCAAGCTCCATCCGTATCGCCCGCGCAAGCGCGGGACTCCCACCACCCGTCGATGCCGTCAGCAGGAAATCCCCGCGCCGCAGCATTGAGGGAACCTGGAACGACGAGGCATGCGGATCGTCGATGATATTCACGAGGCTTCCGCATGCGTTTGCCTCGGCGGCAATCTCCGCATTGATCGCGGGAGAATCCGTCGCCGCATAGACGAGGAATGCCCCTTCCAAGGAACCGCGTATATAGCGTTCATTTCTCCAATCAATGCGCTCATCTGCTGCGAACGCATGCAGTCGCTCTGTCATCTGCGGTGCAATCACGCGCACAGAGACGGAGGCGTCCGCAGCGAGCAGCCCCGCGACCTTGCGCTCGGCCACTGTGCCGCCTCCCACAACAATGATGAGCCGACCGCTTAGATCGAGATTCACGGGGTACAGCAAAGAGACACCTCCGAAATATGAATCCTATTCACGTTCGCTATTATACCGCAAATGGGCGCAAAAAAAAAGAGGAGAAGACGGAATCCCCTCTCTTTATAGTGATTATCAACGGGCAGTCAGCGCGTCTCGATAAGCCTGCCGCATTCCTCAAGCAACGGATAGTCCGTCATATCCATGCCGACGGGCGTTACGGAGATCAGCCCGTGCTCCACGGCATAGATGTCCGTGCCCGCGCCCTTATCCGTATCGGACACCTCGCCCGCCACCCGGTAGTGCACGCGTCCGTTCTCCTCAATGCGCTCGAACGCATTAATATAGTCACGCCCACCCTGCCTGCAGAAGACGAAATGAGGCTGTCCGTCCGCAAGTTCCTTCGGAAAATTGATATTGAGCAGAAACGGCTTTTCCATCACTGCCAGCACATCTTCCATAAAGCCTTCAAAATATGCCGCCGCTTCCGCATAGGAAATGCTGCTCCCCTCGACCAAGGAGAGTGCAAAGGACGGAATGCCGTGAAAAAGCCCCTCGAAAGCGGCGCCGACCGTGCCCGAGTAGATCACATCGGTGCCGAGGTTCGAGCCGTGGTTGATCCCGGAGAGCACGACGTCCGGCGTTTCCTCCGCAATCGCGTCCAGATAGAGCTTTGCACAGTCCGTCGGCGTCCCATCGATCGCCCATGCCCGAATGTCATGCGTGCAATCGAAGCGCTCATCGGCGCGCACCTCGATTGCACGCCCGATCGTCAGTGCGTGAGATGTCCCGCTCTGCTGATGCATCGGTGCGGCAACGGTCACAGTATGACGCTGCGCCAGATGACGCGCGAGCGTCCGTATCCCCTCCGCCGCAATGCCGTCGTCATTCAGTATCAGGATATTCACAAGCACGCCTCCTATACACGAAAAGCAGGTTGGCATACCAACCTGCTTTTCCAAAAACCGCCAAGCGGATGAAATACACATGGTGACCCACCACGGAATCGAACCGTGAACCTACTGATTAAGAGTCAGTTGCTCTGCCAGTTGAGCTAGTGAGTCATATACGCTCCATGAGCGCATAGCCATTATAGTGGAAATATACAGGGAATGTCAAGGGGCAATATCGTATTTGTGCAGAAACAAGCCTTTCATAGGAAAAAGGTCTTTGCAGACCGGCTGCAAAGACCTTTTATGGATTTGTTCAAAAGCGATTTACTTCAGCGCATCGCCGAGCTGTGCGTTGACCTCGCGTGCTGCCTGGACGCTCTCCTCGAACTTCGCCTTCTCCTCGCCCTCGAGCTTGACATCGACGACCTTCTCAAAGCCGCCCTTGCCGAGCACGATGGGAACGCCGACGCAGAGTTCCTTCTCGCCGTACTCGCCCTCGAGGTAGACACAGCAGGGGATGACCTTCTTCGCATCCAGCGCGATCGCCTCGACGAGCGTTGCTGCCGATGCACCCGGTGCATACCATGCGGACGTACCGAGGAGACCCGTCAGCGTTGCGCCGCCGACCTTCGTCTTCTGGACGACGTCTGCGAGCACTTCCTTCGAGAGGAGCTGGGTCACAGGGATACCGCGGAGCGTTGCAATGCTGACGAGAGGAACCATCGTCTTGTCATTGTGCCCGCCGATGACCATGCCGTCCACATCGCTCGGGGTTGCGGGATGTCCTGCGGCGTTGAGCGCCTCGGAGAGATAGTAACGGAAACGGCTGCTGTCGAGCATGCCGCCCATGCCGATGACGCGGTTGCGCGGCAGTCCCGTCGACTTCAGCGCGAGATAGGTCATCGCATCCATCGGGTTGGAAATGATGATGAAGATTGCGTTCGGGGAGTGCTTGAGCGCCTGCTCCACGACGCTCTTGACGATCTTTGCGTTGACGCCGACGAGTTCCTCGCGTGTCATGCCCGGCTTACGCGGCAGACCGGAGGTAACAACCACAACGTCGGAGTTCGCCGTAGCAGCATAGTCGTTCGTAACACCCTTGACCGTCGTGTCAAAGTTCAGGGCATGCGAGCACTGCATCATGTCCATCGCCTTGCCCTCGGAGACGCCCTCTTTGATATCGATGAGGACGACTTCCTGTGCAAACTTCTTGAGCGCGACGACGTTTGCTACGGTTGCGCCTACGTTACCTGCACCAACAACAGTTACCTTCATAGTATTTCCTCCTTAAAAACTCTCCTGTCACCCATCCCTAGCAATAAGTGACACGATTCGGAACAGGGTATACCAATAGTTCATAACTATGGAATCATTATAACATTCTCGTTCAGAAAAATCAATTACTTATTTAGGAGAATTATTCAAACTTTCGTGGAAAAAGACATTCTTTTCACCCAGCATACATTTCTCCCGAATTCTCTCGTACACACGAAAAAACTCAGCCGATTATTTTCATCGACTGAGTTCGATTGTCATATGGTGGCGGCACAGAGATTTGAACTCCGGACACTGCGGGTATGAACCGCATGCTCTAGCCAACTGAGCTATGCCGCCGGTGGTGGGCAGGGATGGATTCGAACCATCGTAATCCGAAGATGACAGATTTACAGTCTGTTGCCTTTAACCACTCGGCCACCTACCCATGAACCTTGACAAGTATATGCGATGATGCGCTCGCTTGTCAAGGTGTTTTGCAAATTATTCTGCGAGCGGCTTCATCGTCGGGAAGAGCAGGACATCGCGGATCGATGCGCTGTCCGTCAGAAGCATGACGAGGCGGTCGACACCGATGCCGAGTCCGCCTGTCGGCGGGAGTCCGTACTCGAGTGCCGTGATGAAATCCCGATCCATGACATGCGCCTCGGCATCCCCTGCCTCACGCTGCTCGAGCTGCTCCATGAAGCGCTGCTCCTGATCGATCGGATCGTTCAGCTCCGTGAAGCCGTTCGCGAGTTCGCGGCCGTAGACGAAGAACTCGAAGCGATCCGTGATGCGCGGATCGTCGGCATTGCGCTTTGCCAGCGGCGAGATCTCGGTCGGATGCCCCGTGATGAAGGTCGGCTGCATCAGCGACTCCTCCACCTTTTCCTCAAATGCGGCGTTGAGAATGCCGCCAATGCCGTGCCGCTCCTCGAAGGGAACGCCAATCTCACGCGCCATTGCACGCGCCTCCTCGACGGTCTCACAGGAGAGGAAGTCCTTCCCCGTCGCCTCGCGGACTGCATCGTTCATGCTAATCGTGCGGACGTTGTTCAGGTCGATATCGACGCCCTGATACGTGATCTGCGTGGTGCCGAGCACATCCTCTGCCGCCTGACGAACAATCCCCTCCGTGATTGCCATGAGGTCGCGGTGGTCGGCAAATGCCTGATAGATCTCGATGGAGGTGAACTCCGGATTGTGCCGTACGTCCATGCCCTCGTTGCGGAAGATCCGCCCCATCTCATAGACGCGGTCGAGCCCCCCGACAATGAGCCGCTTGAGACTCAGTTCAGTTGCGATGCGGAGATAGAGGTCGATGTCGAGAGCGTTGTGATGCGTGATGAAGGGACGTGCCGCAGCGCCGCCCGCGAGCGTTGAGAGTACGGGCGTCTCAACCTCGAGATAGTCCCGCTCGTCCAGATAGCGGCGGATGGACTGAATGATCTTCGTGCGCTTGCGGAAGGTCTCACGCACCTCATGATTGACCATGAGATCGAGATAGCGCTGACGATAGCGCGTATCCACGTCCTTGAGGCCGTGGAACTTCTCGGGCAGGGGGCGCAGCGACTTCGAGAGTAGGTCAAAGTCCTCGACGCGCACGGTAATCTCACCGCGCCGCGTCTTGAAGACCACGCCGCGAATCCCGATGATGTCGCCGATGTCAAGACGCTTGAACTCCTCTTTGTACTTGCGTTCGCCGAGGACATCCATCTTGAAATACACCTGTATGTTCCCCGTGCGGTCATTGAGGGTCGAGAAGGAAGCCTTGCCATGTCCGCGTATCGCCATCAGACGTCCCGCAATGCGAACTTCCTTCCCCTCTTCGTCTTCCGCCAGATAGTCATAGCGCTCCTTGAGATCGGCAGCATAGTCCGTGACCTCGAAGCGATGACCAAATGGAGCAACCCCCATCGCGCGGAATGCGTCCATCTTTTCACGGCGGACGCGCATCATCTCATTGAGATCCTGCTCTGTCGCCTGATTTTCTCTTTCTTCAGCCATCCTTGCCTCTCTTACTTCTTAATGTCCATGATCTTGTACTGAATGATGCCCGCCGGTGCATTGACACTGACCACATGGTCGATGTTCTGCCCAAGCAGCGCCATGCCGAGCGGAGACTCGTTCGAGATCTTCCCCTCGTCGGGATCCGCCTCCGTCGAGCCGACGATGAGGAAGGTCTCCTCCTCATCGAATTCCAGATCCTTCACAGTCACGCGGCTGCCCATCGTAACAGTCTTGCCGTCGCCCGCCTGGATGATGTCGGAGTTGCGGATCTTCGTCTCGAGCTCCTGAATCTCGCCCTCGAGAAATGCCTGCTCATTCTTTGCGTCATCGTATTCCGAGTTCTCGGAGAGATCGCCGAGGGCAATCGCCGCCTTGAGGCGTTCGGCGACCTCGATCCGACGGACGCTCTTGAGATAGTTGAGCTTTTCAACGAGCTTGTTGTAGCCGTCCTCGGTCAGCATGACCTTCTTCTCTGTCATGAAATAATCCCCTTTATTATAGTTTTCCTGTATTGACCGCTTCGATCAGCGCTCTTGTCTGCGCATCGTCCTGTCCTGCACGAATGAGCGAGAGGCGCTCCGTTCGGCGCAGCTTCTTGAACTGACACTCCCTGCTCTGCGCTTCCTCTTTCGTGGCAAATGCCTCGGCGTAGGCGAGGCGGACAGGTCTGCGCCCGCGCGTGTACTTCGCACCATGCCCTTCATTGTGTGCGTGCAGACGCTTCTGCAGGTCGTTCGTCCAACCTGCATAGATGCTGTCATCCGCACACAATAAAAGATATGCGTAGTTCATTTCGCGTCTTTGATCGTAATCTTCTCAATCACGACATCGTGCACGGGACGATCGCCATAACCGGTCTGCGTGTGGCCGATGTCGCGCACGACGTCCATGCCCTCGACGACCTTGCCGAAGACAGCATGATGGTTGTCGAGCCACGGCGTTGCGGCAAGCGTGATGAAGAACTGACTGCCGCCCGTATTCGGACCTGCATTTGCCATCGAGAGAATACCCTCGTCGTCATGCTTCAGCGCGGGATCGAACTCATCGGGAATCGTGTAGCCGGGGCCGCCCGTCCCGTTGCCCTTCGGATCGCCGCCCTGAATCATAAAGCCGTCAATGACGCGGTGGAAGATCAGTCCGTCATAGAAGCCCTTTTCCACGAGGTCGATGAAGTTCTTCGTCGTAATGGGTGCCTTGTCCTCGAAGAGCTCCACCTCGAAGGTCCCCTTGTTTGTCGTAAATTCTGCAATGCGATTTGCCACAGCTCTGTTCTCTCCTTTATTCTGATCCAAAAGCATATTGAATGACATCCCTGCACTCCCGCTGTGCGCCGCAAACAATACAGCGATGACCGCGACGGCAATGCCGAGTGTCAAGAGATAAAATTTCTTCCCCATTCTACCGAAAGCCCTCCTATATTTCAATACATATTTCAAAAAGAATGCCGCTCGCCCGCCGTCTGCGGTGACCAGACGGGAATCCCACGCCCCTCCTCGAAGAAATCCGCAGATGGCTGCCACGCAGGATAGCCGACGGAGTGCATCGTGACGAGCGCCTTCGGATGCGTCTCGGCGCAGAATACCTTTGCACCGCGCTCCATCGAGGGACCGAGACGCCCGTCCACGGGGAAGAAGGCAAGGTCGAAGGAGCGGCCTGCAAGGCGCTTCATCTGCTTGCGAAATGCATTCTCTGCGAGTTTTCGGTTCTCGCTCGTGTCCCCCGTCCAATCCCACCAGTTGAAGTCACCGGCGTGGAAGAGCGCCTTTCCATTCACCTCGACGAGGAAAGATGTCCCCTCGTCCGTCGAGGAAAAGGATGTGACTGCAATACGGTCGTCCTTCCACGTATCATAGACGCCGATCCAGCTCGTCAGTTCCGGCGGCATGAGTGCAGCGCCCCCGTGGGCACGAATATCCTTGCTCAAGAGATAACGCGTCGCCTTGGCAGAAAAGCGTGTGATATTCGGATTGAAGTGGTCAAAATGCGCATGAGAGGCGAAGAAGTACAGCCGCTCGTAGCGTTCGTGTTCCAAGGCCTGCGGCAGCACGCCTGCAGGATCGTCAAATGCGTCGAAGACCAGCAGCACATCGTCCACGCGGACAAGAAATCCGCTGTTCAGCAAATAAGTTACTTCCATATAAATATCATCTCCTCTCCTTCTCGTCCTCATAATTATTATCCGATGCCGAGGCATCGTTCTGATTGATGCGCCCGAAGCCGCGACCCATAACCTCGTTTGCAGACATGATGATGACGAAGGCATGGGGATCGACATTGTGCACGATAAACTTCAGCTTGCCGACCTGCGTCGTACCGACTGCAACGAAGACGACGTTACGCTCACGGCGTGTGTACGCTCCCTGTCCATGCAGGAACGTGACACCGCGATGCATTTGGTCGATGATGCTCTCTGCAATCTCCCTGTGCTTATCCGAGATGATGAGCACCGCCTTGCGGTGGTTGAAGCCCGCGACGATCTTATCCACAACTGTCGCATTGATGAACATATAGATGAGCGTAAACATCGCGGGTGCCATGCCGAACAGGAACGCTGCAATGAGCATAATCAGGCAGTTCATCGAGAAGAGGACGCCGCCCATATGCAGATCATAGTATTTCCGCACGATGGCGGCAAGGATGTCGAAACCGCCCGTGCTGCCGTTCATACGGAAGACAAGACCGTAACCGAGCCCCGCAAACACACCGCCGTAGACGGTTGTGAGCATCATGTCGGTCACAGGCGCGTAAGCATTGAGCGGCCGTGTAAAGTCGAGAAAGAAGGAGAAGATCGCTGTGCCGATGATGATGTCGATCGTATATGCCTTTCCCATCAGCTTCCACGCCATGAAGAGCAGCGGGATATTATAAAGGAAGGTCTGCAGTCCGATCGGCAGCCCGAAGAGGTAGTAGACGATCATCGCGATACCCGTCGCACCGCCCGTCAGGAGATGCGCCGGAATCAGGAAGAGGTTGATTGCACAGCTTGCGATCAGGCAGCCGAGCGTAATTCCGGCATAGCGCATGACGCGGTGCCCGAGTACGCGCATGTGCAGATCATGTGTCATTTGACATATCCTCCGAGCTTCACACGATCATTGTTCGGCAGCTCCGACACGTCGATCTCCTTGGAGGCAATGAACGCATGGTTCTGATCGAACTCCGTAAGGGATTCATCGTCCAAGAGCGCCAACGCATCGGCTTCCTCCTCGCTGATGGGGAGCATGGTTATGCGCGCCGAGAGCAGCGCCTTGTTCTCCGCATCCAGATTCAGGATCAGACGCGTATGCGCCTGTGTCGGGTGGGAGAAGATATAGCAGGTGTAGCCGTCCAGAAATTGGCGCTGTGCCTTTCCATAGACCTTCACAAGATAGCTGCTCGTCGAGCCGTAGTGCACATCCTTGCGCAGACGATATTTCTCGCCGATCAAATTGATGTCCACAATCTTGCCGTTCACCGCCGAGGTGGACACAACAAGGTCTCCGTAGGTGAGCGTCCTGAGCGGAATCCCCCAGACGGCGAGCACATTCTCGTCATCGGGCGCGCCCCATTTGCTGCGCAGCGCTTCCTCGGAATCCCCCAGCGCAATCCCCTGATAGGAAAAGTCCTCCGTCGTGATTTTCCCCGCCGCCTCTCCATATGAGAGGCTCGCGAGAACGAAGAAGAGACTCATAAAGAAAAGTGTACTGTAGCGAAAATATCTCTGCATATGCTCCATCTCACAAAATCAAAAGGCAAAGTTGCCGTGCTCCATGATCGTGACCGTCTCACCGGAGCGTTTTCGACCGACGACTGTAAGATCAGCTGTGCCGATCATAAAGTCCTCATGCACGAGGGAGTGATTTACATCGTGTTTACGCAGTTCATCTTCTGTCATGTTTTCGCCGTTCTCAATGCAGGTTGGATATGCCTTCCCAAGTGCAAGGTGGCAAGAGGCGTTCTCATCGAACAGCGTATTGTAGAAGAGAATCCCGCTCTGCGAGATCGGCGAATCATGCGGCACCAGTGCCACTTCACCCAGATAGGAAGCTCCCTCGTCCGTTTCCAAGAGCTCCTTTAGATGTTCACGCCCCCGCTGCGCACGATAATCGACAACCCTCCCGTCACGGAACGTGAGGCTGAAATCCTCAATCAGGTTGCCGTTGTAGTGGAGCGGCTTCGATGCAAATACAGTGCCGTTGACACCCGTGCGCTTTGGCATTGTATATACTTCCTCCGTCGGTATGTTTGCCGCAAAGAGTGTCCCCGCCGCCGAGCGCTCCGCACCGCCCATCCAGATATGCCCCTCGGGCAGGGCAATGCGCAGATCCGTGCCGAGTCCATTGCGATAGTGAAGTTCCGTGAAGGCGTGTGCATTGAGAAAGGCCGTCCGCTGCTGCAGGCGCTCGATATGCGCATGCCACGCAGATATCGGGTTCTCCGTCTCGGAAATGCGCGCGGCGCTCAGAATCGCCGCCCAGAGTTTTTCGACCGCCTCCTCGGGGGAACAGTCGGGGAACACCTTGCGCGCCCATGCCGTTGTAGGTACAGAGGCCACACACCACGTGTTTTTATTGCTCATCAGGCGCGCACGGTAGTCCATGAGTGCCTTTCCCGCAGCCATGCTCGCATCTGTGAGGCGCTTCGGATCAACATCCGAAAAGATATCGGGATTCGACGCCGCAATCGAGATGAATGCGGCATTGCGCTCGGCATGATCCTCATAGAACGCCTTGCGCCATGCGGGGAATTCACGGAACCGCTCCGCCTTCGCCTGTCGGAAGCGGATGTGGGCGAATTCTTCGTCGTTCCAGTTGACGGCAACATCATATGCCCCGGCCGCATAGGCTTCCTCCGCCAGTGCGTGCACGAAGTCCGCGCAGGAGATCGGCGCATGGATGACAAGCGGCTGATCTTCCTGTAGGTTGACGCCGACGCGAATGACGAGTGCAGCGTATTTTTGGAGTATCTCTGTATTCATCCTATACCTCATTCGTATCGAAGAGGAGTGTCACGGGACCGTCGTTGAGCGAATACACCTGCATATCCGCGCCGAACTCCCCGCGCTCAACATGCACATCACGCGCTTCGAGCTGCGCCATGAACTCCTCATACAGAGGGATGGCGATCTCTGGCTTTGCCGCCTTCGAGAACCCCGGCCGTCGCTTTTTGAGATCGGCAAACAGCGTGAACTGCGAGATGACAAGAACGGAGCCGTTTACCTCGGCAAGCGCGCGGTTCATCTTCCCCGCCTCATCGGAAAACACGCGCAGATGCACGATTTTCTCCGCGAGATGTGTTGCATCCTCCGCTGTATCCTCCGGCGCTATGCCGAGTAGGATCAGATAGCCCGTCTCGATCTGACCGCAGATTTTTCCCTCGATTTTAACAGACGCTTCTTTGACTCGTGTGACTACAGCGCGCAAGAAATCCTCTCCTTCTATGTTCAATGTGCCCTATTATAGCACGCTTCTGCACAGATGTCTTTCCTAGACAGAGAAAAAAGAGCGAATCAGACGTGTGAGCGCCATCTGGTCTGTCGTCCCCATCGTCTCGCGTGCGGAGTGCATGCCGAGGATCGGTGCGCCGATGTCCATCGTGCGCATCGGGATCTGCGTTGACAGAATCGAGCCAAGCGTCGCACCGCCCGGCGCATCCGAATGATTTGTAAAGACCTGATACGGGATATCATCCCGCTCACAGAGTCCTGCGACAACGGCAAACGCCTCGGGATCTCCGGCATAGGACTGATTGGATGCGACCTTTAGGACAACACCGCCGCCGAGCAGGGGGTGATTCGTCGGATCGGCTTTTTCGGGCGCATTCGGATGAAGTGCGTGGGCAACGTCTACCGACAGACAGAAGCCTTCGAGAATCTTTGCAAGATATTCCCTGCGCTCAAGTCCGATCACATCGTAGACATGCTCCAATATCATGGCGAGTGCCGTCGATCCCGCTCCCTGCTTCGTGCGGCTCCCCACCTCCTCATTATCGAAGAATGCCGCGACGCGTATGCCGTCCCCGTCAAAATCTCGGAGAGCATCAAGGCACGCCTTGACCGAGGAGAGATTGTCCAGACGCGGCGATGAGAGGAAGACATCCTCACAGCCCAGAAGACACCCCTGCTCATACGGATAGGCATTCAGGTCATAGGAGAGGATATTCTCTGCCTGAACATCCAGCTCCTCAGCGAGCAGATTCAGCAGTTTTTGCGCATCATCCTCGCCCTCTCCATCACTTTGGAAAAGGAGCGGCAGCAGATCCTTCTGCGGTTTCAGCTCAACGCCCTCGTTCACCTTTCGGTTCATGTGAATCGCGAGATTCGGCACAATCATGAGCGGACGGCGAAAATCCACGAGCCGCAGCGTTGGCGCGAATACGTCATTGCTGCGCAGGGCGACCGCGCCCGCCAGAGAGAGCGGGCGATCCATCCACGTATTGCGGATCATCCCACCGTATACCTCGGCGTTCAGCTTGCCGTAACCATGCTCCTTGAGCACGGGATTCGGCTTCACGCGCAGACAAGGAAAGTCCGTATGCGCGCACGCAATGCGCAGAGGTCCGCGCGGGTTCTCACCGATCGAGATGATGAGCGTGCCCGTGTTATAGAGCGGGAAATAATAGCACTGCCGCGCGCGTATGCCCTCTGCTCCAAACAGGGGTACAGCCGGCAACGCACCGTTGCTCTGCTCTACCACATGATACGGGGATGTCGACCGATTGATAAATGAAATCAAATCCTCGGCACAGCTTTTTTCCTCAAATGTCATGGCTTCCTCACAATCCGTCATAAATAGAAAAAGACCCGCCCATCGGCTGGTCTTTATATGTTGCATAGATGGTCGGGATGACAGGATTCGAACCTGCGGCCTCATCGTCCCGAACGATGCGCGCTACCAAACTGTGCCACATCCCGACAACGATATGTATTCTATCAATTTTTCACGCAAAAAGCAAGCATTTATTTTCTAAGATATTCCTTGAGCACGGCGGCGAGTTCCTCCTCCGTATGCACCTCGGCATTCGGACGGATATTACTGTTCTCAGGAATGGAACGACGACGGTGGTTGAACCAGACGGACTGCCAGCCCGCCTGCTGTGCGCCGACCATGTCCAGATCGAAGGCATCGCCCACATAGATCAGATGCTCCGGTGCGAGGTGCAGACGGTGCTCCATCTCGCGGAAGATGCGCACGTCCGGCTTGCGGAACGGAAGGTCGCCCGAGACAATGATATGCTCCTCCGGCACCCATGGAGAGACGTTGAGGGAGCGCAGCTTATTCCGCTGATGGCGGGATTCCCCGTTCGTAATGATGCCGATGGCGGCGCGGCTGTGCAGCGCATCAAGCAGATCCTGCATCACGGGCGAGAGACAGATGCGGTACTGCAGATCCATATAGAGCCGCTGAAACGCCAATGCCTCTTCATCCGTCACATCGATGTCATAATCGCGCAACATCATGCGCACGCGATAGATATAGAGCTCCTCCATCGTCATTTTGCCGGTCTGCGAATCCACAAAGCGATCATCGCTGTGTCGGCGAAACGCCAAAAAGAGTTCCTGCACGGGCAAATCATACCGCTCCCCGCAGAGTTCCCGATAGGCACCGAGGAATGGTTGTAACATATCATAGAGTGTGTCATCGACATCAAATACTACACCGCGTATATCCATAATATCCTCATTCCGTATACATAACATCGCTTTTATTATAAAGGAAAGAAAAGACCGGCGCAATCAGTCGCGCAAAAATTTCTCTGCCGCATATGTGCTGACCGATAGGTGCGTCCCGTCCGTGCGAAAGACAATGGCACCGTCCCGATCGGTACGCAATGTCTTTGCCCCCATCCGCTCATATCGCTCCACAACAGAGGGACGCGGATGCCCGAAGGAATTATCTGCGCCCACACAGTAAACAGCATAGAGAGGATGTGATGCCTCCACAAAATCTGCGCAGCTGGATGTATCAGAGCCGTGATGCGGCACCTTGAGCACCGTCGTATGCAGATCAATGCCGCGCGCAATCATTTTCTCCTCGTGCTCCGCGACAAGGTCACCCGTGAAGAGAAAGCTCGCATTCCCGTAGCGGACGCGGTAGACATTTGAGACCTCATTGCCTGTTGCGTGCTCCACCGTCTCGTATGCTGGCGCATAGAGAACATCAACCGTCACCCCATCCACGGTGATGGACTGCCCTTCCTCTGCCCTGCTCAGCTTCATGAGCAGAGGACTGCCGTCGCCGACCCGCATGCTGCGCGCATATGCCGCTGTTCCCTCATCGGCAGTGTAGACATGTTTGACCGGCATACGAGTGAGAATGGCACCGGCACCCGCCGCATGATCCTCATGTGCGTGCGAGAGGAAGATATAGTCGAGCGCATGGATGCCATAATGGCGCAGATACGGCAGATCGACGCGCGCGCCGATGTCAAATGCTCCGTCACGCGTCCCGCCCGTATCAAAGAGCATCGCATGACCGTGCGGGGTCACAACGAGGGCGGCATCCCCCTGCCCGACATCGATAAAATGAACCTCCACCTCGTCGGGACGCATCATCTGCCACGAAAATAAAGCAGCAACAGTAAAAATCGAAACAATTATAAAAAATCTTCGAAACGGTTGAATCAATAAAACGAAACAACCCCGTTTTTCCTTTGGGAGAACCAACATCACGAGAAGCAGATAGTAGAAAAGTGCAGCCAACACCCCCATCGAGGGCAGCCAAATTTGCGAAAGCGGCAGAACCGCAAGCATCCGCGTCATCTCAAAGGTAATCCCAAGGAGCAGACTGTCCAAGGCAAAGACGATCTTGCCGAGAACGGGCACAAGAACCGCTGCAATGCCGCCGCCAAGACCGAGGATGATGATGAGATCGACAATAGGAACGACAACGAGATTGGAGAGCAAAGCGGACAGAGAAATTTGGTTGAAGTGCCACGCGAGAATCGGCAGGGTTGCCAGCTGTGCCCCCATCGTGATGGAGAAGCTTGCTGCAATCAGGCGCGGCAGCCGTTCCATCTTCTCCATCAGAAGAGGCGCGAGAAAGAGCAGCCCCGCCGTCGCCAAGAAGGACAGCTGAAAGCTGATGTGAAAGACGAGGAGCGGAGAGACGAGCAGCATGAGAAGCCCTGTCAATACGAGCAGGTATTGTGCATCGCGCTCCCGACCGAGAATGAGTCCGAGAAAGGCAACACCTCCCATGATGCCGGAACGCACAGCTGGCGGGACAAGTCCCGCGAGAACCACATATACGAGAATGGCAAGGATGACTGCCACCGCAGAAATCCCGCGCGGCAGACGAAGGAAGAGTGCCAGCCACGCAATGACGGCTGCAAGCAGGCTGATATGCGAGCCGGAGACGGAGAGGATGTGTACGATGCCTGTGACGGTAAACACCTCGAGCAGCTCAGTCCGTATCCCCTCATAGCCGCCGAAGAGCATCGCAAAGATCGCGGCGGCATCCGTGCGCGGCATCACCTCCGTCATGCGGTCGAGATAATGTGCGCGCACATTTGCAGCCCAGCGCATAAATGCCTGCGCATAGGTCGGATTTTCATTGTTTTCAACGGAGAGATCACCTTTTTTTGCAAAGAGGGTCGCCGTAATCCCGTCGACGTGCAGCAAAAAGCGCGTATCGAGCTGCCCCGGATTCTGATAGCTCTGCGGGCGGTGAACTTTTCCCTCTGCTGCAATGCGGTCACCGATTTGCCCGAGATGTTCCTCCTCCACGCCGTCACTGCGCATATAGACATAGAGCTTCCCGCTGATTGGCTCTTCCATTTCCCCCTGCACAATGCTTTCTGCGGCAACCGTATATCGTATATGCTGAATTCCGTCCGCATCCGTCCGAATGCGCGGTGCATCTGTGATCGTCCCCCTGACGCGCACGCTCTCCCCCGCCCTGTGTGAAATATCCTGCGACGGAAGCTCGTACGCGGCGGCAAAGCGAAAGATGCCCAACATGAAAAAAAGCCCCACAAAGGCAATCCATGTTCTCTCACTTTGTTTCAGAACAAGGATGCCGGAGGCTAGAGCAGCAGCCAGTAAAAGCGCTGCCATATATGAAAAATATGCGGTGAACGAAATATGCATCCACGCACTGCATACACTTCCGAGGATGTATGACGCAAGGAGCCCACAGAGGAACGAGAGCTGATACTGCCCCGTCTTCATATCGTTACCTTATCTTTCAGCTTTTCAAATTTGGCATTGCCAATGCCGCGCACCTGCTTTACATCTTCGATATTTTGAAAGTCGCCGTGCTCCTCACGATATTCGATGATGCGTGCGGACATGGCGGGACCGATGCCGGGGAGTTCCTGCAGCTCCTTTTCCGTCGCCGTATTGAGATTGATCTGCCCCTCTGCATTTTTTCCTGTACCTGCGGATTTGGAACGCTCCTCCGCGCCCCCGATGCGCAGTGGAACGCGCACCTGCATGCCGTCCTCCAAGAGCGCAGCCATATTGATGTGGTCGATGTCTGCCGTCTCGATCACGCCGCCGACCGCATTCACGGCGTCGGCAACGCGCTGTCCCTCGGTCAGTGTCACCAGACCCGGCTTTTTTACCTCACCGCACACATATACGGTGACGGTGCGCTTTGCCTCGGCCTGCTCGATCACCGCCGGATCGAGGGCTATTGTCTGCTGCTCCCGATAGTATCCGTACATTGTTCCCCCAAGTACCGCAAGTGCGAGAACAAGGAGAATGAGGAGAGACTTCTTGAACATGGGCATATGACCAGCTCCCTCAAAACACGGTCAATACGAGCGAAACATCAATAGACATTCCGACCGCTGAAGATCTCGATCATCTCACGGCGCAGACTCGTGCTGATGAGCAGGCGTGTCTTCGGCGGAATCTCATCGACATCCGTATTGAAGAGATAGTTCTGCAGCTGCGGCTCCTTGATGAGCATGCGCGTGTGAAACAGGCTTGCCTGATAGAGGTTGATATCCACGGCGTCGTACTCGTCGAGCGTCTCCTGCTTGATAAACTCCTGAATGGAGGTCATCTTGCTGTCCACAAAGAGCTTGCGCCCCTGCAGATCACGCGTAAAGCCGCGCACACGGTAATCCATCGTAATGATATCCGAGTCGAACTGACTGATGAGATAGTCGAGCGTTTGCAGCGGCGTGATCTCCCCGCAGGTCGCCACATCGATATCCACGCGAAAGGTAGCAATACTGGTGTCGGGATGGAACTCGGGATAGGTGTGCACCGTCACATGACTCTTGTCGAGATGTGCAAGGATGGTCTCCGGCACAGGCTCCTTTGCATTCACGGGCTTCTTGCTGCCGGAGACAACGGCTGCCTCCTCTGCAATCAGCATCGTGACGCTTGCCCCCTGCGGATCGTAGTCCTGCTTGGCAATGTTGAGAATCCGTGCGCCGATCATATCTGTGACCTGCGATAGAATCTTCGTGAGACGATCGGAGTTATATTGCTCGTCAATGTATTTGATATAATCCCGCTGTTCACGCGCAGATTTCGCATAGCAAATATCATAGATATTGAAGCTCAACGCCTTGGTGAGGTTGTTAAACCCGTATAATTTCAGCTTCCCATCCAACGCCGGAGTTCCTTCCTTTCTCTCAGAGACGAAATATATTCGTCAGACGAACTATTTATTATTATTTATTACATATTTTTGGCTATTTTTATTTATTTATCCGATTTGTTTCTTGGTGGATGATTTTTCTTCCAGTTTTTGATCCAATCCAACCGCTCGCGAAAGCGCCCCTCCATCCCCTGCTCCGTCGGATGATAGTAGGCCTTTCCGACGAGCGCATCCGGCAGGCACTGCATATTCGTAATATGCTCCTCCGTGTCATGTGCGTACTGATAGCCCTTGCCATAGTCGAGCTCCTTCATGAGCTTGGTCGGCGCATTCCGAATAACGAGCGGTACAGGCTCTGCGAGCATTGTACGCGCGTCTGCGGCGGCGGCGAGATACGCTGTTTCCATCGCGTTCGATTTCGGCGCGAGCGAGAGGTAGATGACAGCCTCCGTCAGATGGACGTTGCACTCGGGAAAACCGATGTAGTGGCACGCCTGATAGGCTGCAACAGCGATCTCGAGTGCGCGTGGATCGGCAAGCCCCACGTCCTCTGCGGCAAAGCGCGTCACGCGCCGTGCGACGTAGAGCGGATCCTCCCCCGCCTCGAGCATGCGCGCGAGCCAGTAGACGGCTGCATCCGGATCGGAGTTGCGCATGGACTTGTGCAGGGCGGAGATAAGGTTGTAATGCTCCTCCCCGCTCTTATCGTAGAGGAGGGATTTCCGCGAAATGCACTGTGCGAGGTTCTCCTCGGTCACATAGATCTCGCCGTCCCGCTCATCCGCATTCATCACGAGCATCTCAAGCGTCGAGAGCGCACTCCGTGCATCGCCGTTTGCAAAGGCAGCAACAGCCGCGAGACCTTCCTCTGATAGATGGACGTGCAGATCGCGCAGCCCGCGCTCCGCGGAGAGGGCGTGACGGAGGAGGCGCGCGATGTCATCCATCGTCAGACCTTGCAGGACAAAGACGCGACAGCGCGACAGGAGAGCACTGTTGATCTCGAACGAGGGATTCTCTGTTGTCGCCCCTATCAGGACGATGCTCCCCTTCTCCACAAACGGGAGAAATGCATCCTGTTGTGCCTTGTTGAAGCGATGGATCTCATCGACAAAGACGATGATGCGCTCCCCGTAGATGCGGCGGCGATCCGCCTCCTGCATGACTGTGCGGATGTCCTTGATACCGCTCGTCACGGCAGAGAAGTTGATGAATTTCGCCTGCGTCCGAGCGGCGATGATGCGGGCAAGCGTCGTCTTGCCAACGCCGGGCGGCCCCCAGAAGATCATGGAGGTGATATGGTCGCTCTCGATGAGGCGGCGCAGTATTTTCCCCTTGCCGAGGAGGTGTTCCTGCCCGACGAATTCTTCGAGTGTCTGCGGACGCAGACGCTCGGCAAGCGGTTGGTATGCGGCGCGCTCAAAGAGACCGCCCTGCCCATCCATGCTGATGCTCACCTCCCATGTGCAGATTATGTCACAATGGATTATCTCATAAAATGCAAACTTAGGCAATAGAAAAAACGGCTTGGAAAGATTCCAAACCGTTCTTATGGAATCGCTGATAAAATGAAGTCCGTCAGATTGGCGTAGATTTTTTCGTCCGAACTAGGAGGCAAACCGGACGCATAGCAGAGGCTATGTGGAGGATTTGCCGACGAAGTGCGGGCAAAAAAGATGCGTCAAGATGGCGTGGCTGAATTTATCAGTGCTTCCTTATGCATCGAAATCGTATTACAGAATAAAACGCGATACGTCGTGATCGCCCGCGATGTCGGCAAGGCAGCGATCCACATAGGCGGTATCGATGACAACATCCTTTTCCGTAAGATTGGGTGCCTCAAAGGACAGGTTCTCGAGGAGCTTTTCAAGGAGAGTATAGAGGCGTCGTGCCCCGATGTCCTCCGTCTGCTCGTTGACCGTCTCCGCCAGCTCCGCAATGCGTCCGATAGCATCCTCCTGAAAGGTCAGGGATACGCCCTCAACGCCGAGCAATGCGCGATACTGCTTGATGAGCGCGTTCTTCGGCTCCGTGAGGATGCGCTCAAAGTCCTCCTTGACGAGCGACTTGAGCTCGACGCGAATTGGGAAGCGCCCCTGCAGCTCCGGAATGAGATCGGATGGCTTCGCCGTATGGAATGCCCCCGCCGCGATGAAGAGAATATGATCTGTCTTGACAGGGCCATACTTCGTCATTACCGTAGAACCCTCGACAATGGGCAGGATGTCACGCTGCACGCCCTCACGCGAGATATCCGCACCCGCGCTGCGCCCGTTGCTGACTGCCACCTTGTCGATCTCATCGAGGAAGACAATGCCGCTGTACTCGGCGGTGTGCACCGCCTCCTCGGCAACAACATCCATATCAATGAGTTTGTCTGCTTCCTCTGCCGTGAAGATCTTGCGCGCCTGATCGACCGTGACCTTGCGCTTGCGACGATTCTTCGGCACGAGCTTGCCAATCATGGACTGCAAGTTGTCGCTCATGCTCTCCAGAGACGAACCTGCAAACATGCTGCCCATCGGCCGCGCGGATTCCTCCACATCGATCTCGATCACATCGTTCTCAAGTTCCCCCTTGTTGAGGCGTTTGCGCACCCATTCGCGCCCCGCCTGATACTTCGGCGGCTCCTCCTGCTCCTGCTTTTCCTCCTGCTCGGATGAAAACAGATTGCTGAGCGGATTCGCGGTTTTTTTCGCGGGCGGAACGAATACGTCGATCAGACGCTCCTCGGCGTTCTCCTTCGCCTTTTCCTGCACCTCATTGATCTTCTGCTGACGCACCATGCGCACAGAGGTTTCAACAAGATCGCGCACAATGGACTCGACATCGCGCCCCACATAGCCGACCTCCGTGAACTTCGTCGCCTCTACCTTGAGGAACGGGGCGCGCACGAGGCGTGCGAGACGGCGCGCAATCTCGGTCTTGCCGACGCCGGTCGAGCCGATCATCAGGATGTTCTTCGGCACGACATCCTCGCGCATATCATCATCCAGCTGCCGACTGCGCCAGCGGTTGCGGAGTGCGATGGCGACGGAGCGCTTTGCCTCGTGCTGGCCGACGATGTATTTGTCGAGCTCGGCAACGATCTCGCGCGGCGTCTGTTCGTTGACCCCGATCTGACTCATGATTCCAGTACCTCCACCGTAATATTATGATTCGTATAGACGCAGATGTCCGCCGCAATCGACAGCGATTCCTGCGCAATCGCGGGTGCGTCCATCGTACTGTGCGCAACGAGGGCACGCGCGGCAGCGAGTGCAAAAAAGCCGCCCGAGCCGATTGCCGTACAGTCCCCGTCCGGCTCAATGACCTCACCATTGCCGGAGATCATGAGAATGCCGTCCTTATCCGCCACGAGCAGCAGCGCTTCGAGCTTGCGCAGCACCTTGTCCGTGCGCCAGTCCTTCGCAAGCTCCACGGCGGCGCGCTGCAGGTTGCCGCTGTAGGATTCGAGCTTGACCTCGAATTTCTCAAACAGGGTAAACGCATCCGCGACCGATCCCGCAAATCCCGCGAGAATCTTTCCGTGATAGAGGCGGCGCACCTTGCGCGCATTTGCCTTCATAATGGCACGCTCGCCGAAGGTCACCTGCCCGTCGCCCGCAATGGCAACCTTATTGTCCTTCTTGACGGCGACAATGGTTGTTGCATGAAATATCATACGCTGTATAGTCCTTTCATATGCTCCGCATGAAACTTTGTGAGTTCCTCTAAGGCACGTTCTGCAAGCATAAGTTTTTTCTGAGGCTTGCGCGTGCGCCGCGGCAGATTCTCGAGGCGCGGAAGCAGCCCGAAGTTGATGTTCATCGGCTGAAAGTGATCGGGATCGCAGGTCGTGATGTAGTGTGCAAGCGCGCCGTGACAGGTCGTCTGCGGAAAGACAAGAGGTTCCTTATCTGCCGCAAGGCGCGCGGCATTGACACCCGCCGTAAGCCCCGAGGCTGCGGACTCGACATAACCCTCCACGCCCGTCATCTGCCCCGCAAAGAAAAGGCGTTCATTGATGCGGAGCTGAAAGGTCGGGCACAGATGGCGCGGTGCGTTGATAAAGCTGTTGCGGTGCATCACGCCGTAGCGCAGAAACTCGGCATTCGTCAGCCCCGGGATCATCTGAAAGACACGCCGCTGCTCCGGCCATTTGAGCCGCGTCTGAAATCCGACGATGTTGTAGATCGTCCCCTCCGCATTGTCCTGACGCAGCTGCACCACAGCATGAGGACGCATGCCCGTCTCGGGATGCTCGAGCCCGACAGGCTTGAGTGGTCCGTAGAGGAGAGTGTCCTTGCCGCGCGCTGCCATGACCTCAACGGGCATGCATCCCTCGAAGAATATTTCCTTTTCAAAATCATGCGCCTTTGCCGTCTCTGCTGTCGTCAGCGCCGTCCAGAACGCATCGTACTGCGCCTCATCCATCGGGCAGTTGATGTATGCCGCCTCCCCTTTCCCATAGCGGGAGGCACGATACGCCGCCGTCATATCAATGCTCGCAAAGCTGACGAGCGGAGCAGCGGCATCGTAGAAATAGAGTGCATCGTCGCCGAGCAGCGCACGGATCTGATCAGCGAGTGCGCCGTCCGTGAGCGGCCCCGAGGCACAGACAACAATCGCCTCATCAGTTGAGGGAAGCTCCGTGATCTCCTCATGACGCACGCTGATGTTCGGATGTGCTTCAATGCGCCGCGTAACATAGTCGCTGAATGCCGTGCGGTCGACCGCGAGCGCCCCGCCGGCAGGAACGGCGGTTGCATCCGCCGCCTCCATGATGAGCGCGTGTAGGCGGCGCATCTCCTCCTTGAGGACGCCGACGGCGTTTTCGAGTCCTGCGCCGCGCAGGGAATTGCTGCAGACGAGCTCGGCAAAGCCGTCCGTCTTGTGTGCGGGCGATCTGCGCAGCGGGCGCATTTCATAGAGTTCGACCCGTGTGCCCGCCTCCGCTGCCTGCCATGCTGCCTCGCTTCCCGCGAGCCCTGCGCCTATGACAATGACCTTCTTCATGCGCGCGTACCCTTGCGGCGTGGCGCAGACTTCTTCACAGCTTTGCCCTTCGTCTCTCCCTTGGGTGCACCGTCCGCCTTTGCTGCCGCACGCTCCTTCTGGCGTGCGAGCTCCTTCTCGATCGGGCTGCCGACCCGCGAACTGCACGCCTCGTTGCTGCAATAGAGGATGCTGCGCCCCGTGCGGTAGCGATGCTTCTGCATGAACGAGCCGCAGACCTTGCATTTCTCCTGCTGCGGTTCGTCCCACGTTGTATAGTCACAGTCCGGATAATGATCGCAACCGAAGAACGCACGCCCGCGCCGACTCTTGCGCTCGACGATCTTACCGCCGCATTTCGGACACGCAACCCCCGTATCGCGCAGCAGCGGCTTGGCATTGCGGCAGTCCGGAAACCCGGGGCAGGCGAGGAACTTGCCGAAGCGCCCCTGCTTGACCACCATCATGCGGCCGCATTTGTCGCAGGGAATGTCCGTGACCTCGTCGGGAATCTCGACCTCCCCGATGACCTCCTCCGCCTGCTTCAGCGTTTCGTCGAACGGATCGTAGAATTTGCGGAGCAGATCGTTCTTGTCGAGCGTGCCGTCCGCAACCTCGTCCAGCTCTCCCTCGAGATTCGCCGTGAACTTCACGTCCACAATGTCCTTGAAGTATTCCTCGAGCATATCGGTGACGATGAAACCGAGCTCTGTCGGGCGAAACTGCTTCTCGCGACGCTCAACATAGCCGCGCTTCTGAATCGTCTCGATGATCGGCGCATAGGTGCTCGGACGCCCAATCCCCATCTCCTCGAGCGTCTTGACAATCGACGCGTCGTTGTAGCGCGGCGGCGGCTCGGTGAAATGCTGCTCGGGTTTCAGATCGGAGAGCGCAAGTGCATCGCCCGCCTCAAGCTCCGGCAGCAGTGTATCCTTTTCCTTCTTTGCAATCTCCGCGCCCACATAGACGGCGGTATAGCCCTTGAACTTCAGCTTCGAGCCATGTGCGCGCAGCTGGTAGTCCCCCGCCGCAATCTGTGCTGCAATCGTATCGTAGACGGCGGCAGACATCTGACTCGCGGCAAAGCGCTGCCAGATGAGCGTGTAGAGGCGCAGCTGGTCACGGTTCAGATACGGTTCGACATCCGCCGGCGTACGCACGATGCTCGTCGGGCGGATGCCCTCATGCGCGTCCTGCGCCTTTTTGCCCATCGCATAGATATTCGGACGCGGGGGAACATAGTCCCTCCCGTATGTCTCACTGAGATAGCTGCGCGCCTCATCCACAGCGAGGTTCGAGATGCGCGTCGAATCCGTTCTCATGTACGTGATGAGACCCGTTGCGCCCTGTCTGCCGAGTACAACGCCCTCGTAGAGCTGCTGGGCAATCATCATCGTGCGCCCCGAGGTAAAGCCGAGCTTGCGCGCGGCATCCTGCTGCAGAGAGCTCGTCGTAAAGGGCGGCGCCGCCTTCTTGCGGCGCTCGCTGCGCTTGACCTCCTTCACGGTAAAGTCCTGCCCTGCGAGATCGTCCGTCAGCGCCTTCGTCTCCGCCTCGCTGTGCAGCACGAGCTTCTTTCCGCGCACATGCGTGACATCCGCCGTAAAGGCATTCTTCCCCTTTTTCAGCTTTGCCTCGACCGTCCAATACTCCTCGGACTGGAACGCCTCGATCTCGCGCTCCCGATCACAGATGAGACGCACGGTCACGGACTGCACGCGCCCGGCGGACAGTCCCTTGCGTACCTTGCGCCAGAGCAGCGGCGAGAGCTTATAGCCGACAATGCGGTCGAGCATACGGCGCGCCTGCTGCGCATCCACCTGCTCCATGTGAATCGGGCGCGGATGCTGCACCGCCTCCTCGATCGCGGGCTTTGTGATCTCGTGGAACACAATGCGGCAGTCCTTCTCGGGGTCTACGCCGAGGATGAACGCCAGATGCCACGCGATTGCCTCGCCCTCGCGGTCAGGATCGCTTGCGAGATAGATCTTGTCCGCGTTCTTCGCCTCTTTTTTGAGCGCGCGGATGAGCTCACCCTTGCCGCGCACATTGATATACTTCGGTGCAAATTCATTCTCGACATCAATGCCGAACTGGCTCTTCGGCAGATCGCGCAGATGCCCCATCGACGCTCTCACGATGTAGTTCTTCCCAAGGTGACGCTCGATGGTCTTTGCCTTCGCGGGAGACTCGACGATCACAAGGATTTTTTTGGATGATTTCTTCCCCGACGCACTCGTGTTTTTTGTAGTTTTTGCGCCTTTCGATTTGGATGTTTTCGTTTTCGATGCAGATGTCAGCGTAGCCAATCCGTCAGTTCCTTTCAACGCGCCGATAGGCGTGCATTTCATTCTCTGTAATAATTCCCTTCAGCTGCATTTGGAGCAGGAGCAGCGGAATATTTGCCGTAACATGCTCCGGCATACTGTCCACGATCTCATCCATCGTGAGTGCGTGCTCGAAGGACAGTACCTGATAGATGCGAGCTTCCTCCGGTGTCAGTTGATCGCGTGCGGGGCGGCGCGGCGGTTCTGCGAGGTGCATTTCCTCAAGGATCTCCTGCGGTGACTCCACGAGGCGCGCACCCGCGCGGATGAGATTGTGACATCCGTTGCTCTGCGGCGAGTATATGCTGCCCGGAATCGCATACACGTCCCGCCCTTCGCTCAGCGCCATCTCCGCCGTGATGAGCGATCCGCTGCGCTTTGCAGCCTCGACGACGAGCGCCCCCTCGGACAGCCCGCTGATGATGCGGTTGCGCGCAGGGAAAAAGGCGGGCAGCGGCTGCGTCCCCGGTGCATACTCGGAGATCACTGCGCCTCCCGTCTCGATGATCTGCGCGAGCAGACGGCGGTTCTCCGGCGGGTACGCAATATCCACGCCGCAGCCGAGCACCGCGACCGTCCTGCCGCCGCGCAGTGCCCCGCGATGCGCACGTGTATCAATGCCGCGCGCTGCTCCGCTCACGACAGTCACACCCGCCGCCGCAAGCCTCTCGGCAAACTCCATCGCTGCCGCCTCACCATAGGCGGTGAATTTGCGTGCGCCGACCATGCCAATCCGACGCGCATCCGGTACGAGCGTACCACGATAGTAGAGGACGAGCGGCGGATCGAAGATCTCGCGCAGCACAACGGGATAGAGTTCGTCATCAATACTGATGATGGACACGTCCGTGCGTGCGCAGTCCGCCGCAATCCGCTCCGGCAGATCGGGATGCGCCTGCATATGACGTGCCAGATCATCTGCCAGTGCATCGGACAGAATGCCCGTCGCACACAGGGCTGCAGCGGACATCGCCCAGATCTCCCGCGCCTCGGGCACAACTGCACACAGACGGCGCATACGCACGCTACCGATCTGGCGGCACTGCAGCAGCGCCGCTAAATACCATCGATCCTCCATGGCGGTACGCTCCCCATATTACATAAAATCATACAATAATGCAACCGATAGGAATAATAATGTAGAAAGTTCATCGCGGGAACAGCTCATCACCGAAAACATAGTATAGCATGAGGAAAACAAGAAGGCAAAGAAATAGATCGGACATTGTTTTCTCCTATGAAAAAAGAGGGGCAGCGCCCCTCTCCTGATTCCGCATATCACATGATGCGTCGCGCTCCAATGTAGCACGCGCCCCAGTAGCCGCCGTACAGATTGTCGATCGCAACGCCGCGGCTCGACGAAGCATTGATAAAGTTGCCGTTGCCGAGATAGATGCCGACATGCGACGGACCGTACTCATACGTCGAGAAGAATACGAGATCGCCGGGCACCATCTCCGACGAGGAGACAGGATAGCCGACATCATACTGTGCGTCTGCCGTGCGCGGGAGATAGATGCCCGCATTGGCAAATACGTAGCGCACAAAGCCGGAGCAGTCAAATCCTGCGGGCGTCGTGCCGCCAAAGGAATACGGAACTCCAATGTACTGCATGGAGTCAGAGATCACGCGGCGAACGATGTAGTTCGAACCGCGGCTGACCTGCGGCATGGATTTTCCAAGAAGTGCCTGATACGTGGAAGGCCCTACCATCCCGTCGACATCAAGTCCCTGTGCTGATTGGAATTCCTTCACTGCCTCTGCCGTTGCAGGGCCAAAATCTCCATCTGCAACAACGTCATAACCAAAGCTGGACAGCTGTCCCTGAATCTCGGCTACGTCAGTTCCCTGATCGCCGAGCTGGAATGACTCTGCACTCGCAACTGCTGCGGAGCAGAGAAGCATCGCGGATAACGCAAGAATCTTGATTTTCTTTCGCAAGCAAACACTTCCTTCCACCGATACCCAAGACAAACCTGAGTACATTAAATGCGTCTTCGATAGCATTGGCTGTGAGAAACCAATAAGCCGAGTTCTGTTCCGCCACACGGGCGGCGACAATCATTTATCTGGGACGCCCGTTGCCGAACGCCTCTAGCGACACTACCCGGAAGGTCGACGAGCCGCCTTAACCCTTCCCTATTTGGTCTTGCTCCATGTGGGGTTTACCCAAGCCAGCCGGTCACCCGACTGCTGGTGCGCTCTTACCGCACCTTTCCACCCTTACCGATCAGATCGGCGGTCTAAATTTCTATGGCACTGTCCCTGAGGTCACCCTCGCTGGACGTTATCCAGCACACTGCCCTATGGAGCTCGGACTTTCCTCGCCCATCGAGATGGACGCGATTGTCTCGGTTTCTCATACCAACGGGAAGATTATACCACATGTGGGGCTCAGGTGTCAAAAGTCCCCCTAGCCCTTGTGCGATACGGGAGGAGAGCCAACCTTACGAACAGAAAATCCCTTTTGCGTGAAATTCTTTCGAAAAAATATGTTTATTCCCATGCCTGTCCAATGAGATCCCGTATGCTCGACATCTGATTCTCATGCAGATAACCCCCCAGACCGTCGCAGATCTTCATTGTAATTGCAGGGTCGATAAAGTTCGCCGTCCCGACCGCCACGGCGGACGCGCCCGCGAGGAAGAACTCAACGGCATCCTGCCATGAGGAAATGCCGCCCATCCCGATGACGGGCACGTGAACCACGTGTGCCACATCCCAGACCATGCGCACGGCGACGGGCTTCACGGCAGGTCCCGAGAGACCGCCCGTGCGGTTGCCGAGCACGGGACGCCGACGCACGATGTCGATCTGCATGCCGATGAGCGTGTTAATGAGCGAAATCACATCCGCGCCCGCCTCCTCGACGGCAAGCGCCATCTCCGTAATGCTCGTGACATTCGGCGAGAGCTTTGCGATGACGGGCTTCTCAGATGCAGCTTTGACGGCACACACGACTGCCGCCGCAGCGTGCGGGTCGGTGCCGAAGACAATGCCGCCCTCCTTGACATTCGGGCAGGAGATATTGATCTCGAGCGCCGCAACACCCGCGACGTTGAGCCGTGCGGCGAGCGCCGCATAGTCCTCGACCGAGCTGCCCGAGATGTTGACGATGACGTTCATCCCATAGGGCTGAATGCGCGGCAGAATCTCCGTCAGGAAGACATCGACGCCCGGATTTTCCAACCCGATACAGTTCAACATACCCTGCGGCGTCTCCGCAATGCGCACGCCGTCATTGCCGCGCCGTGGTGCGAGCGTTGTGCCCTTCACCATGACGCCGCCGAGGCGCGCGAGATCGACGAAGTCCGCGAACTCCTCACCAAAGCCGAACGTGCCCGACGCCGTGAGGACGGGCGTCCGCATGTCGATCCCAGCGATATTCGTACGCAGAAGTTCGTCATAGGGATAGCTCTGTGCATTATGAGGCATAGTACACCTCTCCCGCAGGAAAGACGGGGCCGTCCTTGCAGACCTTGCGCCGCCCGCTGCGCGTGTCCACGGCGCAGGAGAGGCAGGCGCCGAGACCGCACGCCATGCGCTTTTCAAGTGAGACCTCACAGGGAATGCCATGTTCCGCCGCAATCGCGGCAACGCGCTCCATCATCACGGGCGGGCCGCAGACGGCAACGCCGTCATAGTCCCCACCCCGCAGCAGTTTCGGCAGGAGCGTCGTCACAAAGCCCTGCGTGCCATACGAACCGTCATCTGTCGTGACAAAGCATTCACGCACATGAGGGCGGTAGATCTCCTCCCAGAAGACCTCCTCCTTCGTGCGCCCGCCCATCAGCACGGAGACGTTCGAATGCTCCGCGGCAAAGAAGAGGAGTGGCGTAAGCCCCATACCGCCGCCGACGAGAAGCGGATGCCGCAGCTCGGTCGTAAAGCCGCGTCCCAGAGAGCCAAGTACAGAAACAGTGGCACCCGTCTCCGCATGCGCCAACGCCTCGGTACCGCTGCCCACCTGCCGATAGATGAGACGAATCCACCCATCTGTACGCGAGACCTCTGCAATGCCGAGCGGACGGCGCAGATATCCGCCGTCTGCCGGCACAGAGACCTGCACGAACTGCCCCGGTAGAGACGTTCGTGCGATCACGGGGGAATCGAGCGTCAGGATGTCGACGCCTGCAATCGGGGCTTCATGCGAAAGGATGCGTGCCTCTTCGATTACCTTAGGCAAGATCATCCCCTCCGCCGACATAGTCCTGTATTGCCAACGCATAGACGAGGCGGCGATTCCGCATGAACTCGAGCACGCGCAGCACCTCCCACGCCGTATCGAGCGATGTGAGACAGGCAATGCCGTGCTCCACCGTTGCGCGGCGGATCTTGAAGCCGTCGCGCGCGGAGTGCTTGCCCTGCGTCAGCGTATTGATGACCATATTGATCTTGCCGCTCTTAATCATCTCGATGATGTCCGAGCTGCGCTCATGCACCTTGCCGACGACCTCGACATCGATTCCGAGAGAGGCAATCGCCTTTGCCGTGCCCTCCGTCGCCACAATGTCGAAGTTGAACTCGGAGAACGCCTTTGCAAGTTGCTTGAGCTCCTCCTTATCCTTGTTCGCAACCGTGAAGAGCAGACAGCCCTTCGTCGGGATGTTTAGCCCCGAGCCGACGATTGCCTTGTAGAGGGCGCGCGCATAGTGGTAGTCTAGCCCCATGACCTCGCCCGTCGACTTCATCTCAGGGCCGAGGGAGATGTCGACATCCGTCATCTTTGCAAACGAGAAGACGGGCGCTTTGACGGCGACATAGGGACGCGGTGGAATCAGCCCCGAGTGGAAGCCGAGCTCCTTCAGCGTCGCTCCCATGGCAACCTGCGTCGCAACGCCGACCATGTTGACGTTCGTGATCTTCGAGAGGAACGGCACCGTGCGGCTCGAGCGCGGATTGACCTCGATGATGAAGACCTCATCGCGCGCAACAACGAACTGGATGTTGAGCAGCCCCTTCACATGGAGAGCAACGGCAAGCCGCTTCGTGTAGTCGATGATGGTATAGATCACGCGCGCGGGAAGCGTCTGCGGCGGATAGACCGCAATGCTGTCCCCCGAGTGGATGCCCGCACGCTCGATATGCTCCATGATGCCGGGGATAACGACATCCACGCCATCCGAGATGGCGTCGACCTCGACCTCTGTGCCCTGCATATAGCGGTCGACGAGCACGGGGTGATCCGGCGTCACCTTGACCGCGCGGCTCATATAGTCGCGCAGTTCCTCCTCGTTGTAGACGATCTCCATTGCACGCCCGCCGAGGACGTACGAGGGGCGCACCATCACGGGGTAGCCGATGCGCGCCGCCCCCGCCACGGCATCCGCGAGATTCGTCACGCTGATACCCTCGGGGCGCGAGATGCCCGTCTGCGTGAGTACCTCGTCAAAGCGCTCGCGATCCTCGGAGCGGTCAATGTCGTTGACGGACGTGCCATAGACGCGCAGGCCTGCGCGCTCAAGTTCCGCTGCGAGGTTGATCGCAGTCTGCCCGCCGAACTGGACAATGACGCCGTCCGGCTTCTCCTTGTCCACGATGTTCAGCACGTCCTCAACCGTCAGCGGCTCGAAGTAGAGGCGATCGGAGATGTCAAAGTCCGTGCTGACTGTCTCCGGATTGTTGTTGATGATGATTGCTTCAATCCCCATCTCGCGCAGCGCCCACACGGAGTGCACGGAGCAGTAATCGAACTCGACGCCCTGCCCGATGCGGATCGGCCCTGAGCCGAGCACGATCACCTTTTTGCGGTTGGAGACGGCGACCTCGTCCTCACTGCCGCGGAACGTGGAGTAATAGTACGGCGTCATCGCCTCGAACTCTGCCGCGCAGGTATCGACCATCTTGTAGCACGGCAGTATATTGTGACTGCGGCGCATCGTGCGAATCTCATCGCGCGTCTTATGCGTCAGCTCGGCGATGGAGGTGTCGGCAAGCCCCACCCACTTCGCCGCTGCGAGCAGCTTCGGCGTGAGCGGCGATGCGGCAAGCTCGTTCTCCACATCCGTGATATGTTTGAGCTTATGGATGAACCACTTGTCCACCTTCGTGATGTCCGAGATCTCATCGACGCTGAGCTTCCCGCGACGAAGCGCCTCGGCAATGACGAAGATGCGCTCGTCGTTCACAGCGGAGAGCTGCTTTTCGATCCGCTCGTCATCCCAGTCCGCAAAGCGCTCCATATAGAGGCGGTTCACGCCGATTTCGAGTGAGCGCACCGCCTTGAGGATTGCCCCCTCAAAGCTGCGATCGATGGACATAACCTCGCCTGTTGCCTTCATTTGTGTGCCGATTGTATGGTCAGCGTAGATAAATTTATCGAACGGCCAGCGCGGGAACTTCACAACGCAGTAGTCGATTGTCGGCTCAAAGCACGCCTTTGTCTTCTTCGTCACGGAGTTGACAATCTCGTCGAGCGTGTAGCCGATTGCAATCTTCGAGGACACCTTTGCAATCGGATAGCCTGTCGCCTTCGACGCGAGCGCCGAGGAGCGGCTGACGCGCGGATTGACCTCGATGACATAGTATCTGTTGCTCTTCGTATCGAGTGCATACTGCGCGTTGCATCCGCCCTCGATGCCCAGCTCGCGGATGATGCGGAGGCTCGCGCTGCGCAGCATCTGATACTCGTGATCCGTGAGTGTCTGCGCAGGAGCAACAACAATACTGTCTCCCGTATGAACACCGACAGGATCAAAGTTCTCCATGCTGCAAACAGTGATGCAGTTGTCATTGCCGTCGCGGATGACCTCGAACTCGATTTCCTTCCATCCGGCAACGCTGCGCTCGATGAGCACCTGACCGATCATCGAGTAGTTCAGCCCCTTGATGACGGTTGCAATGAGCTCTTCCTCATTCTCCGCAATGCCGCCGCCCGTGCCGCCCATCGTATACGCAGGGCGTACAATGACAGGATATCCAATCTCGTTTGCAAATGCAACAGCCGCATGAACATCCTCGACAATCGTGCTCTCGGGGATCGGCTCCCCGAGCTTTTCCATCGTCTCCTTGAAGCGCTCGCGATCCTCCGCCTTCTCAATCGCCTCGAGCGACGTGCCGAGGAGCTCCACGCCGTGCTGTGCCAGAATGCCCTTCTCGGCAAGCTGGACGGCGAGGTTCAGCCCCGCCTGTCCGCCGAGCGTTGCAAGCAGTCCGTCCGGCTTCTCCTTGGAGATGATCTCCTCCAAGAAGTCCACCGTCAGCGGCTCGATATAGACGCGGTCAGCGATATTCGTGTCCGTCATGATGGTCGCAGGGTTGCTGTTGACGAGCACGACCTCCAGACCGTCCTCCTTCAGCGCGCGGCACGCCTGTGAGCCGGCGTAGTCAAACTCCGCCGCCTGACCGATGATGATGGGGCCGGAGCCGATGACCATGACCTTCTTTAGATTTTCCTTGCGCGGCATACGTCACTCCCCCTTCATCAGATCCCAGAACTCATCAAAGAGATACATATTATCGTCGGGTCCCGGCGCAGCCTCGGGATGATACTGCACCGAGAAGATCGGCAGCTCTGTGTGGCGCAGCCCCTCGATCGTATCGTCGTTCACATTAGTATGCGTCACAACGAGCGGCGTCCCCGCGAGCGATGCGGGATCGACGGCATAGCCGTGGTTCTGCGCGGAGATGTGCACCTTACCCATCTTCAGATTCTTCACGGGCTGATTACCGCCGCGATGCCCGAACTTCATCTTGTACGTCTTCGCGCCAAACGCGAGCGCGAGCAGCTGATGCCCAAGGCAGATGCCGAAGATCGGCTTCTTCCCCGCGAGTTTTCGCACCTCCTCGACAATCTTCGGCACATCCGTCGGATCGCCGGGGCCGTTCGAGAGGAATATGCCATCGGGGTTCAGCGCAAGCACCTCCTCGGCGCTCGTATGCGCGGGCACAACCGTCACCTTTGCCCCGATGCGGTTGATGTTCTGCAGGATGCTGCGCTTGACGCCGAAATCCATTGCGACAATATGCGGCGCGTTGGGCGTCTCCGTCTCGAGCGTATAGACCTCGGGCGTCGTGACGATCTCCACGACATTGCGCGGGAGTTCTTCACCTTGCAGTGCTGCAATCTCGGACTCCGACATATTCTCGGGAACAATCACGCCCTTCATTGCACCTGCAGAGCGGATATGACGTGTCACAGCCCTTGTATCGACGTGGTAAAGGCACGGAATATTGTTTTCCCGCAAAAATTCCGTCAGACTTTCCTCCGCCTGCCAGTTGTTCGGCGCGTCGCAGAGCTCCCCGATGACAAATCCGCGCACAAAGGAGCGGCGGGACTGCATGAATTTCTCAGCCGAGCCGTAGTTCCCGATGAGCGGATAGGTCATCGTGAGGATCTGCCCGCAGAAGGAGGGATCGGTCAGACTCTCCTGATATCCTGTCATCGTCGTGGTGAATACCACTTCACCAACTGTTCTTGTTTCGCTGTCGAGCAGTTCGCCCGTATAGACCGAACCGTCCTCCAGAATCAGTTTTCCTTTCATATGATAATGACCCCATCCTTCATAACAATCTGCCCATCCACAACAGTCAGCACAGCCCTTCCCTTGAGCTCGCGCCCAGCAAATGGCGAGTGCCTGCCGCGCGTATAGAACGCCTTCGGATCGACCGTCCAAATGAGCTCCGGATCAATCACCGTGACATCTGCAGGCGCGCCCTCGGCGAGCGTCCCCGCATTCAGTTTGAACACGCGTGCGGGCGCGCAGGTCATGCGCTCGATCAGCGTCTCCATCGGAATCTTCCCCGTGTGCACGAGGTCGGTCAGCAGGACGCCGAGCGCCGTCTCAAGCCCCGGGAATCCGCTCGGTGCGTAGATGTACTCGCGATCCTTCTCCTCGGGTGCGTGCGGCGAATGATCCGTGACCACCATGTCGATTGTGCCATCGAGCAGCCCTGCGACCATCGCCTCGACATCCTTTGCCGTGCGCAGCGGCGGGTTGACCTTCGTCGAGCTGTCGCGCGGGTCGACGCACTCGTCCGTCATCGTGAGATGATGCGGCGTGACCTCCGTCGTCACGCGCACGCCGCGCGCCTTCGCCTCGCGCACAAGCTGCACGGCGCGCCCCGAGCTGATATGTGCGACATGCACATGTGCGCCCGCATACTCGGCAAGCATGATGTCGCGCGCGACGGCAATATCCTCCGCCACAATCGGACGCCCCTTGATGCCGAGCATCGCACTCCTGTGCCCCTCATTCATCGCGCCGTCTTCGACGAGGGAGGGATCTTCCTCGTGATTGATGATCGCCTTGTCAAACGGGACGAGATAGTCGTACGCACTGAGCAGCACCTTTGCCGACGGGTCGAAATGCCCGTCGTCGGAGAACGCCACCGCGCCCGCCTCGACCATGTCGCCGAGCTCCGCGAGCTCCTTGCCCTCCTGATTCTTCGTCACCGCACCGATGATCTCGATGTGGATGACGGCGACATCCTCTGCACGCTTCTTGAGGCTCGTGACAAGCGCCGCATCGTCCACCACGGGGCGCGTATTCGGCATTGTCGCAATCGTCGTATAGCCGCCCGCAGCACCCGCACGTGAGCCGGAGGCAAAGTCCTCCTTCGCCTCCTGCCCCGGCTCACGGAAATGCGTGTGCATATCGATGAATCCGGGCGAGACAATCTTGCCGGACGCGTCATACACCTCCGCTCCATCGGCGCTCAGATTCGCTCCAACCGCGCGAATCACACCGTCCTCGATGAGAACGTCACAGATTTCATTTTGCTTGGCGGCGGGATTGATCACCCGCCCGCCTTTCAGCAGCAATGCCCCCATCAGGCCTTCCCTCCCATCAGAATCAATGTGAAGAGCGCCATGCGGATGGCGACCCCATTTTTCACTTCCTCCTGAATGCGCGACTGCACACCGTAGGCGACGGACTCAGAGATTTCCCAGCCCTTGTTCATCGGCCCCGGGTGCAGCACGAGCGCGTCCTTGTTTGCCAGTGCAAGACGCTCGTCGTTCAGTCCGTAAATGCGCGCATACTCGCGTGTCGACGGGAAGAGCCCGCCCTTCATGCGCTCGAGCTGGATGCGCAGCACCTCGACCACATCCGCACCCTCGACGGCATCCTCGATGCGGTCATGAATCGTAATGCCCTCCTCCTCGTCGAGAAAGCGCGGCAGCAGTGGGCGCGGTCCAGCGATGTGCACGTCCATGCCCATCTTGCGCATGCCCTGAATGTCCGAACGTGCCACGCGGCTGTGCAGCACATCGCCGAGAATGGCGACCTTCAGCCCCGCGAGTCTCCCCTTGTTCTCCTCGATCGTATAGAGGTTCAGCAGCCCCTGTGACGGATGCGCGTGCGCGCCGTCCCCCGCATTGACGATCACGGGCGACACCGCATCGGCAGCGTATGCGGCAGAGCCCTCCGCCTTGTGGCGCATGACGATTGCATCCACGCCCATCGCTTCGATTGTATAGAGCGTATCGCGCAGACTCTCCCCCTTGACAATGCTCGACGCGCTCGCCGTGATATTCACGACATCCGCGCCGAGATACTTCCCCGCGAGCTCGAACGACGTGCGCGTGCGCGTACTCGGCTCGTAGAACAGCGTGACGATCGCCTTTCCCCTGAGCGCCGGCACCTTCTTAATGTCACGGCCGACGATGTTCTTCATCTCGCGCGCCGTGTTCAGGATCAGACGAATCTCCTCCGCCGAAAAATCCTCGAGCGCCAGAACATCGCGTCCCTTGAGTGATAACTCCTGACTCATGTGCATCCCCTTTCAATAAAAAAGCTTTCTCATGCCCAAAGAAAGGCATAAGAAAGCTTTGCATTCTAAAATTGGATAGACTGACTGCACAGTATATTTCATTGAAAACTCCCTTAAGGCCTCACAGGACCTCTTAAAAGGTGGTCTATGCGGAAGGTTCGGCGTGCCGCCCCTTCACTTTATTTTCCCCATTATAGCGTTTTCGCGCCGAAAAATCAACCGTGCAGCTTCATTTTGTTGTATGTTTCACAACATGGTTTTGTTCGTTTTGCCCCTCAAGGCGCCCCTACCATCACGCTCCGCGTGTCACCTCTCCCGCTGTGGCAGGGGAGGCTTCTTCATTACGGTATATGAGCCTCCCCCGTGCGACACGGGGGAGTGGGACCGCTTGCGGTGGAAGGGGCGCCCCAAGAACAGTCCCTTAGTCTAAACGCACGCCCTCGATATTGACATCGCGTGCCGTCGCGAAGCGATAGAGCCCGAGCGTTGCTGTCCGGATGGGACGCGGCGTACCGAAGAGGTAGACGCTGTCGCCGAAGCCCATATCAAACCGCGGCGCGGCATCCTGTACGAGCGAGGCGAGAAGTCCGCCCGGCAGTGCTGCGGCATTGACGGTGAACGCAGTCGCGTTGCCCGCCGCCTGCCGGATGCGGTAGTTGCCGAAAACACCGTCACTGACGCCGCCAATGCGTCCCGTAACGCCATAGCTGCCAGGCGTATCGGTATTCGTCACCGTCGTGCCAAATGTGATGCCGTCCGCACCGAATACGCGCTCGTCCTCACCGTCAGCAAAGCCGTCCGCGCGTCCCGTAAAGGAGGGAAGTGCCTCGCCCTGCACGATGCTGCGCGGTGCGGCGGTCAGCGTGAGGTCGCGGTGCGTGATTGTACCCGTCCCCTGCGCGGTGCTCGCGATGCTGTAGTTCCCCGCATCCGCACCACGGAGGGCGACGCCCGTGTAGTCGATGCGATTTGCCGCAGCGACGTTCTTGTCGTTGTAGGTCGCGCCTGTGGCGGCTGCCGTGACATTGTCACCCGTGACGACACCCGCGAGTGCCGCGCTGAACTTCGATGCGTCAGCGTCGGTCTTACCGTCGTAGGTCTTACTCTGCTGCGCGACTGCGCCGAGGGTCAGCGCACGCTGCGCGATCGTGCCGATGCCCGTGAGCGCAGTCTTATCGAGCGTGTAATTGCCCGCGCCCGTGCCCGTGAGGGTCAGCCCGCCAAAGGTGACGGCTTTGTCTGCGGCGGCATTCTTGTCCGTGTATGTGCCTGTGCCCGTGACCGTGATGCCCGTGCCCTCGCTGCCGACAAAGCCCGTGAGGGTATAGTTCCCGCCCTTCGTGAGTGACTGCGTGACGTTTGCATTGCCGTCATAGGTCTTGTCAAAGCGTGCGCCGCCCGCGAGCGCGAGATTCAGCTGCTTCGCCGTGATCCTGCCCGCGCCCTGTGCAGTCGTCGCGGCAAGACTGTAGTTCGCCGCACCCGCGCCTGTGAGCGCGAGCCCTGTATAGCCCACCGTATTTGCCGCAGCGACGTTCTTATCGTTGTATGCCGCGCCTGTGGCGGTCGCCGTTACGCTGCCTTCCTCGCCCGCGACGACATTGCCGAGCGTCGCTTGGAACTTCGACGTGTCTGCGGCGGTATTGCCGTCGTAGATCTTACTCTGCGCCGCGACGGTATCAACGGTCAGCGCACGCCGCGTGATCGTCCCCGCGCCCTGTGCCGTGGTGGCGGCGAGCGTGTAGTTCCCCGCCTCCGCACCTGCGAGGGCAACGTCCGTATAGCCTACTGTGCCTGCCGTCGCGACATCCTTGCTGTTATACGCCGCGCCGCTCGCAGTCGCCTTCACGCTGTTCTCCTCGCCTGCGACGACATTATTCAGCCCCGCATGGAACTTCGATGCGTCTGCCAATGTATTTCCGTCGTAGGTCTTCGTCTGTGCCGTGACTGCGCCGAGCGTCAGCGCACGCCGCGCGATCGTACCAATGCCCGTGAGCGTGGTCTTGTCGAGCGTGTAGTTGCCCGCGCCCGTGCCCGTGAGCGTCAGCCCGTTAAACGTGACAGCTTTGTCTGCGGCGGCATTCTTGTCGCTATATGTGCCTGTAGAGGAAGCGAGCGCAATGCCATTGCCCTCGCCCGTAACAAAGCCCGTGAGGGTATAGTTCGTCCCCTTCGTGAGCGACTGCGTGACGTTCACATTCCCATCGTAGGTCTTGTCAAAGCGCGTGCCGCCCACGAGGTCGAGCGTCAGCTGCTTCGGCGTGATTGTCCCAACGCCCTGCGCCTTTTTGATGGTATAGTTCTTCGCCCCCTCTCCTTTGAGCGCGAGATTTTGGAACGTCACTTCCTTATCCCTGCCTGCGTTCTTGTCCGCATACGTGCCCATGACATTACCCGTCGCCAGGTCGATATCCGCGCCCTCGCTGCCGACAAAGCCCGTGAGACCATAGTGCTGCCCCTTCGTGAGCGTCCGCGTGACGTTTGCATTCCCGTCGTAGGTCTTGTCAAAGCGCGTGCCGTTCGTAAAGTTGAGCGTCAGCTCCTTCGGCTTGACTGTGTACGCGCCGCCGGTGATGTCATACTGCTCGCTGTAGGCATAATATGTGCCGGCATCCTTCCCTGCCGTCCAACTGATACCGGGGGCGAGACCCGCAATCGTCGGAGCCGTGCCGTTGTAGACACTCTCGCGGTTTGCAAGATGCTTCGTCCGGAGGAATGCCGTGAGCAGCGGCATGGTCTTGCCGTCGTAGATGCGCCACGGCGTCCTCTTGCCGCCCTCGGTGGCAACGTCACTGCCCCATGCCGCGTATGTCGCCGCCTTCTTCATATCGTCCAGACTGTGCTCTTTGACATCGCGCACTGTAGTATTTCCCTGCTCTTTGCCAATACCCTTCCGGATCAGAGCGCTGTTCCCATCCTTTACACTGCCCTCCTTCCATACGGCATGGCTGACCGTGGCATCGTTCAAAATTCCCACAACGCCGCCGACTTGCGAATCCGTCTGTCCCGCTCGTTGCTCCACGTCTCCCGTCTGCACGGCGTTCTGAATGCGGCTGTCCCACTCTACCGAGCCCGCAATGCCGCCGAGCTGCCTATTTCCTACGACCTTGCCCGCATTTCGGACGTTCTGAACGGTGCAGTTGCCAATCACATATCCCACAATGCCGCCGACCGCACCGGTCCCTTCGATCGTGCCATCATTGTAGGCATTCTCAATCCTACTTTGGTTTAGTGTTCCCACAATGCCGCCGGCACAGTTATCGTAAAGTCCAGTACCGCCTCCATGAACCTCACCGCTGAAGGAGACGTTCCGTATGGCAGACCATTCTGCACTTCCCACAATGCCGCCGACATCCTTCACTCCCGACACGGAGGCACCCTTCAGGGAGACATTCTCGATGTGCGCGCTCTGGATGGATCCAAACATCCCGCGAGAAACCGTCCCGGTAGTATCGGTCGGTGGCTTAATGGTAAGACCCGTGATCGTGTGCCGAGCGCCGTCAAATCGTCCCGTAAAGGACCCTCTAGTAGCATCGCCAATCGGCTGAAAGCCCTCGGTCCAGTTCTTTGTCTCGCTTGCATTGATGTCATCCGCGAGCATATAACTGCCGAGTATCTTCCTCTTATCGGGATCCGCGTCATAAAGCTGATTCACGTCCATGTGCTGCAGCTCGTAGACGTTATGCACGCGCATATAGTCATAGTCCGTATGCGCCGTGCCGCCGAGGTTCTGGACAACCCACCCGCGCGATGTTGCAGATTTTGAATTGTTCGCATTCGCATAGTCGGAAACATTCTTGGTGACCGTTGCGCCGTTTACGGTAAAGTTCCGCGTCGTGGTATTGGCGACATCGTAGCCAATATGCGGCGTTTCCTCGCTGCGGATCGTGACCGCGCTGCCCGTGAGCGCCGTGCCGTTTGCGTCCGTTACAGCATCCGTGTTGAGGACTTTGACGTTCTTGCCCTCGATGTAGAGTTTGCTCGCCTTTACCGTGCCGAGGTTCAGCACGTCGCCCGTCTGTGCAGACGCAGTGAGTGGACTTGTTCCGTTTGTCCTGAATGTGTTCGTCGCTGCGGCAATATCAGCGGGATTTGCCGTCGAGAGGTAGAGTGCGCCCGTATTGACCTGCGAGCCCTTCGCGAAGAGGATGCCGTGCGGGTTGACGAGATAGACGTTCCTGCCGCCCTCGATCGTGCCGTAGATGTTCGACGCGCCCTCGCCCGTGACGAGGTTCAGATAGTCGCGTGTCTGATTGCCGCCGTCGAAGCGCACCTTCTCGTTCTGCTCGATGGAGAAGTCCTCCCAGCGGAGGACGTTGTGCTCCGTCTTGCCCGCGATGTCCATGACCGTGCCGCTCGTGGAGATATTCGCCTCTCCTGCGTTCGCTGCGGCGTTCGCGCCCTCGATGGGGAGCGCATACGCCGTCTGTGCGGCAAAGGGGGCGGCGAGTGCACCCGCAACGAGGGCACAGAGGAGTTTGCGGCGCAGCTGCTTCTTCGATACTGATTTCATATTGCTTCGTCCTTTCTTGTTTTAGAACTCGATGCGCACGCCGAGATTCGCCTTCCACTTCTCGCTGATGGCATCCGCGCCCGCCGTACGGCTGAGCTCGCCGTAGATGTCCGCTCTGCCGACGCGGCGCATGAAGCCCAGTCCATACTCGAAATAGCTGTCCCGCGCTGAATAGCTGCGATCAATCGAGGTGGAGGCATACTGCGCCCGCATGTGGAGGTCGCCCTTGAACTCATGCAGAAAGCCGAGCTTCAGATAGACCGCGCCGCGCTCATCCTCATAGCCGATCTGCGTGCCGATACGCCCGAGGAGTGTGGTGACGGCATCGTTTGCGATGTGAGCCCCCGGCAAAGAACCTGCACGCATCGTGTAGTCTGCCGCGCCGATGCGTCCATAGTTCAACTCAACCTGTGGTGTCCAGTAGAAATGCGGGTTGATGGCTATGCGGTGTCCGTATTCGACGGAGATGTTCCAACCGTTCACACCGTAGCCGCCCGTGTATGCCGTACCGTCAAAGACGGCGGTTGCGTCGTTCGTCATGCGTCCGTATTTCACGATCGCGTCGAGGTAGTCGCCGCGTTTGCCCATGTAGCTGCCGTACACACCGAAAAAGTGTGCACGATGGCTGCCGTCGAGATCGCTGTTCCGCGCCGTGCCGCTCGATGTTGAGGCTGCAACCCCCATGAAGAGCGTGCCTCCATGGAGCGAAGCAGCACGGTCAATACCGACCTGTACGCCACTGTAGCGCCCCTCCGTAGGATAGCTGCCGAACTCCGTCCTGCCGCCGTAGCCGCGCACCCACGCGCCGGATGCTCCGCCCGCACGCAGTCCGCCCATGCGCCGATGCAGGTCGTTGTTCTCGCCGCGCCATGCACTGAGCTGGGCGAGTGCCATATCCATGAGAAGGTCGGCCGTGCGCAGCGCGGGACCCGGGGTTGGATTGGGGGTTGGATTTGGGTTGGGGTTCGGATTCGGGTTTGGATTCGGATTCGGGTTCGGATTCGGATTTGGGTTCGGATTCGGATTGGGGTTCGGATTCGGATTCGGGTTCGGATTTGGGTTGGGGTTAGGATTCGGGTTTGATTCGGATTTGGGTTGGTTAGATTCGGTCGGGTTCGGGTTCGTGGGGTTCGATTCGATTTGGGTTCGGGTTGGGGTTCGGATTCGGGTTCGGGTTCGGGTTCGGTTCGGGTTCGGTGACGATGGTGTCATATCTGTAACCTCGATCTTTGTTACACACACGATCTTTCTACCGTTCTCCGTTGCCTTAAGTGTCGGTTTTACCTTGAAGTCCTTTTGCAGCAGCCCTGCCGCAACAGCTTTTCGCGTAATATACTCCGATGCCTCTACTGTATCACCCGTATTGTCGGAATCCAGTACGGGAATGCCGCCCGCGACCGTGGGGGCAATCACATAGTTTGTCTGATTTGCGGCATCGTTCATCTTCGGGTCAAAGCCGATTTGCAGCTTGTACTGATTGCTCGCTCCTGTAACACCGTTTAGCGTGATCTTATCTGCCTTGTTCTCCGTAAGATTCGTGGAGATGCGGAAGGTCGCGCCATTAAGCGCCGCCCGCGTATTGTCAAAGGTCAACCTGCGCTCTCCTGCAGGAGTAGTGTTTGGACGCTTTTCGTTTGGTGCAGCAAACGCCATGTCGATCACGCCGCCATTCGCCGAGAGATGGAAGCCGAGCGGCTTGTTCTGATCCTCTGCCCAGTGCAGTCCCCTGTCCGTACTCGTCTCACCAAAATCCTGTGAGAGCGTATAGTCATCCCCCTTCGGATACCACGTCGCCCCATCCGAGAGTTCGAGACGTACGCCGCCGCGTTGATGCAGAGCCTTACCGTCTAGATCTGTAATCCCGCCCGCAAAGTAGGACTTCTCGCCCTTCAGATAGAGATTGACATAGCCGCCCTTCTCGTAGGAGTTATCAGGTCTGCCCACGAGAATATCGCCGCGCAGCTCTACCTTGCTCGTTCTGTCAGGATTGATCCTCAGAATCCCCGACCAGTCCCCCGTACCATCCCCGCGACTGAGCGCCTCGAGGACATTGCCCGACGAATTTATAATCTTGACATTTCCCTTGAGGGTTGCCGTACGGTTCGCATGCTGTGACGTGGGAGTATCCTGATCGATGCCCTCCACTGTGATCGTTCCATCCGCAATATCCACATCATCCGTCACCGTTACATCCGCTGTATAAGTCTGGGACGCGGTGATCGGTGCGGCGAGTGCCGTACTTGGCACAAACGCTGTGCCAAGGGTGAGTGCAAGAGCGATCTGTGCGCTAAGGCGCATCTGTTTGTTGTCTGCATTCGTCTTCATGTTCAATGCTCCTGTCCCGATTGATTGATCCTGCTCGTCTGTTCCAGATAGAACTGCATGAGCCGCTCCGCCGCCGCGTGAAAATACTGCGCCGCCGTGCGGTAGTCCTCCGCCTGCTCGGCGTGACAGCCCGCGAGGTAGGCGATGCGCGTCTCCCACGGCTCGGACGGCGTGAGGTCGCTCCACGGCGATCTGCGCACGATCTGCCAATATGGCTCACGCACACGCGGATCGGCATAGCGAACCCACGGTTTCCCCTCGTTGAGAAAATGCCAGATCGTATGCTCCGCCGCAAAGTCCACATCCCACGGCGCAAAGGCATCCATCAGCCGCACATGACGCTTTTCGAGCACGGCAAAATCCCCGTCCAGAACATAGTTGAGCGCGTCCTGTTCGAGGAGGGGGAACGAGATGCCATGCGTGCGCCACGCATCGAGGACGCATGCGGTCAGCTGCATGGAACGCCACCGCGCGAGGTCGATGAGCATGACGCCCGCGTTGAAGTAGTCCGTCCCCTGCAGGCCGATGCGCTGTGCCTTGCGTACACCGTCGCCCTCACGGGCAGCGGCGAGCGGTGTCGTGCCGAGCTCGTGCACATAGAGGTCGGCGAGCCGCCCGACGCAGAGCGTGTCGGCATCGAGGTAGAGGATCCGCGTCAGCTCCTGCGGTACCAGCTCCGGCATGAGAATCCGCGTGAATACGCTGCGGTTGATCCGCTCATGCGGAATCCCGTTGGGAAATGGAATGGCATCGAGTGCCGCGCGTGCGTCATAGATATGGACATCCGTCCTCGGAAAGGCGGCACGGAATTCCTGCAGTCGTTCGATGTCCTCCTCCGCGATCCCGTCACAAACAAGATGAAAGCCAATCTCCTCCCCCGTATTCTCTGCGGCAATGGAGGTCATGACGATGCCCGCATACTTCACATAACGCGCGTCCACACCGAATGCAATCTCGCAACGCATCATTTCCACCACTCTCTGAGATAAAAGGACAATATGCCCGTAGGATACATTTGCTTATACTATCATTATTTTCTCATATATAAGAAAAAGTTCAATAAAAGTTGTCATAAACGCCGAAAGTATGTCATGAACGCAAAAGATTTTAAATTGGACTTGCGTATTGCAAGACTTTTTCATAGAATATTTTAAAGAGAAAATCAGGAGGTCATTATATGAAGATTGCTGTACTGGACGATAATGCGGATGATCTGCACGCGCTATGCGCGATGATTGATACCGTCTGCGCGGAGCAAACGACGCGCCCCATGATCCGTGCATTCACGGACGACAGGAAGTTCCTCGCACATATGTCCTCCGCGCGCGCCGACATTGTTTTTCTCGACATCTATCTAAAGGAGCGCACGGGCATCCGTACGGCGCAGATTCTGCGCTCCTTCAATACAAGCTGCGCAATCATCTTCGTGACATCGAGCCGCGAGCACGCGATCGAGGCGTTCGATGTGACAGCGTCGCACTATCTCATCAAGCCCGTGACGGAGAAAGGTGTCCGCGCGGCGCTTGCACGCACGCCATTTTTTAAGAAGGATCGCCCGACGATCGCGCTCACCATTGACTATACGGAGCAGCGCATACCAATCGAACAGATCCGTTATGTCGATGCCAACGGACGGCGCTGCTCCTTCCATCTGGTAGACGGTACGACGCTCGCCCCCTATATGACGATGGCACGCGCACGCGAGCTCCTGGAGCCTCTGCCGGTTTTCCTGTCCTGCCACCGCAGTCTGCTGATCAATATGGACTATATACGCCAGCTGACATCGGATGGAGTCCTGCTCATGGACGGGACTCTCCTCCCCATTGCAACGCGCCGCACAAGCGAGGTCGGTCACGAATACCGCACCTATATGCTGCGGAAGATGCGCGCAGGGTTTACGCCCTGAAATATTCTGCATGACGAGGCACTCCGCTTTCTCCGTCTGTATATAGGAGAAGATTCATGAATCTGCCGATTACATTTGAGTTGTTGCAGCATCCGCTCGCCGTTCCAATGGTGACGCTGTTCTATACGATTGTCCACGTTCTGCCCGGGAATCTGATCCGTCTCTATCTCTTCCGCCGCTATCTGCGCTTTTCCCCGCAGTTGGTTATCGCGGGGCTGCTCGTGCTCATCGGCATCGAGGCAGTCATCCAGATCGAGGCGGTCACGGTCTTCTCGCGGCGCATCGCCTTTCCGTTTCTCTTCTTTATCTTCTTCTATCTGGTTGCAGTGACACGCGTGCCGATTGCCAAGCAGATCTGCATCATCGCCCCGCTCGGTCTCCTCTGGTTCGGTATGCAGACGGCAGTCTTTGCCATCGAGGATGCCTATCCTGTATTTGAGATCCCATTCCTGCTCTCAGGGCTGCTCATCCTCGCAAGCCTGCTCGTCATCGCTCCGTTCTGCCTGTACTACGGGCGTACAGTCGCCGATCCGCTGCTCGCAGATGACTCCTTCGACGCCGTCTGGAAGCCGCTCGCATGGCTTGGTACGCTCATCCTGGTGCTCACTATTCTCCTGTCTCCGTTCAATGAGCTGCGAACAAATACGGCGCTTTTCGTCCGTCTGAGTGCGGCAATCGGCGCATTCTGCTGCATTGGGCTGGCCCTCTACGCCATGAACGAACGCCTGCGGCAGCGCGCGCTGCGCGAGCAGCTTGCACACGAGGCAGAGATGGCGGAGATCACGCGCCAGAATGCGGTGCAAATGGAGGAAAACGAACGTGTGACACGAATTTTTCGCGCGCAGTTCACAGAGCTGATTGAAGAAGCAGAGGAAAAGCTCGCGTACGAGGACTATGCGGGCATCGAGCAGCTGATGCGCGATGCTGCTGCGCAGATTAACACGAGCTATGCTCCTGTCTGTGCAAATGAAATTGTGAACATCCTCATCGGTTACTGGCAGCCTGTCTTTGATCGTCTGGGCGCACGTACGGAGTACCGCATCGAGATCGGTACGGAGAATCCCATCGACCCGCTCGATCTGACAGCCATCCTCGGCAATCTCCTCCGCAATGCAGCAGAGGCGATGGAGAGCCTTGCCCCGGGAACAAAGCGTATTCTTCGTCTCGCACTCGTACATCAGGCAGATTTGCTCTTTCTGACGATGGACAACAGCTTTGACGGCACGCTGCGCTATGATGCGGACGGCAATCTGCTCTCGTCCAAGCGCGCCCACAGCGAGCGTGGCATAGGGCTGGAAAGCATTCGCACAAGTCTTGCGCGCTATGACGGCACGATGGAGGTCACGGTCGAGGACGGTCTCTTCGCAGTCGATATAACACTAACTGCGGCAATGGGCGCGCACAGAGAGATCTCTTCTGTAGGAAGCAGCGATCAGTACGGGAAGGCAGACGATATATCATGAGTGATTTTGAAATTCGGCTGCTGCATACACTTGTATGCGCGCCTCCCTTTGATCTCCTGATTTTCTATTTTTTTCGCAAACGTCTAAGTTTTAGGCGGTCATACGTCATCATCGGCTATCTTCTCCTACTCTCCTTGACGATGACTATACAGATGTCATCCACATTGGATATGTCCCTGACCGCGCTCCTGTGCCGCCCGCTCGCCCTCCTCTATATGACGGCGGTGATCCGCGATCATCCACTGCGCATCCTGTCGATTGCGCTGCTCGTCTATCCGCTCCTCCTGCTTGCATCGACGCTCGGGACGACGATGGAGATCTTCTTCGGCGAGGGGCTGCCGCATGGGCTGTGGAAATGTCTGCTGATCCCGATGTTCTTCCTCCTCGTTCTGCCTGCTGCGCTGCATACGATCCGCCATCTGCTCACGCCCATGCTCCGTGTGGATGACTGGAGGCTCTGGATGTACCTCTGCGGCTATGAGCTGATCCTCATTGCGCTCGCAGTTGCTGCCGATCCGTCGAGCAGCTCCGTCCGTCCGACCATCATTGCCGCGCGCCTGCTGCTCCCGTTCGCCCTCATCCAGTATCTTCGCGTGTCCGATCTCCTCACCCGCTATACGGAGGAAGGGAATGCCCTCCATCAGCGGCAGATGCACGAGCGGATGATCCGCAAATCAGAGGAGGCGCGCTATCATACAATGCTGGAGATCTGGCGCAGCTCGCGGCGCATGCGTCACGATCTCAGTCACCATGCGACGTTGATTGCACAACTCGCACGCGAGGGCAGACGAGAACACCTTGCGGCATATCTGCACAATCTCGCGGAGCAGTTTACTGTGATGCCCGAGATAAAGAAGTGATCAAAAATAGAGCTGTTGCACAAAGTCGTTTTGACTCGTACAACAGCTCTTTATTATGCTTTTGTTCGTATTGGGCGTTCAAAACGCCCCTTCCACTGCTTACGCGATCCTCCTCCCCCGTCGCAACGGGGGAAGTGGCGAACGCAGTGAGCCGATAAGGACACTTGTGATCTCGAATCAGATTTTCTCCGCCAGCCGCTCTGCGAGGAGGGTGTAGCGGCGGCGCGTGCGGTCGTTGCTGACCGCCGCAAAGAGCGCCATGCGGTCGCCGACGATGATAACGCCCTTCTTCGCGCGCGTCACGGCGGTATAGAGGAGGTTCCGCTGCAGCATGATGTGATGCGCGCGCACAAGTGGCAGGATGACGATGTCGTACTCGCTGCCCTGACTCTTGTGAACGCTCATCGCATAGGCGAGTGTGAGTGCGCCGAACTCATCGCGCGTATAGGGAATGTCCATATTCTCCGCAAAGGTCACAACCATGTGCTCGGAGTCAATCCTCGTGATGCGCCCGATGTCCCCGTTGAATACGTTCTTCATATAGTCGTTCCGCGTCTGCATGACCTTGTCGCCGAGGCGGAAGCCGGCAGCCTCCTCCTTGCCCATGCCCGCAGGATTGAGCGCATTCTGTAGGCTGCGGTTGAGCAGATCAACCCCACACGCCTCGCGCCGCATGGGCGAGAGCACCTGCAAGTCCATGAGTCCCGTGCCCGCGCGCAGCAGGCGCGTGCAGAGCGAGACGATCTGTGCGGCGGCATCCTCACTCGATACGGCGGGGACAAATGTGAAATCCGCCTCCGTAAACGAGGGCACGCGCCCCGCATTGATTGCGTGGGCATTCAGCACAATGGTGCCCGTATTGTTCTGTCGGAAGATCTCCGTGAGGCGGACGCTCGGAATGACGTTCGAGCGCAGGATGTCCTTGAGCACGGAGCCAGGGCCGACGGCAGGCAGCTGATCCACGTCGCCGACGAGGATGACGTGTGTGCCGGGAAGCACGGCGGTGAGAAGATGCTGCATAAGCACAATGTCCATCATGGACACCTCGTCGATGATGATGACATCCGCCTCGAGCTGTGTCTCGGCGTCGCGCCCGAAGCGCATCTCGCCGTCCTCCCTGCCCTGCGCCTCGAGCATGCGGTGCACGGTTGCGGCAGGGCAGCCCGTCGCCTCCGCGAGTCGCTTTGCCGCGCGCCCTGTCGGCGCAGCGAGCAGGATCTCAAGCCCCTGCGCGCCGAGGATGTCGATCATGCTCCGCACAACGGTGGTCTTGCCCGTGCCGGGGCCGCCCGTCAAGACGAGGACGCCGTGCGTGAGCGAAGCGATCACAGCCTCGCGCTGTGCGGGGGCAAGGCTGACCGCATGATCTGACTCCCATGCGGCAACGAGAGACTCCGCATCGTGCACATGAATATGATCCGCCTTCTTCTGCAGCATGAGGAGAAGGCGTGCCGTCATTTCCTCCGCCTTGTAGAGCTGCGGCGCGTAGATCAGCCTCTCACCCATCTCGTCCACGGCATAGAGACGGCTCATCTTCACCTCGCGGCTGATGATCTCCATGACCTCAGTCCGCGTGACACCGAGCCGCTGCGCCGCGCGATCTGCAAGCATGGCCTCCGGAATGCAGCAGTGGCCGCCAGAGGAGATCTGCGTGAGCTCATAGGAGAGCCCTGCCGCAATGCGCTCGGAGGAGTTCTTCTCCCATCCTGCCGCGACGGCGATGGTATCTGCCGTGATGAAGCCGATGCCGTCGATCTCCTGCGCGAGACGGTAGGGCGCCTTCTCCATCACCTCGATTGCAAGCGAACCGTACGCCTTGAAGATGCGCGCAGCATATGCACCCGTGACGCCGTGCTCCTCGAGCCAGAGCATGATGTCCCTGAGCTCGGACTGCCGCATATAGGAGGCGACGATCTTCTCCACGGTCTTCGGGCCGATGCCCGCGACCTCTTTCAGGCGGCTCGGCGCGCGCTCGATGATCTGCAGTGCCTCCGCGCCGAATCGCTCCACAATGCGCCGCGCCATCGCGGGGCCAACGCCGTCGATCGTACCTGACGCGAGAAAGCGCTCGATGCCCGCCGCACTTGTGGGCGCGCTCACGCGCATTCGCTGCGCCTGGAACTGGCGCCCAAAGCGCGGATGCGTGACCCAGCTGCCCGCAAGATACACCTCCTGACCGACGAGGGGCGCTGCCCCGCGCACAGTCGCGGTACACTTCCCCTGCTGCGCTAGACGCAGACGAAAGACGGAGAACGCACCGTCTCCCGCAGAAAAGATGATATGGTCGACAACGCCTGTCAGCTCTTCCTCGGCGGAGTGAAAGCCAAGATTTTGCTGAAATTCCATGTCACGCCTCCGTCAGCTGCTCCCACTTCTCATAGTGCTGCGTGATCTCGAGCTCCTTTGCCGCATACGCCTCGGCGATCTCACGGCTGCGCTCGGGATCGAGCTGGGTCTCGGGGCGGTTCATCTCGTACTCGAGCCCCTTGAGCTCCGCCTCCGCCATCGCAATCTCCGCCTCCGTGCGCTCAAGCATCTCCTGCCGCCGCGCGGCGGGAATGGCGTTATGCACGGCTGCCTTTGGCGGCGTCTTCTCCGCACGCGGCTGCTGTGCCTGTGCGGGAGCGGGACGTTCCCTCTTCTCCGCCCCGCGCTCTTCTGCCGCTTCCTCTGCCTCGGCTTCCTTTTTCATCAGATAGTAGCTGTAGTTGCCGAGATACTCCGTGATCTTCCCGTCACGCAGTTCGAGCGTGCAGTTTGCCGTCTTATCGAGGAAGTAGCGGTCATGCGAGACGGCGATGAATGTGCCGGGGAACGCCATCAGCGCCTCCTCGACCGCCTCGCGCGCGGGAATGTCGAGATGGTTCGTCGGCTCGTCCAGTACGAGGAAGTTCGCGCCCGTCAGCATGAGTTTCAGAAATGCCACGCGTGCTTGCTCGCCGCCCGAGAGTGCCCCGATGAGCCGCTGCACGTCGTCGCCGTGGAAGAGGAATGCGCCCAGATAGTTTCGCGCCGTCTCCTCGTCCAGTCCGTATGTATAGCAGATCTCATCGAGGATGGTCTTGCTCGGATCAAGCCCCTCGTGCTGCTGCGAGAAGTAGCCGATCTTGACGCGGCTGCCGATCTTCAGGCGTCCGCTTGCCTCGAGCTCGCCGACGAGAATCTGCAGGAGGGTCGTCTTTCCGACGCCGTTCTCCCCGATGAGCGCCACGCCGTCCCCCTTACGGATGAGGAGGGAGATGCGGTCGAGCACACGCTGCCCGCCGGGGTAGGCAAATGTAATGTCCTCAAGCTCCGCCACGCGCTGCGCGCACTCCGTTGGCTTCGTAAAGGCAAAGTACTTGAAGCGCGCTGCCTCGGGCGGGAGCATGATGCGCTCAAGGCGATTCAGCTGGCTCTGCCGCCCACGCGCCTGCTTCGCCTTGATACCCGCCCGATAGCGGCTGATGTACTCCTCGGTCTTCTTGATCTGCGCCTGCTGCTTCTCATAGGCACTCAGGAGAGCCGCACGGCGGTCGTTCTTCACGCGCATATAGTGCGTGTAGTTGCCCGCGTACGCCGTCACCTCGGCGTGATCAAGCTCCAATATCCGCGTTGCAACGCGGTCGAGGAAGTAGCGGTCATGCGAGATCAGGAGGACTCCACCGCGATAGGATTGCAGGAATTTTTCGAGCCACTCGATCATGCCAATGTCCAGATGGTTCGTCGGCTCATCGAGGAAGAGAAAGTCCGGCTCGCGCAGCAGTGCCTTCGCAAGGCAGATGCGCGTCGTCTGCCCGCCGGAGAAATGGCGCACATCCTTTGCAAGATCCGCCTCGGAGAAGCCGAGTCCGAATGCAACGCGGCGAATGCGGCTCTCGAAGTCGTAGCCGTCCATCGCCTCGAAGCGCGTCACGAGGTTCCCGTATGCGGCAAGCTCCTCCTCGCTCGCCGCTCCGCCGGCAATGTCCTGCTCCATGCGCTCCTTCTCCGCACGCAGCGCAATGAGGTCGGAGAACGCGCTGCGCAGCTCTTCGTAGAGCGTGTCATGGGAGAATACCGCCTGCTGCTCGACATAGCCGACGGTATCGGCACGATCCATTACGATCTGGCCGCCGTCGCTTTCCTCACGTCCGAGCAGAATGCGCATGAGCGTCGTCTTGCCCGTGCCGTTTGCGCCGACGAGCCCGACCTTGTCCCCACGCTGTACTTCGAAATTCACATGTGAAAAGAGCGTCCGTATGCCGTACGCCTTTTCGAGACCAATGACCTTCAAGCTCCCCATATCACTCTTCTCCATCCGCATGTACGGCATCAGGCCGATAGTCGCGCCCAATGATGACAATCGCCTGCTGCTCTCCCGCCCCGTCGACAGGCATGATGACGCAGGGGAACGGCATGCCGTAGAATAGGTTCACGTGTGTTTCTGCCGTCATGATTGCTGTCTTTGGACGGTCAGACGCATTCCCCGTTTCCACACTCGAAATACGGAATCCCTTTGCTCGCAGCGTATCGGCAATCTCCGCACCCGCACCGTCGATGCCGCTCGCATTGATAATCATAACAGAGATATCGTCCGCAGTATCCTTGCTGCTCTTCTTTACCGGCGCAGGTTCCTGCTTCTCCTTCGCCTCTTCTCTCTGCACCGCAGCTTTCTTCTCGGCAGCGCTGCGCTCAGCACGCTGCTCTCCGATCACACGGTCACCCTCTGCGAGCAGTTCCTCAGAGGAGGGCAGCAGCTCCCTGTCGTCCTCTTCCGCCATGATGCGCAGTCGCTCCGGCATGTCCTTCCGATAGACGGCTGCATCGTGCTCCGCCGCCTCCTGCATGCGCTCGGACATTTCCTTGCCCACGCCTGCAAAGAGCTCTCTGCGTGTCTCCACAAGATCTGGAATCCAGTAGCTCACATCGCCGAGATAGGCAGGGGTTCCCGCAACCATCTGCATGGAGATGCCGTCCGACTCCATGTCCTTGAGACGCGTTGCCAGCGTCAGCAGCTGGCGCGTTGTCAGATCCGTATCAACCGCATTCTTCACCTCATCGACGACTGCCGCAAGGCGCGGGAGTACCTGCGGAGAGAGGAATTGTGCCAGGAGTGCGCGCATAAAGCGCTGTTGCCGCCCAATGCGCCCGATATCCCCCTCGCCGTCACGATAGCGCACGTATTGAATCGCCTGTGCGCCGTTCATATGCTGCTCCCCGGCTTGGAGGTCGATGACGAGGCCGCCGTTGTCGTCCCACGGATCCTCATAGTACATCCGCTTCTCAACGTCGATGTCCACGCCGCCGACGGCATCTACAATCCGCTCGAACGCCGAGGTGTCGATCATGATGTAATGCGTGACGGGAGCACCTACGAGCGCACTGACCGAGGCGAGCGTCATCTCGTGCCCGCCGAACGCATAGGCGTGATTGATCTTATCGTAGCCATAGCTGCCGACCTCGATGCGCGTATCGCGAGGGATCGAGAGCAGCGCCGCGCGCCCGTTCTCCTCATCGACGGCAGCGAGCATCAGCGTATCGCTGCGGCCGACATCCCCCTCCCTGCGGTCGACTCCCATGAGGAGCACATAGCCCAGCTCATGTTCCGGCAGATCGGCGAACGCATTCACATCGCGCAGCGAGCCTGACATGAAGTAAGAGCTTGCATAGTAGATGCCGCAGACGAGCAAAAAGGACAGTGCGAATACAGCCCCTGCGTATTTGATGAATGTACGGTCCGCTTTTTCGTGCGGTGATTTTTCCTGTGACAATCCGTATATCGTCCTCTCCCAATAGATTGTTATCAGTATAACAAAAACAAGAGTTCCATGCAAATGGAATGATGAGACCTATTCCTCTTTACAAAATATAGTATTTCATGTAAACTTAACATATCTATCAATACTATTTGACCGCAATCAGGGGAGCTGCTCTTGTCGGCAGAATGCGGCGATACATACCGAACGGAGCAAGGGGGAAAAAATGCTACGACTTCCTGTCTCGAAGTTAAAGGATGGCATGGTGCTTGGGCAGAGTCTGTTCAATACCGCAGGGGGAAGCTACCTCGTCAAGGGACAGCCGGTTACGATTGACTATATTCGAAAACTGCATCAGCTCGGCATTCAAAATATTACCGTGACCTCCATGGACCCGAGCCACAAGCTTCCGCCGCCGCCCGATGTGATCGAGGAGAAGACGCGCGTCAAGGCAATCGGCGCTGTCTACGATACGTTTCAATCGATCGAGGAAAGCGGGACGCTCGACATCCCTGCCCTGCAAAAGGTGACGGATGCGATTGTCTTCGACCTTTTCGACAACCATGAAAACCTCGTCCAGCTGACGGACATCCGCACGCATGACGCCTATACCTTTGCACACAGCGTCAACGTCGCCGTCCTCTCCGCGATGATGGGGATGCTCTGTCATCTACCGAAGGAGGATCTGTCGCTCATCACGCTCGGCGGACTTCTGCACGATCTCGGAAAGATCGAGGTGCATACGGATATTCTCAACAAGAACCGCAGTCTGAGCAACAGCGAGTTCGACATCATGAAGAAGCACCCCTCCGATGGTGCGCGGCGCATCCTGAAGATGCCGGGGCTGCCAAAATCGAGCATACTTGCGGCAATCGCGGGTCAGCATCACGAGCACATCGACGGAACGGGCTATCCGCGCGGCATTAAGGGCGATGAAATGCACCGCTTTGCAAAGATTGCGGCGATTGCAGATGTCTACGATGCCCTCACGAGCGAGCGCCCCTACAAGAAGGCGTATATGCCAAACATCGCCTACAACATCATGCACAACATCAACAAGGGGCAGTTCGACCCGAAACTGCTCGATCTGTTCTTCAACAATGTCGCCCTCTATCCCGAGGGTGCGGTGCTCAAGACCACGTTTGGCTTTGCCGTTGTGAAGGAGAGCAAGTTCGGGCGCACGACAACGCCCGTCATCATCCTCTTTGCCGATACCAACGGCAAGCTGCTGAGTCAGCGCACGGTCATCGATCTCTCCGAGGAGAAGGATGGTGCCGAATCAATACAGGTCGTTCCAACGGGCAATGACCTCTACCATTTCATCCATGAGCTGGGCGTCGATCCTTCTTACTACCTCGAGGAAGAGCGTGAGAAGGACAAGGCGGCAGGAATAAAGCCCTCCGGAGTCCCCACCTCGCCGCGCATGCGCATGAGATCATACTGAAATACAAAAAAACCGGACGTGACTGTCCGGTTTTTTGTGCATTTATCGTTCTTCCAAAATCTTTGCCGCCATCTCCTCCACTGTCATGCAGTCTGCGACGGGATAGCCCGCAGCGTCGAGCTTCTGTCCAAGCTGCAGGAGATGCGGCGCGGCAAGTGCGGCGCGCGCGAGGAGTTCGTCCTGACGAAAGAGCTCCTGGGGCGTCCCCTCGCCAATCACCTGCCCGCCCGCGAGGATGACCATGTGATTGGCAACACGCAGGATGTCCTCCATGCTGTGTGAGACGAGGACGATGCTGACGCCGCGCTCCCTGTAGAGCATGGTGAGCATGGAGAGCAGCGCCTCACGTCCGCGCGGGTCGAGTCCTGCCGCCGGCTCGTCGAGCACGAGGTAGTGCGGTGCGAGCGCGAGTACGCCCGCAATCGCGACGCGTCTGCGCTCGCCGCCCGAGAGTGCGAATGGGGAGCGATCACGATATGTCTCGGGCAGATGGACGAGTTCCATCGCCTCGCGCACGCGGGCTTCGACCTCGCCATCCGTCAGCCCCTGATTGCGCGGGCCGAAGGCAATGTCCTCATAGACCGTCTCCTCGAAGAGCTGATGCTCGGGATATTGGAATACCATGCCGACGCGAAAGCGCGCCGTGCGTGCCGCCTCTTTTTCCGCTTTGCTTTTACCATAGAGGCTGACGCCATCGACACGCACCTGCCCTGCTGTCGGCGTGAGAAGTCCGCCGATGAGCTGCATGAGCGTGGATTTGCCCGCGCCCGTCTCCCCCGCAATCGCCGTAAATGCGCCCTCTCTGATCGTCAGTGTGACATCGTGCAGCGCAGTGTGCGAAAGCGGCGTGTCCTCCATGTAGGTGTAGGACAGTGATTCTATCTCGATAGACAATGCAGCAGCTCCTCATCCGTTACGATATCCTGCGGGAGATCCCGCCCGCCGCGCCGGAGGCGTTCGGCGATGTCGGCGGCAAGGGGCACATCCAGTCCCAGTGCACGCACCTTCTCCGGCTGCGAGAAGATCTCGCGCGGCGTGCCGTCCATGACGACCTGCCCCGCATCCATCAGTACGATGCGGTCAGCCGCAATCGCCTCTTCCATAAAATGCGTGATGTAGACGATCGTCATGCCCTGCTCCTCGTGCAGCCTCTCTACGGCGCTCAGTACCTCTGCCCTGCCGCGCGGGTCGAGCATCGCCGTCGGCTCGTCGAGAACGAGCGCGTGCGTCTGCATGGCAATCGCGCCCGCAATGGCGATACGCTGCTTCTGCCCGCCCGAGAGGAGATGCGGCGCCGCCTGTGTATAGCGCTCCATGCCGACAAGCGCGAGCGCATCCGCAACACGCCGCCGTATCTCTGCAGGCGGCACGCCGAGGTTCTCGGGGCCGAAGGCGACATCATCCGCCACAACCGCCGCAATGAGCTGGTTGTCCGGATTCTGGAACACCATGCTGACCTCCTGTCTGATGTCCCAGCGCAGTGCCTCGTCGCGCGTATCCATGCCGCGCACATAGCAGTGCCCCTCGCTCGGAAGGAGGAGTGCGTTTAGATGGCGCGCGAGGGTCGACTTGCCCGAGCCATTCGCGCCGAGCACCGCAACGAACTCCCCCGCGCCGATGGAGAGGGTGACGCCGCGCAGCGCCTCGTGTCCCTCGCCCTCACCGCTTTGGTAGACGTGGGTGACATGATCGAGTTCAAAAAATTTCTCTGCCATAGTTCTCTCTAATTCTTTATGCGTGTTTTGAGGTGTACGCGGAATGTCGTGCCCTTGCCCATCTCGCTTTCGACCGCAATCGCCCCTCCGTGCGCCTCCGCGATCTCGCGCGCAATAGCAAGTCCCAGTCCGTTGCCGCCCATGCGACGTGAGCGCGCCTTGTCCACGCGGTAGAAGCGGTCAAAGATGCGCTCCTGATCCTCGGGCGCAATGCCGATGCCCGTATCCGCGACGGAGAGCTGAACGCCCCCCTTCTCCTCCTGCAGTGAGACAGTGATGCGCCCATGCTCCGGCGTATACTTGACTGCATTGTCGACGAGGATCAGGATGAGCTGACGGATCTTCTGCTCGTCCGCATTGATCTCCGTGCGCTTCGGCAGCTCCTCGGCGATGACGATGTCCTTCTTCTCGGCAAATGGGCGCATGATGCGTACCGTCTGCTGTGCGGCGGCGACGAGATCCATACGCACGGGCTTCAGCTGGTTTGCCCTGCCATCTGTACGTGCGACGGTGAGGAGGTCGCCGACGAGCTTCGTCATCTTCTTGACCTCGTCGCGCACATCCTCGATGACCTGCTTCAAAAAGGGCGAGGTGATCGAAGGATCGCTCCGCAGCAGATCTGCCGAGGCAAGCACGACGGCGAGCGGCGTGCGCAGCTCATGCGAGGCATCGGCGGCGAACTGGCGCTGACGCTCGTATGCCTCGCGCACGGGCTTCATCGCGCCGCCCGAGAGCACGTAGCCGACCGCTGCGGCGCAGATGAGTGCGAGTCCCCCGAGGACGGCGAGCGCCCATGTCGCCTTCTCCATGCCGTTGTACATGGCGGTGACATCCTTGCCGACGTAGACCGTCTGGACGGGCAACGGCGGGCTGAATACGGTCTGCGCCGTCATCATCACCTTCGTCGACGCGCCGCGCTCGTTCGTCTTTGTAAAGACGCGCACCTCCCGCTCGGGTGCATCCCATACGCCCACGATGTCGAGCACAAAGGACTCGATGCGGTACGAGGCGCGCGAGAAGCTGACGAGCCGCCCCTGCCCGTCGAACACATAGTAGAAGAGGCGGTCGTTCGTGCTGCGGTACAGCTGCGTCTCGTCCACATCCGTGTCTGCATGGAGCAGCGCGTATGCCTGTGACTCGGAGACGCTGTCCGCCGTATCAAGGAGCTCACGCGCCTGCTCTGACGTGATCGCCCACTCCATCGTCTTGTGCATGGCAAAGAGGAGGACGATGACCAGTCCTCCCATGACAAGCGCATAGCGGAGCATGAGCCGCAGTCGGCTGCGGCCGAATACGTTCTGCTCGTTCAATGCGGCGTCTCCAATTTGTAACCGACGCCACGAATCGTCTTGATCGCATCGCCCTCGCCCGCTGCGTCGAGCTTCTTGCGCAGCATCTTCATATAGGAGTCAATGTTGTTCGAACTGACATCCGCCTCAAGCCCCCAGATGCGGTCGAGAATGATGTCGCGCGGCACGACGATGCCGATATTCTGTGCAAGAAGATCAAACAGCTGGAACTCGCGCGGCGAGAGCTGAATCACCTTGCCGTTCTTCTCGAGAATATTCGCCGTGCGGTTCAGCTTGAATCCGCCGATCTCATCCACCTCGTGCTGAATCCTCTGCGTCGCACGCCGCCCAAGCGCGCGCAGACGCGCGAGCAGCTCTGAGAACTCGAACGGCTTGACGAGGTAGTCATCCGCGCCCGCATCCAGCCCCGTCACGCGATCCTCCACAGAATCGCGCGCCGTCAGCATGAGTATTGCGCGGTCATACCCATTGCGGCGCAGGCGCGCACACGCCTCCACGCCCGTCTCTCCCGGCATCATCCAGTCCAGGATCAGGATGTCGTACTCCGTATAGGTCGCATACTCATAGATGTCCTTGCCGTCCGTGACCCACTCCACCGTGATGTCATTCTGTTCGAGCATATATTGAATGAGCTTTCCGAGGCGCAGATCGTCCTCTGCCAAAAGCACGCGCATAATATCATCTCCCTATCGAAAATTATAGGAAAACGGGGTGAAAGATAGCTGAAAGCGATTTTTTATTCGCCAAAGTACGAATTCAGATCAATTTCCGACAGATTGTGCACAATGCGCGCACAGCCTGAGAAGTCCTGTACACCGCTGTGCGGGCTGCAGAATCCGATGCAGGTCATCCCCGCACGCACTGCCGCCTGTGCCCCCACCGCAGCATCCTCGAGGACAAGGCAGTCCGCAGGAGCAACGCCGAGCAGCTCCGCCGTCTGCAAGTAGATCGTCGGATCGGGCTTCGACATGGGAAGCTCCGCGCCCGAGACGATGGCGTCGAATTTGTCCGCAATCCCCAACGTCTCTGTGACATGGTTGATTGTTTCATAGGGGCTCGAGCTTGCAATGGCCGTGCGGATGCCGCGCGCGCGCAGCGCATTGGTCGCCTTGATGAGGTCGAGCGCGCCATCGATCGCAATCAACTCCTCTGTTTGAAGCAGATGCCGCATCAGCACATCCTTTTCCGCAACAATGCCCGCCACATCATAGGATGCATCGTATTTGTCCTTGATATCCTCGAACATCGTTGCGTCACTCGTGCCGCGGTACGGCATGAGCAGAGCTTCGTCCGTCTCGATGCCATAGCGCGCAAGGAGGATTGTCTCCGCCTTCATGTGGATGATCTCGCTGTCGACAATCACGCCGTCCATGTCATAGATAAATGCCTTCATTTAATTTCGCCTCCTATTTTATGTGATCTGCCGCAATCATGCGGTAAAAAACGAGGGTACCCAGTCCGTAGCCCGTCAGCATGATGAACCCCATTGGAATCGCCGTATGATCGCCCGCAATGCCGACGACGGGCATCATGCACGCGCCGAGCAGCATGGAGAAGCAGCCGATGAGCGCCGAGGCGCTGCCCGCGTTCTTTCCCTGCCGCGAAAGCGCAAGGGAGAAGCTCGCAGCCCCCATCACGGACAGCGGAACGACCGTCAGGAAGAGCAGGACGAGAATCACGGCAATCGGCGCAGAGAAATAAAAGCCGACGAGGAGCAGCGCGCTCCCCACGAACGGCACAAGTACGGCGTATTTCAGCATGACGATGTCCGGCACACGCCCCGCCAATCGCGCGGGCAGAACGCCCGCGAGCAGGAGTCCCGCGCCGATCACGGCAAAGATTATGCTGTAGACCTGCGGCGAGACGGCATAGATGTTCTGAAAGACAAAGGAAGATCCCGAGAGATACGAGAAGAACGCGCCGAACACGAAGCACTGCAGGAGGCAGTGCCCGAGGAAGTAGCGGTCACGTAGGAGCGCGGGAAATTTCTTCAGCGAATCGGTCATATTCGCGCTCCGCTTCTCCTTCGGCAGGGTCTCCCGATAGATGAGGGTCGCCCCTGCGAGGAGGACACCGATGAGCGTGAGGAGTACGAAGGTCGCGCGCCATTCGGCAAAGAAGAGAATCTGACCGCCGATGATCGGTGCAATGATCGGCGCGAAGCCGTTTACCATCATCAAGACCGCAAAGAAACGCGTCAGCTCCGCGCCCTCGCAGACATCGCGCGCAATCGCACGCGCGATCACAATGCCGCTCGCCCCCGCAAATCCTGCAAAGAAGCGGAAGAAGAGGAAGAGATAGATGTCCTCGGCGAGGACGCAGCCGAGCGTTGCGCCGATAAAGACGAGCATCCCGATGAAGAGTGGAATGCGACGCCCGTGGAGGTCGCTCAGAGGCCCCGCGAGAATCTGCCCGAGCGCCATGCCGAGCGTCGTCATTGTCAGCGTCAGCTGGACGAGCGAAGTTGACACAGCAAAGTCCGTCTGCACCTCGGGCAGCGCGGGCAGGTACATATCGGTCGAGAGCGGCGCAATCGCCGTCATGATGCCGAGAAAAATCGTCAGCCACAGGCGCGTGCGCGTGTTCATTGCCATATCGTTTAGCTTTCCCCCTGTGTTTCGCAGCAGGTCTCTGTGTCAGAAGTCCCAATGTTTTTCTTCTGCTTTATGAGCCATGCCTTGACCGTCTCCCAGATTGCCGTTGCAATCACGATGCCCGCCGCAATGGATACGGCGTAGAGGAAGGTCTTGATGCCTTGCGCGCCGAACCTCTCCCAGTCTGCCGCAACGGCGTAGAACATTGTGCGGTACAGCGAACCGCCGGGCACCATCGCAATGACACCGATAATGAGGAAGATGGTCGCGGGGCTTTTGTAGAAGCGCGCGAGAATCTCCGCCGCAATCGTGGCAAAGACCGCGCCTGCAAAATAGCCCGCGAACTCGTTCCACTCCATCGCGACAAAGAGCATCGTAAAGCCCCACGCACCCATGCAGACGACTGCGCCCACGGCAGCGTCCTTGATGTGCCCGTGCCAGAGCAGGTGGAAGCAGAAGCCGCCGACAAACGAGGTTAGCAGATACACCCACCATGTCGTTTCAAAGGCGATGAGCGTGCCCGTCGCGCTGAACGCAAAGCCCGTCGCGATGAGCAGGCTCAGGATGAACGCCTCTGCGCTCTTGATGAGCCCCGAGATTGTCTCCTGACTGAACATATCACGAATCGAATTCATCAGAGCCAGCCCCGGAATCACAGGCATGATATTGCCCATATTGATTGCAGCGGGATGAATGTCCATGCCGACCCACATGAAGGAGTTCGCGAGGATGCCCCCGATAAAGCTGAGCAGGACGAGCGCAAAGTACGGATTCAGCTTCGTCTGCCCGAGCAGATACTGCACGAGGCGCAGAAAAACGCCGACGATGCCCGCGCAGACGGCATCCTCGAGTCGTCCGCCAAAGAATGCGGAGAAGCTCGCGGCGATCAGCGCCCAATAGAAGAGAGACGCCTTGAGGGAGATGGTCTCCATCGTATCGATCTCGCGAATGCGCGCCTTGATCTCATCCGAGGTCTTCGGGTTCGCGCAGATCTCGCGCGAGAGCTGATTCAGCGCCTTGAGCCGCTGAAAGTCGAAGTTCTGCCCCGGCACGCGCCGCATCTGCGTAAGGACGCCGATGTCGTTGCCACGCAGCGTCACAATGATGCTCGTCGTAATGACCATCACGTCCACATGGCGCACGCCGTAGGCGCGGCAAATGAAGTTGATCGTGCGCTCCACGCGGCTGACCTCCGCGCCCGTAACGAGCATGCGCTGCCCGATGTCGATTGCGCGCTCGAGGATGTTGTTGATGTTGATTCGTGCTGCTTCGTTTATCATAATGAACATAGTTATAGCATGAGTTGACGGTCTTGTCACGCCTTTTCAGAGAAAAACAGCAGAGTCCCGCCTTGAGACTCTGCTGTCATATTCTTTTGAAATTTACTCGACCGTAACCGACTTCGCAAGGTTACGCGGCTTGTCCACATCGCAGCCGCGCGTAATCGCCGCATAGTAGGCGAGCAGCTGCAGGGGGATGACGGAGAGGATCGGCATGATGAACTCATCCGATGCCGGCACGTGCATGACGTGATCGACATACTTCTCAAGCTCGGTATCGCCCTCGGCGGCAATGCCGATGACGACGGCGTCGCGCGCCTTGACCTCCTTGATGTTCGAGAGCGTCTTCTCGTAGACATTGCGCTGCGTTGCGAGCGCGATGACGGGCACCCCCTCGACGATCAGTGCGAGCGTGCCGTGCTTCAGCTCGCCCGCCGCATATGCCTCGGCGTGGATGTAGGAAATCTCCTTGAGCTTGAGCGCGCCTTCGAGCGAGACGGCATAGTCCAGACCGCGCCCGATGTAGAAGACATCCTCGTTGAAGCCGTATTGCTTCGCAAAGGTCTTGATCGGATCGACATCGGAGAGGATCTCCGAGATCTGCGCGGGAATCTCCTGCAGCTGTGCAACGAGCTCTGCCGTACGCTCCGCCGCAATCGTCCCCTTGATCTCTGCCATATAGAGCGCGAGCATGAAAAAGAGGACGAGCTGGGTCGTATACGCCTTCGTCGAAGCGACTGCGATCTCAGGGCCTGCCCACGTATAGACGACCTGATCCGCTTCGCGTGCAATGGACGAGCCGACCACATTCGTGATCGCAAGGGTCTTTGCCCCGCGTCGCTTCGACTCCTTCAGCGCTGCGAGCGTGTCGCTCGTCTCGCCCGACTGGGAGACCACGATGAGAAGCGTATGCTCGTCGACAATCGGATCTCGATAGCGGAACTCCGAGGCGACGTCCACCTCGACGAGGACGCGCGCCATCTTCTCGATGTAGTATTTGCCGACCAGCCCTGCATGGTATGCCGTGCCGCACGCGACAATGTAGATTTTATTGAACGAATTGAGATACGCGGCATCCCATCCGAGCTCCTCGAAGGAAATCGACTTCTTATCCCCCGTGATGCGCTGACTCATCGTGTCGCGCACCGCTTTCGGCTGCTCGTTGATCTCCTTGAGCATGAAATGCTCATAGCCGCCCTTCTCCGCCGCCTCGGCGTTCCACGTCACCTCGAACACCTTCTTCGGCACGACTGCGCCCAGATGATTCGTCACCTCGACCGCATCCTTGCGGACAATCGCAAGCTCGCCATCGGCAAGGATATAGGTACGGCGTGTCTTCGAGATGATGGCGGGAATATCCGAGGCGATGAAGTTCTCGCCCTCGCCGAGTCCGATGATGAGCGGGTTGTCCTGCTTCGTGCACAGCAGCATATCCGGATGCTTCCGGCTCATGAACGCGAGCGCATACGAGCCTTCAATCCGCTCGAGCACCGCGCGCACGGCGGCAATGAAGTCCCCGCTGTATACCTCCTCGAGGAGGTGTACGACGACCTCGGTATCCGTCTCAGACTTGAAGACATGCCCCTTTGCAATGAGCTCTTCCTTCAGCGAGAGATAGTTCTCGATGATTCCGTTGTGCACGATGGCAAAGTCACCGTGGCAGTCCGTATGCGGATGCGAATTCACATCCGACGGACGCCCGTGCGTCGCCCAGCGCGTATGCCCGATACCGAGGCTGCCCGTCGGCACATTCCCCTTGATCTTGTCGCGCAGTGCAGCGAGGCGTCCGACGCTCTTTTCGACGCGAATCTCACCGTCGTTGTAGACGGCAATGCCCGCCGAGTCATAGCCGCGATACTCGAGCTTTGAGAGTCCGTCGAGCAGGAACTCCGCCGCCTGACGATCCCCAACATAACCCACGATTCCACACATAAAAATACCTCCTGATCGAAAAGGAATCCACACGAAATGAATTCCCCACAACATCGTTCAGGGATTTCGCTCCATCTGCAGCTTTGTCCGCAGGGTCACCCCTGCGCTTTGACCGCAGACTCTCGACAGAGCGTGCCGGAAGGCATCCGCTGACGGCTCGACAACCTTCTCCTCGTCCTCTGAAATGCGACGCATCCCAGAGCCAGCGCTAAGAAAAAATCTTTTTGATAAAAGAAATCCCTATGCATCTACGATGCACAGGGTCATTCTATCCGATATTGTACGAGAAGTCAATCATTTACATAGTGACTGAAGCTGCCGATCACAAGCTGCGGGAACTCCGCGTGAAGCGCCTCCATAAATCCCCTCGTGCCGACGGGTGCACCCTCTGCCTGCGGCATCGTCTGCAAGAAAATCGTCGGGTCAATGTTCAGATTCCGCATCTGTATCATCTGAACGGGCAGAACGCGAAAGAATTCCTGCCACGCTGCAAGCTCTTCCACACGATCCGTAAAGCCCGGGAAGTGCAGGAGGTTCAGCGAGACGTAGACGCCGTGATCGAGCGCGTAACGGAGGGATTCCTTTACGTTGTCCAACGGATAACTTGCGCGATAATATGCATCATAGCTCTCGTCGCGTGCACTGATGATGGAGACGCGCAGGGAGTCGAGTCCCGCGTCCACAATCTTCCGCATTCCTGCGGGAAAGCCCGCGTTCGAGTTCATATTGATCTGCCCGCGCTGCGTCACGGCACGAATCCTACGAATTCCCTCGGCAATCCGATCCGCCGCAAGTGACGGCTCACCCTCGCAGCCCTGCCCAAAGCTGATGATGCCGTCGGGTGCAATGGAGAGATGGTAGATGCCGACCTCGGCAATCTCCTCCGGCGTCGGCGAAAATGTAATGCGCTCCTGCGGCGAGGGACAGCACTCCGAGCTCTGCAGCGAGATACATCCGAGACAATTCGCATTGCATACAGGCGATGTCGGTACGCCGCACTCCCAACGCCTGTAGAAGAGATTCTGCGCCGTCAGGCAGTGATAGTTCAGCGAGCAGTTCCCGACCTGCTCCACAATGCGGTTATGCGGCAGCTCCTTCATCGTGCGACGCACGAGTTTTTTGAGTTCCTTTCCGTTGTAGTTGGCAGGATCCCATTTCTCGTTTTCATCCGTATAGACGGCGGCGACGCAGAGCTGCCCGCGATGGGAGACGACAGCGGTATATCCGTAGAGCGGCAGCGGCGCAGCGCCCTCCATGCGGTCGAATGCGGGCAGATGCGTGCGCGTATAGCCCTGCGGGAGGATTGCCGCGACCGCCGTGCCCGCGATGCGCTTCTCCGTGCCGTCAGCGCCCTGCCCTGTAGCCAGATGATCGGGCATAAACATGAGATCGGCGCTCTCGGGAAGAGGAATCAGATCGTCAGGACGGAGCGGAAGATTGGACGAACCAATGCGCCCCATCCCACGCACGCCCTCTGCCTCGCAGATGTTTCCGCGAAGGTCGGCGTAGACCGCCGTGATCTCACTCCGCTGTGCACGCTTCGCTGCTTTCGCCTTCATGACTCTCCTCTTGTTTTCGCGCCTTCTTCTTGTGCGGATTGTAACGGTTCATCGCGAGCTCCACGCCGTCCGTCACAATGCACTCCACGGCGGGCAGGAGATAGCCGATCGCCTCGCGAATTTTCGGCGCATCCTCCGCAAGGAACGGCGCAAGCACGTGGTTGATGACCGTCCACCCCGCAGGCGGCCGCCCGACACCGATGCGGACGCGCGCAAAGTTCTCGCCACCGACGTGTGCAATGATAGACTTGATGCCGTTGTGCCCGCCCGAGCTGCCCTTTTTCCGAATGCGCACCGTCCCCGCAGGGATGTCCATGTCATCGTGAACGACGGTCAGATCGTCCGCCGCCATCTTATAGTAGGAAAGCATGGGGCCGATCGCCTCGCCACTGTTGTTCATATAGGTGAGCGGCTTGACGAGAAAGACCTTCTCGCCGCCAATGCGCACCTCTGTGACAGCCGAAAAAAAATCTTCCTTCCATGCGGGCGCGTTCAGCCGCTCCGCGAGCGCGTCCACGAGCATAAAGCCGACGTTGTGCTTCGTCTGGGCATACTCCGCGCCGGGGTTGCCGAGCCCCGCAATCATCTTCATGATTTACTCCTTCGTCGGATCGCCGATCAGGAAGAGATAGGCGAGCACAATGATACCGAGCGCGATGCGGTACCAGCCGAATGCCGTGAAATCATTGCGTTTGATATAGCGCAGGAGGAACTGGATCGAGAGGATGGAGACGATGAATGCCGTAACCATGCCAACGCCCAGAATGACAAGTTCCGTGCCCGAGTAGTTCCATCCGAATTTGACGAGTTTCAAAAAGGATGCGCCGAACATGACGGGAATCGCGAGGAAGAAGGTGAACTCCGTCGCAACGTAGCGGCTCGCACCGAAGATGATGCCGCCGAGGATCGTCGCGCCTGAGCGGCTTGTGCCCGGCACAAGCGAGAGCACCTGAAACATGCCGATGATGAACGCCGTGCGGTAATCAAGCGCAGAGAGGGCGTCCACACGCGGCGTGCGGCGCTTGTTCCAACGCTCCACCACGATGAAGAGCACGCCATAGAGAATTAACATGGAGGCGACCACGGGCGCATTCATGAAATGCTCTTCCATATATTTATTGAAGGCAAGTCCAATCACGGCTGCGGGCAGACAGGCAACGATGACCTTGCCCCAGAGGTCGAGAGTTGCGCGGCGCTCCGCCTGCGACTTGCTGCTCAGAAACGGATTGAGCTTCTCCGCATTCAGCACGACAACGGCGAGAATCGCCCCGAGCTGAATGACGACGAGGAACATATCCATGAACGCCGTCGACACATCGAGACGGATGAACTCATCGACGAGGATCATATGCCCCGTACTGGACACGGGCAGCCATTCCGTCAGACCTTCCACGATGCCGAGAATGACGACCTTCACCAATTCTACCAATGCAATATCCACTGTAAATATACGCCTCCTGTGAGTTTCTCAGTAAAATCCCGCCTATTATAGCACACTTCTCCGCTTTATGCACAAAAAAGGCTGCCGAAGCAGCCCTTGATTTGTGATTATAGTCTTACACGAGCCCGTGTGCGAGCATAACATCCGCAACCTTCGAGAACGCAGTGATGTTTGCACCTGCGACGAGATCGTCGGGGTCAGCGTAGAGCTCCGCATTCTTCTTTGCATCGCGGTAGATGTGGCTCATGATCTTGCGGAGGCGCTTATCAACCTTCTCAAACGTCCACTGACGACGCTCGGAGTTCTGCGACATCTCGAGTGCCGAGACTGCAACGCCGCCCGCATTTGCCGCCTTTGCAGGAGCAAAGAGAACACCGTTCTTCTGGAAGTACGCAATCGCGTCAAGCGTGGACGGCATATTTGCGCCCTCGCCAACCGCCTGCACGCCGTTTGCAACGAGCAGCTTTGCAGACTCCAGATCGATTTCGCTCTGCGTTGCGCACGGGAGCGCGATATCGCATTTCACCGACCATACGCCCGTGCAGCCCTCGTGATACTCTGCATTCGGATGCGTGTCCGCATACTCCTTGATGCGCGCACGACGGACTTCCTTGATGTCCTTGAGCGCTGCGAGATCGATGCCGTCCGGATCGTAGATGTAGCCGTTCGAGTCGGAGCAGGTGACAACCTTTGCGCCGAATTCCTGCGCCTTTTCGATCGCATAGGTCGCAACATTGCCCGCGCCGGATACGACGACCGTCTTGCCCGCAATGTCGATGCCCTTTGCCTCGAGCATATCCTGCACAAAGTAGAGGAGTCCATAGCCTGTCGCCTCGGTACGCGCAAGGCTGCCCCAGTAGTCCGTGCGCTTGCCCGTGAGGACGCCTGCGTCATAGGAGTCGCGGATGCGCTTGTACTGGCCGAAGAGATAGCCGATCTCGCGGCCGCCGACGCCGATGTCGCCCGCAGGAACGTCCACGTTCGGGCCAATGTGGCGATAGAGCTCCGTCATAAAGCTCTGGCAGAACTTCATGACCTCGTTGTCGGAGCGACCATGCGGGTCGAAGTCCGAGCCGCCCTTGCCTCCGCCGATCGGAAGTCCCGTCAGTGCATTCTTGAAGACCTGCTCAAAGGCGAGGAACTTCAGAATGTCGAGCGTGACGCTCGGATGGAAGCGCAGACCGCCCTTGTAGGGGCCAAGCGTGCTGGACATCTGAACGCGGAATCCACGGTTGACCTGAATCTCGCCCTTGTCATCCACCCACGGCACACGGAACGAGATGATGCGATCCGGCTCGATCATGCGCTCGAGGATCTTGTGCTCCTTGTACTCGGGGTGCTTCTCCAAAAGGGGAACGACGGATGTCAGAACCTCGGATACCGTATTCTTGAAATGCGTTTGATCGGGGTCGCGCTTCGACACCAGATCGAGAATATCATTTACATACTGCTTCATGTCAGACATTATAATTCCTCCCTCTGTTTGTTCGGTGCCCTTCATCGAACGTGACTGAGTATAGCACACGGCACAAAGGTTTGTATAGGGATTACAGTCATGAATACAATATGCAGTGGAAATACAAAAAAGAAGTGCCGATTGCGGCACTTCTCCAAAATTTACAGGTGATAGGGTTCTCCCCTGCTGATCTTGAACGCGCGGTAGATCTGCTCCATAAGAAAGAGTCGGATGAGCTGATGCGGGAGCGTAAAATGCGAGAACGAAAGGCGCAGATCAGCACGTCTCCTGACCTCATCTGCAAGCCCAAAGGGACCGCCGATCAGAAAGGCGATATGACTCCGCCCGCCAACGGTGAGTGTGTCAATCTTTGCCGAAAACTCCTCCGAGGAGAGCTCCGCGCCGCCCACATCCAAGACGATGAGATAGGCGTCCTGCGGCACCTGTGCGAGGAGGCGCTCCCCCTCGCGGCGCAGGATATCCGCCTTTTCCGCAGCGGAGGGCTTTTCCTTCATCCGCTCCTCTGCAATCTCGATCGTGCGCACGTCCGCGTATGGGCGCAGACGCTTCTCATACTCCGCGATTCCCTCGCGCAGATATTTCTCCTTCAGCTTCCCTGCACAGACAACGGTGATCTTCACCGGTCATCCTGCGGCATTTCTTCGAGCGTGACCTCTGTCTTGCGCTTCGTATCGTTGCGGTCGTAGGTCACAGTCACCTTGTCGCCGACCTTGTACGAGGCGATCTTCGTGCGCAGCTCCGCAACACTGTTGACCTCCTCGCCGTCGATCTCGAGGATGATGTCGCCGCGCTGGAAGCCTGCCTTGCCGCACGGGCCGTCGAGCGTCAGGCGGAAGATGTAGACGCCCTTGTCGATGTTCAGCTGATAGCCGTAGCGTGCCGCCGTCGCTGGGTCAAAGACGGATACACCAAGGTACGGACGCGCCACATAGCCCTTTTCGATCAGTTCGTTCACGATGGTCTGCACCGTATTGATCGGGATGGCAAATCCCATGCCCTCGACGGCAGCAGCAGCAACCTTTGCACTGTTGATGCCGATGACCTCACCATCCGCATTGACAAGCGCACCGCCCGAGTTACCGGGGCTGATTGCCGCATCGGTCTGCAGCAGCTTTACACGCTTGTCGCTGACATCGAGCGTGCGGTTCAGTGCGCTGATGACACCAACGGTAACGCTGCCCTGAAACTCAAGCCCGAGCGGGTTACCGATTGCAATCGCAGGCTCACCGACCACAACCGTATCCGAGTTGCCAAAAGTCGCCGTCGGCAGATCCTTTTCATCCACCTTTACCACGGCGAGATCCGTGAATTCATCCTGCCCGATAAGCTTGCCCTTGAGACTGCGCCCATCGGAGAGCGAGACAATGATCTCCTTCGCCCCGTCAATCACATGATTGTTTGTCACGATGTAGCCGTCACTGCGGAAGATCACGCCGGAGCCGACGCCCTCCGTCTCGACAGGGTTGTTGAACCAGTCACGGGCGACCGCCTTGTTCGTGATGCCGACGACCGCAGGGCCGACCGCCTTTGCCGCACGTACGACAGGTGTATTGCGCGCGTCCGAAAGACCTGAAACGTCGACCGTCTGCGCCGGCTTCATGCCGCCGACCGTGTTGTCTGCCGCCGTCCCCATCGAGCAGCCGCCGAAGATGACAAAAGACGCCATGACAGCTGCGGCGACGAGGGCAATGCCCTTGCGCTTCTTGATTCGGATGTTCATAGAAACATCTCCTTTTCACATAATAATTTCTGCCCCGCCCTCCGGCAGACAGCTCTCTATGTCGAGCGTGATGCCGCGTGAGGCGAGGATGTCATTCACCGTATCGCGCGCGAGCGTCGGACGGTTGTTCTCCTCCGAGAGATGCGCGAGATAGACCTTGTGCGGTGGCTTCTTCATACGCGTGAGCGCCCATGCGGCGTCACCGTTCGCAAGATGTCCGCGATTCGAGAGAATGCGCCGCTTGAGCGGCCACGGGTAGCTGCCCTGACGCAGGAGGTCGGCGTCATGATTCGCCTCAAGTACGAGCACGTCCGCCCCCTCCATCGCATCCTGCACCGTCTCGGTGACAATGCCGAGATCCGTTGCCAGCGTGCAGCAGTGCGAGCCTTCAAGGCGAAAGCCGCACGGCTCTGCCGCATCATGTGAGATCGGAAAGGGGCGCACGGTCACAGCACCGATGGTGAAATCATCCGAAATGCGGTGCATGTCCTCCGCAAATGCCGCGCCGCCGTCGATGCCCGCAAGCGTTCCACGCGTGGCGAGGATCGGCACATGGTACTGCTTGGCGAGCGTCCTCAGCCCGCGCACGTGGTCGATATGCTCATGCGTCACGAGCACAGCGTCCAGAGACTGCGGCTCGACGCCGCGCGCGCGCAGCCCCTTTGTGATCCGCGCCGCGCTGATGCCCGCGTCAATGAGAATGCGCGCGCCATCCATCTCCACATAGACCGCATTTCCCTTGCTTCCGCTCGCCAGTACTGCTACCTGCAACGAACATCCCCCTTTCTTTCGCACATCATATTCCTTTTTTCTGTAAATTGTCTGCATATTTTCTTTGACGGGTATGTGATGATTGCAGGAAATGCGAATCTGCGGATCAGCCCTGCGACAGACACAGATCCGAGTGGATTTTTCTCCTACGATGTCATATCATTTTCCCACAAGAGCGCTTCCTGCTCCAACCATATGCCCTCGGCGAGCATGACGCGGATGAGTTCGTGCCACAGGGCAAAATCCTCACGGCAAAGAAGCGCCTTGAGGCGTTTTTTCTGTGCGTCCGTCAAGTTTTGGGCAAAGGCACGATGGGCGCGCAGTTCCTCCACGTCCATCCGATACGGTATCAGATGGGAAAAGAAGTTCTTGCGCAGATATTCAAAAATGCGAATCCCGCCATAGTCCAGATCGCCCCAATGCGCTATATCAGGGGGCTGCATTCTCGAAATCTTCGACAGCAACGCCTGTATGGTGCGATTTGGAAATCCCGCCGTATAGATGAGGAGGTAATCCGCCCCCTCCTGTGCAAGGACCTCTGCATTCGTCAGATTCTCGACCGTCAGGATGGAGGGCGGCAGCGTTTCAATCTTCATTGCTGCTACGGTGTCATAGGTCAGCTCGATCCCGCCCGCAAAGTCGGCAAGCATATACGCTCTTCCATGCAGCGAAAAATCCATGCGCCCTGCAATCCATACTTTCCCATGATGACCCGTGATGCCCGCCATATCCAGATACGCGGCATCTGTTTCACAGGGTTCCTCTGCGAAGCGCCGCAGAAGGATGAGAAGGGGCGTCTCGATGCATCGTTCAAAATACTTGCTGTCGCCAAAGACGCGCTGACTGAATACGCGCTTCGGTATGGCATTCTCCCCCGCAGCGGGAAGTGAGAGGATGGCGCGGATCAGATTTGCACAAAGTGCCTTCTCCTTGGGTAGGAATGCGGGAATCCTGTTCGCGGACAATATTCTATGCGCTTCGTTGCAGCAACGCCGCACCCATACGCCCTTTGCCGCCGCCAGCCGCGAAATCTCAGAACGGTACTCCTCCACGCGCACAAGCGGCATTGTGCGCCCCATACGCTCATAGAGCTGCGCCGCATCCACTGCAAGCAGAATGCGCTCGATCCGTCCCGTGCCATGACGCTCCCACACGACAGAGATCATGCCCTGCCGTTCGAGTTCCTCTGCCGCCGCCTCGATTGCCTCACGCCGATCCGCATCAAGCTCGTCCGCATAGGCAGAGGCAAGCGCTGATTTCCGCAGGCGAAACTGAGGCCGCCGTCCCGCCCCGCCGATGGCAGCGTTGCTGCGCTCGTATTTCTCGAGAAGGATGCTCAGTATCTCCCGCTCATAGTAAGTCCTGCTCTCCGCTTGCCTCATGTGTCATCCCCTTCTCCCACGTCCGCACATCGCCCAATTCATCAGTAAAGCAGTGATTGCCCGCATTTGTTACGATGATCGACTGATCCATCAGGGGGGCAATGGCGGCGAGCTTCTCATCCGGGACGGCGACAATCAGCTGCATGTCCATGCGCTTGATGAGCTGAATGCAGGATTTGATGCGCTCCTCGTCCATTTTATTGAACGCCTCGTCAAAGACGGTGAGGCGTATGGTCTTGTCGTTGTAAATCTGCTGAAACGCGGCAAGGATTGCAATGTAGAACGGCGTCTGCGTCTCGCCGCCCGAGGTCTGCCGCAGAACGCGCGAGTACAGATAGGACTGCCCCGCTGTATCCGTGATGCGGATGTCGTAGTCGAGATAGCGCCGATAGTCGGAGAACTCCTCCTGTTCCTCAGGCGTTCCTTTGACCAGTTTTTCAAACAGCTCCATCGCCTGCTCGTTTGCCGCCGCATCGGTCTCCGCAAAGAGCCCGCCCGCCATCTCCCAATCCGCCGTCATGACCGCATCGTAAAACGGCTTGTACTTCGCGCTGGGCGTGATGAGGAAGCTGTATTTATCCTTGTGGAACTGAAATTGATCGAGCGAATAGTTCAGGTCACGGAATTCATGCCGCGCACTCTCGATCGCTTCGCGCATACTGAAGATGAAATGCGCCTTGAACTCCATCTCCGACTGCGCCAGAGCCTCGCGCGCCTTCTCCTCGAAGGCGGGAATATCCGTCGCCGCAAGGCGTGCGTGGATCTGTGCGTAGTAGGCATGATCGGGGTCATAGACGTGCCCCGTATCGCCGTGTTCCAGCCCGTAGCGCTCGCGCGCGACAAGCAGCTGCTGCCACATATTGTCACGCCGCGTCTCGTTGCCGCGCCGGCTGCTCTCGTAGCTCTGCAGACGCTCCTCCATGCTGCGCTCGCCGTGTGCCTCCTGCATGAGAGCGGCAAGCCGCGCCTCGGCTGCCTCGGACAGCTCCGGATAGGCATCGCGCCACGCCCGAACCGCCTGCCCCGACTCCTCCTCCGCGCGTGCAAGAAGCGGCAGTGCGCGCTCCGCCTGGTCGAGCGCAGACTCGGCACGGGCCTGCTCCTTCGTCGTCTCACTGCATGCGCGTGCCGCCTCCTCTGCGCGCTGACGCGCCTCCTCATAGGCGGCTTTCAGGCGCTCCGCCTCGCTGAGATCCATGCCGGAGAGCTCCTCAGCCATCCGCGCCAGCTCCGCTGCGCAGGCTTCGAGTTCGGACAGGACGCCCAGCTGCTCGGCAAAATCTCCATACCGATGCAGAGGCTCGTGCAGAAGGTCGGCAAATGTCTGCATGCGGCGCGCTTCCTCTGCGAGCGCAGCAAGTCGTTGACGCACCTCCTCCAACTCCCGCTGACGGATCTCTAGCTGACGCTCAATCGCGCCCGCGCCGATGTACGGGATCTCATAGAAGCGCCGTGGTATCTGACGCGCCACAAGACCCTTGTAGGACATACAGCTCTTGGTTGCGGCGCTCCGATACGTTATCATCTCCTGCTCGTCCGCAGCCTGCATAACCGACCCAAGCAGATGGTCAATGCGCGCCTGTGCAAGGGGATTCTTCGCCTGCAGGAGGGCTGCAAGCGATCCGTTTTCCTGTACGCCGAGATACTTTTTCTCTGCCTCCGTATTGACAAGCCCGACGCCGTCGAAATGGCGCTGCTTCTTTTCACGCTCATAGATATGCAGCGCCTCACGAAAGACAGACTCATCCACGAGGAGATCGAAGCGCTGGGTGTTCAGATAGCCTTCCAGTGTATCGCGCCACTCCTCGTCCAGAATCTCCAGCTCCTCGCAGAGCACATAGACCCCGGAGCGTCCCGCAAGCCGCTGCTCCAAGAGCTCCTTGAGCCGCGTCATCTCGGGGCGGTATTTGCGCTGCCGCCGCTTGAGCCCGTCGATCTCCGCGCGCAGTTCCTCCTGCCTCGCTCCGGCTGCCGTCTGCTCCTGTTCCAAGAGGAGTGCGCCGCGCTGCATCCCTGCGCCGATCTCAGCGAGCAGTGTGCCGCCATCGCGCAGCCCCCCTTGCAGCTGCCCAATCTCCTCCGCCCGTACGTCAGCCTCCGCCGCATGTGTGAGTATCTGCGACAGCTCGCCCAAGGATGCCGCCGCGCCCTCCGGCAGCGCATAGAATTCGCCCGCAGGATATGCGGCAAGCGCTGCAATTCGCTCGGATTCCCGCAGCATTTTCTGCTGCAGCTGTCGATGGGATGCTCTGAGCGCACGCTGCTTCTCCTCGCATTCCTTCTGCGCTGCAAGCAGTTCGTCACGCCTTCGCTTTGTATCATTGCCCTGCCACGCGGCATATGCCTCCTGCTGCTCAAGATTCCTGCGCTCGGACAGCCGCTCCTGCTCGTGCATTCTGACCTGCAGCTCATCCACGCGTTCGCGGCAGGACTCTTTCTGCATACGCCCCGCATCCAGCTTTTCCGCCTCGCGCATATGCCTGTAGGACAGGAGGACAAACTCCTGCTCGCATGCGGTATCCCGCCACTTGCAGAAGGAATCATAGTGCTCCTGCAGCGTTTCCAGTTCGTGCTTCTGCGCGCGCAGCCCCTGCAGATCGCGCTCGAATTTCTGATAGGAGTAGAACACCTCGCGCAGGACGTCCAATTTCAGATCGCGCGGGAGGAGGATGTACTCATAGATAAAATCGCGCACCTGATTGATGGGGCGAAAGGCGAGCGCGCGTGAAAAAGCCGGCAAGAAGCGTGCAGAAAGCTGCCCCAGTCGGTTCATCAGGCGCCGCTACCACTGCTTCTTCCCCGTCTCGAAGACGCTGCTGCCGTGTGCATAGCGCCGATGAAATGCCTCCCGCGTATAGAGCGCGCCGTCCTCCCCACGAAACTCGACCTCCGAGAGGGCACGTCGATCGAGCAGGAAGAATTCCTCCTGCAAACTATCATCGCGGAAGACATCGACCACATATCCTGCAAGAAAGGAAACCTTTTTTATATCGTCATAGAATTCCAGCACGATGTAGGAGGTAAATTCATCCGCGCGCAGATACTGTACCCCTTCTGCCTTGATCTTGCCGCGCAGATAGTGCAGCAGCGTCCGCCGTGCTTCCTGCGTCGCCGCCGCGTTGAACCGCGCCTGCGTCTGACTCCCAATGAAGATGTACTGCAGGGCGTCGAGCAGGGTGGACTTGCCCGCGCCGCTGTGCCCCGAGAGCATGGTTGCCGAGCCGAAGGAAATCTCGTCCTCATCGAAATAATGCCAATTAATGACCTTCATTTTCCGCAGCTTCTTCATCGTCCTCCTCCTTTCTCTGCCGATAGATCTCCAGTCTCTTGTGCAGTTCCGACAGCTCCTCCCCGTCGACGGCAAGCACAAGCGTGTGGAAGAGGCGGATGCGTGCCTCCTCGGACAGCTCCCGATCGAGTACATCTGCGAGGCGGTATTGCTTCGAGAGCTGTGTGAGGCGCTGCAGTGCCGTTTTCTTGAGGTCTGGCAGATGGAGTGCCAGATATTTGGCGCGGATCTCTGCGAGCGTGGTCATCGGGAATGTGCTCAGACTCAGCCCTGTACGCTTTTCCTCATAGATGAGCCGCAGTACGAGCAGCCAGATGCTCTCCTCCAACGTCAGGGATCGCCTGTGCGCCATCCCCGTGGAGAGCAGCCACACAATCTCATAGCGCTCGTCCACGCGGAACTCCCATCCGATCACCTGAAAATACTCCACAAGCTCCTCGCGGTAGCGCCGCGCCGCAATGTAGAGTGCGGCATCGTGTTCGCGCGTCAGAAAATTGCACGCCAAAAGCGACTGTATAACGCTCCGGATGCGTGTGCGCTCCTCTTCGTTCAGCAGTTCCAGCTTCATTTTCTCTTCTCCCTGCGCCTGAGCGTGCGGTTGCTGTATCGTATCGTATCCTGCTCGCGTATCTCCTTGTGCTTGCCCAGCCGGTATTTCGCCAGCTCGTCGTGCCCATAGAGATAGACATAGAGCAGCTGCAGGAGGTCGGGCTCCGCCGTCTCACGGAGGATGGTCAGCAGCTCCTCGATCTCCATCGAGCCGCGCTGCCCGAGCACATCCAGAATCCACGCCTCGATTTTCTGCCGCGAGATGCCGCGCGCAACGCGCTCCGCACTCTCACGCCGCACACGCGCACGCAGCTCCTCATCAATGCTGCGCACGGGCGTGGCCGCAGCCGGTTCCAGAATGCGCTTCTTACGCGGTACATAGCGGGATGAGGGTAGGAGCATATCCATTGCTTGCAGACGGAAGAGGCGCGCCAGACCCCCGACCTCGCTTCCCTCCTCGCGCGCCTCGGCTATGGCGAGGAGAACGCCCGCAATCATGCTTTCCGTTCGAGCACTGCCCGCCTGCTGCAAGTACAGCGCACGCTCGTAGGACGCGCGCACATACTGATTGTGGCGACGGTCGATCTGGGCAAACATATCATCGAGTCCCCGATAGATCTCCTCGATCGTCTGCAGCGATGCGTTCATGCGGTATTCCGCAGTCTCCACCGAGTCGGCAAGCTGACGGCGCACGGCATCGTCGCAGAGGGCACGCAGACGCTCCTTGTTCTGCCGTATCTCCTGCACTTCCTGTAGGATGCGGATACGATAGCGCGAGACGTGATCCGAGGTCTTGAGGCGATGATAGCTGCGATCCACAATGTCCGCCCGATATTCGACGAAATGATGAGACAGCACATCCTGCAGACTCGTCTGTGCGGAGACCTGTTCCATCTTGCTCTTGATATTGTTCAGCAGAATGCGCAGTTCCTCGACGAACTCCTCGGCGAGCCGCTCCGCCTCGAGCACAGCCATGCTCGGCTGCGCCTTTGCCGCCTCGCCCGAGAGCACCTGATAGGTCGTAAAGGCAAAGCGCTGGTACTCCACCGCACGCCCCTCGCAGAGATTTGCAAAAAGCCCCCACAAGCGGCTGCTGTAATGTGGGAGCAAAATAAATATTTTGAAGTTTTCACGCTGCTCATAGTCCAGCCAGCCGAATTCCTTCATGCGGCGGATCATGTGATTTGCTTTGGCGCGCGACTCCTCCGCGCCGGCATCCTTCGCCGAAAAGTCCTCATCCTCGTAGGCAACGCCGGCTTCCGCCCAGCTCTCGATGAGCTCCTGGAATTTATCGCGCAGAATCTCCTGCTCGATGCCGAACTGGGCAAGGCGGTACCGCTCGTAGAGGCAGAGTCCCGCCTCCGCATAGATCCGCCGGCATTTCCCCGCCAACAGCCCGAAGAAATGTTCGGGCAGAACATCAAACAGTTCCATTTCCTCACCTTACGTTCTATTCACTTACGCGCAAGTTCTTCCTTCATCTGCGCAATATGTGCCATGATCTCCTCGGAGAAGGTGTCCAACGATTCCTTGCTCTTGCGGTCGCCGTGGAACGAGATCGGCATGCCGTACATAATGCGCAGCTGCGGTATCAGCCCACCGTTTGTAAATATGCGATGCGTGTTCAGAATGGCAACGGGCACAATCGGTGCGCCCGTCATGGCGGCGATGAGAGCGACGCCCGCCTCCGCCTTTTGCAGCTCGCCCGTCTTGCTGCGCGTGCCCTCGGGGAAGAGCCCCAGAACGCGCCCCTCCTTCAGCACCGTAACCGCCGCCTTGATCGCGCCGCGGTCGGATGCGCCGCGCTTCACGGGAAAGGCATGACAGCGGCGAATCGCCGCGCCGAAGATCGGATTCTCGAACAGCTCGATCTTCGCCATGTAGCTGACGGGGCGCTCGATGAGGCTCGCCATGAGCGGCGGGTCGATATTGCTCGCGTGGTTTGCAGCGAGGATGACCGCGCCCTCAGCGGGGATATTCTCACGTCCATAGACGCGCGTGCGGAAAAGGGTATAGAAAATCAATCGGAAGAAATACTGTAAAAATCCGTAAAGCATATCCGCCCCGCCTATTCCGATAGTTCCAAGATCCGCGCGACAACGTCGTCGATGGAGAGCGCCGTCGAGTCGAGCAGCACAGCGTCCTCCGCCTGCCGCAGAGGTGAGATTGTGCGCTCGCTGTCCTGCTTGTCACGGGATGCAATCTCATCTTTCAGCTCATCAAAGTCAACGGCATAGCCCTTTGCCACCATCTCGTCATAGCGGCGGCGTGCGCGTTCCTCCACGGATGCCGTGAGGAAGATCTTCACGTCGGCATTTGGCAGCACATTCGTCCCGATGTCGCGCCCGTCCATCACAACGGCACCGTCCACCGCCATCGCGCGCTGCAGCTCCACCATCTTCTCGCGGACGGGGCCGAGTGCCGCAACGCGCGAGACGATGTGCGTGACCTCGGGCGTGCGGATCTCAGCGGTCACATCCGTGCCGTCGACCGTGACGCGCGTACCACTCTTCGTGCAGGCAAGGCGCACGTCGATATCGTGAACCGCACGCAGGATCGCCTCATCGGTCGCCTCTTTGTCATCCCGCAGGGTTTTCCAGGCAACGCCGCGATACATCGCGCCCGTGTCGATATAGGTATAGCCGAGCTTTTCCGCCACAATCTTGGCGACGGTGCTCTTGCCCGCACCTGCGGGGCCGTCAATCGCAATCACACGCTTCATAAAGATCCTCCTTTGCTCAGACGCTCCATCTCGGAGAAGAATGCCGGATATGAGATATTCACGCTGTCCGGCTCCTCGATCCGAACGCCCTCCGCCGCCACGCCGAGGACGGCAAGCGACATTGCCATGCGGTGATCGCCCCAGCTGCTGACCTGCGCCTGACGTATCTCAGTTTTTCCGTGGATGATGAGCCCGTCCTCCTGCTCCTCGACGCTGCCGGGCGCGAGCTTTTGAAACTCCTCGGCGATTGCGTGGAGACGGTCGGTTTCCTTCACACGCAATTCGCCCGCGCCCGTGATGACGGTATCGCCCTCGGCAAAGAGCGCGGCGACGGCGATCACGGGAATCTCGTCGATGAGGCGCGGCATGATCTCCGCACCAAAGGAGATGCCGCGCAGGGACGCCGACGCGACAATGATGTCCGCCACGCGCTCCCCGCCGCTCGTGCGCTCGTTTTCGAGCTGAATATTAGCGCCCATCTCTGTGAGTACGTCGAGAATGCCCGTACGCGTCGGATTGATGCCCACATTTTTCAGCAGGAGTCGGCTGCCCTCGATGATTGTACCTGCGACGAGGAAGTACGCTGCCGAGCTGATATCCCCGGGCACGGTGATTTCCTCGGGCGCACGATAGCCACCCTCCTCCACGGGGAATAAAGTAACGTTCGTCCCTGTGCGCTCCAAACGCACGCCAAAGCCCGCGAGCATCTGCTCCGTATGGTCACGCGATACATATGGCTCTGTCACGGTAGTCGGTGCATCAGCATAGAGCCCTGCAAGCAGAATTGCAGACTTGACCTGTGCACTCGCAACAGGGCTCTCATAGTGGATGCCGCGCAGCTTCTCTCCCGTCGGTACAATCGTAAGCGGGAGGTTGTTGTTTGTATTTCGCCCGTAGATTCGTGCGCCCATCGCGGAGAGCGGCAGGAGCACGCGCCCCATCGGGCGGCGCGTCAGCGATGCGTCACCGCAAAATGTCGAGAGGAAGGGCTGCGGAGCGAGCAGTCCCATCATGAGGCGCAGAGTCGTCCCGGAGTTGCCCGCATCGAGCACCGTCATCGGCTCGGTCAGACCGTGCAGCCCCTTCCCCGTAACGATCAGCTCGTTCTCATTCAAAAACTCCACATCCACGCCGAGCGCGCGCATGACGCCGACCGTCGAGAGGCAGTCCGCCGCATGGAGAAAATTCCTGATATGAACGGGCGTATTGCCCAGCCCCGCAAACATGACGCTGCGGTGCGAGATGGACTTGTCGCCCGGAATCTCGACCTCGCCCTGCCAGCCGTGCCGCACGGGCGCAATCGTTTGAATCTCTGCCATTCACTTGTCCCCTTCCAAATTCCAAACGCTGTAAGAACCGGCGGCATGTCCCATCGAAAACGCCGCCTGTAAATTGTAGCCGCCCGTATGCGCATCCACATCGACCAGTTCGCCGACGAAATAGAGATGTTTCACAAGTTTGGACTCCATTGTGCGCGGATCGATCTCTCGCGTCGCAACGCCGCCCGCCGTCACAATCGCCTCTGCAATGGGACGCGTCCCCGTGACCCGCAACGCCAGCGCCTGCAAGGTGTGTACGAGACGTTCCCGCTCCTTGGCGGAGACCTGCTGGGCGGAGCGCTCGGGCGAGAGGTCTGCCGCATTCAGTACGGGATCGATCAGGCGCTTTGGCAGGAGATCGATCATCGCATTGCGGAGCTGCTTGCGCTCGTACGTTGCAAAGTCGCGCTCCACGCGCTCGCGCAGCTTCTCGTGCGTCAGTGCGGGTTTCAGATTCAGCCGCAGCTCGAGCTCCTCCTGTCCCGCCGCAAGGAGTTCCGACGCGCGTCGACTCAGCTGCAAAATAATGGGACCCGTTACGCCGAAATGCGTGAAGAGCATCTCCCCGAAGAAGTCCTGTTCCTTTCTGCCCGCATGGTAGAGGGTCGCGCGCACATTGCGCAGCGAGAGCCCCTGCACATCCTTCACCCACGCATCACTTGTCACGAGCGGGACAAGCGCGGGGAAAATCTCCGTCACCGTGTGCCCCGCCGCACGTGCAAGCGCATAGCCGTCACCCGTCGAGCCCGTCGCGGGATAGGAGGCGCCGCCCGTCGCGAGAATCACGGCAGCCGCCTCGATCTGTGTGCCGTCCGCAAGTCGGACACCACACACACGACCGTCCTCGATGATGAGTTCCGTCACCGCTGCATTCGTCCGAATCTCGACCTTTTGATCGTGCAGATGGCGCACGATAGCATCCACCACATCGAGCGCACGGTCGCTCACGGGAAAGACACGATTGCCACGCTCCGTCTTGAGCGGTACGCCCAGACGCTCAAAGAACGCCATGACATCCACATTGTCAAAGGCGCGCAGACTGCTGTTGAGGAATCTGCCGTTGCCCACAATGTTTTTGATGATGTCAGGAATCTCGTCTGCGCTTGTGACGTTGCAGCGTCCCTTTCCCGTAATCATCATCTTGCGCCCGACACGCGGCATCTTCTCGAGAAGCAGAACGCTCCCGCCGCACTCTGCCGCTGCCGCCGCTGCCATCATGCCGGCAGGTCCCGCCCCCACCACAATGATTCTTTTCACGCTCTGTCACCCCCGCAATTTCACGAAGCTCCCGAATCTCCTCTGCCGTCAGATGACGGAATGCCCCGCAGGCAAGTCCTCTCAGCGTCAGCTGCGCGAATCGCACGCGCCGCAGGGAGACGACACGGCAGCCAATCGCCGCAAACATACGGCGCACCTGACGATTGCGCCCTTCGTGAATGATCGTCTCGACCACCGTGCGTCCTTCCTCTGCCCTGAGGATTCGTACCCTTGCAGGAGCAGTCATGCCGTCCTCGAGGAGAATCCCACGGCGCAGCTGGGCAAGCCCCGCTTCTGTGACTTCCCCGACAATCTCCGCATGATATGTTTTCGTGATCTCAAAGCGCGGATGCAGGAGACCCTGCGTCATCGCGCCGTCATTCGTAATGAGGAGCAGCCCCTCCGTATCTGCGTCCAATCGTCCCACGGGATAGAGACGTGCCGAAAAGTCGGGCAGGAGGTCGAGCACGGTCTTGCGTCCCCGATCATCCCGTGCTGTCGAGAGATAGCCGCGCGGTTTGTTGAGGAGGATGTAGTATTTCTGCTCTTCCGCCCCTATTCGTACACCATCAACGGTGATCTCGTGCTGTGCGGCATCGTATTTCGCGCCGAGCTCCGTCACAACAGTACCGTCCACCGCCACGCGCCTCGCACGAATCATTTCCTCTACTGCTCGTCGTGACGCCACGCCCGCATGGCTGAGGATCTTCTGCAGTCGTTCTTCCATATCGCTCCCTATCGCACCTTGACAGCGCTCTCGCCCATAAGCGCCGTAAGAGCCTGACGCACCGCCGCCGAACCGTCAATCCAGTAATTTTCGTGCAGCGGACGCCAGCTCCCGTCACTGCGGACATAGACGGGATGATCTCCCGGGTGTGCGGCAAAGAGCTCCTGCATCTGCGTCCACAGCGTACGGCGGTCAGCATCGGCAGACGGAATCAGATAGAAGGAGGAACGATATTCGCTCATCCGCCAGATCTGATCGGCGAGCAGCTTCGGCTCCTCGCCCGTCGTATCGACATGCCCCTCCACGACGAGAATCATATCCGTCTCCAAATCGGACACGTGCGCATAGAAGACACGCGGAAACACCGTTAGTTCGATCTTGCCGCTGAAATCTTCAAGCTCCGCGAAGAGCATGGTGTCGCCCTTCTTCGTCGTAAAGCGCTTCGTACTCGTCAGTATGCCCCCGATCCGCACGAGCTGGCGATCCCTCTTTACCGTGTTCGGAATTTCGCCGATGGAGAGGAGCCCGCCGAGCGTATCGCTGTAATCGTCGAGCGGATGTCCCGTGATGTAGAAACCCGTCGCCTCCTTCTCCCATGCCAGGCGCTCACGCGCAGTGCTCGGCGGAACATCGGAGGGTATCTGAATCTGATGAACCTCCTCCATCGTGTCCTCCCCAAAGAGGCCGATCTGCCCGCTCATGAGATCGCGCTGACGGCGCGCTGCATCCTGCATCGCGGCATCAAGCGCCACAAGCATCTGATTGCGCTCCGTGCCGAGGCTGTCAAACGCGCCGCATTTGATGAGGCTTTCGATTGCGCGCTTGTTGACCGTACGCATATCGACGCGCGCGCAGAAGTCCACGAGCGAGCGGAACTGTCCGCCCTCCGCGCGCACGCGCTCCATGCTCACAATCGCATTCTCGCCGACATTGCGCACGGCGGCAAGCCCGAAGCGGATCGCGCCATCCTCGATGCCGAATGTCGCCGCACTCGAGTTGATGTCGGGCGGCAAAATTTTAATCCCCATCTGGCGGCAGAGCTGAATGTAGACGGGAATCTTGTCCGTCTTGTCCATAATGCTCGTCAGAACGCCTGCCATGAACTCGACAGGGTAATGCGCCTTGAGATACGCTGTCTGCCATGCAAGCAGTCCGTAGGCAGCGCTGTGAGACTTGTTGAACCCATAGTCCGCAAAATGCGTCAGGAGGTCAAAGATATGGTTCGCAAGCCCCGCCTCAATCGCATTCTTCGCGCAGCCCTGCAAGAAGATCTCCTTCTGCGCCATCAGGAGGTCGTGCTTCTTCTTCCCCATCGCACGGCGCAGGAGATCCGCCTGACCGAGGCTGAATCCCGCGAGCACCTGCACAATCTGCATAACCTGCTCCTGATAGAGTACGACGCCGAACGTCTCCTTGAGGATTGGCTCGAGCAGGGGGTGCATGTAGACGACCTCTTTCTTCCCGTGCAAGCCGTCGATGAAGTCCGTCACCATCCCACTGCCGAGCGGCCCCGGACGATAGAGCGCAACCGTCGGAATGAGATCGACGAAGCCCTTCGGCTGCAAGTCCTTGACGAGATTCGTCATGCCCGCTGACTCCATCTGGAAGACAGCTCCTGTATCTCCATCACACAGCATTTGTGATGTTTTCTCATCGACAAGTGGTATCGCATCAACATCCAGTTCAATCCCATGCGATGTACGTATATGACGCACTGTATCTGCAATAATGGTGAGGGTACGCAGCCCCAGAAAGTCCATCTTGAGCAGACCGAGTGCTTCCACATCGTCTTTGTCGAACTCCGTAACAAGCGTGCCCTCAGAGACCCAGACGGGCACCTGACTCGACAACGGATTCTTCGCAATCACAACGCCCGCCGCATGGATGGAGGTATTGCGCGGTAACCCTTCAATTTTGCGCGCGAGGTCGATCACTCTAGCGACGTTCTCGTCCTCCTCGTAGGCACGGCGAAAATCCGCGGACTCCTTGAGTGCGCGCTCCAATGTGATATTCAACTCTGCGGGCACAAGCTTCGTGATCGCAGAGACCTCGCTGAACGACATTTCGAGGACGCGCCCGACATCGCGAATCGCGCCCTTCGCTCCCATCGTACCGAAGGTGGCAATCTGTGCGACATGGTCGTCGCCATAGCGCTCCTTTACATACGAAATCACCTTCCCGCGGTTGATATCGTCAAAGTCGATATCAATATCCGGCATGGATACGCGTTCCGGATTGAGGAAGCGCTCAAAGAGGAGCGCATACTGCAGTGGATCGATATTCGTGATCTCGAGGAGATAGGCGACAATGCTGCCCGCTGCCGAACCACGCCCGGGACCAACGGCAACGCCGTGCTTCCGCGCGTAGTTGATGAAGTCCCACACGATGAGGAAGTAGCTCGCATATCCCATGTCGCGAATGACGCCAAGCTCATAGGAGAGGCGCTCGCGAATTTCATCCGTGACATCCGCATAACGCGCAGAGAGGCGCTCCTCACAAAGTGCACGAAGATACGCGTCGTCGCTCTCATAGGGCGCGGGCAAGGGATAGAACGGGAGCTGCAGTTCTCCAAAGGTGAAATCCACCTGACAGCGCGCAGCAATCTTCGCCGTGTTCTCAATCGCCCCCGGATAGTCCGCAAAGAGCGCCGCCATCTCCTGCTCCGATTTCAGATAGTAATCGGGACCCGAAAACTTCATGCGGTCAGGATCGTTGATGGTTCTCCCTGTCTGCACACAGAGAAGAATGTCATGAAATTCGCTATCGTCTGCATGGACATAGTGCACATCATTTGTTGCAACAAGGCTAATCTCATGTTTTTTCGCAAGATCACGAATCGCATGGTTGACTGTCTTTTCCTCAGGCAGACCATGATCCTGTATCTCGAGAAAGAAGTTCTCCCGACCGAAGATCTCCACATATTCACGGACGAGCACGTCCGCCTGCTCCATATTCCCGCGCAGGATTGCCTGCGGAATTTCCCCCGCCACACAGGCAGAGAGCGCAATAATTCCCTCGTGGTATTTCCGTAGCAGCTCCTTGTCCACACGCGGCTTATAATAATATCCCTCGATATTTGCGAGGGATATGAGCTGCACCAGATTGCGGTAGCCGGTTTCATTTTCGGCGAGAAGGATTAAATGGTAGTAGCGTGTGCCGTCCACCTCCGCGCGCTCCTGCCGCATACGCGGCGCGAGATAGACCTCGCAGCCAATGATGGGATGGATGCCCTGCGCCTTTGCTTCCTTATAGAATCGGACAGCACCGTACATAACGCCGTGATCGGTCATAGCGACTGCGTCCATGCCGAGCTCCTTCGTGCGCCGAACAAGTTCCTTGACACGGCTCGCACCGTCGAGCAGACTGTACTCTGTATGCACATGCAGATGTGCAAAGGCCATGCTTCTCCTCCCTTCCGTTCATTTATCTCGTCAAGTCTAAATTTTCGATGCGCAGAATTTCTCCCAGATTTCCTGATATAGGTTTTCCAAGTCTTCCATATAGCCTTGTACGTTCATCAGGGGCGAGCGCTTCATATTTGCGCGCAGTCCCATATGGTACGCCTCGATCAGCTTTGGCGACTCTGCAAGTTGAACCGCGCGTCGTACATAGTTGATGTCGTTCTCCGCAACGAGCTCGCGTACGCCCGCATTTGTCAAAATGGAGGCACCGAAGCGGGAGCCGTGCGTACGCCCGCGCAGCGAGATGACAGGAACCCCCATATAGAGCGCTTCGCACGTTGTCAGACCGCCGTTATAGGGAGCGGTGTCGAGCGCGATGTCAATGTCCCGATACTGCTCGAGGTAGTCCGGACTATACGGACGAAATTCCACGCGTGTAAGATCATAGTTCAGCAAGGAGAGGCGGTGCTTGGCAAAATTGAGCCCTGCGTCAATGCTTGCGATCTTCCCCTTGATAATGAGCTTCGAGCCCTTAACAGATTCGAGAATTCCACGCCATAGGAGCAGGATTTCATCCGTAACCTTGGCAAAATTATTGAAGCTACCAAACGTCACATAGCCGTTCCTGCGCACGGGAGTCTCATACCCCGCCTCAGGCATTGCACGGATCTCCTCGGGCGCATAGCAGAGGTGGGAGTGCGGCATGCGCAGAATCCGCTCGGTAAAACCGACCTCTGCCGCGCGGTCACCCTTGGGAATGCAGATCTCATCGGAGAGGAAGTAGTCAATCACGTGCAGTCCCGTCGTATTCGTATAGCCGATCCCCGAAATCTGAACAGGAGCAGGACGGTACGCCATAATCGGCAGTGCGTTGTCTTGCGAATGTCCAGACAAATCCACCAATACATCAATCTTATCCTCTGCAATGAGTCGTGCCGCCGTCCGCGGCTGGCGTCCGCGCAGATCACGCCATGTGACACGACGTGTGCGGAAACGCTCCGTCACGGCATCGCTCCTGCCCGTTGCATAGCAGAACACCATGAACTGCTCGCCGTCAAAATGACGCAGCAGAGGCGTCAGGAAATACGAGACAGCATGCTCACGAAAATCGGGCGAAATATACCCAATGCGAAGTTTTCGCTGCGATGAACGTACGATATTGTCATGCACATAGGGCTGAACATCTATGAGACTGTCATAGTATTCCGCCTTGATCCGCCCCTCTTTCGCTCCGAGATGGCGATAGTTGCGCATGAAGAGATACTTGCTGTAGAGCTCCGCTGCTTCATCCGCCTCATCCGCAAGACGACTGGACATAAGGAGTTCATGAGCCGCCCCCTTTGCCTCTCCCGCCAGGTAGAGCGCATCGGCAAGCCATCCGCGTGCACGCTTCAGCATCTGATGATAGATTGCGTAGGAGAGATCCTCCTCGCCAAGCACCTTCGCCTTGCAGCTCAGTTCCTCAATCAGATCTGCGAGCAGCGGTATCTCGTCGTCCAGACGAAACTCCAGCGCCGCAAGTCCGGCCTGCACCATGCGGGCACGCGGATGGCGCGGCTGAACACTCAGTACCTTTGCAGCAAGCTCCTCTGCCTCGTCGATTCGGCCACTGTAGAGCGCCACTTCGGCATTGACGGCCATCGCGTCAATATCCCCCTCCATCAGGCGATCCACCTCCTGGGCACAGGCGCGCATTCCTTTCAGATCGCCATCGGCAGAGAATTTCGTTGCAAGCCTCAGCCAGTTGAGCTTTTCCTCCGCCGCGTGTTCAGCCTTTGGCGGCTGTTCCTGCATAAACGAAAACCTCCTTTCCACACAATTTATTCAAACCTCGGGGTGTAATTCTGCACCGTACTCATGCAGGAAAATCTTTTGATAGCGCTTGTACTCAGGTGCGAGCGGCTTCTCGCGTGGACAGTGAATGCACCAGAAGTCCTCCTCCTGATTCGGTACAACCACTTTAAAATCATGCCGCTGCATCTCCATGCACATCGAGGTGTCATAGAGATGCCAGCCTGTAAACAGATCCTCCCGCCAGCGGATGTCGTACTGCGTGGCGAGGAAGAGCCCATCCACCGCCTCCACGTCGATGTATGCGCCATCCGGCTCCATGCAGTGCGAATCCACAACGCTCTCAGGCTCGCAGTGATGGAGGACTCGCCCGTACGTGCGCAGTCCGTCCCACCAGACACCCGAGCGCGGCAGACTGCGGCAGCCGATCATACCGATCAGCCCGACCGTCTCGTCCGCAAAGATAGAAAGCAGATCCGCGATAAGATTCTTATTGACGACGAGCACATCCTGATGCAGATATACCTTGTATTTCGCATTTGTTGCACGCACCCCCTCGTTATAGCCTGCACACATGGATGCGGCATTCCGTACTGGTACGTAATCCACTGTCATCCCATCGGGAATATGGAGCGACTGTAAATACAAAAGACACTCACTGTATACATCCTCATCGTTGACACAAGTGATGAAGGCGACTCTATTCCGATCCAGATCCATCTTCTTATCTCTTTCCATTGGACATATCTCTCTGCATGCTGCGATAGCACTCTCGCTCGATCGGATCAACGCTCTCCATCGCACTCGCATCCATCATCTCGTAAATAAAATCACCCCGCCCATTTGCCTCCTCTAATATCCGCTGATAGAACGACTCTGTATGGACAACAGTCTCACGCACTAATGAAGATAGATATGCGGGAAACACCGCAAGGCGATCCACCATATCCCACAATCCGCACACTGATGCCGCACTCTCCACATCGTACTCAATCCGATGAATGAGACGTACAATGCGCTCACGTTCAGCCGACGTATACATGGATTTCAGCAGGGAAAGCTCTGGCATGGAACGATCCGCACGCACGAGATAGAACTCTGTCTCCAGATCATCCTGCTCGTTTTCAAAGCCTGCTGTCACGAGACGTTCAATCAGATCTTTCGGCGCTTCACGCTGCTGCTGACGCACGCGGACACTTTTATAAAACGAGGCATAGAGAAGATTTTCAAACTCACGTCTGGCGTAGAGACGGGAAACTATATTGTAATAATGTCCCTCCATCAGATTTTGGAGCACAGACCAATGCCGAATATTGCGGAAGCTTGTGAGAAGCGCCCCCGTCTCCTTGAGAAACATGGAAAAACCCGCAGCAATATCCTGCGGATTGTCGGCGTTCTCAAAGGTAAGATCCGAAATAATATAGTCAAAGAATCCACGCGTATAGGGGAGCGGCACCACAAGATAGTCCAGAATCTGCCAGTGAACCTCTGACAGCTCATCAATCTCCGCCTCGTCCGGCTCAGCCGCAACGACATAGAGCTCTGCCTGCGGAAACATCCTGCGCAGCTCATGCAGATACGTCAGACTCTCAATCACCAGAATGCGCAGATGTGCGGCATTCGGCTTTAGAAAGGCGAGCAAATCAGGACGGATTTTTTCAGCCAAGTGTTGCCCCTCCATTTTGTAATAATATCTCTGCGAACAAAGACCTTTTTATTATATCACAAAATGTAAAGAACATATACGGCTATACGTCCCGCTTTTATCCCAGAAGTGGGATGACAAAAATCTCCGGCGTCTCATAGGGATGTATTGCTCTGATCGCCGCAAGCGTCTCCTCTGCCCGATTCGCATCCACGCGCAGCTCGACCTTGAGTTCCGGCGCCTCGCAGAGTTCACCGATTGTCCCCTCGTACGGAGACGCCTCCGCGAGCGGACGCCATGAACCCGTCACACGGGAGTAAGCAAGACAGCTATCATAGTTCCCGATCTGTCCTGCCCCCACCGAACGGAGCGCCTGCCGCAGCTGGGGCAAATGCGACTCAGGGATAAATATCTCCAACTTCACGTATTTTATTTGCGTGGTCATGACGTGTCCTCCGTTTTCGGGTGCATTCAATCAATATTCAGACCGACATCGCTGCGCAGCTGTATTGCCTCCGCAATATGCGCCGCTGTGATGGCCGTACTTTGCCCCAGATCGGCAATCGTCCGTGCTACCTTGATAATGCGGTCATGCGAGCGTGCCGATAGGTTAATCTGATGAAACGCCGCCTCGAGTATCGCTTCCGCATCCTTATCCAGTCGGCAATATTTCTTTATCATACTGTGATTCATCTGTGCATTGCAAAAGAGGCCGTGTCTCTGCAATCGCTCGCGTTGAATAATGCGAGCCGCCACAACGCGCTGACGAATGGATTCAGAGGATTCCGCCTTACGCGTAGCATGAAGCTCCGCATAGGTTACACGCGACACACGGATATGAAGATCGATACGGTCAAGCAACGGCCCTGATAATTTTCGTGTATATCGCTTGATCTCGCCCGCAGAACACTCACATATATGATCCTTATCTCCGTGAAATCCGCAGGGGCACGGATTCATTGCCGCTACCAAAATGATACTAGAGGGAAAGGTCAGCGTCGCGTTCGCACGCGACACCGTAATCTGACGATCCTCGATTGGCTCACGCAGCACCTCAAGCGTCTTCTTGCTGAACTCCGGCAGTTCATCCAGAAAGAGCACGCCATGATGCGCAAGTGTCACCTCGCCCGGGCGCGGGATGCTCCCACCGCCGATCATCGCCACCGTCGAGGAGGTATGGTGCGGACTGCGGAAGGGCCGCGTGGTCACAAGCCCTGTATCTTTACCCAGCAGCCCCGAGATGCTATAGATCTTCGTGATCTCAATGGCTTCTTCCTTCGTCAGCTCCGGCAGAATCGAAGGCATCCGACGTGCCAGCATCGTCTTGCCCGAGCCGGGCACGCCGACCATGAGCACATTGTGCCCTCCCGCCGCTGCAATCTCAAGCGCACGCTTCGCCTGATACTGCCCCTGTACGTCCGCAAAGTCATCCGTAAAAGCAGCGTCCTTTTTCTGCTCTGTTGGGTGTGGTACAGCAGGAGTCAGCGTCTCCGTGCCCGTCAGATGGCGCACAAGTTGCGCCAGATTCTCGACCGCATAGACCTTCAGCCCGTCAATAAGAAGTGCCTCATCTGCATTGGACGGTGCAACGTAGAACTCTGTCAGACCGTGCTCACGCGCCGTAATCGCCATCGGGAGAATGCCGCTGATCGGACGGCAGTTCCCATCAAGGGAAAGCTCTGCCGAGAAAAGCGCACTCTGCACCGCCGCCTCCGGAACCATACCGTAGGATGCAAGGAGTCCGACGGCAATCGGCAGATCAAGCCCAGAGCTGTCCTTTCGCACATCGGCAGGTGCAAGATTCACCGTCACCCGCTCCTGCCGCAGTTGAATACCGGAGTTGCGGATGGCAGTGCGTACCCGCTCCTTCGACTCCTTTACCGACGTATCGGGAAGCCCGACCAGCTCAAAGCCCGGAAGCCCCGGAGACACATCCACCTCAACGTCGATAATCCGTCCGTCTATCCCGAGGGTCGTCGCACCATAGGTCTTTGCAAACAACGGCCTTCCCTCCTACGTTTCAAATATAAGAAAATTATAACACAGGATAGGGCAAGATGGCTAATGATTCTTTGCAAAAGAAAAGAGATTCCAAACGCTAGGTAGGGCGAATGGAATCTCACATATCGACAACTTTTCCGTTACCGTAGCACGATATGTGTGTGGTATTGCGTTAAGGCTTTATCTCGTTGGTTTAATCATGGGTTAAATTGTATTTTACTTTTTTGCTTCCAGATAAATTGTTTTTAAGGAATCACTGATAAATAGTGGATAATCACAGCCAGCTGATCCGCAGACACAAATTGCAATACAAAAGAGCGTGCAATACTGCTCTCATTGCCCCTTTTTCTTCCCCGAATCGCCCATTTCACCGGGAAATTTGGGAAAAAGGGCGCACTTATCCCATTGTCATGCAGAACGCCCTCTGCCTTCCTGCCCTCAAACACATGACGAGGTTCGCCGATGCAAAGAGCAGATAGTAACGGAGCAGGTTCTTCTTGATGCCACGATACCTTGTCCTGCCCGCTTGGAACAGCCGCTTCACAATGAGGAACGGATGCTCCACCTTGCAGCGGATGGAAGTTTTCTCGTGTTCGATCTTCTTGTCTCAGTTGACTCCTGCATACGCCTTTGTTGTGCGGTTCTGTGAAGGTCTTTTCGCAATACGGTAATCCACGCTCGATAGATGAGGATCTTCAAGGAGTTCTGCGCGCTTTTCCACGCCGAGATACCCAGAGTCCCCATAGACGCTGTGGTCATCCGCTCGGATCAATGCGTGCGCCTGCACGATGTCATGCACGTTGGCTGCTGTCCCTGTGATTGTATGAACGTAGCCTGTTGCCGCATCCGTACCGGAATGAATCTTCATGCCGAAGAACCATTGATTCCCTTTCCTGACGGAGTGCATTTCAGGGTCGCGGGTCTTCGTGGCGTTCTTGGTCGAGCTTGGTGCATGGATGATGGTGGCGTCAACGATTGTACCGCCGTGCATGATGAGTCCTGCGGCGTCCAGCCGCTCTTTCACGTCATCGAACATCTTGCGGGTGATGTCATGCTTTTCCAGCAGGTGTCGAAAGTGCAGGAGTGTCGTAGCATCCGGTGTCCGTTCGATGGAGAAGTCGATCTTCAGGAAGCGCTTCATGGCATAGCTGTCATAGATTGCATCCTCGATTCCCTCGTCCGAGAGACCGAACCAGTTCTGCATGAGATACATGCGCAGCATCGTTTCGAGCGGGATTAACTTCCTGCCACGCTCTTTCTGGACATAGAACGGCGCAATGAGTTCCATCCATTCTTTCCAAGGGATGATGGATTCCATGGCATCCAGGAAGGCTTCACGCTTTGTTGTTCTGTTACGGTTTGCCTATTCCATGTCTGTAAATGTTTGCTGCACCATTTTTGTCTCTCCCTCATCGTTTATTGTCTTTCTCTATTGTAATCTTTCGAGGCAGAGTTGCGCAACATAAGAATTTATCAGTGTTTCCTTAAGTTGTGCCGTAAATGCCTTGTAATCCTTGCTCGGAACGTATTTAAGAGAATTGCGTATCAGGTGAACAATGCACCGCTGTACCACGACGTTCTTAAAGATCGACTTTGCGCCGTCTTCCAGGCCGCTCACTCCGTCCATTGATATGAAGCCGATGTCCTGTACGCCGCGTGCTTTGATCTCGTCAAATACCTGCATCCAGTGATGTTTGCTTTCCGTATCGCCCATCCATAGCCCTAGAACGTCTTTCTTGCCTTTCAGGTCATATCCGAGGATCACATATACCGCTTGATCAGATACGCCTTTGTCACCGCGCATTGAAACATAGATACAGTCAACGAAGACAAATGGATAAAATGCCTTGAGCGGTCGATTTTGCCATTCATGCAGCTCATCAAGCACACTGTCTGTAATATGCGAGATTTGCTCAGCACTGAGCATAAAGCCATAGATGTCATCGATGGTCGAGGAGATGTCTCGCTGACTCATTCCTCTGGCATACATCGCGAGAACTTTTCCTTCAATGGACGAGACGTCCGTCTGTCTTTTGGGAACGATTTGCGGTGTAAAAGAGCCGTCACGGTCTCTTGGGACGCTGATGGGAACCTCGCCTGCTGAGGTTTTGAGGACTTTTTGGGTATATCCGTTGCGGCGATTTGCTGTATCCTTTTCGCTGCGCTCGTTGCTCATGTAACCGAGATGGTTTTCCATCTCGCCGTTGAGCATGGCTTCAAACATGGGGCCGAAGATTTCTTTGAGGGCGTTTTGCATGTCTTCTACACTCTTGGGCTGATACTCTTCGATAATTGCCTTAGCGAGCGTTGCACCGCGCCGTGGGGGTCTCTTTGACATAAGGTTTCCTCCTTAGTTTTTGACTTCCCCTCACGGGGAGTGCTCCTAAGCTGTCTTCCTACTTACACAGTTTATTATACACTCCCCGCTCTTTTGTATTGCAGTTTGTGTCTGCGGATCAGCTGGCCGTGATTATCCACTATTTATCAGTGATTCCTTAACTCATTTCCAATTTTTCTATATAATCTTTTGCTTTTTCAACTATATCAGAAATTCTTGGATATCCATCTTCTTCGATTACTATGTTCTCAAGAATATAATCAATAAGAACGCCTTCACCCATTTTCTGCTTTACTTCCTCATAATCCCATTCAGAAAAATCAAATTTCTTTTGTAATATATAAGGTACAAGTACTTGCAAATAATCGAGTATATCAAATTTACCATTTATACTTGAATGAAAAAGCAAATCAAAATATTGAAAAGCAATATCATTCCTAATATATGGCATAATTCTTAAGTTCTGCATACAATTAAATGTTGCCATCGCCCCCATGCAATGCTGAATTACTAAGATAAAAAATAGATCAGATTCACTCATCGATTCCATGAACGGAATATACTCTTTTTCGGCATTAAGAGCTTTTTTACATTTTTCTTCTATTGACAATTTACTATCTTCAATAGAATCAAAAACCAATCTTTCTTTTATCCAGCTGTATAAATGGTTATCTAACTCCTCATATGAAGAATTATCATTCTTCATTTCCTCAATAGAACCATACCGCTTAGAAAAAAACGACAATAACATTTGTTCCGCAGCATCAACAAGCGCCTTATGATATTCGTCGTTATCTGTAGTAGTTATTGTTTCTAATAGAATTACAAAAAAGTCTTCAGAATACTCACGTAAAAGCACAAGCATATCAGAAAAACAATCCTTTAAATATCTATTTGCTGTTTCAAAATTTATTTCACCATCTGTTCCATGATAAAAAGACGTCATTTTCATTAATGGATCATTTACTAACTTACATCCTTTTACAATAATATACTCTTTGTGACCAGAATTTTTTATATCCAATCTTACAGCCCCTGATAAATATGTTACATTATCCTCTTTATCAATATTTGAAAGAAAATAACGTATATAACGTTTCTGACGATACCAAAATAAGCGAACTTCTCCTATCAGCCTCTTAATATCTTCTTGTTCAAAACAATCTATTTTGTCTTCGTATTTTTCAAGAATAGAAAGATATTCCTTCATTATTCTCTTTAATGGTTTTGTTTCGATCAACCTAATTTCTCCCTCCTGAACTTACTCAACATAATAGAAATCCGGAAGTTCAATATATCCTGAAATAAGTTCAAATAATTTCCTCATAATCATATCACAATCATCTTGCACGCTTCTTAATTTCTGTTCGGCATAATAATCAGGGACAGTATGGTAATTATGGGCTGGATTGTCACATATAAGCATTGAAGTTTCTCTTATTGCTCCCCAAAAACCGTGAGTAAAATTTGTTCCATATTCGTAGTAAATTTCATACAACATTAGTTCATCACACAAAGTAAATTTTTTGTTTATCTGAGTTTTGTCAAAGTATCCAAAACTAGTATTAACAAATGCTTCGTCCATATCCTCATTAACAAGAAGTTCCATGATTCTTTGGTGAAACTGCGCATCATCAGAAACAGAATATTTCCCTTCCCTCATCTTGGCCATAACAAGCTTGTACTTCCCAAGTCCATAAGCCTTAAATCTATTATACACATCAGGAATTTCTTTTTCTTGCAACATAATATATTTCAAATTTATGTAACTTTCCACCATAGTTCTAAAAAGTATCCTTCCGCTTATGTTGTTCTCAAGTTTTTTTTCTGATATTTCTCTGTAAATTTTATAAATATAGCAAGTAAGCCCCATTATAACCGCATACTTTTCATCCATCTTTTTGTCATCATTAGTCGCAGCAATATAATCAATAACTTTTGTTATCTTATCAAAGAATTTCATTTTTTCACTTCCGTCCCACAGTATTATTAATGGATTACATTCAGATACTTCTCCCAATCTTCCCCATATCAATTTTGAAAATTCTTTACTACTATCAATACTACATAACCCTTGAAATGTTGACCTTATTACAGGTCTATACGTCCTCATTATCTCATCAGAATGATCATATTTGTAATAAGCAGTCAATGCCTGTGGCAATAGATCTACTCCACTTGAAATATGTAATCTCCCACTCTTTACATAGAACCAATCCAAGGCGAAACATATATCTGTTGTAAGCTCATCATGAAATTTACTACATTCTTTAATTATTGTAAAAAGTTCAGAAATGCTCTCATCAATATTTATCGAATAATCAAAAAAGAAATTATAAAAGACATCATCTATATCTGGTGTCACAACAATTGTAAATGAAGCCAATACATCACGATCCACATATTTTAAGACGATAGACCAAAAACGCTCTCTTTTTTCTCGCTCTAAGTCAAGTATTTTCGAAAACTGAGGAACACATATCGACCATGAGTTTAATTCATCAATAATATGATAAATTCTCTCTAAGCCTATTTTTCTCCCGTATTTATGAATAATTAGCCCAATCCATAAAAATTCTGGAAGCCAATTCTGAGACCAGCTCGATAAACTTAACGCAGATCCAAGCCCTTCCGGATCGGTATAAGGAGTATATAGTGTATCACCTTTTTTTATATGCTTTGATAGTTCGATTCTATCCATCAAAATGACTCCTCTCAATATAATAATAAATATATCTATTTCTCTTCTTCAAACATTAAAGAAAACCTTATCCCCTATTTTAAGGAATCACTGATAAATAGTGGATAATCACAGCCAGCTGATCCGCAGACACAAATTTCACAAATTGCAATACAAAAGAGCGTGCAATACTGCTCTCATTGCCCCTTTTTCTTCCCCGAATCGCCCGTTTCACCGGGAAATTTGGGAAAAAGGGCGCACTTATCCCATTGTCATGCAGAACGCCCTCTGCCTTCCTGCCCTCAAACACATGACGAGGTTCGCCGATGCAAAGAGTAGATAGTAACGGAGCAGGTTCTTCTTGATGCCACGATACCTTGTCCTGCCCGCTTGGAACAGCCGCTTCACAATGAGGAACGGATGCTCCACCTTGCAGCGGATGGAAGTTTTCTCGTGCTCGATCTGTCTGTCCCAATTCATTCCTTTGTATTCTTTCGTCATGCGGTTCTGCGAGAGTCTTTGGGCAATGCGGTAGTCCACGTCTGAAAGAGCGGGTGTCTCTCGGATTTCCGTGCGCTTTTCCACACCGAGATACCCTGAATCCCCATAGAAAAAATGATCATCTTCGCGGATCAGCGCATGGGCTTGGACAATGTCGTGCACGTTGGCGGCGGTCGCTGTGATCGTATGGACTTAGCCTGTTCCGGCATCCGCACCGGAATGGATCTTCATGCCGAAGAACCATTGATTCCCTTTCCTGACGGAGTGCATTTCAGGGTCGCGGGTCTTCGTGGCGTTCTTGGTCGAACTCGGTGCATGAATGATGGTTGCGTCAACGATTGTACCGCCGTGCATGATGAGCCCCGAGGCGTCCAGCCGCTGTTTTACGTCATCAAAGATCTTGCGCGTGATGTCGTGTTTTTCCAGCAAGTGGCGGAAGTGAAGGAGTGTCGTGGCATCGGGTGTCTGTTCTCTGGAGAAGTCGATCTTCAGGAAGTGTTTCATGGCGTAGCTGTCATAGATGGCATCCTCGACTCCCTCGTCCGAGAGACCGAACCGGATCTGCAGGATGTACATACGCAACATTGTCTCAAGCGGGATCAGTTTTCTGCCACGCTCTTTCTGGATATAGTGCGGCGCGATGAGCGCCATCCATTCGTTCCAAGGAATGATGGATTCCATGGCTTGCAGAAAGGCTTCACGCCGTGTTGTTCTCTTGCGGTTTGCGTACTCCATGTCGGTAAAGGTTTGCTGCACCATGATGTTGCCTCTCTCTCGTCGTGTTGCTGTCTTCCTCTATTGTAATATTTCGGAGCTCAATCGTGCAACAAAAGAATTTTTCAGCGTTTCCCTAACTTTTGGGGGGCAGGTCATTATGCAGTCCTATGTGTTTTTTCTTCACAACATACGAAATCCGTCCACAAGCACTGATTACGTCGCCTCATTTTCCTCTACTACAGGGGCTTCGGGCAGGAAATGTACCTCTACACTGCGCTGTGCTTTGGCAGAAAGCCACTCGGTCAGACGTGTACGCGCCGCTTCGTCCAGATCAGCTTGAAGATAGACGAACGCAATGTGCATTTCACTCAGAGAAGCCACTTTATCTGCCGCAGGGGCTGGGGCGTGCACACTCCCGACGGCGATGCGGGAGATTTGCGGAAATACAATGCGCGCCTCACGATTCCAGTCCAAGATGTAAGTGCTCTGCTTCTCGCTTTCCTCGCGGGCAGACTTGAGTGCGGTCACGGTCTGCTGTTCCTGCACGGTGGGAATGCCTCTTTTTTCAACCTCGCTGAGCCTGCGCTCGATCATCGCCTCCGTCTTTTCCCGCTCTTCCACCGTTTCCGCAGAAAAGACCTCCAGCTGGAATGGTCTGAGGTGTTTCTTTTCATGCAGCTTCTCCGTCAATGCCGCCAAGTCGTCCTCCGCTATTCCGGCAGTCGTAAATACCGTCAGCATTTTCTTCTCGTTGTCCAACGTATAGGAGATTGCCAGACGGGGCGGTGCTTTGAAATTCTCCTCGATATAACTCTTTGCCTGCTCGTTCTGCAGATTTTCCTCCACGCTCTGATACGCAAAGAAACAGCTGGGCAAGGTGACAATCATGGCAATGGTCAGCAAATAGTGTTTCTGCCTTGAAAACTCGACAGAATCCCGCGCAATCTTCGAGGGGACATCAATGATTTTGAGGACAACAAATGCCGTCAGACAGATAAAGAAACTGTTGATAAAGAACAGATAGAGAGCCCCCACCGCGTACGCTGTCACGCCCGTCGCAAAGCCATATCCTGCGGTACAGAGCGGCGGCATCAGAGCCGTCGCAATCGCAACACCGGGGATGACATTCCCGCCCTCTTTGCGGGTTACACCGATGATGCCCGCGAGCCCGCCAAAGACCGCGATCAAAACGTCCCAGATGGTCGGCGATGTCCGCGCAAGTAGTTCCGACGAGGGCGTATCAATCGGTGTGAGGGAAAAATAAAGCGTCGATGTGGCAATCGAAATGAACACTTGGGCGAACAGACTCCCTGCGCTGGAACAGATATATGTGCCGTCATAACGAGCAAGTCCATAGCCAATCCCAAGGATCGACCCCATCAGCGGAGAGATCAGCATCGCGCCGATAATGACTGCCGTACTGTTCATATTGAGACCGATGGAGGCAATGAAGATCGCCAGCATCAGGACACTGAGATTCGTCCCCCGAAACTGAACGCCAGCGTTGATCCGCTCTGTAATTTCCTGTATTGACGCAATGTCTCCATGCAAGTCAAAAATTTTTTTAGCTTATCCAAAATCAAACAAATATTCTCCTTTTGTCCTATATCAAGATATTGGTTATTTATGAAAATTATACCATAGAACACGCCGTGTTGCCTAATGCTTTTTTGAAAGAGATATTCAAAACATACAATATGACGAATGGAAGCTCTCCTATATTCTCACCCCTCAACACCAATCTCAATCCCGCCCTTGAAAACAACAATCACCGCTCCGCCCTCCTTAACCACAATGTGGTCGAGCAGCCCACTCCATAGCTCCTCGTCAAACGCAACCTGCTCCCCGTTGATACCGCATATCACTTGAATCATGCCCTCCAAGGTGTTTCTCTTGCTCTCCCTTTCGGCAATTTGCTCGTCCAACCTCATCAGATGATCCTGCTTTTCCAGATAGTGTGCACGAATCTTATTTTCCTGTTTCAGATACTCCGTCTGATCCTGTGCTACCCGTGCATTCTCACGAATCAGCATTTCGAGCCGTTCTGTCAAAACGCAGAGTTCCTGCTCTGTTCTATCGTGTTCCTCAGTCAACTCCCCTGTCTGGCAAACGCCGTTAATCAGGGATCTGAGTTCCGCAATCACATTCTCTTTGACTTCCACCAAGGAGTTCAGAGCCTTAACGAAAATCCGTTTGATTTCCTCTTCCGTCAAATGCCGTGTGCTGCACGGCTTCTCCTTGTGGGCATATTTCTTGTTGCAGCGGTAGATGATCCTGCGGTACTTATCCGTGGAGTGCCACACTTTCGCCCCGTAGTAACCGCCGCAGCAGCCGCATTTGATTTTGTTCGCGAAGATGCTCACGCCGCTGTGCTTCCCGTTCTGCTCTCTGCGTTTTATCTCCAATTGCACAAAGTCGAATAAGTCCGGCGGAATAATCGCCTCGTGGTGCTCTTCCACATAATACTGCGGAATCTCGCCCGTGTTCTTACGTCGCGTCTTATCCAAGAAGTCTGCCGTATATTGTTTCTGAATCAGCGCATCGCCGCGATACTTCTCGTTTGTGAGGATGGAGCGCACTGTGGAAATTAGACCGGCTGATTCACGACCGTTGGGTCTTTGAAGTCCCGCGCCATCAATGTCGGACATTTCTCCTTTGCAAAATGAGAGTGGCAGCCCGTGGTCATGGCATAGACCGCATGACGGTCGGCTGTGTTGAGGGTAAAACTCACATTCTCTGCGATGCCGCTTCCCTGCGGGCCGTTCTTCTCCTGTCGTCCGATCATCGAACCTTGGATGGAAACAACGGCAACGCCGCCCTGACAGCACGCAGGGTTCCCGCCGCTTTGGTCAATCGTCCGCGCCGTCTCCGTTTCGTATATGCCAGAGTTTGGGTTATCCGAGCGCATAGCGTTGGACTGGAATGACGAGATGCCGTATGCTTGTACGTCCTTCAATACAAGCGGCTGATTGTTCCCGCCCGTGCCGTAATGGCGAGAGACCGTCGGCGCAACAGGAAGGGGTCCGCTATACCGCGCGTCTGCCCCATGCGATTCAAATACGGCAGGGACTCTGCCCGCACGAAGCGTTGGAGATGTCTCCTCCGCATAGCCAATGCTGCGGCTCTGTGCGGAATGCTCGGTACAGAAACCCGCACTTACCCTCTCGCTTGCCGTTCCAGTGCCATCCGCAAACTCTCTGGCAGTGCCTTGCCACGCAGCGAAGCACGGCGCAAGATCCCGACGCACGCTTTCGGTGTCAAATAGTATCTCTCCGGCACTTGATCCTCCAAAATCTGCGACAAGGTAGATTCTGCGCCGACGCTGTGGAACTCCCCAGCCCTGTGCGTCCATGAGCCGGTACGCAACGCTCCATCCGTCTCCCAGAAGAATGTCTGCGTATGCCCATCCATCCTTTTGAGGCAAAGGCACCTCGGGAGCCTGCGGCTCCTTGATGCGGACGATCTCCGTAAGGACAGACTGGAAGTCACGCCCCTCGGCACTTGAGAATGCTCCCGCGACGTTTTCCCACACGATGAATCTCGGATATTTCCCATCCGTCCCCCTCCTCATTTCCCGAACGATACGAATTGCCTCGAAGAACAGTATGGACTCCTGCCCATGCAGCCCCTCCCTCCGTCCCGCGATGCTGAGATTCGTGCAGGGAGAACCGAAGGTGATGATGTCCACAGGCTCGATCTCATCGCCGTGAATCCGATGGATGTCTCCAAGATGTTTGACGGAAGGAAGCCGCTTCGTGGTGACGCGAATCGGGAACGGCTCAACCTCCGATGCCCACTTTGGTGTAATCCCCGCAAGAACAGCACCGAGTGTGAATCCTCCACTCCCGTCAAACAAACTCCCGAGCGTCATCATTTCACAGAATGAGGGGAAGTCATGCGCTCAAGCATCTTGCCCGTCATCCAGATTGCCCCGTCGATGACAAGCGGCAAGAAGATGCGGTCACGGAATCTGCACCATCCCGTTTCCTTCTCGGCACTCTCGCGAAGTGCCGCCGTATACGCCGCCGATACTTCACACGCCGCCGGGAGTCCTTTCTCGTGCAGCCAAAGAACGGTCGCTTCCTTTGCCTCCGTCCGCACGAAATCCCCCACATGATTCTTCAACTCATTTTGAATGTGTTCCAGTTTCATCTTCAGCACTCTCCTTCATAGTCCGTTACTCCGCGTGCAATCGCACGCGCGAATTCATCCTGCCGGCTGCGGAGCAACTGTGCATCACCCGCATGGTCGATAAACGCAAGCTCCACAAGTATGGCAACCGCATCGGTGTTGCTAAGAACGTACAGACCGTTAACACCGGGCTTTGCGCCCTTCACGCCGCGATCCACAGTTCCGATCGCATCCACGATCTGATTCTGGATGCAGCGTGCCAGCTTCTCGCCTTCGGTGCTTCCGTAGTAGTGCCACGTCTCCGTCCCGTTCGCACTGCCGTTACAAGCGTTGCAGTGAACAGAGATGAACACATCGGCATCCGCACGATTGGAAGCGGAGACAACTTCATGGAGGCTATCAGATTGCAGACAGCCGCCCACCTCGACACCTGCGGCAGCGAGATAACCCGCTACAAGGTCTGTGACGTTCTTTGCCACATCGCACTCACGGAGTCCATAGCCGCACGCGCCGGGGTCGGGATTCCCGTCCGGGGCATGACCTGGATTCAAAAACAAACGCATCACGATACCTCCTCTACTCTTGGCACATCCGCATACGGAATGCGCTCACCATCACGTTCCAAAAACACATCTTCGATGTTGCCGTCCTTGCTCTGGATGTACCGCTCGACGGCGACATCCACGAACTTCGGCTCAAGCTCTACGCCATAGCAGATACGCCCCAACTGGTCACAGGCGATGAGCGTTGATGCAGAACCAAGGAAGCCATCGAGAACGATACCGTTCGTCTGCGTACACTGCTTGACGAGATACGCGATGAGCGGAACGGGCTTCGAGGACGGATGTCCGCAGCCGTCCTTCTTCGAGTCCTTGATACGGTCGAATGCAAAGACGGTAGTCTGCTTTTGATCGCCGTACCATCTGTGCCGCCCGTCCTTCCGCCAGCCCCAGATAATCGGCTCGTGGATGTACTTCCAGTCCGTCCGTGTGAGGACGAGACGGTCTTTCTTCCACACTAGACCTGCGCCAACTTTAAAGCCCGCATCCTCATAAGCGTCATGAAAGATGCGGGCTTTTGCTGTTGCGTAGAAAACGTAGATGGATGCGTCCGTCGCCATCGCCGAGTGAAAGGCGATAAAGGCAGATTTCAGGAAGTCGTAAGCGTCCTTGTCATTCAGATCGTCATTCTTGATTTTCCCCGACGTGCTTTCAAGCTGGATCATATATGGGGGATCGGTGCAGACGAGATTGACTTTCTCGCTGCCGAGCAGACGTTCATACGTCTCCGGCAACGTGGAATCTCCGCAGATAACACGATGCTTGCCGAGATGCCAGACATCACCAGAGCGAGAGACGCAAGGTCTCTGAAGCTCTGCTTCCACATCAAAGTCATCTTCCTGCGCTTCACCATCATCCAGTGAGAGCAGATCGGCAATCTCGGATTCGTCAAAGCCCGTGAGCGAGATGTCAAAGTCCATACCCTGCAAGGCTTCCATCTCGACGCGCAGCATTTCCTCGTCCCAGCCCGCATCGAGTGCGAAACGGTTGTCCGCGAGGATGTATGCCTTCTTCTGCGCCTCGGTCAGATGATCGACGAATACGCACGGCACATTCTCCATGCCCTCTGCCCGCGCCGCTGCAACACGTCCGTGTCCTGCGAGAATGCCGTAGTCCTTGTCGATGATGACGGGACTCACAAATCCAAACTCACGCAGACTGCCGCGCAGCTTATTGATCTGCTCCGGCGAATGTGTTCGTGCATTGTTGGCATACGGGACGAGCCTCTCGATTGGAACGAGCTTCATCTCCGATGTTGTTTTGTTCAAATGAATCCCTCCTTACTTCCTCGAACGCAGCAGCCGCTCCATCCGGTCCTCCTGCGGAGAGCCGACGAATGTGGTGGTGCAGTTCTGCTTTACGATGTCGAATATCTCATACCAGAGCAGATTGGACTGCTTTTGAAATGCCTGTCCCATCTGGACGAAGGGGCTTGCAATCGCACCTCCTGTCGTCGGATGCTTTCCAATGAGCCCGTATTGACTCATCGCCTCCTCACACTGGATGAAGCGGGCAAATGCCTGCGCGTAGCTTTCAATCAGGCGCGGATTCACAAGCCGCTCACAACCGCGCTCCTTGAGCCACAGCCACGTCTCGCGAAAAATCTCATCCGCACCGAGCGGCTTTCCGTTCCGCTGTCGCGCAGACAGGAACTCGCTCGGCGTTGGCATCTCCTCACCATAGAGGTCGGCGGCGTCCACAAGGTCTGTGCCGTCCAGTTCCGTCATGGGAAACTCCATGATGTGCGCCGTTCGCCCGCCCGCGATTTTATCTGCCAGTGCTTCGGGCTTATCTCCCGCGCGGATGCGCCGTCCTCCGCGATTTGTACCGTCACGCGCCATCTTTTCGTCCCCTTCCCTTAATACCCCGTTTGAACCGACGTTTTTATGCGTACGCCCCCTCCCCGGTCTAGCAATGGCGCGGTTTTAGAGATTTAACCGCCCCCTAGGGGGTATCCATCGCCTCTGCCGCGCTGATGAATCCGCTCATGACAGGATACGCAGAGCGACATCAAATTGCTCTCGTCATGCGTGCCGCCGTCGGCGAGAGGTCGAATGTGATGCACAAGCGTCGCGAGGACGTACCTGCCCTGCTCCTTGCAGCACTCGCAAAGTGGATGCGCTGCCAAATAGCGGTCACGAATCCTGCGCCACGCGCTGCCGTACCTCTCGTGCTGATCGTAGCCACGAGCGAAATGGTCATAATGCCTCTGCATCGTTTTCTCGTGCGTCTCGCAGTAGCAGCTTTTTCGATCCGTAAGGTTCGGACAGCCCGTCATGCGGCAGGGTCGCTTCGGCTTTCTCGGCATCGCTTCACCTCCATCAAAAAAGCCCTCGCGGAGAATTGCTTCTCCGAGAAGGCTGATTCCATATCCTATTCTTGCTGAGTGTATCATATCACATCGGTCGTACTGACATCAACCTGACATTCACTGACATTTTGTGACATTTTTCCGCTTTTTGACATTTCATGACATTCCCTGACATTTCATGACATTTCATGCTCTTCACGAAGGAACGACCACACTTTGCAGACCGCGCTCATGGATGCGGTATATCTGTCGCTCCCCGACTTCCATGCGCCTGGCAATCTCCGTGACCGTGTGATACCCCATGTAGCGCATCTCCAAGACCAGCCGCTCATCCATATCCTCCACAGCCTGTATCACGCCATAGATCTCGGCGCGGAGGCTTACCAAGCGGTCAATCTCACGATCAATCTCCTCCTCCTGCTCCACCAGCTTCACCACCACATCGGAGAGCTTGTGCGGATTCTTCGTAGCACTCCCCGGCATATCGCTAAGGACGGTGGTGGTCTTGGTGGCCATGCTGCGCAGCCGCACGGACTGTTCCAACATACTGTCTATTTTTCTGTCAATCTTGAATGCCTGGCTCAGATATTCCTTAGCTGTCATCATGATCAGCCCTTCTTTTCGTAGCGGGAGCAGCCCGGCTGCCAAACGTCGCCACCTGTATATCCTATGGGAACAGTCTGCCCCGCCTCCTGCACACAGTCGTTGCAGTTCCAGCATGTAAGTCGATGGGCGCAGGATGGGCAGATACATTTTTTGCAAGACGCGTGCGTTCCGCATCGATCATGGGGCATGACTTCCTCGCTGTCAAATTCCTCCGTGCCTTCCCAAATTGTCAGCCGATGATGAACGGCGTACAGATATTCCTCCATGCAGCCGTTGCTGTCCTTCCAGTTTCCTGCCATGATCAAACCGTTGCATTTGCCGAGAAGCGTCTTGCACTGTTCCAAGACCGTATCGTAGGGAATCTTGGCGGCCTTCAAGTGCCGCATGGCATCCAGCGGATTGACGAACAGGACATGCGGGTATTTCCTGGCGAGCTCCGCCGCAATCGCCGCTGCTGCCTTGCGGTTCTCTTTTTCAGCTCCCGTGTAGGGATGGGAAATATAAATCATGTTCATAGCGATCTGCTCCTTTCTTACTTGCAGTGCCTCAGCGCGTCTCTTGCTGTAGGGTCGCTGTAGCCTTCCCCATTGCGGTTCGATGTGCGCTGAATCCCCAGCTGCTTGATTTCAATGTGAATCCCCGGCTCTGCCGCCCACTGCTTTTCCACAATCTCCCGCACGACTTGGGCATCGTCCTCCCAGTAGCCGCACTTGGTCATGCAGTCCTTGAGCATTTTCTGCAGATTGTCGGTGTCCGGGCGGGTCGTGCGCCACTCGCCGCTTTTATGGGATTTGCCCATCGGAAAGAGCCATGTGGTGCGAAGTTCCAAGGCTCCGTCCAGAGGTGCGGTCGGACGGTGTTTCCCCAGATGTGCGGTCAAAAGCACCTTTGCCTTCTTTAGGGGAGTCGGGTCATAAAATATCGGTCTGCCGCCCACGATCCGCACGGATTTCTCCTGCGCGGTCGCCGTAGGAGGATTGATGTCGAGGAAAAATATCATTTTCTAAACCTGCCTTTCTTTTGGTTCCTCTCGGCTGTTTTGTCACGTTACTCTCCTCAAAGGGGAAGGACAGGACGTAGTACGTCCTTCCCACTTTGGGAGGGTAACGACGTTTCTTCTGTTTATATGTATATATAAACAGCGTAGAAGAAGAATTTACTCAAAATCCTTGGAAGCCCCGTCATTCCTTAAGATACGGCCTTTTTTGAGGATGAATTCGCCGTCCAGTTTTTTGAGTCTTGCGTAGACGGTTTTGTCCGATACATTGAGATAACCCATCATGTCGGAAACCGTCACGTTTCCGTCCATATTGAGTGCCTGATAAGCGTTTCGGAACTCCTCCGCACACGCCTCCGCAGTCTTGGCGTGGCTGTTCTTCATGCGTCCCGCCTCCAGTGTTCCCTGTGCGGGCATCTCACCAAGATTGCCATTCGTGTCCAACCGATGAATGGGATACTCGAACCAGAAGTTCACCGGCTCGATGTTCTCGAATTCACGAAGGCTCGACTCCAAACGCCAAGCCGTAGCGTGACCGTCACGCAGGTTGTTCTTGATGTCTTCCGTGAGTTCCAACTGGATCATGTCAAGCTGGGCATCGGGGTCGCGGGCAAATACGCCGGAGCCGGAAGCCCTGTCCATCGCCCGCTTGTTCCCCTGCGCGCCCTTGCTGTGATGATGGCAGTAAATCGCAGAGCAGCCGGTCTCCGTGCAAATCTTGTCGAACTGGTTGCAGAACTGCCCCATTTCGGATGCGTTGTTTTCATCTCCCGTGATGACCTTGTAGATGGGATCGATAACAATGGCATCCAAATGCTGGTCACGAACACGGCGGACGAGTTTGGGCACAAGCTGGTCTAATGGCACAGCGTGGCCTCTCAAGTTCCAGATGACGATGTTTTCCGATTTGTTTATAGGCAGATGAAGGGCATCGTAAATTTTGAGGAAGCGGGTGATGCAGCTTGCCGGATCAATTTCGAGATTGACATAGAGCACCCGCCCTTGGCGGCAAGTGAACCCCAGCCACGGGATTCCCTCAGCGATGGAGACGCAAAGCTCCATGAGGAGAAACGACTTTCCCGCCTTGGACGATCCGGAAATGAGCATCTTATGCCCGCGCCGCAGGATTCCGTGGATCAACTCTTCGGGGAGCAAAGGTGGATTATCCTTGTACGCCGAGAGTGGGGTCATTGGTGGAAGTTCATCCGTCACGCCCTCCACGAAATCCATCCAGTCCGTCCATGACTTCCTGCCGATGTTCGTTGCGGCGAGGTACTGGCGATTGCCGTTTCGAGTAAGCCCCGGCATCCGGGAAAGCCGTGAGGGATTGCGGTTCTGCTTGTCGATGGGGACGCCCTGATTTTCCATGAAGTCGTAGAGAAAAGCCACGCGCTTTCGGTATTCCTCATAGTCAGCGGCATCCACACGCACTATGGCATGAAGGCTCTTTCCTCCACTATGCACCAGAGCTGCAATCGGCAGTTCCAGCTTGCGAAAGAAGACATCCTGCTCGGCGATGGGAAGCGTATCGGATTCCACCAAAGCATACTTGTACTTGGTGACGTTCTCGTTTTTTACGCCCTCGCCGTCCAGCGGATTGAACCGAATCCAACCGCCCACCTCCGGTTTCCAGTCACCCACGGTTGCTCCGATGTCATCGGCGTGCTTCTTGAGGGATGCGATCAGCTCCCCTGCCGTGCGGTCGTACACGCCCTTACTGGGCAGCCACTTGCCCTCGCCCCCCTGCCATACGTCGCCCGTGACATAGCCCACTCGGTCAGCAGGATCAAACAGCAGAGAGAGATAGTCGATCAAGTCCTGCACGGGATTCCACGCATCGGGCGGCGAAAATCCGTTGAAGCCGTCGTTACCGTCATATTCGATGGTGTCATCCCATGCCATCGCGCCCTCAGCGCAAGGAGTCCAACCGCGCTCTTTTGCCAGCTGCACAATCGTGCCACCCTTGACGGGAGTGGCCGTGCCGCTAAAGCCCGCCCACTTCTTTTCGCATTCGCCGGGATGGTAACGAGGATCTCTCTGACTCCAATCATCCCAGATGGAGCATGGATAACCTTCCTCCTTGAGTGCCATGCCAACCTGAATCCAGTCGGCGCGGTCAACCTCCGCAACGTTGATGTACTTCAAAGCCGACAAGATATTCTTGTCCATGAAAAATCACGTCCTTTCACGGTGTATATACGGACGGCGTCATCCCCTCTGGGGGACGCGCCAATGATTCATCGCCAAGCGGGAGATCAGAGCACTGGCTGCATCGAACTGCCACGTGCCTACGCGCCGAAAGCCGTAACGCTCCAAGCAGCGGATCTGTTTGGGTGTGGCGAGTCCTTCCTCCTGCCGCCGTTTCAGACGGTCGATGAGGAGCGAGGCAAGCCCGGCGTTTCCCACGGTGTCGGGCAGGATGCCGCGATTCTCAAGGAAAGCAAGCTGCTTTTCAGACGGCGGTCCCATTTCCCAAGGGAAGGTCGGTTCGTAGCTTGTGAGATCCTCAGCGGCGATGGAAAGCGCATACTGGATCGGATCTACCAGCTTTTTCTTCTTGCTCCGCATCGCGGCAAGCTCCCTCGCCAATGCTTCCTCCCGTTCACGCAGCACGTCCCGCTCTGCCTCCTCTTCGGCTTCGAGAATGTCCACTTCTTCGTCATTTCGGAGGTTTTCATCCATCATTGCGGCGATGTTCGCGTCCTTGGCAATGAGAGCCGATGGTCTGCAGAGATCGTGACGCTCCGTCAGCCAGAGAAAGTCCAACAGGAGCAAGTTCTCCTTGCCCGGAAAGAGCCGCATGCCGCGTCCCACCATCTGCTGATAGAGGCTCCGCACTTTGGTGGGGCGCAAAATTACGATGCAGTCCACAGCGGGGCAGTCCCAGCCTTCTGTAAGGAGCATGGAGTTGCATAGCACGTCATACATGCCATTCTCGAACTCTGCAAGGATTTTCGAGCGGTCATCACTCATGCCGTTGACTTCCGCTGCCCTCATGCCGACATCATTCAACATCTGGCAGAATTTCTGCGATGTGGCGATGAGCGGCAGGAACACCACGGTCTTTCTGCCCCTGCAGTAACGCGCCATTTCGTTTGCGATCTGGTGAAGATACGGCTCCAACGCGCAGCCGATGTCCGCTGCGCTGTAATCCCCGCCGGAGATACCCGCCTTGCTGATATCCAGCTGCAGGGGAATCATCCGCGCCTTGACGGGAGAGAGATACCCCTCCCGGATGGCGCGGCTCATGGAATACTCGTAAGCCTGTGAGTCAAAAAATGTGCCGAGCGTCTGCTTGTCTCCACGGTCGGGTGTTGCCGTTACGCCGAGGACATTGGCATCCGGAAAATGCGCGAGCACACGCTGATAGCTCTCCGAGAGTGCGTGGTGCGCCTCGTCCACGATGATGTCCTGAAAATAATCCTGCGGAAACATCGAAAGCCGCTTTTCTTGGCAAAGGGACTGCACCGATCCTACTGTCACGGAAAAGAAACTGCCGAGGCTGCGGTTCTCTCCCTGCTCAAATGCTGCATCAAGTCCCGTGAGCATCTTCAGCTTGTCAGCGGCTTGGCTGAGAAGTTCCCCACGATGCGCCATGATGAGGACTCTGTGTCCCAACTTCACTTGATGTTCTGTCACCGAGGAAAACACAATCGTCTTTCCGAGCCCTGTGGAGAGGACGAGGAGTGTCTTGCGACGCCCCTCGCTCCACTCGGACAGGATTGCCTGTTTCGCCTCGACCTGATACGGTCTAAGTTCCACTTGCTTGTCCTCCCATCAGAACGGAATGTCCGCCGGGCTGACGGGAATCCCGCCGAAGTCTGCAGAGTCTTCGACCGGAAAGAACTTCTCGTCATAATCGTAGAAGCGGTCCACATCATTGGTCTGTCTCTCGTTGCCGTCCCGGTCGGTATATTTGCGGGGTCTGAAATGAGCCCGCCCCTTTGCGCCTTCGAGATTGTTCCAGTTCATCGCCAGCCGCTCGCCGTGCTTCTTCCTGCCGATGCACCGAAAGAACGCTGAAATGCGCCACTCCACGAGGCGGTTCAAAATGAGATCGGTGCGGACACTGGCGACGCCCTGCTTCGTTTCCACCTGCAGGGTCAGCGTAGCCTTGTTGCAGGCCTGCATCTTGGCGCTCCCCGGAAAACGCCCCCGCTCAAAAGCGGACACCACGAAGTTGTAATCCCCCTCGGGCAGGAGGATGAATTCCTGACCATCGCTTTCGATGGTGTCAGTCCAATCCATACCCACGTTGTTGTTGACAAATTCTGCCATGATGTATTTCCTCCCTTAAACAACAGCCTTACGATTCTGCTGAATGATGTCAAAAATCTGATCCCAGTAACGGATGACGTAGCCATACAAAAACTCGTCGGGATAGTCGTCAATCGGGGTCTCCACTGAGTATTTCCCACGGGCGGCGACCACCTGCCGCACCTCCTCCTCGGTGACGCCCTTCTCTTTCAAAATGCTGCGGAACACATCGGCAGCGCTTTCTTCCTCCGGCAGGTTCTGCTGCTGCGGTGCCGGTGCTTCCTGCTTTGTCGTCTGCGTGACGGTTGTGGCTGCCGGAGTCTGCCCCCGCGAGAAAATATGGGCGATGTGTTTGTAGTCCAGATCCAAGACTTCCGGCAGCGGCACACGGCTCTTTGCGTCCCATGCGGGATGATGGGACGTGTACATGACACGCTTGCCGCCCTGTGCCTTCTGCGTGTTGTTCTCCGAGGTGACCACAAAGGTCTGGTAGTTGCAAAAGAGCAGAATGTCGCACCACTCCTTGAGAAGCGGCGCTACCTGCTTGCTGAGTTTCATCTCCCAGCGGTCGTATGCGCCCATCTCGTCCGGCTGTTCAAACTTCCGCATCTTGGCATGTGCCGTGACCACCACATGGATCCCAGAAGTCAGAACCATATCCAATGCGACGAGAAGCCGCGAAAACTCCTCGCCCAAATAGGTATAGCCCTTGCCGTAGCCGAAAGACTCGATGGAGTTCTGCTTGTACTTTGTGCAGAGGTAGCTAACGATCAACTGCTCTGCCCAATCGGCGGTATCCAGCACCAGTGTCCTGCACAAATCCTTGGTCGCTGCCACTTCTTTGACCACGGAGATCATTTCCTCCCACGACTGCGGTTTCTCAATGCGGCGCACATCCATGTGCGCTGTTCCACCCTCGGTGTCGATGAAGAGCGGATCGGGGAATTTGGCGGCAATACCGGATTTGCCGATTCCCTCAGACCCGTAGATGACCACCTTTTGGGCGCGGTCAATTTTCCCTTTCGTAATGTTCAGCATGATCTATTTCCTCCCTACTTGATCCGAAGGCTCCGTCCTCTCGGCTCCAAACGTGCGCCGGGGACTTCCTCGCCGCCGCTTAATGCCTCATAGAGAGCCTCGCGATTCACTTCCTTATGCGCCGGCACAGTGACGAGGTATGCCTCCGGGATAAGAGCGGCATCGTCAATCTTGAGGGGCTGTTTGCCGCCGTTCTTCTGAACGCTCATGACACCGTACCTCGTGGGAACTTTGGATTTCCCCATCGCATCGAGGTTCTGCCGATACCACTCCTTGATGCGTTTGATGCGGTTCTCTAAAATCTGCCGCTGCGCTTCAAAGCGTTTCTCTTCCTTTCGGTATGCCTCCGCATACGCTTCCAACGATTTGATGAGCGCGATGCCGCCCGCGCATTTCTCCTCAAGGGCGCACTCGATGGACTGCAGCCCCTCTTCCAAAAGTTCCAAGTCCATCGTTTCATCTAAGACGAGGTCAAAGAGTGCATTGAAGCCTGCGGCAAGCTCATAAAGCGGTCGTGCCGGCATAAGCATTCTCCTTTCTCTTCTCGAAGATGGCTACCTCGTCCACGGAGTCTCCCGGCACGATCACCGTGAGCTTCACGGGACAGCCAAGGAAGAAGCGAAGCAGACGCTCCCGCACCGTGAGCCGACGGCAAGCCACGATCCCACCATTGGTACGTTCCTTGGAGACCTTGATGTTGAGTGTGTGATTCATCTCGATTCATCCTTTCCAAAGGGCGGTTTGATGTTGCCCTTCACCTAAGAGCCACGGGTAACGCAAAACTTCATGGTTTTCAGAGAAAAATTTTTCCATCGGGCAAGAATTTCTTGAGCCGCTGATAGATGCGCCGCATCCGCTCCGATATGGTGCTTTCCAATACACCCTCCTGACGTGCAATCTCCGACTGGCGCACACCTTCCCAAAACACGCGCCGCAGAAGTTCCCGCTGCTGAGGACGAAGCTGCGCGATGGCGTGATGAAGCTCCGAATAATCCGCGCCGAGCAAAGCCGTTGGCACATCGGGCATGGCATCCGCTCTCCGGCGGTCAAGATCATCGGCAGACAAGTGGATATGGCGACGCGTCTCGGTGCGATTCCTACGGAAAGTCGGAGCATTGACCTCGGCATCCAAAATCTCCTGTGCCGTGCGCCGCTGAACTGCGTTCTTGTCCTCGGCGGCATTCAGCCTCTCCTGATAGTCCGCCTCTACCATGACGGTGCATTCCTCCTCGGGAACTTCCAAAACAGTCGGATGGATCTTGTCTTCGTAATACAGAGCAATTTTCATGGTCGTGTCCTTTCCGCCTTGGATGCGGGCGGCAGGAACACAAAAGGCCGATACACGCGATGTACACCGGCCTCTTTCGCTTGAAGATGGGCGCAAAAAGTCACGGTGGAAACACCGAAGTGCCAATACTGCTTGTGCAGTTCGTCTCTTCGTGCGTTCCCGCCGCCTCTAATGGCCATCTCAAGGCATTGAGAAATTTACAAGATTTTCGATTACGGCTTGTGAATGTTCACATTCACATAAATTCCATTAACAAAAATGTAGATTTTTCCCCCTCACTGCTGATATAATAGAAACTGTGTTTTATCTGCGATGATGTTCTCTCACCATCCGGGTAAAGCATACCAAATCCGCTCCCTCGAAAATTGGACTCCGGTGGACGGGAGCGGACAGACTCTGTCCACTTTTCGCGAAGGGGGAGTTTTGTGTTAACCATCAGTCTGTTTTTACAGATCATGAGAAAGTACGTTGGTGCGGAGAACAAATCAATACCGAGTTTCTGCGCCTACTTCTTCGCCCTCTTTATGAAGGAACCGATCTCTTCTCGCGAGGTTGGTCTGGACGATGATGACAAGTACTACCCTTTCGGCAAGGAATCTGAGAAAAGTGCCGCCTACAAAATGTACAAGGGAAAGAGAGACATCCCGGAATCTGTCCTGCGGGCGGTTCATGCCAATCTCGACAAGAGCCGCTTCTTGGAAGCAGCTGCGGATATCCCCTTCGATGCCCGCAAAAATCTGTGCACCGACCTCTCTCAATACGGGGTAGATTGCACCACAGACAATGTAGACGAGACGTGCGCCGAGATTTTCTGCAGCATCATCAAAGCGGAACTGCAAAAACTCCCCGGCGCCCAAATTGATCTCTTTGAAGGAAGGAATGAAGTCGGCGAGGTTGTTCCCGCCGTGCCGATTCACCCCTCCCGATTTGCGAATGGCTCGGTCTATCTGCTCAGCGGCGAGATCATCAAACTGCATCCTGCCCTAATGCCTCACGAGGACATCAACGACGCCACGCTCCCGTATATCAATGCACTCTGCGAGGTGTATTCGGAGCGTCTCGAAAGAGAAGTCACCCCCGATACCGCAGGAGAATTGCCGGAGAATCTGCAGCAGCATTTAAAGCGGCAGAGAGAGGCATATTTCGATGCCAAAAGCATCCAGCACAGCGTAAGGGATGCCTTCGTAGACGGAGAGCACCAATTTGACGCGCTGAAGGATGACGCCTATGACGGCATCGAGATGGTGTATTTTGACGAGAATCATGAGACTGGTTACGTCCGCCTGCAGGAAGTATTGAAGAAAATCACCAGCACAGAACTTGCCAAGTCGAACCTCGTCAATATCAAGGGCTTCATCTCGAACAGAACACGGAAGGGCGTCTGCCATATCTTGGTAGATGACGAGCGAATCAAATCGTGGGTGAACATCGATGCCTAAACTGTTCAATACGTCCTTTGAGGTGTCACTTCGCATTTTGCTCATCCTCTCTGCCGTAAAGCCGCGTTCCATAACCATTGACCGCATCGCGGCGTATGACCTTATGACAGTCTATGGACGGGATTTCGGTATGGCAGAACAAAACCTGCACGGCGAAAACCAGTTCAGTTTTAGTGAACTCCCCGCCAAGCGGGAGCAGTTAAACGGCGCACTGAGATCCCTTGTGCTGGACGGCTTTATCTCTGTAGCCCCCTCCCCCGGAGGATTCTTGTTCGGACTGAATGAGCGCGGCCGTGAGTTCGTGAAATCCATGCAGTCCGAATACGCTGCAGCATATATGGAGACAGTAAAAAAGACACACCGAATGCTTGGAAAAACATCCGATGCGTCTTTGCTTTCAAAGATTACGCGACAGGCGATGGACGCGCTAAAGAGGAGATAAATGGATGGCCGGAATATATTTTAGCCGTGTCACGGCAAGAGGCATAGGCAAGCGCGACTCTTTCGTGGATTTCACCCCCGGTCTGAACATCATCTGTGGGCGGTCGAATACCGGGAAGACCGCCGTTGCTCGGTGTATTGATTTTGCTCTTGGCAAAATGGGTGACTTCCCCATAGACGAGACTTTTGGTTATGACGAAGTGGAACTTCTGGTGCAGGCTGCCGATGGCACGATCAGTATCACGCGTAAATTTCACAAGGATCAAGTGGACGTGATAACCAACATCCCCGGCATGATGAGTGACAAATACAATCTGAAATACAGTCAGAGTCAAAGAAACGGCTTGCCTGTGCTGAGTGACCTGCTTTTGAGCGCAATGGGGATTCCCGTCCCCTGCATGGTGATCAAGAACATCGATTTCAAGCGGGCACCACTGACACTCCGAACCTTCCTCCACATGCTGCTCTTTCTCAACAATGACATCGGCAAGGTAGAATCCGTGTTGGAGCCGAAGGAAAGCATTCAAAAGACCGTCTTTCTCTCTTCCCTGCTGTTTTTGATGACCGGCTCCAATTTTCCCGAGCACGATGAGCAGACCAAGAAGGAAATCCGAATCGCAGAGCGAAATGCCATTTTAAGATATGTGAACAGGCAGATCAGCAACATCTCTGAGAAGAAGAAGGTGCTGCAAAAACAGATGACGGCGTTTCAGGGCATTGATGTGGAGCAGCAGATGACCGCCCTCATTGCAGGGATTGAGCAGACGGAATCTGCGATCTCTGCAGCTCTCTCCCGCCGACAGGAACTGGTGCAAGAAATCAGCGAACTGCAGGAGAAAATGACTGAGGCGGAACTGATGAAGTCCCGGTACACCGCCCTCAAGAGCCAGTACACAGCCGACATCAAGAGACTGACCTTTATTGCCGACGGCGAGATGAGTCGGAGCGTTCACGATAAGAACACCGTCTGCCCCTTTTGCGAAAGTCATTTCACGCCCAAGGATGATGAAACCTACATCGAATCTGCCCGTGGAGAACTGTCCCGCATATTGGCTCAGATGAATGATTTGACGAAAGCAGAACAGTCGCTCGCCGAGGAAATGAACTGGATGTCAGAGGAGATGGCAAAACTCGATGCCGAGAAGGACAGCATCGAGTGCCACATTCAGCAGGAGCTGCGTCCTAAAGCAGAGGCGATGCGCAAATCACTCGCAGACTACAAAAACTTCCTGCAATTAAAGCGCGAGATGAGCGTAATCGACGATTTTGCAGTCGGCTGGGAGGCAGATTTAAGGAATCCTCCGGTCGAGCCGGAATCTGCGTTGCAATATCATCCCAGAGAGCATTTTGATGACGATTTCAAAAGACTCATCAACCAATATTACAAGGACATCCTTCGTGAATGCAATTATTCGACAGAGCCTATTGTTGCCAATTTCAACATCTCCGATTTTGATATAGAGATTAATGGGCATAAAAAATCTACCCATGAAGGGCAGGGATATACGTCCTTTGTCAACAGCGTAACTGCACTCACCTTCCGTCACTATCTTGCCCACCATGGCAAGTATTACCCGGGCTTCCTCATCATTGACACGCCCCTTCTTGGTCTTGACCAAGGCGTAGCGGATTCTGCGCCGGAAAGTATGTGTTCCGGACTCTTTCGCTATTTCATGAACCACCAAGAGGAGGGGCAGCTGATTATCATTGAGAATTCCAAGAATCTGCCGGATTTGGACTATGAGGCAGCAGGAGCCAATGTCATCACCTTCACCAAGGGGCTGACGGAAGGCCGTCCCGGTTTTCTTCATGGCGTAGAGTAAGCGGAGACGGATATGCGAATCACTTATAACAGGCTGTGGAAGCTCCTGATCGACAAAGGCATGAATCGGCAGGATCTCAGGCGTATAACGGGCATCAGCCCCGCCTCCATCGCCAAGCTGGGCAAGGGAGAGAATATCACCACAGACATTCTTCTGAAGATATGTGTGGCGCTCGATTGCAATATTGAAGATATTATGGAGTCCGTGAAGGAGTAGGCTCATGCAGGATTTGATCACTCTCGATATGAACACTCCCTCCATCCAATATCTATGCCGTAAGGATAAGCAGCCGGCAAAGGTCACAGCAATAGTCGGTCGGTGCATGAGATGATTGAACAGATGCTTTTCATGAAGGTCAGTCAAAAGATATATGCACGATTGGAGGATTTGTGCGATGGAGATATTTCCCCCAGTAAAATAGAGATGCTTTCGGATGAGAAAATCGGATCTATCGGCACATCAAAACCGAAAGTGTCCTATATTCGAAATCTCACCAATGCTATCATCACTGGAGATGTAAACCTTGATGATTTAGCGCATAAATTTGATGCTGAGGTTATGGCTGCACTCACAAAAATCCGTGGTATCGGCAGTTGGACGGCAAAATGTATCTGATTTTCGGGCTGAATCGCCTGGATATCCTTCCTTTTGGAGATGGTGTATTTTTGCAAGTCTATCGGTGGATGTACAAGACGGATGACACGAGCCGAAAAGCCGTGGAACAGAAATGCCAGAAATGGAAGCCGTATTCGGCCATCACGGCGAGATTTCTCTATTGAGCTTTAGCGGCCGGGTTTACAAAATCAGAGTTTCATTTATTCAACCAAGAAGGGAGCAATTACCATGACCCAAAAAAAACGATTACCAAAACTTCCACAGCTTCTCGAAAGAAAAATTAGTAAAACGGGTCAGACCCGTGGAGCAGACGATGATGTCATTTATCAAAATCGTGTAGGGCGAAATAATACCGTCTTGATTCCGTTTCATCAATGGATACAAGACGGTAATTTGAGAAAACTTGCAAGAGAGAACATATTTGAAAAAGGATATATCGTTCTGATTCCCCCTTCGGAGTATTTTTCGTGGGAAGATCCCCAAAAAACGCTTTTCGAGAATGCTCTCGTTCTCGGAAATAACGCTCTTATCTTTTACGAAACGAGAAGTGACTGGGACTCTCACAGTCCAGAGATGCTCAAATGGAAAGCCGCCAATTGTAGGCAAGCGCCTCTTGGTGGCGAATATGTAGCACGAGTACCGGCAACTACAGCAAATGATGCCGAAAAAGCAAAGAAAATAAACCTTGGATATGCCTCTCAATCCCCCAAAGGTGCAGGGATTCGTCTGTATGAATATGCCAATCAAGCCACTATTGCTGCTTGCCGTCAGCAACTTGAGGCAGAATACTGGCTCTGTTATGATGCCGTAGAAGTAGCATCCGAAAACGGAATGACAAAAGAGGATGCACTCTCCCGAAAAGAACGAATACTTAAGTTGTGCGAAGAACAAGGTCTTCTTGATTACGGAAGATTAATGGAAATGCGTATCATCAACAGCCAACGGCACACGATTTGCCCTTTATGCCTAAAAGAACTTTCTGGCCGTGAATTTCTCAATCGTGTGAAGCAACCTGAGGGAAGAGAAGTCCCAGATCTAACCGTTACACAAGTTAATCTTTTCCATATTGATGAACTGAAGTTCGGTGCATTTAACCATAAGCCATATAATCTGGGCTGGGGGCATCATTTCTGTAATGTAGTTGTCAAAGATTCGGGAATAGCTCAAACATTAACATGGATGCAATCAGTACTGAAGACCAATAAAAAAGCAGGGTTTATCGATCAGGATTAATCTCTGTCATTAAACAAACGAGTACACAATATGTAGTGCCCCCCAAAAGCTAGATTTTCTAAGTCTAACTTTTTGGGGGGCAGGTTGTTACTGAGCTCTCGTTAATAATTCATTCCCGAAGAAATATTCTCCTCTCAGCTTATTTGATGCATAGTTGCACCACTTGGGGTCGATCTCCATGAGTATGCTCAGTCTCTTTAAACGTGTTGCTGCAACCCCTGTGGAGCCGGAACCAGAGAAACAGTCCAGAACGATGTCCCCCTCAAATGTAGTCGCACTAATTGCGTGTTCTAGTAAGTCAATCGGTTTTTCGGCAGGATGTTTACCTCTATACTGCCGTACATTTTCAAATGTCCATACATCGGTAAACTCGACATCCTTACAGACATTAAAGGGACGTATTATATCCTCATAATCAGGTATACCATTTACTCCCGCCCCTGTTAATGCGTCTTTTAATCTATCATATTGCGCTTTGCTCGGAATATTTCTGCCTACTTCCCAATTCGCCACTGCTCCACCGTGATTTATCTTCCCGTAAGATTTAGTTATCTCAGCCAACTCTTTCATGGACATCTTTGCCGTTTTACGCCATTTTGTAAGCTGGCTACCAAAATAACTCTTGAAAAGATTTCCATCCTCTGCCCCCTCAAGAAACAGTATTTTCTCCGAATGCGGATACCACTGACGCAAAGACTCTTTTTTCATTTTTTGTTTCCAACCGTCATACCCTGGAGCATTAGGTTTTGTCCACGTTATTTCCGAAAGTATATTAAAATAGTCCGAGAACATCATCTGCAATTGTGCAGACATCGTTGAGGAACAAAAGCAAAAAATGCTACCATTATACTTTAATACCCTTTTCCACTCGATTGCAAATTGACGCATCCAGTCAATGTAATCTTCGTCTTTTGAAAAACTCGTATCGCCTATAATGTTCTTTTTCCTGGTTGAATGATATGGAGGATCAGTCAATATCAGCGCAATGCTATGGTCTGGAATTTGTCTTAGCAACTCTAAGGAATCACCACATATTATAACGGAGTCATCAATTCCAAAATCAGTCTCTTTAAATTTTGTCTTTATGTCGTTAAATACACCTAATGTGTCCATATTTCCCCTCACAAATTATCTATCCCTTAATCTATTGCACTTTTTCCGCTCTTGACCCATTCGTCCAGCTCGGATAACTTAAACTTCCAGAGTTTACCAATTTTGTGGGCTGGAATCCCCGTTTTCTTCTTTATCCAATCACGCACAGTTATGGGACGAACACCCAAATGTATGGCTGCTTGTTCTAATCCTATCCAATTCTCGCTGACTTGCTCTTCCGTGCTCATGTTACACCTCCTAACGAGCCAATAAACATCTACCGACTACAAGAATAGCAAACTTTTTTTGAAATATCAACGGTTTTTATCTGTCTTCATATATTTGATGATGTTTTATTATGCTTAAATATGTTTTTTATTATCTTAACAATTGACATACTAGCTTAACGATTCCCCCCAGCAATCGTTAATAGGGTATTCATCGTTAATAGAGTATGTCCCCGACAACTCCGACGCCATCGAGTTTCGGGCAAAAGAAAAGACTGCCTAGGAGCAGCAGTATCGTGAACCCCTATATCCCAAGCGGTCTGACGGATTGGACCCCATCGTTGCATTGTATCAAATCGGAGCGTAAGACATCTCCGCGCGTGTCGAACGTCCATATGTTCTCTTTTTCGAAGTAAATCTCTACACCGTTTTCCTTGAGCTTACGGACATTCTGCAGAGAATCCACGGTGTTTCTCGCGAAACGGCTGACGGACTTTGTGATGATGAGGTCGATCTTGCCGGCAAGGGCATCCTCGATCATCTGGTTGAAGCCGTCACGCTTCTTTGTGTTGGTGCCGCTGATGCCCTCGTCCGAATACATACCGACGAAATCCCAGTCTGCACGGCTCTCGATGTAGTTCTTGTAATGCGCCATCTGCATTTCGTAACTGGAAGCCTGTTCTTCATGATCGGTCGAAACTCTGGCATATCCTGCCGTCCTGCGCCGTCTTGGTTCTGCCGTAACTTCCGACCGAAACACTCTGGGAGTTGCAGGAATCATCCGCACTGTCTTTGCCATCGGTATGCGCCTCCTTCTTTCAAATGGAAAATCACTGTATCATCGGATATGGTGATCCGCTCGACGTTCTGCACAATCTTGCCCTCGTAGCCATTGCCAAAGAAGGATGCCGCAGCTTCCCTCAGCTCGGATTCGGGCAGCCGTTTCAGTCGGCATTTTGTGCGCGGCTGACTGCAAGACCACACCTTAGTTCCCTTCATCCATGTATCCCGCTCACACTTGCTGCCGCAGGAAGTACAGTAGACTTTGTTCGTAAAGGGATTACTGCCGCGTTGCCCGTTATAGATGCGGGCAATCTTTTTTATGCGTCCGTTGACAAGATGGAAGTCGATTCGATCACCGTGAATGACAATCTTGGACACCTTGCGCCTGAGTTCCGCAGTATCGAAATCATCCTTCTCCATGACGGTTCTAACCGCAGCCACAAGCTCCTCTTCCTTGATCGGACGGCTGTCACAGGATTCCCTACCTTTCCGCTCCCTTGTGTTGCAACCCCATCGCCTGTACTTCCCGGCAGTTCTTCTGCTGAAGCCGCCGCCGCAACATCCGCATTTCACCATTCCGGAAAACGGAAGAAGAACAGGATTCCGATTGCTAGACTGCGCGGCTCTCCGTTTCCGTATCTCTTGTGCCTTGTCGAAATCTACCTTTGACACCAGAGGCTCGAACACTCCATCCACGAGATAAAGAGGCAATTCTCCCTTATTCCGTTTGCGGATATGCCCCCCACTGATGTAGTTCTTCTGCAGCGCCATTGTGCCCGTGTAGGAGATGTTGGAGAGGATGTCCTTTACCGTGGTCTGCTCTATTGGTCTCCCCTGCCGTCCTGTGATTCCGCGCCCCGCAAGTGTATTGGCGATGGCGTAGGCAGATTCTCCGGCAAGGTATCTCCGGAATATCTCCTTGACGATCTTGCCCTCAGCAGGGATAATGCGAAACATCTCACCGTCCCATTGGTAGCCGTACGGTGCTTTATGCCCGTTCGGAATCCCCTGTGCGAATCGTCTCCGTACGCCCCACCGAATGTTGTCGCCGATGCTTCTGCTCTCTTCCTGCGCAAAGGATGCGAGCAGCGTCAAGAGCAGCTCTCCGTCTTCGGATGTGGAATCAATGTTCTCACGCTCGAAGCGGACGGCAATCCCCTTCTCTTTCAACTGTCGAACGGTATGAAGGCAATCTACGGTGTCACGGGCAAAACGGCTGATACTTTTAACAAGCACCAAATCAATCTTCCCAGCGTTGCAGTCCGCGATCAGCCGCTTGAACTCATCTCTGTGTGTAGTGCTTGTCCCTGTGATTCCTTCGTCTGCGTACACGCCGGCATATTCCCATGCGGGGTTCTTTTGGATGAGTGTACTGTAGTAACTGACCTGCGCCGCAAGGGAGTGGTGAAGCGTGTCCACAGAGACGCGGGCGTAGGCAGCCACACGCAGCTTTTTCTGCAATATAGGGCTTGGTTGAACTCTTCGTATCTTCATGGTGCTCCCTCCTTTCCACTCCCATATTCCCGTACTATCCGCACGATAGCAAGTCAATATCTGAAAATAGAAGCCCGATGACGGGGCGATATTTCTCGCGCATTTTCGCTTCAAACGCAAGATACTCATCCTCTGACAAAAGTCCGCTCTGCAGCATTTTCCATGAAGCACGCATCACCATCTGATACGTCATTTCCCGTATTCCTTCTTCCTTGCTCATCTCAACATCTCCCTTCATGAAACAGCAGACAAAAACGGCACTTTTGGTCACCCAAAAAGTAAAAAAATAACCCGACGATCATTCGCCGGGCGTTGAGGTTGTTATGTATCTTACTGATTTTTAAGACTATGCATCATGTCCTGCAATTTCTGTGGGACGGGAAGCCCCATCCGCGCTGCGTTCTCGATGATCGAGATCCCCTCATTCGAGATGTAGAAGAAGATCACGGCAGAGCGCAGGACGCAGCCGCTCCCGATGATGTGAACATCTAACACATTCGCCACGCCGACAAGGGTGAAGATGCAGACTTTCTTGCAGATTCCCTTGAAGCCGATGGCGCTCGACAGTTTCTTCTCAACAATCGCACGGAGAACACCAGTAACATAGTCCGTCGCGACAAATGCGACAAGTGCATAGAGCAGATCGTCGAAGCTGCCAAGAAACTCACCAACCACGATGCCAATGCCTGCCGCATAGAGGCGTATTGTCAAAATCTGATCCATCATCAAAGACCTCCTGCCTTTTTCCATTTATTGAGATTGCTCATCCTGCGCAGACGGTAGTTGTAGCATCCGCGCATCAGTTCCGTAAACTGACCGTCTTTCCATAAATATAAGGGCGAGCCTGTGCTGACAAGATATTTCCCCTGTCCCAGAGGGCAGAGACTTGTACGGGCAGTCGGATTCGTTTCCAGTTCCATAAGCAGCTCGTCCTTTGCACTGTAAATCTTTGAAATATACCTTTTCCCGGAGATAAGATAATCCAGATTTGCAGGAAAGCGCATATACATTCCATCATGGAGAGGATAGCGGACACTGTAATCCGGTGCGCTCCATCTGCTTTCCGAAGTATGAGATTCCCCTGTAACAGAGTCTCTTGACGTTGTTTTGGTTTTCTCCATCCAAGGTTCCATGTTCTGACCGTCGAAGAACACATATCGGTCTGTGCTGACATGGCTTCCGTCTCCCCCATGCTCTGATGTTGCGTGCCATATCATCACTTTGAAGTTCCCAGCTTTATCCACCCGCCCGCCTTCTGTTTGACAGCTATAGAGGTCAGTGGGACCGGATACGACGGGAGCACCAAACATCGGCACAAGATCGTATGAGGCAATAATCTCTCCGTTGCGTTTGACAGAGAGAATACTGTCACGCTGATCTGCCCCGATGAGCGGGAACACGAGAGCATTGACAGCTTCGAGGGTATAGAGATTTCCCCGTTCATCTATTTCTGCATCGAGCATTCCATAGCCTGAGACATACGCAAAGCGGCTACTGCTGTTGACCATCCATATATCCTCTTTGGAAAAGCCGAGCGGATGAATCTTTCCTTTTGCGTAGTACGAATGGAGCATCTGGTTTTTTTGATCCTTCCACTTTATCTGGAGGAGCGGTATGCCGGAAAGGACATTCGTCGGAACGTAGCTGCTGCCCCCCTCGGATTCATGCCCGTAGACGCAGCGACCGTCCGTCCAGATCCACTCTCCCTCACGAACCGTTCGATTCCCTATGCAGGTAAGCCACGTACCATCGGCAAGCACCCGATTCCCGCGCACTGCTTTCACTCTAGCCCTGTGCATCGTCTCACGCTCCCACGATAACGGCGGTACCACCCTTTGAAATCTGTACCCACACTAGACTGCCGTCTGACGTATTGCAGTCCACTACCGCACGAAATGGATAGGAGCGCTCGCCGATATGAACACGTCCATTCTGAATCCTTCCGCGCTGTGCCTGTGACTCAACCACCTTCGAGTTCTTTATCCCTGCCCTTATCGCCGCTGCAAGCCCCAGAACGCCGTTCATCCGTACCACCTCACCATCTTGATCGTCTGCCGCAGAATACGCGGCGTGAGTTCCACAGTATTGGACAGCAAGAAGTATTCGTGTCCCTCGAAGCGGATGCGCTCGGTGAAATCAACGATGTGGTCAATGTCGGGAATGCTGCTACGAATCCGTGCGCGAATCTCCACGGTGACCGTCTCCTGCGTCTTGCGATTGAGCCACTCGATTTCTCTCGTCAGCATTCGCAGATAATCTGCACCCACAACGGGAAACTCCGTGTCAATGAGCGAGGAGTACGGAAGCTCATCATCGCTCGCGTAACTTGCACCAAGGCTGAGATTCGACTGCTCGACGGTGAACTGACTCGCCTTGCCGCCGGGCTTTCCCTGCGAGAGGGAGCTTCCTTCAAGCACACCGTCCACATAGACGGTAGTCGCATACCATCCGTAGCCGAGCGGTGCGTGGTAGGTGATGCGCTCCGTCCCCTTCTCACGACTCCAATCCTCCCAGTCATATTCCGTGTGCTTCTTTCCGTCATGGACTGCCTCCGTGGTACGTTCCCACTCCTTGAAGAGGTAAACGTCGCGACCTGTGGAGGCGTATGCGTAATCCGTGCGGCTGGTCGAGCCGTCCACGTTGTGCGTCCGCTTTTCTGCGAGGTATTCCCCATCGTAGGAATAAGTACTGTAGCCGTTCTCATTCGTCTCGCGCACGAGAAATCCATTGGAGTATGTGCGGCTGATCTCTTTGAATGAAATCGTTCCCGTGAAAGGGATAGGCGCAGTATCTTCCTCGTTATGCGCCCCGCTCTCGTGATTGTTGTTCGCGCTGTGCCAGACGGAACGCAGAAGTTTCCGCTCAATGGTCGGCTGCGCGTGCGGCCAGTGCGTGATGTCAATGACAGTCTCCTCCATGCCGCGCTGAATGATATGGAGCGTGTCGCCCCGTATGAACACATTGATCTGACGCTGCGGCAGTTTTGCCGTCCATCCGAAGAGAGCGGAGATGAAATCATGGTACGTCATTCCACTCCCCTCGAAGTTCTGCGACGGTGTGAAATCATCGGTCAGACGATGCAGCTTCAAACCAAGTGCCGCCGCGATCTCGGCCGCATAGCGCGACACCTTCGCCCGCTCGACGTAGATATGGATGGGCGTATAGAGGAGGGTGTCCTTACTGTACGTCCCCTTGACAGACTGCACGATGCCGCGCTGACTCGTTTCCTCGACGAGAAATCGGAAGGCATAATCCATCACCCGCCCCTGAGCACTGTCGCCGATGGAGAGCGGATGTACGGTTTCGAGTTGGACGGTGTCTGAGAGTGTAAGTTCACCAAGTGTCACAGAGAAGGAGCGAATGCCGCGCTCTCTAAACGCTGCGTAGGTCAATGTATGAGGAATCTCGATTTTCGTGTCTGCAACGATGCCTGATTGTTTGACAAGAGTTCGTTTCGTATCTACGAGAACCGTACCACAGCGACCAATGCGCCGCTCGGTGTCGCCCGTTACCGTGATTTTCTTAACGATCCGAATATCGCGTAGGGTATCTGCATGAACGGAACAAGATAGATTGAGCCTGCGTGACGTATCTCCGCTGACCTGCACGGATTGACGGAATACGGGAATCACCGTGGCGTATATAATCGGTTTTAGGTGAATCCGCCCCATCGGCAGCCATGCGATGCAGACGGCGGGTTTCAGCTTGATGCTCATGTCCCCGCTCTCCATCCAAACTGCCGCCCCATGAGTTCTGCAATCCTCATGGAGACAGTGCGCGTGTCCATAACGGTGGATGTCGGATTCTGTTCGGCGATATGTCTGCCGTATTCCGTAACATTCCCTCCGCTCTTTTCAATCGCCGTCAAAGCACACAGTCCCTCTGCCGTGCGATAGGCAGGATTCCCGATGAGGGAAATCCCCGTCACACGCGAGTCCGCACCATACTGCGTGGACAAGGCGGCAACATCGACTGTTTGCAAAAGCTCCTGATTCGCAGCCGTCGCCTCATAGCTTCCGTCGCCGCAGTCGGTCATGTTCGTCTGCGTCGCTTGGACGGGCAGTATAACGACCTGCTCTCTCGGACTAATCGCCTCGTCCGAGAGGATGAGATTCGAGATAAGGACGTCCTCTGTTCTGCTGTAAAGCGTTATGGTCTTTTCACTGGAACTGTAGGCGTACCAAAAAGAGCAGTCCTGCTTGTTGCAAACCTCACGTTCGTTTAGGATCGCCCGAAAGATACCGTCATGGTTTTGCCCCGGTTTGACCTGAAACCACAAGGTATTGACTGCATTTACGCGAATGCTGTCGGAAGTGGCAATGGTATCGTTATTGTTGTTTCCCTTCATGCGCCACCTGCTCCAGGACGTTTCCGCACTAACGATGATGTAGCCTCCAATCGCAAGGGTAAGTTTGGCACTGTCTGCATTCTCCGGTGCTTTGAAGTACAGATCCAATTTCCCGTAAAGCTCTGTGGGGAATCCTGAAATCGTCAGACCTTTGTCACCAGTCGGCTGCCAGAAGGATATGCCCGTCTTACTGTACTGCTCGCCCGTCACCGTCGTGCCGCCACGAACCGAAAGTAGCTCCGCATAGCCCGGATTGATGTATTTGAACGCCATACGAACCTCCTCAATTCGAGACTAGGAGTCCCTCTGCCTGAATGTCCACGCTCGTATCCTGCTGTGGCGGCTCATCTGCACTGCTGAGCGCCTTGACCCAGAAAATCGTATTCTTATCAGCAACATTGGATAATGAGATACTGTCTTTCCACTCGGCGGACTCCAATACCGTTTCAGCAGTGTATCCGTTATTGATTGCCGCTTTCCACTTATCCGCATGATCACCGACAAACTTGATTGTCAAAGCTCCGTCGATGTGGAAGCCGCTCTCGCAGCGCACGGCGCACTTGACGGCTTTCTGCTCGCCCTTGCCCGCATCGAGGAGGACGGAGATGGGCGCAAGCTCCGTGCCGGAGCTGACCTCCGTCCCGTCCTTACCGCCCTCGGTTGGATTGTTCATATAGATATGCAGCAGTTCTGCCATTGTCATACCCTCCAAAATTCTAAAGACAGTTTATATACCTTCGGGAAATGCGCCATATACTCGTAGGACTTCACAACAACGCGCATGGAGGGCAGGATATTCCCGCCCTCGTCGGTCACGGACACCATCGTGCGGCTGTCCCAGTAGCCTTTGATTTTCTCCCAATCAGCAGCAGTGACCGTGACCGAACAGGAAACACGGTCGCCTTCCGGGATATGACCGAAATCCTGAACCACAGCACCGCCAACAATCTCCAAAAGCTGCTGACGGTCATCGGGAACGATCTGCCAGCTCTCGACACTCAGCGTTCTAACCTCACCAATGTGAATATGAATTGAAATCACCTCCAAGTGCGTTCTCGACGGCGGGTCGAATACGGTCGGCGACGTGGTCGGCAAGCATACACATCCCCTCGTTGTCCTCCGTGACAGCGTTTTCGATTTGCACCTGTATGTGAATTTGGCGGTTGTCCGTCATGGATGGCGCGGTTTGCCCTTCATGACGAGAATACGAAGTATTTTGTCCACCACTTGAAACAACCTGCGCCTGTTGTCCAAGCCCTGCCATCATCTGTGCATACGAGAACTCCTGCCCATTCACACGAATGCGGGAACTGTCCTCACGCTTCTCGGGAGCGAAATTCGGCAGCAGATTCTCCATCGCCCATTTGCGCCCGGACTGGAACTGCTGCAAAAGCTCCGGTGTCAGCCCCAGATCCTCTGCCGTAAACTTATTCTTCTTGCGAAGGTACTCCATCAGCCCGACCTGCCCGGATTTCTTGAACACCTGCAGTTCCTCTTTCTGGGAGCGGAGGACTTCCAGAGCGGCATTACGCTTGGCATCGAGTTTCTGCTTCTCCGCCCAACGTGTCGCTTCGACCTCGTCCAGACCTTTCTGCACCCACGCATCCTTCTCGCGCTCAATCTCAGCAAGACGATTCTCAAGCTCGGTTTTCCAGATAGCGTCTATGTTTGACGCGACATCCCGTTCCCACTGCTCCATCACTCGTGCTTTGCTCTCACTGAGCCACGCCTGCGTCTGCACCTCGTCCAAGCCCTTCTGCCGAAAGGCATCGGCTTCGCGGGCGATGGAGTCCAGCTTGTTTTGGAGATCCGTCTTGTAGAGCGCGTTCGCCTTGTCCACAACGTCGCGCTGAAAGTCAGCGTAGATTTTCGCTTCCTTTGCCAAGCGGTATTCGTCGATGAGGTGAGGATCTGCACCCTTCTGAAAGAACTCGAAGGATTCGCGATCCAGAGCATGAAGGCTGTTCTGGATGTCCGTATGCGTCAGTGTATATAAGCTGTCCGTCAGTTGTGCGGTCGCCTTTGCAGATTCACTGACCGTCTTTGCAGCATCTTTCTCAGCCGCCGCACGGATTTTCGCAGCTTTGGCATTCTGCTCCTGCGCCTTGGCATTCTTCTCCGCCTCGGCACGCGCCTTCTCCTCTGCCGCCGCTTTCTCTTTGGCAAGTTTCTGCTGTTCTTGGTACTGCTTGTATTCATCACCATAGAGTGCGTCCAGAACGGTGCCGCCGATAAACGGAATCGGGATAAGGGGCGCAGCCACAGGATGATTCTTTACGAGCCACGCATTCGCTTCTGCGTGTTCATTGACCTTGTGAATCTGCTCGCCGACAAAGCCTGCAAGCTCCGCGACGGTCTTGAGTGCCTCGCCCCATCCGAGCACAGCATCCTTGATCTCGTCCTTGTTGTCACGGATCGTTTCAACCAGAGATTCAAAGCCGTCATTGATCTCCGGCATGAGTTCCTCGGCAACAGGAAGCAGTGCCGCACCAAGCGCAAGTTTCAGCTGCCCCGCTTCCATCTCCATCGCACGCCATTTGAGATAGGTCTCATGCGCCTGTTCCGGGTCAAGCAGACCCGTGGTCTTGACGCGCGAGGAAATGGTCATAAGGTCTTCATATTGTTCGAGAATCGGGATGAGTGCCGCACCACGAGCCCCGAGGACTTCGGCGGTATATGCTTCCTCCATTCCCGCTTCGCTTGCGGTCTTGTATCCCTTGGCAAGCTGCGCCAGCTGCTCATTGAGTGGGAGGAGATTCCCCTGCTGATCTTTGAGTGCGATCCCGAAGTGGGAGAGTGCGCGAGATGTGTCATTTCCGCTCTCTCCTGCAGCGGATACCTGCTTGTCAAGACGTGCAATCAGCGGAATAATGCTCTTGATGTCCGTATCCGCAAGCTGAAACATACGCCCCAGTTCAGCGGCTTCCCCCGCAGAGACGTGAAGTCGTTGCGTCAGCTTGTAGACGTTCTCACCCGCAAGCATCGCGTCTTTTGTAATGTTGAATAGTCCTGCACCTGTTGCCGCAACAGCCATAACTGCGGCCATCTTTGCAGACAACACATTGAACCCGCTCGTTAGATTCTTGATACCCGCCTGTGCCGCCGTCATGCCCGCTGAGATACGTCCGCTGAGCGTGCCGGAGAGAACGGCACTTTCCTTGAGGCGATGATTCAGCTTTCGCACCTCGGCTTCGGTCTGCGCAACTGTCCGTTGCTGACGTAACAGGTTACTTTCAGCACGCCGATAGGACGCACTATCCACGCCGTCATTCTTCTTGGCAGACTGCAAAACAGCAGCAAGAATCTGTTCTTTTTGCCGCTGAATATCCAACTCGCGGTTGATCGCCTGATGGCGTACCCTGATCTTGTCGAGTTCCGTCCCCACACCGTCGAGTTTCGCGAGGTCAGCATCCAGTTTCAGATGGATATTATTCGCCTTACTGTTGAGTCGTGCAATGGAGTCGGAGACGGTCTTGCCCGCCGTGTCGAAGTCCAGCTGCAGCTGTGCGATGTTGAGACCGATGTCGAGATAGAGTTCATCAATCTTCTGTCCGCGCTTTGCCACTCTATCCCCCTCCCTACATCACGTCGTCAATATAGCGTTCACATTGCTGCTGTTCGCACAGTGCCGTTACCACAAGCTGATCGAGCAGGAACGTAATCTCATGTGCGTCAATTTCCTGCATCGTCCACCCATAAGCAGACTGCAGCCGCTCGTAGTAACGCAGTAGATTCTGGTACGGAGAAAGAACTACGCCTCTTTCCCCGTCTCCCCGTTTGGGAGGTTCACCAGTTTGGAGAAGGTCAGCGACTGAATCCAACGGAAAAGGGAGCGCGTCAACGGTACGATGTCCGCGACATCTACATTCTCCTCTACGGATTCCTTTGTCACTTCCTCCCGGCCGAAGCCGAGGATAATCAGACGGACATGTGCATCCAAGAAGTCCTCAAGATTCATGTCCTGTTTGTCGGCATCAAAAAAGGCAAGGAACTCACGCCAGACCTTCATCTTCGGAGGGTTCGGCGTGATCTCCCTGCCCGCAATATGCAGTTTCGGTGTATCCATCATGTCCTCCCTCAGACCTGCTCGTACCACTTCGTCCCAGTCTCAGCGGCAAAGCCCGCCGCCTCCTCGTCTGCCTTTGCGTAGGACAGCCCGTCCGAGAGACGGTAGATTGCCTTTGCCGTGAGCGTCGGCGTATCGAACTGAATGCTCTCCTGCTTCGAGTTGCCGCTCTCGGAAGGTTCGAGGAACTGGACTTTGTAGAACTTGGTATATCTCTTCTTCCCGTTCCTCTTATCCGACTGGAAGAGAACAGCGAAGTACGGCGCAACGTCATCCTTGCCCGCCTTCATCACGCCGTTTTCGATACTGTGTCCCAGAAGATACGCCGTGTATTCCAAAGGAAGCGCGGCGGTATCGAAGGTCAGATCGTAGGATGCGGTATTCGACGCCGTATCCACGGACTGACCGTCGGCAAAAAGCTCCGCTTGATTCGTCTGTGGCTTGATGTCCACCTTGCGGAGCAGTTTTCCGAGCGGAATCGGAGCTTCGTAGGTCGCCGCTCCTCCTGCCACATCGGTGAGCATCTTCGCGATATGAAGTTTCTGGATGTTGATGAACTGCCCGCTCGTCAGATTCCCTGCGGGCTTTGCTGTTGGTGTTGGACTTGGCATTTTATTCTCCCTCCACTGCTGTTCTGTAATCTGTGATCTCCACGAATATATCTTTCTCGACAATCTCCTGCGTCTGTGCACGGACAAAGCCGAGCGGCAGAAGTGCGTTCTGCACAGCGCAATGAATCTCTCGAAACCGTCCGTCCTTCGTCAGAATGTGGATGCGCACCGTGATTCGCCGTTCCAGTTCCGTGCCATCTGCTGAGAGTGCAGGAACATCCGAAATAACGGAGTAAACGACAATCGGGTATGTCCCAGCATTGGGACTGCGCCCGTGGTAGACGCCCTTCTTTCCGTGAGCGAGAAGCTGCGTCAGCTCCTTTGAGCGTACAAGTGCCTGATACACCATCCGTGCCGTACTCATTTCCCTCTCCTCCGAATGGCAGACCTTACGGCATCGACGATGGCAGAACGGATCCCGTCCTTCTTGGCATCGAGCGCGGGATAGAGAAACGGACGGTTGATGCGTGGGCTGAACTCAACGAGTACGCCATAGGGAACGCCATCTTGAGACTCCGCATCTGCCGCGATCCTCCAAACAGAGCCGTCCTTCCGGCGCAGACGTTTGTGGATGGAATCCCGCAGCGCACCTTTGACCACGCGCTTATCTGTTCCCGTATAGACGGGACAGCGGTTCTTTGCCTCCGCGACCACATCGTCCGCGCCGCGCTCAAGTGCTGCCTTTGCCGCAGCCGTCGCCTCCGCGCCGAGTTCCGATAGAATCTTCTCGGCAGAGACGAAACCTCGGTATCTAGCCATCTTCCACCAACTCCTTGCATTCCATCACGAGCCATCGCTTCTTCCCGCCAAGCAGATAGGGCGGCGCAATGGGTGTGAGCCGCTTCCCATTCCACTGCACTAGGTCGGTCACGCGCACATCCGCACGGTAACGAATGACGATGCGGTAATCCACCTCCTGCACCTTCTCCGCATAGCCGTCCGAGATTTTCGTCGCAAACGGAAGAACAAGCGCCCACGCTTTACCGACTTCTTGTGTTGTTTGCACGAGGATATTCCCCTCATCGTCCGTATCTGTGACGGGACGCAGAATAGTGATTCGGTGACGCAGTTCGCTCATCGACACCCTCACCTAAAAGACCTCCTTCCGCACACCGAAGAGAAGCGAGCGCAGCGTCAGCGCAAGCCCTCTGTGATCCGCTTCCTCCCGATGTTCATAGAGATAGGATACGGCATAGAGCACCGCGACACGCACGATTGCCTGATCTTCAACCTTGGACAGCTTCTTCACGCGCAGGAGAGCCGTACAAATCTGTTCTGCCGTTTCAGTAAAGTGCATGAGGAGATCGTCCTCCTCATCCCCGTCAATGCGCAGATACTGCTTGACTGCTGCAAGCGGCACAAGCATAGAACCACCTCCCCTCTTGCCGCAAAACCAATGAAATCGCTGATAAAATGGATAAGTGGACGATTTATCAGCCCTTCATCTTGAGCGTCTGCACAGCTTCCTCAAGAACGAGTTTGCCGTCCACACGTTCCTTCATAACGTAGCCGACCATGCCGTTGCCCGCAAACAGCTCCTTGAGTTCCTGCAGGGAACGTGTCCCACGGTCGCCGATGTTGTAGTAGGAGTAATCGCCGAACGCGATGACGGTCTTGCCCGCCGCGATGCTCGGCATATATGCCGAGGAATAGACGGGGTAGCCGAGCAGACGGTCGGGTTCGCCCATCTGGTACGACGGCTGCCAGAAATACGCACCGTTCGCGTCCTTGAGCTTTCGGATGCTTGCAAGGGTCTGATCGTTGACGATGAACGACGCATTCTTGCGGTAGGGACGCTTGAGGCTGTAGACGAGCGTCACGAGTTCGTCCGCCTTGATGTCTGCCGCCGCCGTGGTGACGGATGTCTTTGCCGAGGTGAGAAGCCCCTTCGGCTTGTGCGTCCCATCGCCGTTCAGGAAAGCATCCTCCTCTGCGTTGCCGAGTGCCTTGCCGAACTGCTCAATGAGGTAGTTCTCAAGCTTGAAGGCGTTGTCATAGAGCAGTTCCTCCGTCACCTTGACCGCGACATGGAGCTTGTGCGCGTCGAGAACGATCTGGGCAAAGGTCGCGTCCCCGAAGGTAAGTGCTGCACCCTCCTCAATCCACGCAGCCGCAGGTTTTGTGGCGGCGATATTGATCTTGTGCTCCCCACTCGTGGTGATCGTCGTTGCAAGCGGACGCAGGACGTTCTCCTCATTCAGAACGTCGATCAGACGCTGGTCGTATTCCTCGGGAACGAGATAGCCGCCGTTTGCATCCACACCCTCCTGCAGGACGTTCTCCACCTGACGGAAGTTCGTGCGAAGAGCCTTCAGCATCGCCGCACGGTATGCCTCGCTTGCACGTCCCGTCTTTTCAGCGGCAAATCCCGCGCCCGGCAGATTGGTAATTGCCGCCGTTACTGGCTTTGCCAGCTGCGCATCGAGAATCGCCTGACGCTCCATGCGCTCGATGTCCTTTCCGAGTGCGAGCACCTCATTCTCCATTTGCTCGTATGCTTTGGCATCCTCGGCTGTGAGATGCCCGTCTTTCTCATGAGAATCCAGAAACTGCTTTGCCTGTTCCCACATTTCTGCACGCTTCTCGCGCATTGCCATGATCTTATCCATGTGTTTGTCCCTCCGTTAATGTGACATAGAAAAGAGCCGTCGTTTGAGCGGCTCTGCATCGACATTATTTGTTTGTGTCCCCTGCCCGAATTTCGAGAGCAGGGAGTTCGTGACGGCGGCACGGGAGAAAATCAGCCCGTCTGCCGCCTCGCCTGTGAGATGTTCCCGATTCTCATAGAGGACGGAATCCGCAAATCCAAGCTCCACCGCCTTCTTTGCGTTCATCCACGTCTCGGCATCCATCAGCCGTGAAATCTTCGCACGGGACAGTCCTGTTTTGAGTTCGTAGGCGTTGATGATGCTCTCCTTGATCTCGGCAAGGAATGTGATTGTCCGCTCCATCTCGTGTGTATCCCCGATGGAGACGGTCATCGGATTGTGGATCATAATGGTAGCCACGGGTGACATCTCAACGGTTGTTCCTGCCATTGCGACGACGGATGCGGCAGACGCGGCAATCCCGTCAATCTTGACGGCGACATTCCCCTTATACTCCATGAGCATATTGTAGATCTGCGCCGCCGCATAGCAGTCCCCGCCCGGCGAGTTGATCCAGAGGTCAATATCTCCCTCGGCAGCATGCAGTTCAGAACGAAACATCTGAGGTGTGACTTCATCGCCCCACCACGTTTCGTCCGAGATTTCACCATCCAGAAGCAAGATACGCTTCTCCCCCTCGTTCCGTACCCAGTTCCAAAATTTACGTTTCATCACTTACTCCCTTCTGCCTAGCGGCAAACAGCCCTGCGTCCCTCAGTTTTGTCATATTCCCGTTGATGAGGTACAGATCGCCGCCCTCGTCCGCTTCGATGGGGTTCATGTCCTCAAGGCTGCGGATGTCATTTGCCGAAAGCCATCCGTTCTGCCGCCCGATGGCATATCCCTCCATGCGGCTCTTGTAGTCTCCGCGCAGAAGCCCATCCACATTGAAGCGGATGAAGTAATCTGCCCGCTCCTTGTCCGTCAGCAGTGCTTTTTGAAGCGACTGCTCCCAGCGCACAACCCACGGATTCAACGTATACTTCACGAACTCCAAGGACTGCTGCTCGATGTTCGAAAACGAGGATTTCTCCAAGTCTCCGATCATATGCGGCGGCACACGGTAAAGACGTGCAATCTCGTCGATCTGAAACTTCCTCGTCTCAAGGAACTGCGCCTCCTCCGGCGGTATGGCAATCTGCTGATACTTCACGCCTTCCTCAAGGACGGCAATCCTGCCCGTGTTCATCGTACCGCCGTAGACGGCGTGCCAACTCTCACGGAGCTTTGACGGGTCTTTGAGAACACCCGGATGTTCCAGAACACCGCCCGGACGCGCCCCATTCTTGAAGAAGGCGGCACCATATTCCTCTGTGGCAAGCGCAATGCCGATGGCATTCTTTGCCATAGCGATGGGACTGTAGCCAACCAGACCGTCGAAGCCGAGTCCCGGGATATGCAGAACATCCTCATGGCGCAGACGAATCTGCCCCTTGTCCGCAAAATTCGGATTCTCCTCCGTGCTTCGCATATAGGTGTAGTAGAGCTCCCCCGTACGGCTGTCACGGCTCACATCCATCTTGTCCGGGAGCATCGGATAGAGTCCAAGGACACGCCCCCTGCCATCCCGAAGTATCTGGGCATAGGCATTTCCCCACAGAAGGAGATGTGCCATAAGTGTCTCGCGGAATACGAAACTCGTCATCTCGGGATTAGGCGCATCGTGGAGCAGGAAGTACAGCGGATGTTCCGGCACGCGCTCTTTGCCCTGCCCTTTGTATTTATATACGTGAAGCGGCAGTCCTGCGATGGATTCAGCGAGGATGCGGACACAGGCGTATACTGCCGTCGTCTGCATTGCCGTCCGTTCGTTGACTGCCTTGCCCGCCGCCGTCTGCCCAAACAAAAAGGACAAGCCGCCAAGATGATTCGTAGGCTTGTCCCGCGAACGGAAGAGTTTGCTAAATAGGTTCATGGAATCCTCCATTTCCAAAACGGCATGTAAAAAATCTCGCCACAGAAGATGATGAGAGTAAGAGCACCGCCCTTCCGAGCGGCACTCCCTCATTTCGGTTTAGAAGTTTTCGATGCAGGAAAGCCCCATGCTGTTGATGTCGGCTGTGAATTTCGCGCCCCGCGCAATCTCGTCGGCGGCTTTCAAAAGCTCCTCCGGCGTGGGATTTCCACCCATCTGGCAAATGCTGGCATTGGCTTTGATGTCTCGGAAAACCTTGCGGGCTTCCCAATCCGTCTTCTCGTAATCCGTTTCTTTGCGAATCTCGATGCGGATGCAGGTGTCGCGGTCGCTTTCGTTCGCCCAGCCCATCGTGTTTTCCTGCATCGCGAATCCGTATGCGGCGGCCTTGCTCTCGATGATCTCGGCAATTTCCTTCTTCGTCATTTTCTTTTCCTCCGTTTCTTGGTTCTTCGGTTTTCCCTTTCGGTATGTGTATATTCCCGTACTATCGGCAAAATAGCAAGGCCATATGTGAAGATAAAGAGTGTATACGATCGCCCTAAAACACCCACACACCACGGCTCTCATACACCGATTCCGACGTATCATTCCCGCAACGGATCGCACGATCCAGTGCCATGATAAGTGCGATCACACCGTCGATCTTCTCCATAGATTTCTCCTTATCTGCCTTGATGTTCCCCGCAGGGTCGGTGCGAATGAAGATGTTGTCTGCCATCCAGCGCATGACGGGATGCCCGCCGTGCGCTATTGTCTTTTCCAAGGTCAGCTTCATCAGTTCCTTGGTCGGCGGGCTCATATCCTTGAAGCCCTGCCCGAATGGAACAACGGTGAATCCCATGCCCTCAAGGTTCTGCACCATCTGCACCGCGCCCCATCGGTCGAAGGCAATCTCGCGGATATTGTACTTCTCACCCAGTTTCTCGATGAACATCTCGATGAATCCGTAGTGAACCACATTTCCCTCTGTCGTTTGCAGGAAACCTTGCCTCTCCCACACGTCATACGGCACATGATCACGCCGCACACGCAGGTCAATGTTCTCCTCGGGAATCCAGAAATACGGAAGCACGGCAAACGGCTCATTTTCCTCCGTCGGAGGGAATACAAGAACAAATGCCGTAATATCCATCGTGGAGGAAAGGTCAAGACCGCCGTAGCAGACGCGCCCCTCCAAGGACTCGGCATCCACAGGTGTGGCGCACGCATCCCACTTATCCATCGGCATCCACCGTACAGACTGCTTCACCCACTGATTCAAACGCAGCTGACGGAAGCTGTTCTCCTCGGCGGGATTCTGCCGTGCAGAGTCACAGGCTGCCTGTACCTTGTCGATGCCGACTGTAATCCCGAGCGACGGATTCGATCGTTTCCAGACCTCCGGGTCTGTCCAATCCTCATCCTCCTTCGCTCCGTAGATCACGGGATAGAAGGTCGGATCAATCTTTCGCCCTTCGAGAATATCCTTTGCTTTCTGGTGTGTCTCGTAGCAGATGGACTGCGTATCCGTCCCCGCCGTAGTGATGAGGAAGTAGAGCGGCTGCATACGCGCATCGCCGGAGCCTTTCGTCATAACGTCAAAGAGCTTGCGGTTCGGCTGTGTATGCAGCTCGTCAAACACAACCCCGTGTATATTGAAGCCGTGTTTCGAGTACGCCTCTGCCGAAAGCACCTGATAGAAGCTGTTCGTCGGCAGATACACCATCCGCTTCTGGGAGGCGAGGATCTTCACCCGCTTGCCGAGTGCGGGACACATCCGCACCATATCTGCTGCGACCTCGAATACGATGCTTGCTTGCTGACGATCAGCAGCACAGCCATACACCTCGGCACGCTCCTCCCCATCGCCGCAGCAAAGAAGAAGTGCAACGGCGGCGGCAAGTTCGCTGTTGTGCGTTGGAACGAAGGATTCCCCTACCAGATAACAATGGCTTCTGCTGTCCACTTGAATGCACTGCATGGGGACTCTCTCTGAGAGCGGCACAATGTCTGCCAGATAATGAAAACAGGAGCGAGTGACGGGCAGGTTTCTTTTCTCGATCTGCAGCGTCTTTGCCGCAGGGATACGGATAACAGAGCGATGCACATCTTTTGCATTCCCCCTATATCGCTCGCGATATTCCATCGTCCGACGGTAGATTTCGCCCGTTGTCCAAAGTACGGAGCGCGGCTCACCGATGATGTAATCCACATTCCAGAGATGCCGCTCCCCTGCCACGATGGACGATCCGTCGCGGAAGGTCAATCGATAGGCTTGCTCCGTATCATCCACATCGCTCTTGGCGACAACTCGGCAGGGCTGTCCGTTTTCGTCAAAAACGGTATCTCCCACACGAATATCACCCATTGTAGTGAATCCGTTCGGTGTCGGGATTTTCGTATTGAGTGCCAACTGTTTTCCCTGTTTCTTGGGAATCTCAACATACGCCGTGTTGAACTGGCGATACCCGCTCGGCTTCAAAATTCCGAAAATGTCTCGGATAATGCGCTCCTGCCAGTCGATGAGTTCGAAGGGCTTTCCTGCCCACGTCCCCTTCGTATGGCACAGGCACTCGATAAAGCCCACAGCATAGTCCGCAGCGGCTTTGTCATAGTGCGATTCCTCTGCCATGAACTTTGTCGGCTTGTAGTCCGTCAGTTTCCGCAAGCAATCACCCCCATCAAAAAAGAGCCGCCGTCAGCGACTCAAAAACACAGAAACGAGAAGCAGCCCCGAAGGGCTGTTTTGTTGTTCGGCGTGGCTTAGATGCGCTTCATGCACCAAGCCATCGCGTGACCGCCGTCCTCGAAAAGCTCGGTGGCGGCTTCGACAAGGTTCAAGCGGCATTCAATGTCCGCGAAGCCTGTCTCCTCTGGCGTTTCGACCATCTCGTAGACGGCTGCGTGGAAGCCCCAGCATTCCATCCCGACGACAAGGATCTGCTCGCCGTAGCGAAGGATCGCGCCGCTCGTTCCGAACCGCATCTCATCGAGGTGCTCCATCGTGGTGGTCTTCGGCCATCTTGCTTCTGCGTTTCTCATTTTGTGTTCCTCGCTTTCTGTGTGTAGGTTGTTCCCTTTGGTCATGTACATATATGCATCTAAACGCAGAATATAGCAAGTCGTATTTTGAATAAACTACACTTATTTTTCGAGAGAAACACAGCCCCGAAAGGCTGTGCTAAATCCCTAGAATCGTAAGCTATTTTTCACCCGTGAGGATAAATCGTACATACGTCGCACGGTCTTCCTCGATGAAGCAGACCAGTTCGTAGAACCCCATCTCGAACGCCATCCGCTGAACTCTGGGGACGTCGAACATATTCACCCGCCCGGAGTTGCGGATGTCCATGATCTGGGAAACAACCTTCTCGTTCATGATCTGTCGCCTTTCTGCACGATGTGGAAAGAGTCCACACCGGGGATCAGGCTCAGTGACGATCCTGTCTCCCACCGAACGAGAAGCTGTCCCGCGTCATCGACGCCCATGACCTCGCCCCTCGTCCCCGTCGGCGGGGCTTGCGGATCGTCCATCGAGAGGAGTTCCACTCTCGTCCCGTGCGGGTACCGCTCTCGAAGTGCGGCAATCTGCTCTCTACTCGGAAACCGCATGATCTTCAGCCTCCTTCCGATGTCCGCTCTTGAACGCGCTGCTGCCGATGAGGTTCTGCAGGAGGATCTTGCGGCTCTCCTTGTAGGCGCTGCCGATCATGCCGAGGCGCAGGAGGAAACAGCGGAATGCGTATTTCTCGTTGTCCACGATCTTCTCCTTTGCCGTGACGCGCTTCTGCGTCCGTGCCATCTCGCAGAGCTTACTGATAAACTCGGCGTATGCCTTTGCCGTCTCGTCGGTGATTGTGCCGTGTAGCCATGCAAAGGTGATGCGGTCATCGATGAGTGTGTAGGTTGCCTCTTTGATGTCAAAGGCGTGGCGAATCAGCCGCCCCTTGCTCCGAAGGAGTGCGTCCAGATTCTTCAGTGCCGTCTCGGTGAAAAGGCTGCGTGGGAGACTGATGGAAAGGTTGTCCTCATCGGTTGCTGCAACGACAGCTTCCTCCATCGCAGTAACTTCTGCCGGCGTTTCTGTTGGTGTCAGCTTATCCTCTGCCGGATCAACTTCGCTAGGCTCTTCCACCGCCGCTTCCGGTCGGCTCGGCTCATTCGCCCCTGTGTCCCCGCAGAAAGCCTCGTTCTCCCCATCCTCGGACGTGAAACCTGCCTCGCGTAGTGCCGTGCGCACACGCGTAACAGTCGCTTCGTCTGCGGCATCATCGAAGCAAAGGATGCCGTCCTTCGTGATTTCGAACGCACCGACCTTGTAGGAAAAGCTCGGTGCGCCGCAGTATGTGGGCTTCGTCTCAAGCACCTTGCCGACGATCCCGACCATCGCCTTGCGCTCTTCCTTCTGGATGTTGTAATTGACCTTCATTTTGAAAACCTCCTTTATGAACTTTGGTCATTACATTCATCACTCGTATGGGAAGAATTAGCAAGCGGATTGTGTTGTATACACCATAGCCTCAGTGAGATAAACCACAGAGTATTATCATTTCACAGAATGAGGAGCAGTCATCCGCTCGAGCATCTTGCCCGTCATCCAGATCGCCCCGTCAATGACAAGCGGCAGGAAGATGCGGTCACGGAATCTGCACCATCCTGACTCCTTCTCGGCACTCTCTTTCAGTGCCGCCGTATACGCCGCCGACACTTCACGCGCCGCAGGAAGCCCCTTCTCATGCAGCCATAGGACGGTCGCTTCCTTCGCCTCCGTCCGCACGAAATCTCCCACATGATTCTTCAGTTCGTTTTGAATGTGTTCCAGTTTCATCTTCAACACTCTCCTTCATAGTCCGTTACCCCACGCGCAATGGCGCGGGCAAATTCATCCTGCTGCGAACGCAGAAGCTCTGCGTCACCCGCATGGTCGATAAACGCAAGTTCCACGAGCACAGCGACCGCATCGGTGTTGCTCAGAACGTACAGACCGTTGACACCGGGCTTTGCCCCCTTCACGCCGCGATCCACGGTTCCGAGTGCATCCACAATCTGATTCTGGATGCACTGTGCCAGTTTCTCTCCCTCTCCGCTTCCGTAGTAGTGCCAGACCTCCGTTCCGTTTGCCGTGCCGTTACAGGCGTTGCAGTGAATGGAGACAAACACATCGGCATCCACACGGTTGGAGGCCGATACGACCTCATGCAGACTATCGGACTGCAAGTTGCCGACCACCTCGACACCTGCGGCACTCAGATAGCCCGCAACAAGGTCAGCGACGTTCTTTGCCACATCACACTCTCGCAGCCCATACCCAAACGCACCGGGATCTGGATTCCCGTTCGGTGCATGACCCGGATTCAAAAACACACGCATCACGATTCCTCCTTCGCTTTTAACACATCCGCATACGGAATGCGCTCACCGTCACGTTCCAAAAACACATCTTCGGCATTCCCGCCTTTGCTCTGAATGTATCGCTCGACAGCGACATCCACGAATTTCGGCTCAAGTTCCACGCCGTAGCAGATACGGTTCAACTGCTCACAGGCAATCAGTGTCGATGCCGAACCAAGGAATCCGTCGAGAACGATACCATTCGTCTGTGTACACTGCTTGACGAGATACGCGATGAGCGGAACGGGCTTCGAGGACGGATGTCCGCATCCGTCCTTCTTCGAGTCCTTGATGCGATCGAATGCAAAGACAGTGGTCTGCTTCTGATCGCCGTACCACCTATGCCGTCCGTCCTTCCTCCATCCCCAGATGATTGGCTCGTGGATGTATTTCCAGTCCGTCCGTGTGAGGACAAGGCGGTCTTTCTTCCAAACGAGTCCCGCACCAACTTTAAAGCCCGCATCCTCATAAGCGTCATGAAAGATGCGGGCTTTTGCTGTTGCGTAGAAAACGTAGATGGATGCGTCCGTCGCCATCGCCGAGTGAAAGGCGATAAAGGCAGATTTGAGGAACTCGTAGGCGTCCTTGTCATTCAGATCATCGTTCTTGATCTTCCCGGACGTGCTTTCAAGCTGGATCATGTACGGCGGGTCCGTGCAGACAAGGTTGACTTTCTCACTGCCGAGCAGCCGCTCATATGTCTCCGGCAGTGTGGAATCGCCACAGATAACACGGTGCTTGCCGAGATGCCACACATCACCCGACCGAGCGACACAAGGCTTTGCGAGTTCTGCATCCACGTCGAAGTCATCTTCCTGCGCATCACCGTCATCCAGTGAGAGCAGGTCGGCAATCTCGGCTTCGTCGAAGCCTGTGAGTGAGATGTCGTAGTCCATCCCCTGCAGGGCTTCCATCTCAACGCGCAGCATATCTTCATCCCAGCCCGCGTCAAGTGCGAAGCGGTTGTCTGCGAGGATGTACGCTTTCTTCTGAGCCTCGGTCAGATGATCGACAAAGACACAGGGAACGCTCTCTATCCCCTCCGCCCGCGCTGCCGCAACACGTCCGTGTCCTGCGAGAATGCCATAGTCCTTGTCGATGATGACGGGACTGACGAATCCGAACTCGCGTAGACTTCCGCGCAGCTTGTTGATCTGTTCGGGCGAGTGCGTCCGTGCATTGTTGGCATACGGGACGAGCTTGCTGATTGGAACTAGCTTCATCTCCGATGTTGTTTTATTCAAATGACTTCCCTCCTTACTTCCTCGAACGCAGAAGCCGTTCCATCCGATCCTCCTGCGGAGAACCGACGAATGTGGTGGTGCAGTTCTGCTTTACGATGTCGAATATCTCATACCAGAGCAGATTGGACTGCTTCTGGAATGCCTGCCCCATCTGGACAAAGGGGCTTGCAATCGCCCCTCCTGTGGTCGGATGCTTGCCGATGAGCCCGTATTGACTCATTGCCTCCTCGCACTGGATGAAGCGGGCAAATGCCTGCGCGTAGCTTTCAATGAGCCGTGGATTCACGAGCCGCTCACAGCCGCGCTCTTTCAGCCACAGCCATGTCTCACGGAAAATCTCATCTGCACCGAGCGGCTTGCCGTTGCGCTGCCGTGCCGACAGGAACTCACTCGGGGTTGGCATTTCCTCGCCGTAGAGATCGGCGACATCCACAAGGTCTGTTCCATCCAGTTCTGTCATTGGAAACTCCATGATGTGCGCGGTGCGCCCGCCCGCAATCTTGTCTGCCAGTGCTTCGGGTTTGTCTCCCGCCCGGATGCGCCGTCCTCCGCGATTTGTTCCGTCACGCGCCATCTTCTCGCCCCCTTCCTTTAATACCCCGTTTGAACTGACGTTTTTGTGCGTGCGCCCCCTCCCCGGTCCAGTAACGGCGCGGTTTTAGAGATTTAACCGCGCCCTAGGGGGAATAAAAAGTATTGCATTTGCTTCACTTTCGCGTTACAATAAACAAAAGGAGGTTATGCATCATGTCCAAGACCGCAACAATCAATATGCGCATCGAACCGACAATCAAAGCGCAAGCTGAAACCGTTTTTTCCAGTTTCGGTATCTCCGTGACCGACGCCATTAACATCTTCCTGCACGCATCCATCATGGAGGGAGGCTTTCCCTTCCAACCGAAACAGCCCCGTTATAATAGGGAAACACTTCTTGCCATGCAGGAAGCACGCGACATCATGGATGGTAAAATTGAGCCGAAGCGTTATCCGTCGCTGTCCGCACTGATGGATGATCTGGATGCGGAGGATGCCCATGCTTGATCTCGTCACCACCACGCAGTTCCGCAAGGATTTAAAGAAGCTGCGCAAACGTGGGGCAGATATACAAAAGCTGGATGATGTTCTGAAAATGCTCTGCGCGGAAAAACAACTGCCCGAAAGGTATCGGGATCACGCACTCGTTGGTGATTACATTGGTTTTCGCGAATGCCACATCATGCCGGACTGGCTACTCCTATATGCCATCGACAAAGGAAAACTGATTCTGACCGCTTCCCGCACGGGTTCACATAGCGATCTCTTCTAGCCGATTCATTGGAGTCGGCTTTTTATTTTGGTGCTTTCCGTTGATGAATCCGCTCATGACAAGACACGCAGAGCGACATCAAATTGCTCTCATCGTGCGTGCCGCCGTCGGCGAGAGGTCGAATATGATGCACAAGCGTCGCGAGAACGTATCTGCCTCGCTCCTTGCAACACTCACACAGCGGATGCGCTGACAAGTGACGGTCGCGAATCCTGCGCCATGCACTGCCGTATCTCTCGTGCTGATCGTACCCACGCGTGAAGTGGTCATAGTGCCGCTGCATCGTTTTCTCGTGCTCCTCGCAATAACAGCTTTTTCGATCTGTAAGATTCGGGCATCCTGTCATGCGGCAGGGGCGCTTCGGCTTTCTCGGCATCGCGCACCTCCTCGATGGCATGAAAAAAGCCCTCGCAGAGAATTGCTTCTCCGAGAAGGCTGATTCCATATCCTATTCTTGCTGAGTATATCATATCACTGTCAAGGTAGTGACATCAAGACGACATCGACTGCCATTTAGTGACATTTAGTTACATCGGAGAAATATTTTTCAGTCCCTCGCCATGGAGCCGATAGATTTGACGCAGCCCCAGTTTCATTTTCGATGCAATCTCTGCCCACGAGTGATAGTTCATGTAGCGGAGATACAGCACACGTCGCGCATCCCTGTCCTCTACCTGCTGCACCCTTTCGTAAATCTCAGAGCGTAGATCAACAAGACGGTCAATCTCACGGTCGATCTTCTCTTCTCGGTCGATGATTTTCGCGATGGTATCGGAAAGCTGCGATGTGTTCCTCGTTGCATTGCCCGGCATTCCAGTAATGACCGCCGTGGTCTTTTCTGCCATGCTGCGGAGAACTGCGACCTCCTCCAACATACTCTGGATTTCATTGTCAATGTTCCATGCCTGACTGAGATACTCTTTTGCTGTCACACAAACTCCCCCTCTAACTGTTGCAGAAGCCATTCTCCGTTTATACTCGTCAACTGACCAAACCATGCGGAACGAAAGAACCGCTCCGTGTCGCTGCGCATCGCCATCGCCTCGACATTCTCCACCGCTTTGCGAAGAACCGTCCGCGCCCACCGATAATCCTTTGCCGCCTGTTCGATGATTGCATTGGCAAGAACCTCACAGTTCATCATGGGAAGCCACCTCCAGATTCGCTTTGACAGCATCGATCAGAGCCGTCTGGATCTTGTCTTTCCGTTCAAGAGCTTGCATAACATTCTCATCCATCGTCCCTGCCGTGATGATATGGTGAATGACCACGGTCCCTGTCTGCCCCTGCCGATAGAGACGCGCATTGGTCTGTTGGTAGAGTTCCAAACTCCACGTCAGACCAAACCAGATGAGCGTCGAACCGCCGAACTGAAGGTTGAGTCCATGTCCCGCACTCGCTGGATGAATCACGGCGATTGGGATTTTGCCCGTATTCCAGTCCGCAATATCTGCACTCGACCGAATCTCTCGAACAGGAATCCGCGCCTTGATCCTCTCAAGATCATGCCGATACCAGTACGCAACGAGTACGGGCTTTCCATTCGCACTCTCGACAAGATCTTCGAGTGCATCCAGTTTGCGGTCATGCAGGTGGACGGATTTCCCGTCCTCCGTATAGACGGCTCCGTTTGCCATCTGGAGGAGTTTCCCGGAAAGTGCCGCCGCACTGACGGCATCAACCTCCGTACCACCAAGGGCAACCACCATGTCCCGCTTCATCCGGTCATAGAGTTCCCGCTCACGCTCATCCATAGCAACACATACGCTATTTGAGATGAGCTGCGGCATTTTGAGATAATCCTTGGAACGCATGGAGATGGTGATGTCCTCAATTCGTCGGTAAATTTCATCCTCCGCGCCCTCGCGGGGCTTGTAGCTGAACACCATCTGTTGATTCCGTTTGTCGGGAAGGAAGAAGTCATTGCGGTAATGGGAGATGAATTTGCCGAGCCGTTTGCCCATATCCAGAAGACGAAACTGTGCCCAGAGATCCATGAGTCCATTTGCCGACGGTGTTCCCGTCAGCCCCACAATTCGCTTGACCGAGGGACGCAGCTTCAGGAGAGAGCGGAATCTTTTTGCCTGATGAGATTTGAACGATGAGAGTTCATCTATGACGATCATATCAAAATCCAACACTGCGCCGCTCTCCTCAATCAGCCACTTTACATTTTCTCGGTTGATAATATACACATCCGCATGCTGCATGAGTGCCGCCGTCCGCTCCCTCGGTGTTCCCATAACCACAGAGGCGCGGATGTTTTTCGTGTGCTCCCACTTTATGATCTCCGACGGCCATGTATCTCGCGCCACACGCAGCGGAGCGATAACGAGCACCTTGCCGATCTCAAAGAAGTCATGCAGGAGTTCCTCGATTGCCGTAAGCGTGACGACTGTCTTCCCAAGCCCACAATCCAAGAAAATCGCGGCTTCCTTGTGATGCAGGATAAAATCCTTGGCGTATGTCTGGTAAAAATGCGGTTCATAGCGCATTGATAATTCCTCCGATCTCTTCTTTCCCATCGACCACATAGACCTTGAATCCGAGCGCACGCAGTTGCTCGATACGCCACACCTGCAAGGGGCGCGGCTTCCTGCCCGGAGCCTTAAGTTCCATAAAGCACATCTTGCCGCCCGGCATGAGCACAAGTCGATCCGGTACACCTGCACATCCCGGAGATATGAACTTCAGTGCAAGCCCGCCGTGCGATTTTATGACCATTGTGGTGTATCTTTCCAAATCACGCTCTCGCATTGATATTCCTCACTTTCAAGGCATGAAGTGATGGTAGTGATGGTTGCCGCCTATATCTTTATATATATAAATATTTTTATTTTTTCTTTCTTCCTAAGTTTTCTTTTTTCCCTATATATAAAAGATAAAAGAACTGTCACTACTATCACTCATGTTCCGTAATCCCAATAATGACAAGGGGTTGAGCCGGTGACAGTTCTTTGCTTTTACTGCCACCGAACGCTCACTGCTGTCACAAAAAATCTTCTTCCGATCCGTTGTAGGGCACTGTGTATTCGCGGACAGCGTCCTCATTCAGAATCAAATCCTTATACACGCTGCCGTAACTCCGGCGTATGGTCATTGAGCTGAAATCCGTCTTGTAATACCGAGCCAGTGTGGTTCTGAACTCCCGTGCGGTCTTGGCAAAGCCATTGTTGTTGTCCCTGCACCATGCCTGATAGATGCGGTAGACCTTGCCCGTTGTGACCTCGCTGCATTTTGCTCCCTCGGGACGTTTCATCATGCACTCTGCATGGAAGGCAAGCACGGAGTTGTTCTCGACCATGTATTCCTCTCTTGCCGACAGAACCGACTGCGGCTCTGTGAACCGGTAGCCGTTTTGGATGACCGCACGCAGCGCATGGACGGCTTTGCGGACGATCCCGTCACGCTCGGCATAGAGCTTTTCTCCGAGAAGCCTGTCCTGCTTGTCGATGGGAATGGCATTTTTGCAATGTACCTGCATGATACGGTCATGCACCCACTGCCCGTCATCGCCGCCGAACCTCGGCAGCTGATTCATGCAGAACCAGAACAGTCCGTTGAAAGTGAACTCGAATCCGTTCTGCCCCTTGAACTCTGCGAAGATGCTGTCCCCGCCCGTGCATTTCTTGAAGGTCTTAAGTTCATCCACAGTGATGAAGCTCATGTCGGAACTGCCCGCAAGGCGCATTCCGTAAATCAGCCCCGTGCCGAACCGTGCCTCGATCTCACGAAGGTCAATGCCGACGTAGTTCCCTCTGCCGAGCAGCTGCTCCACGAGACATTTGAGACGGGATTTCCCCGTATCCCCCGCTCCGTACATAAAGAGAGCCTTCTTCATACGCCATCCTTTGACGTTGGACAGACACGCACCGATGAACTCAAGCAACAGTCGCTCAATCTCGGTGTCGCCATCTGTGAGTGTCTGCATGAATGCATCGAACACAGGTGTCGCAATCTCTTCACACGCCCACTCGCACGGAATCTGTATGGTGGATAACAGGTCGGAAGCATGTTCGGTCAGTTCCATCGTGGAGAGATGAAGGATTCCGTTTTGGAAGTTGATGATGTCCTCATCTGCATTGAGGTCGGAGTCCTTGATATAGTTCAGATCCGTTGTGAGGATGCGAAACGTCTCATCCACCTTTCGCATCTCAATCATCTCTGAATCGTAGGATGCAATGCAGTTTTTGATGAGACCTTTCAGCATATCGTCGGCATAGAGTCGGTATACACCGCCCTCGTAGACATAACGCAGCACGCCATGCCGCGCACTGTCGCGAACAAAGATGTAGTGCAGGTTCTGCCGAATGTAATCTGCAAGTGCCGGACAGCTGATGACGGGATTTCCCTTTGCGTTGAAGTGAATGAAGTCCGGATGCTCCATCGCTGCTGCATGGAACACGCCATGACACGCTTCCACGCCCGTACGGATGGTCGCTGCCTTGTAGTCCTCGCGCTCCCACTTACGGCGGTAAAGCGCGGACTGGCGAAAGACAGCATCGATCAGGGCTGGATCGTCACCTGTACGAAAGGCAATCAGGGCACAGAGGGCGGCATCTGCTTCCGAAGCACTGCCATACTCCGAGATGTCGCCACGGTCAAAGAGCCGCGCAAACTTCCCACCATTCTTCGCTTTTCGCAAAGAACAAACAATGTCGAAGATGGCACGGTCGCCGTCCTCATTTGGACGGTAGTTCACAGGCTGCTTGCGCAGCATATCCTTCCTGAGTGTGGTAAGTACGGCTTCTGTCCCATCGTTAAGAGGTGCATCGTGGAATACATCACCCATGAATACCGCAAAACGGTTGGTCAGCCCTCCAACGTAGAGTTCCATTTTGTTGTGCGGATTTTTGACGTAGAATTTCGGATCGAGTTTTTCCTTACCGTCCTTGTCCTTTGTTTTCGGGATGCGGTCATAATCACAGCATCCATAGATGTGGATTCCATTTCCACTGATGGACTTCTCGGCGTAGGTGTCATGTCTGCGGATCTGCAGCTGCACCATCGCATCCGCTTCGTCCCTGTGGTCAATGTCCAAGAAATACATTCCCTTCGGGATAATGAAGCCGACACCGCTGTAGGACGATGCCTCTGCCGCATGCCGGGCTTCCTCGAACGTCACCCAACTTGCCCGAAATGCATGATTCGATCCCGTGATACCGCCGTCTGCGGCACAGGGCTTCTTCGTGGACTTTCCATCCTTTTGGACATACTTCCAACAGACCCAGATTTTCTCTTTCTTGAGTTCGTCGACGGTCATCCCCATACGACCTCCTCGCATTTCGTGTTGAAATACCGTATCGGGATGCAAAGAGAACGCGCCTTGGCGATCTCTTCCTCCATCCCTTCGGTGATTTCCGTACCGAATGCCCAGAGTTCCCTGCACTTGCGCAGGAGAACAAAATTCATGTGAATCGCAAGAGCGCGATCCTGCTCCTCGGACATGAACTGTGGGAACAGCAGATGAGGTGCCAGAGGAATACACCCACGCCGAACGGCAAAGCGGCAATACTCCCGCGCCCGCATGATATTGACACGCAGATTGTTACGGTATGCCGAACATATGTAGATGATCGGGAAAGCGGCGTTCATCTCCCTCTCGAGAGTCCTCATTGCCGCCCCCGCCGTCGGATCCGGATAGTGAGATTCGTTGAAATGCTGCATAAATTTCTCCTTTTTAATCACGGGGAAATCACATGCCCTTTTCATAAGAGTGCAGACAGAAAAAGGGGAAGTGGTCACCATTTCTTAAAAGTTTTTTCAATCAAATTTATTTTGATAAATACATATGCTTCGGATTCCTTCATAGATGTTTGCAGGAAAACTTGTTTGTACACGCGAATATTAAAACGAATAAAGGAGGAGGCAGATGGTACGACCTATTGTCAAAGATGCCATGTTTCTAGGGCAGCCCTCGGAGGAAGCGGCAAAATCCGATCTCTCCATTGCAAACGACCTGATCGACACACTCAAAGCTCACGTCGGACATTGCGTCGGACTTGCTGCCAACATGATCGGAGAGAAGAAGCGCATCATCGCTGTATGCGTTGGAAAATCTCATCTTGTTATGCTGAATCCGGAGATTGTAAAATCGTCCACGGAACAATATGAAGCAGAGGAAGGATGCCTGTCCCTCCCTGGACAGAGAAAAACGCTGCGGCATGAATGGGTTGAAGTCGTATACCGTGATATAAAGTTCCGCAAACAGAAAAACAAGTTCTCAGGATTTACGGCACAGATTATTCAACATGAGATTGACCACTGCAATGGCGTCTTGATATGAAAACCTCGGGCTGCGTTTATGGTAGTCCGAGGTTTTAAGCTTCATTGATACTTTATTGACTTTTTTGCTTGTTTATATATATAATACAAGCAAAAAAGTTTATAGGAGGTGGTTCACATGACGCAGCAAACGACTATTATGAACCTCATCCATCAAAATAACGGCATGCTGACAACAGCGAAAGCTGTGTCTTTCGGCATGTCCCGCAGTATGTTGGCACATCTCGTCAAACAAGGACAGTTGCTCCGTCCCACTCGCGGGCTATACACGCTGCCCGAGATATGGGAGGATGAGTTTCTCAATCTGCAAACACGATTCAAACGTGGCATCTTTTCACACGAAACAGCACTCTTTCTCTGGGATCTGACGGATCGAACGCCGATCGCCTACCATATGACCTTCCCAACGAACTACAATCTGGCGAATCCGAAAAAGGAAGGCGTTCGCTGCGCACAGGTGAAGCCGGAGTGGTATGCACTCGGTATAGCAGAGATAAAATCTCCTGCCGGCAATTCGGTGCACTGCTACTCGATAGAACGGACACTCTGCGACATTCTGCGCCCACACCACGCTGCTGATATTCAGATCACCGCAGAGGCGTTCAAACGCTACATGGACAGTCCGCAAAAAAACATTCCTCTGCTCTCCGAGTATGCGCAGCGTCTCGGCGTAGAGAAAAAAATACGGACGTATTTGGAGGTCCTGCTGTGAAGAATGCCATGCAATTAAAAGCGGCCATCAGCAAAATGGCAAAGGACAAGCACATTCCTGCCCAGCTTGTGATGCAAAATTATATGTTGGAACGCCTGTTGGAGCGCATCTCTCGTTCAAAATATCAAGGGAACTTCATCCTCAAAGGCGGACTGTTGATCGCCTCCATGGTTGGTCTTCATTCGCGTGCCACAATGGATATGGACGCCACCATCCGAAATCATCCCGTGAACGAAAACAGCATAAAAACAATGTTCGAGGAGATCGTCTCCATCCCCATCGACGATGATATAAGCTTCAGCTTCCAAGGTGTAGGAAAAATCCGAAAAAACGATGCCTACGGTGGATACCGCATCTCACTGACCGCAAACTTTCCCCCTATGAGAGTTCCACTGAAACTGGACATTACAACCGGCGATAAGATCACCCCTGAAGCAATCGAATACAACTATCCGATGATGTTCAGCGACGATACGTTGGAGATTTTTGCGTACAATCTTGAGACGATTCTCGCCGAAAAATTGGAGACGGTAATCTCTCGCAGCGACCAAAACACACGTCCAAGAGACTACTACGATATTTTCATTCTCAGCAAGCTGAAAGAAAATGAGATAGACCGTGATATTTTGCGTAAAGCATTGTCCGAAACTGCCCAAAAGCGCCATTCCGGTGACCTAATCCCGCAGTATCACAGTATCATGGGGCAGATTGTAAAGAGCAGTGCAATGCAGCAACACTGGAAAACATATCAGCGCGATTATGAATATGCGAGAGAAGTCGAATTTTCCTCGGCCTGCGAAACCATTATCAAGATTATGGACTCAATTCGTTGAACTGAAAAGCAAGCGGCATCTGTCAGTCAGGCAGATACCGCTTTTTCAGTCCTTCCGATAGAACTCACACGCATACCCGTCCGCCTTGAGCGGCAGGTCCTTCGACCACGGAGGGCTCTCGGCCATGACAGAACATATTTCCTCGACCGAGGAGACTCCATGCGGCACTTCGAGCACGATTTCATCATGAACGTGCATCACGATGTCAAATCCCCTGTTTCGCAACTGTTTCATTGCAAAGACAAGCAGATCTCGTGCCGTCGCCTGTGTGATATTCTCAACAAGTTTCCCGCCGAAGGTTTCAATCCGCTCCCACTTCTTCGTCATACCGAGACCTTCATAGGCGACAGATTCCCCTCCGAATCGATTCTCTCCGATGCGCGGCTTCACATACGCGAGTTCTCTGCCGCTCGGCAATCGTATAAACAAAACGCCGCTCTTATACGCACAACGAATGCCATGTGTTTCTACTTCAACGCGCCGTTTCACACAGGTCTTGACGGCACGATCCACATCCCACCAGAATTGCACGATATGTGGATTCGATGCACGCCACAAATCCACGAGCGGTTGAAGTTCCTCCTCCTTCATGCCGGACTCGACCGCGCCCATCGCAATAAGAGCACCGACGGAGCCGCCGTATCCACAACTCAAAACCGCCTGCTTTCCTTTCTGGCGCAGATCTGCATTCTCGCCATGCTTTTCGACCTTGCAGTGAAACATCCGAGATGCCGTTTCGCAGTAAATATCTCCGTTCTTTTGAAACACATCAAGTACCCACCGCTCCCCCGCAAGCCATGCGAGGACTCTTGCTTCGATGGCAGCGTAGTCGGCGACAATGAAGCGGCAACCGGACCGTGGAACAAATGAGGTACGAATAAGCTGAGAGAGCACATCCGAGGTGCTGTCATAGAGCATATCCAGAAGGTCGAAGTCACCGTTTTTGACAAGGGTGCGAACCTCCTTCAGTTGCGCGAGATGGTTTTGGGGCAGATTCTGTAACTGAATGAGCCGCCCTGCGAAGCGCCCCGTTCTGTTTGCACCGTAGAATTGGAACAATCCACGCGCACGGTGATCCGCTCCCGTGACTGCTTCCATCGCCATATATTTCTTTACACTCGTCTTGGCAAGCCGCTGCCGAAGTTCCAATACCTCCCGCACGTCTCCCACGGCTGTTTTGAGCATTTTGCTCACTTCACTTTTTGCAAGAGATTCCACAGAGAGTCCTTTCCCGCGCAGCCAGTCCATAAGCTGCAGCGGAGAGTTCGGATTTGCAAGACCAGTGAGATTCTGCGCCCGCTCAAGACAAATTACCTTGCTGCGCTCATCGCAACGAATCGCCTGTGAGACAAATGTGGTATCTACCGAAATTCCACGGTCATTGATTTCTTGGTCGATGACGTAGTTCTCCCACTCACTCTCCGATACGGGAAATTTCTGCAGCCGTGCTTGAATTTCCATCTCCGTTTCCACATCCCGTTTGTTGTATGCCTTAAACAGTTCCCACTTTTCCGAGGCATCCTCAGGAAGATTACGTGTCCTGCCGCCGTTGCTCTTGGTCGCCTTGCACGGAACACAGAAATACCGTATGAGGTCTTTCCCCTCTTCCAATTTCTGTCGATCAAGACGCAGTACCGCCCCTACGTCTTTCAGAGATAACGGGAGTCCGAGCGTTGCCGCCCAAATCATGGAGCAACGCCATGCGTTCGGTTTCAGGTGAATGCCCAGATGGCGAGATAGACATACGCGCTCAAACATTGCGTTGAATGCCCATTTTGTGACAGTCTCATCCGTCAGTACTGCAAGAATCTCTTTTGGGATTTCTTCCCCATTCGCCAGATCCACAACCTGCACTTCTCCTCCATCCACAGAATATCCGAACAGCAGGATTTCAAAGTCCTCTGCCTCCGCATATTTATATACGCCCGCCTTTGCAAGCGGGACGCTTGAAAATGTCTCAATATCGATACTGATTGACTTCATATCTGTTCTCCCATAAAAACAGGCGACGGCTTACGCCGCCGCCCATTCCTGCAAATTCCGCTTGGTTAGCTGAGAAAGTCCTCGTCCGCATCGTCAAGGTTCCGGAAATCCGATGCTGCCGTTGTACGCCCGCCGAGTGGTTCGCCGTCCGCAACTTTCTGGATGTTTCCGAGACCGCAAGCAATGCCTTTGTTCCCATTGCTGTTGAACGCATAGAGCGTAATGCTTACATGGGCATAGCATCCGGAGTAGACCTCGTCACGATCCAGAATCGGCTGTACCTTCGAATCGACAATCTGCGGAGCCGTCCGTGAATTTGCGTTGATGAAGTATGCATCCTTGTAGTTCTCGTCATCGGGACGCTCCACATCGCCGTCGCGCAGCGGCAGCTTGATCGCTCCCTTGTTCGGCTTCTTCCCGCCGAACTTACCGATGCCCACTTCGATGGCGGCCTCCACCGCTGCATTGATATCCTTGACGGTCTTGGTATCCGACTTTGGAATGATGAGGCTGACGGAGTATTTCTCCTCGCCTCCGTTGATGGATACCGGCTCCCATACATGTGCGTAAGAGAGACGAACCTTGCCCGTGATAACCTTCGTGTTCTTGTTCTTCGTTGCCATTTTAGTTTTCCTCCATAATAGTTTTGAATTCGGACCGGACATTATCTGTGTGAATCGCCGGACGCTTGTCCGAAAGAGGAACGAGCGCCGGCTTGCCGAGCGGCTTTTCAATAAGACCGCCAAGTGTTTTTGCAAACATTTCTTTTCCCATGAGTTTCTCCATTTGCGTCAGTGGAATGAGTTTCTTATCGAAGATGTCCGTATAACCTGCCGCTTTTGCCTCCCTTGCAACGGCATCTTCATCTTTGTACTTTCGGACGGAGCGGCCTTCCACCACTTTGAAGCCTTTCCAAGCCTTACCGTGATTGACGGCAGCATCCGTTGCGTAGACGAGAATTGCATTCGCCCACTTGATTAGGTCAGGAATCTCGCTGAGAACTTCCTCGATCTCTTCGTCCGTAATGAGCGGAGGGAGTCTGAACTCTTCCCTCGCAAGGCGAAGTTTCTCTTCCGAACGCGCCCTGCAGCGGACAGCGGCACGGCAGAACGTACACCATTCTCCCGCACAGAACGCGCCCTCGCCCGCATAAGCGAGACGTGCTTTCTCCACAAGATCATCCCTCGCCCAACGGAGGAGGTCTTCTTTTGTGAGTGACCATGTGCACACATTTTCTCTGCGGGGTTGGAAGATGCTCATGGAGATCGTTTGGATGTCGTAGATCCCGTCGAGAAGATGCAGTGCACCAAGCGCGTAGAGCATCATCTGCGGATTGTGCTCCGCCTCCACAAGCACGCCCATGCCATACTTGAAGTCAATGACATGGAGCATATCCCCGCCGACAATGATGCAGTCCGCCGTCCCGAATGCTTCCGGGACATAGCGTGTGAGATCGAGCCACTGCTCAACCAGCACCATCGGGGACGGGATGTCTCCCATCTGCTCCTGCACGAATGAAACATACGCATCGGAACAGCGGTCCATCTCATCGTCCTCGAAATCCGAGTGCGGTCGTTTGCTGCGCAGTTTTAGAAACTTACGCAGCTTGTGCTCACAGAGCGCATGCGCCGCTGTCCCTTCAGCGGCGGCTTCGCTCGACGAAGATGGAAACTCGCGCTCAAGGCAAGCAGACGGTGGACAGCGTATCCACCGATGCGCCGCCGACGGTGAGAGCAGTGCGTGCGCCCCCATCAGAGTGCCTCCGCTTCCCGGAGAAGAGCAACGAAGGCATCGGGCGAGATGTCGCTCAGACGCTCCGCTCCATACTTTGTGATAAGATCCTTGACCGCCTCGCGTTTTCCCTCCGTACTCTTACGGATGAGAACAATACGGACATCTTCGAGCCGCACACCTTCGTTTGGTTTTTCAAGCTGCGGGATTGCAGCTTCAAGTGCATCTGCTGCCTCACGCAGCATTTTGGAGATTTCGTTCACATGAATCATATTCATTAGTCCCTTTCATAAACAGAATTTCTTTCGGCAGTTTGGCAATCTGTCTGATTGCCAGAAGATTAGCTGTGAATTTTAACTCACATTCTGCTTTCCCCCTTTCACTAGGGTGCAGACAGAACGGGGCTTAATGGTCACCGTATTTTCAAGTTTTTTTCGGAGCATCACGAAGAGTTTTTCTTTCCTCTTGTGGATGGCCGTCTTTGATCTCCCACCCATAATTCTTGCAATCTCACGTTCCGACACAGCTTCGCCAATTAATTTAAGGAGGAGCTGATCCATCGGAGCAAGTTTATTGACTTCAGTGATGAGTGCTTCAATCAGCAGCCTCTTTATGCAAGTAGTCTCCAGCGACTCTGAAATGAATATTTCTTCTTTCACAACACCAACCCACGATTCTCGGTACACAGGATGTGTACAACTCTCGCAGTTGTGGTCGCACATATTCTTGCGATTCTTGTATATACACGAATACTTTGCTCGACATTCTTGCTGTTGTTCACGTAATACTGAACGTTTATAGAACGTGAAGACCTCGTATGTAGCTAAGACTTTCACGGCCTGTACCCTACGATTACCGATCCGACACCACTCAACTTCATTGCGGGAAATACCATAATCACGAATTGTCTCAGCAGTGACTTCCATTAAAATAAATTCTTTCATCGTCGTATCCTTTCTGACAAGACAAGGTCAGCGGGATACAACGAAGGCCGATGCACTTGAGGTACACCGGCCGCAATTACCTAAAAATGGACATAGCGGTAAACGGTGGGACATCGAAGTGCCGTATTCATTGCATTTTTTTGCAATGTGGTCTTCGTATGTTCCCGCCGCCTTTAATGGCCATCTCAAGGCTTTGAGGTTTTAAACTGAATCACTTGATATAAGAATTTACGACCTCATTATTCTCTCCTCCTCAAAAAGACTTCCCCTCTCCTACCTTAATTACAATTGAAGGCCGCGAGTTTTTGACAAATAAAAAACCGCCGGAGTTATCCATTTAGCCTTATGGCTGAATCAGATAACTCCGGCGGTTAGCTCCACGTTATTTACGGGGCATGTTGCGGTAGCTTCATGTTTCGTGGTTTCAATTTATTCACTTGGTAAACGACATCTTCCCAAAGGATTTTGACATACCGATTTGTTTTCTGATCCTTGCGAACCAGATAAATTTGCGCATCCTCTTCAAGGATTGCATCGCAGAAGCGTGGAGGATTGGCACAGTCGCTGCATAGGCTACGAATTTGTATCTTCATACACTAGGAACCTCCTCAAAAGGGGATATCATCTTCGTCGAACACTGGGGGATCATCTTCCAAGTCATTCTGCATGAATGCATCAATCACATACTGTAAGTTCTTATCAATTTTGGGATGTCTCATATTTTCACTGACGGTCGTATATAGACCATCAATAAGGCTGGAAATTGTAACTTCTCCCTTGTTGTCGCAAAGAAACTGAGCTTCCGCTTTCGGCGGAGTCATCCAAATTTCTATCGCAAAGGTATCAGGATCCGAAATAGATGAGTACACTTTAAAAATATTCATCAAATGCAAAAGTGTACCGTTCTTCATTCGTAAGGAATAACAATCCTTATGTATCCCCGTCTGGTAATCAAAATTATGTGACGCAAAGACAACCTGTGTAACTTCTTCGATCGAGCCATCATAATCATTGGGCGCATCGTATGTACGCAATTTGAATAGTGGATGCCCAGTATCACCATATTCATCGGCCTGTATCCGATTTAACTCTACCTTCGGTTCCCGAATCCAATTAAGGCTATCTGCGACGGTATCACTATTGAGCTTGCCCAAGAACGACATAAGATACTTCTCGGTCGGCGTAGCATTTGTCAAATCTGCCCGCAGTAAAGTGTCGACATTGATCTGCAGCAACTCTGCGATCTTCATTACAAACTCGACCCCCGGCTTTGACTTTTCGTCCTTGCTGGCACGAGAAATATATCCGGTACTAACTCCTGCACTGTTCTCAATCTCACCTATTTTTAGATCATACTTCTTTATCAAATAGGAGATATTATCAAAAAACAAGGTTCTATCGAAATCTGTTGGCATTTTTGTCACCTCTTTCAATTATGATCTCATTTTATCAAACATTTATGCATTCGTCAATCGTTTTATTACTTTTATATTTTCATCAATAATCTTTGTTTCATGATTAACTCTACAATATTTTCTATATTATCACCCAAGATGCTCATATAAGTAATATCCCTACTTATATTCATTAAAAATCTGATGTTATGTCAATAAAGTTAACATTTTTTCTTCAGCTTTACGACATAAATCAGTCAACATGAAATGGAGCACCGCAACGGAGTTCTTATGTAAAAACCTCGGACTGCATGCTCTCAGTCCGAGGTTTTTGATTCTAAAATATTCTTAGCCGATCTTCGCCGCAAGCACATCTGCCTCGCGTACCGATGTCACTATGCCGAGATACGTCAATCCGTAGAGATCAGCAAAAGGGCGCATTGTGTATTCGCCCGCCTCCAGCATCCACTTCTCAGGTGCTGCACCTTGGAAAAGGAAGGCAATCTGCCCGTGAAGACTCCCCGCCTCGACAGGACCGTAGAATCGATCCAGCAGATTGCGCACAGCGCCACAGATATTGTGCCAATAAAGCGGCGAACCGATGACGATAAAATCCGCCGCCCGCACTTTTTCAAGCACCTCAGAGAATTGATCGCCTGGCAGCTCCTGTCCATAAACATTGATCCGATAGTCCGTAAGATTCAGCGTCTCATAGGTGTGCCCTTGCAGAAACCTCGCTGCAAGAGCTGCCGTATTTCCGTCTCTGTTCGGACTGCCGTTGATAAACAGAATATTCATACCGTTGCCTCCTCATTTTATCTTTGTGCTATCCAAAAATCTGCGGCACGGTTCAGCCATCCTTCGGCAGCAGTGCCCTCACCAAGCCCGAAGCCATGCGGCAGACCTTCAAACACTTCGATCTCTGCCGCCTGTCCGTTTCTGCGGATCGCCTGTGTACGCCGCTGCATCGTCTGCCATGAGGCAATGCCATCGGCCGTCCCGACACAGCTGTATGTCGGCGGCTCTGTACCATAGACCTCCGACAAGTCCGTATACAGCATAATGACGGCGGCAGGACGCGGATATGAACGCTGTCCAAACGCCTCCGTTCCATGCGAACCGACCCATGCTGCCATACGCGCTCCCGCCGAGCCGCCCCAGAGGGAGTAACCACGCATGTCAACGCCCAGTTCTGCCGCATGTTCGTGGAGAAAGGCAACTGCGCGTGAAAGATCTTCGCACGCCGTCTGCGCACGCGGTCGATAGATCAGTGCAAAGGCGTTCACTCCGCGCTCAGAGAGGACGAGCGCATGTGGAAAACTGTCCTGCATCGCCCCCACATAGGCAAATCCGCCGCCCGCACTCACGACGGCGACAGGCGCTCCCGTTCGCCCACGAAAGAAAAACAGCCCTGTATCACGCTTCGCGGGGTCGCGCCGCATCTCCTCCTCTGTGTAGATCGGATAGAAAATCCGATGCCCCGCCGCTGCGTCTGCCGCAAGCCGATTCACAACTGCCACGGTTCGCGCAGGCGAGATGTGAGAATACCATGCCAGGCGCAGACTGCCGAGCGTATCGCCATCCATGTACCCGCTCTGTACGGGAAAGAGCAGCCGACCGTACGGTGCAAACAGGAGTGCCCTTGCCACATCCTCCACGCGGGACTCTGCTGAAAACACGCTCATCTCCTCCTCTGCATCGGTGCCGGTCTGTATGTTTTCTGCCTCCCGCGCAAAGGATAAACAGCTGCCGAAGCACAGCATAGCCGCCGCTGCTGCAATGATGCCGCAGACGAAAAGCCGCATACCGTCACCACTACGTTCCCTCATTTCTATTCTTCGCTATGCCTCAATCGTGAATCCTGCGCTCGTGCAGCCATTTCACAAACGCAGGGTCATCGTGGTTGACAATCTCGCTGTGCCCGAGGTCAAGATTTGCGATCTCTTCCATTTCCGCCTCGGTCAGCGAGAAATCCCAGATGTCGAGATTTGCTGCGATCCGCTCGGTGCGCACAGACTTCGGCAGGATGGAGACGCCGCGCTGCGTGTTCCAGCGCAGCGCCGCCTGCGCCGCTGTCTTTCCATACTTCTCCCCGATCGCTGTCAGCACGGGATGGCTGAAGATGCCGTGCTTGCCTTCGGCGAGAGGTCCCCATGCCTGTGGGTGAACACCATACGCCTTCATATTCGTGAGTGCCTCCTCCTGTTGGAAGAACGGATGCAGCTCCACCTGATTCACCATTGGCTTTATCTCCACCGTCTCACAGAAGTTCGCAAGCACGGCAGGATAGAAGTTCGACACGCCGATCGCCCGAATCTTCCCCGCGCGGTGCAGCTCCTCGAGCCGCCGCCACGCGCCGAAGAAATCCCCCATCGGCTGATGAATGAGGTAGAGATCGAGATAGTCCAACCCGAGTTTTTGCAGGGAACGCTCAAACGCCGTACCCGCCGCCTCATAGGAGATATCCTGCACCCAGAGCTTCGTTGTGATGAACAGTTCCTCACGCGGCACACCCGACTTTGCAATCGCCGCACCCACCGCCTCCTCGTTCTGATATGCTGCCGCCGTGTCGATCAGGCGGTAGCCCTGCCGAATCGCCTCGATGGTCACGCGCTCACACTCTGCAAGGTCGGGAATCTGGAACACGCCGGAGCCCTCAAGCGGCATCATTACACCATTATTGAGTTTTACATTTTCCACTGCCATTTGAAATCCTCCTTAATATCCTTGTTTCGACATCCATTCATAGAGTGCCGTCCGCGCCTCCTCGGGCGACTTCTGCGCGATATGTCCCTGGAGCGCAAAGCCCTCCCTGACATCCGCCTTTGTCACATCCGCAATCGACCGCTGCGTATCAGAGAGCCCGCTCCCTTCATGTGTGCAAAACGGCAGGATGATCTTGCCCACGAAATTCTCCCGATCGAGGAAGGTGTAGATAGGCATCGGCATGTCGCTCCACCAAATCGGATAACCGAGAAAGACGACATCGTACTTGCTGAGATCGGGCAGCTCGCCGACGATTTCAGGACGGGCGTTTTCTTCCTTCTCTTGCTTGGCGGCTTCTGTCGCGGGACGGTATTCCTTCGGATACGGCTTGACGGTCTTGATTTCAAAGATGTCACCGTGCATGCGTTCGGCGATCATCTCTGCAAGAATCTTTGTGTTTCCCTTCTCGATGTAGCCGACACCGCCTGTGTTTTCGTCGGCGCGCGAGAAGTACACGACAAGGACACGCTGATCGCTTCGTGCAGATGCTGTCGTCTGTGTTTCTTTCTGTGCAGAAGTATCTGCGCCCGTTTGCGCATTGCCTCCGCCGCACGCTGTCAGCAACAGCATCATCGTCGTCATCAGGATTGTCAATAGGGTTCTCATGTCATGACCTCCATTTCATTCGATTCCCATATGTTTACTTTGCCAAATCTATTGCGCAGGTGCGAGCAGTTTCAATAATTCTGCATCGTGGTGATGTACGAGCTTCGTATCAGCGTCAAACATCATGGTTGCGCCTCCTTGCAGTGTATAGGCATCCCAATTCGGCATGCCGGGCGTTTCGGGTTTTCCCGTGCGGGCGAAATTAATCCAAGCGCGGCTCATCTGCGCTTCGAGTTTCTTTGCCTCCGCGCTTGTGCCGATGCTTTTCTCCGCGCGGTCAATGTTGTGAAATACAAAGGGAATCTCTGCCGTGTGGTAGGACATATAGACTCCGCCCATCATCGGCGAATCCCACGCGAAGAGATAGGCGTAGACAGGTACGCCGCCCTGCATTGCCTTGTGATCCATGATCTCTTTGATCGGCAGGCGGATCATCGTGTCGACGTAGAGTGCATCTGCACGTTTCTTCTGCGGATAGGCGCGCAGGAATGCCGCCGCGATTTTCTCCGCCTTATCGCCGTATGCGTCCCTCAGACGGCGGTCAACTTCCTCTGTGCTCCAGGTATTCTTGTTGTCGGACTGTGCTCTCTCCATCTGCATGATGTCGGAGAAATTCGTCCACTCCGTCCGATTCGAACCAATGAGCAGTGGGATGTCCTTCCCTGCGGCGGCAAAGCCGTCTGCCGTCACAGGATTCGTCGGCATGAAGTCGCCGTCAATCACCGGCTCCCAGCTCATACCATAGCCTGTTCCGAGTGCCTGTGGAACCTTGAATTCCTCCCCTGCTTGTTTGAGTGCCTCATTCGATGCTGTCGTGAGATGCTCATAGGGAATGGTCTGAATCTCCTCAATGCGTTCTGCCGTAATGCCGAGTTTTTCCAGCGTCAGCTCCGTCACACGCGCTGCCGCTTCTTTTGGCATGAATACCGGTCCCATGGTCGGAGCCGCACCGCTTTCGACGATGCCCTTGTGGAACAGCCCCTTTGCATATGGGGTTGTCATCAGTGCGAGTACTTTTGCACCGCCGCCCGACTCACCAAAGATCGTGACGTTTGCAGGATCACCGCCGAATTGTGCGATGTTGTCCCGCACCCAGCGCAGCGCGTCAACGAGGTCATAGATACCGACATTGTCCGCATTGCGGTATTTCTCCCCATAGGCGGAGAGGTCGAAATGTCCGAGCACATTCAGACGATGATTAACGGAAACAACGACAACGTCGCCCTCACGGCTGAGATTGGCACCGTCATAGGCGGGAATCTCAGCAGACGAACCTGCGGAGAACCCGCCGCCATGCAGCCAGACCATGACGGGGCGGTTCTTGCCGTCCGCGATGCCGGGTGTCCAGATGTTGAGATTCTGGCAGTTGTTGTCCATCGGGAACTCACGCGCGGGGTCTTCCCATGTCGTATTCAGAAAACCGCCCTTTTCCTGCGGCGCAATCGCTCCGTAGTCAAACGCGAGACGTACCCCCTGCCACGGCGTTACGCGCTCGGCGCGGACGAAACGCTCCTTTGCCTCGGCATAGGGAACGCCGTGATAGGTGTAGATGCCCTTGCGCACATAGCCCTGCACCAGACCGCTCTCGGTCGATGCCACAGCAATGCCGGGTCCCGCAAGGAAATCGCCCTGCTCCATGCGAACCGTATTTGCCTTCATTCCATCTGCGGCAAATACCTGCCCCTCGGAAAAGGGCATGCACATGAGCAGACCGAGCGAAAGCAGCGACAGGAACGTCTTTTTTGTTCGTGCTGTTTTCATTCGTTATTCTCCTTTTTACGGAATCATTCGGGTACGATTGCCTCATATTCCGCCGTAGGGAAATCGTACCATGTAACATCGTGATTATCCTGCGGACTGATCGCGATGTGGGCGAATTTGCTTGTGGGAGATGCACCGTGCTAATGAACGACATTGGGCGGACAGAAAACCACATCCCCCGGATGCAGAACCTCCAACGCACCGCCCTTGATCTGATGATAGCCGATGCCGTCGGTCGCAATGAGCACCTGCCCCGTTTTGTGACTGTGCCAGCGGTTGTACGTTCCTGCAGGAAAGGCAACATAGACCCACTCGGGCGAATTTGCGGCATTCGGCGTACCCAGAATCTTTCTGAGGTATACCGCAGAGTTGAAATTGGGCGTTGTCAGCTCCGTCATCCCAGTGCCAAACAAAAACTCGCTGTCATTGTTCTGCATTGCGCTTGGGGCGGCGGCGTTCTCATTCGCCTCCTCGTACTGCTCCTCGGTGAGCGCGCCGGTATGTGCCGCGTGTCCTTCGGGCGCTTTCCATGTGCTGTCATAGATGACGAACTGCTGGAACGCGGCATCCTTTGCCGCGCCGTGGAAATGCGGCACTCCTGCGGGAATATTCACCACATCCCCGGGACGAATCAGAACCGCCTCCTTGCCCCACTCCTGATAAAGTCCCGTCCCTGCGATGCCGATGACGGTCATCGCCCCGTGCACGTGCCAGCCGCTGTAACTACCGGCTTCAAAGGAAATCACATTCGTCTGCGGAAGGTTGTATGTCTCATCGGTGGCAATGAGGTCATTTTTGTGTACCGTCCCATGAAAGCGATCCGATATATCTGTGCTGAGGGGAAGCGGCATTGCCCATGCGGAGCCGACAGTGAGGCCGAGCGACATAGTCGCCGCCGCGATAAAGCTCTTGCCCTTTTTCATTGACATCATCTCATTCCATCAAAGATTCTTTGCGTAGAACATCTGGAGCTGCGCCACCGCCTGATCCACGTACTCAGGCACCCAGTAGGTACGGATGTGGCTCGCGCTCGGAATCAGGAAAAGCTCTTTGTTTTCCGTGCCGGTCGCCTTGGCAAAGGCATCCTTCGTCATATAGAGGGTGTCCGCCTTCTCGCCTGCAATCATCAGGAGGGGCTGATTGATCAGCTCCATACGATCCTCCACATCAAACGCCATGAGCTTCATAAAGGATTCGGTGGTGTAGATTCCCGTAGCGTTCGGATGACGGTGGGAGAGGCCGTAGTATTCGATGCCGTCGCGATAGAGCGTGTTTTCGGGAAGCTCCGCCATCTTGGCGCGGAGCTGTTCATCGGTGGCGTTCGGCGGGAGGAATCCCTCATAGACAATTTCCCCTGCGAGCTCCTTCTCCCGTGCATCCGCTGCCTTTTGCAGACGTGTCTGGATGCCCTTGATGTCCGCATCCTGGAAACCGTTCCGACGCACCCTGCCGGAGTTGAACATCGACAGCGCGGCAACCGCCTTGATGCGCTTGTCGGTCTGCGCCGCCGCGAGTGTATAGCCGCCGCCGCCGCAAATGCCGAGCGCACCGATGCGGGTCTTGTCCACCTTCGGCAGCTGAGACAGATAGTCCACCATGCCGCTGACATCCTCGATGCGGTTCGAGGGATAGTCCCTCAGTCTCGGCGTGCCGCCACTCGCGCCCTGATAGCGTGCATCGCAGGCAAGGGCGATGTATCCAAGCTCCGCCAGTCGCTGTGCATACAGCCCTGCCACCTGCTCCTTGCTCGCGCCGTTGGGATGCGCCACGGTCACGGCAGCATATTTCTTGTCGCTCGTTTCATCGTAGTCTGCGGGAAGGTAGAGATTCGCGGCAACCTCGATGCCCTCCACTTCGTACGTTACGGGGCGGATGTTCACCTTGCCCGTGACATTCTCCGTCAGTGCGCCCTGATAGACGAGCCCGAACGGATTCTCGTTCGGACGCTTGCTCTCGCTCGCCGAGGCACCGCCGCCCCCGAATGCAAAGAGTCCGAGAGACATCAAAAGTGCTGATTTCATGATTGATTTTTTCATTGGTAAAACTTCCTTTCCCAAATCCCCAAATGATTATTACTTTTTATCCAAGCCCTTCTCGTGCATCCATCGCTCCATCTCCGCCGCGACCTCTGCGTTGTTGAGGTCGGACATGAGGAAGTGCGTGTTTCCTTTGATGCCAACATCGGGCAGAACGATAATCTCCGCATCGCCGCCATGTGTCCGCACGACCTCCGCCCAGCGGCTTGCGAGGTTCAGCCGCGTGCGCCAGTTGTCGAGCCCCCAGATTTCGTGCGGCTTATCGCCCGTCGGGATCTTGTCGCCGAAATAGACGACCATCGGCGTTTTCAGAAGAGCCTCGAACTCCTCCGCCGTCACCTCCATTCCGCGCGCGGGGAACGGGCTTGTTGTCTCCTCAACCACAGGCACCTCGCCCGGCGGGAACGGGAACGTACCCGGTTCGAGAGCGATCACGCCCTTCACTTTGGGACTGCGAATCGCCGCGAGCCACCCCGGACCGCCGCCCGCCGAGTGCGTGATGAGGACATTATCGCCCGTATGGTCAATGACCGCCTCCATTGCCTTTGCGACAACCTCCACATCGAATTTTCCCGTGTCGGGTGTCATCTGATGGAAGAACTGCCGCAGCGACTCCTCGTCGCGCGGGAACGCCATGCCATCGAAGATCATCGGGTACTGCCCGATGCGGAAGTTGTTGAACCAGAGTTGATCCTGCGGCTGTGCTTTGAGCTCTGCGGGCACGGTCGACTGTCCTGCACGCCCGCGGCGCGGTTCATCCACGATGTAGGTCGCCCACCCCTTTGCGAGGAAGATGTTCTGGAAGCCGTCGCGCCCGTCGGGTGTCGTCTCCCACGTCTTGCCCGACTGTCCGTAGCCGTGCAGGAAAATGAGCGCGTTCTTCTTCGCCTTTACGGGACGCTGCCAGAACACATAGGCAGCATCGCCGTGCAGTGTCTCACCGTCGTAGTTCGTCGGTTCGCTGTCCTTGTATACGCCGGGCGCGGTAATTGTCACGCCGCCCGCCATAAAGCTGCCTTGATCCTCGATTGTCACGGGACGGCTCAGTGCCTCGACACTCCCCATAAATAGACTCACCAAAAGTGCTGCCGTCAAAGCATACTGTGTTCGCATGATATCATCCTCCTAAAACAGATCTCCTCGGAGAGGACTTGCCCTGCCCTGTCATCCGTAGTACAATGCTATCATAACAGGCGGTAGCCGCTACCGCGCAAGCCCTTTTTGAAATTTTTTGGAGGAAAATCATGTATACAATGAAGGGCGCCTGTGAAGCGACAGGAATGAGCTATGAGACGCTGAAATTCTACTGCAATCAGGGGCTTCTGCCGAACGTCAAGCGTGATGCACACAATCACCGTATCTTCGACAATCACGATATTGGATGGCTGAAAAGCCTTACCTGCCTCAGAAACTGCGGCATGAGTCTCGCCGAAATGAAGGAATACCTCGCACTCTGCCTCGGCGGCGTCCCCACCATCCCAGAGCGCAAAGAAATCCTTGCAGGCAAGCGTGCGGAACTCGTCGATCGGCTCACTGCTGTCCAAGCATCCATCGACTACATCGACTGGAAGCAAGGATTCTATGACGACGTGCTCGCAGGGCGCACGCCCTACATCAGCAATCTTCTCCCGAATGAAGCGGATGCAGAATCTGCAGAAGAGAGCTCTCTACATGGGTGATTCCATAAGAAAATGACTGCTGCACAAGGTACATATCCTTATGCAGCAGTCATTTTTATGTGATGATACAATTTCCTAGAGAATCGTCATTTGCTGTCATACAGCATCCGTATTCTCATTTTCCGTCAAGCACGCCTCTAACTGTCTTATCAAAATTGGTAATTCTTCAAAAACGACTTCCGCTATAATATTCCAGTTTGTTCCATCATAATCATGCACAAGACGATGCCGCAAGCCTGCGATCATCGCCCATGGAATCTCACTATGTTTCGCTTTATACTCCGGGGTCAAATTATGGCTATGCTCCCCCATATTATATAGCGGCGTTGTGACAAGCCACTGCAACGGCAGCTGTGTCATCAGTGCTTCTTTTTCAATGCTATTTTTTAGGATATATTCCTGCAGGCGAGCAGCATAGCCATATATCTTTTGAACTCTTTGTCGATCGGAATACTTCATGCCACCAAAACCTTTTCTTTCATAATTGTTTTGTAGAAATTACTGTCCGGGTTGACTTCATCGATCTCAAAAACATCTACTTTTTTCTCTAACGTCTCTCGCAAATCCTCTGCCAGAGCAAAAATCATCGTTCGCTTAAACTTTTCTCCACCGTAAACCAAAAAATCCAAATCACTATTTTCATCTGCTTCACCTCTCGCATATGAGCCAAACAAATAAATTTCTTTCACACGGTATTTATCAGCAAGTGGTTTTACCTTCGCAACGATATGTTCCATTGTAAATACAGGCTTCTGCATCATAATCCCTCCTATTCACTCATATCATTATATCACATAACCGCGCAGCTCTTCTCCTTTTCCTCTGATTTCCATACGATGCTGGCAAGAACCACGATCAGGACACTCTTGCTTCATCCTGAAAAGTTAGGCGGCATTTCGTCTATCATTACATTGTATCGTTATTGACGTTACTTCGTTCATTGCCGCTACCAAAATGATACTAGAGGGAAAGGTCAGCGTCGCATTCGCACGCGATACCGTAATCTGGCGATCCTCAATCGGCTCACGCAGCACCTCAAGGGTCTTTTTACTGAACTCCGGCAGCTCATCGAGAAAGAGCACGCCGTGATGCGCAAGTGTCACCTCGCCCGGACGCGGGATGCTGCCGCCGCCGATCATCGCCACCGTCGAGGATGTATGATGCGGACTGCGGAAGGGGCGCGTGGTTACAAGCCCCGTATCCTTGCCGAGCAGCCCCGAGATGCTGTAAATCTTCGTGATCTCGATGGCTTCTTGCTTCGTCAGTTCCGGCAGGATCGAACTCATCCGACGTGCCAGCATCGTCTTGCCCGAACCGGGTACGCCAACCATGAGGACATTATGTCCGCCAGCCGCTGCAATCTCAAGCGCACGTTTCGCCTGATACTGCCCCTGTACGTCCGCAAAGTCATCGGTGAAGGCCGCATCCTTTTTCTGTTCTGTTGCATGTGGCACGGCAGGAGTCAGCACCTCTGTGCCGGTCAGATGGCGCACAAGCTGCGCCAGATTCTCGACCGCATAGACCTTCAGCCCGTCAATCAGGAGTGCCTCATCTGCATTGGAGGGAGCAACGTAAAACTCCGTAAGTCCCCGCTCACGCGCCGTGATTGCCATCGGGAGAATGCCGCTGATCGGACGGCAGTTTCCATCAAGGGAGAGTTCCGCAGAGAAGAGTGCGCTCTGCACCGCCGCCTCCGGAACAATGCCGTAGGATGCAAGAAGTCCGACGGCAATCGGCAGATCAAGCCCGGAACTGTCCTTTCGCACATCGGCGGGCGCAAGATTCACCGTCACACGCTCCTGCCGCAGCTGAATACCGGAGTTGCGAATGGCAGTCCGCACCCGCTCCTTCGACTCCTTCACCGACGTATCGGGAAGCCCCACCAGTTCAAAGCCCGGCAGCCCCGGCGATACATCCACCTCCACGTCGATAATCCGTCCATCTATCCCGAGGGTCGTCGCACCATAGGTCTTTGCAAACAACGGCCTTCCCTCCCACGTTTCAAATATAAGAAAATTATAACACAGGATAGGGGAAGATGGCTAATGATTCTTTGCAACAAAAAAGAGAGATTCCAGACGTCCAGGTAGAGCGAATGGAATCTCTGTGGTGAGAAATCTTAGTAAAATACTGATAATAAAGTTCAACCTTGCTATTTGAACGCTCTACTACTCCCACTGGAGAATTTTCCACAGAAAATTAAGCGATTAAAATAATAGCTATTTTTCGATAGGAAAGTAGTCTGCCGGAACGGGGGCAAGGATGCCAACGAAAATGAAGTCCTCTGTGCCCGTGTTCTTCATGCCGTGGCACATCCCCTTTGCAGAGACGATGACATCCCCCTTTTCGATAGGGCGTTCCTCGCCGATTGCTGGATAGAAAACGCCCTCACCTTGAATGCAGATCCAGATATCGTCCGCTTTGGCGTGTCCGTGCGGCTTGATTGTTTGCCCCGGCTTTAGCACCCAAACAACCCCGCTCGTCGACTCCGTCGCGTAGATCGGTGTGCGCGTCGCGACATCGCCCGATTTCGCCACTTCGGCGAGACGATAACGGCGTGTCTCGAAATCGTTTGTAATCGCCTTGCTCATCACGTTTTCTCCTCTCGTACAATCATTGGTTGAAATATTCCATGTTATTATAATTCGGTTCGTTGTAAAATGAAGTTGAACAGCTAAACAAAAACAAAATCCATAGTGACATCCCGTGCTATAATGGTTCTGCTACAAAACATCAGCAAAGGAGCACTATGGATTACCCCCATTCTACCACAACGGATGATATTGTCAAGAACAGTTGACAAATTTCTCACAAGGGAATGAACGCTTAAGTAGCTGCGGCAATAGAGTCATAGAACTGACGCCGCTTCACCATCGGAGGAAGCCCCCCGTTTGTTGAACAAATCCGACGGTTGTTCCAATAGCTCATGAAGTATCGCCAAACCAGTACCTTCAACTCTTCGATTGTCATCTTCTTTGTGTCATAGCGTCCATAGAGCAGCTCGGACTTCATGCGCGCCCACATACTCTCACAGCGCGCATTGTCATGACAGCGTCCACCGGCACTGTTCATGCTTTGACGAATCCCATAGGTATGAATTGCCTCCCGATACAGCTGACTCGTATACTGGCTGCCGCGATCCGAGTGCAGGATTGCTCCCCTGAGCTTTGGGTAGGAGAGCATAGCGTTATCCAGCATCCTTACGCATAGAGAAGCCTTCATGTTCGTGTCCATAGACAGTCCGAGCACGCTGGCATCATAACAGTCAAAGAGTGCTGAAATGTAGAGTTTTCCGTCATACGCCGGAATCTTTGTCATGTCAGTGACACACTTGGAAAGAGGTGTGTCGGCAGTAAAATCGCGCCCCATGAGATCCTCTGACATCTGTGCCTTATGATCTGTTTTGGTGATACCGTTCGGTCTATGATTGGGGCGATGACTTAAGCCAATCTCTTCCATAACACGGTAAACAGTTCGTTCACTCGGAATACGGACGCCTTCCGGCTGTTTGATCTTGAGTGCCTGATACATGCGGATTCTTCCGTAGGTGTCGTTGCATTCGTCCTCTGCATGAATCTGCATCATGGCGTCGGCAAGTTCCTGATATTTCCATGGGCGGTCTTTGCTCGTCAAATACTGATAAAATCCCTGTCTCGTGACATGGAGCATCTTGCAGCAGAAGCTGATATTTCCTTTGAGGGCGCCATCTGAGGTCTTGAACGCAATCAACTTCATGCGTTCGTTTTTGTTGACTTCAGACGGCTCGCGGCGAAAAAAGCGCTTGCTTCCTCCAGAAAGTCATTCTCTTTCTTTAGCCGTCGAATTTCCTTCTCCTGTGCTTTGAGTTGTGCACGAAGCTGTACGAGTTCCTCGTGCAGACTTAGGGCACTCTGCGGTGTTTGCGTGCCACACCCAAGATCCAAATATCCAAGCCGATGAGCACGCATCCATGTATACATTGTGTTCTTGGAAATTCCCAGCTCTTTGGCGGCTTTCGCCTGACCGATTTCCTGCGCCAGCTTGATTGCCTGCACCTTAAATTCGTGATCGTATTGTCTGTTTGTTGCCATTTTGATCTCTCCTTCTCCTCTTTGACTTTATCTAAAATCCTTGCAGAGAAGTTGTCAACTTTATTTATACAACATCATGTTATATTTATATTGAACATTGATTGGAGTCATAGAGAAAGGAGGCGGAGGTCATTGTCTTTACGGGAGTTCAAAGACAAATGTGTGGGCGTGCGATGATTGCCCAGGGACAATGGCAACTAGATACGAAAATAACCGCATGGGGCGTATTGAGTATCCTCCTGGTGGCGGCGTGTCTTGTATCTGCGGTGATTGTCGGGCGTGTGTATGCCAAGGCAGAACCGGACGATGAGAAGAGAATACGCGAACTCACCAATCTGATTCTGACCGTACTGACCCAGTTGATGCTCGCAGTGACGATTTCTCGCGTTGATGAAATGCTGCGGCAATGATGTTGCAGAGCTATTCAAAGGAGATGTAAAGCATGTTCAAGAAACTATTGACGTCCATGATGGCACTGGCGGTCTTCGTCCTCGCCGGCTACGGGAGCGCGTCTGCCGAATACACGCATGTATTCCATGCGGTGTACAGCATAGCGGATAACGATTATTCTGACATTTATATTGATTTTGAAGGCATCCAGGAGTCCAAGGAAGAGACGCAGAAGGGGACATGGACGCGGTACATGGTTCCGGTAAAAATGGTCTACCCTCCGGACGGTCGTACCTCCAACCAAAAATATTTCTTTGTATGTGTGGACACCCGTCCGAACATCTGGAATGCGCACAGGACATACGAAAATGACAAGGTCTCATGGTATGACATAGAAAACTGGGATAATGTCAAGGTAGATGATATTGATGCGATAGAAAAAAAGGGGTTAGAGACCGGTCAGGCTACTCCCATCATCTTTACGTGGCAGATATATTTGTCCGGGTGGAACATGCACAATCTCAATACGAACGACCCTGAAGCGGATAAAGACGGTTATAATTATGCAAATGTCCATGCAAACATATTGAAAAAGGTAATCCAGTATAAGGCAGGGATTATTACTGGCAGGGAAGCCGTCACCCAAATATAACGAACAATACCATAAGACAGACCCATCAAAAAGCACGTTTCCCGCGCAGAGGGAGGCGTGCTTTATTTTATGGGTCGTGACCCAGTGTCGCATGCAAAGCATGCGACACAATAAACCACCCGCTATGCGGGTGGAAGCCAAAAGGTTATACCAAAAACACCTTTCCGGGTAGTATACTAAGGTTGTTCAAGCCAGTATACCGAAAGGAAAGGTGCTTATGGCACAGAAAGCTAATAGTTTATCGCACACAAAGCGGTTATGCAAGTATCACATTGTGTTTACGCCTAAATACCGCAGAAAAATCATCTACAACCAGTACGAAGAAAGCATCCGTGACATATTAAAGCAACTTTGTGCGTATAAGGGTGTAGAGATTTTGGAAGGACACTTGATGGTCGACCATGTGCACGTTGGTAAGTATTCCGCCGAAACTTAGTGTATCACAATTTATGGGATATCTCAAAGGGAAAAGTGCGTTAATGATATTTGACAAACACGCCAATTTGAAATACAAATTTGGCAATCGGCACTTTTGGGCAGAAGGATATTACGTGAGTACGGTTGGGTTAAATGAAGCAACCATTCGCAAGTATATCCAAGAGCAAGAAAGTCATGATATCGCGATGGATAAGTTGAGTGTAAAGGAATACGAAGACCCTTTTAAGGGTAGCAAGTAGTACGAACGCCCTTTTAAGGGCGGTGACGAGTCAAGAGCAATCTGGCTTGAACGTAGTGAAGCCAGCGTCTTTAGACGCTGGCTGGTAACTGCCCCTTATAGGGGCGAGCGAACCACCCGTTTGACGGGTGGTCATGATTCGGACGATTACACGTCCTCCATCGTATGGAAAGGTTTGCTGCGCTTGTCGCGTCTCTCCCAATGTTTTTTATTTGATGAGTTGCAGGAAAAGTTTTATCCCTGCGGCTGTTTGCGACGAAATACGTCCCCCGAGCACATTGGGGAGGATATAGTTACCGCCATCCCCCTTCGTGTAGATGCCGTTCCTACCGTCGGTATTGCTTACTTCGATTCTATCGTCCCTGAGGACGCGTAGGATGCCCACGGCGTGTTTTTGTTCGGCTCGTAGAGTGTGAAGATGCCCGTCTCCGTATCGTAGCTGAATACGTCCCCGCCCCCGGCAGTAAACGGAGAACTCGGGTCGATGTAGGATACGATGATGTAGCGCTCCGGCACAATCTCTGTTGGAGGTTTTGGCATCGAAAGAGGTAAACTGAGCATATCCCCGTCCGATATGAGCACATCCTCGATATTCCCTACCTCCCACGCATAGCGTTTCAAGACGTATTCGCCCGTATCCGCAACAGTGAATCGCGTCTCCGGAATATCCCCGTTGTAAAGGGCGGCAGATGCAATACCTCCTGCCGAGAGCAGCAGCAAAGACACAAACGCCCCCGCCATCATGAATATTTTCCATAGTTTCATCAAAAAATATCTTCTTTATTTTTTAGATTCCTAAACTAGAATACAGGAACATCATCTACGGTAAGGCGTCCCTCATCGATACGCGTAATTGCCTGACCGTTTTGACGCGCAAGTATCGCGCGCAGCACATAGGCGGCCTCACCTTGCTCTAATTGGAACGAGTCAACTACCGTCCCCTCGTGTCGTGCAATATACCCGGGGGTGCTGTTCGGCGAGGTCAAAAAACACGACCCCAGCGGTCCATCCGGGTCGCCCGCACGATACCATCCATAAATATAATTCTCAAAAACTTTGTCCCCCAATGTGTTTTCATGGTCTCTTCCCCCAAAACAGCGCCACTCACCGGTCTTGTTGTCATGACGGAAGTCATAATTGAATACCTCCTTAACACCGGGTGATAACCGCATGGTCGCTGCAGAATAGTATGTGTAGTTCTCATCTGCGTGACTTTCAATACCGTCCGTATCTATCGATATTTTGTACGTATCATCATTAATACCGTTCTTATATTTAAAGCTGCGGGTATATTGTCCTACCTCCACCCAGTTCTGCGCGGACGCGACGTTTGTACTCATACCGATGCAAATGACGCTGCAGAGCAGCAGCGCGAAGAGTTTCCCGATTTGTTTCCACATAATGATATCCTCCTTTTACAACTTCCCTACTTGATTGCTACGGCAGTCCGTGCAATCATCTCCGCCATCATAAACTGTATCGCTAGGTCAATCAGAAGACTGACAATCTCCCGCAGTCTTAGCTCAGCCTTTGGCTGAACCTTGGGATACAGACATCGAATCACGGCTACTGCGACGGCGACAAGAACGACCAGTATCCCCGCAAGCGCGATATAGCCAAGTGCAGGATCTCCACTCTGTTTGGCAATGCAGGTACTAATCTCAAGTACCGTCGGAAAGCAGTACAAAACGATCCCCACAAAAAGCGCGACAAGAGCTTTCAGAGCCATCTTGCTCTCTATGCACTCTAATATCTTCAACATGCATCCTCCTTTCGTGATATTATTCCCCCCCCCCCCGTGGATTTTCCTGCCTATTCTAAAAATATTTTTTTCTCACCGGAGATAGGTCCGCACAAAAAAACCGCCGCATGTGCGCTCTGAAGTGGTAAAGGTTTGCTGCACCATGAAGTTGCCTCTCTCTCGTTGTGTTGCTGTTTTCCTCTATTGTAATATTTCGGAGCTCAATCGTGCACAAAAGAATTTTTCAGTGTTTCCTTTAGCAACAAAAACCCGAGAGATTCCACACACCGAATGCAACCAGTGGCTTTCTCTCGGGCAAAATATTGAGGAACAAGCGATCTTCTCTTATGCCCCTGTTGACCCTGCCAATCGTTCAACTTCTTCCTGAGACAACTGTGTTGCTTCAGCAATCTGGGAAAGTGTGAGTTTCCCCAAAGCAATTAAAGCCGTCGCCGTTCGACGAGCCGATTCCATACGCCCCTCTTCCAATTTCTTCTCTCCGAATTTCTCCATCAGTTCGCACATGGTATGTACCCCCTCTGCTTCTGCCTTAAAGTAATCCGCTCTTTTGGCAAGTTCCTTATAATTCATCTTGTTTGGATTCTCGCAGAAAAAATCCTGCATCAACCGTCCGAGTGGCGTATCATCACGGTTTGCACCATTGACGTAGAGGATATGCGCCCCATCATCAAACGGTCGCTGAAGCTCTTGGATGATTCGCTCCACATGGTACAGCGGACAACCCGCTCCATAGATGTCGTTTTCCGTGATGAAGATCACCCATGTTTCTGGCAGTTTGGAAAAATCCTCTCCTTTTGCCAATGCACGCGAGTCCATCATGCTGCTGTTGTATCGCGCCCGACGCGAGATCGCTCCTTCGTTTGCACGCTGCACCTCGCAGTCGTAGAGCTTCCCCTCGCTGTCTTCTGCCAACACGTCGAAACGCACGCCGCGACCATAGAGATTGTCCGCGCTCTGCTGCGTGACAACATGTTTGACAATGAGATCATCTCGTCCAAAAAAGATACGTAGCAGGAGCTGCATTCCCTCGGTATAGTTGTCAAAGCACACGTTGAAAAACGTATCGTCAATCAGACGAAATTTCTGAATCAGTACGCCATATTCCGCAGGAATGTCCTTCTTGATAATTTTCACTGCCTCGCTATCCTCCTCACCTTGTTCTACTATCATAGTATGCACTACGGCAAAGATTGTCAAGGCTGAAAATTTCAGCAAAACATCCATGGGTGTCAAAAATCCGAGTCGTAAAAATGCTCGTGAAGTCAGTTCCCATAAGGCTTCATGAACTCTGACATCTTTCCTTTCGAGTGCGCCATAGGGGTGTCAAACGCTTTGACACCCCTGCCAGTTGGTCGAACTTCCATCGAGCAAAAAATCGCTGAACAACGTCAAAAATCATGGGGCTTCCAGACTAGGAAATCTCTGAAATCCCTTGTAACTGGGGATTTACGCCGCATAGCGGCGATTTCCTTTGTATCATTTTCACGCATTAGACATCTCCGCGCGTGTCGAACGTCCAGATGTTCTCCTTCTCGAAGTAAATCTCTACACCGTTTTCCTTGAGCTTACGGACATTCTGCAGCGAGTCCACGGTGTTTCTTGCGAAACGGCTGACAGACTTTGTGATGATGAGGTCGATCTTGCCGGCAAGGGCATCCTCGATCATCTGGTTGAACCCGTCACGCTTCTTTGTGTTGGTGCCGCTGATGCCCTCGTCCGAATACATACCGACGAAATCCCAGTCTGCACGGCTCTCGATGTAGTTCTTGTAATGCGCCATCTGCATTTCGTAACTGGAAGCCTGTTCTTCATGATCGGTCGAAACTCTGGCATATCCTGCCGTTCTGCGCCGCCTTGGTTCTGCCGTAACCTCAGAACGAAAGATTTTAGGGCTTGCCGGGATTACCCGCACTGTCTTTGCCATCGGTAGGCACCTCCTTCTTTGAGTTGAAATATGACCTCATCGTCGGATATGATGATCCGCTCGACGTTCTGCACAATCTTGCCCTCGTAGCCATTGCAAAAGAAGGATGCCGCAGCTTCCCTCAGCTCGGATTCGGGCAATCTCCTCAGTTGGCACTTTGTGCGTGGCTGACTGCAAGACCACACCTTAGTTCCCTTCGTCCATGTATCCCGCTCACACTTGCTGCCGCAGGAAGTACAGTAGACTTTGTTCGTAAAGGGATTACTGCCGCGCTGCCCGTTGTAGATGCGGGCAGTCTTTTTTATGCGTCCGTTGACAAGATGGAAGTCGATTCGATCACCGTGAATGACGATCTTGGACACCTTTCGCCGAAGTTTTGTGGCATCGAAATCTTCCTTCTCCATGACGTCTCTGACCGCAGCCACAAGCTCCTCTTCCCTGATTGGACGGCTGTCACAGGATTCCCTACCTTTCCGCTCTCTTGTGTTGCAGCCCCATCGCCTGTACTTCCCAGCGGTTCTTCTGCTGAAGCCGCTGCCGCAGCATCCGCATTTCACCATTCCGGAAAACGGAAGAAGAACAGGATTCCGATTGGCCGCCCCTTCGGCTCTCCGTTTCCGTATCTCCTGCACCTTGTCGAAATCTTCCTTTGACACCAGAGGCTCGAACACTCCATCCACCAGATAAAGCGGCAGTTCGCCTTTATTCCGTTTGCGGATATGCCCCTCGCTGATGTAGTTCTTCTGCAGTGCCATTGTGCCCGTATAGGAGATGTTGGAGAGGATGTCCTTTACTGTGGTCTGCTCGATTGGTCTCCCCTGCCGCCCCGTGATTCCACGTCCCGCGAGTATCTTTGAGATGGCGTATGCGGATTCTCCTGCAAGGTATCTGCGGTAAATCTCCTTGACGATCTCGCCCTCTGCTTGGATAATGCGGAACATCTCACCGTCCCATCGGTAGCCGTACGGTGCTTTATGCCCGTTCGGGATCCCCTGTGCGAACCGCCTCCGCACGCCCCATCGGATGTTGTCGCCGATGCTTCTGCTCTCTTCTTGAGCAAAGGATGCAAGCAGCGTCAAGAGCAGCTCTCCGTCCTCGGATGTGGAATCAATGTTCTCGCGTTCGAAGCGGACGGCAATCCCCTTCTCTTTCAGCCGTCGAACGGTATGAAGGCAATCCACTGTATCTCTGGCAAAACGACTGATGCTTTTAACGAGCACCAAATCAATCTTCCCGGCGTTGCAGTCGGCGATCAGCCGCTTGAACTCCGTCCGATGCGTGGTGCTTGTGCCTGTGATACCTTCATCCGCATACACGCCTGCGTATTCCCATGCGGGATTTTTCTGGATGAGACTGCTGTAGTAACTGACCTGCGCCGCAAGAGAGTGATGAAGCGCATCCACAGAAACACGGGCGTATGCAGCCACACGCAGCTTTTTCTGCAATGTCTGAGTTTGTTGGACTCTTCGTATCTTCATGGTGCTCCCTCCTTTCCAGTCCCATATTCCCGTACTATCCGCACGATAGCAAGTCAATATCCGAAAATAAAAGCCCAATAACGGGACGATATTTCTCGCGCATTTTCGCTTCAAACGCAAGATACTCGTCCTCTGACAAAAGTCCGCTCTGCAGCATTTTCCATGAAGCACGCATCACCATCTGATACGTCATTTCCCGAAGACCATCTTCCTTGCTCATTTCAACATCTCCCTTCATGGAACAGCAGACAAAAACGGCTCTTTTGGTCACCCTTACAGGCATAAAAATAACCCGACGGTAAGCCGCCGGGCGTTGAGGTTAAACGAATTATTTATTTTGAAGGCTGTGCATTATGTCCTGCAATTTCTGCGGAATGGGAAGCCCCATCCGCGCTGCGTTCTCGATGATCGAGATCCCTTCATTCGAGATGTAGAAGAAGATCACGGCGGAACGCAAAACACAGCCGCTGCCGATGATGTGGGTATCGAGGACATTCGCCACGCCGACAAGGGTGAAGATGCAGACTTTCTTGCAGATTCCCTTGAAGCCGATCGCACTGGACAACTTCTTCTCCACAATCGCACGGAGAACACCTGTAACGTAATCCGTCGCGACAAATGCGACAAGTGCATAGAGCAGATCGTCGAAGCTGCCAAGAAACTCTCCGACCACGATACCAATGCCTGCCGCATAAAGACGTATGGTAAGAATATGATCCATGCTAAACACCTCCTGCTTTTTTCCATTTCCCGAGATGATTCATCCTGCGCAGACGGTAGTTATAGCATCCACGCAGCAGCTGCGTAAGCTGACCGGCTTTCCATAAATATAAGGGCGATCCCGTGCTGACCAGATATTTCCCCTGTCCCAGTGGGCAGAGACTTGTACGGGCAGTTGGATTCGTTTCCAGTTCCATAAGCAGCTCATCCTTTGCACTGTAAATCTTTGAAATATACTTTTTCCCGGAGATAAGATAATCCAGATTTGCAGGAAAGCGCATATACATTCCATCATGGAGCGGATAGCGGACACTGTAATCCGGTGCGCTCCATCTGCTTTCCGAAGTATGGGATTCCCCTGTAACAGAGTCTCTTGACGTTGTTTTGGTTTTCTCCATCCAAGGCTCAAGATTGCTGCCATCGAAGAACACATAACGGTCTGTGCTGACATGGCTTCCGTTTTCCCCATGCTCTGATATGGAGTGCCATATCATCACTTTGAAGTTCCCAGCTTTATCCACCCGCCCGCCTTCTGTTTGACAGCTATAGAGGTCAGTGGGACCGGATACGGCGGGAGCACCAAACATCTGCACAAGATCGTATGAGGCAATAATCTCTCCGTTGCGTTTGACAGAGAGAACACTGTCACGCTGATCTGCCCCGATGAGCGGGAACACGAGAACATTTACAGCTTCGAGGGTATAGAGATTTCCCCGTTCATCCATTTCGGCATCGAGCATTCCATAGCCTGAGACATACGCGAAGTGGCGGCTGCTGTTGACCATACATATATCCTCTTGGGAAAAGCCGAGCGGATGGATCTTTCCTTTTGCGTAGTACGAATGGAGCATCTGGTTTTTTTGATCCTTCCACTTTATTTGGAGGAGCGGTATGCCGGAAAGAACATTCGTCGGAACATAGCAGCTGCCACCCTCGGATTCATGTCCGTAGACGCATCGACCATCCGTCCAGATCCATTCGCCCTCCCGAACGGAGCGATTCCCAATGCAGGTAAGCCACGATCCGTCAGCAAGCACCCGATTCCCGCTCACAGCTTTTACTATCGCTCTGTGCATAAGCTCACGCTCCTACGATAACGGCGGTACCGCCCTTTGAAATCTGTACCCACACCAAACTGCCATCTGACGTATTGCAGTCCACTGCGGCACGGAAGGGGTAGGATCGCTCGCCGATATGAACACGTCCATTCTGAATCCTGCCGCGCTGTGCCTGTGACTCAACCACCTTCGAGTTCTTTATCCCCACCCGTATTGCTGCCGCAAGTCCAAGAATGCCATTCATCCGTACCACCTCACCATCTTGATCGTCTGCCGCAAAAGGCGCGGCGTGAGTTCCACCGTGTTCGACTGCAGGAAGTATTCGTGTCCCTCGAATCGGATTCGCTCAGTGAAATCGACGATGTGGTCAATGTCGGGAACGCCGTTTTGAATCCGTGCGCGAATTTCCACCGTAACTGTTTCCTGCGTTTTGCGGTTGAGCCACTCTATTTCTCGTGTCAAGGCACGCAGATAGTCCGTACCCACAACGGGAAACTCGGTGTCGATGAGGGAAGAATACGGAAGCTCATCATCGCTCGCGTAACTTGCACCAAGGCTGAGATTCGACTGCTCGACGGTGAACTGACTCGCCTTGCCGCCGGGTTTTCCCTGCGAGAGGGAGCTTCCTTCGAGCACGCCATCGACATAAACCGTGGTCGCATACCATCCGTAGCCGAGCGGCGCGTGATAGGTGATACGCTCCGTTCCTTTCTCACGGCTCCAATCCTCCCATTCATATTCCGTGTGCTTCTTCCCATCATTGACCGCCTCGGTGGTACGTTCCCATTCCTTAAAGAGATATACGTCGCGCCCCGTGGAGGCGTAAGCATAATCCGTGCGGCTTGTAGAACCATCCACGTTGTGCGTGCGTTTTTCGGCAAGATATTCGCCATCGTAGATATAGGTACTGTAGCCGTTCTCATTTGTCTCACGGACGAGAAAGCCGTTGGAGTAAGTGCGGCTGATCTCTTTGAAGGAAATCGTACCCGTGAAGGGAACGGGTACAGTGTCCTCCTCGTTGTGCGCTCCGTTTGAATCGTTGTGAGAGCCGTGCCAGACGGAACGAACGAGTTTCCGTTCGATGGTCGGCTGCGCGTGCGGCCAGTTCGTAATATCGACCACGGATTCCTCCATGCCGCGCTGAATGATGTGGAGCGTATCTCCACGAATAAAGACGTTGATCTGCTGCTGCGGCAGTTTCGCTGTCCAGCCGAAGATCGCGGAGATGAAGTCATGATACGTCATTCCACTCCCCTCGAAGTTCTGCGATGGCGTGAAATCATCGGTTAGACGGTGTAATTTCAAACCAAGTGCCGCCGCAATCTCGGCAGCATAGCGTGATACCTTTGCCCGCTCGACGTAGATATGGATGGGCGTGTAGAGGAGAGTGTCCTTACTGTACGTCCCCTTGACGGACTGCACGATGCCGCGCTGACTTGTTTCCTCCACGAGAAAACGGAAGGCATAATCCATCACCCGTCCTTCTACACACGCGCCGATGGGGAGCGGATTCACCGTTTCGAGTTGAATGTTATCCGAGAGACTGAGTTCGCCGAGCGTCACGGAGAACGAGCGAATCCCCCGCTCCTTGAACTCTGCATAGGTCAGTGTATGAGGAATCTCGATTTTCGTGTCTGCAACGATGCATGACTGTTTGACAAGAGTCCGCTTCGTATCTACGAGAACCGTACCACAGCGGCCAATGCGCCGCTCTGTGTCGCCCATTACTGTGATTTTCTTAACGATCCGAATATCGCGCAGGGTATCTGCACGCATGGCGATGGATGTGTTGAGACGGCGCGACGTATCTCCGCGCACCTGCACGGATTGACGGAATACGGGAATCACCGTGGCGTATATGATTGGTTTTAGGTGAATACGTCCCATCGGCAGCCATGCGATGCAGACGGCGGGTTTCAGCTTGATGCTCATGTCCCCGCTCTCCATCCGAACTGCCGTCCCGTGAGTTCTGCAACGATCATAGAGACAGTGCGCGTGTCCATAACGGTGGAATTCGGATTCTGCTCTACAATGTGCCTTCCGTATTCCGTAACATTCCCGCCACTCTTTTCAAGTGCCGTCAGAGCACACAATCCCTCTGCCGTGCGGTAGGCGGGATTGCCGAGAAGAGAAATCCCCGTCACACGCGAGTCCGCGCCATACTGCGCGGATAGAGCGACAACATCCACCGTTTGCAGAATCTCCTGATTCGCAGCCATCGCCTCATAGCTTCCATCGCTGCAGTCGGTCATATCCGTCTGTGTCGCTTGGACGGGCAGTATGATAACCTGTTCCCGTGGGCTGATCTCCTCATCCGAGAGGATGAGGTTCGAGATGAGAATGTCTTCGGTTCTGCTGTAAACCGTTATGGTCTTTTCACTGGAACTGTAGGCGTACCAAAAAGAGCAGTCCTGCTTGTTGCAAACCTCGCGTTCGTTCAGGAGTGCCCGAAAGATACCGTCATGGTTCTGCCCCGGTTTGACATGAAACCACAAAGTATTGACTGCATTTGCGCGAATGCTGTCGGAAGTGGCAATGGTATCGTTATTGTTATTCCCCTTCATGCGCCACCTGCTCCAGGACGTTTCCGCGCTAACGATGATGTAGCCTCCAATCGCAAGGGTAAGTTTGGCGCGGTCTGCATTCTCCGGTGCTTTGAAGTACAGATCCAGTTTCCCGTAAAGCTCTGTGGGGAATTCTGAAATCGTCAGACCTTTATCACTGGTCGGCTGCCAGAAGGATATGCCCGTCTTACTGTACTGCTCCCCTGTTACCGTCGTGCCACCACCAACTGAGAGCAGCTCCGCATAGCCCGGATTGATGTATTTGAATGCCATACGAACCTCCTCAATTCGACACAAGCAGCCCCTCTGCCTGAATGTCCACGCTCACATCCTGCTGCGGCGGCTCATCTGCACTACTGAGTGCCTTGACCCAGAAGACGGTATTCGTATCGCCGACATTGGATAATGAGATACTGTCTTTCCACTCGGCGGACTCCAATGCGGTCTCGGCAGTGTATTTGTTATCCGTCGCGGCTTTCCACTTATCCGCATGATCGCCGACGAATTTGATTGTCAAAACTCCGTCGATATGGAAGCCGCTCTCGCACCGCACGGCACACTTGACGGCTTTCTGCTCACCCTTGCCCGCATCGAGCAGGACGGAGATGGGCGCAAGTTCCGTGCCGGAGCTGACCTCCGTCCCATCCTTGCTGCCCTCTGTCGGATTGTTCATATAGATATGCAAGAGTTCTGCCATTGTCACACCCTCCAAAATTCCAGAGACAGTTTATATACCTTCGGGAAATGAGCCACGTACTCGTAGGACTTCACCACAACACGCACAGAGGGCAGGAGATTCCCGCCCTCGTCCGTTACGGACACCATCGCGCGGCTGTCCCAGTATCCCTTGATTTTCTCCCAGTCAGCAGCAGTCACAACAACGGCGCAGGAAATACGGTCGCCCTCTGGGATATGCCCGAAATCCTGCACGACCACGCCGCCAACAATTTCGAGAAGTTGCTGACGGTCGTCGGGAACAATCTGCCAGTTCTCGACACTCAGCGTTTTGACCTCACCAATGTGAATATGAATTGGAATCACCTCCAAGTGCGTTCTCGACGGCAGGGCGAATGCGGTCGGCAACATGATCGGCAAGCATACGCATTCCCTCGTTGTCCTCCGTGACGGCGTTCTCGATTTGCACCTGTATGTGAATCTGACGGTTGTCTGTCATGGATGGAGCAGTCTGACCGCTGTTCCGCGCGTCGGATGCGGAAGAAACGCCTTGCACCTGCCGCCCGAGTTCCGACATCATCCCCGCATAGGAGAACTCCTGTCCATTGACACGAATGCGTGAATTGTCCTCACGCTTCTCGGGAGCGAAATTCGGCAGGAGATTCTCCATCGCCCATTTACGCCCGGACTGAAACTGCTGCAAGAGTTCCGGTGTCAGCCCCAAGTCCTCCGCTGTGAACTTATTCTTCTTGCGAAGATACTCCATCAGCCCGACTTGCCCGGACTGCTTGAATACCTTCAGCTCCTCTTTCTGGGAGCGGAGGACTTCCAGCGCGGCGTTGCGCTTGGCATCGAGTTTCTGCTTCTCTGCCCAACGTGTCGCCTCGACCTCATCCAGACCTTTCTGTACCCACGCATCCTTCTCGCGCTCAATCTCTGCAAGGCGATTTTCGAGTTCCGTTTTCCAGATCGAGTCAATATTGGAAGCGACATCACGCTCCCACTGCTCCATGACACGCGCCTTGCTCTCACTGAGCCAGTTCTGCGTGTGTACCTCATCCAAGCCCTTCTGGCGAAAGGCATCGGCTTCACGAACGATGGAGTCCAGCTTGTTTTGGAGATCCGTCTTGTAAAGCGCATCCGCCTTGTCCACAACGTCCCGCTGAAAGTCAGCGTAGATTTTCGCTTCCTTCGCAAGACGGTATTCGTCGATCAGATGCGGATCTGCGCCCTTCTGGAAGGATTCGAAGGCTTCGCGATCCAGAGCGTGTAGAGTGTTCTGGATGTCCGTGTGTGTCAGTGTATATAAATTGTCCGTCAGCTGTGCGGTCGCCTTTGCAGATTCACTGACCGTCTTTGCGGCATCCTTCTCAGCTGCCGCACGGATTTTCGCAGCTTTGGCATTCTGCTCCTGCGCTTTGGCGTTCTTCTCCGCTTCGGCACGCGCCTTCTCCTCTGCCGCAGCCTTTTCTTTTGCGAGTTTCTGCTGTTCCAGATATTGCTTGTATTCGTCCCCATAGAGAGCGTCGAGAACCGTACCGCCGAGGAACGGAACAGCAATCAGCGGAGATGCCACAGGATGATTCTTCATGAGCCACGAATTCGCTTCTGCGTGTTCATTGACCGTATGAATCTGTTCCCCAACAAAGCCCGCAAGTTCTGCAACGGTCTTGAGAGCTTCGCCCCATCCGAGCACGGCATCTTTGATCTCGTCCTTGTTGTCGCGAATCGTTTCAACAAGAGACTCGAAGCCGTCATTGATCTCCGGCATGAGTTCTTCGGCGGCAGGAAGGAGTGCCGCGCCGAGGGCAAGTTTCAGCTGTCCCGCCTCCATCTCCATTTCGCGCCATTTGAGATACGTCTCGTGCGCCTGTGCCGGGTCAAGCAATCCCGTGGTCTTGACCTGCGAGGAAATGGTCATCAGATCGTCATACTGTTCGAGAATCGGAATGAGCGCCGTACCACGCGCACCGAGCACTTCTGCGGTATACGCTTCCTCCATCCCCGCTTCGCTTGCGGTCTTGTATCCCTTGGCAAGCTGCGCCAGCTGCTCATTGAGTGGCAGGAGATTCCCCTGTTGGTCTTTGAGGGCAATCCCGAAACGAGAGAGGGCGCGAGAGGTGTCATTCCCGCTCTCCCCCGTAGCAGATACCTGCTTGTCCAGACGTGCAATCAGAGGAATGACACTCTTGATGTCCGTATCTGCAAGCTGAAACACCTGATTGAGTGTCGCCGCCTCACCTGCGGACACATGAAGACGCTGCGTGAGCTTGTAGACGTTCTCGCCAGCAAGCATCGCGTCTTTCGTGATATTAAACAGTCCCGCGCCTGTTGCGGCGACTGCCATGACCGCAGCCATCTTCGCGGAGAGTATATTGAATCCGCTCGTGAGATTCTTGACACCCGCCTGTGCCGCCGTCATGCCCGCTGAGATGCGCCCACCGAGCGTGCCGGAGAGGACGGCGCTCTCTTTGAGCCGTGCATTCAGTTTCCGCACCTCGGCTTCGGTCTGTGCGACGGTTCGTTGCTGACGCAGGAGATTGCTCTCCGCACGGCGATAGGATGCGCTGTCCACGCCATCATTCTTCTTTGCGGATTGGAGGACAGCGGCAAGAATCTGTTCTTTCTGCCGCTGAATATCCAGTTCGCGATTGATCGCCTGGTGGCGCACCTTGATCTTGTCTAGCTCCGTGCCCACACCGTCGAGTTTGGCAAGGTCAGCATCCAGTTTGAGGTGAATGTTGTTTGCCTTGCCGTTCAGCCGTGCGATGGAATCCGAGACGGTCTTGCCCGCCGTGTCGAAATCCAGCTGCAGCTGTGCAATGTTGAGACCGATGTCGAGATAGAGTTCATCAATCTTTTGTCCGCGCTTTGCCACTCTATCCCCTCCCTACATCACGTCGTCAATAAATCGCTCGGACGATCTTTCTTCGCAGATCGCCGTCACCACAAGCTGATCGAGCAGGAATCCAATCTCATGTGAATCAACCTCGTGCATCGTCCATCCATAGGTGGACTGCAGCCGCTCGTAGTAACGCAGTAAATTCTGGTACGGAGAAAGAACTACACCTCTTTCTCCGCTTCCCCGTTTGGGAGGTTTACCAGTTTGGAGAAGGTCAGTGACTGAATCCAACGGAAAAGCGCACGTGTCAGTGGTACAATGTCCGCTACATCGACATACTCCTCCACGGATTCCTTTGTCACTTCCTCACGTCCGAAGCCGAGAACGATTAGACGGACGTGCTCGTCCAGAAAGTCCTCAAGATCCATGTCCTGTTTCTCTGCATCAAAAAAAGCAAGGAACTCGCGCCATACCTTCATCTTCGGAGGATTCGGCACGATCTCCTTGCCCGCAATATGCAGTATCGGTGTATCCATCGTAACCTCCCTCAGACCTGCTCGTACCACTTCGTTCCCGTCTCAGCGGCAAAGCCCGCCGCCTCCTCGTCTGCCTTTGCGTAGGACAGTCCGTCCGAGAGACGGTAGATTGCCTTTGCCGTCAGCGTCGGCGTATCGAACTGAATGCTCTCCTGCTTCGAGTTGCCGCTCTCCGAGGGTTCCGTGAATTGGACTTTGTAGAATTTAGTGAACCGTTTCTTCCCGTTGCGCTTGTCTGACTGGAAGAGGACGGCAAAGTATGGTGCGACATCATCCTTACCCGCCTTCATCACACCGTTCTCGATACTGTGCCCCAAAAGGTAAGCCGTATATTCGAGCGGCAATGCGGTAGTGTCGAAGGTAAGGTCGTAAGATGCGGTGTTGGATGCTGTGTCTACGGACTGTCCGTCCGCGAAAAGCTCCGCCTGATTCGTCTGCGGCTTGATGTCCACCTTACGGAGCAGTTTCCCAAGGGGAATCGGAGCCTCGTAGGTCGCTGCTCCTCCTGGCACATCGGTGAGCATCTTCGCGATATGAAGTTTCTGGATGTTGATGAACTGTCCGCTTGTAAGATTCCCTGCGGGCTTTGCTGTTGGTGTTGGACTTGGCATTTTATTCTCCCTCCACTGCTGTTCTGTAATCTGTGATTTCCACGAAAATATCTTTCTCTGTCAGTTCCTGCGTCTGCGCACGGACAAAGTCGAGTGGCAAAAGCGCGTTCTGCACGGCGTGATGAATCTCTCCGAATCTACCATCCTTCGTCAGAATATGGATACGCACCGTGATTCGGCGTTCCAACTCCGCACCGTCTGCCGAGAGCGCGGGAACGTCGGAAATGACGGAGTAAACGAGAATCGGATACGTCCCCGCATTGGGACTGCGCCCGTGGTAGATGCTCTTCTTTCCATGCGCGAGAAGCTGCGTCAGCTCCTTGGAGCGCACAAGTGCCTGATACACCATCTTGGCAACACTCATTTTCCCCTCCTCCGAATCGCCGTACGCACAGCATCGACGATGGCAGAACGAATACCGTCCTTCTTGGCATCGAGCGCGGGATAGAGGAACGGCTTGTTAATACGTGGGCTGAACTCAACGAGCACGCCGTAGAATACGCCATCCTGAGACGCTGCATCTGCCGCTATGCGCCAAACAGAACCGTCCTTCCTGCGCAGTCGCTTATGGATTGAGTCACGGAGTGCGCCCTTTACCACGCGCTTATCTGTTCCCGTATAGACAGGACAGCGGTTCTTTGCCTCTGCGACCACATCGTCCGCGCCATGCGCAAGGGCTTCCTTTGCCGCAGTCGTTGCCTCCGCGCCGAGTTCCGAAAGGATCTTCTCGGCAGAGACGAAACCTCTATATCTAGCCATCTTCCACCAACTCCCTGCATTCCATCACGAGCCATCGCTTCTTCCCTCCAAGCGGATACGGCGGCGCGATTGGTGTGAGCGTTTTGTCACCCCAACGAATACGATCCGTCACTTTTACATCTTTGCAATAACGAATGACGATGCGGTAATCCACCTCCTGCACCTTCTCCGCATATCCGTCGGAGATTTTTGCCGCAAAGGGCAGAACGAGTGCCCATGCTTTCCCGACTTCCTGTGTTGTTTGCGCGAGGATATTTCCCTCATCGTCCGTATCCGTGACGGGACGCAGGAAAGTGATTCGATGACGCAGTTCGCTCATGGACACTCTCACCTAAAAGTCCTCCTTCCGTACACCGAAAAGCAAGGAGCGAAGCGTCAGCGCAAGCCCTCTGTGATCCGCTTCCTCCCGATGTTCATAGAGATAGGACACGGCATAGAGCACCGCGACACGCACGATTGCCTGATCTTCGACCTTGGACAGCTTCTTCACACGCAGGAGAGCCGTACAAATCTGTTCTGCCGTTTCCGTAAAGTGCATGAGGAGATCGTCCTCATCGTCGGTATCTACACGCAGATACTGCTTGACTGCTGCAAGTGGCACAAGCATAGAACCACCTCCCCTCTTTGCCGCAAAACTAAAGTCCGTCAAATTGGTGCTGAATTTATCAGCGCTTCCATACATCAGCCCTTCATCTTGAGCGTCTGCACGGCTTCCTCGAGGACGAGTTTGCCGTCTACACGCTCCTTCATGACGTAGCCGACCATGCCGTTGCCTGCAAACAGCTCCTTGAGTTCCTGCAGGGAACGTGTCCCACGGTCGCCGATGTTGTAGTAGGAGTAATCGCCGAATGCGATGACGATCTTTCCCGCCTCGACAGCGGGCATATACGCCGAGGAGTAGACGGGGTAGCCGAGCAGACGGTCTGGTTCACCCATCTGGTACGATGGCTGCCAAAAATATGCACCGTTGGCATCCTTGAGCTTTCGGATACTTGCAAGCGTCTGGTCGTTGACGATGAACGCCGCATTCTTGCGGTAGGGACGCTTGAGACTGTAGACGAGCGTCACGAGTTCGTCCGCCTTGATGTCTGCCGCCGCCGTGGTGACGGATGTCTTTGCCGAGGTGAGAAGTCCCTTCGGCTTGTGCGTGCCGTCGCCGCTCAGGAATGCATCCTCCTCTGCGTTGCCGAGAGCCTTGCCGAACTGCTCGATGAGATAGCTCTCAATGTTGAAGGCGTTGTCGTAGAGAAGCTCTTCCGTCACCTTGACCGCGACGTGGAGCTTGTGTGCGTCGAGAACAATCTGGTCAAAGGTCGCGTCGCCGAAGGTAAGCGCAGCTCCCTCCTCGATCCACGATGCCGCAGGTTTGGTGGCGGCAATGTTGATCTTGTGTTCGCCGCTCGTGGTGATAACCGTCGCAAGCGGACGCAGGACATTCTCTTCGCTGAGTACGTCGATGAGACGTTTGTCATATTCCTCGGGAACGAGATAGCCTCCGCTGGCATCCGTCCCCTCCTGCAGGACGTTCTCCACCTGCCGAAAGTTCGTACGGAGAGCTTTGAGCATCGCAGAGCGGTATGCCTCGCTTGCACGCCCCGTCTTTTCTGCATTGAACGCAGCCCCCGGAGTGTTGGTGATTGCTGCCGTTACAGGCTTTGCAAGCTGCGCGTCAAGAATCGCCTGACGCTCTATGCGCTCGATGTCCTTGCCAAGCGCGAGTACCTCGTTCTCCATCTGCTCATACGCCTTGGCATCTTCGGCTGTAAGATGCCCGTCCTTTTCGTGAGAATCCAGAAACTGCTTTGCCTGTTCCCACATTTCTGCACGCTTCTCGCGCATTGCCATGATCTTATCCATGATCTTTTTCCCTCCGTTAATGTGAAATAGAAAAGAGCCGTCGTTTGATCGGCTCTGCATCGACATTATTTGTTTGTGTCCCCTGCCCGAATTTCGAGAGCAGAGAGTTCGTGACGGCGGCGCGGGAGAAGATCAGCCCGTCCGCCGCAGCACTTGTGAGATGTTCCCTATTCTCATAGAGAACGGAATCCGCAAACCCAAGTTCCACTGCTTTCTTTGCATTCATCCATGTCTCGGCATCCATGAGACGTGAAATCTTCGCACGGGAAAGTCCCGTCTTGAGTTCGTAGGCATTGATAATGCTCTCCTTGATTTCAGAGAGGAACGTAATTGTCCGCTCCATCTCGTGCGTGTCTCCGATAGAAACGGTCATCGGATTATGCAGCATCAACAAACCTAGAGGAGAAATCTCGACGGTCGATCCTGCCATCGCAACGACGGATGCGGCGGAAGCGGCAATCCCGTCAATCTTGACCGTGACCTCGCCGGGATATTCCATCAGCATATTGTAGATCTGTGCCGCTGCATAACAGTCGCCGCCCGGTGAGTTGATCCAGAGGTCAATATCTCCCTCGGTGGCGTTCAGCTCAGAGCGGAACATCTGAGGTGTGACCTCATCGCCCCACCATGTTTCATCTGAGATTTCACCGTCCAGAAGCAAGATTCGCTTCTCTCCTTCGTTCCGTACCCAGTTCCAAAATTTACGCTTCATCGCTTTCTCCCTTCTACCTAGCGGCAAACAGCCCTGCGTCCCTCAGTTTCGTCATATTCCCGTTGATGAGATAGAGATCGCCACCCTCGTCCGCTTCGATGGGGTTCATGTCCTCAAGACTGCGGATGTCGTTCGCCGAGAGCCATCCGTTCTGCCGCCCGATGGCATAGCCCTCCATACGGCTCTTGTAATCTCCGCGCAGAAGCCCGTCCACATTGAAGCGGATGAAGTAGTCCTTCCGCTCCTTGTCCGTCAGCAGAGCCTTTTGAAGCGACTGCTCCCAACGAACCACCCACGGATTCAAAGTGTATTTGACGAACTCAAGCGACTGCTGCTCGATATTGGAAAATGAGGATTTCTCCAAGTCTCCTACCATATGCGGCGGCACACGATAGAGCCGTGCGATCTCGTCGATCTGGAACTTCCTCGTCTCTAGGAACTGCGCCTCCTCGGGTGGAATGGCAATCTGCTGATACTTTACACCTTCCTCAAGAACAGCAATCCTGCCCGTGTTCATCGTGCCGCCGTAAACGGCGTGCCAACTCTCACGGAGCTTCGACGGGTCTTTGAGGACACCCGGATGTTCGAGTACGCCACCCGGACGCGCTCCGTTCTTGAAGAATGCCGCACCGTATTCCTCCGTTGCAAGCGCGATCCCGATGGCGTTCTTTGCCATAGCGATTGGACTGTAGCCAACCAGACCATCGAAGCCGAGTCCCGGAATGTGAAGCACATCCTCAGGGCGCAGACGAATCTGCCCCTTGTCCGCAAAATTCGGATTCTCCTCCGTGCTTCGCGTATAGGTGTAGTAGAGTTCCCCCGTGCGGCTGTCGCGGCTGACCTCCATCTTATCCGGGAGGAGCGGATAAAGTCCGAGAACACGCCCTCTGCCATCCCGCAAAATTTGTGCGTAGGCATTCCCCCACAGGAGGAGATGCGCCATAAGCGTCTCACGAAAGACAAAACTCGTCATCTCGGGATTTGGCGCATCGTGGAGCAGAAAATACAACGGGTGCTCCGGCACGCGCTCCTTGCCCTGCCCTTGGTAGACATAGACGTGAAGCGGCAGCCCTGCGATGGATTCTGCGAGGATGCGGACACAGGCATAGACTGCCGTCGTCTGCATTGCCGTCCGTTCGTTGACCGCCTTTCCTGCCGCCGTCTGCCCGAACAAAAAGGACAAGCCACCGAGGTGATTTGTGGGCTTGTCCCGCGAACGAAAGAGTTTTGTGAAGAAGTTCATGGAAACCTCCATTTCCAAAACGGTATGAAAAAGCCTTACCACAGAAGATGATGAGAGCAAGAGCACCGCCCTTTCGAGCGGTGCTCCGTAGTTTCAGCTTAGAAGATTTCGATGCAGGAAAGCTCCATGCTGTTGATGTCGGCTGTGAATTTCGCGCCCCGCGCAATCTCGTCGGCGGCTTTCAAAAGTTCCTCCGGCGTTGGATCTCCGCCCATCTGGCAAATGCCGGCGTTGGCTTTGATGTCCCAGAAAACCTTGCGGGCTTCCCAATCCGTCTTGTCATAATCCCTCTCTTTGCGAACCTCGATGCGGATGTAGCTGTCGTGGTTGCTCTCGTTTGCCCAGCCCATCGTGCTTTCCTGCAGCTTGAGTCCGTACTCGGCAGCCTTGCTCTCGATGATCTTGGCGATTTCCTGCTTGTTCATTTTCTTTTCCTCCGTTTCTGGCTCCTTCGGTTTTCCCTTTCGGTATGTGTATATTCCCGTATAATCCGAGAAATAGCAAGGCCATATGTGAAGATAAAGCGTGTATACGATCGCCCTAAAACACCCACATCCCCCGACTCTCGTACACCGATTCCGAGGTATCATTCCCGCAGCGGATCGCACGATCCAGAGCCATGATGAGCGCAATCACGCCGTCGATCTTCTCGGTGGACTTCTCCTTATCTGCCTTGATGTTCCCCGCAGGGTCGGTGCGAATGAAGATGTTGTCTGCCATCCAGCGCATGACGGGATGCCCGCCGTGCGCTATTTTCTTTTCCAAGGTCAGCTTCATCAGCTCCTTGGTCGGCGGACTCATATCCTTGAAGCCCTGACCGAATGGAACAACGGTGAAGCCCATCCCCTCGAGGTTCTGCACCATCTGCACTGCACCCCATCGGTCGAAGGCAATCTCGCGAATGTTGTACTTCTCGCCAAGTTTCTCAATGAACGCCTCGATGAATCCGTAATGCACGACATTCCCCTCTGTCGTTTGTACGTAGCCCTGTCTCTCCCACACGTCATACGGCACATGGTCACGCCGCACACGAAGGTCGATGTTCTCCTCGGGAATCCAGAAATACGGAAGCACGGCAAACGGCTCATCCTCCTCCGTCGGAGGGAACACGAGGACAAACGCCGTAATGTCCATCGTAGAGGAAAGGTCAAGACCGCCGTAGCAGACACAGCCCTCTAAGGACTCAGCGTCAACATGGGCGTCACAGCTATCCCACTTGTCCATCGGCATCCACCGCACGGACTGCTTCACCCATTGGTTCAGTCGAAGCTGACGGAAGCTGTTCTCCTCGGCTGGATTCTGCCGTGCAGAGTCGCAAGCCGCCTGTACCTTGTCGATGCCGACTGTGATACCAAGCGACGGATTCGACCGTTTCCAAACCTCCGGGTCTGTCCAGTCCTCATCTTCCTTCGCTCCGTAGATCACGGGATAGAAGGTCGAATCAATCTTTCGCCCTTCCAGAATATCCACTGCTTTCTGATGTGTCTCGTAGCAGATGGACTGCATATCCGTTCCTGCCGTGGTGATAAGGAAGTAAAGCGGCTGCATTCGCGCATCGCCGGAGCCTTTCGTCATAACGTCAAAGAGCTTGCGGTTCGGCTGCGTGTGCAGCTCATCAAATACCACGCCGTGAATGTTGAAGCCGTGCTTTGAATATGCCTCTGCCGAAAGCACCTGATAGAAGCTGTTCGTCGGCAGATATACCATCCGCTTCTGGGAGGCAAGGATCTTCACTCGCTTGCTGAGGGCGGGACACATACGCACCATGTCTGCTGCGACCTCGAACACGATGCTCGCCTGTTGACGATCGGCAGCACAGCCATACACCTCGGCTCGCTCCTCCCCATCGCCGCAACAAAGGAGGAGTGCGACAGCGGCGGCGAGTTCGCTGTTGTGCGTTGGCACGAAGGATTCCCCTACCAGATAGCAGTGACTTGCACTATCCACTTGAATGCACTGCATGGGGACTCGCTCTGAGAGCGACACGATGTCTGCCAGATAATGAAAACAGGAGCGAGTTTCTTTAACCCGCTCCCGTTTCCGGCAGATTTTCCGATGCAGTTTTGATGTTGGTTGATCGTCAAATGTAGTGAACCGTATGATGTAGAGGGTTTCCCCTGTCGGCTTTCCGCATCGCGTAGACGGTGCTTCTGTCATGGCATTCTTGATGCCGAGACTCCACAAGAGTTCGCGTACCGATTCGGCAAGCTGTTTGATGGTGCTGACGTAGACGCTCTGCGCCTTCCGATTCCCGATGCACCCGTCAGAATCCATCAGACCTTGCAAGAGTTCCCAACGCTGACGCTCCGAGGCTCTTAGATATGCGACTGGGATAACCTTATCTCGGAATGTCGGAACGAGGATGCTCTTTAGTTCCTCATAGTACACGCGCACACTTCCCGGCTGAGGAATGCTGTTGTATGGAGCATACGGCACACTCTGTGTGACCGCCTGTACGTCCTTATCGCAGATAGTAATTTCGGGCTTTGTGGCACATCCGTTGCCGATCCAGTATCCGTAAAGATACGGATCAACAGGAAGATCACACTCTGCGAGATTCAGCGATTTTGCCACAGGGATTCGGATAATGGAACGGCGTGCCTCCTTCTCGTTATCCCGATATTTTTCTCTGTACCTCATCGTTCGGCTGTAGATTTCACCCGTTGTCCAAAGCATGGATCGCGGCTCGCCGATGATGTGCTCCACATTCCAGAGATGCCGTTCCCCTGCGACGATGGACGAGCCGTCACGAAAAGTCAGCCGATAGGCTTGCTCGGTGTCATCCACATCGCTCTTTGCAACAACACGGCAGGGCTGTCCGTTTTCGTCAAAAACGGTATCTCCGACGCGAATATCGCCCATTGTGGTAAATCCCTCGGGTGTGGGGATTTTCGTATCAAGAGTAAGCTGTTTTCCTTGTTTCTTGGGAATCTCAACATACGCCGTGTTGAACTGCCGATAGCCGTTCGGTTTCAAAATTCCGAAAATGTCTCGGATAATGCGCTCCTGCCAGTCGATCAGCTCGAAGGGCTTTCCTGCCCACGTCCCCTTCGTATGGCACAGGCACTCGATGAAGCCGACGGCATAGTCCGCAGCGGCTTTGTCATAGTGTGCGTCCTCTGCCATGAACCTCGTCGGCTTGTAATCCGTCAGTTTCCGCAAGCGATCACCCCCATCAAAAAAGCCGCTCAATAGCGGCAATACGAGAAGCAGCCCCGAAGGGCTGTTTTGTTGTTCGGCGTGGCTTAGATGCGCTTCATGCACCATGCCATCGCGTGCCCGCCGTCCTCAAAAAGCTCCGTGGCGGCTTCGACGAGGTTCAGGCGGCATTCAATGTCTGCCAGTCCCGTCTCCTCCGGCGTTTCAACCATCTCGTAGACGGCTGCGTGGAATCCCCAGCATTCCATCCCGACGACAAGGATCTGCTCGCCGTAGCGAAGGATCGCGCCGCTTGTCCCGAACCGCATCTCATCGAGGTGCTCCATCGTGGTGGTCTTCGGCCATCTTGCTTCTGCGTTCTTCATTTTGTGTTCCTCGCTTTCTGTGTGTAGGTTATTTCCTTCGGCCATGTACATATATGTCTCTAAACGCAGAATATAGCAAGTCATATTTCGGATAAACCACACTTATATTTCGAGAGAAACACAGCCCCGAAAGGCTGTGCAGAATCGCTAGAATCGTCGGCTATTTTTCACCCGTGAGGATAAATCGTACATACGTCGCACGGTCTTCCTCGATGAAGCAGACCAGTTCGTAGAACCCCATCTCGAACGCCATCCGCTGAACTCTGGGGACGTCGAACATATTCACCCGCCCGGAGTTGCGGATATCCATGATCTGTGCGAAAACCTTCTCGTTCATGATCTGCCCCCTTTCTGCACGATGCGGAAGGAGTCCACACCAGAGATCAGACTGAGTGACGAGCCTGTCTCCCATCGGACAAGAAGCTGTCCCGCATCGTCAACGCCCAGAACCTCGCCCCTCGTTCCCATCGGTGGGGCTTGCGGATCATCCATTCCGAGGAGTTCCACCTTTGCCCCGTTCGGGTACCGCTTACGAAGTGCGGCGATCTGTTCCTTACTCGGAAACCGCATGATCCTCAGCCTCCTTCCGATGTCCGCTCTTGAACGCGCTGCTGCCGATGAGGTTCTGCAGGAGAATCTTACGCGACTGCTTGTAGGCGCTCCCGATCATGCCGAGGCGCAGGAGGAAGCAGCGGAATGCGTATTTCTCGTTGTCCACAATCTTCTCCTTTGCCGTAACGCGCTTTTGCGCCCGTGCCATCAGGCAGAGTTTACTGATGAACTCAGCGTATGCCTTTGCCGTCTCGTCGGTGATCGTGCCGTGCAGCCATGCGAAGGTGATGCGGTCATCGGTCAGCGTGTAGGTCGCTTCCCTGATGTCAAAGGCGTGGCGAATCAGCCGTCCCTTGCTCAGAAGAAGTGCATCCAGATTCTGCAGTGCCGTCTCGGTGAAAAGGCTGCGCGGGAGACTGATGGAAAGGCTGTCCTCATCGGGTTCTTCCATCACTGCCTCCATTGGAGCAGGTTCTTCTACCACCGTTTCTGCCGGTGTCGGCTCATCATCTGCCGCCGCTTCCGTCTGAATCGGCTCATTCGCCCCTGTGTCCGCACAGGAAGCCTCGTTCTCCCAATCCTCGGACATAAAGCCATCCTCGCTCAGTGCCATGCGCACACGCGCAACGGTCGCTTCATCGGTGGCATCGTCGAAGCAAAGGCTGCCGTCCTTCATGATCTCGAATGCGCCGATTTTGTAGGAAAATGTCGGTGCGCCGCAGTAGACGGGCTTTTCACCGAGCACCTTGCCGATGATCCCGACCATCGCCTTGCGCTCTTCCTTTTGGATGTTGTAATTGACCTTCATGGTGGTTTCCTCCTTCATGTACTTTGGTCATTACATTCATCACTCGTATGGGAAGAATTAGCAAGCAGAATCTGTTGTATACACCATAGCCATCTAGGAGGATAAACTGCCGAATACCATCATTTCGCAGAATGGGGCGCGGTCATGCGCTCAAGCATCTTGCCCGTCATCCAGATCGCCCCATCAATGACAAGCGGTAGGAAGATGCGGTCACGGAATCTGCACCATCCCGTCTCCTTCTCCGCGCTCTCTTTCAGTGCCGCCGTGTACGCCGCCGACACCTCACGCGCTGCGGGAAGTCCCTTCTCGTGCAGCCAGAGGACGGTCGCTTCCTTCGCCTCCGTCCGTACAAAATCCCCCACATGATTCTTCAGTTCATTTTGAATGTGTTCCAGTTTCATCTTCAACACTCTCCTTCATAGTCCGTTACCCCACGCGCAATGGCACGGGCAAATTCATCCTGCTGCGTCCCAAGAAGCTCTGCATCGCCCTCATGGTCGATAAATGCAAGCTCCACGAGTACGGCGACCGCATCCGTGTTGCTTAGAACGTACAGCCCGTTGACACCGGGCTTTGCCCCCTTTGTGCCGCGATCTGTAGTCCCCAATGACGTGACAATCTGGTTCTGAATGCAGCTTGCCAAGGTCTCCCCTGCGCCGCTTCCGTAGAAGTGCCAGACCTCCGTTCCGTTTGCCGCGCCGTTACAGGCGTTGCAGTGGATGGAGATGAATACGTCCGCATCGCTGTTGTTGGAAGCCGAGACTACTTCATGGAGGCTATCAGATTGCAGACAGCCGACCACCTCGACACCTGCGGCAGCGAGATACCCCGCCACAAGGTCAGCGACATTCTTTGCAACGTCGCATTCCCGCAGCCCATACCCGCACGCGCCGGGGTCGGGATTCCCGTCCGGCGCATGACCCGGATTCAAAAACACACGCATCACGATTCCTCCTTCGATTTCGGCACGTCCGCATACGGAATGCGCTCACCGTCACGTTCCAAAAACACATCTTCGGCATTGCTGTCTTTGCTCTGAATGTACCTCTCAACAGCGACATCCACGAATTTCGGCTCAACCTCCACACCGTAACAGATACGCCCCAACTGCTCACAGGCAATGAGCGTTGATGCCGAGCCGAGGAAGCCGTCAAGTACGACACCGTTTGTCTGCGTACACTGCTTGACAAGGTACGCGATAAGCGGCACGGGCTTTGAGGATGGATGACCGCAGCCGTCTTTCTTCGAGTCCTTGATGCGATCAAATGCAAAGACCGTGGTCTGCTTCTGGTCGCCGTACCATCTGTGCCGCCCGTCCTTTCGCCATCCCCAGATGATCGGCTCGTGGATGTACTTCCAGTCCGTGCGTGTGAGGACAAGACGGTCTTTCTTCCACACCAGTCCCGCGCCAACCTTAAAGCCCGCATCTTCATAAGCGTCATGAAAGATGCGGGCTTTTGCCGTTGCGTAGAAAACGTAGATGGAGGCGTCTGTCGCCATTGCCGAGTGGAAGGCGGTAAAGGCAGATTTGAGGAACTCGTAGGCGTCCTTGTCATTCAGATCATCGTTCTTGATCTTCCCGGAGGAACTTTCCAGAGCCACAAAATACGGCGGGTCCGTACAGACAAGGTTGACTTTCTCACTGCCGAGCAGCCGCTCGTATGTCTCCGGCAACGTCGAATCGCCGCAGATAACACGGTGCTTGCCGAGATGCCATACATCGCCTGTTTTGGCGACACATGGCTTTTGCAGTTCTGCGTCCACATCGAAGTCGTCTTCCTGCGCTTCACCATCATCCAGTGAGAGCAGGTCAGCAATTTCAGCTTCGTCGAAGCCCGTGAGCGAGATATCGAAGTCCATGTCCTGCAAGGCTTCCATCTCGATGCGCAGCATATCTTCATCCCATCCTGCGTCGAGGGCGAAACGGTTGTCTGCGAGGATATACGCTTTCTTCTGAGCCTCGGTCAGATGATCGACAAAGACACAGGGAACGCTCTCTATCCCCTCCGCCCGCGCTGCCGCAACACGTCCGTGTCCTGCGAGAATGCCATAGTCCTTGTCGATGATGACGGGACTGACGAATCCGAACTCGCGTAGACTTCCGCGCAGCTTGTTGATTTGTTCGGGCGAGTGCGTCCGTGCATTGTTGGCATACGGGACGAGCTTGCTGATTGGAACGAGCTTCATCTCCGATGTTGTTTTATTCAAATCACTTCCCTCCTTACTTCCTCGAACGCAGCAGCCGTTCCATCCGATCCTCCTGCGGAGAACCGACGAATGTGGTGGTGCAGTTCTGCTTTACGATGTCGAATATCTCATACCAGAGCAGATTGGACTGCTTCTGAAACGCCTGTCCCATCTGGACGAAGGGGCTTGCAATCGCGCCTCCTGTCGTCGGATGCTTGCCAATGAGTCCGTATTGACTCATTGCTTCCTCACATTGGATGAAGCGGGCAAATGCCTGCGCATAGCTTTCGATGAGGCGAGGATTTACGAGACGCTCACAGCCGCGCTCCTTCAGCCATAGCCATGTCTCGCGGAAAATTTCATCCGCACCGAGCGGTTTTCCGTTCCTCTGCCGTGCCGACAGGAACTCACTCGGCGTTGGCATCTCCTCACCGTAGAGGTTAGCGGCATCCACAAGGTCTGTGCCGTCCAGTTCCGTCATTGGGAACCCCATGATGTGCGCCGTGCGCCCGCCCGCAATCTTATCTGCGAGTGGTTCGGGCTTATCTCCCGCCCGGATGCGTCGTCCTCCGCGATTTGTTCCGTCCCGCGCCATCTTCTCGCCCCCTTCCTTTAATACCCCGTTTGAACCGACGTTTTTGTGCGTACTCCCCCTCCCCGGTCCAGTAACGGCGTGGTTTTAGAGATTTAACCGCCCCCTAGGGGGTATCCATCGCCTCTGCCGCGCTGATGAATCCGCTCATGACAAGACACGCAGAGCGACATCAAATTGCTCTCACCGTGCGTGCCGCCGTCGGCGAGAGGTCGAATATGATGCACAAGCGTTGCGAGAACATATCTCCCCTGCTCTTTGCATTTCTCGCAGATCGGATGCCCTGCCAAATGTCGGTCACGGATCCTGCGCCATACGCTGCCATACCGCTCGTGCTGATCGTACCCACGCGTGAAGTGGTCGTAATGTCGCTGCATGACTTTCTCGTGCTCCTCACAGTAACAGCTTTTCCGGTCTGTAAGATTCGGACAGCCTGTCATTCGACAAGGGCGCTTTGGTTTTCTCGGCATTGCGTTTCTCCATCAAAAAAGCCCTCACGGAGAATTGCTTCTCCAAGAAGGCTGATTCCATATCCTATTTTCGCTGAGTATATCATATCACTGTCAAGGTAGTGACATCAAGACGACATCGACTGCCATTTAGTGACATTTAGTGACATCGGAGAAATATTTTTCAGTCCAACGCCATGCAGACGGTAGATTTGACGAAGACCAAGTTTCATCTCCGTCGCAATCTCTGCCCACGAGCGGTAACCCATATAACGGAGATACAGGACACGCCGTGCCTCTTTGTCCTCCACCTGCTGTATCGTTTCGTAGATTTCGGAGCGCAGATCGACAAGCCGATCAATCTCAGCGTCGATCTTCTCTTCACGCTCGATGATTTTTGCAATGGTGTCGGAAAGCTGCGACGTGTTCCTCGTTGCATTGCTCGGCATTCCCGTAATCACGGCGGTAGTCTTTTCTGCCATACTGCGAAGAACTGAGACCTCCTCCAACATACTCTGGATTTCATTGTCGATGTTTCGTGCCTGACTGAGATACTCTTTCGCGATCATGCAAATTCCCCCTCCAACTTCTGAAGAAGCCATTCCCCATCCAGACTTGTCAACTGCCCAAACCATGCAGAACGAAAGAACCGCTCCGTTTCGCTACGCATCGCTGCCGCCGCAACATTCTCCGGGTCTTTGCCGAGAGCCGTCCGCGCCCAGCGATAATCCTTTGCCGCCTGTTCGACGATGGCGTTTGCCAGAACCTCATAGTTCATGATGTTACCTCCGCTTTGACGGCTTCAATCAGAGCCGTCTGAGTCTTGTCCTTTCGTTTCAAGGCACGGAGGATTCTCTCGTCAATCGTGCCCTCGGCGATGATGTGCTGCACCACCACAGTGTTTGAGTTCTGTCCCTGCCGATAGAGCCGTGCCACGGTCTGCTGATAGAGTTCCAAACTCCAAGTGATACCGAACCACACCAAGCTCGAACCGCCGCTCTGAAGGTTGAGGCCATGACCTGCGCTCGCCGGATGGATCAGGGCGACGGGGATTTCACCACGATTCCATCGGGCGATTGTCTCATCCGTATCCAGTCGGACGCATGGCACGCGCTTTTCGACGCGCTCTGCGTCATGACGAAACCAGTACGCCACGAGGAGCGGCTTGCCGTTCATGCTCTCGATGATGTCTTCCAAGGCATCAAGTTTGCGGTCATGTATATGCAGCGTAGCTCCATCGTCGGTGTAGACTGCGCCGTTTGCCATCTGCACGAGTTTCCCGGACAAGACACCGGCATTTGCCGCCGTCACCTCATCGCCCTTCATCTGCAAAACCAACTGCTCGCACATCTCGGCATACATTTTCTTCTCTTCCTCATCCATGCGGACGCTGTATTCGCTCTCAATCAGCTCGGGCATCCTCAGATGATCGGCGGCTTTCATGGAGATGGTGATATCGGAGATTTTCTCGTAGATCCGCTCCTCGGCTTCTGGCAAGGGAGCGTAGGAGAAGACCACCTGTCCATTTCGCTTGTCCGGTTTGAAGTAATCTTGCCGATACTTCGTAATGAACCGCCCCAGTCGCTGTCCCATGTCGAGTACCTTGAACTCTGCGAACAAGTCCATCAAGCCGTTGCCGGATGGTGTGCCCGTCAATCCGATGACTCTCTTCGCCAATGGGCGAACCTTCATGAGTGCCTTGAATCGCTTGCCGCTCCAATTCTTGAACGAGGAGAGTTCGTCAATCACGATGGCATCGTAGGTGAAGTCGGTTTTCTCCACGAGCCACGGCACGTTCTCGCGGTTGATGATGTAGAGGGAGGTCTGCTTGCGAAGCGCATCCCGACGCTCTTTCTCCGTTCCGACTGCAACGGAATAGCGGATATGATTCAGATGCTCCCACTTGCCGATCTCCTGCGGCCATGTATTCCGTGCCACACGAAGCGGTGCAATAACGAGAACGCGAGAAATCTCAAAATGGTCAAAGAGCAGGTCGTTGAGGGCCGTGAGAGTAATCACCGTTTTCCCAAGTCCCATATCCAGGAGTACGGCGGCAGTCGGATGGCTTTCGATAAAGTCGATGGCGTACTGCTGGTAATCATGCGGTATGAACTTCACAGTGCATCACCTCCTGAAAACTTCCTGCAGTACATCCACATGATAGGTGTTCACCAAGCCATATTTTGCATCGTACTCCTTGCCGATATGGTAGCCTTGCTTTCTGGACATTGCCGAGGCTTTGCGTCCGAGTCTTGCGGCGGCATCCCGGCTCACACCACGAACTCCCGTGAGGTTGGCATAGCCGATGATGGTGTAGTGGTGCTCATCGATGGTCATCTGCTTGGACTCCACATCGAGAAGCCGTTCATCCACCTTGTCGATACGGGCATTTGCCGCCTTGATTTCCTTCGCCTGTTCCACCATTCGCTGTGCGCTGAACAGCAGAAATTCCTCGGGTGTCATGTTCCTCATGGGGTTGAAATAGCTTTCTTCCAGCTCATCGAAAACATTCCACGCCCGCTCAGTTCCGAGCATTTTGCTGTGACGCGCCGCCCCTTGTTTCGTCCAAAGAATCAGAGACGGTGCGCGACTCCCGACAACTGACTCGATATTTTCGAGTGAGTCCTTGAAAGCCTTGAGATCAGCACCTTCAAGTTTGAAGTAATGCTTCCCCTCAACGAATCGCGCCCTGTTGTTCTTAAAATTCTGCTGGATATGAATTGCCCTGCATCCATACGCCTCGGCAAGCTGCTCCGTGGTCATGACACGGATGCTGTTGTGTTCCAATACCGTAAGTTCATTCATGGTCGATTTCCTCCAATACGCTGTCAATTTGATCTATCTTGTCAATCACATACACCTTGAATCCAAGCCGCCGAAGCAGCCTGTGCCGTGCCAACTGCAAGGCTCTCGGCTTCCTGCCCGGTGCTTTCAGCTCCACAAAGCCCATTCTGCCGCCGGGCAAAAGCACCAGTCGGTCGGGCATTCCATCAAATCCCGGCGAGGTGAACTTCGGAGCGATGCCGCCCATCGCTCTGGTTCTTGCTGCAAGTTTCTGCTCAATGTCTTTTTCCCGCATCCTGTTCTCCTGTTCCACACTCCGTTCCATGTGCTTGTTCCATCCTTCCATCCAGTCATAGCAAGGCTTTTGATGGTTTTTGGAACAACGCTGCACAGGAAATTTTGCTTTACGCGCGTATGTGTATACCCGCGCGCTCACTATTTATTTTTTATATATTTTATTTAATATATAAATATTGTTCCCTTGTACCGAAGCCTTATACAGCAAAGCTTTGAACGTGGAACAACTGCGGCACAAGTCACAAGCGGCTGTAAATTCTCTGCTTGCCATAGATCGGGATGCGTCTCGGTTCGGGCAGTTTCTGCCATTCGGGGATCTTTGCCATAATGGCAGCGATGGCATAGCTGTCGATGGGACGCAGATCCTCTTTCCGTCTGCCAAAACATTCACACCAGATCTCCATATTGCTGACGGTCTGCCGCTTTTCTGTCCCTCGTGCGGAAAGATCGTCGCCGCTCAGGAAGTCCCGCCGTTCATAAAGCCCCATCTGATTCCAGTTGGCAGGAAGAAGTTCATCCAGATAGAGGCGCACCAATCCTTCACGCTCATCCTGCTCCGTAACGGCATCCTGCTCGGCTTTCGCCACGGACTCCAACTCTGCGTCAAGGTAGAGGGATTCCCCAGCATCGTATCTTGCGACTGCCTCTGCCCAAATCTGCTTGATCTCCTCCAAAGAGAGATCCCACGGCTTCCTTTTCCCGCCCGGTGTCTTGACTGTCCAAAAGCGGCGATTTCCTGTACCGTCACGGAGATATGCACCCTCGCAGTTGGTCGTGCCAAAGAAAATGCATTGCCTCGGATGCGGGGTAACACGCCGTCCGAAACTGGCTCTGTATTTATCATCCTGCCGCGAAATGAACGCCTTGACCTTGTCGATGTCGGCTTTCCGCATTCCCGCAAGTTCTCCGATTTCCATGATCCAGTAGCCTTGGAGTTTTTCGGCTGCGGTCTTGTCGTTCATGTCGGTCAGAGACAGGCTGTCGGAATACCACTCGCCGCCCAGAAGTGCCACGATTGTAGATTTACCGATTCCCTGCGGTCCGTTCAGGACGAGAATGTTGTCGAACTTGATGCCGGGTTTCCGCACTCTTGCAACAGCGGCGCAGAGTGTCTTTCTCGTGACTGCACGTACATAGGCATTATCCGGCGCTCCAAGATAATCAATGAGCAGGGTGTCCAGACGCGGGACTTTATCCCACGGCGGCAGACTGTCTAAAAACTCACGGATGGGATGATAGGATCGGTCGTCGGCGACCTTGGTCACACCAATCTCATAGTTTCGTGCCGAGAACGTTCCATAGTGATCGTCTACATAGCAGATGAGCTGCGCGTCATCTGCATCCCGCCAGAACCTCCCCGGATGCTTCCACGGGACTTCTCCCCGAATTTCCATATTGTCCGCCAGTTGGTTGAATACGATCCCCTTCAAGACCGAATCATGCTCCATGATGAGTTTCAAATTGCGCAGGGAGTTGACCAGTACGCCGTTCTTGTCACGAACGAGTGCCGTCTCCCAATCACTGCCCTCAAAATCCTGTGCCGCCGTCTCCCTCCGCTCGGCGAGGAGCAAGGAGGAAACGAGTTCATCGCGACTGGCAAGTTCTGCCATCGCCGCAAAGGACTTCTTGGAGTCATCGTCACCGAACTTATGGATTCGAACGAGGTCAAATGCGTTCAGGAGTTTTTCGGAGGCAGGATCGGTTGCATGATGCGAGTATGCGAATTTGCCGTCATAGACGACCACACCCGCCGTTCCTTCGCCGGGGATGTAGTCATAACGCCCATCTACCGCCGACGGTGTATAGACATCGGAGAGATGTTTCTCAATGACTTCCTCGATGCTGTAGGCACGGCAGAAGGCTCCGACGATGCCACTTTTCTGAAGTGGATCTGCCTGTGTGCTGACACTGTGCTTTACGGCTTCGGACTGGCGGGAAGATACCGGCCATTGTGTCACATCCCGCCAGTCATCGTATTTTGCGAGATAGGCATCCACATCCAGCGGATCACCGTCCTGCTCCTCAAATATGAACTCGCCGTTGGACGGGCAGGAAGCCCAGTACATCATGCGGTTTGCCTGATAGGTGGAGTCATCGAAATACTCCATGCCGATCTGTTTTGCGACCATACGCATGAATGGTGCATATTCTTCCTCACTGACTTCGCGGAAGAACGGCATCACGAGACGATACCGCTGATGTTGTGGCGCATGACTGTGGGTGGAGTAGATGAAGAAACGTACGCCCGCGAGGACTTCTTTTGCTTTACCGAGAAAATCCTCCCCGTCGGGAATGTGATCAGCATCGAGCGCACCGCACTCCCTGCTGATGACATGACCTTTCTTCCGAATGCCGCCTCTCAGCCAGCCGCCGACAAAGCCACCCTGGTCTTTGGCAATATCCCGCTGTGCCTTCGGCAGTTTCGGATACTCTTCCACGGTTTCCGAGGTACGGATGGGATGACGGTTGCGCTCTTTGATGTCCTCCCAGCTCATTTCTTTGTTTTTGTACCGCTTCTCGGTATTACGATTACAGACCGCGATTTTCATGGAGCAAGCACCTCCTCGCATTTGGTTGTGAAATAACGGATGTTCTTCCGCAGTCTCCCGGCATGAGCAATCTCCGTTTCCATGCCCTCGGTGATTCGCTCGCCGAACACCCAGACCTCGCCGCACAGCCTCAGAAGCTCGAAGTTCATATCCATCGCTTTCTCCCGCTCATCTACCTCCGACATGAACTGAGGAAAGTACAAGTGCGGCGCAAGGGGAATCCGTCCCCTGCTCACAGCAAACTTGCAGTACTGCCGCGCCCGCATGACATTGACGCGCGGATTGTCCCGATAGGGAGAGCAGATGTAGGTGAACAGATTCTGTCGGAATACCTTGGTGAGAGCTGCGTGCGCTGTAGGATCGGCATAGCCCTCGTGATTTCTTCTCTCAATCATTTCTCGCACCTCATCTTCCTGCTGCACTCCGTGCAGCAGATCGCCGTGCCGAAGAGGTCGAACTCCGCATCGCCGAAAAACTCGTTGAGGTCGACAGGCACTTCCGCTCCGCAGCGCGGACAATGGCAAAAGACATTCTCATCGTTGATTTCCACCGTGACCTCCAGAGCCTCATTGATGTTTTCCTTGACATAGAACATAAAGGCTTTCCTCCCTTTGAAAACTGATTAGTTCCTCTCATCAGTAAGAGGACGAACAGGGAGGTTTTGGTCACCAAAAATCCTCCCATTTTTCACGGGAGGATTGAAGTCAATCTTTCTGATAGAATTGGCACTCGAAACCATCGGCACGGAGCGGGAGTCCGTCTGCCCAAGGCGGGGTTCGCGCCATCTGCTCACACACGGCAACAAGAGAGACTCGCTCGTCGCATTCGATGATGAGTTCGTCATGGACGTGCGCGACAATGTCCATCGTTCGCAGCGTCTGCATGGCATAACAGAGAATGTCACGGCTGATTGCCTGCGTGATGTTTTCCACGAGCTTCGGGCCGTAGGATTCGATCCGCGCCCACTTTTTCGATAGGTCGAGTCCCATATAGGTGATGGATTCGCCGCCAAACCGATTCTCTCCAATGCGCGGCTTCACATAGGAAAGCCGTCTGCCACTCGGTAGTTCGATGAACATCATGCTGCCCTGATAGATGAACCGGATACCGTGCGTGATTTTTGTGCTGCGTTCCTTGATGCAGTCCTTTGCGGCACGATCCACAGCCCACCAGAAATCCACTATGCTCAGATTTGCTGCACGCCAAGCATCCACGAGCGGCTTCAGCTCCTCTTCCTTCATCCCGGACTCCAATGCGCCGAACGCTTTCAGCGCACCGACGGATCCGCCGTAGCCGCAGTTGTGGACTAATTTTCCCGATACGGTAAAACGGTGATGCTTTCCGGCATTTCTGATGTCATAAAGTCGAGCCGTGCGCTGATGATACGCCAATTCTTCCTTTTCTCGCTGACAGCTGTCTCCGCAGCTTTGATAATCTCCGAACGAGTCATTCCTGCGGACAGTTTTCTCGTTACCACAGCGCGGCAATAAGGCCAATACTCCTGATGAAACTCCGACAAAACCGTAATTCTGCGGTTTGCTTGATTTTGCGCTCTGGGTACAAAGCGTAGATTCCCTTTGGTGTAATTTCCGTTCGTATCGATGCGATCCAGTTCCATCGAGCGTGAGGGCAGACCGAATGTTTTTATGAGATACAGACCTGCCTCCGTCACACTCGGAAAATCGAACTTGATCCCTCGCCCTCCATACAGAGGGTACGCCCTGTCGTTCGGGTTCTCGCAGCGTTGTTTTGCTGCTGTGAGTCGTCTGTCCAACCAAGATGGAATCTGTCTCGGTTGCGAACAGCTCTGGCAGCCCTTCGATTTCCCGCTGCGAAGATTGTCCAAGTACTGCCACTGGATTGCACCGCATCCCGTACATTTTGTCAGAACGTAGCAATGATTCATTGCCGCATTCCATCTCTTTTCCGGGCTGATGATTCTCACCCAGCCGAATTGCCGTCCCACCATCTCCTGTTTGTACGAGATGTGCGCCGCAGGAGGCGGCATCTCCAAACTGTATCGGCTGCGATTTCCCCTGAACCCAGACGAGATGATCCGGGGTTGCTGTAAGACCTTCATAGGTAATTACCTCCCGTTCGCCTTTGAAAATGACACCATCATGGCTGACCCAGCTTTCTCCGTCCCAGAGCAAATGCTCCGCACGGACATACTCAATAGGGACAAGTCCTTCATTCGTAAGGACAAGCTGTCCCTCAGCGATACACGCCAGTTCTGCCTGTTTCCCTTTTTGCCTGAGATGCCCGTTCTCACCGTGTTTCACTACATTACAATGAAACATCCTGCCCGCCGTAGCGCAGTAGATATCGCCGTTACCCTCAAAAACATCCATGCGCCATCGCTCCTTGGCAAGCCATGATAGCACCCGCGCTTCGATGGCAGAGAAGTCCGCAACGATGAATTTTCTGCCCTCCTTCGGGATAAAGGCAGTGCGAATCAGCTGCGACAACACATCCGGTACGGGGTCATAGAGCATTTCCAGTGCCGCATAATTTCCCTGCCGCACAAGGTCACGAGCGCATTTGAGGTCGGAGAGATGATTCTGCGGAAGATTTTGCAGTTGCACGATGCGTCCCGCAAAACGTCCGGTGCGATTTGCTCCGTAAAATTGAAACATTCCCCGTGCACGGCTGTCCACACAGACGGCATTTCTCATCGCCTGATATTTCTTCACCGAGGATTTCGCGAGTTGCTGACGAAGCACCAATACATCGGAGACAGGAGACTGGGCGGTCTTGAGCAAAGCTGTCACAGACTTCTTATCAAGTGACTCCGTTTCAACACCGCGCTCTTTGAGCCATTCTTTCATCTGCGCCACGCTGTTCGGATTCTCAAGCCTGGTCAGAGCTTTCAGGCGTTCCATCAACTTGTCCTTTGTGGTCGCGTCAATCTGGACGGCATTCTCCACGAGAGGCATATCAAGCCGTATTCCACGATCATTGATTTCTTGGTCGAGCACATACTCCTCCCATACCGATTGCGGCACAGGATATTTGGACAGACGTTTCTGTATTGCCGTCTCCACTTCGACATCACGGCGATTATAGGCTTTGAAGAGTTCCCACTTCTCTCCTGTGGGTTCGTGGAACGGAGGTGTAGAAAAAGATCGAATGAGTGCCTTGCCCTCGGTCATTTTCTGCTCTTCCAGTCCCAACACTCTGCCCACGGCGGCAAGCGATAATGGCAAGCCCATGTAGGCAGACCAGACCATTGTGCATCGCCAGCTGTGGGGATTCAGAAAACGGGCACACTCTTTGGAAAGCGGATGATTGTCACGGAACGGATCGAGGTCTATCCCCAAGTCCGACAAGTAACGCGACAGACACACACGCTCAAAGTTGGCATTAAACGCCCACTTGATGACGCTCTCATCGATCAGTGCGTCCAAAATTTCCTGCGGAATCTGCTCTCCATTGGCAATATCGATGACCTCCACCGTGCCTCCATCCACGGCATAGCCGAAAAGCAGGATCGCAAAGTCCTCTGCCTCTGCGTAACGATAAACGCCGCTTTTCCCAATATCTACACTGCTCCGAGTTTCAAGATCGATAGAAATAGACTTCATGTCACTTCTCCTTCTTCGACAAAGGCAGCGAGGACGAATCCCCGCTGCCCGTGTCACCTAGTCCTATTTAGCTGAGGAAATCTTCGTCCTCATCGGCGAAGTCATCCTCGGCGCGTGTCTTGCCGCCGAGCGGCTCACCGTCGGAAATCTTCTGCAGGTTGTTCAGCCCGCAAGCGATGCCCTTGTTGCCGTTCGAGTTGAATGCGTAGAAGTTGATGCTTGCGCGTCCGTAAACGCCGGAGTAGACCTCCGAGTGCTCGATGATCGGATTGCGGGCAGCATCCACGATGCCGGGAGCCGTAGCCGAGTTGGCGTTGATGAAGTAGCTGTCCTTGTATGCCGCATCGTCCGGGCGTTCCACATCGCCGTCACGGAGTGGGTTCTTGATCGCCGTGAGTGCGGGCACGGACTTGCTGCTGCCCTTGAGCTTTGATTGCCCTTCCTCGTACGCCGCCTGAATGGCGTTCTTGACTGCGGTCACGGTCTTGGTGTCGGACTTGGGAATAATAAGCGACACACTGTACTTCGGCGTACCGCCGTTGATGGACTTTGCCTGCCAGACGTTGGCATAGCTCCAACGTGTCTTGACACCCGTGATCACTTTTGTCGGATTGATAACTTTTGCCATGGTACTTTTCCTCAACTTTCCTTAAAATCTTCTGCTGCAGTATTCATCACAGGCCGCTTGTCGCTCATCGGAGCAAGGGTTGGTTTCCCCTGTGGCTTTACGATGAAGCCTCCGAGCAGTTCCTCAAACTTATTTTTTCCGAGCAGACTGGTCATCGCTGTAATCCCGAGCAGTTTCTGCTCATACGGCTCGAAGCCCGCTTCTTTGACGGTTTTAGCGACAACCGCCTCGTCAGTGTATTTCCGATTCGAGCGACCTTCGACCAGTTTCCAGTCCGTCCACTGTTTTCCTTGAATCGCCCGCTGCAAGGCGTATTCCTTGATGTCGCTGACCCATGCGGCGAGCGTGTCGGCTTTTGCAAGCACCGCCTCCACCTCGGCATCCTCCAGTGTCGGCGGCATCTCGAAGTCATACCGGGCGAGTTCCAGATTGTACTCTACCCGTTTACGGCAGGTCGCCTTGATCTTGCAGAACTGACAGTGCGCCCCTGCACTGAACTCGCCTTCTCCTGCGTGTGCCAGTTTTGCCGCAGGTACAAGCGTATCTGCCGCCCATGCCAGAAGGTCGGCTTTCGAGATGCTGAACTCCGAGATGTTGGCGAGACGAGGTTGGAAGATCACCATCCGTACCTCTTCGATGTCATAGAGACCGTCGAACATCTGGATGCACCCGAGCGCGTAACACATCATCTGCGGATTGTGGTCAGCACTGACCTCGATGCCTTTGCCGTGCTTGTAGTCCACAATGCAGACTTTCTTGCCCGAAATGATGAGCGTGTCAGCTGTGCCGAAGCCATCCGGCACGAACGCCGAGAAATCGACGCGCTGCTCCACCGACACCATCGTGTCCTTGCTCTCGGCACGGAACTGCTCGACCTGCTCCATCACGAACTGGCAGTATGCCTCAGCACACTCTTCCATCTCAGTGTCATAGGAAGTGAGATGCTTGGTCGGATCGCGTACCCGCTCACCCAGAGCCTTGCGGAGTTTGTACTCGCAGAGCATATGCGCGTCCGTCCCCTGGGCTGCGTACGCACTCGGCGTGTCGGATTTCTCCGCATTGAGTCGTGCCGACGGCGGACAGGCGATCCAACGTGCGGCAGAGGATGCAGAGAGGAGGGCATGCTTACGTGCCAATGTGCTCAGCCTCCTTCAAGAGTGCCGCATACTGCTCCGGTGCGATGTCGCTGAGTTTGTCCGCACCGAACTTGGCAATCAGTGCCTTGACGGCGGCACTGTGTCCTTCGACAGAGAGTTTCGCAAGTACGGCGCGTACCTCCTCAAGGGTCGGTGCTTCTGTCTTCTCCGTTGGCAACGGTTCCTCTCCTTCGGAACTCTGCACGAATTCCTCCAAGACATTAACCAGTCGGTGAAGAGCGCCGATAAGCTCGGCTATTGCTTCATTTTCCTCCCGCATGGAGATCACTTCCTTTCGATTGACTGCGGGTATTTTCACCTTCCTATAAAGAAGAGGACACCGCCGTATGTTTTGGTCACCGATTTTTACATAAAATCTTTGAGCTGTGCCTGAAGCCCTGGCATGAACTTATTCATGCGCTTACGAATGCTTTCCTTAGATTTGAAGCCGACAGCGGTGGCAATGGCACGCTCCGACTCTCCCGCCGCTCTGCGGACGAGAATTTCATGGTCGATGGGATCGAGTTCACCGAGAGCCTCGTACAATTTGCGATTGCGCTCTCTGCAACTGACGGTCTCGGTGACATCCTCGTGAACGGGAAGCGCGGGATCGTTGAGTTCCACCGCACGCTCCAAGGAGATTGTCCGATACACGGGATGTGAGCATCCATCACAGCTGCGGTTGGCGCAGCAGGGTTTTCCTTCATAGATACAGTGCTGCTCGCGCTTTTCCCGCTTATCCTCCCGCCAGATGGGGCGCATGACGACGGAGTATTGCTCGGTATCGACCGGCGCATAAATCGCCTGTCCCGATGCCTTGAGGAATTTCTCGCCGGTTGCTTTGCGACGGACGAGCTCATCCATCCCCGTATCTCTGGTTCCACCATTTTCGTGAATCTGGATTGGGACGGGAACATACACGCCCAGCTTCTTACTGAGCTGAAAACGATGCCCTTGCTGTTGGAGAGCCTTGACCTCCTGCGCAGAGTAGTCTTTGATAATACCGTTAAGCTGGATTTTCATAGTTTTGCGTTCCTTTCGTTCTTGCCGAACGGCGGGATGCAAAACTACGCACGGGCTTCAGTCCGAAAATGGGCATAAAGAAGCACGGTGGGAGCATAGGAATACTGACAGGCTCGTTACCTGTCAGCATCCCTATTCGCATCCCGCCGTCCTATGGCCATCTTGGACAACAGATTGACTTACCTAGGGAAACCAAATTTGAATCTTCCTACCACCACCTTAAAAAGCTTTCTCTACATAGAAGCGGACACATACATCCGATTTGGTCACCGCTTTTTGATTAGAATTTTTCCTTATAAAATCAGAAAAGCCGTGCTATAATTGATACATGCACAATCGTCAAAAAATAAAGCCCCAGAGATTCAATCTCTGAGGCTCATCCTATATGCAATAGTGTTGCTGTAAATAGTAAACAGCAGTCAATAGCGTCAACTGCGTTAATAGTGTCAATACTTGCAAATGAGGTATTTTTATGCTGGAAAACAAAGAATACGTATTATGCGGCGGCACCTTCTTCACCCTGCTTCTTCAGGCAAGAAAACAGAGAACTGCCGCTAGGAAAAATGCGGTTGGCGAAAAGGACGGTCTGAATGACAGCGAGGTTCTTGAAGGGCTCATCCGTGTGGCTTTCCCCGACTATATTTCTCCTGCGGGACGTTCGATCCGAACCCATACTTCTTCATATAAAGCGTGCAGACTCTCTGCCAATGAATATCTTCCATTCGATAAAGAGGAGCTCATCCACACGTTTGACCGTGAGATAAAAGAGACTTTTTTCTCCCCTCTTCAGCGCATGTGCCAATTTTCATTGTCTTTCATCGATGAGAAAAACATGGGGAGGTGGCTCGTTCGTGCCATTCTCGATACGATCAGCCGAGACTCCAGTATCACAGATGAAATATTCTACATTGACCAAAACGGTCATCCAATGGATAAAAAGCATCTGCTCACGGCGCAGAACATCGAACTGCAGCCATTCCTTCTTGGTATTTGGCATTTCATTTTATCGAACCGAGCAGATAACACCGTTGGTGCAGCTACTATTGATTCATGGCATGATCGACCTACTGTAAAGAGAGCAAAGCGCAAGTTTAATTCAGAGGTTGGAAAGAACTGGGGCAATAGTGTTTCTGTCCATATAATTCAGGTCGACGAACCTGTATCAGGCGAGCATAAAGATTCCATCAGACCACGTAAGGTTCTGGTCGATAAGAGGTCTAGCGATTTTGATCTAGACTGGGCGAGCCGACGTAGTATGCGTTCTCCCAAAGACGAATATCGCGCATACCTTAAAAATACTCGTGAAAAATACAATAAATTGAAAACTCTTCTTTATAACGATGCGCCCGTGGAGTTTTATAATTTTTACATCTGCAACAACATCGAGCAAAGAATCTATATTAAAAAGAACAGTTACCGCAGGAAAATTATAGAAAACAGCACAGCACAGTTACTGCACGAGTGTTCAAATTTCATCTTGATTTCCGGTACGGGCGGTCTCGGAAAATCGATGATGATGCGTCACCTTCTTTTGGATTCCATAGAGCATTTTGATGAGTTTGGGAAAATTCCTATCTTTATTCCTTTGAAGGACTACAGTGATTCCTATGACAGCTTATTGGATTACATTTTTGAAAAATTTGAGGGTCTCGGTGGATCTAAAAAACTAAACGACCTCTCAAAACTACTCTCACATGGATCGTGCTTGCTACTGTTTGATGGCTTAGATGAAATAAAATCAGACTGTAGGAAGAAGTTCGAACATGACCTTGAATTTTTTGCCGACAAGTACACCGATAACATGTTCGTCATATCCTCTCGCCCAGCCGGAGCATTTATATCCCTTCATAGATTTACCGTACTCAACCTCTGCCCATTTACTAAAGAACAGGCACTTTCACTGATTGACAAGTTGGATTTTAGACCGGACGAGCCGGCAATCAAGGCGAATTTCCGAAATGAATTAGATAACACCCTATTTCGTACACATATGGAGTTCACCGAAAATCCACTCCTTCTCACCATCATGCTTATGACGTATGAGCAATTTGCAGAGATTCCATCAAAAATGCATATTTTTTACAGAGAGGCATACATCACATTATCCCAAAAACACGATGCAAGCAAAGGAGCATACAAACGCGTCTTAAAGACAGGATTGACTGCAGATCGGTTTGCAGACTATTTTGCTGAGTTCTGTGCACGAAGCTATCGTGATGAGAAGTTTGAATTCACGGATCTTCTGTTTGACCAGTATTTTAACAGTCTGCACGAACGTACAAAAGAACTGCATAACGTCACGCCGTCGGATTTCAGAGATGACCTCGTTGAAAATATGTGCCTTATGTTTTACGAGAACGGAAAGTATCATTTCACCCATCGCTCTTTCCAAGAGTATTTCTGCGCCTTGTACTTTTCAAAGCAAAAGGACAAAAACTTGAAGCGAATTGGTGATTTTTTTGAAAACAAGAATCGCCGTCACTACTCAGATAAGGCATTCAATATGCTGTATGACATGATCCCGGAGAAAATTGAAGAGTATATATTCTCTCCATTTCTAAAATCACTCTTTGTAATGTGCGACGCTAAAAATGGCTATTGGACCTTTCTTGAGGAACTGTATCCTGTACTGTACTATGAGAGCGGAGAGACAAGCCTATGGATTCGAAATGAAGCAAACTCCTTTATTTACAATGCAATTATCAGAATCCAAGATATAGCTGCGACATTGGACTTTGATGAATTACCACAAGAGGATGAATATCTTATGGATGAATGGGTTTATCTTGATTCAGATTATAAATCCCCTGAGTTCGAATCGGGTTCTCTGATAAACAAGAATGCCGTACCTTGGGAATATAAGGAGTACTTCGGAGAGCCTGAGGTCGTCGGAAGATATTATGAAATTGATATCGAAGCCATCCTAAGAAATCCAGAGAAACACGAAGATACTATCCACTTACTTGAAAGTGATGACTTTCCAATAAGGGCAGAGTTTTTAGCCGTTAGAGCATATATGCAGGAACTTATCGATAAAGAGCAGGCTGTTGGCGACGATTTGTTTGATTTGTTTCAGTAGCTCAAACTTTGCAATCCCCCTATTCCAAGTTTCTGTTTATCACTTCAATAACTACACAGGCAGGAAGTTCCAATAACGTTTAACAACTTGTGTAAGGGATAAGCTAATTTTTCCTTCTCATGCCCAGCTACATAAAAAAACCGAGGGATGCAACACACCAGTTATCGAGGAGGTAAAGCATCATGAAAGAAATTCAACCAGTGTCCATCTCGTCGGCCACAGACACTCCAAATATCAGTCGATTTATTTACACTACGTAATCAACAGGTAATGCTTGCCAGCGATCTTGCTATGCTCTATCAAGTGGAGATACGGGTTCTGAATCAGGCTGTGAAGCGGAATCAGAAAAGATTTCCCGAAAGATATTGCTTCCAGTTAACCAAGGAGGAGGCAAACTTGACATCACAAATCGTGATGTCAAGTTCCGCACATGGCGGGCGGCGAATCCTGCCTTACGCGTTTACCGAACAGAGTATAGCTATGTTGTCAGCAATTCTCCGCAGGAATATTTCTGTGGAATTAGTAAAGACTACCTCAAGAAAATTTGGTTAATTGCTATTCACCAGCAAAATTTGAGATCCCAATTTGGCACCTCAAAAGGAAAGGAACTTTTATGAGTGAGAAAGCCCCTGATCAGACATCCATAGCGCCGATAGACACAAGCCACATACGGAATTTGGTATACACCGTTCGTGGCATTCAAGTCATGCTAGACTCAGATTTGGCGCGGCTTTATCAGGTAGAAACAAGGATACTGAACCGTAATGTAGCCCGCAACGCCCGTCGCTTTCCAGAGGATTTTCGCTTTCAACTCACAGAAGATGAGTTTGAAATCTTGAAATCCCAAATTGGGATTTCAAGTGACACTGTGCATGGCGGCAGACGCTATCTCCCCTACGTCTACACCGAGCAAGGGATTTCCATGCTGTCCGGAGTACTGCGAAGTGATGTCGCCATAGAGGTCAGCATCGGCATTATGCGGGCTTTTGTTGAGATGCGACATTTCATCGCCAGCAATGCCCATCTTTTCGAGCGCATAGAACGAATGGAGCTAAAGCAACTCGTCTCTCAAAAAGAAACCGATGAAAAATTCGAGCAAGTCTTTGACTTTATCCACGCCCACACGGAGTCCAGTCAAAAGATATTCTTCAACGGGCAAATCTACGATGCATTCAGCTTATTGGCGAGCTTGATTCAAAAGGCAACCAAGGACATCATTCTCATTGACGGCTATGTAGATATAGGAACGCTCAATCTGCTGGCAAAAAAACAAGCTAATGTTTCCGTGGAAATCCACACATTCAACAATACGAGATTGACGGCAGCAGATGTTGCGACCTTCAACAGTCAATATCCAACGCTTACCATTAATCACACCAATGCCTTTCACGATCGTTTCCTTATTCTTGACCACCAAGAGGCATATCACATCGGCGCATCGCTCAAAGATGCCGGAAAGAAATGTTTTGCCATCACGCTTTTGCAAGATGAGGCTCTCCTACAGGAACTTCTGACACATTTGTGAAAAGACATTCACAGCTCTGCGAGGCCTGCAAGGAGTTGGGGGCAGACCTTCCGTTTTATGAATTACGAAGAAATGGACTTCGAGTTCATTTTAAGGCTCCCCATAGTCCACTTGTCTCTCATCCTAAATCCCCAAACCGACATAATGTCGGTTTGGATGTCGGTATAGCGTATAAAATTCTGGAACTGGTCGTAGCTAATCCTAAAATAACAATGGTTGAAATGGCAGAAAGGCTAGGTGTCGCAAAAAGAACAATTGAGCGCGAGGTAAAACAGCTTCGTGAAACAGGCAGCATCGAGCCCATCGGCAGCAAGCGATTCGGACACTGGAAAATCAACAATTGAAACTATAGGGTCGAGGCATAAGAAACTCCCATGCACTCGACCCTATAGTTTTATGGAATTGATTTGTGTGATTCAATAAAGCATTAAGCAGAATCTCGTTCATCATTACATTGTATCGTTATCGACGTTACTTCGTTCATTGCCGCTACCAAAATGATACTAGAGGGAAAGGTCAGTGTTGCGTTCGCACGCGACACGGTAATCTGACGATCCTCGATCGGCTCGCGCAGTACCTCAAGCGTCTTCTTGCTGAACTCTGGCAGCTCGTCGAGAAAGAGCACGCCGTGATGGGCAAGCGTCACCTCGCCCGGACGAGGGATGCTCCCGCCGCCGATCATCGCCACCGTCGAGGAGGTATGATGCGGACTGCGGAAGGGACGCGTCGTCACAAGCCCCGTATCCTTTCCGAGCAGCCCCGAGATGCTGTAGATCTTTGTGATCTCAATGGCTTCTTCCTTCGTCAGCTCCGGCAGAATCGAACTCATGCGGCGCGCCAGCATCGTCTTGCCCGAACCGGGCACGCCAACCATGAGGACATTGTGCCCTCCTGCCGCTGCAATCTCAAGCGCACGCTTCGCCTGATACTGTCCCTGCACATCCGCAAAGTCATCGGTGAAGGCGGCGTCCTTTTTCTGCTCTGTTACGTGTGGCATGGCGGGAGAAAGCATTTCCACGCCCGTCAGATGACGCACAAGCTGCGCCAGATTCTCGACCGCATAGACCTTCAGCCCGTCAATGAGGAGTGCCTCGTCTGCATTCGACGGTGCAACGTAGAACTCCGTTAATCCGTGTTCCCGCGCCGTAATCGCCATCGGAAGAATGCCGCTGATCGGACGGCAATTCCCATCGAGGGAGAGTTCTGCCGAAAAGAGCGCGTGCTGAACGGCTTCCTCCGGAACCATGCCATAGGATACAAGGAGTCCAACCGCAATCGGCAGATCAAGCCCCGAACTGTCCTTTCGCACATCGGCGGGTGCAAGGTTCACCGTCACCCGCTCCTGCCGCAGCTGAATGCCGGAGTTCCGAATGGCAGTCCGTACCCGCTCCTTTGACTCCTTCACCGACGTATCGGGAAGCCCCACCAGTTCAAAGCCCGGCAGCCCGGGCGATACATCCACCTCAACGTCGATAATCCGTCCGTCAATCCCGAGGGTCGTCGCACCATAAGTCTTTGCAAACAACGGCCTTCCCTCCTACGTTTCAAATATAAGAAAATTATAACACAGGATAGGGGTTGTTGCCTAATGATTCTTTGCAAAACATGTGTGCCCCCATGTATCACCGCAGCACTTTTTCTATGCAAATGATATGACATTGACCTCTCCGCATCAAATCACGCTTTATCACACTCCACGATTGCCGCACGATAAAATGCAATTTTAGCATCGAGTGCCTCCATATGTGCGTGCAGCCTATCCAGCTCTGCTGCAAGATTGGCACGATGTTCTGTGAGCATTTCCATCCGCGCCGAAAGAGTATCGTCGCCCTCTGCCCGCAGCGCAGCATAGTGCCGAATCTCCCGAATTGGCATTCCCGTCTCCTTGAGGCGTAGGAGGAACTCTGCCCACGCAACATCATGTTCAGAGTATCGCCGTCGATTCGCTGCCGTACGCTCCGGCAGGAGCAGTCCCTCATGCTCATAGTAACGCAGCGTATGAATTCCCAGCCCCGTTTTCCGTGAAAATTCACCAATACTATATTCCATAAAATCCTCTCCTTGACATAGAGTATACTCTACATTGTAAAGTAGTGCCAGAAGGAGGATTTCATCATGAGCAAACAAAACAACAGATACACCGTCATCACGGGAGCAAGCTCCGGCATCGGAGCGGCGACAGCAAAAGCATTCGCTGAGCGCGGACACAACCTCATCCTTATTGCACGGCGCACAGAGCGACTAAATGCCCTAAAGGAAGAGATTCTTACCGCACATCCGGCACTGGACATCGTTATCAAAACTGCCGATCTCTCTTCTGTCGAGAACGTCACACAAGTCTATGATACAATAAAAGCCTTACCTATTGGGACATGGATCAACAATGCGGGCTTTGGAAGCTATGGCGCAGTCGGCACATCCGACCTTGACAAAATCAGACAAATGCTTCATCTAAACATCGAGGCACTGACCGTCTTTTCCACACTCTTCGTACGAGACTTCGCTGAGATAGAAGATACGCAGCTGATCAACATTTCCTCCGTCGGCGGCTACACCATTGTCCCAACTGCTGTCACCTACTGCGCGACAAAATTCTATGTCAGTGCATTCACCGAGGGACTCGCACATGAACTCATAGCACGCGGCGCGAAGCTCCGTGCAAAGCTCCTTGCCCCCGCTGCAACGAAGACCGAGTTCGGCGCAGTCGCGAACAACAACGCCGCCTATGACTATGACAAGGTGTTCGGCACCTATCACACAAGCAACCAAATGGCAGAGTTCCTTCTCGCCCTATACGATAGCGACCAGACAATCGGTATCGTTGATCGCGAGACCTTCGCATTTCGTTTGTGCCTGCCACAGTTTCCCTATGCGGGAGGTTCTGCACATAATCAAAATGTAGTCGATGAGTAATTACGCCATCTCCTTATAATGCATCGTCAACGTACGTAGCCGTGTACGGATCACCTCTCTGAGTGCCATAGACTCGACCGTTTGAACTTCATCTCCATAGTGGATAAAGTAATCCGCGATAAACTCCTCCTCGCCCACATTGTAAAATCCATGGATATAGTACCGCCCATTCTCCTCCACAAGTCGCATGGATGAATAGTGTTCTTTATAAAAAAAATCTCGTCCTTTTGCTGTAATTTCGACAACAAAGGAGAGAGCATCTGCACGGCGATAAAGTTCCTCTGAGGGGCGTGCAAAGGACGAGAGAGGCATCCCCGCCACATCCATACACTCCTCCACCGCAGTGATGCGGTCACACCGAAAGACACGCGCCTGCCCCATCTCGAAATCATGCGCTGTGTCATACCATAAATGTGATATAATGATAAACATCTATTTGTCTGACCTGCTATTTACGAAAGGAGATGTCATTATGGCACAGCGTCCTGCATTTGATGAGATTCGCTCATATGAGGAGTTTATAAAATATTATTGGTATCGAACAGAACTCGTAGAGATTTGCAAAAAGATTGGAATTGCACACGGGGGGGTAAAAAAAGATCTCAATCACAACATTGCAGAATACTTTAAAGGGAACATAGTCAAAGCCACTCCCGAAAAAGAGCAGATGATATCATCTGGAGCGATTTCCTTGGACACACCATTACTTGCTTGCAACTTTTCGTTCAACACAAAGTTTAGAACATATTTCTCAAATCTGACGAGGGTTGCTCCCTTTAAATTTACAGCAGATATGGCGACCGCATGGCGAAAGGTGAAAGCGGATCACGACACATCGTTTACTATACAGGACATGTTGAATGTATATAAGGGGATATCGACGTATGCAAAGTATGATTCTTCTGCATGCGAATGGAACCGCTTCTTAAAAGATTTCTGCGCTGATCCCATAAATGACAAGTTCAAATCAAAATTAAAGGCAGCTGCTATCCTATGGCGAATTGTTCGTGATTCCGATCAACCTAAAATGTATTCACACACATTAGTGCAAGATCATTTAAAACAACTCGAAAAGCTTTAAGGATAACATGTCTTAATTAATTTGTTGACTGTATTGTAAGAAACGCTGATAACTGTAGTCCAACTTCTCTCAGCGCATCTTTTCCCTGCCAATGTCCCCCTATAGAGTACCAATCTTCATCCACTTTGTTTCCTTAAACAGAACAACCCCCTACATCCATCACGTCCATATTGTCCTCATGCTATCATCGGTGGACAATACGCCCCATGTGCGCATTGTGAATTTTGTCTATGCAGAGGAGAAAAAGCTCGTCTACTTCGCAACCTTTCCAGACAATGCAAAGGTTGGTGAAATCGACGCAAACCATACAGTTTCGTTCACCACGATCCCTCATGACGGGGGAACGGCACATGTCCGTGCCGTCGGCACTGCCGCGAAGAGCAAGCGCAGTATCTTCGACCTCGCCGATACATTCACAGCAAAGATTCCGGGCTACGACGAAACAATTGCTGCGGTCGGTGACGCACTCATTGTCTACGAGATCACATTTCCCACTGCGACAGTGACCGTCGATATGGAACACAGTGGAACGGTGACGATTTGAGTGTTGCTGCCCCATACCGATGATTGAAGGGCATCTTTCTTAGGGACTGTAACGAAATAGTGTTTTTGACACTACCGTTACAGCCCCTTTTTTGCGGCTAAAATCGCAGGGCGATTTTACCTCAGCCCTTCACCAAAAGCTCATACTTCCTGCGTTCTCCGGGCGGGTGCAGAACGTCCATTGCCTTTTCCATGGACAGCCCCGGCCGGTCCATTATTACAGTATTGCCTTGTATCGGCTGCGCTCCGCTGGGGGGACAGATAGCGCGTCCATCGCCTTATCGGGCGTCCATTGCAGGTTCTCCATAAGATTGCGAATCGAACGCACCAACCCCTCTTGCTTGCCTTCCTGTCTGCCTTTTTCCAATCCCTTTTCCATTCCTATTTCCATCGCTTCCTCGGCACGCACCTGGAGGGCGCGCTCTTGATCCCATGCAAAGTTCAGCATATCGAAAACCTCCTCCTTATATTTCTTCCGGAAATAATCTCTTAGATAGTCATTCTTGATACAGTACTCAACCGCGTCGATAACGGCGGATTTGAGCATACTTCCATGATTGACGCTCTCGCGCACCTTGGCGATGAAGACACTATAGGACTTTAACTCGTGACACCTTTCCAGGATGTCGCGCTTTGGCGCATCATTGATATTGATGATCTCGACTTCAAGCTCCATTGAACTCTTTTGCCTGCCGAAGGCCTCGGACAGCCGCAACATCTGGCGATCGGGTATCTCCGCTTCGCCGTTGTAGAGCACATAACAGCGCGGTGCGGGGAGCGAAATGAGCGCGCGCCGGTAGACCGCATCCGCGGGAATATACTGCCGATAGATCTCCATGAGATACATCGCGAGCCGCAGGGGCATATTCGCATTGATCGTGCTTTGATGCTCGGCGAGGATCACATGCCGATCGCGGACAAAGAAACTCACATCGTTCTTGATCCCTGAGAATAACGTCTCGTCGATGCCGGCGAGCTTGATCTCATCGGGAGACGCCGCGCTTCCCTCAAGTGCTTGATAGAGACCGGGCAGACGCAGCGGATCGTTGAATATATCGCGAAACAGCGAGTCCTTGTAATTGCGTTTCCCCGGTTTCATCACACGCTCATCTCCTTGTCCCTATTATACTATGAAAAACTTTTGTGTGACAAGAGCAGCGGCGCATCGCCCGCATGAAAATGTGCAGCGAACGATTGAATTTCGTAAGCCGAGCTCGTTTTTGTTTTTTGGCGGGCGAATCGCGGCGCATCCTGCGAGCGGAACCGAAAAAAACCGGCGGCCTGCGCAGCCCGTACGGAGCGGGAGATCGGGCCGTCCGCCGCGGGAAATCGCGCATCCGGGACTGAAAATAAGATGAAAATTATAACCTGATATAAAATTTTTTACTCATAAAGCTTGCAATTTGTTAATTCGCATGCTATGATGAAATCGTTCCAAGAGATTGGGAATCTATCGCGAAAAGGAAACAAGGATACTTCAGCGAGAATTCGCTCCTTTTGGAAATCGATAAAGTTCTATTTATCAGAAGGAGGAGTTTCTCATGAAGAAGACTCTCGTATCCGCGCTGGCAACGGCTCTTGTTGTCGGTGCGGCAAGCACCACGTTCGCCGCTGCGAACCCGTTCTCCGATGTGCCCCGCGATCACTGGGCATACGACGCCGTGACGCAGCTCGCGGCCGACGGCGTTGTCGAAGGCTACGGTGACGGCACGTTCCGCGGCGACCGCAACATCACGCGTTACGAGATGGCGCAGATGGTCGCAAAGGCGATGGCAAAGGGCGATATGTCCGCATCGGATCGCGCGCTCGTCGACCGCCTTGCCGCTGAATTCGCGGATGAGCTCAACAACCTAGGCGTCCGTGTCTCCAACCTCGAGCGCAATGCCGACATGGTGAAGTGGAACGGCAAACTCGAGTATACCTATACGAGTCAGCGCAAGAAGTTCAATCATACGAAGACGAACGATGACAATCTCTTGTTCCGCCTCGAACCGTCGGCTGAGATCAACAGCCACTGGCACGTGAACGCACGCCTTGATGCGGAGACCAAGCTGAAAACGGACGCGGGAGATGACGACGGAGACAAAGTCACGCTTAAACGGCTCTATGCACAGGGAGACTACGGCAACTTCCAGGTGAAACTCGGCAAGATGGAACTGCTCTCTGCCGAGGCGTATGCGAAACCCGGCGCTCTCGTGTTCGACGATGAGTTCTCGGGCGCCGAGGTCAGCTTTGGCAAGGATTTGAAGTTCAAACTGCAGGCCGGCCGCATTGATCTGGACGACGCCTTCGGCGCGCCCGGCGGCGGTCACGGTGCGCACAACCTGCCGGGGGATGAAGACGTGGCGAACTATCAGGGCGTCGAACTGCAGTATGACAAGAATAATGTCCTGCTGGGTGCGGGCTACTACCATCTGGGCTCCAATTATTTCAGAGGGATGCATTTCCACAGGAGAAATACGGTCCGGTACCTCAACGACAGAGCCGAGAATCTTAGAAACACGAAGGCGGATATCTGGGCCGTGAACGGCGGCGTCCGATTCGGCGACGCAGGCATGCTCTCCGGTGCTTACGCGGAGAACACAAAGGCGGACAATGCAAAGAGTTCCTGGCAGGTCACCTATGAGTACAAGGGAGCTGACCCGGAGGACAAGGGATCGTGGGGCGCTTATGTTGCCTACCGCAAACTCGGCGGATTCGCTTCCCCGTTCCCGACGAGCGACGGTGCCATGTGGGATACGAAGGGCGTAGAGCTCGGTACGGATTATACGCTTTTCAAAAACGTAGTGCTCTCGGCGAAATATTTCCGCGGCAAGGAGATCTATGTCGGACCGACAGCTGACGACAAGGCGGAGAAACTCTTCGGCCGCGTCGAGTTCTTCTTCTAAAAATACTTGCGGCACCCGCCGCATAAGAAAAGGGGCTGTTGCACGAAACAACCGTGCAGCAGCCTCAATTTTGTGCAAAAACACAGAAGCCGGTGTTTTCAAACACCGGCTTCTGGCGTAAAATATGAGTATGCAAAACCAAATTTTACATAAGGATTATACATCCTACGGAGGCACATTTCAACCCAGTCTCCCCCTCAACTTTGAATTTCAAATCAAGAAGGACGATCCCGTTCGCCTCCTGCTCCACTGCATCCATCAAATGGATCTTACACCACTGTACAGGAGCTTTCGGCGTGCCGAGCGGAATCTCGTATCACCGCATCAGCTGCTTGCCATCCTCATCTACGCATACATGAATCAAATCTACAGTTCCCGCCGCATCGAGGAGGTATGCCTAAGGGACATCCACTTCATGTATCTGCTCGAAGGGCAACCCGCACCGGATCACACAACCATTGCCCGTTTTCGCAGGGATCACTTTGCCCCCTGCGCCAAGGAGATTCTGGCACAAATGGCACAGTTTCTTGCATCCGTTGGAGCCATCTCGTTTGAGAACCTCTTTGTCGACGGTACAAAGATCGAAGCCGTTGCGGGCAAGTACACCTTCGTTTGGAAAAAAGGCGTTGCAAAGAACCGTACCAAACTCATGGAGAAACTCGACACCTTTCTTGCCGGCGTAGAAAAAGAGTTCGGTATTCACCTGCGCCGTGGCTCTGAGATTCGCCTGCACCATCTGAAACGTCTGCGCCGACGTTTGAAACGCATCCAAAAAGAGCAAAACATCATCTTCGTTTACGGGAGTGGAAGACGAAAGACCGTGCTTCAGCGTACCATGGAGACATTGGACTCTTACATCAGCCGTCTGAAGGACTACACAAAGAAACTGCACATCTGTGGGGAGCGCAACAGCTTTTCCAAGACAGATTATGAAGCAACCTTCATGCGGATGAAAGAAGATGCAATGAAGAACGGTCAGTTAAAGCCGGCATATAATCTGCAATATGGCGTGGAGGCATCCTTTATCGTATGGGCAGGTGTTTACCCGAACCCAACAGATACACGGACACTCATCCCGTTTTTGGAGGATTTTCACGCACACATCGGAAAAAGGAGCCGCAAACTCGTCGCCGATGCAGGATATGAGAGAGAGGAGAACTACCTGCATTTGAGGGAAAAGGGACAGGCCTCCTACATCAAGCCGAACAACTACGAAGTGAGCAAGAAGCGCAAATGGAAGCAGGACATCGGGCGGCGGGAGAACATGAACTACCTTGCGGCGGAGGATGTCTACCGGTGCGCTGAGGGGCGGCGACTTGTTGTGACGGGGACGCGCAGGACAAAGAGTGCGCGCGGGTATGTGAGCGAAAAGACCATGTACACGTGTACAGACTGCAACGGCTGCGAAAGAAAGAAGCAGTGCATCCATGGCAACCACAGCAAGATACCAATGGAGGAACGAACCAAGAGATTGGAGGTTGCCAAGGTCTTTCAACGAGAGCGTGCAAAGAACCTTGCACGGATCAAGAGCACGGAAGGCATCGTCCTGCGGATGAACCGCAGCATCCAGGCAGAGGGTGTCTTTGCACAGATCAAGGGAGCCTTTGGATTTCGCCGCTTTCTTACGAGGGGGCGTGCGAATGTCTTGGGTGAGACGATTCTGCTGGCACTGGCACACAACGTCTTCAAACTGCATCAAAAGATACAGAGCGGCACGTTGGAGCGGCATCTGGTATCATTGAGAGAAGCGGCATAAGAAGACGTCGGAAATAAATCAATAAGGGCACACGAATAAGGGCGAGCATTGCAATCGTCCTTATTCGTGTGCCCTATTTCTGTAGAGGTGCAAGTTTTCGTTACCGTTGTTTCACCGATCTGCCCCTATACGAAAAGATGGACTGTTGCACAAAGATAAATTTACCTTCGTGCAACAGTCCCTTTTTGCGGCGTCTGTTGCGAGGCTACTTCTGGTAAATGGAATCTTCTGCGTGATGGAATCTTTTGCGTGAAAGGTGATCTCTTGAATTTATATCTTCACCCCTCAACATCAATCTCAATCCCGCCCTTGAAAATAACAACTATTTCGCCATCCTCCTTAACTGCAATGTGATCGAGCAGTCCGCCCCATAGCTCCTCGTCAAACGCAACCTGCTCCCCGTTGATACCACAGATCATCCGTATCATTCCATCCAAGGTCTTTCTCTTGCCCTCCCTCTCGGCAATTTGCTCATCCAACCTCGCTATATGCCCCTGCTTTTCCAGATAGCGTGCGCGAATCTCATTCTCCTGTTTCAGATACGCTGTCTGATTCTGTGCCACCCGCGCATTCTCGCGAATCAGTGTTTCAAGGCGTTCTGCCAAAACACTGAGTTCCTGCTCTATTCTATTACGCTCCTCAGTCAGCTCATCCATCTGGCAAACGCTGTCAATCAGAGAGCTGAGTTCCGCAATCACATTCTCTTTGACTTCCATCAAGGAGTTCAGTGCCTTAACGAAAATCTGTTTGATTTCCTCTTCCGTCAGATGCCTCGTGCTGCATGGCTTTCCCTTGTGGGTATATTTCTTGTTGCAGCGATAGATGACTCTGCGGTATTTGTCGGTCGAGTGCCATACCTTCGCGCCATACCAACCTCCGCAGCAGCCGCATTTGATTTTGTTCGCAAAGATGCTCACACCGCTGTGCTTGCCATTCTGCTCTCTGCGTTTTATCTCCGACTGCACAAAGTCGAACAAGTCTGGAGGGATAATCGCCTCGTGATGCTCCTCCACGTAATACTGCGGAATCTCACCTGTGGAATCGCTGATAAATAGCGGATAATCATAGCTACATGATCCACAGGCACGAATTTCACAAATTGCAGTGAAAAATAGCGTGCAACACCGCCCCGACTGCTCCCTTTCTTTCCCCGAACCTCCCGTTTGAACGGGAAATTTCGAGAAAAAGGGCACACTTATCCCGTTGTCATGGAAAACCCTCTCTGCCTTCCCGCCCGCAGACACATAACGAGATTCGCCGACGCAAAGAACAGATCGTATTGCAAAAGGTTCTTCCTGAGTCCGCGATACCTTGTCTTGGACGCATGAAACATCCTCTTCACAATGAGAAAAGGATGCTCCACCTTGCTGCGAACCGAGGCTTTCGCATGCTCGATCTTCCTGTCCCAATTCGTTCCTTTGTATGCTTTTGTCATGCGGTTCTGCGAGGGCCTTTTGGCAATGCGGTAGTCCACACCTGAAAGAGCGGGCGTCTCTCGGATTTCCGTGCGCTTTTCCACACCGAGATAGCCGGAATCTCCATAGACCGTATGGTCATCTTCGCGAACCAGTTCATGAGCCTTCGCGATGTCGTGTACGTTGGCAGCTGTTGCGGTAATCGTATGGACATAGCCTGTTCCGGCATCTGCACCGGAATGGATCTTCATGCCGAAGTACCACGGATTCCCCTTCTTCGTGGAGTGCATCTCAGGATCGCTGGACTTTGTCGCGTTCTTGGTCGAACTCGGCGCGGGGATCAGTTTTCTGCTGCGCTCTTTCTGGACATAGTACGGCGCAATAAGTTTCATCCATTCGTTCCAAGGAATAATGGACTCCATGGCATCCAGAAAGGCTTCTCGTCGTGTTGTTCTTATTAACGCATTTTTCCTCTTTCTGCGAATATCATCAAAGAAGATGGCATGAAGCGATCTTTTTTTGATCGGTCATACCCGCTCAACCCTATTTTCTTTCATAAGTGGTATACTATGGGGAGAGGAGCTCTCCATTAAGATAATGACGACAGGGAGATAAAACCATGAAAAAGAAGCTTTTTCTGATTGCCTACATCGGTGCGTTAGCGGCTGTTTTTCTCTTGCCGTTTGTCCAGAGCCCGATGGGAAAAACGGATTTTATCCGGGAAGTGCTCGCTAAAAATGATGGGTTTGCCGCAGAGGGCAGCGGTACGACCGGCGGGGCTGCTGCCGTAGAGGACAATATTTTCCGCGTGACCAATAGGCAGGAGCTTATTGCCGCATTGGAGAATCGCAAAAATACGGAACCTAGGATTTTGATGGTTTACGGAACGATCGACTTTGATACGGACGCGGATGGAAAGCACCTGACGATGGAAGATTATATGGCGGAGGGCTATGATTTTCAGCAGTATTTGGACGCGTATGCACCGCATAGTACCGTGCCGCAAAGCCGAAAAGAAGAGCAGGAGGAAAAAAGAAAACAATCTCAAAAAAATCAGGAGAAAAACATCATGGTTCATGTTCCTGCCAATACGAGCATCATTGGGATTGAACATGCGAAATTAAAGGGCGTGGATTTAGTCCTCGATGCGGACAATATTATCATCCGAAATATTATGTTTGAGTCCCCCTATGATGATTTCCCGTCGTGGGATCCAAACGATGGGCCGGACGGCAACTGGAATTCTCAGTATGACAGCATTACGATCCGTGGGGGCACGCATATTTGGATCGATCATTGTCATTTCGCGGATGGCACGCAGCCGACGGAAACGTATTTTCATCGTGAATACGAGCATCGAGACGGCTTGGTCGATATCACGAATCAGGCGGACGACATCACGATGTCATACAATATTTTTGAACGTCACAATAAAGCAATCTTGATCGGGAACAGTGATGCAAAAACGTCGGACGATGGCAAACTGAATGTGACGCTGCATCATAACTATTTTCATAATTTGGTTCAGCGCGCACCGCGCGTGAGATGGGGAAAGGTTCACGTGTATAATAATTACTACCAGACGTATGAGGAAAACGGTGGATATCCTTATGAGTATTCGCTGGGCGTTGGAAAGAACTCAAAAATATATGCCGAAAATAATGTCGCAGATATCGACGGCAGGACGTATCAAGATTTTGTCAAGGTGTTTGGCGGGACGGAGTTTACTGCGGTCAATAATATCTTTAATGGCGAGAAAATCGATACATTTAGCGAGCATTTATCACCGGTCGCGTGGACGCCCGAGCGATCGATGAAAATTGACGATGTGAATGAGGTGAAGGCAAAAGTTTTACAGCAGGCAGGCGTGTTTAAGGAAGCGGTGACGCCATAAAAATCATCAGTAAAAGCCTGCTGCACATTTGTTTCGTACAGCAGCTTTTTGGCTCTACTCCAAAACTAGTAGAAAAGTTATTTTCAGAACAGAACAGGTGTAGCTAATTTTAATTTTCCTGCAACCAAGTAGATCTGATATTGTCAAGAACAGTTGACAATATCAAATCTCATCTCGTCATGCTGAATCCGGAGGTTGTAAAAGCATCCTCCGAGCAATACGAAACGGGAGAAGGATGTCTCTCCCTCCCCGGACAGAGAAAAACGATGCGGCATGAATGGATCGAAGTCACATACCGCGACATAAAATTTCGCAAACAGAAAAACAAGTTTTCTGGCTCTACGGCAAAGATCATTCAACATGAGATAGACCACTGCAACGGAGTCTTGATATGAAAACCTCGGGCTGCATATAAACGCAGTCCGAGGTTTTCACATAATGGTAATTCGTATTTTATTGACTTTCTTGCTTGTTTATTTATATAATACAAGCAAGAAAGTTTGTAGGAGGTAATTCACATGACGCAACAAGCTGCTATCATGAACCTCGTCCATAAAAATAACGGTATGCTGACAACAGCCAAAGCGGTATCATCCGGTATTTCCCGCAGTATGTTGGCACATCTCGTCAAACGCGGACATTTACTCCGTCCTGCCCGCGGCGTATACACGCTGCCCGAAATATGGGAGGATGAATTCCTCAATCTGCAAACACGATTCAAACGCGGCGTCTTCTCACACGAAACGGCTCTCTTTCTCTGGAATCTGACGGATCGAACACCGATTGCCTACCATATGACTTTCCCCACAAACTACAATCTGGCAAATCCGCAAAAGGAAGGAATCCGCTGTGCGCAGGTAAAACCTGAGCGATATGAACTTGGCATTACAGAGATAAAATCTCCTGCAGGGAATTCGATACGCTGTTATTCTATGGAGCGTACGCTCTGTGATATCCTGCGACCGCAGCACGCTGCAGATATTCAAGTTGTCTCAGAAGCTTTCAACCACTATACGGACAGCAATCAGAAAAACATTCCCCTGCTCTCAGCGTATGCAGCTCGGCTCGGCGTCGAAAAAAGGATACGGACATATCTGGAGGTACTGCTTTGAATAATGCAATGCAGTTAAAGGCCGCCATCAATAAAATGGCAAAAGAAAAACACATCCCTTCCCAACTCGTGATGCAAAACTATATGTTGGAGCGGCTGCTGGAACGCATCGCCCATTCAAGATATCAAGGAAACTTCATCCTAAAGGGCGGACTGCTGATTGCCTCGATGGTTGGTCTCCATTCCCGTGCCACAATGGATATGGATGCCACCATCCAAAATCACCCCGTGAACGAGAACAGCATAAAGAAAATGTTTGAGGAGATTGTCACTATCCCCATTGATGACGATATAACCTTCAGTTTTCAGGACGTTGGAGAAATCCGAAAGAATGATGCATACGGAGGTTATCGCATATCGCTGACGGCAAACTTCCTCCCTATGAGAGTCCCTCTGAAGCTCGATATTACAACAGGCGACAAGATTACCCCGAAGGCAGTCGAATACAAATATCCCATGATGTTCAATGACGGCACATTGGAAATCTTTGCTTACAACCTTGAGACGATCCTTGCCGAGAAGTTGGAAACTGTATTTTTCCGTGGAGATCAAAATACGCGGCCAAGAGACTTTTACGATATCTTTATCCTGAGCAAGCTGAAGGGCGATCAGATCAGTCGAACCGTTTTGGGTCACGCGGTATCCGAAACTGCACAAAAGCGCAATTCCGGTATGTTAAGGAATCGCTGATAAAATGAAGTCCGTCAGATTGGCGTAGATTTTTTCGTCCGATTGAGGAGGCAAACCGGACGCATAGCAAAAGCTATGTGGAGGATTTGCCGACAAAAAGCGGGCAAAAAAGATGCGCTAAGGTGGCGGTGCTGAATTTATCAGTGCTTCCTTAATACCGCAGTATCAGAGTATTTTGGAGCAGATTATAAGCAGCCCTACAATGCATCGGCACTGGAGAACGTATCAGCGTGATTACGAGTACGCCAGAGAAGTGGAATTCTCTGCCACCTGCGAAACAATCCTCCATCTCATGGATTCAATACAATAAACGATTCAAGCGGCATCTGTCAGTGAGGCAGATGCCGCTATTTCAGTCCTTCCGATAAAATTCGCACTCATACCCATCCGCCTTGAGCGGCAGCCCCTTTGCCCACGGTGGATTCTCAGCCATGATGGAGCATATCTCCTCCACCGATGAAACGCCGTATGGGACTTCGAGTACAATTTCGTCATGGCCATGCATGACAATATGAAAGCCCTTGTCCCGCAAGCTTTTCATTGCACAGACGAGCAGATCGCGTGCCGTCGCCTGTATGATATTCTCGACCAGTTTTCCGCCGAACGTCTCTATCCTCTCCCATTTCTTCGTCATACCGAGACCTTCATAGGTGACGGCTTCTCCACCGAATCTGTTTGCTCCGATGCGCGGCTTTACATACGAAAGCTCTCTTCCGCTTGGTAACCGTATAAACAGGATGTCGCTCTCATATGCACAGCAGATGCCATGTGTTTTAGTTTCAACACGCCGTTTCACACAGGTCTTGACGGCACGATCCACATCCCACCATAATTGCGTAGTTCCGCATTCTCACCGTGCTTTTCGACAGTGCAATGGAACATGCGAGATGCCGTTTCGCAGTAGATGTTGTGGTCAAGGGTTTTTGTAACACGAGTGTCCAATAAACTTATGTCGAATACCTCGCTTCGAATGGCGTACGATAGCCGTTATAAGAATGCGGTCGTACATGATTGTATGTGGTATAATCAAAATGCTCCACTGCGCGATAGAGAGATTCCTCATCTCGATACGCATGAAGAAAAATTTCTTCGTTCTTCAGCGTATTGAAATAGCGCTCCATAGGTGCGTTATCATACGGGCATCCAGCCTTGCTCATGCTTTGCGTCAGATCGTGTTTCTCGCAAAAGTCGGTGAACGCCTTCGATGTGTACGGGCTGCCCTGATCGCTATGAAGAATCAGACCGTTGCTTCTCTTTCGTTGACTGCTGAGTGCTTTGCCAAGCGTTCGGATTGCTAAATCGCTCGTCATACTTCTTATGCTCTATGCCGCCTTGATATCTCGGAGCTTTTTGCCGCACAATAGAGCGCAATCCCAGTTCTGTGTTCATGTACTTATGAACTGTCAGAGCAGAAAGCTCGATGCCTTTGCGTGCGCATCCTGCGGTACCCGTCAACGCCATTGGTTTCATGGTATAGGGCTTGAATTTGACGCAGGATGTTCTGTTTTCGGGCATCTTCTTTTGCCCGTCTGTGCTTTCGGTAGTTGTAGTAAGCATTCGGATAGATTCCCAAATGCCGCAGTAACCACCGGACGCCGAACAGATTCCGATGTTCATCGATGAATCGATATGCCTCTCGTCGATTCCCTTTGCGAAGAATGCCGCTGCTTTTTTAGGAAAAGGTTTTCTTTGCGTGCATCTGCGAGTTCTTCGCGCAAGCGACGATTCTCCTTCATAAGCTCCAGATCGTTCTGGGCAGCCAGGTTCTTTGAGGCGGTTTGCTGGCATTCTTCGCTGAATTCTTTGCACCATTTGCTGATGCTGGCTTTTGAGACTCCATACTCTGCTGTCAAGCTTCGATATGAAGCCGGACGATCTGTTGCTTGAACTCTGGTTCATAGTGTTGTTGTGACAAGAATCGAATCCCCTTTCATTCGGTGTTTCTCGTTAGACATTCCTGTTACAACTTTAGTTTACCACAACAAACTCGTCATGCATGCACATCTCATACAAGATCTGTGCCTTCCACCGCCCCTGCGCATGAGCAGCAGCGGCGTCACAGGACATTTCTCATGATCTGTTACGATGCCCTCCTTGAGACGTATGAGATATTCCTCGTACGTCATATACGCCTTTTGCCGAACCTGCCATCCTTCCCTTCTCCTTTGCCGCACAGATGGAAATCCAACATGATAAAACACTTGCTGTATTACAGTTATTGTAGTATGTTTACAGTGTATATCAAGTACGCAGTTATTTGCAACTTAGTATGATAAATGATACCATATAGATATGGAACCAGCTTTCTGATCGGAACAAACTGTATTTCGGATGTTGTTTTTCCAAAGATTTACACTTCCTAAAATTTTCGAGACGAACAGAAATACGACTAAGGCACAGAGAATAGTTCACTTCATGAGATTATGAAGTCGATCTATGGAGGGTTCTGCGATGAAGCTTGAGCATATTGCAATGTATGTGAATGATTTGGAGGCCGCCAAGGATTTCTTCGTAAAATATCTGAACGGCAAGGCTAACAATGGCTACCACAACAAGAACACGGGTTTCCGATCTTATTTCATATCTTTTGATGATGGAGCGAGATTGGAAATTATGAAAAAGCCAGAAATGGCAGATGACAAGAAGGTTCTCGCCAGAACAGGATTTATTCATGTGGCTTTTAGCGTTGGCAGCAAAGAAGCGGTTGATTCCCTTACCGCTCGTATGAAAGCCGACGGCTACGAAGTCATCAGCGGACCTCGTACTACGGGAGATGGATATTACGAGAGCTGCATAATTGGTATTGAAGGAAATCAAATTGAGATAACTGTGTAAGACAAAAGCGAGAGCCGCCATCAGCTCTCGCTTTTTGTGTATGTTCATCATCCAAAAAATTTATGATACGAAGAAAGCGCCTTCCTGCTCACAACGCTTTCGCGATGCCCCCATATGGGGCATTTCCCGCACAAAGAACGCCAAAATCTCTCTCTTTTCATATATCTCGATCTGCCATAAAATATGAACACCTTCCGAGAAGCATGCGGCAATTGCTTCCGCTTTTTCCATAACCTCAAACATAGAGAGATCTTTCGCCCCTCTACAGATCAGCTGTACGCCCTGTACCGATCGATCTACGGCAGGCATTTCCTCCCAAAGCAGAGATTTTCCCGAAATATATCGAATATCTCCTTTTGTCGATGCAAGAAGAGGCAGAACATCATCTAAGTTTGTACCAACTACTTGAGAACTGCTGGGCGCCCATACGCCAGAGCCGCAAACATAAGCCTTCGCCGTAGCAGCATCCGCAAAGCAAAAGACAGCCGGTCTGATACCGTCACCATCTTCCTCTTGCTGTGCAGTGACCCCCTCTGCACACGCGGCAAAGTCCTCCTCAGAACCTGTACGATAGATGCAGATTACATCCTGCTGCTGCAATATCTCAAGTGGAATGCCCGCCGCCTGCACATCCGAAATCAGCATGGTATTCCGCCATGCTACCTCTTCCGCGGAGGTGGATATCTCATTCTCCTCTTCCAATTCCGGATAAAATTGCCGCACAGGCATATTGCACAGAGGCTCACACTCCTCTACCTGGGAATAGTATTGCGCCAATGCTGCAAACACACTCTCATCTGCACAGGCAAGTCTCACGCCATACTCCATCGAATCATTTTCTACATCTTGGAACATCTCATCAAACATCTCGTCAAACATTTTTCTTCCTCTTTTCATTAGTTCCATATCCCAGACAAAAAAATTATAACATAGATTTTCGTACACTGCTTAATTTATCCGCGCAGTAAAAAATAAATAAAATCAAAACCACCAGTTGAACTGGTGGTTTGAACAGGCCCTATAAGGGCCAAATGCTTGTGGTAGCACCTTAAAAGGTGCATCGAATGGGTTCTGACAACCACACTATTGTCACGGGCAGCCCCCTACTCGGGGGCATTTTTATTTGCCTTTTTCACTCCTGCTACCCGTAAACGGGTCAACAAACTCCTTTAAGCTTAGTTGATCTGCCATAATATCCTCCTGTAACTGATTCTTGATATAATTCTTGATTACATTTTCATATTTCCCAACAGTATCGACATAATATCCGCGACACCAAAAATGTCGATTCCCGTATTTGTACTTCAGGTTCGCGTGTCGGTCAAACACCATCAAGCTACTTTTACTTTTCAAGTAGCCCATAAACCCAGAGACACTCATATGCGGCGGTATGGTCACCAGCATATGGATATGGTCTGGGCAACACTCTGCCTCCAAGATTTCTACACCTTTGCGTTCACAAAGATCTCGTAGGATCTTTCCGATGTCGACCTTAATTTGGTTGTAAATTACTTGCCGTCGATATTTCGGGGCAAACACGATATGATATTTACATCTCCATTTACTATGTGATAAACTTTTTACGTCATTCATTGACAAGCGCCTCCTATGCTATTCTTCATTTGTGGTTGTCAGGCCACTTCTAGTTTAGCATAGGAGGCGCATCCCTTTTCTATAAGAATTTCTTCTCTACCCCCAGTTGAACTGGGGGATTTATCATGCCTATTCGGCGACCATACAATGCCCCCAAGATCGGATCTCATAGATCCGATCTTGGGGGCATACGCATATCAAAATTTAGGATGCAGTGTTAGTTCCACGCGATCGTGCTGACGATTGCCTGTACGGCTTCGATGGAAACGGGTTCTTCAAACGAAATGGAGAAGGTGTAGCCGCCGCGTGACCAGAGGGCGAGGCTGACGAGTTTTTCCGTGCCCTTGACGCGGATGTACTGTCGTCCAACCTGCACGACCTGATTCACTTCGTAGATGTTATTGTCGCCGCTGATGTCCGCGTCGCCCTTCGCCATGCGGAAGAGGATTTCCTTGCCCGCGTCGTTGCGGTAGAAGATCTCGGCAAGGCTCTTGTCGATGACGATGATCTCCTTCTGCACGTAGCCGACGGGCAGAATGGTCGGCGTGTAGACGGGAAGTCCCACAACCGCCCACGCATCGCGCACGCTCGTGTACTCGACGAGCGGTGAGGGCATTGCCTGTGCACTGCTGCCGCCCATGAGGAGGGCAGACACGATAGCACCCGCCATCAAAATGTGTTTCATTCCATATTTTTTCATCAGATACCTCTCATTTCTTCGCTTTCTTCTGAAAGACCTGTTTCTTCTGCTGTGCACCCGCAAGCATTTCGCGCGCATTTGCAAGCGCCGCCTCCGTGACATCATCGCCCGACGCCATGCGTGCGATCTCGCGCACGCGCTCATCGGCGGAGAGAGCCTCCACCTGTGTCACAGTACTCTCCCCTTTGACAGATTTCGCGATGTAGAGATGCGTGTCCGCCATACACGCGATCTGCGGCAGATGCGTGATACAGAGCACCTGCTTGTAATGTGCGACGAAGGCGATGCGTTCGGCGACCATCTGAGCGGTGCGCCCGCCGATGCCCGTGTCGATCTCGTCGAAAACCATGCTCGTCCCGCCCGTGTCGCGTGCGGCGACGATGGACTTGATGGCGAGCGCAATGCGTGAGAGCTCGCCGCCCGAGGCAATCTTCTCGATGGGCTTTTCCGCTTCGCCCACATTCGCCGAAAATAGCATATCGAGGCTGTCCGCGCCGCGACTCGTGTATTTCTCCTCGGGCGTGACGACGATACGGAACCGTGCCTTCGGCATCCCCAGCCCCTGCAGTTCGCGTTCGATGTCCGCAGAGAGCACTGTGCCGACCGCCTGCCGACGTGCGGTCAGCGACTTTGCCGTTTCCTCGAGACGCTCGTGGAATGCGGCAATGTCCTTGTCGAGCTGCACCATGTCGGTATCATAGTTGTCGATGCACTCGAGCTCGCTGCGGACGGAGGTGAGGCGTTCGAGTACAGCGACAATGCTGCCGCCGTACTTCTTTTTGAGGCGGTCGATCACGTCCATGCGCGTCTGTATTCGGTCGAGGCGCGCGGGATCGGCATCGATCGCGTCCAGATAGTCGCGCACCTCGTAGGACGCCTCCTGCAGGGAGATGTATGCCTCCTCGATCATCGTCTGCGCATTCGAGAGCCCGTCATCATAGCGCGCAATCTCATCGAGCGCGCCGGTAATGCGTGAGAGTGCCGAGAGCACGGAGATGCCCTCCTCTCCGTCCTCACTAAGCAGATTCGATGCCTCACCGGCGTTCTCAACGAGGCGCTCCGAATGGGAGAGGCGGCGAATCTCCGCCTCGAGTTCCTCATCCTCACCCTCGTTCAATTCCGCTTCCGCAATCTCCTTTTCCTGCCAGCGCAGGAGATCCAGACGCTCGCCGATGTTCTCGATCTCCTCCGCACGCTCCGCGCGCAGGCGTGTCTTTTCCTTCCAGCCCGCATAGACCTCGGCGTATGCCGCGAGCAGTCTTTGCAGCTCCTCATCTCCGCCCTCGAGGAGACTCCGCTGCGCATCCTCACGCAGGAGCGCAAGGTTCTCGTTCTGTCCGTGGATGTCCACGAGATGCGGGGCAAGCTTCTTGAGAAAGGTCAACGTAACGTGGCTGCCGTTGACGAGGATGGAGCCCTTGCCCGTGCGCGCAACCTTGCGGAGGATGATGAGTTCGTCCTCGTATTCGATCTCCTGCTCTGCGAGGAGCGCCGCGAGTGCCGCATCCCCCTCACACGAGAATACTGCCTCGACGCGCAGGGCGTCGCAACCGCTTCGGATGGCGTCAGAGGAGATGCGCTGTCCGAGTATCGCACCGAGTGCGTCGATCAGAATGGATTTGCCCGCGCCGGTCTCACCCGTGAGGATGTTCAGCCCCGTGCCGAACTCGACGGCAACCTCCTCAAGCAATGCAAAATTCCATACGCGCAGACTTTGCAGCATAGCGTCTCCCTCCTCTCAGCGTATCATCTCGCGAATGCGTTCGACGATCGTCTCTGCCGCCTCTCGCGGCTTGACAAGCACAAAGATGCTGTCGTCACCCGCAACTGTACCGATGATCTCCGTCCAGTCCGAGGCATCGAGTGCCGCCCCGACCGTTGACGCCGCCCCTGGGATGGTCTTGACAACGACGATGTTTTCACTGAAATCCGAAAAGATCACGTTGTCCTTGAAGAGGCGCTTCATCCGCCCCTCGGAGAAGCGCACGTTCTCGTGCGGAGACACGGCATAGCGATAGCGCCCACCCTCCGCAGGCACCTTGATGAGGAAAAGCTCCTTGATATCGCGTGAGATGGTCGCCTGCGTGACGCGCATATGACGCGCACGCAACGCCTCGGCGAGCGCTTCCTGTGTCTCGATGATTTCCTCTCCGATGATTTTCTTGATGAGGTCGTGGCGTCGACTTTTCATTCCACTCTCTCCTAGCAGTTTCTCCAAAGTTTCGTACGCAGGATCTGATAGTAGTCCTTGTCCTCGAATTTGATGATGCCCGCGCGCACATCCGAGCATTTGACGGTGACGGTGTCGTCTGGATGGATCGGCGTCGTCTCCTGTCCGTCGAGAGTGACGATGATGCTCTGCCGCGTATCGATGAGGTGGATATGCACGGCATCTTCCTCGCGTATGATGAGCGGGCGGATGTTCAGCGTATGCGGGCAGATCGGCGTGAGGACGATCCCCTTCACCATTGGGTTCATGATAGGCCCGCCCGCCGAGAGCGAGTACGCCGTAGAGCCCGTTGGCGTGGCAACAATGAAGCCGTCCGCCTTGCACTCGACGAGAGGCGTATCGTTGACCTGCAGTGCGAGCGAGATGATGCGCGCCACATCGCCCTTCATGACGACGATGTCGTTGATTGCATGCCCGAGGAAATGCTCCGTACCATCCGGCTTCGTGACATAGCCCGCGAGAAACGGGCGCCACTCGACGTGGTAATCCCCCGCACAGAGTTTTTCAAGGCGCTGCTCAAGCTCATTCTGCTCGATGTCCGCCATAAAGCCGAGCGTCCCCATGTTGATACCGCAGACGGGCACGGGGTTTGCTGCATATCTACGGCAGATGCCAAGGAGAGTCCCGTCGCCGCCGAGGCTGAGCGCAAAGTCGGCGGGCAGGGTCTCAATCCCGTCCACGCCGCAATCCTCCATGCCAAACTCCGCCGCACGCACGCGTGGCAACATGATCCTTGCACCGCGCGCAGCCAGAAAATCACGAATGCGCCGCAGAACTGCGCCCGTCTCGGGCTTGATCAGATTCGGAAAAACCGCAACGGTCATCAATGCTCATTACCTCGTCCATCCAGCCTGCGATGTGCCTCTGACACGATCTCGCGCACAAACACATCATCCATTTCCACATCCTCCCCCTGCGTTTTCAGATATAGGAGGTATTCGATGTTCCCCTTTGGTCCTTTCACGGGCGAATACGTCAACCCCGCAGTCCGAAAGTCCTGTGCACGTGCGACAGCAAGCACCTGCCGAATGACATCCTCATGCACGGCGGGATCGCGCACAACGCCGTTCTTGCCCACGCGCTCCTTGCCCGCCTCGAACTGCGGCTTGATGAGCGCAATGACCTCGCCGCCCTCTGCGAGCAGCGCCCGCACAACAGGCAGCACCTTGTCCAGAGAGATGAACGCCACGTCAATCGAGGCAAAGCCCAGCGTCTCCCCCAACGTCTCGAGCGTGACATTGCGGATGTTCGTGCGTTCCATATTGACAACCCGCACGTCTGTCCGCAGCTTCCAGTCGAGCTGCCCGTAGCCGACGTCGATCGCATAGACCTTTGCCGCACCGTTTTGCAGCATACAGTCCGTGAATCCGCCCGTCGATGCACCGATATCCGCCGCCGTTTTTCCATCGAGCACAGCGCCGAAGACCTCCATCCCCTTTGCGAGTTTCAGTCCGCCGCGGCTGACATAGGGCAGATCCTCCCCCACGACACGCAGCTTCACATCGATCGCAACCGTTGTGCCCGCCTTGTCGATGCGCTGCTCGTCCACGAGCACCTGCCCCGCCATGATGAGTCGCTTTGCGCGCTCCCGACTCGGCGCAAATCCCTGCTCCACGAGCAGGACATCCAACCGCTCTTTTTTCAAAATATCCCCTACTGCTTCCGATTGACAAGATATGCGACAAGCTCGCGCAGGAAATCAGCCTCCGCGCCGAATACGGCGAGTGCATCAGTCGCCTCCTCCACCGTGCGGCGCGCAAGCTCCTGCGCCTCGGCGAGTGAGGTCAGCGTCACATAGGTCGACTTGTGATTCTTCTCATCACTGCCGACGGGCTTGCCGATGTCCTCCGCCGTCCCGATCACATCGAGAATGTCGTCCGTGATCTGGAATGCGAGCCCGAAGTGGTCGGCGTATGCCGTGAGCGCCGCAAGCTGCTTCTCCGTCGCGCCCGCGAGGATCGCCCCGCTGCGCAGTGCCGCGTGAAAGAGTGCGCCCGTCTTTCCCATATGCATGCGGCGCAGCTCATCCATCGTGATTCGCACGCCCTCGGCTCTGAGATCCAATACCTGCCCGCCGACCATGCCCTCAGCACCCGCCGCACGGCTAATCTCATCCACCACGCGCAAGAGCGCCTCGGCGGGCACATTCTTCTGCCGCAGGATTACCGAGAATGCCAGCGTGAGAAGAGCATCACCCGCAAGGATGGCAATGCCGTCCCCATATACCATATGATTCGTCTTCTTCCCGCGACGATAGTCGTCATCGTCCATCGCGGGCAGATCGTCATGAATGAGCGAATAGGTATGAATCATCTCGAGCGCGGCTGCAACGGGCAGGAACTTCGTCCCGTCCGCACCCACGGCATCCGCCGCAGCCATCAGGAGGATTGGCCGCAGGCGCTTGCCGCCCGCCATGAGGCTGTATGACATCGACTCCCGCAGGATCGGATCCAGAATGTCTGTCTTCGCCAGCTCCGCCTCCAACGCACGCTCGACAAGCGCCTGACGCGCTTTCCAAAGTTCCTTCATCTCAGCCTCCGATCTCCAGCTTCTCTTCGGAGACGCCGTCCGCCGTCTCCTTCACGAGAAGATCCATCGTCTCCTCGGCGCGTTTGAGGGACTTCATGCAAAAGTCGGACAGCTTGATCCCCTCCGAATACTTCGCCATGAGATCGGCAAGCGGCAGCTCCCCCGTCTCAATCTCCGCGACAATCTGCTCCAATGCGCCGATTGCATCCTCGAACGCCATTTCTTTCTTACGCGCCATGCTGCTTCTCCTTTGCCTCAACGATGGCAGAGATCTTCCCGTCTGCAAATGTAATCTTCAAATGATCTCCCACGGATAAATCCTTCGCGCGGCTCACCGCTTTCCCGTCCTTCTCAACGGTGCTGAATCCGCGATAGAGAATTTGGACGGGGTTCAGCAGTTCCAGACGCTTCAGCAGGAGTTCCAGGCGATGCCTTGCACTCGTGCGCGCATCCTTTGCCGCACGGTGCAGCCGCTCCGTCGCACGGTCTGTGCGCTGTGCCGCACCGGCAAGCAGGAGTGTCGGATTCCTGCACCACGGACGCTCCGTCAGTGCACTCAGACGACTTCGCTGCTGCTCCACCGCCCGTCTGCGCCCCGCATGGAGACGTGCAAGGAGACCTGCCGCATACTGGTTCAGCTCGCCAGCATCGGGGACGGCGAACTCCGCTGCCTGTGACGGCGTTGCCGCACGGCGGTCGCTGACGAAATCCGCAAGCGTTGTATCCGTTTCATGCCCGACGGCAGAGATCACGGGGATTCGTGACGCGTAGATTGCGCGCACAACCGGCTCCTCGTTGAACGCCCACAGATCCTCTGCCGAACCGCCGCCACGCCCGACAATGAGCACGTCCACAGGATATTTCTCGTTGAAAAAGCGAATCGCCGCTGCAATCTGCTCCGCTGCCTCCGTGCCCTGCACGAGCACGGGATGCAGGATCAGCTGCACATTTGGCCAGCGGCTCTTTGCAACCTTGTGAATGTCGCGCAGAACGGCCCCCGCAGACGATGTGACAATGCCGATTCGCTTCGGAAAACGCGGCAACGGCTTCTTATGCACCTCGTCGAACAGTCCCTCGGCATACAGCTTCTCCTTGAGCTGCTCGAAGGCAAGCGCAAGGGCGCCCGCACCCTCGGGCGTCAGCGAGTTCACGTAGAGCTGATACACACCGTCGCGCTCGTAGACGGACACAGAGCCGCCCGCAATGACCTGCATCCCGTTCTCCGGTGTAAAGCGCAGGTTGCGTGCGTAGCCGTTGAACATGACGCATTTCATGCTCGCGCCTGCGTCCTTCAGCGTAAAATAGCAGTGCCCCGAGGGATAGCGTTTGAAATTGGAAACCTCACCACGTATGAGGATATCCGAGAGGATTGCCTCCCCCTCGAACATTCCCTTGATGTAGTGTGTGACATCGCTGACAGAGTGAACAGTCATAAGACACCTTCGATTTTGATAAAAAAAGAACCATTGCACGACATACTCGCGCAACGGATTCTTTCTTGATTCATTTCTCAAAGAGATTTTTGCATTGCAGCAAGGATCCCGTTTACATAGCGGCGTGCATCGTCCGAGCCGTATTTTTTTGCCAGTTCGACCGCCTCGTTGATGGCAACGGGCGGATCGATGCGTTCGTCCTGATAGCGCATCTCATAGTACGCCATGCGGATGAGATTGCGGTCAACAGCCGCCATGCGGTGGAGCTTCCACTCCTTTGCCAGACGTGCGATCTCCGCATCAATCTCCTCAAGATGTGCATGTGTCCCCTGCACAAGCGCGTGGGCATAGGGCAGATCTTTCTCCGTGATCCCCTCGACCTCATCAAGCGCAAGCTCACTTGCACCGTCCGCAGGTACACCATTCGCGCCGAACTCCAGCTGAAAGAGCGTCAGAAGCGCGGCTTCGCGCGCGTGTCTTCGGCTCATGACATCCTCCGAAACAGCCGATTGAGTGCTGACGTGTCAAACATCTCCGACCAGCCGCCCTCGCGCTCTGTCCGCACCCCGATATACATACCGATGCCTGCGCAGAGAATGACGAACAGAGTGCTCCAAAAGCCAAAGATCAGGACGGATATGCCGAACAATGCACCAAGCAGCAGCCCTGCCGACCGCCCGCGATGACTCTGCCACTGGTCTTGCAGGAAGAGCAGTATATTTTCTTTCATCCCGTTCCCCCACTAAGACACCGAGCGCTTCGAGGCTCCGGCATTTGTGATCTCCGTGACGCGGAGTGCCACGGGCACATCCGCAATACCGAGTACATCGTGGAGCTCCTGCCGCACCTTTTCGGTCAGCTCCTCGGAGACGGCATTCAGACTCGTCTGATCGGCGAGCGTAATCTTCAGCTCCACCTGCATCGGTGTCCCTGCGCTGTCCTTGGGCGCGTCATGTACCGAGATCACGGCTGTCGCCGTCCGAACCCCCTGCATGGAGAGCGCTACACGCTCGACGATGCCGCGCACGGCGGGCAGAGCCACCTGAACAGCCCCCGCCCTCGTATCGACAACCATGAACTCACCATGCGTCCGCGCAGAATGCGAGGTTCTGGAAAAGACCGCAAAGAACAGCTTGAGGCTGACGAGGAAGAATACGCCGCACACCGCGAGGAGTTCCTGACGCGACAGTGCATAGCGCAGTTCATTCAGCCATATGCTCTCCGGCACGATGCGCAGAGCCACGGCAACGACGGCAACGGACAGCGCCATCGTAACGAGGGCATAGGGCAGGAGCAGGAGACGATTTAAAATTCCCATTGCTTAGCCCCTCAGATGCATTCAGCGTACACGCGCTTCCTCAGGTTTCGGTTCCTCCTCGGGGAAGCCGACGCCCTGCACATGCACATTGACCTCGATCACGGAGAGCCCCGTCATCGTCTCGATTGCACGCTTGACATTCTCCTGCGCGGCGAGTGCGACCTCAGGGATACGGATGCCGTATTTCACGATGATATAGAGATCGACGGCGGCTTCCTTCTCGCCCACCTCGACCTTGACACCCTTGGAGAAATTCTTGCGTCCAAGAATCTCTGCGATTCCGCCAGCAATGCCGCCGCTCATGCCTGCAACGCCCTCGACCTCCGTTGTGGCAAGACCTGCGATGATGCTGACGACCTCATCCGCAACGCGGATCGTGCCAAGCCCATTTTCCTTCTTGACTGCGTTCTTCTCGTTGTCCATTTCCAAATCCTCCATTCGCAAGGAATATCTCAGCCGTATTTATGCGCGCTCGATGTAGTTGCCCGTGCGCGTATCGATACGGAGCACATCGCCCTCATTGATGAAGAGCGGCACGCGCACCTCGTAGCCCGTCTCGACCTTTGCCATCTTCGTTGCGCCCGTTGCCGTGTTGCCCTTGACACTCGGCTCGCATTCGACGACCTTGAGGCTCACGGAGTTCGGCAGCTGAATACCGATGATGCGCCCCTTGAACTGCTGCATCGCGACCTCCATGTTCTCCATGAGGTAGTTCAGCGCGTCGCCGAGCTGCTCACGTGAGAGCTCGGACTGCTCGTAGGTCTCCGTGTTCATGAACGTGTAGACGCCGTCCGCCTCGTAGAGGAACTGCATCGTGTGCGTCTCAAGATGTGCTGCGGGCATCTTTTCGTTCGGGTTGAACGTACGCTCAACCACAGCGCCGGTCTCGACGTTCTTGATCTTCGTACGGACGAACGCGGCACCCTTTCCCGGCTTCACGTGCTGGAAATCGACAATCTGCCAGACGCCCCCATCGTATTCAATGGTGAGGCCGGTGCGGAAATCGGTGCTGTTAATCATATTATTCGTTCCTCCATACAATACATATTCTCTGCATATTATAGCGGTTTTACTGGCAGATTTCAATAAATTCTTTTGGCGCATGCGTCAGCGGCTCCGCCCCATCCCGAGTGATAAGTACGGTGTCCTCGATACGGATGCCGCCCCAGCCGGGGATGTAGACGCCCGGCTCGTCCGTGACGAGCATATTCTCCTGCAGGACGGTCGTCCCCGCCTTCGAGAGGCGCGGCTCCTCGTGGATCTCAAGGCCAAGGCTGTGTCCGAGTCCATGCCCGAAGTATTGGTTCAGCTCCTTCTCTGCAAGTGACTCGCGTGCAATGCGGTCGACCTCGACGCCCGTCACTCCGGGACGAAGCGCCGCAAGCGCCCGCTTCTGCGCCGTGAGCACGGCGTCATAGAGCTCGCGCGGCCGTGCGTCCGCGCGCCCGACGCAGACCGTTCGCGTAATGTCCGAGTGATACCCCCCGCACACCGCGCCGAAGTCCATCGTCACGAGTTCGCCGCGCACAATGACCTTGTCGCTCGCCGTTCCGTGCGGCAGACTCCCGCGCACACCCGATGCGATGATCGTCTGAAAGGCGGGGCGCTCCGAGCCCGCACGCCGCATGAAATGCTCCAGCTCCGCCGCAACCTCCATCTCCGTCATGCCTGGCTGAATGTACGAGAGGATATGCGCAAAGCCCTCGTCCGCAATCCTACACGCGCGGCGGATGAGCCCAATCTCGTCCGCATCCTTCACCTGCCGCAGCGGATCGAGATTCAGGGCGGTATCGCAGGAGACCTCCCCGAGCAGCTCGCGCAGCTTGACGACCGTATCGTAGACGAGCGCATTGCCCTCGAAGCCGAGCGAGACGACGCCCGCATCTGTCGCAAGCTCTGCGACTTTGCGATACAGCCCGTCCCTCTGCTCCACAATCTCATAGTCGGGCGCCTCTGCCGCTGCCTGCTCCGTATAGCGACTGTCTGTCACGAGAATGAGGCGCTCGGGCGTCACGAGAAGCGCCGTGCTATCCCCGCGAAAGCCACTGAAATAGTGGACATTCCCCTCCTTCGTAATCAAGGCGGCGTCCACGACCTGCTCCGTGAGCAGCGCGCGCAGACGTGCAATCCGATCCTCTATGTTCATTTTGCTCCCCCCATGCGGCAAATAATCGCCTCGAGCGCCGCCATATAGCTCTCTGCACCGAGCCCCGCGATCTGCCCGAGCACGACGGGTGCAATGACCGACGTATGCCGAAACGCCTCGCGCTGATGGATGTTCGAGAGATGCACCTCGATGACGGGCACCCCCACCGCCGCAATCGCATCGCGGATTGCAATGCTGTAGTGCGTGAACGCGGCGGCGTTAAGGATGATGTAGTCCGCTGTGCCGCGCGCCGCCTGAATCGCATCCACGAGCACGCCCTCGTGATTCGACTGCAAGAACTCGATGTCGAGTCCCGCCTCCTCGGCGCGGCAACGCAGACGCTCGTTGATGTCTGCGAGCGTCAGAGAACCGTAGATCTCCGGCTCGCGCGTGCCGAGCAGATTGAGATTCGGGCCGTTCAGTACCAGTATCTTTCCCATGTGCACTCCTAGTATTTGATCGAAAAGTCGCGCTCGCCGTCCACAGGCTCGCGCTCCTCGATGTCCAGACGCTCCACACGGATGAAATAGTTGCCTGTGCGCATTGCCGCAAATGCCGCCTCGACAGCAGATGCTTTGCCTTGCAGCTCCATTGTCACCGTACCGTCGGACATATTCATCACCCATCCTGTGATGTCGTTCATCACCGCCTGCTGGCGGACGAACATACGGAACCCAACCCCCTGCACGCGCCCTGCGGCGCACGCATAGCGGCGAATCACATCGCTCATCGCACTTCCTCCTTTTTCGGAACATCGCGGCGCAGAATGCTATTTCCCTCGACCGCCTGCATCATCCGTATGCGGACAATCTGCTGCGGATGCGGCGCCGCCGTGATCGACTGTCCGTCCGCACCCCACATCTCCGCGAGTTCCTGCCGAAAGGATGCGCCATGCGGCTGAAAGATCTCGATCTCCTGCCCCAGCTTCATATTGTTGCGCTGCTCGACTGTAGCCAGCCCACTCTCTGCATCGTAGGCGCGCACCAGCCCCACGAAGTCCGTGGTCTGCTCATAGGAGGACGAACCGTAGATCTGATCTACCTCCGTCGTCTTGCCAAAGAAAAATCCCGTCGTATAGGCACGATGCGAGACCTTACCGAGTTCTTCGATCCACTCTTCCCGCACTTCATAGGGTGTACCCGCACACGCAGCATCAAGCGCCATGCGGTATGCCTTGACCACACTCGCAACATAGTGGACGCTCTTCATGCGCCCCTCGATCTTGAGGCTGTCGATGCCCGATGCAACGACCTCGTCCAGATACGGCAGGAGGCAGAGATCCTTCGAGTTCATGATGTAGGTGCCGCGCTCATCCTCTGCAATGGGATAGTACTCCCCGGGACGCGACGCCTCCACGAGCGCATACTGCCAGCGGCAGGACTGTGCGCATCCGCCGCGGTTCGCATCGCGCCCCGTGAAATAACTGCTAAGAAGGCATCGCCCCGAATAGGAGATGCACATCGCACCATGCACGAAGAGCTCCAGCTCCACATCCGTCTGCCGTCGAATCTCCCGGATCTCCTCGCGCGATAGCTCACGTGCAAGCACGACACGCTCTGCGCCGAGTTCCTGCCACGCGCGCACCGTGCGCCAGTTCACATTGTTCGCCTGCGTGCTGATGTGTACGGGCAGCGTAGGAGCGACCTCACGCGCGCACATAAAGACGCCCAAATCGGCGACAAGCACGGCGTCCACCTCCGCCTCCGCAAGAAAGCGCAGATAGTCCGGCAGCGCGACGAGATCGTCATTGTGCGGGAATACATTGACCGTCACATAGACTTTTCGCCCCATACCGTGTGCCAGCTGCACTGCAGCCCGTATCTCATCGTTCGTGAAATTTCCGCCAAACGCGCGCAGCCCGAACTGCGTGCCGCCGAGATATGCCGCATCTGCGCCGTAGGCGAGCGCCATCTGCAGCTTCTCCATCGTCCCTGCGGGCGCAAGCAGCTCAGGTTTTTTCATGCATCAGCCTCCGTCAGCGCACCTGATCGACCAGTGTAAGATGATCCTCATAACTCGTTGCATAGTAGTTGTTCCCGTTCCGATCGGCAACAAAGTACAGATAGTCCGTGTCCGCAGGATGCAGCACAGCGTTCAGCGATGCCGTCCCGGGGCTTGCAATCGGCCCCGGCGGCAGCCCGACATTCTGATAGGTGTTATACGGCGAGTCGATCTCCGTATCCTTATACAGCAGATCCTCCTTCGGCTCGTTCAGCAGATACTGTACCGTCGGATCTGCCTGCAGCGGCATACCGATCCGCAGACGCTTCAGGAAAATCTGTGCAATGATCGGGCGATCCTCCTCATGATACGCCTCCTTCTCCACGAGTGAGGCGAGCGTCACGAGCTCATAGATTGAGAGATTCATCTCCTTCGCGCGGTCGCGCATATCCTTTGTCAGGCGGCGGTCGAAATTCACCGCCATCATCTCCATAATACGCGCTGCGTCGAATTCCCCGTTGATCTCATACGTATCGGGGAAGAGGAAGCCCTCTACCGCATAGCGCACATCCTCATGCTTTTCGACATAGGGATAGGGGCGGTAGTTCTTCGCACGCGCCATAAAGTCATCCGCATTGACCAGCCCATCGTCGGCAAGCCGCTCGGCGATCTCGCGCACACTAAAGCCCTCGGGAATCACAAAGCGGAGCACCACCGTATTGCCATAGACCAGTGTCTCAAGCGCATCGCGCGGCTCCATGCCTGTATGCATGGCAAACGTGCCACTCTTGACCTTGTTCTCGAAGCCGTTCAGCTTCGCTGTCCACCAGAACTTTCGCTCGCTGTCGATGATCCCACGTTCATGCAGCTCCTTGCCGATCTCGCTCACACTCATACCCGGACGCACTGTGAAATAGATCGGCGTCCCGCGCTCTCCTGTATGCGAAGGTGAGCCTGACAGTGGAATGATAACGAACGCAACAATCAGAATGAACAGGACTGCCAGCGCCGGAATCCCGAATACAATCTTCTTCTGCATCGGCGTCCCCTTCCCTCGATAGACCGCATCCAGCGCTTTGCGCAAGCCATCGTTGTTCAAGAAGTCCAATACTCCCCGCAATGACTCCTTCAACCGAATCCTCCCTCTCTATATCCAAATTCCCTAAGAAAAAGCTGTCATCTTCCCGTGATGACAGCCTCCTTCTTTCTTTATTCTTCCTCTTCTTCCAGCATCTCCTCATAGGCACGGCGCACGGCATCGAACTCCTCATCCGTCGGATCGGTGTAGATATCCTCGCCGTCGTCGTCCGTGACGATCTTCGCAATCGTCGCCTCGTCCCCCTCCTCAGCATTCTCAAGCTCCTCCTCAGAGGTTGCCGTGAGCGCAATCAGAACGGCAAAACGATCCTCACCGATCGGGATAATCATCTCCTCACGGTAGTAACGCTCATCGCCGTCCTCATTCGTCATGACAACGATGACATCCTCATCGTGAAGCTCTTCATGTTCTGCCATTTTCGTTCTCCTTTATCTCTAAAGTATTCTTATTTCAAATGCTGCTGCCGATCCAAAAATCCCTGCAATATGTAGACCGCCGCCATCTTGTCGATGACCTTGCGACGCTTCTTGCGGGAGACATCGCCCTCGATGAGTGCACGCGAAGCAGCAACCGTCGAGAGGCGCTCGTCCCAGTAATGGATCTCAAGCGTCGGAAAGAGCTGCGCAGCATCCGCCATAAAGGCGCGTACGATTTCGCAGCGTTCGCCTTCGTCTCCGTTCATATGCTTCGGCAGACCTGCGACGAATGCCGCCACTTCATACTCCTGCACGAGCGCATTGAGACGATCAAGATCGGCGGAAAGCTCCGTGCGGCGGATTGTCTCAACACCCTGCGCCGTGAGTCCGAGCAGGTCGCTGACGGCAATCCCGATGGTTGCATCGCCGATGTCGAGCGACATATAGCGCTTCACTTCTCGTGCTCCAGATAGAAGCGCACGAGTTCGTCGAGCAGATCGTCGCGCTCGAGGCTGCGAATTTTGCTCCGCGCGTCCTTGTGACTCGTCACATACGCAGGATCGCCCGAGAGCAGGTAACCGACCAACTGATTGATGGGATTGTAGCCCTTCTCCCGCATCGCGGCGGCCGCCTCCCGTATGACAACATCCGCCTTCGGCTTATCCTCACCGAAGGAGAACATCATTGTTTTTTGTTCATCCATTTGAATCACCTCACTGAGGAAGATCTATAATGCACCCTGTTTGACTGCCGCGAGAGCCGCCGAAAGAGACGGATAAATCCCCGTGCAGATCGCACGCATCTCATCTGTCGGCGGCAGCGTGTCGGGGATCATCACGGGTGCACAGCTAGCTGCAGCAGCGCCGCGCAGCCCATTGTAGCCGTCCTCGAACACATAGCAGTCTGCAGGTGAAACACCGATGCGCTCCGCCGAGAGCAAAAAGATATCCGGCGCAGGCTTTCCGTTCACGACGAGATCGCCGCCAACCACCGCATCGAAATAATCACGCAGCCCACTCTTTATCAGATTCGCTTCAATCTGCTCCACCGTCGAACTGCTCGCCGTTGCAATGCGTACACCATGCTCGTGAAAGTATTGGAGGATTTCACGCGCGCCCTCCATCACAGGCAGATTCTTCGCCGCCTCATCGTGAACATACTGAACTACACGGTGAATGTATGCTTCAGCATCCACTGTTGGATGATATTTGTGCACCATGCGCACAGTCAGTTCTCCGCTCGTTCCGGAACATGCATCGGCTAGCTCTGGCTTGCGATCCACACCAAACTCATCAGCAATGATCGCCCATCCCTTTCGATACACAGTTTCTGTATCAAAGAGCAATCCATCCATATCGAAGATCGCGCCCTTTTTCATGAATACCCCCACAGATGCAAATTGGCATAAATTACAGACTGATATTACCACAAAATGTATAAAAAAACAATCTGACCGTCATGCCTCGCCGCCCGGAATCCCCGCGCTGCCGAGCGTGCGCGTGACGCGGTAGACGTCCTTGAGCAGGCGGACGCGTGTCATGACCTGTGTGATCTGATCGATGTTGCTGACGTTTAGCCCAAGCAGGACGGTCGAGGTCTTGTTGCGGCGGTTCGGCGTCGCGTTGACCGTGTGGATATTGACCTTCATCTCGGCGGGCACGGCGAGGATCTCCGAGAGCATGCCGTTGCGATCGTTGCAGATGATCTCGATGCCGACGGTGTACTCCTTGTCGAGGCCGATGTCCCAGCTCACCTCGATCACGCGCGTGAACTCGGTATCGTTGAGCACGTTCGGACAGTCGGAGCGATGCACGGAGACGCCGCGTCCACGCGTGATGTAGCCTGTGATGGGATCGCCCGGAATCGGGTTGCAGCAGCGTGCGAGGCGCACGAGATAGCCGCCCTCGCCCTCGACGAGGACACCGTGACTCGCCTTCTTGCGCTTGCCCCTGCGCGGTGCCTTGAGCTCGGAGAGCATCTGCGAGACCTCGGGCGGCGTGCTGTCCTTGATGGACTGCTGGTGCAGCTCGATGAGCTTCGTCATAACGCCGCGCAGGGTCACGCCGCCGTAGCCGAGCGCGGCGAGGAGATCGCCCTCGCTCTGCACGTTGAGCTTCTCCGCGACCTTGCCGAGCCGTCCGCCCGCAATCAGCTCCTTCGGCGCATAGCCGAGTCGCTTTGCCTCGTCGCGGATGAGGTTCATGCCGCGCTCGACATTCTCCTCGCGGTTCTCCTTCTTGAACCACGCGCGAATCTTGCTGCGCGTCGCAGATGAAGCGACCGTATTCAGCCAGTCTGGGCTAGGCCCGTTGCTCGCCTTATTTGTGACAATCGACACGATGTCGCCGTTCTTGAGCTTGTACTCGAGCGGCACGATCTTCCCGTTGACCTTCGCGCCGACGCAGTGATGCCCGATCTCCGTGTGAATGTGATAGGCGAAGTCGATCGGGTTCGAGCCCTTCGGCAGGTCTATGACATCACCGCGCGGCGTAAAGACAAAGACCTCGTCGGAGAACACGTCGAGCTTCAGCGCCTCGAAGAACTCCTTCGGATCGTCGTATTCCTTTTGCAGGCTCACCATCTGGCGCAGCCACGACATCTTCTGATCGTTCTCATCGGTTGCGCCGATGCTCCGCCCTGCCTCCTTGTATTTCCAATGCGCGGCCACGCCGAACTCGGAGACCTGGTGCATCGCCTTCGTTCGGATCTGGATTTCGAGCGGATAGCCGTGCGTCATGACGGTTGTATGCAGGGACTGGTAGCCGTTCGACTTCGGCATTGCGATGTAGTCCTTGAACCGCCCGGGGATGGGCTTCCACATCGCGTGGATGACGCCGAGCACGCCGTAGCAGTCCTTGACGGAGGAGACGAGGACGCGCACCGCCGAGAGGTCGTAGATCTCGTTGACGCTCTTGTTGTCGCGCTTCATCTTGCGGTAGATGCTGTAAAAATGCTTCGCGCGCCCCTTGATCTCCGCTTTGATTCCCGCCGCCTCGAGCTTTTCGCGAATCTGCTCGATGGATTCGCGAATGAATTCCTGCCGCTCCTTTCGCTTGTGCTTAACTTCCTCCACAAGGGCATAGTACGCCTCCGGCTCGAGATAGCGCAGACAGAGATCCTCGAGTTCCACCTTGATATTGGAAATGCCGAGACGATTTGCGAGCGGTGCATAGACCTCGAGCGTCTCCTTGGCAATGCGGTGACGTTTGTCCTCGCGCATGTATTTGAGCGTGCGCATATTATGCAGGCGGTCGGCAAGTTTGATCATGATGACGCGGATGTCCTTTGCCATTGCAAGGAACATCTTGCGGTAGTTCTCGAGCTGGACGTCCTCCTTTGACATATACTCGATGCGCCCGAGCTTTGTCACGCCGTCAATGAGCGCCATGATGTTCTTGCCGAACTCCGCTTCCATCTCCTCGAGCGTCGCGCAGGTGTCCTCCACCACGTCATGCAGGAGCGCGGCGCAGATCGTCTCGTCGTCGAGGTGAAGCCCTGTGAGGATGTAAGCAACATTGAGCGGATGGATAATGTAGGCGTCGCCCGAGATACGCACCTGCCCGCTGTGCGCCTGTTCCGCATAGGCATACGCCTTTCGGATCTTATCGAGATCGGCATCCGCCTGATAGGAGCGCACCTTGTCCAAGATCATATCGAGAGTGACCGCCCTCTGCGCATCATCTGACATTATATGTCACCCTTTCTTTCTGCGTGTCGACGGAAGGTCGGCGCATCCATGAGTTCGAGCTTTCCTTGCGGCGGGATGAGCCGCCAACCATCTTCCTCCTGCGTGAGCATCCCGAGCTCACGAAAGATACAGAGCGCACAGTCCATCGTATAATGCGAGATATGCCCCATCCTGCGTGAAAAATACTGGGTGAGTGCGACTGCGCCATATGGGATGCTCCCATCCGCATCCGTGCACCTCTTGAGAAATGCGTAGATGGTCTTCAGCAACGTGCGATCCGGGAAGACGCGCTCCTGCACTGCGGGCATGATGGAGTCCACCATGCACTGCACCGAGCGCATGCCTTGCCACTCGTTGATGCTCGGTGTATAGGCGAGGTCTCCCGCCTCCTCGGTCACGAGCTCCGCAAGTTCGCCGTAGTTCCAGTAAAGCGCCGCGACGCGTTTGTCCCGCGTACCGACCTCCATGCGCAGATGCTTTCCCTCCGCTCCGATGGCAGCCGCCGTACGTGGGCGAAGATCCCGCACGCCGAAAATCGGGCGTGGGTTGCCCATCCCGTACGGTTCGAGCAGGGCGATCTCCTCCACCATCGGGAGCGTCCAATCCGCAGGAGCGACCAGCGCCTCAATAAGGATTTTCGGCGTGTAGTCCTCAATCTTCAACTGCGTATTTACATAATTCGCGAATGCACGGCGAAAGTCCTCCACGCGATTACATTCAAGCGTCAATCCTGCCGCCATCGCATGACCACCAAATTGGATGAGCGTGTCACGGCATGCAGCGAGCGCATCGTACATATGAAGACCTGCTATGCTGCGGCACGAGCCCTTGTATACATCGCCCTGCCGCGTCAGCACAATGCTCGGGCGGTAGTATTTCTCGACCAGACGCGAGGCAACAATGCCGATCACGCCCGCATTCCAGTCCTCACCGGCGGCCACAATAGCAGGCACATCGGGTGTAAAGCCCCCGAGCATTGACTCCGCTTCCGTTAGGATATCCTGCTCGAGATCACGGCGCTCCGTATTCAGCGCGTTCAGCTCTGCCGCAATGCGATCCGCCTCGTGTACATCCTCCGCAGAGAGCAGTTCCACACCGCGCCGCGCCGTTTCGATACGCCCCGCCGCATTCAAACGCGGCGCAAGCTGGAAGCCGACGATCCCCGTATTGATTGCCTTGCCCTCACAGCCCGAGACGCGGATAAGCGCTGCAATACCGAGACATGGACACTCCGTCATGCACGCAAGCCCCAGTTGGACGATCTTGCGGTTCTCTCCGACGAGCGGCACGAGATCGGCGACTGTTCCGAGCGCAGCAATATCCAGATCATCGGCATAGAGGCGCTCTTCCTCGATCTGCCACAGCGCCTGCACGAGTTTGAATGCGACGCCGACGCCCGCAAGATCCTTGTCCGGGTAGGGACAGTCCGCGCGGTGCGGGTTGATGACAGCATAGGCGGGCGGCAGGACACTGCCCGGCAGATGGTGGTCGGTGATGATGATGTCCATCGCCCCATCCATCTGCGCCACAATATCCACCGATGAGATGCCGCAGTCCACCGTGACGAGCAGGCCGCAGCCATCCGCCGCAATCTGACGGAGCGCTGCTCCGTTGAGCCCATACCCCTCCGTAAAACGATTCGGAATATAGTAGGAGACCATGCCGCCGAGCGCACGAATATTTTTCATGAGCAGTGTGGTCGAGGTCATCCCGTCCACATCATAGTCGCCGTAGACGACAATCTGCTCACCCGCATGAATCGCCTGTATGATACGGCGTGCGGCACGCTCCATATCCATCATGAGAAACGGGTCGTGGAACGGCTCGTCCTCCGGATGGAGGAAAGCCCGCGCCTCCTCTGCCGACTGCAAACCGCGATTCCACAGGATCTGCCCGATGATGGGCGCCGTCCCAAGTTCCCTTGCAAGCGCCGCGCCCTCCGCCGTCTCTGCACGTACAATCCACTCTTTGAGCATAATCTCCCCTCCTCTCTTCCTACAACAGCAAAAGAGCCCGTCCCGGTACTCCCGAAAGCAGGCTCTTTTATAGAAGCACTGATAACGCCGAGAATTTCGTTTCGTCAGTGCTTCCTTTTATCCCTCCACGGCCGCAGGTTTCGCGGCAGGATGCCGCTCCGTGCGATTCCGCAGCTCGATCCAGAGCTGACTTGCAATGAAGATGGAGGAGTAGCAGCCGCTGGCAAAGCCGACGAGGAGTGCAAAGGCAAAGTCCTTTGTCGTCTCGCCTCCGAACCAATACAGTGCAAATGTCGTGAACAGAACCGTGAACACCGTATAGAGTGAACGTGTCAGCGTCTGATAGATGGAGCGGTTCACAAGTTCATCGATATCGCCGCCGCGGCGGAAATGGAGTTTCAGATTCTCGCGGATGCGGTCAAAGATAACGATCGTATCGTTGATCGAATATCCGACGATCGTCAGGAGTGCCGCGATAAACGACGAGTCGATCTGACGCTGGGTAAACGAGAATACCGCGAGCACGATAATGATATCGTGGATGAGCGCGAGCACCGCCGATACGCCGAAACGCCACTCAAAGCGGTAGGCGACGTAGAGGATGATGAGTGCCCATGAGATCACAAGCGCGAGTACGGCATTCGTAATCAGCTCGCCGCCAATCGTCGCGCCGACCTTCTCCTCGCGCAGTACGGTGTAGGGACCGACATCCTGCGTGAGCGATGCCATGACCTCCTTGCGCTGATTCTCCTCGAGATCAATCGTACGGATCATGACGTTCTCGGAGGACTCGATGCCCGACTCCGCACCCGCAAGCTGGATCGTACTTCCATCGAGATCGTATTTCGCAAGACTCGAACGCACATCGGAAAGCGTCACAGGCTGCTCAAAGCGCAGGTCGATGATCGTCCCGCCCGTGAAGTCGATGCCGAAGTTGAAGCCGCGCACCCCCATACAGATCAACCCGGGGATGATGAGCACGAGGGAGATGAGAAACCAGATTTTCCGATGTCCTGCAATATCGAACTTAGGCATTCTTCTCATCCCCCTTCTTCTTCACACCGAGCATAAAGCCGTTCGCACCATAGAGTGCGGGGCTCTCGGACAGCTTCGAGTTAATCATGAGCTTCAGCAGGTACTGTGTCAGCGTGATCGCCGTAAACATCGAGAGCATCGTTCCAACCCCGAGCGTGATCGCAAAGCCGCGAATTGTCCCCGTCCCGAGGAAGAAGAGCACGCCTGCAGCAATCAGCGTCGTGACGTTCGAGTCAAAGATCGTCGTAAACGCACGCTTGAAGCCCGCATCCATCGCATGGCGCAGTGTCTTTTGGTTGACCTGGTACTCCTCCTTGAAATGCTCAAAGATGAGGACGTTCGCGTCGACCGCCATACCGATCGAGAGAATGATGCCCGCCACGCCCGGCAGCGTCAGCGTCGCATCCATCAGATAGAGGATGCCGAGCAGCATGACCGTATATGCCATGAGTGCCAGGTCCGCGATAAAGCCCGAGAGATGGTAGAAGAAAATCATGAAGAGCACGACCGCACCGAGTCCGACCACAAACGCGAACTGGGACTTATCCTTCGAGTCCTGTCCGAGCGTCGGGCCGACCGTACGCGTCTCGATGATCTCAACCTTCACGGGAAGTGCACCGCTGCGCAGGACGACCGCGAGGTTCTGCGCCTCCTCAAGTGTCTTCTGCCCCGTGATCTCCGCACGCCCGCCGAGAATCGGCTCACGCACGTTCGGCGCAGTCAGCACCTCGCCGTCGAGCAGGATCGCAATCGTACGCCCGACGTTCTTCATCGTCAGGTCGGCAAATTTCTGTGCGCCCTCATCCGAGAACTCTAGGTTGACGACGTTCTGCCCCGACTGCGGATTCGTCGACGCCTGTGCATCCTTCAGATCTGTACCCGTGAGCACCGTATGCCCCTCTTCGTCGCGGAACTCGAGCATCGCCGTCTTGCCGATCGTTCGGATCGCAGCATCGGGATCCTTGATGCCCGGCAGTTCGATGATGACACGACGCTCCCCCTCGCGCTGGATGATTGGCTCGGTCAGTCCAAGCGAGTTGACGCGCTTCTCCATGATGGCAATGACGCGGTTCATCGCATCGTCGTTGACCTGCGCCTGCTCCGTATCAACCGCCTCCAAAACAACGTGCGTTCCGCCCTGCAGGTCAAGTCCCTGCCGAATCGAGCTCGCGAGCGGCTGGACTAGGAAAAAAAACGCGCCGATGATGACCACAATCGAAATCACCAGCTTTAACAGACTATGTTGTCTCAACAGTCCTCACACCTCTTCCTCAAGGTAGTATCCATTGCAGGAAATCATGCGCCGCTCGGTCAAAATGACATCGACGCGGGCGTCCTGCACACCCATCGGTACAGCAGGAACAATCTGAAAATCAAAGGCGAGCACAACCCGCACTGCATTTCCCGCACGCGGCAGGAAACGGTCATAGTAACCACCGCCCAGCCCCAAACGTCCGCCGTCCGAAGAAAATGCCGCTCCCGGGACAATGATAACATCAATCTCCTCGGGGGGGACAATGCTGCCGCGCGTGGGATCCGGTGTTGCTATACCGAAAACACCGTCCGTCAGCGCATCCATCGAGGGCAGCTCCCGCGCCTCCATCGTCCCCCTGCCCGTGATCTCAGGCAGGACAATACGCCGCCCGTCCGCGAGTAGCTTCTCCATAAACGGAACCAGGTCAATCTCCTCTGCCATGGAGGCATAGAGCATAATGGTTTGCGCTGCCTTCAGCACGGACAGCTGTGCCACGCGCGCACATATGCTGCGGCTCGCCTCTTTGCGCTCCTCAGCCGAAAATACACGGCGACGGGCAAGCATTTCCCGCCGCAGTATGCTCTTTTGTTCCGCTAAAATCTCATCTGCCACGCACCGCATCACTCGGGCGTATTCACAGCACTGATTGCCGAGCGTTCAAACACGATGTTCACGCCGTCTGCCACACGCAGCGTCACGCTTTTATCATCAAGTGCCGTGATCTTGCCATGCATCCCGCCGAGCGTGATAATCTCATCGCCAACCTTCAGCGCGGCAAGCATCGCATCACGTTTCTTCTGCGCCTGCTTTTGCGGACGATAGAGAAGAAAATAAAAGAAGAGCACCAATATGATAATGGGTCCCCACGAGCTCAGCTGTGCCATCATTTCTGCATCCATAAATACAACTCCTTTATTTTTTATGATAGTGATTCATAAAATCCTGATAAAATGCGGGGAACGTCCCCGCGATAATCGCCGCACGCATACGCCGCATGAACTCCTGCAAGAAGTAAAGATTGTGCAGCGTCAGGAGGCGCAGACCAAAGATCTCCTCGGCACGCACGAGGTGACGGATGTATGCCCGTGTATAGCCGTTGCGGCAGGTGTAGCAGCCGCAGCCCTCCTCGAGCACCGTAGGGTCGTGCGTATGCACGGCATTCTTCATCACGAGCCGCCCCGTCCACGTCATCGCCATGCCGTTGCGCGCCACACGCGTCGGGAAAACGCAGTCGAACATATCGATTCCATGTCGTACGCCCGTGAGAAGGTAGTCCGGCGTACCGACGCCCATAAGGTAGCGCGGCTTATCCTGCGGCAGGAGCTCCACTGTGTAGGAGAGAATCTCCTCCATCAGCTCGTGCGGCTCGCCGACACTCAGACCTCCGATGGCATAGCCCGGCAGTTCAAGCGCCGTCACCTCAGCGGCGTGCCACGCACGCAAGTCGCGGTACATACCGCCCTGCACAATGCCAAAAAGCCCCTGCCCCTCTGCATCCGCCATTGCGTCACGGCAGCGCACGAGCCACCGCTGCGTGCGCTCCGTCGATGCCTTTGCATAGGTGTGGTCGGCAGGATACGGGATACACTCGTCGAACGCCATGACAATATCCGAGCCGAGTGCTTTCTGCACCTCCATCGACACCTCGGGCGAGAGGAACTGCTTTGACCCGTCGATGTGCGAACGGAATGTCGCCCCCTCCTCTGTGATCTTGCGGAGATCGCCAAGGCTGAACACCTGAAAGCCGCCGCTGTCCGTGAGGATTGCACCGTCCCAGTGCATGAACCGATGCAGCCCGCCCGCCTCGCGCACGAGTTCCATGCCGGGACGGAGGAAGAGATGATAGGTATTGCTGAGGATGATGCCCGCGCCAAGTTCATGCAGTTCGTCAGGCGATACGCCCTTGACCGTCGCCTGCGTGCCCACGGGCATGAAGATGGGGGTCGAAAAGCTCCCGTGCGGCGTGTGGATCATGCCCGCACGTGCGCCCGTCGTCTCGTCTTTGCGAATCAGCTCATATGTTATCGCTGCCACTCATGCCCTCCCATCTCAAAACACCCTGTATCATAACACAAAAGCAAGAGATTTTCAAAACACAAATCCATGGGAATCGCTGATAAAATGACGTTTCGTGCAACAGCCCCCTGTTATTCAATTTAGATGTGGAAGAACGTCCGCCATTTTTCCACAGCTTGCAATATCGGTTTCATAGCCGAAATGAACGAGATCGGCAGCGAGTGCAGCATCGGTTGCTGTAAATCCCGAAAGACCGTTTGCACCGTAGTCAAAAAGACATGGATGCATGGGCACGGAGGGGCCAACGAGGACAGTCACGGCATTCTTTGAGAGCTCCAAGAGGCGCGGCATGGTCTTGTTGGCAAAGGTCGCCCCTGTCATAAAGACAAAGTCCTGCTGCGGCAGAAGGAACTCTGCCGCTTCCGCTGGGTAGTCCCCCCACTCGGGCTGCATCTCAAGGATGGAGAGGTCGCATATCGATTCCCATTTCTTTTGGAAATTCGGAAAGTGACCGATGACAGCGACTTTCTTGCCGCGAATTTGCTCCGTATACATGGCGAATGCTTCCAGCTTCTTGCGCTCATCCAGTGTTTCGGCGGATGCATCCTCGCCGTGGAATCCCTGCATCGCCTCCACCTTGGACGGCTGATTGTAAAATGCGTTGATGGCGGCAGCGGCAATGGATGCCTCCTGCCCTTGCCACGAGCGCACGTACTCTCCCGCTTCGCGCAGCGAACAGCCGAGAAAGCTCTCCTTTCGTAGACGCGGGCGGCTGTACGCAGGGATCGTCATGCAGATGCCGACCAAATCCCCTGCACGCACATACGTCCACGGGCGTCCGACGGCATAGTCGCCGATATAGATGTCCTGCGGCAATCCGTCGATGATCTCATCGTAAAGATTCCAGTAGTCCACGAAAATACCTCCTCACAGATCTGTTGCCCCTAGGATAACACAGCGATTCAGCAGATTCAACTGTGAACAGAGAACGAAAGGAAGATGATTGTGAAAAAAAGAAACGCACTGCTCACCGTATTATTCCTCCTCCTTATTCTGCTCGTCGGATGCGGCCAGGAGGAAAAGGAGAATCCTGTCGCCGCGACATATACCTTCACGGATTCTGCAGGACGAACGGTCGAGCTCCCAAAACAGATTGATCGCATCGCACCATCCGGCGGTCTTGCCCAGATGGCACTCTTTGCCATTGCTCCGGACAAGCTCGTCGGTATTTCCGGACAGTGGAAAGATGCTGCGCTCCCCTATGTGGGGGCTCAGTACCGCGATCTTCCCGTGCTCGGTCAGTTTTACGGCATGAAGAATTTCAACAAGGAGGCAGTGCTCTCCGCGAATCCGCAGGTCATTATCGACGTTGGAGAGAAGAAGGCGACCATTGTCGAGGATATGGATCAGATTCAAGCATCGCTCGGCATCCCCGTAGTCTTCATCGAGGCACGCTTGGACAACACTGATGAGGCATATCGCACACTGGGGAAAATCCTCGGCCGCGAAACGGAAGGAAATGCACTCGCTGATTACTGTCACGCGGTGTATGCACACAGCACGGAACTCGCTGCAAAAAACCAAAACAAGCCATCACTGCTCTACCTTGGCGGAGCACAGGGCAATATGGCAGTCGTCAAAGGGTCGTTCCATGCACAGATTGTTGACCTGCTTGCCGATAACATTGCAGTGACAACAGCACCAGCCGAAGGCTCGATGAGTCAGGTATCGATGGAGCAGATTCTCGCATGGAATCCCGAGGTTCTCGTGCTCGCAGCCGAAACAGAAGTAGACTTCGCCGCCCTCCCATGGCGTGAACTGCGTGCGGTGCAGTCACAGCGCGTTCTGCGCGTGCCATCGAAGCCATACGATTGGATGGGGCGCCCCCCCTCCGTCAATCGATTTATGGGGCTCTCATGGCTTGCGGCGCGTCTCTATCCCGAGGAATCCGGAATTAAGGAATCGCTGATAAAATGAAGTCCGTCAGATTGGCGTAGATTTTTCGTCCGAACAAGGAGGCAAACCGGACGCATAGCCAAAGCTATGTGGAGGATTTGCCGACACAGTGCGGGCAAAAAAGATGCGTCAAGATGGCACGGCTGAATTTATCAGTGCTTCCCTATACAAAGATCAGCGGCGGAGAGCGGCAGCTTGTCCTCTTGGCATGTGCGATTGTACAGCAGCCGCAGCTCCTCTGCATGGACGAGCCCACGGCGAGCCTCGATTTCGGCAATCAGGTGCTCGTGATGAACCGCATCCGTACACTCAGTGCGGCGGGGATCACGGTTATGATGACGACACATGCACCAAGTCATGCCTTTTACTGTGCAGATCAGACTGCCATCATGGGGCGGGACGGCGTGTTTTTCGTGGGACAGACAAACGATACAATCACAGAGGAACGGCTCACAAAACTGTATGGGGTCACCGCGAAGATTGTCGGGTATGAACACATCCCCGAGACACGCACCTGTGTCCCCCTCCCACCACAAGCTCATCAATGAGAAACGGGGCTGCTGCACGAAAGAAATGTGCAGCAGCCCCGATTTTTCATAGAGCGGCCATCTTATCCATGTATACCTGCTCGGACAGACAGTTCCCGCCTGAGGACGCTCCCGTTCCAGAGCATGTCCTCGATGTGCCGTGCGCCGCGCAGTCCCATAAACGGCTGATCCGAGATGTGGAGCCGATCCACGACAGGATAAGAGACGGGGACGTAGAGCATCCTGCGCGGGTCGGCAAGCACGGACTCGCTGCTGCTCCCCATGAGCAGACCACGCTCCATCGCCGCGAGCACTCCCTGCGCCCGCGCCGTATCCGTCTCCTCGAGCTGCTCGTCCGCGATCTGTGTGGCAGCAGCGTCCTCGCGCAGCTGCGCTGCAACCGCGAGGTGACGCACATCCGCCCACTCCGTCCGCAGTGCCTCGGCAAGCCCCCACGCCGACGAGCGCGGCGCACGGATGAGCGCGGTATCAAAGAGCAACTCTCCCCACGTATTCTTGAGATCGTTGATCCGCAGGAAGTCCCTGCGCTCCGCCGCCGCAATCTCCTCCATGGCATCCTCGCCGCATACGGGCGGCAGTGCGGAAAAGATCGCCGCAAGCCACCGCTTCGTCCCCGCGCGGCCGTACGGGGGAAGCGGTGCGATATACGGCGTGCCGCAGTGCTGTTCGATGTGCTTTGCCGCTGCAAGCCCGAGCTCATCATGCACAACGATATTGAGCTCCGCCTGTGAGAGATCGCCAATGCTCTCGGGTGGCATGTCGCAACCGAATACGTGGCGCACCTCATAGCCCGCCCCCGTCAACAGGCGTACAAGCTCCCGTACATCCTCCTCACCGTTGTAGTAGGACGAGGTCATGCCGATGAGGTTGACCCCGCGCCGCACCTCTCCCCGTGTCTCTCTGAGCAACACATCGAGTGTCGCGCAGGAGGCACGCGCCCATCCATCCGCAAAGCTGCCGACCAGCCCGCCGCTGTCAATAGCGACCACGGGGCAGGTCACCCCCGCCGCGCGTGCAATCGCACCGACATCATCGCCGATCAGACTTGCCGAACTGCCGCTAATGACGGCGAGCAGCGCGGGCGGATGGTCGATATGCGGCTGTAGGGCTTCGCGCAGATACTCCTCCGCACCGAACACAATTGCATCGTTGTCGAGCTGTGTGCACTTCATGCGGTGCGAGATGTCGCTCTGGCTCTGCTCGATGTGCCGCTGCGTAAAGAGATAGCACCACAGCGGGCCGTTGACGATCACGGCACAGCCGCGCAGCCCCGCGAAGAACGCCGCCGCACCTGTCAGCGCACAGCTCTCCATCCACACGGACATATCGTCGAAGGAGAGAACCCCCTCATCCATAGATCAGCCCTCCTCTGTCCGTATGCCGATAGAGTACGTGCTCCATATCCTCGATGAGCTGCCGTTCCATCGCCCAGCCGACCGTGGGCAGCTTGCCGAGCAGGATCTGCCGTAGCCCTACGTCCACGAGTTCATGCGTGGTAAATACGAAATCCACCGCCCGCAGCAGTTCCTCACTCGCGGAATCCTCCACCGCAAGGATCGGTACATCCGTGCACTGACGCAGCCCTTCCTCTACTGTGGTACGCTGTTCCTCGGTAAAGAGTGCGAGCAAGATGATCCCGGCGAGACATACGCCCGCCTTTTCGATCAGGCGCAGGAGGATCTCTGGCTGCAGCCAGTGCAGCTCGCGCCCAACGACCAGCACCGTGCGCCGCCCGTCAAGCATCTTCCGCGCACGCACGAGAACGCACTCGAACGCCGCCTCCTCGCGTTGGATCACCTCCTCCGCCTCCGACGTACGCCCGCATTGTGCACCGATGCAGCGCAGCCAATGCGCCGTCTCCTCCGCACCGCCCGCAAACGCCTCGGCAAAGTACGGCGTACCGAAGCGCGTATGCAGCTCCTCTGCGAACGCGACGAGCATCTCCTGCTTCTCGTCCGACATCGAACTGCCGAGCACAATGAGTAGCTCCGCCTCCGATACCGCCTGTATCTCATCCAGCGGCGTATAGGTGGGAAACTGTACCGTAAGCTGCAGTCCGATCCCCGCGATCAGCCGCTTCAGCTCCTGCACATAGGAGCTGTAGAAGCCGCCATAGTCCCCGAGAAACGCCACCGTCCCCTGCCGCACACGCGCGGGCGGCTGCATAAAGCGGTCGGTCAGCACACGCGCAACCGAGAGATAGCCGTCAAAGGATTCATTGTCCAAAAAGCCGCTCGTGGGGACTGCCACAACAGGCAGATCGAGTTCCTCCTCCATCTCTTCCGCCACTGCCCGCGTATCGTCTCCGATGATGCCGCTCACGCAGGAGCCGCCGATAAAGACAGCATGCGGATGATACTTCTCCGCCGCATAGCGGACGCACGCACGCAGACGCTCCGCCGCACCGAACACCGCGTCGCCCTCACCGATGCCGCTTGTGAGGAGCGGTACGGGCGACGGCGGTGCATACGTGCCCGCACCGACCAGACGGTGAAAGCTGCCGACATCCTTTTCACGCACCACATGTGCACAGGAGCGTGGACTGTGAAAGATAACCAGTGCTCCCCGCGCGTACGAGAGCGCCCACCAGACAGCGGGCATACTGCAGCTGCACTGCGCACGCCGCACGCCTGCTCGTTTTACCTTAATTGCCATACGGCTTCACTCGGTCCTCCAGTTCCTCAAATGCCATCGGTATCAGTACCGCAAGGTGTTCCGTGCAAGTTCCTCGCGCAGCGTCCGTTTCATCAGTTCCATATCGGGACGCACACCTGTCCAGAGCGAAAACGCCTCGGCTCCCTGCGCGACAAGCATTGTCTCGCCGTTGATCGTTTCACATCCCCGCGCCCGTGCCTCGCGCAGAAAGCGCGTCTCAGCGGGCGTATAGATCAGATCGTAGACGACCGCAGAGGGCTTTATCATTGCCGCATCCACAGGCGGCATCTCCTCCGTGTGTGGTGTCATGCCCAGCGGCGTTGTCTGCACCACAATATCGGCATCGCTGCACGCAGCAATCCATGCGGCATCATCAAAGGATACCGCCCGCACATCGCCGTCTGTCGCAAAGTCTGCTGCAAGTGCCGCGCCCTTTTCCACGCTGCGGACACCGATTGCGACAGAGGAAACGCCGCTGCGCAGAAGCCCCCACAGTGCCGCCCGCGCTGCGCCGCCCGCGCCAATCAATACGGCATTTTTTCCTGTGAGCGCAATCCCCCGCTCCGCAAATCCCGCAAGGAATCCCGCAACATCCGTATTGTGCCCGACCAACCTGCCGTCCTCAACCACTACGGTATTCACCGCCTGAATGCGCCGCGCGTCCTCGCTCAGCGCATCCATCAGCGGGATGATCGCCGTCTTGAACGGGATCGTCACGTTAAATCCTGCAATCCCCGCATCATAGAGGCCACGCACCGCTGACGCGAGGGCATCCGCACGCACGGGAAGAGCCGCATAGACATAGTCAAGCCCTGCGGCGTGCAGGGCTGCATTCTGTATGATCGGTGAGAGGCTGTGGGCGATGGGTGCGCCGATGACGGCGAGCAGTCTTGTCTTTCCTGTAATCATATATATCCTAACTGTGCTTTCCGCGCATATCGTCGAGCAGCCCCATCTTCAGCTCATAGTACATCGGCGTCATATCGAGATAGTGCCGATGCGGATTCTCAAAACGCTGCTCCTCCGGCCAGATCTCCTCCGTCAGCTGCTTTTGCACATAGCGGCGAACCTCTTCCAGTGTCGGCAGCTGCTCCACGCGCTTGCCCGCACGCATATAGGGACGGCGCAGATTCACCGCCGCGACCCCCTCAAAGAAGCGGTTCTTCCACGGCTTGCGTGGGTCGACATAGCGGAACGGCTTCGTGAGATCGACCTCCTCTCCCTGTACGGCGAGCATATCTGCGACCGCCTTGCCGTGCCTGTCGTAGATACGGTAGAGATCCTTGAGTCCTGGATTCGTCAGCTTTTCCACGTTCTCTGACATCTTGATGCGCGGCGAAAAGATGCCCGCATCCTCCACAGCGACGAGCTTGTAGACCGCACCAAAGACGGGGTCGGACTTCGCCGTAATCAGACGCTCGCCCACACCGAAGCTGTCCACCTGCGCTCCTTGGAGAAGGAGTGAGGAAATCGTAAACTCATCGAGGCTGTTCGACAGGATAATTTTGCAGTCCGCCAGCCCTGCATCATCCAGCATCGTGCGAACGCGCTTCGAGAGATACGCCAGATCGCCCGAGTCGATACGCACCCCCGCAAGGCGGTGCCCCCGCGGTGCAAGCACCTCATGCGCCGTACGAATGGCGTTCGGAATCCCCGAATGAATGACATCGTAGGTATCGACGAGGAGCACGGTCGCCTGCGGATAGAGCTCCGCATATTTTTTGAACGCCGTGAACTCATCCTCGAAGAACATGACCCAGCTGTGCGCCATCGTTCCCGAGATGGGAATGCCGAACTGCTGCCCCGCCGACACCGTTGCCGTCATATCGACACCGCCGATGTATGCCGCGCGTGCGCCGTAGGTCGCAGCGTCCATGTTGTGCGCACGCCGCGCGCCGAAGTCCGACACCTTGCGCCCCTCTGCCGCACGCACGATGCGCGAAGCCTTCGTTGCAATCAGGGACTGATGATTGATCTGTGCGAGAATCGCCGTCTCGATCAGCTGCGCGTCAATGATGGGCGCAACAATCGTCATCAGTGGCTCGTCGGGATAGATGATCGTCCCCTCGGGGACGGCATAGATGTCCCCACGGAAGCGGAAGTCGCGCAGGAACGACAAGAACTCCTCCGAAAACAGATTCTGTGCACGGAAATAGTCGATGTCCGCCTCCGAGAACGAGAGGTTTTCCACAAACTCAATAACGTGCTCAAGTCCGGCGAACACAGCATAGCCGCCCTTGTCCGGAACAGAGCGGAAGAAGAGGTCGAATGCAACGCGCACATCGCCGTGGCATTGATGAAAATATCCGTAGGACATTGTCATCTCGTAGAAATCCATCATCATCGACAAATTTCGCTTATCAAACTGCGTCACAGTAGTGTCCCCCTATCGGGCAGAAAGAAATGGCATAACAATCATTCCTTTGCATTATACCATTTCCTCAAGATTCACGCAAAAAGAGTTTTTCACAGAATTTCATTCTGTCTCGCGAGAAATTTCAAGTCATCGCTCGTCAGTTTTGCCAACGGCAGAAGTTCGGGACGATGACGCAGCGTTGCGAGGAGCGACTGCTCACGCCGCCAGCGTGCAATCTCCGCATGATTGCCGGAGAGCAGGACATCGGGGACGGACTTTCCCTCGAATTCGCGCGGACGCGTGTACTGCGGATAGCCGAGCAGCACATCAAAAAACGAATCCGTCGGTGCAGACGTATCGTCGCCGAGCACGCCCGGCAGCATGCGCGCCGTTGCATCGACCACGAGCATCGCAGGGATCTCCCCACCCGTCAGCACGAAGTCCCCAACGGAGATGAGACGGTCGGCGAGATCGTAGACGCGGTGATCGAAGCCCTCATAGTGCCCACAGATGAGGATAAGCTGATCGAACGAGGCAAGTTCCTTTGCTGTCTTCTGCGTGAAGACATCCCCCGCAGGGTCAAAGATGATCGTGCAGCGCCGCCTTTCATAGGCAGCGGTCTGTTCCCGAATGTCGCGCACGGCGGCATAGAGCGGCTCGGGTTTCAGCACCATGCCCGCCCCCCCGCCGCACGGGGTATCGTCCACATGACGATGTTTGTCCGTCGAGTAGTCGCGGAAATTCGTATAGTGCACGTCCAATATGCCGCGCTCCGCCGCCCGCCCGATGATGCTCGTGCCAAATACGCCCGCAAACATCTCGGGAAAGAGCGTCACAAGATCAATCCTCATAGCTGCTCCCCTTCTATCTCATAATGCTCCCCATTATAGCAGAATAGAGCAACGAATAGAGAGCTGCGATAAAATATTTTACGAATGCACTGAGAAGCGATATAATAGGGTGAAAATGATTACAGAAGCTGGGAGTATCTATGGACATCAACCTCGCCCATTTCAATACGGAGATCGGACGGCAGAAGCCCGAGAACATCATCCACAGCGACGTCGCGTGCCCGTTCTGCGAGACGGACAAGCTCACGGACATCATCGCGGCGGATGGCGACATCATCCTGCTCAAAAACAAATACAATGTCATCGAGGAGGCAGATCAGTTTGTCCTCATCGAGGGGCATGACTGCAACGCGGATATGCCGAGCTATACGCGCGACCATATGCACCGCCTCATTGCGTTCGGCATGGATCATTGGGCACAGATGCGCGCAAGTGGAAAGTACGAGACTGTGCTCTTCTTCAAGAACTACGGGCCGTATTCGGGTGGCACAATCCGTCATCCGCATATGCAGCTCGTCGGCTTCCCCTCATTTCGTCAGGAGCTTGCATTTCGACGCGCTGAGTTTGAAGGGCTGACCGTGGCAGAGCAGGACGGCGTCACGTTGAACCTCTCCACTGCACCGCGCGTCGGCTTCTGGGAGCTGAACATCGTGCCCGCCGATGCAGGGTCAGTCAGGACGATTGCGGACTATATACAGATCGCCGTCGATTTCTTCATGAACGCCTTCCGCCGCCCTCTCACAAGCTACAATATCTTCTTCTACAACGAGGGGGACGAGATCTTTATCAAGATCATGCCGCGCTTTGCCACCTCTCCCGTCTTCATTGGCTACAACATCCGACTTCTCCCGTCCAATCTTGTGGAGATGCGTGATCGGATGCGCGCAACATATTTTGAACATGACAGCAAATGGAGCAATCTATGAACGATACAATCAACGAATTGCCGCCAAAGCGAAAGCGGCGCAAGACGACGGCGCGCAAACGAACACGCAAAAAAACGCCCCTCAGATTTGGGCGTTTTTTCTTGAGTGGACTCGTCTGCCTCCTGCTCGTCTCGCTGGGGACATTTCTCTTCATCCCGCAGGTATGGCAGGAGGTCGGCGATATGCTGCCAACAGCGGAGCGGCAGTTGCCTGCGAATCAGCTGCATGAGATGCATGAGCCGGATGCCGCCGAGCAGATTGCGCGCATTCTCTTCATCCGCCGTGCCATTGAGGCGCGCCTTGACCGTGCGGACTATGTGCCCATCGGACGTATTTCGCCAGAGCTGAAGAGTGCCATCGTCGCCATCGAGGATCGCCGCTTCTACGATCATATGGGCTTCGACCTCACGGGCATGGGACGCGCGGCGCTCGTCAACATCCAGCACGGACGCATCGAGGAAGGCGCGAGTACGATCACGCAGCAGCTCGTCAAGAATCTCTTCCTCGCGAACGAGCAGACCTTTACGCGCAAGGCGCAGGAGCTCCTGCTTGCACTCGACATTGAGCTCTCCTACTCCAAGGACGAAATCCTCGAGATGTATCTGAATGTCGTATACTACGGCGCGGGATTTTACGGGGTCAATGCCGCCTCGGAGGGCTACTACGGGAAGTCCCCCGCTGCGCTTGACCTTCCCGAGGCATCCATGCTCGCGGGCGTTCCGAACGCGCCCTCCGAGCTCTCCCCCTTCACGAACTTCATCGCAGCGAAGAAACGGCAGGCCATCGTCCTCGACACGATGGAAGCGCAGGGACTGATCGACGCGCGCACCGCTGAGGACGCAAAGATGCAGCCGCTGATCTTCCGTCCCAGCGAGGTAGAAATGTCCAGATAAAATCAACGATCCATCAGTGCTGCGCCATCTGCAAACAGCCCCGTTCGCGTCACATACGCCTCGTTCGGGTCGACAGGCAGATCGAAGTCACGCACCATGACGCTCAAAATCTCGATGGGCTTCACGCTGCCCTGCGGGGTGACAACCAGATTCATCCAAAAGACAAGACGTCCGTTTTCCAGTTGAAAGGAGACGGGCGTTTTTACATACGCCTTCGTCTCGATCATGCGGCTCTTCTTCGGTGTACTGCGCTCCCATACGGCGCTCTCCGCCGCATTGTATCGCTCAACGCTTGCCCGTATCGACGCACTGTCCCCCGCATAAGGCACGGAGATCCGATAGCGCGCCTCATCCACATCCGCCATCAACGCCCGATGCTTGCCCTCGAGCAGACGCAGACGAACAATCTGTGCCCCGCGCGGCAAATGCGCACCGAGACGCCTCATGACCTCGCTCGGTGCGAGCGACTCCGTCATCTCGAAGTCCACATACTCTGCATCGCTCGCCGCGCCCAGAGAAAGCGCGGAGGCAAATGCCACCTTCATATGCGGATTGAAGCCCTCCGAATATGCCATCGGCAGATGCGCACGCTTGCACGCGCGGACAAAGAGATTTGCATAGTCGAGATGGGAGACATAGCGCAGCTCCTCCCCCTTCGTAATCAGTCCGCGATAGACAAAGATGCGGCGCTCTGCGGGCGCATGCTCTGCGTCCATCTCAGCCGCGCGTGGCGGCACCTCCGCAGGCGCGGCCGTGTACTCTGTCTCCGTGCCCGCATAGTCGATCACGTCCACGCCGAGCGTCGGGCAGATGCCGCAGCCCGTACAGTGCGTGCGGCGGCAGTCCTCCGTAAGCGAGGCCGCGAGTGCCTTCTGCCACTCGGACTTCAGGAATCGTTCGAGCACACCGGGCGATGTATGTGCCCACGGCAGCGGCTCACCAATCGTACGCGTGCGGCGGCTGAAATATTCCCAGTCAATGCCGCACTTCTCAAACGCGGCGAAGTAGCGGCTGTCGTCAAAGAGATCCGACCAACCGTCAAACTTTGCACCGTTCTTCCACGCTTCATAGAGCGCAGGCGCAAGACGGCGGTCGCCGCGTGCAAAGACCCCCTCGATCACGGAGAGACGCGCATCGTGGTAGTGGAACGTAATCGAGCGATCGGTGATGTGCTCCTTGAGGAGCTGCTGCCGCCGTTGAAACTCCTCAATCGGCAGCTGTCCGAACCACTGGAACGGCGTATAGGGCTTTGGCACGAAGCAGGAGACAGAGACCGTCACCTTGCAGCCACGACGCCCGCGGATCTCCGTATAGAGATCGACCACCTTTTTCGCAAGTCGTGCAATGCCGATGATGTCCTCATCCGTCTCCGTCGGCAGCCCCATCATGAAGTAGAGCTTCACCTGCTTCCACCCATGACGGAACGCCGCGCCGCACGCCGTCAGCAGATTCTCCTCCGTCACGCCCTTGTTGATGACATCGCGCATGCGCTGCGTCCCTGCCTCAGGCGCAAAGGTCAGCCCCGATTTCCGCACCTGCTGCATACGATGTGCGAGGTCAATCGAAAAGCTGTCGATGCGCAGTGATGGCAGAGAAAAGCTGAGCTTTTCCCCCGCATAGTCCGTCATCAGATCGTCCACAAGCCGCCCGAGGCAGGAATAGTCCGCCGAGGAGAGCGAGGTGAGACTCATCTCATCGTAGCCCGTCGAGGCGATCAGCCCCTCCGCCATCCCACGCAGACGCTCCTCCGTGCGCTCGCGCGCAGGTCGGTAGGCAATGCCCGCCTGACAGAAGCGGCAGCCGCGTGAGCAGCCGCGAAAGAGCTCCATCATCATGCGGTTGTGCACGATGTCCATATAGGGCACAATCGGATGCTCGACCGACATAACGCCGTTCATATCCCGCACGACACGCTTATAGATCACGGGGCGCGCATTGGAATGCAGCGCGCGCAGTGCGCGGAAATTCCCCGCATCATCATAGACCGGCTCATAGAACGAGGGCACATAGATGCCATCGATCCCGAGAAGACGGGTGAGGAAGCCGCGCCGTCCGCCCACACGCCCCTCTCTTTCCCATGCAATAAAGGCATCGCAGATCTCCGGCACGACCTCCTCCCCTTCCCCGATGACGAAGAAGTCAAAGAAGTCAGCAATCGGCTCGACGTTGTAGACACAGGGTCCGCCGCCCACGATAAAGGGCATATTCTCGCCGCGCTCGTCTGCATAGAGCGGAATGTCCGCAAGATCGAGCATATTGAGGACATTAGAGTAGATCATCTCGTATTGGAGGGAGAATCCGAGAAAGTCAAACGCCCTGATGGGGCGGCGGCTTTCAAGCGAAAAGAGCGGGATGCCCCGCTCACGCATCTTCTCCTCCATGTCGATCCACGGCGCATAGACGCGCTCCGCCGCAATGTCCACACGGCGGTTCAGAATCTCATAGAGAATGGCAAGCCCGAGATTGCTCATGCCGACCTCGTAGACATCGGGCAGCGCGAGCGCAAATCTGCACTGCACACTGTCCCAGTCCTTTCGCACGGCATTCCATTCGCCACCCGTATAGCGCGCAGGTTTCAGTACCGACTGCAGGATACTGTGATCGAGCTGCACCATTGTTTCTTATTCCCCCACATATAAACACACAAAAAAGAAAAGAGACTGCCGCGCGAAGGCGAACAGCCTCACAGAATTCTTCTCTAAAACAAGAGTTTTTGCCGCCGCAACTGAATGTTCAGCAGAATGGCGATTGCCATGATATTCGTCGTGAGCGAGCTCACGCCGTAGCTCATGAGCGGCAGCGGAATGCCCGTGACAGGCATAATTCCCATCGTCATACCGACGTTGACGAGCACATGGAACGCAATCATTGAGGTGATGCCGACCGCGAGCAGCCTGCCGAACGTATCACTCGCATCCTGCGCGATCTTGATGCCGCGCCAAAGGACGATGAGATAGAGCAGGAGCAGAACCGCACAGCCGACAAAGCCGAGTTCCTCCCCCACAACGGAGAAGATAAAGTCCGTATGGTTCTCCGGCAGGAAGTTCAGCTGACTCTGCGTCCCGCCAAACAGCCCCTTGCCGAAGAGCAGCCCCGAACCAATTGCAATCTTCGACTGGATGATGTGATAGCCCGCGCCGAGCGGATCGACATTCGGATCCATGAAGACCATGATACGCATCTTCTGATAGTCCTTCAGAAAGTGCCAGAGCACAGGCATAGCCGCAAGTCCGAGCCCGAAGATGCCGAAGAGGATGCGCAGGCGAATCCCTGCGACAAACACCATGCCAAAGAAAATCGCAAGAAAGACGAGCGACGTTCCAAGGTCGGGCTGCTTTAGGACGAGCAGGAAGGGCACGAGCACATAGCCGGCAACAGGGGCAAGGTCACTGAGTGACTGTATCTTCCCGCGCTTTTCCATCATTGCGGCGAGCGCAATGATCATGATGAGCTTTGAGAACTCCGATGGCTGTATGCTGATGGGACCGAGTGCGATCCATCGCTGTGCGCCAAGCGCCGACTGCCCGATCAGCATAACGAGAATCAGGAGAATCAAATTGAACACGTAGAAGTGATTGCCGTAGCGCTGCAATATCTTGTAGTCAAAATTCATCAGAAATGCCGCGAGGGCAATGTCGATGAGAATAGATATGCCCTGCCGCTGAACGAACCAGTAGCGCTCCTCACTCGGCGTATTGACATGGGTCGCACTGCCGATGATGACGAGGCTCATAATGACGATTGCCGCCGCTGCTGCGATCAGTGTCAAATCCGTGCGGCGCAGGAGGCGCTTTGAGAGTATCATCGCCTGCGCCTTGATAGATCACTGCCGCCGTGCTGAACACTCACCACAGGGATGTTGACGACGAGCGCCATCGTATCGTTCTCGTTCTCGAGCGCGAACTCCATCTCCCGCGTGTCGATATACATATACTTCGAGATCACCTGGATGATCTCCGCGCGCATATTATCCATGATCTCCGGCGAGACATTCGCCCGATCATTGATGATGACAAGCTGGAGACGGCGGCGCGCAACCTCGCCGGAACTTTCCTTCTTCCCGAGAAGCCTTTTCAGTGCCTCAATCACGCCAACCCCCCCTTACTTTTTCCCAAAGAGCTTGCCCTTGATCGTCTCCCAGAGACTTTCCTTCGCAAGCTCACGGAACGGGATCTCCTCGCCAGAGAGGCGACCAACCACATCGAGATACGCCTGCCCTGCGGGGGAGTCCGGCATCGTCACGCACGGCTCACCGCGGTTCGTGCTCGTCACAACCATCTCATCGTCCGGAATTTGACCGACGCATGTGACAGAGAGGATCTCATCGATATCGTCCATATCGAGCATATCGCCCTTTTCGATCATCTTCGGGCGGATGCGGTTGACGACGAGGCGAATGTCCTCCTTGTCCGCGCGTCCAAGTTCGCCGATGATCTTGTCCGCATCGCGCACAGCCGAGATCTCGGGCATCGTCACGACGATCGCCGTGTCGGCAGCCGCGATTGCCGTCTTGAATCCCTGCTCAATGCCCGCCGGGCAGTCAATGATAATGACATCATAGGAACGGCGCAGCTCCTCACAGAGCGCGGCGAGTTCCTCGGGATTGACTGCGCTCTTATCCTTGACCTGAGAGGTCGGCAGGAGGAAGAGCGAGTCGTATTTCTTGTGACGAACGAGCGCCTTCTTGTATGGCACGCGCCCCGAGGTAACATCGACCAGATCGTACATAATGCGATTCTCGAGTCCCAGCAGAAGATCGAGATTGCGCAGCCCCGTATCGGTATCGATGAGGACAACGCTCTTGCCGCGCATGGCAAATCCAACGCCCAAGTTCGCCGTCGTCGTTGTCTTTCCAACGCCTCCTTTGCCCGATGTCACCACATAGATTTCACTCATATTTCGAACCTACCTCTCTATTGGCTCAATGACAATCTGACCATCCTTCACATAGGCGCGCTCCGCCTTGCCGGAATCCTCCGGCTCATCCGGCGAACGCGCGACATAGTTCGCAATGCGAATCTGCGTCGGCATCAGATGATCTGCAATAATAAATGCGGTCGAGTCCCCCGCTGCGCCCGCATGCACAACTCCGCGGCAGGTGCCGCGAATGTCCACACTGCCGCCCGCCGTGATCTGCGCGCCGGGGTTGACATTGCCGAAGACAATGACAGAGCCCTCCGTCTCCACCGCCTGTCCGCCGCGCAGTGTCTTGTCAATGACGAGCATGCGCTGCAGCTCCTGCGGCTCTGGAACCGTTTCCTGCTCTTTTTTCTCCGCAGGCTTTGCGGCTTTAGGGGCGGGGGCAATCGGTGTGGCAGGCTCGGGCTTTGCCAGACGGCAGACCAGCCCGTGCGTCCGAAAGAGCTTCTGCATCTCTGCCAGCTCCTCTTTCGCAAAGCGATCGCGCGGAATGCGTACAAGGGTGCCGCGCAGGAAGAACCCCGCGCCCGACTCCAGTTTCCTGTCGAGCTCCTCCATAATCTCCGAAAAGGGCATATCCTCCGGGAAGCCGAGTATGAGTCCGCCATTTTCCCCTTTGATCTTGATCTTATCCTCGCCCATTTGACTCCCTCACTTTTTCCCTGCATTCTGCGGCGCGCGATCCAACCCAAAGGCGGCCTCCATGATCCTACGCCCGATCGGTACAGCCGACATCGAACCGAAGCCACCTTGCTCCACAATGACCGCCACGACAATGTTCGCATTCACATAGGGACCGTACGCCACAAACCAGCCGTGGTCGCGCCCCTGTGAGTTCTCTGCCGTGCCCGTCTTGCCCGCAATGTCGATCGGAAATCCGGCGAATACGCCCGCCGCCGTACCGATCTTCGTCACGTCATGCAGCCCCTCCTGCACATTGCGGATCACGGACGGATTCACCTCCAGCTCCGAGAGGAGCTTCGGCTGAAACTCGCGCACCGTGTTCCCGTTCACATCGACAATACGCTGGACGAGGTGCGGCTGAAAGCGCTTGCCGTTCGCCGCAATCTCCCCCATGACCATCGCAGCCTGCAAGGGGGTCACGAGGTTGAACCCCTGCCCGATTGCCGCATCGAACGTCTCAGAGAGATACCATTCGCCATCTTCGTAATTATCCGCCTTGTACTTGCGGTTCGGGGCAAGCCCCTCCGCCTCATACGGCAGATCGATGCCCGTCCGCGCGCCCAACCCGAACATCCGTGCATAGCGCTCGATGGTGTCGACACCAAGACGATTGCCCATCTCATAGAAGTAGACATTGTCCGAATGCGCCATTGCCTCTTGGAAATTGATCCAGCCAAGCGCCTCGCCGCCTGCGTTCGTCTTCGGAATGATCCAGTGATGCCCCGCATCGAAGATCTTCTCCTGCGGCGTCACCTTATGCTCAGCGAGTGCCGCCGTTCCCGTCACAATCTTGAACGTCGAGCCGGGCGGATACTCGCCCGTGATCGCCTTGTTGTCCATTGGATGATAGGGGTTGTTGTTCAGCACATTCCAGTTCTGCGTTGAGATGCCGCCTGCAAAGAGATTTGGATTGAACGCGGGTCGGCTGACCATCGCCAGCACCTCACCCGTCTGCGGATTCATGACAACAGCGGCCGCTGCATTGGCGTGCACAATGGCAAGCTGTGCGTCCACCGCCTGCTCCGCCGCCTCCTGGATATGCTTATCGATCGTCAGGACGAGATCGTTGCCCGGCACGGGTGACTGCCGACCGAGGAGCTGCACGGGGCGTCCCGATACATCCACCTCGACCTGATCACCGCCGTTGATACCGCGCACTTCCTTGTCATAGACGCGCTCGAGACCAAACTTGCCAATGATATAGCCGGACTTATAGCCCTCGTCCTTGCGGCGCTCAAGCTCCTCCTCGTTGATCTCGCTCACATAGCCGAAGACATGTGCCGCATATTCCCCGTAAATATAGTCACGAATCGGCAGCACCTCGATCACAACGCCTGGATAGTCATCCTTCTGCTCCTCGATGATCGTCACAATATCGGGCAGCACGTCAGTTTTGATGCGAATGGGATCGAAGCCAATATGTGCGTCGATTTTCTTCTGAATCTCCTCCACGGGTACATTGATGAGCTTTGACACACGCGCGATCACCTCGGGCGAAATCGGCTCCGTCAGAGGGAGCAGCGACACCGCAAAGCCGGGACGATTCGTCACGAGCAGTTCTCCGTTGCGGTCATAGAACGTCCCGCGCGCCGCCTCCGCGGGTATGATGCGGATGCGGTTGCCCTCGGCAAGACGCGCGTAAAGTTCACCGTCATAGACTTGCAGGTAGCCCGCCCGCCCGATGAGCACCGCAATGATGAGGACAATCATCAGGCTGAGGAACTGCAGGCGCCCGCTGAAATCTTCATTTTCGTTCACAACTACACTCCGAGATTATCTTAACTCTCCCGATCGCGTATACGCTTGTCCAGATGGAACGTCGTCCAGTGGATTGGATACGCAAAGATCAGCTGGAAGAGGAGCAGTATGAAGAGCACACGTCCTATATGCAGGAATGGATTGAAATGATAGCCAAGCAGATACACAATCAGCGCCGAAATCACATATTTCGCAAAGGTCGCCGCGAGTGATGCCGTAATCGGCAGGAAGAACTGCTCCTTGAACACGCGGTCAGAGAACCGTCCGAAAAAGAGTCCGATCAGCGTCAGTGTGAATGCATGCAGCCCAAAGAATGAGCCGACACTGAGATCCTCCACCAGCCCCAATGCAAAGCCGACGAATCCACCCCACACACTGCCGCGCAAAAAGGCGTAGGAAACTGTCGCCAGAAGGAGCAGGTCGGGAACGACGCCGTACACGGCGATGAGCGGAAGAAAGGAGAACTGAAGCACAAAGAGAGCGATAAAGAATACGATAAAAAATCTATATCTCTTCACTGTGCCGCCGCCTTTGCCTGCGATGCAGAGATCTGTGCCGCCGCAGCCGCTCCCGGACTGAGCGGAGCTGGCTGAATCGGCGCCGGAGGTGCTTCGCGCGATGCCGTGATGATCGCCACATCTTCGAGGCGCTGGAAGTCCACCGCAGTCTCGATGAGCGCGACCTTGAGAAGCCCCGTATCATCGCTGTGCTGCGAAACGATCTGCCCCACGGGAATCCCTTTGGGATAGATGCCGCCGAAACCGGATGTAATGACGGTATCGCCGTCCTGCACATCCGCATTGCGCGGAATATTCACCATCTGCGGCATATAGGGATTGTCCATCGTCCCCGTGACAATGCCCGTCACACGGGACTCTGTACGCTGAATGAGTGTCCCAACCGAGGAGCGCACATCGAGGATCAGCTGTACCTTGGACGAGAGCGGAGCGACTTCCGTCACACGCCCCACGAGCCCCTTGCCCGTCACGACGGGCATGTTTTCACGCACGCCGTCCTTCGAGCCGCGATCCACGACGATCGTGCTCGTCCAGAGCACAGCGTCCCGCCCGATCACGCGCGCAGCAAGAAGATCAAACTGCTGCGCCGACTGCTTGTACGAGAGGAGCTCACGCAGGCGTGCATTCTCTGCCGCGTATTCCTCCGCCATCGTATTCTGCTGACGCAGCTGCTCGATCTCATTCTTGAGCATCTTATTCTGCTCATGTACCGTAGCGATCTCCCACAGATCCGATGTAACATGTCGAACCTGCTGCCCCACATAGGAGAAGACCATCTCAAATGGGGCAAGCACAGTTCCTACCGTGCTCGTCGATGCAGTTGCCTGAAAGCGGCCGCGCGCAGCAAAGAAAATGACACAGAAAAGAGCGAGCAGAACGAATAGCAGCGCCCAGATCTTGCGTCCCGACTGCCTTGCCCGTCCGATTCGGTCAATCATTGCTTCAATTTCTTCGAGGACATAACGACACTCTTGAGGAGCCCGATGTTCTCAAGCGTACGCCCTGTCCCCTCACCAACACAGGAGAGTGCATCCTCGGACACGAGCACAGGCATGCCTGTCTCATGAGAGAGGAGCTTGTCCAGATTCATGAGAAGCGCGCCGCCGCCCGTCATCATAATGCCGTGATCCATAACATCCGCCGCGAGTTCCGGCGGTGTCTTCTCGAGTGTGCCCTTCACGGCGTCGATGATCTTGTAGATCGGCTCGTTCAGCGCCTCGCGAATTTCCTTCGCATGGATCGTCAGCGTCTTCGGCAGACCGCTTACGAGGTCACGGCCGCGGATGTCCATTGTACGATCCGTATCCGGCGTCACAATCGCCGTTCCGACCGTGATCTTGATTTCCTCCGCCGTGCGCTCACCGATCATGAGGTTATACATACGCTTGATGTACTGCACGATGGCAGAGTCCATCTCATCGCCGCCGATGCGGATGGACCTGCTCGTTACGATGCCGCCGAGCGAGATGACGGCAATCTCCGTCGTGCCGCCGCCAATGTCGACGACCATGCTGCCCGTCGCCTCCTCCACTGGAAGCCCCGCACCGATCGCAGCCGCCATCGGCTCTTCGATCAGATATGCCTCACGCGCACCTGCCTGCTGTGCCGCATCGATAACCGCACGCTTTTCGACCTCCGTCACACCCGACGGAACGCCGACCACGACGCGCGGACGTACAAACGACTTCGAGCGCATTGCCTTGCGGATGAAGTATTTCAGCATCGCCTGCGTCACATCAAAATCCGCAATAACGCCGTCCTTCATCGGACGAATCGCAACGATATTGCCGGGCGTGCGCCCGATCATCTGCTTGGCTTCCTCACCCACCGCGAGCACATCGCCCGAATCACTCTTTATTGCAACAACGGACGGCTCGCGCAGGACAATGCCACGCCCCTTCACATGCACCAGTGTATTCGCCGTACCGAGGTCAATCCCCATATCGTGTCCGCCAAAAAGACCAAACATTGTAAGTGGAGTCTCCTTCCATCACCTGAGATGTATACGTTCTATAATTCCATATGCACAGTCCTTGAAATGTGCAGAATCAGTATAGCATAAGCGCGTTTATTTTTCCATGAGATTTTATAGCGAAAACAACAGCATGTAATTCTCTTCTGGATTCTTTTTATTCTGTTTAGGACGATATGACTATATTCCTTGACGGCGGCGTCTCTTTCCTCTATAATGAAACTAAGACTGAGCACTGTAAAGGAGACTGAATCGAATGGACATTCAATCAAGATTGCTGACAGTGGATTTTTATAATTGCAAAGGTGAAAAATATACGAGTGAAGAGGCGCTGCGCGCCAAGGTCTCCGAAGCACTCAGAACCCTTGATCTCGTCCCCCTGCAGATCATCAGCGACGTGCAGGAGAGCGGTCACCTCTCCCTGATGGCACTTCTGCCCGACGGGCATCTCGCGCTGCATGTCCATCCCGAACTCCGCCACGTCTCACTCGATATCTACCTCTGCACGGAGGACGCCGCACTCGACCCGATTGCACGTACGATGCGCAGGGTGTTCCAACCCGAGAAAACCAAGACGACGCACCTGCGACGCGGCGATTTCCGCTCTCCCGGAGAGATTCGTCCCAAGACCACGACACGCGTCGCGCCCATCCGCAAGATCAAGAGCACGGGCGCGAAGGTCATCCGCATACTCGCACGGAGAAACCGCGGATAACAGAACACATGAAAAGTGACATGTACCGAACGCGCGGTGCATGTCACTTTTTTGTGCGATATGTTCAATCAGATCGAATTTAATTTTTTACCGCATTGGCCTCTTGGCACTGCGGGCAGTAGCCGAAGAAATACATCTGCTGCGAGACAATGCGATACCCCGTCACAGACGCAACATTCTTGTCGAGAGACGGGAGCGATGCAATGGGCACGTCCGCAACCTTGTCGCACGCAATGCAACGCACATGCGGATGCGCGGAGATATCTGCGTCATAGCGAAATGCCTCCTCGCCCACGTTCAGCTCACGCACGATGCCGATCTCACAGAACGCATCAAGTGACTTGTAGACCGTGGCAAGACTCATCGTCGGATAGTTCGGACGCAGCTCCTTATAGAGAGCTTCCGCCGTCGGATGCTCCTCCGTCGCAGCAAGAGCCGCATAGACGGCAAGGCGCTGCGGCGTCACCTTTTTCTTGTTCTGCCGCAGAATATCCGTGACCTCATTCAATGTCAGCATCATCTGTTCTCGCATAATTATTCCTACTTTACTCTTTTACTAAAACTAAAATCATTATTATTTATGTATTATAATACTCTATCCGAAAACTCCTGTCAATAGTCCCGTCATATTCCTTCTGCAAGAATTGTTTCCTTTCTTTATGCACGACTCGAAAATCATGCTATAATGAAGGACATTAACAGAAAGAAAGGTTTGATTCCATGCGTATTTCCGATATTCCCGCCGCGATCGCGGGCGAGCTCTCCATCCGTCCGCAGCAGGTCGAATCTGTCATCACCCTCCTCGATGACGGCAATACGATTCCCTTTATTGCACGCTACCGCAAGGAGGCGACCGGCTCCCTTGAGGACGAGATGCTGCGTCAGGTGGAGGCGCGCCTCACATATCTGCGCAGCCTCGTCAAGCGACAGGAGGAAATACTTGCACGGATTGAGGAACAGGGCAAGCTGACGGACGAGCTGCGCGCAGCCATCGAAGCTGCCGAGAAGCTCCAGATCCTCGAGGATCTCTATCGCCCCTACAAGCAGAAGAAACGCACGCGTGCCTCTGTCGCACGTGAACGAGGACTCGAGGGGCTTGCAAACACCATGCTGCTGCAGAAGGAAACAAGCGGCACGCCCGAAGATGCAGCCGCCCCTTACGTGGATGCAGAGAAGGATGTACCGAGTGCCGCCGATGCACTTGCGGGCGCGCGCGACATCCTCGCTGAGACCATCATGGACGAGGCGGAGCTGCGCCGCCTGATGCGTGAGAAATTCTGGAAGAATGCTGTCCTTGAAACGACACTTGACGCTGACGCCGAGGAGGCGCAGGTATTTCAGATGTACGACGGCTACAGTGAGCCCGTCCGCACCCTGCCCTCCCATCGCATCCTTGCCGTCAATCGCGGCGAGAAGAAGGGATGTCTCTCCGTACGCATCGCCGTCGATCATGAGGCAAATGTCGATTGGATCTACAAGCGCCTCTATGCACGCCCCTCCATTTTCGAGGGGGAACTGCGCGCGGCGGTTGAGGACGGCTACAAGCGCCTGCTCGTCCCTGCACTAGAGCGCGAACTGCGCACGCAGCTGACCGAAGCGGCAGAAGAGAAGGCGATTTCCATATTCGGGCACAACCTCCGTCAGCTTCTCCTGCAGCCCCCGCTTGCAGGGCATACGGTGCTCGGGCTTGACCCCGGCTACCGCACGGGCTGCAAGGTGGCACTGGTCGATGCGACCGGCAACGTCCTCGCAAGCGGTGTAATTCAGGTCACGAAGAGCGACGGCGAGCGCAAATCTGCGGCGACAAGCCTCCTGAAACTCATCAAGGCACACCATGTCACGCTCATCTCGATTGGCAACGGTACGGCGTCCTATGAGACGGAGCAATTCGTCGCCGCGCTGATCCGCGACAACGACCTCAAAGACGTACACTATCTCATCACAAACGAGGCGGGTGCGTCCGTCTACTCTGCCTCACAGCTCGCGAAGGACGAGCTGCCCGACTACGATGTCACGATTCGCGGCGCCGTCTCGATCGCACGCCGCGTGCAGGATCCGCTCGCCGAACTCGTGAAGATCGATCCGCAGGCGATCGGCGTCGGTCAGTATCAGCACGATGTCAGCCAGAAACAGCTGCGTGAAACACTCGACGCAACGGTCGAGGACGCCGTAAACCATGTCGGCGTCGATCTCAACACGGCATCGCCCGCCCTGCTGAACCGCATTGCGGGCATCAATGCAGCGATTGCAAAGAACATCGTCGCCTATCGCAACGAACACGGACGCTTTGCGAGCCGCAAGGCACTCCACAAGGTCGCGCGCCTCGGCGATGCAGCGTTTACCCAATGCGCGGGCTTCCTACGCATCTACGACGGCGAGACACCGCTCGACAGCACCGCCATCCACCCCGAGTCGTACGAGCTTGCGCGCTCCATCCTCGTGGAGCTCGGCGCGGACGAGGACGATCTGCGCGACCGCGCAAAGCTCCCTGCCCTCGCACTCAAGACCGCGCAGATGAGTGCAGCGCCGCTCGCAAAGAAGCTCGGCGCGGGGGTACCGACCGTCACGGACATTCTCAAGGCAATCGCGCGCCCCGGGCGTGACCCGCGCGAGGATCTGCCCGCACCACTCACGCGCCAGAACATCGTGAAGCTCTCCGACCTTGCCGTCGGCACGGTCCTCAAGGGAACAGTCCGCAATATCACGGACTTTGGCGCATTCATCGACATCGGACTGAAACAGGCGGGACTCCTCCACATCTCCGAGATGAGCCACCGCCGCGTGCGCCATCCGCTCGATGTCCTGTCCGTCGGCGACTCGCTCGATGTCATGATCATCAGCATCGACGAGGCACGCGGGCGCATTGGGCTCTCGCTGAAACGCATGGAAAAGGAAAAGGCGCGCGCATGAATCTTCTTGAACAAACGGTAGTGGCAATCCATGTCCCCGACACGGAGCTTTCCTCGGCAGTCGACGCTGCGCTGTCCGCACAGACAAGCACAGATTTCGGACATCTGCGCTCCATCCTCCTTCGCTATATGAACATCACGGGCGAGCGCCATCCCGCACCGCCGCAGACGAGCGTCATTATCTCCTGCGCCGACCACGGCGTTGCCGCCGAGAGCGTCAGTGCCTATCCGCCCGAAACCACGCTGAATATGATGTGCAACTATCTCATTGCACGCGGCGGCGCAGCGAATGCAGCCGCAAACTATGCGGGGGCGCGCCTCGTCGTTGCCGATCTCGGTGTAAATGCCGCTTATGATGATATTCCGGGACTCTTGCAACACAGTATTGCACGCGGCACGGCGAATATGACGAAGGGCTCTGCCATGACGCGCGCACAGGCGATTGCAGCCATTGAGACGGGCATCGTACTCGCAAACGACTGCGCAGATCGCGGCGATCGCTGCATCCTCCCCGGCGAGATGGGCATATCGAATACCACTTCGAGCGCCGCCATCGTTGCGGCATTCCTTGGACTAACACCTGAGGAGGTCACGGGACGGGGTGCGAATATCTCGGACGCGCGCCTCGCGCACAAGATTGAGATTGTCCGCCGCGCACTCAGTGTCAATCGTCCCGATCCGCATGACGGACTGGATGTCCTCGCGAAGGTCGGCGGCTTTGAACTCGGCTGCATCGCGGGTATTATCCTCGGCGCTGCCGCGCGGCACATGCTCGTCATCCTCGACGGAGCGAATACGACATCTGCTGCGCTCATCGCCCACGCCCTCGCCCCCGACTGTGCACATTATCTGCTCGCCTCGCATGCCTCCCTGACGGAGCACTCCCATCCCCACGCACTCCGCCGCCTCGGACTCACGCCCATCCTCCGCCTCGACATCCGCCTCAGCGAGGCGGCAGGCTCCTCGATTGCGCTGCGACTGCTGGAACGGATGCTGAAAATATGGGAAGCGGTGGATGCACCCTCGCATAATGCAATGCCTCCCCCGTGCGACACGGGGGAGGGGAATCGCGCAGCGGTGGAAGGGGCGCTCCTGCCAGTCTCTCCCCCCCAGCACGCCTCCATGGATGCCTGTCAATACCGCCTCGACAACCTCGCAAAGCCCATCCACAGCCTCGGCTATCTCGAGCGGATCGCCGTGCAGCTTGCAGGCATCCTCGGCACGGAGCGCCCGCCCATAGACACAAAGGCAGCCCTCCTCCTCATCACAGACAGGGAACTGCCCGCCGATCTGGCATACATTCTCAACACACTCACGGCGTCGGCATCCATCCCCGTCCATATTTTCACCGTCTCACAGGTCATAAAGGACACACGCACCGCATACGAAACAGCATATGCCCTCGCCCGCACCTATCCCATCCTCATCCTCGGTGCATATGAACGGGAGGAAAGCACCGCTGTTTCGGCGGCGCTCACTGGTGCTCTGCATGGAGCGGCGGCAGGCGCAAGCCTCATCCTGCCCGGAGACGCACGGACGGATCGCGCAGCACGCACAGCCGCTGATGAGAACGCCGCCCTACGTCCCTACATCCTGCACATCCTCCCAGATATGCTCATGATCGACACGGAGCTGACCGCAGGCATCGCGGGCATCCTCGGCATAGAGATTGTACGCGCCGCCCTCCACGTCGTAAACGAGATGAAAACCTTCACCGAGACCGGCGTCGCCGTCGCCATCGACGGCGCAGGTGCGGGGCGACAAGTAAATACATAATTCAGTAAAAATCCAGTCATGCACATATAAAAATTTATATGTGCATGACTGGATTTCGTGTATAATGGATATAGAAAACAGATAAGGGGTGAACTTTATGATTCCTTCAGAAAAAAATCTCACAGATAGCATTACATGGCGAAAAAAAGATCTGCTACACCATATGACAGAGTTTGAATTCCGCCAGCTATTAAAAAAGAATCAGCTGATACGAATTCAAAAGGGCGTATATCAATACGCTCACATCGATCTGCCGGATAATGATATGATTCTTGCACAAGATCTGTTCCCACAGGCAGTCATCAGCATGTTTACAGCAGCCAGCTATTACGACCTGACAAATATAATTCCCTCTTCCATTCAATTAACGCTTCCCAGCAACAAATCCCGCCGTCTCCCCCTTCCAAGCTACCCACAAATCGAATTTTTCTTTGCCAATGAAAAAATAATAGATCTTGGCATTGAAATCATTTCTGAAGAAAATTATCCCCTTCGTATCTACAATCGTGAACGTGTGGTCTGCGATATGTTTCGGTATCTGCCCCGCGTTGGACTGGATGCAGCACTCGATATATTCAAAAACTATATGCACAACAAGAAAAATCGTCAACTGGACAAGCTACTCCATTACTCTCGCCAGCTTCGCGTCTATAAATATATCCATCGTTATACGGAGGTGTATATCGCATGAATGAGCAAAGTGTAAAAGACAAGCTCAAGAACCTGGGACGTGAAAAAAATAAAAACTATAACGAACTATTGATACGGTACGGCATCGAGAGATTTCTCTATCGACTCTCCATCTCCGCATATCGAGAACATTTTATTTTGAAGGGCGGTGCTTTGCTCTATACAATTTTCGAGTTTTCGTCACGGGTGACAAAAGATATTGACGTTTTAGCAAAACATATCAGCAGTTCTACCGAGCAGATCTGTAAGACCATCACCGACATTTGTCAGATCGAAACAGACGATGCACTTCGTTTTCAGCCGCCGTGTCTTGATGATGTAATGCATATTTCGGAAGAGGACGAATATCATGGCATACGTGTAAAATTCAAGGCATTTCTAGGGAGGGCAGAAATTTATTTGCAGCTTGACATAGGATTCTCGGATACTCCCCTCCCGGCTCCCAAAGAGATATCATATCCCTCTTTGCTCTCAATGGACGCCCCCAAGCTATGGGGCTACGCCATAGAAACCGTCATTGCCGAAAAGTATGAGGCAATTATATCGCTAGGCGAACAAAACAGCCGATACAAAGATTTCTACGATATTTGGCAGATCAGTAAAACACATTCTCTGAATGGAGATACCTTAAAAGAAGCAATCATGCAAACATTCAAGGACAGACAAACGGAATTTCACATGAACATCTATCAGCCAAATTTCTGTGTGAACAAGGAAAAGCCTTGGCGTGCATTTTTGCGTCGTATCAACGCATCAATCGACATTTCCTTCACCGAGGTCATACAGGAAATCAGTGTTTTTCTGCTTCCGATACACAATTCATGCGTGAATCATATATCGTTTTATCGTCAGTGGGACACTAGCTTGGAAATAAAAATACACCTTGTATGCGCACATTTCCATACGCATACAAGGTGTATGTGGTCAGACCGTCACCTCGACCTGCCCCCTCTTGAACACCTTTCCAATCGTTCCGAACTGGAAAGTTGCCGTCTCCTTGACCGTAAAGCGGCCGTACGTGTTCCCTGCGCGATAGTTCGAGTTGAACGCCTCGCGCATGCCGCCCGCCGTGTGCATCTCCTCCCCGTAGACGAGGAAGGGATTCGGGACGACGGCAAAGAGCCCGTTGCCGAGCGGCATGCCCCAGAAGTCGGCATCGCGCGTCGGCGTGACCGCGACAAAGCGCGGCTCGAGCTCGGGACGGCTCAGGCGCAGCTGCATATTCGTACAGCGCATGCCCTGCACCTCATAGAGCTTGATGAAATCGTCCTGCGCCTTTTTCTTCTGAAACATTGTCCCGACGACATCGTAAAGCGCGTTGTAATCGCGTATGTAGTCCGCCGCACGCTCTGCGGGCGTCCGCTCACGCAGCTCGTGCACAGGAATCGCATCCAAAGCCGCCTCGGCGGCTTTTTTGCGTGCCGCCTCGTTCTGCCGTGCGCGGTCACTCGGGGTAGACTCCTTGCCGCCCGTCGCCCGCGCATAGCTGCCCGCCGCGCGCTCCATCGCATTCATCGCCTTGCCCTGCGGTGGCTGCTCCGGCGGTTTGACCGGCGAGGCAGCCGCCCCCGTGTAGGCACGCGACAGATCGCGCTTCATCTCCTCGTCGAGGAGATCGCTCACGGACGGGACAGCGCGCTGCGCAGCGGCATTCGCCTCCGCAGGATCATCGGCAGCCGCCTTGGGCGGCTCCTTCCTCTGCGGCGGCGTGCCCGCACGGCGCTCCGCCTCCTCCAACCGCTCCACCAGCTCGTCAATACGACTCTGCTGACGCAGCGCCATCTTTTCGAGAAGCGTGACGCGCTTCGCGAGTTCATGAATCCGTGTCAGTTCGTCGTTTCCCATTCCCCTGCGTTACCCCTTAAATCTCAATCTTTGCCGCCTGCGCTAGCGTCTCACGCGCTTCACGCACGATGCGCTCCACGATCGTCTGCACCGGCTCAATCTCGCGCAGGAGGGTCAGCGTCTCACCCGCCTGAACCATGCCGTTCACAACGTCGCCATCTACGGCTGCGAGCTTGTTCGTACCCGTTGCACGGTCGAGCAGCTCCTGCTTGGTCGCCTTGCCCGAATACTCGAGCGCAACAAATTCCTCCGAGAACTTGTTCTTGACCCCGCGCACGGCACCGCCGATTGTGACACCCGTGACAATCGTGTCCGTGTCCACTGCCTCGAGCAGCTTTGCCTTCATGTTCGGATGCGCGACGCACTCCTCTGCAACGAGGAAGCGCGTCCCCATCTGGATGCCCGCAGCACCCATGAGGAGAGCCGCTGCAAGTCCGCGCCCGTCGCCGAAGCCGCCCGCCATGACAACGGGGAGGGAAACCTCGGGGATGACCTGCTCCATCAACGGCAGGGTCGAGAGCACGCCGATGTGACCGCCCGCCTCCATGCCCTCTACGACGATGGCGTCCGCGCCCTTTTCCTCCACGCGCTTTGCGAGTTTCACGCTCGGCACGACGGGGATGACCTTCACACCCGCCGCATGCAGTTTTTCAAAATACGGGACGGGATTGCCCGCGCCGAGCGTGACAAACGCCGGCTTTTCCTCGCAGATCACGTCCACGATCTCGTCCTTGTTCGGCGCCATGAGCATGACGTTCACGCCGAACGGGCGATCCGTCAGCGTACGGCAGCGGCGAATCTCATCTCGCGTGTACTCCGTCGTACGCCCACCCGTCGAGATGATGCCCGCACCGCCCGCATTCGAGACCGCCGAGGCAAGATTCGCCTCCGAGATCCACGCCATGCCACCCTGCAGAATGGGAACCTCGATTCCCAAGAGTTCCTTCAGCTGATTTGCCACGTTGCTACCTCCTATATTATACACGCTCTATGCCCGCAATGGCATAGGCAGACATCCCTTCTCCGCTGCCCGTGAACCCGAGCCGCTCCTCCGTCGTCGCCTTGACGTTGACATCCCCCGCCGCGATCCCGAGTATACGCGCGATATTGTCACGCATCTGAGGAATATACGGCAGGAGCTTCGGTGCCTGTGCCACAACGCACGCATCCACATTGCCGATCACATAGCCCTCGGCGCGCACGAGCCGCGCGACCTCTTCGAGGAGTTTGCCGCTGTCCGCGCCTTTGAACCGTTCATCCGTATCCGGAAAATGCTTGCCGATATCCCCGAGCGCAGCCGCACCGAGAAGCGCGTCCGAAATCGCATGAAGCAGCACATCTGCATCCGAATGCCCGAGTAGCCCCTTTTCATACGGCACATCCACACCACCGAGGATCAGCTTTCGCCCCTCGACAAGTCTATGAACATCGTAGCCGATGCCAAACCGCGTCATTCTCCATCTCCCTTCCGCCGCCGCACGACGCCGCCGAGCAGGCGCTTCGCCTCGTGTACGGCGGTTTTCATCAGTTCTCCCGCGCCCATATCATTACGCAGGATCGCCTCCGCGACCACCATGTCCTCGGGCGTCGTCACCTTGATATTGCTGTACTCTCCCTTGACAATATGCACGGGCACGCCGATGCGCTCCACAAGGCTCGCGTCGTCCGTCCCGAGAAAGCCATCCTCATCCGCGCGGCGGTTCGCCTCGATCAGAATCTCCTTGCGGAAGCCCTGCGGCGTCTGCACCTGCCAGAGTGTACTGCGCGGCGGCGTCGAGACCACAACGTTGTCCTCCGAGGCAATCTTAATCGTATTCTTCTCCGGCACGGCGACAATCGCCGCCCCCTCCGCGCGCACAACGCGGATCAGCTCCTCAATCGTCTCGCGACGAATCAGGGGGCGCGCCGCATCATGGACGAGCACGACATCAGCCTCCTCTGAGACGAGGGCAAGTCCATTGCGGATCGAATACTGCCGTTCCGAGCCTCCCTCCACCACGCGCCACGGAGCAAGCCCCTTCACGCGGCCGAGCAGCGTACGCACGGCATCCACCTCATCAGCGCCGACCGCAACGATCAGCTCACCGACCTCGGGCACCTTGGAAAACGTCAGCAGCGTTCTCAGGAGCATCGGCTTTCCGGCAAGCGTCAAAAAGACCTTGTTCAGCCCAATCTGCATCCGATGCGCCTGTCCCGCCGCGGGAAAAACCACACTAACCATGCAACATTCCCTTCCTGTATTCGATTCAGCGCGTCAGTTTCGCAAAGATCATGCGACCCGCCGCCGTCTGAAGCGCCGATGTCACCTCTACGGATACAACTTCATTCATACAGTGAAATCCGCCATCCACAACGATCATCGTGCCGTCGTCGAGATAGGCAAGCCCCTGCCCGTGCTCCTTGCCCGGACGGACAATCTGCACCGTCATGAGATCGCCCGGAATGGCGACCGGCTTCACCGCATTCGAGAGCGCGTTGATGTTCAGCACGGGAACGCCGCGCAGCTGCGCAACCTTGTTCAGGTTGAAATCGTTCGTGATGATCTTGCCGCCGACCTCCTGCGCGAGCTGGAGCAGCTTAGAATCAACCTCTGCGATGTCCTCGAAGTCCGCCTCTGTGACCTCCACCTTCATGCGCGACTCCTTGCGGATCTTTTGCAGGATGTCGAGCCCGCGCCGTCCGCGCACGCGCTTGAGGGAGTCGGGTGAGTCCGCAATATGCTGCAGTTCCTCGAGCACAAAAACCGGAATGAGCAGTGTCCCCTCGAGAAAGCCCGTCTCGCAGATATCCGCAATGCGCCCGTCGATGATGACGCTCGTATCGAGCAGCTTGTACTGCCGATCCCCCTGCGCGGGCTGCGCTGCAGTCATTGCGGGCATGCGACCCTCGCGCACACGCGACATATCGCGCAGGAAACGTGGGATGAAGTCAAAGACCGCCGCGAGCTCCTCCTGCTTTCGTACCATGATATGAACGCCGAGATAGCCGAGCACAATGCTGAACACGATGGGAATGTAGTCGCCGACAATCGGTATCATAGAAAACGCGTCGCCCAAGAGACGCGCAATGATGAGTCCGATAAAAAGTCCGATTGCCCCTGCGATCACATCGCGTGTCGGCATCTTGCCAAGCTGCCCCTCCACCCACACGGAGAAACGTCTGAGACGTCCCGTGAAGAACGGCGCGAGCGGGTAGCCAATCATGCCGCCGAGGAATGTGCCGAAGAGAATGCAGCAGAGCCCTGCTGGCGAGAGTCCGAGAACGCCCAGTTCGACATGCCAGAACGGCGCAGAGAAGTAGCCGCTCACCGTCGGAATCGCAAGCTCAAACAGAGTTCCGCCGACAATCGCCATGATGAGCACGATGAAGAAACGTAAGATACGATCGAATAACAAGCATTCACCCCCTTTCATTAACAAAAGAGTCCTAATAACAACAGCATACTTCTTAACTCATTCAGTATAATAAAAAAAGTTCGCATTGTCAAAACAGCACTTTTGACAATCTACCTGATAATAAATGTTACTCTTGACATCTATATATTTTTTCATATAATGATTATCGTATTCATTATTTTTTCATCTCTACAGGAAAGGATTTTCAAGGTATGTCATTCAAAGGAAAATTACGTCATGGACGATATGCACTTCTGACCGCTGCTGTGCTCGCCTGCTTTGGAGCACCGCACGTCTATGCGGCAGACAACGTGTCGGGAAGTGACAATTCAAAAGTCTCAACCGAAGATATCCACGTGGAGGTGGACTTCGATAAAGAGATGCTCAAGGAAGCCCCTGAGACAAAGACGATCATCTCCCGTGCCGATCTTGACCGTAAGGGTGCGCGCACGCTCTCGGACGCACTTGCAGCGGAGCAGGACATCCAGATGGGCACGGACAACATGGGGCGCAAGACGGTCGGCATCCGCGGTGCCGAGCCACGCCACACGCTCATCCTCGTCGACGGACGCAGGCTCGCGGGAGGTCTCAGCAAGTTCTACGGTGCAACGGATGAGGTGAACCGCCTTGGTCTCGACGACGTGGATCACATTGAGATTATCCGCGGCTCGGGCACGGCACGCTACGGTGCAGATGCCATCGGCGGTGTCATCAACATCATCACGAAGGTCTCGCACAAGCAGCGTGTCCGCCTGACGACGGAGGGCTCGTGGATCGATGTGAAGGGGCATCAATACAACCACAGCATCGGCTACTCCACGGGCGACCTCGGCGGTGGGGTATATATGGACTTCTCCTATGGATGGAACAAGTCTGCTCCCTACCTCTATGACAGTGACCACACCTCCATGCAGTACTACGGCGACCGCAATCCGATGAGTCTGCGCGTCGAGTTCCCGATCGGCAAGGATGAGACGATCACCCTCTCGGCGGATCGTCTGAATGAGGATCTGCGGAAGGACACCACACTCGGTAAAATGTTTGGAATGACCGCCTATGAAGACGCATGGCGCAACAACTTCAGCATCGACTGGAAGAAGCAGACGAGCAAGATGGATTATCGTCTGCGTACCTACCGCACGGAGTATAACTCCGATACAGATTTTTACGTCAGTTCTCTTCCCGGCATAAGATTGATGCGTTGGGGATATTTTGACTTCCTTAATCGCATAGATAACGTAATCGAAGGCTCCGTCGGCATTATGGCACATGACAAGCACTATGTCACGATTGGTGCAGACTACCACGATGAATACGGAGAGGGAACGCGAATTAAGGTGCCTGGTCAGGTCGGAAAATACGTCGAGCGCAAATATTATCAGCTATCTCCCGTGCCAGGTGAGGTCTATGATACCACATTAACTCACTACGGTGTCTATGCGATGGATGACTGGCAGGTCGGCAAAAAGCTGCTTGTGATCCCCTCTCTGCGCTATACGAATCACAGTCATTTTGGTGTGAACATCTCTCCCTCCATCGGTGCAACGTATAAGGCACGCAACAATGTCCGTTTTAAGACGAATATTGGAACAAGTTTTGGTACAGGAGGCATCGCCGAACTCTACCATGACTGGGAGATGTACGAGCCATCACTCAATCCTCGCCCCCCATACCGCAATGGTTGGAAGTTCGAGGGCAATCCCGAGCTGAAGCCCGAGAAGGCACTCAACATGGATGTCTCCGTTGAAAAGGACTTCAACAAGAAGACAAGTGCGAAGATCACCCTCTTCCGCAATACCTTCAAAGACTATATGCAGATCGTCTATGATGGACAAAAACCCTCGAAGAATCTAAATCCAGGAAGCCCTGGTGCACCGCAGCGCTGGTCTAATTCTATTGTATCACTCGATCCCGCAGCCGGATATTGGGGAGATTATAACGATCTTCTGAATGAACTTGATTCAGCAACCCCACAAGACCGTTATGACCTCATCACCGAGTATACAAAGTATGCAAGTACCCCTGTGATGGACGACGTTTTTACCTACAAGAACATTGCCAGAGCTATCACGCAAGGTGTTGAGGCTGAGGTAACACACGAGATTGCGCGTGATTTCACAATCAAAGCAGGCTATACTTTCCTCGATGCACGTGATCGCCAAACAGGAAAACGCCTTGAAGGGCGTGGGCGACATATGTTCAACCTCACAATGACATACAGCGACCCGAAAAATGGCTGGCGCGCGACCTTCTGGGGAGACTATACACGGAACTACCTCGATATTCGCGATCGTGTTGCAACAGGTCGTTTTGTCAGACCGGACACGTCAAGTCTGACCAGCAGAACATACACGATAACGGATCATGACGGCAATACCCGCGAGGTTACCGTATATCCTACAGAAGGTGAGGCAGGCACAGCACTCCAGAACACAGTGGAGCATTCTTTCACTCAGGAAAAGGTCGCCCGCGAGAAGAACTACGGTCTGTGGAATCTGATGATCGAGAAGGACTACCACCACTTCCTTACGTTCTACGCCGGCATCACAAATCTGTTCAACCAATACGACCCGTTCCTTGGAATGGGCGGGCGCATCTACCGCCTCGGTATGCGCATGATGTTCTAATCTATACAAAGGAGCTTAGCTTATGTCAGGTTTTGAGAGCGCAGTCCACCTCTTTCACAGCGGCGGACTGGTCATGTACCCCCTGCTGATTCTCTCGCTCATCACGCTTGCGATTGCGGTGGAGCGGTTCTACTACTACCGCATCAACCGCAAGGGTTCGCGTGTGTTCTTCCACGGAGTCTATCACGCCGCCATGCAGAAGGACTTTGACACAGTCGGCAAACTCTGCAAGGAGTTCCCCTCTGCAATCGCCCGCATCATCGAGAGCGGCATGCAGAATGCGGGCACGGAGACCTCGATGAAGGGCGCATTCTCCGACCGTATGTCGATGGAGTCGATCAACTTCCGCCGCTATCTCGACTATCTGAGTGCGATTGTCACGATTGCCCCGCTGCTCGGTCTGCTCGGCACGGTCACGGGTATGATCCAGACGTTCAGCGTGCTCGATGCGGGCGGTGGCGCAGCCGCGATCACAGGCGGTGTCGGTGAGGCTCTTGTCGCGACGGCATCGGGTCTGTGCGTTGCGATCATTGCATTCTGTGTCTACACCTATTTCAGCCATCAGCTCGATACGATTGTGACGGATACGGAGCGTCTCTGCGCGACGATTGTCACTGCGAAGAAAGAAAGCTGGGATGCAAAATGAATTTTAGCAATCATCGACTGAAGAAAAAGCCGGAGTTCATGATTATCCCGATGATCGACATCATCTTCTTCCTGCTCGTCTTCTTCATGATGAACAGCCTGCAGACGGTCGCGCAGAAGGCACTCGCCGTCCAGCTGCCGCAGGCACAGTCTGCGACTGCTCCCGCACAGCTGCCGATCATCATGACGATCGATGAGGAGGGGCATATCACGATTGACAACAATCCCGTGAGCATCACGGAATCGGCGGCAATTATGAAGCGCCACATGGAGGAGAACCCGAATGCGGCGGTCGTGCTGCAGGCGGATAAGCGCACGGCACACGGTCAGGTTGTCGCGGTGATGGATATGCTCAAAGGAGCGGGGGTGAAAAAACTCTCGATAGCCGCAGAACAGAAGGGATAGATATATGGATCAACACCTTTCATGGGGGAAAGCCTATATCGTCTCTGCTGCTGTTCACCTCGTCATCTTCCTCTTTCTCGCCATCGGGCTTGCGGTCGTTGTCGCCGAAAAGGAGCAGCAGGTCTATGAGATCGACCTGCAGGCATCTGATTTCAGTCAGGGCAGCGGACACGAGGGCGGCGGAAGCAGTGAGAGCCTCTTCCCCGAGCCGCTCAAGGCGGAGGAGGTCGCAAAGCGCGTCGAGACGGTACAGCAGACTGTACCGCCCATCACGCCGACCGAGACGGCAGTCCCAACGCCTGATGCAGTGGATCTTCCAACACCTGCATCATCGTCCTCGACCTCTGATTCCTCTGCCCCGCCCTCCACGAGCGCAGGCTCTGCCTCGGGCAGCGGCGACGGCGGCGGGAGCGGCACAGGCTCCGGAACGGGCAGCGGTGACGGCACGGGCGACGGTCAGGGCGTTGGCTCGGGCTCAGGCGCGGGTCAGGGCTCGGGTAACGGCAATGTCTCCGGCACGGGCAGCGCCCCCTTCGATACGAACGGATTCTGGGCGGCAGTCAATGCGAACAAGGAATACCCCTACATGGCGATGAAGCGCCGCCTCGAGGGTACGACGACGATTGTCACGACGATCAGTGCCTCCGGTGCGATCACGAGCGTCTCCGTCGCCTCCTCCTCGGGACACGGCATGCTCGACGATGCGGCAGTTGCTGCGGCATATGCCGTCGGCAGCTACCCGAATCCGACCGGCGGAACAGTCTCGGTCACGACAAATGTAAGCTTCAACATACGATAAAAAATGCAGGCTGCGATGGAATTTTCCACCACAGCCTGTATTTTTGTGCTTATTTCTCCTCAAGCAGCTGGACGAGCTCGTCGTAGTCGTGCTGCAGCTGCTCGAATTCGTCCATCATCTGCAGAACGGTGAGCGCGGCAATGCGCTGCACATCGAAGCTACGTACCTTCTTCGACATCTCCTTGATCCGACGGTCGCTCTCCACCGCTAGGCGCTTGAGCCGTTCGGGGTCATCCGTCTTGAGCTGATAGGTCTGCCCAAACATCTCGATCACAACCCGCTGGGGCTGCTTCTTCTCCTCTGTCATGGCTCTCACCGCCCCTTATGCGCGCAGCTCTGCATGAAGCTGGCTCTGCGCCGCCTCAAGTATATCGGCAAATGCAGCATCCACTTCCTCATCGGTCAGGGTCTTGTCATCGGACTGGAAATGCAGATGGAATGCCATGCTCTTTTTCCCGCTCCCAACCTGCTTGCCCATATAGACATCAAAGAGGGTCGCGCCGCGGAAGAACTTGCCGCCCTTCTTGGCAATGACGCGCTCGATCTCCACCGTGGATAGGTCTGCATCTACAAGGATCGCAAGATCACGCGTCGATGCGGGGTATTTCGGCAGCGACGCAATCGCATTTTTCTTCTTGCGGTAGCGCAGGAGGGTGTCGACCTCCATCTCAAAGACGTAGACGCTCTGCGCAATGCCGAAGTTCGCGGCAACGGTTGGATGAATCTCGCCGAGAACGGCAATCACGTCGCGCCCCTTCTTGAAGAACGCCGTCTTGCCGGGGTGCATGGCAAAGTGTTCGCCGCGCTCCACGGTGTATTTCTGCACGCCGATCGCCGTGAGGAATCGCTCAAGGATACCCTTCATGTCGTAGAAATCGACCTGTGCGTTGTCCGTATCCCATGCAATCGGGCTCCGCCGTCCCGTGATCAGCCCCGCGACCATGAGTTTCTCGTTTGCAAGCTCCGTGACGGGCAGTGCCTTCGGGAAGAATACGGGTGCAATGTCAAAGAGCCGCAGATCCATGTTCTTGCGCGCGACATTGCGCGCCGCATTCTCAAGCACACTCGTGAGCAGCGTCGTGCGGATGAGCGGATACTCGTCCGTAAGCGGGTTCATGATGGGGATTGCCTGACGCAGTTCACTGCCCTCGGGAACGCCGAGCTTGTCGAGGGTCTTCTCACTCGTGAAGCTGAACGACAGCTCCTCCGTCATGCCGAGCGCCGCAAAGGTCTCGCGCATGAGATCGACGAAGTCCTGCCGCTCGCTCGTCTTCCCCTGCTGGACAGCGCCCATCGGGAGACGGGAGGCGATGTTGTCATAGCCATAGAGGCGTGCGACCTCCTCGGTGATGTCCTCCATCATCGTCACATCCCCGCGCCACGATGGCACAGCGACATCATAGACCTCGACGCCCTTCTCCTCGACGATGAAGCCGAGCGAGCGGAGCGCGGATGCCATCCAGTCGCCGGGGATATTCGCACCGATACGCTCCCCTACCGTGCGTGCACTGAACTCAAGTACCGTCGGAACACGATGCTTCGGGTAGACATCGACCACACCCTTTGCCACCGTGCACGCGCCCATCTCGACGAGCAGCTGTGCGGCTCGCGTCACGGCACGCACGGTCTCCGTCTCATCGACACCGCGCTCAAATCTGCCCGAGGACTCGGAGTGCAGGCCAATACGGCGTGCCGTGCGGCGAATGGTCGGGCCGTGGAAGGATGCGGCCTCGAGAATGACCGAGGTCGTCCCCTCCGTGATCTCGGACTCAAGCCCCCCCATGATGCCCGCAAGCCCTGCGGGCTTTTCGCTGTCGGCAATGACAAGCTCATCCCCAACGGCGACACGGCTCGAATCGTCCAGCGTGTGCAGATTCTCCCCCGCACGCGCACGGCGTGCCGTGAGGCAGTGTCCTGCGACAGCGTCGTAGTCATAGGCATGGAGCGGCTGCCCCAGTTCGAGCATGACAAAGTTCGTCACGTCGACCACATTGTTGATCGAGCGGATGCCTGCACCGCGCAGACGCTCCACCATCCACGCCGGCGCGGGCGCAATCTTCACATCGCACAGAACGCGCGCGGAGAATCGGCGGCAGAGATCCTCTGCCTCTGTGCCGATGTGAACGAGATTGGCGGCGCTCTCGGGCGCCGACTCCTTCACCTCGATCGTCGGGAAGCGCAGCTCCTTGCCCGTCAGCGCCGCAATCTCACGCGCGATGCCAATGACGCTGAAGCAGTCCGCACGGTTCGCCGTCAGCTCGAACTCGAGCACAACATCGTCCAGCCCGAGTGCCTGCGCCGCAGGGATGCCCACAGGCGTATCTGCCGGCAGGATGTAGATGCCGTGCACCTGCTCGTCGGGAAGCCCCTCGGTCTCAATCGCGAGCTCGCCCGCCGAGCACATCATGCCGTTTGACGGAATGCCGCGCAGCTTGCCCTTCGAGATTTTCTTTCCGTCGGGCAACACGGAACCGACCATTGCAACGGGGACGATATGCCCCTCGCGCACATTGGACGCGCCCGTCACGATCTGGAGCAGCTCCTCCTTGCCGATATTCAACTGGCAGACGAGCAGGTGGTCGGAGTCCGGATGCGGCGCGATCTTCTCGATGCGCCCCGTGATGATCTTCTCAAGCCCCTCGTCCGCGCGCACAATGCGCTCGACGGGCACGCCCGCCATCGTCAGGCGGTCTGCAATCTCCTCCGCCGTCTCGTCAATATCCACATAGTCTTTCAGCCATTTGATGGAAACCTGCATAGTCCCGCCTCCTCAGAATTGATGTAAGAAACGCACGTCGTTGTCGTAGAACAGGCGCAGATCGTCCACGCCGTAGGCGAGCATCGCAATGCGCTCGACCCCCATGCCGAACGCAAAGCCCGACACCTGCGCGGGATCGTAGCCGCTCATGCGCAGGACGTTAGGATGCACCATGCCAGCGCCGAGGATCTCGAGCCAGCCCGTCCCCTTGCAGACGCGGCAGCCCGCGCCATGACACGAGGAGCAGGAGATGTCCACCTCGGTCGACGGCTCCGTGAACGGGAAGAAGCTCGGACGAAAACGCACCTTCGCATCGGCATCAAAGAGCTGATGCAGGCAGAGCTCGAGCGTCCCCTTGAGGTCGGCAAAGGAGATGCCCTTGTCGATCACAAGTCCCTCGACCTGCGTAAACATCGGAGAGTGCGTCGCATCGTAGGAGTCGCGACGGTAGACGCGCCCGGGCGCGATCATGCGGATGGGCGCATTCGGCTCGCTCTTCTGCATCGTTCGTGCTTGTACGGGCGAGGTCTGCGAACGCAGGAGAATATCCTCCGTGATGTAGAACGAGTCCTGCATATCGCGCGCGGGGTGATCCTTCGGCAGATTCAGCGCCTCGAAGTTGAAGTAGTCGCTCTCAATCTCGGGTCCCTCCTCGATGGTAAAGCCCATCTGCAGGAAGATCTTCTTGATGCGGTTCAGCGTGATCGTGAGCGGGTGCAGATGCCCCACGGGAGCCGTCCGCCCCGGCAGGGTCACGTCGATCTGCTCGGCGGCAATCTTGTCCGCAAGTTCCCGCTTCGCCAGTTCCTCGGACTTCGCCGCAAGCAGCTCCTCGAGTTCGGCACGCGCCTCGTTGACGATCTTGCCGATGCGCGGACGCTCCTCCTGTGCGAGGGCGCTCATGCTGCGCAGGAGTGCAGTCATCTCGCCCTTTTTGCCAAGGAATTTCACGCGAATATCATTGAGTTCACCGAGGCTGCTCGCCGTCTCCGCAATCGCTGCGCGGGCGCGCTCCTTGAGTTCTCTGATCTGATCGTCCATATCGTCCTCCTGTATGTACACGAAAAGCGGTGCTACTGTGCATTTGCTCCGTTGTTTCGATAAAAATACCAATGCTCAGTTTACCATATCTATCTGAAAAAATCTATCTTTTGCGGTAGATTCAAGGGTTCATCGGAATTGAAGAGGGCGGCATTTTATAGTATGCTATAGTGGATTGCAAACACATGACACAGCGACCAAGGAGGTATCCATGGACACACTCATCAAGAACGCGGCAGAGCTGCTGGCGCAGCCGACCAGTCTCTTCACACTGCTCGCGGTACTCGTCTTCATCTTCGGCTATCTGCAGATGCGCCGCATCCGTTTCACGACAAGCATGCTCATCAATGTCGCGCTCATGCTGGCGCTGACGATCGTGCTCCATCAGCTGCGCATATTCCATATGCCGCAGGGCGGCAGTGTCACACTCGGTGCGATGGTGCCGCTGCTCTTCCTCACCTATCGGTATGGCGCAGGCATCGGCTGTCTGGCGGGGTTCGTCTACGGCATGATAAATCTCATGCAGGACGCCTTTATCGTGCATCCCCTGCAAGTGCTCTTCGACTATCCCCTGCCCTATATGGCGCTGGCGATTGCCGCCGCTGTGCCGGGGCGCATCTATCTGGGCGCGGCGCTCGCCTTTACGGCGCGGTTCCTCTGTCACTATATCTCGGGCGTGGTCTTCTTCGGCTCGTATGCGCCGCCCGATACGTCCCCCTATCTCTACTCTCTGGTCTTCAATGCGACCTACCTCGTGCCCGAGGCTGTCATATGCCTCCTGCTCCTGCGGATCCTGCCCGTTCCGCGCCTCCTTGCAGCGATGGATCAGCGCACGCCGCTCTATGGGGCAAAGCCTTTGTAATCAGCTGTCCTCGTACACACGCACACGCAGGGTCAGTCCGCGCTCCGCGCAGATCGCACGACAGCGCGCAATCTCCTCCTCGTTCTCCACCTTCTCCACCACGGTGAGTACGACGTTCGGCACGTAGGGCTTGCAGTGCTCGGCAAAGGTCAGCATTGCCTCATAGGAGGAGATGCCAAATTTCGAGCGCGTGAGTGAGAGATAGCGCTCTGCATTCGAGGCGTTCAGACTGATGGAGATCGTATCGAGCAGCCCCGCAAAGCGTTCGGCAAATTCAAAGCCGTGCTCAAGTTCCCCGAGACCATTCGTATTGACGCGCGTCGCAACCTCGGGATGGTGTTCCTTCACATGACGCAGAACGGCGAGTACCGTATCCAGACGAATGAGCGGCTCGCCGAAGCCGCAGCAGACCACCTCACGCACGTATTCCCACGGCAGACGGTCGAGCTCTGCAATGATCTCCTTCACAGACGGATCCTGCTCGATCCAGAGGGAGGACTCCCGCGCCATCTCCTTCATGCTGCGCAGACAGAAGACGCAGTCGCAGTTGCAGTCATTCGTGATGTTGACATAGACGGCGCGCTTTCCCTCCGGCTGCTCGCGCAGACTCTCCTCGATGGGGAGGTAGCGCCCGCCCGCGTGTGTCGCATATACAATCATAAGATTCTCCTATCATACACAGAAATAGGCTGCTGCATGAAGTCTTTTGACCAGTGCAGCAGCCTTTTGTTTGTCTTGTCCAGACGCCCAAAGCGCCCCTACCACCGCTCACGCGGTCCCGCTCCCCCATGTCGTACGGGGGAGGCTTTGCATTACAGCATATTAGCTTCCCCCGTCGCAACGAGCCGATAGGGGCGCCCCTGCTTATAGTGCCGTCAGCTCTCCCATAAACTCCTCGAAGGGCAGCCCGTAGTTCCACGGCAGATCGAGCTGCTCTGCGTAGTCGAGGCAGTGTCCGATGAACTCCGCCGCGCGCCGTGCCCCCTCCTCGAGCGGAATGCCGCGCACGAGCGCCGCTGCAACGATTGCCGCAAAGGCATCGCCCGCCCCCGAACGGTCACGCCCAATCTTCGGATTGTCGAAGGAGCGACCGACGCCATTCTCGTAGAGATAGGTGCGCACATAGTCGCCCGCATGTAGCCCCGTAATCACAACAGAGCGTGGCCCCATCGCCGCGATTGCCGCCGCCATCTCTGCGAGCACGTTCTCCGACACAATACCGTCAGAGGGATAGTCCGCCCTGAGCAGCTGACACGCCTCCGTGAGGTTCGGCGTCACAACGTCCGCATAGGGGAGCAGCTGGCGCATCTTCTCACAGAGCGAGGGCGTATAGGAGGAGTAGAGCTTCCCATTGTCCCCCATCACAGGATCAACGATCACCCGCGTATCATCTGCCTTGAACATGCGAATGCAGTCAAGCACAAGGTCGATCTGCGCCTCCGAGCCAAGGAAGCCCGTCAGGATCGCGTCGAAGTCGAGCTCATTCGCCGCCCAATTCTCCATGTAGGGGTGCATGCGCTCCGTATAGTCGTCGAGGTAGTGATTCGGAAAGCCCGTATGCACCGAGAGAATCGCCGTCGGCAGCGGGCATGCCTGTACGCGCATCGCGGAGATCAGCGGCAGCTGTACCGTCACCGAGCAGCGCCCGAATCCCGTGATGTCGTTGATGAGGGCGATTCGTTTCTGCCGCGCCATCAGCGGTTGTCCACCCGCTCGGGCACGCGGTCGTGCATGGAGAGGCGCTCCCACGCCAGCTCCTCGTACTTCGTGCCCGGCAGACCGTAGTTCGCGTAGGGGTCGATCGAGATGCCGCCGCGTGGCAGGAATTTCCCCTGCACCTCGATGTATTTCGGCTCCATGAGGCGGATGAGGTCACGCATGATGACGTTCACCACATCCTCGTGAAAATCCCCGTGGTTGCGGAAGCTCACGAGGTAGAGCTTCAGCGATTTGCTCTCGACCATGCGCTCTGCGGGCATATAGGAGATGTAGATCGTCCCATAGTCCGGCTGTCCCGTGATCGGGCAGAGCGTCGTGAACTCGGGGCAGTTGAACCGCACCCAGTAATCGTGATCCGTATGCTTGTTCTGAAAGGTCTCAAGCGCCTCGGGCGCATAGTCGTAACCGTAGTCCGTGCGCTGCTCCCCGAGGAGGCTCAGCCCTTCCTCCGTCTTTACTCTTGCCATTACATACCCAAAAACTTCTTTTCAAATACATCCTGCGGCTCGGGGCGCCCGAAGAGGTAGCCCTGAATCGTGTCCGTCTTGCAGATCTTTACGAGGCAGTCGTACTCCTCCTGCGTCTCCACGCCCTCGATGCAGGTCGTCATGCCGATGCTGTGGCAGAGATCCACCGTATACTCGACGAGCTTCTGATCGAAGTGGTTCTCGAGGATGCGCATGACGAAGGCACGGTCGATCTTCACGATGTCGCAGTTCAGATTCTTGAGCGAGGAAAGCGAAGAATAGCCCGTGCCGAAGTCGTCCATCGCAACCTTGATCCCGCGTCTGCGGAATGCATCGAACTGCGCGTTGACGAACTTCAGATCGCTGACGATCCTGCTCTCCGTGAGCTCGAGGACGACGGCATCTGCGGGCATATCGTGACGGCGCAGGCAGTCCTCCACGAACTCGAGGAAGGAGAGATCCTTGATCTGTTCGTAGCTCATGTTTACGCTCATGTGGAAATCGGGAATGCGCTGACGCCACTCCTTGCAGACGCGCAGCGCCTGCTCGAAGATCCAGCGGCCGACAGGCACAATCGTCTTCGTCTCCTCGAGAATGCGAATGAACTCCATCGGTGCGACCATGCGACCCTTGCTATTCTTCCAGCGGAGCAGGGTCTCTGCACCGACAATGTGTTGATCGTCACCCGCCACCTGCGGCTGGAAGTAGAGCTCGAAATTGCGGCAGCCCGCCTTCACGTCCTGCAGGATCTGCTCCTGTATTGTCAGCGAACGCAGCCAGCGGTTGTATACTTCCTTCGAGAACTCATTGATGCGGTTCTTTCCGCCCGATTTTGCCGCATCGAGTGCCGCCTGTGCGTATTTGTGCAGGACGAGCGGATCGCGCGCCGACTGCGGGTAGAAGACCATGCCCGCCGAGACGGTAACGATGTACTGACGCCCATCGTAGACCTGCGGATGGGCGAATTCGCGCTGTACGCGGATGAAGAACTCTGTCAGCATATCCGCATCGGCACCCGGATAGATGAGCCCGAACTCATCGCCATCGAGGCGGTAGAGGGAGAGCTTGCGCGGGATATTCTGAAGGATACGCTCCGAGATTTGGCGCAGGATGATATCGCCGATCTCGTGGTTGAATGCCTCGTTGACCGTGCGGAAGTTGTCGATCCCCATGACGAGGAGGCCGCCGCCCCCTCCTGTCTCTCGTGCCTCACGCAGCGCCGCTCCAAGATCCACAGTGAACTGGTAGCGGTTGAGCAGCCCCGTAACGGCGTCTGCCGAGTTGCGCCGTGCGAGCTGGCTGATCGTCCCAACGAAGAGATTCGGCGTTCCATCCACGGAAGTGCCGATCTTTCCCTTGAGCCGCAGCCACGAATAATCGCCCTTTGCATCCCGCATGCGGAAGTCGAGCTGGCGCTCGCGCCCGTCCGAGAGATCGTCCAATGAGGAAAAGAGCGCCGCGAGAGGCTTGCGATCCTGCATATAGACGAGCGGACTCAGCACCTCCGCAATGTTCTCCAGAGTCTCTGCGGGGAGGTCATACGCCTGAACAAATGCCGGCGCCGCAAGAAAAGTGCCGGCGTTTGGATCCATCATAAAGGTATAATCAGAGGACGTGTTCTTCATCAGATCAAAGATGAACTTATGCTGTTTGAGCACGGGGCTCAGCGCGATTCTCTTCTTTCCGCTCATATTCCCTTCCCTCTCTTTTTCACGCATTCCGATCTTCATCCACGACACAATTGCCCTATTCTCGACATTATATACCTTTTCTCGTTGATGCGCAACCGAACAAAAGCCCGCCACATGGGATTCGCACGGGAATGAGAGTTTTTCGGACTTTTTTGCTGAGCAGCCCTTGAAAAAGAAATGTATTTTGTTTATGATGGACGAAATACGCTGTAATCTATTGCGAAGGAGATGCGGGAAATGAGCTTTATCGAACTCACAAGTGAAACATTTGATGCCGAGGTGCTGCAGGCAGATCAGCTTGTCATCGTCGACTTTTGGGCGACGTGGTGTACGCCTTGTCGCATGCTCACGCCTATTCTTGAGGAGCTGGGCACAGAACATCCGGAGATCAAGATCTGCAAGCTCAATGTGGACGACGCGCAGGATCTTGCTGAGAAATATGGCGTGATGACCCTCCCCACCCTTCTCTTTTTCAAGAACGGGGAGATGATTGAAGAGTGCATCGGGCTCGTCTCGAAGGATCGACTGCTGTCTCTGCTGTCAAATTAAAATGTATACAAAGGGGCTTGGTCTGAACGTAGATCAAGCCCCTTTCATATGCTGTTATGTAAGTCGCTGACGCAGCGCCTCATATAGAACGGCAGTTACTGCCGTAGATACATTGAGGGACTCGGCAGCGCCGCGCATTGGAATGTAGATATGCTGCGAGGCAATCAGAATCTCCTCCGATACACCGTTCGCCTCATTGCCGAAGACAATAATGCTGCCGCGCCGAAAATCTGCGGAAAAATGTGTCTCCGCACCCGCATCGCACGAGGTCACAAGGAATTGCAGCCCCTCCTTCTGCGCGAAGCCCGCGAGCTCCGCCGCTGTCACTCCCGTGACGAAGGGAACGTGAAAGAGCGATCCCATTGTCGCGCGGACAACCTTGCCGCTGTATATGTCTGCCGAGCCGCGCAGGAGGATAACACCTGTCACGCCCACAGCGTCCGCCGTTCGCAGGATCGTCCCGACGTTGCCCGGATCCTGCACACGGTCAAGCGCGATGTAGAGCGGCGGCTCTTCCCCATCTCTGCCCTGCGGCAGATCAGCCAAATTCTGTGTCTTACGACGCTCCACAAGTAGGAGAATACCCTGCGGACTATCCGTCTCGGCAAGCGTTGCAAAGATATTTTCCGTGACAAGCGCGGCGGGCGTCCCTCGTTTAATCAGCTGCTCCACAAGTGCTCGCATGCGCTCCCCGGTGAGTCCACGCTCTGTCACGAGCGCGTGACGAATCTGCCAGTCGGATACCGCCGCCATCTCGGCGAGACGCAGCCCCTCGACTGTAAAGAGTCCCTCTTTTGCCGCGCGGCGCTGCGTATGCACGACGGCTGATGTGAGGCGTATGATGGGATTTGCCGCACTTGTAATTATCTGTATGTTCTTCATCGCAAAAAAGAGCCTGATGAATCGTTGCATTCATCAGGCTCATCCTCTTCTTACTGGTTCTCCTTCGCCACATTGACGAGCTGCGTGAAGGCAGCCGCATCGGCAATGGCGAGGTCGGCAAGCATCTTACGGTTGACCTCGACGCCGGCATTCGTCAGACCTGCCATCAGGCGGCTGTACGAAATACCGTTGGCGCGGGCAGCCGCGTTGATACGGGCGATCCAGAGACGGCGGAACGTCCCCTTCTTCGCACGACGGTCACGGCGCGCATAGTAGAGCGCCTTCATGACGGTCTCATTTGCCTTCTTGAACTGCTTGCTGCGCGAGCCGCGATAGCCCTTTGCGAGCTTCAGGATCTTCTTATGACGACGATGTGCTGTGACACCGCTTTTAACTCTTGGCATTGCATTTCCTCCTAGTTCCTACCCACATGGGGATTTTGTTCGTTGCCCCAATTATGCGTAGGGGAGCATCTTGCGGATGCGCTTGTAGTCCGACGTATCAGCGAGAGCAGCCTTGCGCAGGTTGCGCTTGCGCTTCGGCGTCTTCTTCTCCAGAATATGTCTCTTGTACGCCTTGTTGCGGCGGAACTCTCCGCTCCCTGTCACGCTGAAGCGCTTTGCTGCTGCGCGGCGCGTTTTAATCTTCGGCATCGCCATTTCCTCCTTTATCTTCCTTCGCGGGTTTGGCCGCCTTCGCGGGCTTCTGCACCTTCGGGGACAGGATCATCGTCATATTCTTCCCCTCCAGCTTCGCACCGCGCTCAATGGTCACAAGCTCGGTCATCCGCTCGGCAACGCGGTCGAGAACCGCACGTCCGAGTTCCGGATGAGAAAGCTCTCTGCCGCGGAACATAATCGTAACCTTGACCTTGTTGCCCTCTTCGACGAAGCGGAGCGCATTCTTCAGCTTGACGTTGAAGTCGTGCTCGTCGATGTTCGGACGAAGCTTGACCTCTTTGATGCTGATGGTCTTCTGCTTCTTCTTCGCTTCTTTCTCGCGTTTCTGCTGCTCATAGCGGAACTTACCAAAGTCCATGATGCGGCAGACGGGCGGCTTTGCCTTCGGCGCAACCTCGACCAGGTCGAGATGCTGCTCCTCCGCCATGCGAAGGGCGTCACGCGTCAGCATGATGCCAAGCTGTTCTCCCTCCGCGCTGGTGACACGCACCTCACGGATATGGATTTCCTCATTGATTCGCAAAGATTCCCTGCTTATGGCAAGAACACCTCCTGGTTCGGATGCACGCAGAACGCCATCCGGCAATAGAAAAGGGCGGCACGAAGCCACCCTAAAACTCTCATGAAATATCTTTCATTCGACCCGACGCACAATTCTGTCCGCAGGTGAGAAGCGGTGGCTTCTGCTTGTAACGAAAGTCATACTACCACAAATGCAGGTGTCTTGTCAATACTCCTGCGCGCGCGTCGCAATTTTTTCCTGCACAAGCGTGATGAAGTCCTCGACCGACATGACTGTGCTGTCCTTCTCGCCATACTTGCGCAGGGCAACCGTATGATTCTCCTGCTCCTGGTCGCCGATGACGAGCGTGTACGGGGTCTTCTTGACCTGACTCTCGCGGATCTTGTAGCCCGTCTTCTCGTTGCGGTCATCCACCTCAACGCGGAAGCCGAGGTCGAACATTTCCTTGCGCAGACGCTCGGCATACGCCGCATGGCGCTCCGTGATCGGCAGGATGCGCACCTGTACGGGCGCCATCCACACGGGGAATGCGCCCGCATAGTTCTCGATCAGGATGCCGATGAAGCGCTCGATCGAGCCGTAGACGACGCGGTGCAACATGACGGGGCGATGCTTCTCCCCGTCCTCACCGATGTAGGTCAGGTCGAACTTCTCGGGCAGGCTCATGTCCAGCTGGATCGTACCACACTGCCATGTGCGTCCAATCGAGTCACGCAGGTGGAAGTCGATCTTCGGCCCGTAGAACGCGCCGTCGCCCTCGTTGATGACAAAGTCGAGACCGCGGTTTTCGAGTGCCTTGCGCAGACCGTCTGTTGCAAGCTCCCACATCTCATCCGAGCCCATCGAGTCCTCGGGACGCGTCGACAGCTCCGCCTTGTACGAGAGCCCATATGTGCGGTAGACCTCGTCGAAGAGGTCGATCGTATGCTGAATCTCGCCCTCGATCTGATCGGGCGTAACGAAGAGATGCGCGTCATCCTGCGTGAAGTTGCGCACACGGAAGAGCCCGTGCAGGGCTCCCGACAGCTCGTGACGGTGTACGAGCCCGAGTTCGGCGAGGCGCAGCGGCAGATCGCGGTAGCTGTGCAGCTGCGAGCGATAGACGAGCATGCAGCCGGGGCAGTTCATCGGCTTGATTGCATAGTCCTCTTCGTCGATCTCGGTCGTATACATATTCTCACGGTAGTGGAACCAGTGCCCCGACGTCTCCCATAGCTTGCGGCTCAGGATGACAGGAGTGCTGATCTCCTGATAACCGTAGCGGCGGTGCACCTCGCGCCAATACTCGAGAATCGCGTTGCGCAGGAGCATGCCGTTCGGATGGAAGAACGGGAAGCCCGGTCCCTCCTCGTGCAGGCTGAAAAGATCGAGTTCCCTGCCGAGCTTGCGGTGGTCGCGCTTCGCTGCCTCCTCAAGCATGTTGAGGTAGGCGTCCAGATCCTCCTGCTTGTCGAACGCAGTTCCATAGATGCGCTGCAGCATCTTGTTCTTCTCACTGCCGCGCCAGTATGCCCCGGCGATGCTCTGCAGCTTGAACGCCTTGACCTTGCCCGTGGACATGACGTGCGGCCCCGCGCAGAGATCCGTGAACTCGCCCTGCGTATAGGTGGTGATCGTCTCGTCCTCCGGCAGATCCTCGATCAGCTCGACCTTGTAGTTCTCGCCCTTTGCGCGGAAATATTCGATCGCCTCATTGCGCGGAATCTCGCGGCGCTCGAGCTTCAGATTCTCCTTGACGATCTTCTTCATTTCCTTTTCGATGTCGCGCAGGTCGGCATCCGTCAGCTGGCGATCCAGATCGAAGTCATAGTAGAAGCCGTTCTCGATGGCAGGACCGATGGCAAGCTGCACATTGCTTTCGGGATAGAGACGCTTCACCGCCTGTGCCATGATATGCGAAGCCGTATGACGCAGCGCATGACGCCCTCCCGCATCCTCAAAGGTCAACACCTGAAACGCAGCATCATGCGTCACAGGTGTCGTCAGGTCGACGGTCTTGCCGTCGAGGCTTGCCGCAAGCGCCTTCTTTGCAAGTGAGTTGCTCATTCCCTTGACAACGTCCAGCAGCGTTGTCCCTGCCTCTGCCTCACGTATGGAGCCATCCGGCAGTGTCAGCTTTATCATAAACGCTCTCCCTTCAAAATATAGGATCTACTGATTTTATCAGTACCTCCTAATACAAAAAAGCCCCGCCCCTTGGGATAGGAAATCCATCCCATAGGGACAAGGCTATATGTTTCCACCCTAATCGGTAACGTCATTATAAGGCGCACGGGCGACTGTGTCAAGGGATTTGTGCTCTGCCATCGCCTGCAACTGCTCTGCGGGTTCCAGCACGGGAATCTGCAGACGACGTCCCGCAGCAACAGAACCATCCGGCGCAAGGCCGTTCACCTCGATGATGGCCTCCTCGAGCTCCTCTGCCATCGTCTCCTTCGTCGCATACTTGCGCGCGATTGACCAGACGTTCTCGCCGCGCATGACAGACACCTCGATGAAATCAGACGAGCGCAGATATGGATTCGTCAGGTGAAGGGCGGAGACGCCCATCCAGATGAGAGCAAATACACTGAGAACAAGACCGATGCGTTTCATCTTTAACTCCTCCACTATGTAAAAACTTCGTATATCCGTATATATATTCTCAAAACCTCTGTTCGGATATAGAATAACACAGAAAGGGTGTTCGGTCAATACTTACGAACAAATTTTTCGCGTTTTTTTGTTCGCGGAACATGTTTTTGTAACAAAAAAGGAGTTACGCCCGAAAGCATAACTCCCAAATAAATATTTAGTTTCTCTGCGCCATCTCCGCCACTGGTGCGGATGCCCCCACTCCCGCAGGGCGGCGCTCCTTCGCAACGGCGAGCATGAGCTTCAGACGGTTCAGCTGGTTGACCTCACTCGATCCTGCATCGCAGTCGATCGCCGTGATGTTCGCGCCGTGGTACGCCTTGCGCAGGTCGTGCATGACGCCCTTGCCTGTGATGTGGTTCGGCAGACAGCCGAACGGCTGCAGGCAGACGACGTTCGGCACGCCCTCCTCGATGAGCTTCACCATCTCGCCCGTGAGGAACCAGCCCTCCCCCGCCATATTGCCGAGACTGACATGGCGAGCCGCGAGCTCCGCCGTGTGGTCGATGGACTGCGGTGGACGGAAGTGACGGCTCTCCTTGAGAGCCTTGCGCATGGGCGCGCGGAAGAACTCGATGACCTTGATGAACATACGCCCGTAGAGGCGATCCTTGTACGATCCCGCGAGCAATTTGTGCTGCGCGATCGGATCGTATGCAGAGTAGAGGAAGAAGTCGACGAAGTCCGGCATAACGACCTCTGCCCCCTCCCCCATCAGCACCTTCTCGATGTCGTTGTTCGCAACGGGATGGTACTTCACGAGGATTTCGCCGACGATGCCGACCTTTGGTTTCCACATCTGTTCATCGATGGGAATGTGGTCGAAGTCGCGCACGATGTCCTTCACCATGCGGCGGAACTTGAACACGCTGCCGTGCTCGAGCTCCTCCTTGGCGCGCGTCATCCATTTATCGAATACTGCCTGTGTCGCGCCCTTCACAAGCTCGTATGGCATCATACGGTTGCGCACATTCATGAGCAGGTCGCCGTAGACCGCCGCCTTGATGGCATCCACCATCATCTCCCGGTTAAATGCGAAGCTGTCCGTCTCCTCGGGTAGGCCGCGCACGGCAAAGACGGCGACGTTCGGGAAGCCCGCATCGCGCAGTGCCTTGCGCAGAACGCCAAGATAGTTCGTTGCACGGCAGGCACCGCAGGTCTGAAAGAGTGCGATGCTCGTGTGATCCGCGTCGCACATCCCCGCCTTAAGCGCTGCGAGCAGCTGACCGATAACGACGATTGCGGGGTAGCACATATCGTTGTGCACGTAGCGCAGCCCCAGATCGATCGACGCCTTGTTCGGCATAGGCGGGATGACAACATTATAACCGTGCTTTCGCATCGTTGTACGGAAGAGCTCGAAGTGAATCGGCGCCATCTGCGGCGCAAGAATCGTGTGCGTCTTCTTACAGTCCTCGGTGAAGCGCGGGCGCTCGATGACGGGCACCTCGTGATAGGCGGGATTCTCCCTGCGCGCGAGCGCGGCAATCAGGGAGCGTAGGCGAATGCGCGCCGCGCCGAGGTTCGACACCTCGTCCAGCTTTATCATCGTATAGATGCGCTCGTGCGACTCGAGAATCTCGCGCACCTCCGCCGTCGTGAGCGCGTCGAGTCCGCAGCCAAAGGAGCTCAGCTGTATCATCGTCACATTCGGGTGCTCGGCGACGAACTGCGCCGCGTGATAGAGGCGCGCGTGGTAGCTCCACTGGTTGACGACCTGCAGGCGCCGCTCCTGCACGGGGATGTGATAGACCGCATCCTCGGAGAGGATCGGCAGTTTATACGATTGGATCATCTCGGGGATGCCGTGATTGATCTCTGGATCGACGTGATACGGACGACCTGCAAGCAGAATTGCATGCTCGCCCGTCTTTGCAATGCGGTCGAGAATTTGCTGACCATAGTCGCGGACATCCTGACGATACTGCTCGATTTCTGCATAGCCCGCATCAACCGCAGCCGCAATCTCCTTTTTTCCGATCCCCTCGGGCTTTCCAAACTCCTCCACGAGGCGCTCGATCATGCGCTTGCGGTCGTTGATCGGCAGGAACGGCTGAATAAAGCGGATGTTCTTCTCGCGTAGGATATCCATGTTGATGCGGATGTTCTCCGCATAGGAGGCGACAATCGGGCAGTTGAAATTATTTGCCGACGAGCCCGGCTTATCGTCCATGTTGTGCGGCTCGCAGGGGTAGAAAATCGTATCGACGCCCTTCTCGACGAGGTCGACAATATGCCCGTGTGCGAGCTTCGCGGGATAGCAGAGCGAGTCCGACGGAATCGTCGCCATGCCCTTGTAGAAGAGCTGTGGCGAGGATTTGCCCGAGATCACGACCCCATAGCCGAGCTTGTCAAAGAACGTGAACCAGAACGGAAAGTCCTCGTACATATTGAGCGTGCGCGGGATGCCGATGCGCCCACGCTTTGGCTCTGCCGGCGACTTATAGTGCTTGAACACACGGCGATACTTGAACTTGTAGATATTCGGCGTATCGTCCTCGTGCTTCTCACCGCCAATGCCGCGCTCACAGCGATTGCCTGTGAAGTAGCGCTCACCATTCGGGAACTGCTGCATCGTGATGAGGCATTTGTTTCCGCATTTCCCGCAGCGGTAGGAGCTGGTCTTGGTCTCAAATGTGCCAAGTTCGTCTGCGCCGAGCAGCGTCGACCGCTCCGTGCCCGCCTCGAGTGCAAGGATCGCCGCGCCGTATGCGCCCATGAGCCCCGCGATATCGGGACGAATGACATCCTTGCCGATGATGTTCTCAAGTGCGCGCAGGACAGCATCATTGTAAAACGTCCCGCCCTGCACGACGATGTGGTCGCCGAGCGCGGAGACATCCTTGAGCTGCATAACCTTGAACAGCGCGTTCTTGACAACCGAGAGCGCGATGCCCGCCGAGATATCGGCGACCTCCGCGCCCTCCTTCTGTGCCTGCTTGACCTTCGAGTTCATGAAGACCGTGCAACGCGTGCCGAGATCGACGGGGGCTTTCGCATCCACCGCCTTGCCTGCAAACTCCGCCGGGGTCATGTGAAGCCCCTCGGCAAAGTTCTGGATGAAGGAACCACAGCCCGCCGAGCAGGCCTCGTTCAGGGTGATGTTGCCTACGCTACCATCTTGGACGAAGAAGCATTTCATATCCTGCCCGCCGATGTCGAGCACGAAGCTGACCTTGGGGCAGAACTCCTGCGCCGCGCGCAGGTGGGCAAAGGTCTCCACCTCGCCACCATCCGCATGGAGCGCCGCCTTGACGATTGCCTCGCCGTAGCCCGTCGTCATCGCGCCTGCGATGTATGCGCCCTCGGGCATGACAGCGTAGAAGTCCCGCAGTGCGTTGACAACAGACTGGAGCGGTGAACCGTGATTGCTGCCGTAAGACGTGTGGAGCAGTTCCTTATCCCTGCCGATGGCAACGAGCTTCGTCGTCGTCGAGCCCGCATCGATACCGATGCAGATCGGGCCGCAGTAATCGCTGAGACTGCCGCGCCGCACGCGGTCACGGTCATGCCGTGCCTTGAACGCCGCATAGTCCTCCGTACCCTTGAACAGTGTGAAGTCTGCCGTGCGCGTCTCCGCCGCCGCAGCCTCCTCCGCACGCGCAATGCACGTCTCCATCTCCCGCATATCGGTCACTCCGGCATCGTCGGAGAGCGCCGCGCCAACCGCGACGAAATAATTGCCGTAATCCACGTCGACGACGTGTTCGTCATCGAGCTTCAATGTTTCGATAAAGCGTTTTTTCAGTTCCGGGAGAAAGTGCAGGGGACCACCGAGGAAGGCGACCGTGCCGTCGATCGGGCGTCCCTGCGCGAGATTGCCGATGGTCTGGTTGACGACAGCCTGAAAAACGGAGAGTGCGATGTCCGCTTTCTCCGCGCCGTCGTTCATGAGTGCCTGAATGTCCGTCTTGGCAAAGACGCCGCAGCGGGAGGCGATCGCATAGACGCGCTTTCCCTTCTCTGCGAGTGAATTCAGTCCAATGGGGTCAGTCGAGAGCAGGGACGCCATGTGGTCGATGAACGAGCCCGTACCACCGGCACAGACACCGTTCATACGCTGCTCAGGTGCATCGCCAAAATACGTGATCTTGGCGTCCTCGCCGCCGAGCTCAACCGCCGTCGTCGTCTCCGGAATGAGACGGCGCACCGCAGAAGCACAGGCAACGACCTCCTGCACGAACGGCAGACCTATGCGCTGTGCGATGCCCATGCCCGCCGAGCCTGTGAGTGCAAACGAGAATTTCGCCTCGCCCACCACATCCTTCAGCTGCGCCAAATTCTCCTGCAGCGCCTTGCCGATCTCGGAAAAATGCCGTGCATAGTTCTTGTAGAGGATCTCATGCTCCTCCCCGAGCACAACCAGCTTAATCGTCGTTGAACCGACATCCACCCCGACACGAAATGGGGATTCCAAAATAACACCACCTATCCGAATCCATATGAAACCATACGGATTTTCTCCAATTAACCCATATTAAATAGGAAAGCCTTTTTAGGCTTCCCTATTTTAACGTATTTCACAGGACTATGCAAGTGCAAGGCACACAGTTCTGCAATATCCAATTTTTGACTAACGAATCTAAATACAACTCAAATATTATACGGCGCGGCGAGCTTCTTGAAATAATTGCGCGCCTTCTGCATCGTGCGAATGATTGGCTCCATGAGCTTCGGCTGACGTACGACAGTGCGGATGATCGCCTTGCGCAGCTGACGGTACTCCGCATCGAAGTCGCGCATGACATCCTCCATCTCCGCCTCAACCGAGACAGACGGAATATTCGATGGGATGAGATTAGCGCTCCGCCCCTGTATCGTCACAATGTCGCCGAGGAAGGGCGCATAGACCTCGAGCCCGAGCTCCTCCTGTATGCGCTCCTTGAGTGCCTCCTGCGCCTGTCCCTCGCCGTGAACGAGGAAGACCTTCGCGGGGCGCGGCTCCGTGATGGAGCGCATCCAGTCGACGATCTGCTCCGCATCCGCGTGCGCAGAGAATCCTTCGAGCACCTGAATCTGCGCCTTGACCGCAATCTCCTCACCGAGGACGCGCACGCGCTTGATTCCGTCGACAAGCCGCCGCCCGAGGCTCCCCTCCGCCTGATAGCCGACGAAGAGCACGGTCGACTCGGGACGCCAGAGGTTGTGCTTCAGATGGTGCAGCACACGCCCCGCATCTGCCATGCCCGAGGCGGAGAGGATGATTGCCGAACCCTCAGCTGAGTTGAGCGCACGCGACTCCGCCGCTGTCTCCGCAATGCGCACCTGCGGGAACGCGGGAATCGTCCCCTGCTCGCCGAAGAACGCAATTGCCTCGTCGTCGAAGTCCTCATAGTTTTTCAGAAATACACGTGTTGCCTGGATCGCGAGCGGACTGTCGATGATGATCGGAATATCCCCGTCGAGGCGCCCCGCCTTCCACAGATTGTAGAAATAGTAGAGCAGGGTCTGTGTCCGCCCGACGGCGAACGACGGAATGATGACGTTGCCGCCGCGATCCATCGTGTCGCGGATCACCTCGAGCAACGCCGACTCCTTGTCGTAGTCGCGATGAATGCGATCGCCGTACGTGGACTCGACAAGCAGGAAATCCGCCCCCGCAACCGCCTCGGGGTCGCGCAGAATGGGTTGGTTCGGCTGACCGAGATCGCCTGAGAAGACAAGCTTTGACTCCTGCCCGCTCTCCTCCACTACGATCTCGAGGATCGCGGAGCCGAGAATGTGCCCCGCGTCACGGAATGTGAGCTGCAGATTATCTACCTGCAGCGGCGTACGATAGGCAACGGGTTCGAACAGCTCGAGCGCAGAAAATGCATCCGCCTGTGTATAAAGCGGCGTGATGGGCGCTTCGCTGCGGCGCGCGTTCTTGCGATTGAACAGTTCTGCATCGCTCTCCTGAATATGCGCCGAGTCCGGCAGCATGATGCGGACGAGATCGCAGGTGGAGCGCGTCGCATAGATTTTCCCACGGAAGCCCTCGCGCACGAGGCGCGGAATGCGTCCGCAATGATCGATATGTGCATGCGTCAGAAAGACTGCCTCGATCTCGGCGGGATTGAACGGAAAGTCCTCATAGTTCATCTCACGCAGACGGCGCGTCCCCTGATACATGCCGCAGTCCACAAGATAGCTGTGATCGCCCACATGAAGCAGATAGCATGAACCCGTAACGACGTGTGCCGCGCCCAAAAACTCGAGCCGCATAAGATATCCTCCCTCCTGATATACCGTGGTATCGCGTATCATTCTTATACCTATAAAATTCGGAATTCATCAAAAAAATCCTGCTTTTTGCAGGATTTTATGCTACACTGAGCGCAGAGAAGTGATACGAAACGGAGGAAAGCACAATGAAGAAAATTGGATTCATCGGACTCGGCATCATGGGTGCGGCAATGGCAGGTCATCTCATGGATGCAGGCTATGAGCTCACGGTCTACAACCGCACAAAGTCGAAGGCGGACGCCCTCGTTGCACGAGGCGCAAAGTATGCCGACAGCCCTGGCGCATGCGCACGCGGACAGGACGCCGTCATCACGATGGTCGGCTATCCGAAGGATGTGGAGGAGATCTACCTCGGCACGGACGGCATCCTTGCAAACCTCAAGGCGGGCGCATATACCGCTGATATGACGACCTCCTCGCCAGCGCTTGCCGAACGCATCTATGCAGAGGCAAAGAAGCGCGACATCCACGCGCTCGACGCGCCCGTCACCGGCGGCGACATGGGTGCGCGCAATGCCACGCTCAACATTCTCGTCGGCGGTGATGAGGATGACTTTAACGCAATGCAGCCCGTCTTTGCGGCCATGGGTAAGAACATCGTCTACGAGGGTGCGGCAGGCGCAGGGCAGAAGACGAAGGCAGCGAACCAGATCGCCGTTGCAGGCGCGCTCGCGGGCGCATGCGAAGCATTCGCCTATGCACGCGCCGCAGGGCTTGATCTTGAGAAGGTCTATGCCTCAATCTCTGGCGGTGCGGCATCGAGCTTCCAGATGTCCAATATGATCCGCATGGCGCTCGATGGGAACTTTGCCCCCGGATTTATGATAAAACACTTCGTCAAGGATATGACGATCGGTGCAAAGACCTCCAAGGAGTATGGCATGACCTTGCCTATACTGGAACAAATACTGCGCGAGGCGCGCACCCTCGAGGAGCGCGGCGGCGGTGCGGACGGCACACAGAGTCTGCTGCGCTACTATGAGTAGAAAACAGCCGTTGCTGTCACGATGTGTTGTGATGTCCCTAAGCGAACCCTAGTGGAGCAAGCGGAAACAAGGGCACGTTCTGCCCCCTGCGGATTTCTACCGTTCAAGCGTAGCGCGTTTAGAAATTCGCAGGTATTTAGGCAGATAAGTGCCCGACCGCTTGCGTAACTAAGCGTTCGCGTGGGACAAGCAACACAAGGAGATTGCTACTCCCGCCAGACGCGCACCATCTCCTCTGCGGCGACATAGGGATGCGCTGCCTCCGCAACAGCACTGACGACGAAGAAGCCCTCGACGCCTGTCGCCCTGAGCGCGGGGAGATCGGACGCCTTGACGCCGCCGCCCACGACCACGGGCACGGGGCTAACGCGATGCAGATCTCTCAGCTCATCGAGGCTGCGCGTCACAATCTCCCCCGTCGCCGTCCGCCCCGCCTCGGGCTTTGTCGGCGTCGCATGGAGCGGCCCCGCGCCAAAGTAGTCGATGCATGTGGTATCGCAGTGCGCCGCATAGTCGAGCAGATCGGTCGTGCGCGCGGAGAGCCCGACGATTGCATCCGCACCGAGATATTTGCGGCAGACATCGGGCGGAATATCCCCCTGCCCCACATGCACACCGTCCACCTTGATCCCCTGCTCCCGCGCCGCGAGTACAGCATCGAGGCGATCATTTATGACGAGTGCCACAGCGTCCGATTTCCCCTGTGCCGCAATCACATCTGCCGCCGCGCGCGTGAGTTCGATGATCTCACGCGCCTCCGCGTATTTTGCGCGAATCTGAACAAAGGTGAAGCCCGCCTGCACAGCCTCAGCGATCACGCGCGCCACAGGGCGCCCATCCGTATTCTCGGGACCGATCACGAGATAGGCGGACAGATCAAACTTTCCTCGCATCTGAATTCTCCTCCTAACAAAAATCCCCGCCATTCGGCGAGGATTTTTCTATCACAGTCGCTTTTTAACGACTCAATAATTCTGCACAACCTGCTGGAAGAAGGACTGCGGGTGCTCACAGACGGGGCACTTCATCGGCGCCTTCGGGCTCTCGCAGACATAGCCGCAGTTGAGGCACTGCCAGATGATCTTCTCATCGCGCTGGAACACCGTGCCCTCATCCACCTTCTGCAAGAGCAGCTTGTAGCGCGCATCGTGCTCCTTCTCGATCTTGCCGACGGCATCGAAGAGGCGGGCGATCTTGTCAAAGCCCTCCTCGCGCGCAACGCGTGCGAACTCGGGGTACATGCTCGTCCACTCCTCGTTCTCTCCGGCGGCAGCCGCAGCGAGGTTCGCCTTCGTGTCGCCAATGCCGCTCACGAGTTTGAACCAGATCTTTGCATGCGCCTTCTCGTTGACCGCCGTCTCGTTGAAGATGTTCGAGATCTGGACGTAGCCGTCCTTCTTCGCCTGCGACGCGTAGTAGAGATACTTTGTGTGCGCCTGCGACTCTCCGGCAAATGCCGCCCAGAGATTCTTCTCGGTCTGTGATCCCTTGAGTTCCATAGTGCTCTCCTTTTCTAAAACAAATACACAGAATATATCAACCTGCGGGAGAAGTCCTGCCGCCCATCTGCGCCTTGCTCAGGGGCGCGGACAGCGAGCTTGCTCAACCGCGATTGACCAGAATATCAGCGACCTCGTCTATGTTCTTCTTACCGAAGAAGAGGTCTTCCCCCACAATCATGCAGGGAACGCTCATCACACTGTACTTCTCTTTCAGCTCGGGGAAGTAGCGGATGTCGTAGATGTCCGCACGCACGTCCGCACGCTCTGCCGCAATGCGCTGCACAGCGGCGACCACATCGGGGCACATCGTACAGGAGAGGGACATGAGCACCTTGACATCGGCGGGCGCGGAAATCTGCTCAATTTTCGCGCGCGTCTCGTCCCGCAGCTCCTGACCTGGACCTGCCACATTGTAGAGGGCAAGGATGAACGAGTTGAACTCGTGTCCGCCCGGCACGGCGTGGAACGTAATGCCGCTCGGCGTGCCGTCCCCCCTCAGAACCTCGATGCCGGGCTGCCCGTCCCCGGCCTCGCGCTCCTCATAGCTGACCTTGTCCGTGAGACCCGCGAACTCATCCATAAAGCCGCGCAGCTCGCGCGAGAGATCTCCGTCGTCGTAGTGTCCGACAAGCTTGACCGAAGTCTCAAACTTATCAAAGACCGCTGCCAGCTGCTCGCGGATCTCGGCAGAGATGAAGTTCGTCTCGTTGCCGTCTGCCGCTTCCTTTTCGATGGAGCTCTTGCGCTGCTCAAAGCGCTTTGCATCCACCTCGGCGCGCGCAAATGCGGGCAACTTGAGGCGATCGTGCAGCGCCGCCGCATGACGCTCCGCCGCAACCGCAGAGACTGCGCCGTCGGAGACCGCCGTCACAACCTGACGCAGCGTCTTGATGCAGACATCGCCCGCAGCAAAGACCCCCTTAATATTCGTCTCCTTCTCCTCGTTCGTGATGACGTAGCCCTGCTCATTCAGCGCAACCTGCTCACGGAACAGCCCCGTATTCGGGATATAGCCGGCAAAGACGAAGACGCCGAACGTCTCGCCGTCCTTTGCCATATAGTGCTCGACCTTGCCCGTCGTCTCATCGCGGAAATCGGCATAGGAGATCATCGTCTCGCCGCCGACGCGCTCCACAACCGTGTTGAAGCGCACCTTGATGTTCGGATAGTTCGCGAGCGCGTCCACCGCCGTCTGCGGTGCGCGGAACTTGTCGCTGCGCACGAGGATCGTGATGGACTTGCCGTAGCGCGAGAGGAACATACTCTCCTCCACCGCCGCAAGCCCGCCGCCAATGACGAAGATGTCCATGCCCGTGAAGAACTCGGCATCGCAGGTCGCGCAGTAGGCAACGCCGCGCCCCTGGAACTTTTTCTCGCCGTAGAAGCCCACCTTGCGCGGATTTGCTCCCGTCGCGAGGATGACGCTCAGCGCCTCGACCGTGCCCGCCGTCGTCTCGAGCTCCTTGATGTCTTGATCGAGTTTCAGACCGATGACCTCTGCCGTGACGAATTCCGCGCCGAAGCCGCGCGCCTGCTCCTCCATCTGTGCCGCGAGCTCGGAGCCGCTGACCTTGCCCGTGCCGGGATAGTTCACGACATCAGCGGTGATTGTGATCTGTCCGCCGACCTTCTCCTTCTCGATAACGAGCACCTTGCATTTCGCACGTGCCAGATAGATGGCGGCAGAGAGTCCCGCAGGGCCGCCGCCAACGATGACGGCATCATACATTTTATCCACCAAAGCACCTCTTTTGTTTGACAGGAAGCCGCCCAAAACAGCGCTTCCATAGGAAAAAGCACTTCGCAAGCAGCCTCGCGAAGTGCTCCGTTTATCTCTTAGAGTTTGCCGACGAGGTCGAAGCTCGGCTTCAGCGTCTTTTCGCCCGGCTTCCAGCGCGCGGGGCAAACCTCATCGCCGTGCTCAGCGACGAACTGGAGTGCCTGCACCTTGCGGAGAAGCTCCTGTGCATTGCGGCCGACGTTGCCTGCACTCACCTCATAGGAAACGATCTTGCCCTCGGGGTTCACGATGAACGTGCCGCGCTCAGCAAGTCCCGCATCCTCGATGTAGACCTCGAAGTCACGTGCGAGCTTCGCCGTCGGGTCTGCGAGCATCGGGTAGGTCAGCTTGCTGACGAGGTCGGAGCTCTCATGCCATGCCTTATGGACGAAGTGGGTGTCACAGGAAACACCGAAGATCTCGCAGCCGATCTTCTTGAACTCGCCGTACTGCTCCTGAAGGTCAGCCAGCTCCGTCGGACAGACGAACGTGAAGTCCGCCGGATAGAAGAAGAACACGCTCCACTTGCCCTTGAGGCTTTCCTTCGTGTACTCGACGAACTCGCCCTGTGCTGCGCCTTCCTTCTTCTGGAATGCCTGTACCTTAAAATCGCTGATTTCCTTGTTGATGAGTGACATTGAATATCCTCCTTTGATAGTAAACCAATCGCTCTCGTATCGAACGATTGCATATGTCCTTAATGTGGCTTTATCATATCACAGGAGATTTTCCTTGTCAACAGAAATTTATACTTTTTAATAACTATTTTTATTTAGCTATCCTCTGCGGCAAAAAGTCCCGAGAATCCGCCTACTTTTCCCAGCTCGCATCCAGCTTCCAGCTCACGCCGTGGCATGCCGTGCACTTCTTTGCAGACTGAGGATGGTGCATGCTGTGACAGTCCATGCAGTTCTGCGGGTTCTCGTTGCCCGCGAGATGCACGGGATCGTGCGGGCTTTCCTTGCCATAATGCGCCGTCGCCTGCTTGATCTCGTCGAAGCTGTGGCAGGAGAGACACTGCGCATTCGTATAGCCGTACTTCGGCATGGGGTTCTCATAGTTGCCTGTAACGAAGAGCCAGCCCTCCTTCATCTGCTGCAGCAGCGTCGGCTCGTGGCAGTCATGACAGGTCACGCCCGCATCAGCATGCTTCTTCGCAAGGAGATCCCCCTGTGCATAGCTGTCGTACTCCGGCTGCATATTGTGACAGCTTGCGCAGAAGGCAGGATTTGCACTGACCTGCGAGAGAATGGCGAGCCCGCCGAATCCGCACGCGGCAGCTGCAACGACGAGGAGCAGGAGCACGCGCGGCTCTTTGAGTTTCTGAAACAGTTTCATCATTCTCCCCCTCTCAGAGCTGCGCCGTGACATTGCCGACGAGACGCCCGTAGACGAGCGCAAAGGCGTGGCTGACGCCCGCCGTCACGACGGGATAGTCCCCGACGAATCGCCCGCCCTGCGTGTTGCCGATGGCGTAGAGGCCGGGGATGCCGTGATACTTCCGATCGAGCACATTGCCGTCCTCTGGATTCACCGTCAGCCCGCCCATATTGACGAGCAGCGCCCCGCCGAGCATCTTGCCCGCATAGAACGGTGCCTTCTCGATGGGGAAGAGGCGCTTTGCCGCCTTGCCGAAGTCCGCATCGTTGTGTGCATGCGCCAATTCGTTGTAGCGCGCGATCTCCACGAGGATCGTCCGCTGCACATCGGGGCGATCCGGTGCAAGCGCCGCCGCGAGCTCCGCAAGCGTATTCGCCTTGATAAGCCCCGGCGTCCTATCCAGATCCTCACGCGAGGTGTAGGACGTACGCCCGATCGCCCACTGACAGTCGGGCGGGAGTTTCGGATTCTCCGCAGCGGAAACGCAGTGGTTCACGCTCCCGTGCGATACCCCCATCAGCGGCAGCTGCTCCGGCCAGTTGTCGTCAAAGATCTGCCACGCGTAGTCGCCGCGCTGGCGATAGATCGCACAGGAGAGCTGCTGACCGCCGATGTCCTCGTTGACGAAGCGCTTGCCGTCGTCGTTCAGCAGGAGATAGGCATCCACGCCGAGCGGTCCGCCGAGCGTATGGATCATCGGCGCGTGCGGACCGTCCTCGATCTTGCCGCCGACCCACGCCGCCATCACATGACCGTCCCCCGTATTCGTCGGACTGTCCCACGCATCGCGGTTCGGGAACACATTCATATAGTCCGCCGCCCACGGCACGAAGTACCTCATCATCTCCTTGTTGTTGCCGTAGTCCCCCGTCGCGAGGATCACCGCCTTGCGCGCCGTGCACTTCACGAAATTCCCGTGAATGTCTTCGCCGATCACACCTGTCACGCGCCCCTCATCTGCTTCACGGATGAGCTTCTTCGCGCGCGTTGCGTAGATGAATTTGCAGCCCTGTGCGAGGCATTTCTCATAGACGAGGGTCAGGAGCGGCTCCTGACTCGGCAGGAGGGTCATGACCGTCGGATAGGTCGGGCTGTTCTCCTCGCTGCGGTTATAGCCTGCTGGCAGCGGATAGTGCATCATCATGAGGTTGATCTTCGAGCGGTCGAGCTCCGTATCCGTCTCCTTCATGACGTGAACGGCGGGCGCAAGGTCGAGCATCCAGTCAAAATCCGCGCCGCTATGCTCCGCCCAGTAGTTCCACATGCGCTGATCCGAGCGGTAGCCCATCTGCTTCATATTCTCGAGGATTGCCTCGTTCTTGTCGAATGCAATGCCGAGCTCGCGCTGATAGCGATTGCCGATTGTGCCGTACTGTCCGCTGCGGCACTGCCACGTGCTCGCACGCTCCATGACGAGGACGGACGCGCCGTGCTCCGATGCCGCGCGCGCTGCGGTGAGCCCCGCAAGCCCCGCGCCCACGATGACGATGTCCGCGCTGTGCTCCGCTGCGATCTTCCCCTCCGGAATCTCCGGCGCCGTGCCGAGCCATGTGGGCGGCGGAGGCGGTGCTGCAGGGGCTTTCGGTGGGATGAGGTGATCGTCAGGGTTTGCAGCGCATCCGGCAAGCAGCGCAGGCGCTGCGACAAAACCGCCGAGTGCAAGCGCGCCCCCCTTTAGAAAATTTCTGCGGCTTACAGCCGCTTTCTCTTCCCCATTCATCATATCCGCTCCTTTCGAGTTCATTATACAAGAGATGGTTGATAAATACAAATTAAGCAGCGATAGATTTTGTTTATCTATTGCTGCAAAAGAAAACCGCCATGACGGCGGTTCCCACATCTCAAAGTCTCATCTTAAAATCTTCATATCCGAATTCACGCACAATCTCCCATTCCCCACGGGGCGAAACGGCGATGATGTTCGGCAGCGGCATGCCGTTGAATGTATTGTTCTTCACCATCGTATAGATCGCCATATCACCGAAGACAATGCGGTCGCCAACGCGCAGCTCCGCATCGAAGGAATACGTGCCGATCGTATCGCCCGCAAGGCAGGTCGGCCCCGCGAGCGTATAGGTATGCGCCTTCTCCCCCGCCTCGCCCGCGCCGATGAGTGGCGGGCGGTACGGCATCTCGATAACATCGGGCATGTGGCAGGTCGCGGACGTGTTGAGGATCACATTGCCGCCCGTCTGCACCTCGAGCACCTCGGCGACGAGGAAGCCCGCATTGAGCGCGATCGCCTCACCCGGCTCGAGATAGACCGCCACGTCATAGGTCTCCTGCACATGGCGAATCAGCTTCTTCAACAAAGCGATGTCATATCCTTCGCGCGTGATATGATGCCCGCCGCCAAAGTTCAGCCACTTCATCCCGTACAGATATTTCCCGAACTTCTCCTCGACGGCTGCAAGCGTCGCCTCAAGCGCATCCGCCCCCTGCTCACAGAGCGTATGGAAGTGCAGCCCATCGAGTCCGTCGAGCAAGTCCTCTCGGAAGTCCGCGATCTTGACGCCGAGGCGCGAGCCGGGCGCACACGGGTCGTAGATTGCGTGCTCCTGCGTCGAGCGCTCGGGGTTGATGCGGATGCCGCAGGACGCGCCCTGCGCCCGCGCCGCCGCGCCGAAGCGCTCCCACTGGGCGAATGAGTTGAAGATGATGTGGTCGCAGATTGCCGCGAGCTGATCGATCTCCTCCGCCTCGTAGGCGGGCTTGAAGACGTGGTTTTCCTTCCCCATCTCCTCCTGCGAGAGCCGCGCCTCGTAGATGCCGCTCGCCGTCGTTCCCGCGAGGTAACGCCCGATCAGCGGATAGTAGTGATACATGGAGAAGCATTTCTGTGCGAGGAGCACCTTTGCACCCGTATCCTCTGCAATCTCCGCGAGTATCTTCAGATTTTGCTCGAGCAGCTCCTCATAGACGAGGTAGGAGGGCGTCGGAACAGCGTCCCACTCTGCCCGCCATGCCGCGCGCGCCGCCATCAGTCCACCAATACGGGGCTGTGGCTCTCCTGCCACGGCAGCCCCCAGACGTTCAGCGCGTCCATGAACGGATCGGGGTCGAACTCCTCGACGTTGAACACGCCGGGACGCCGCCACTTTCCCGTCATCACCATCATCGCGCCAATCATCGCGGGCACGCCCGTCGTGTAGGCGACCGCCTGCGAGCCGACCTCGGCGTAGCACGCCTCATGGTCGCAGACATTGTAGAGGTAGTAGTTCTTTTCTTTCCCGTCCTTCTTCCCACGGAAGATGCAGCCGATGTTCGTCTTGCCCTTCGTGCGCGAGCCGAGGCTCGCGGGGTCGGGCAGCACCGCCTTCAGGAACTGCAGCGGGATGATCTTGTGCCCCTCGAAGTCGATCGGCTCGATGGAGGTCATGCCGACGTTCTCCAAGCAGCGCAGATGCGTGAGATAGCTCTCACCGAAGGTCATAAAGAAGCGGATGCGCTTGATGCCTTTGATGTTTTTCGCGAGCGACTCGAGTTCCTCGTGGTGCAGGAGATACATGTCCTTCTGCCCGACCTCGGCAAAATCATAGACGCGCTTGATCTCCATCGGCTCTGTCTCGACCCACGCGCCGTTCTCCCAGTAGCTGCCCTTTGCCGAGACCTCGCGGATGTTGATCTCGGGATTGAAGTTCGTTGCAAAGGGATAGCCGTGGTCGCCGCCGTTGCAGTCGAGGATGTCGATGTAGTTGATCTCGTCAAACTCGTGCTTCATCGCGTACGCGCTGAACACGCCCGTCACGCCGGGGTCGAATCCCGAGCCGAGCAGCGCCGTCAGCCCCGCCTCGCGGAAGCGATCCGCATACGCCCACTGCCAGCTGTACTCGAATTTCGCCGTGTCCTCGGGCTCGTAGTTTGCCGTATCGACGTAATGCACGCCCGCCGCAAGGCACGCATCCATGACGTGCAGATCCTGATACGGGAGCGCGAGGTTCAGCACGACATCCGGCTTAAATTCGCGAATGAGCGCCGTGAGCTCCGGCACGTTGTCCGCATCCACGGCGGCGGTCTCGATCTTCGTCTTGCCGCCGTCCAGCTTCGCCTTCAGCGCATCGCATTTCGACTTCGTGCGCGAGGCAATGAGGATCTCCTCAAAGACCTCCGGATTCTGACAGCATTTATGCACGGCAACGCTCGCAACGCCGCCGGCACCAATAATCATCGCTTTTCCCATGGGAACGCCTCCTTTATCTATGCTCCTATCATACAACAGGAAAGGGGTCACTGCAAGTGCAGTGACCCCTGTTGAGATTTATTTGAGATTTAGAGTTTGAACTTCTTCGTCTCGTCTGCGAGCTCATCCGCAAGGTTGGAGAGGCGTCGTGTCGCCGCCGCAATCTCCTCCATGGAGGCAGACTGCTCTTCGGTCGCCGCAGAGACATTCTGAGCACTGTCGGCATTCACCGTGCTAACCTTCTGGATCTCCTCGATCTGTGCACGCACCGTCTGCGTCTCGTTCTCCATCTGCTGAATGCCCGAGGTGATGCCCTTTACGCCGTCGCCGAGCTGCTGAATCGACTCCGCGATCGACTGGAACACATCGTCTGCCGTACGAACCGATTCCAGACCATGTCCGACGTACTCACTGCCGCGCTTGCCGGCCTCGACCGCGCGCTCCATATCCGCCTGTACGGACTGCATGGTCTCGGAGATCTTCTTCGAGAACTCGCCCGATTCCTCGGCGAGCTTCCTGACCTCCTCGGCAACGACGGCAAAGCCGCGTCCGTGCTCACCCGCACGCGCCGCCTCGATGGCCGCGTTGAGCGCGAGCAGGTTCGTCTGCTCGGCAATGCTGCCGATGACCTCGACGCTGTGGCTGATCTCCTCGGAGCTCTTACCGAGTGCCGAGATTGCGGCATCGACGGTCTCCGAACCCGTCTTGATCTGCTCCATGTAGTTCACGACCTCGTCGATGGAGCGGCGCCCCTCCTGCACGCGTTCCACCGTCTTGTTCGTGACCTCTGCAACCTCACCCGCCTGCTTGGACATACCCGCAGCATGGCTCGAGATCGAGGCCGCCGCATTCGCTACCGAGGTTGAGGCATTGGACTGACGCTCCACGCCCTCGGCGATCTCCGTGATCGACATGGCAACGTGGTTGGACGCCTCCGCCGACTGCTGGGATGCCTCTGTGAGCCCCTCTGCCGCAGTTGAGAGCTCCGTCGCATTGGACTGGATTCTCTTAATCAGCGTATTGAGCGTATGCCGCATCTTGATGAAGCCATCCGAGAGCTGCCCCATCTCATCCTGCGAAGTGATGGTCTTCGGCGTCTCGCGCAGATCGCCACTGTTGAGTATGTCACAGACGCGCACAACCTTCTGGATGCCTGCTGCAAAATTATTCGAAACGAAGAAAATCAGCGCTGAGATAATGAGAACGATAACGATGGTCAGCCCCGCCAGTACCATCAGCAGCGTATGTGCATCCTCAAGGATCTCACTGTCAGACGCCTCCGACATGACGACCCAGCGCCGTCCATCAAGCTGAATTGGAACCAGGGAGCCCGTCATCCCCTCGCCCGACTCACGTTCATAATGTGCAAGTGCAGGCTCGTTCTTGTCGATGACAGACTTAAATGCATCCACAAGGCTCATCGAGATCTTGACGCTCGAGACCTCCTTGCTGAAGTCGAGTTTGCCGACCTGAGCCGGTTCATTCGGGTGGATGATGACAAGCCCCGACTCGTCCATGACGACAAGCTGACCTGTCCGATAGGTCGCCATCTTCGCAAGGGTATCGTCAAAGCGCGAGAGTCCGATGGTTCCCGCAACCACACCTACAACCGTGCCGTTCTCTATCACAGGAACACCGATGACGGTGACAACCTTGCCGGAGATCGCAGAGATCACAGGCTCCGAGACGACGGTCTTCTTCGTCTGGACAGCCTTCTTAAAATAATCGCGATCCGAACGGTCGATCTCGTTGCCGTCCGCATCGAGTCCAATTCCATCGAGACCAAGATAGGCTACATTCGAGAAGACCTCGGTATGCTGCTTTACCTCCTGCAGTGCAACCAGCTTAGCCGCATTATCTCCGTGCAGAATGGCCTCATTGCCTGACAGAATCTCGAGATGTACCTCGTTCGTCTCAAAGATGCGCCGTACCTCGAGTGCTGCCTGCTTGCCAACACCCTTGCCGATCGTATCCGCATTCTCCACGAGCATATTGCTCGCCATTTTGTAGCTTACGCCAAAGAACACGAGAAAACCGACGAGCATCACAGGCAATACAGATGCTAAAAACTTTGTACGAATGGATTTAAACTGCATATGACTGCTCCCCTCTCCCAAAATGTGGCCCATCTGTCTGTAATGGGATATCTTTACCCTATCACATATTTCAAAGAATAACAAGGCTTTTCTAGATAAAATCACATGCAAATCAATAGTAGTAACAATCTGTATTGTATCGTAATTCTGTTTTGCTTACATGGGCTTTTCTTTTTCACATCCTATGACAGGATGATTGAATTGTGCTATAATAGGCACCGTGTATACAATATTTTAAGAAGCGATACAATATAACGAAAGGAGCCATTCATCATGGCTGTTCACGTCATCAACGAGGCACGCCGCTGCCTCCAGTGCAAAAAGCCGCTCTGCCGCATGAAGGGCTGCCCCGTGCAGACGAACGTGCCGGAGATGATCCGCCTCTTCCTCGACGGCAAGATCAACGAGGCGGGCGCGATGCTCTATGACAACAATCCGATGAGCGTCTTCTGCTCGCTCGTCTGCGACCACGATGCGCAGTGCGAGGGCAACTGCATCCAGGGGCGGCGCGGCGCACCGATCCAGATCTCGAGCATTGAGCACTACATCTCGGATACCTACCTCGACAAGCTCGTCCTCTCGCGCAAATCCTACAACGGACACAACGTCGCCGTGATCGGCGCGGGGCCTGCGGGCATCGTGGTCGCAGTCAAGCTCGCGCAGGAAGGGTACGGTGTCACGATCTTCGAGCGCATGCAGAAGATTGGAGGCATGCTGCGCTACGGCATCCCTGATTTTCGTCTGCCGCCCTCGACCATTGACCGCTACGGCGAAAAGCTGCGCACGCTCGGCATCCACATCCGCCCGAACACAACGATCGGCGGCGCGCTCACGGTGGACAACCTGTTCCGCGACGGCTACGAGGCAATCTTTATGGGCACGGGTGCATGGCGTGCGAAGAGCCTTGGCATTCACGGCGAAACGCTCGGCAACTGTCACTATGCGGTCAACTACCTCCAGAACCCCGATGTCTACCATCTCGGCGACCGCGTCGCCGTCATCGGCTCGGGCAACTCTGCAATGGATGTGGCGCGCACGGCAATCCGCAAGGGCAGCCGCTACGTCACGATCTACGCGCGGCGCAACGGCATCTCCGCAAGCGAGCGCGAGCTGGAATACGCACTGATGGACGGCTGCGAGATTCAGTATGGAAAGGGTATCCACTCCGTCACGCCCGAGGGGCCGATGCTGTACGACCGCGTCTTTGACGAGGATCAGAATCTCATCAGCGAGGGCGAGCCCTATCTCATCCCCGCCGACAGCACGGTCATCGCGGCAAGTCAGGCGGCAAAGGACAAGATTGTCCGCTCGACGACAGGCATTACGCTCAACGAGAAGGGTCTCGTCAAGGTCGACGAGAACGGAATGACGGAGCGCGACGGGGTTTTCTCTGCGGGCGACGTGGTGCTCGGCCCCTGGAACGTCGTACAGGTGGTAAAGGACTCCAAGCATGTTGCAGACGCAATGATCCGCTATTTGGAAGCACGCGGCGCAAAATCATAAAGGCTTCGTCGCCGCAGGTAAGTAAAGGAGACAGCTATGACCATGAATGATCGCGAGATCACCGACCTCGTACGGCAGATGGCGGCACCGCCGAAGCCCCCCACGTACGGCGAGGCGGAGGTTGAGGAGCTCGTGCGCATGCACGCAGGCGGACGCCACAGGATGCGCAGCGAGGCGGAGATCCTCGCGCGGTACAACCTCGGACGCCAGCAGTATAGGCAGCTCAAATTCAGCCGTGAGAACAACCGCGAGCAGCAACAGATGCTCTATGCCGAGCTCAAGGTGCTCGGCTGGGTACTCGGGCGCAAGGAGCGGGATGTTGTCATGGAGATCAATCAATGAAGCTAAGTCTGACAAAGGCGGAGTTCATCGCGGCGGCAAAGACGGCGAACCTTATCACCGTCTCCACCGAGCTGACGATGGATCTCGATACACCTGTCTCGATCTACTACAAGCTCGTCGGCGAGAAAAAGGGCTATATCATGGAGTCCGTCGACACGACGCAGCAACAGTTCGGACGATACTCCTTCATCGGCGGCGAGCCGTTCGTACGCGTGCAGGTCTTTGCGGACAAGCTGCTCATCAACGAGAACGGCCTCATGAAGAGCATCGCGGGCGCGCCACACGAGACGATGAAGGCGTATGCCGCGCGCTTCACCCCTGCCATCACCGACGGAGAGACACTGCCCCTCGTCCACGGTGGACTTGCGGGCTATTTCACCTATGAGACGGCGGCGACATTCGATCGTGTGCGCGGGGTGGAGATTGGCGCGGAGGAGCTGCTCGGCCAGTTCATGATGTGCCGCTACCTCGTCGTCTATGATGCGCTCAAAAACAGTGCACGCCTCCACTACCTCGCAGATGTGCGGGAGGGCGATGATGCGGGCGAGCTCTACGACGCGGTCACCGAACGTCTTGCCGCTATGCGCGCACGCCTCGCCGCGCCGTTCGCGCCATCTGATTTTGCACCGTCAACGCGTAGTACACCTGTCGACTTTATGACGCGCTATGGGACGCCGCCCGAGGATTTCCTGCGTACAATCGACACGATCAAGGAGCATATCTACGCCGGCAACATCTTTCAGGCGGTGCCGTCCTTCCGCTTCCGCGAGAAGATTACGCGCCCCGCGTTCCTCTTCTATCGGCGGCTACGGCAAGTCAACCCCTCGCCCTATATGTTCTACTACAACTTCGGCGAGATCAAGCTCGTCGGCGCCTCCCCTGAGATGCTCATCAAGGTCTCCGGCAGTACGGTCTACACCTACCCCATCGCCGGCACGCGCAAGCGCGGCAAGACCGAGGAGGAAGATGCGCTGCTTGCCTTGGATCTTCGTTCCGATGAGAAGGAATGCGCCGAGCACGCCATGCTCGTCGACCTCGCACGCAACGACCTCGGGCGGATCAGCGTCCCCGGCACCGTACGCGTGCCGAAGCTCATGGAGGTCGAGCGCTTCTCCCATGTCTCGCATATGGTGAGCAGCGTCGTCGGCGAGATCGCCCCCGCATATGCGCCGATGGATGTCCTGCGCGCAACCTTCCCCGCAGGGACGGTCAGCGGCGCGCCAAAGCTGCGCGCGATGGAGATCATCCATGAGGAGGAGCAGGCGCATCGCGGCTTCTACGCAGGAACCGTCGGCTACATGGATTTTCGTGGCAATATGGACATGTGCATCACGCTGCGCACCATGTGCATCGAGAACGACGACACGGCCATCATTCAGTCGGGCGCAGGCATCGTCAAGGACTCCGTGCCCGAGAGCGAATACCTCGAGATTTTGCAAAAGGCGAAGGCTCTCTTTGAGGTCGTAGAGGAGGTGGAGAACAATGCTGCTTTTGCTTGACAACTACGACTCGTTCACCTACAACGTGTACCAGCTGCTCACGAATATCGGCGCAGAGGTCGAGGTTGTCCGCAACGACGTGACAACCGTCGGCGAGATTCGCGCAAAAAAGTACAAGGGCATTGTCATCTCCCCCGGCCCCGGACTGCCGAAGGATGCCGGCATTACGGAGGATGTGATCCGCGAGCTCGGCAGCGAGATTCCGATTCTCGGCATCTGCCTTGGACATCAGGCAATCGGTGAGGTGTTCGGCGGCAAGGTCGTCCGCGCAAAGGAAATCGTCCACGGCAAGGCATCCCCCATCCGCCACCACGGTACGGGCATCTACCGCAACGTCAATGCAGGCACGCAGGTCGCACGCTACCACTCGCTCATCATCGAGCGCGAGAGTCTGCCCGATGTACTTGAGATCACGAGCGACCTCGGCGACGGCACAATCATGGGCGTGCGGCACAAGACTCTGCCTATCGAGGGCATCCAGTTCCATCCCGAATCCATTCTGACACATGACGGACGTGCCATGATGGAGAACTATCTGACGGACATTGAGGCAATATGAGCGAAAAACGATATGACGATATCCTCCTAATCAGTGACTTGGACGGTACATTGATTCCGCGCTATGAGATGATCTCCGAGGAAAATGTGCGCGCCATCAACGCATTCACTGCTGCAGGCGGCGCATTTGCTGCGGCGACAGGGCGCACGCCCGAGTCCGCCCTCCCCTACCTCGAGGGCATCACGGTCAACGCGCCGAGCATCTTCTTCAACGGTGCGATGCTCAAGGATCTGTCGAAGAATCAGGTGCTTGAGACACGCACGCTGGACGGCGACATCTGGCGGACATTCGCCGCGCGCGTCCTCTATCAGTTCCCGCGCGCCTGTGTCGAGGTCTATACGGCGCAGCAGTGCAATATCCTCAGCCCCGAGGCGAACGACGACCCGCGTCTCGACGACGAGTTCTACAATGTGAATCACACGACGCTGAAAGCTGTCGAGGAAGAGACATGGCTGAAATTCTTCATCTGCGATGCGCCGATCAATCTGAGCTTTGTCGAGCGTCTGGCAGAGGAGCTAGGTATTGACAAATGCTCCAACTCCTTCTACTCCGAGGCAAACTACCTCGAGTTCGTCCCGCCCGGCACAAGCAAGGGCGCAATGGCAGAGGTACTGAAGGCGATGCCCGCCTACGCGGGACGGCGCATCATCGCCTGCGGCGACTATGAGAACGATGTCGAGCTCCTTCGTATGGCGGACATCGGCATCGCCCCAGAGGACGCTTCGGACGATGCAAAGGCGGCGGCAGACCGCATTGCCCCACCGTGCAGAGAGCCGATTGTACCGTGGATCCTGCGTGAGATATTATAATCGGACATACAAAAAGAGCGCTGCAACTGCAGCGCTCTTTTTATGCGGTAATTCGCTAATTAGTGAACTTAGAACGAGAACTGAACGCGTGCAAAGAGTGTGCTTGCATTCTTGTCCGCCGTGATGTCCTTGCCCTTGAAGTACTCGAGCTTCGTCATCACATTCTTGAAGAGCGTGTAGCTTGTTCCGACAGCCCAGCCCTTCTGATCGCGGCCGAGAACGTTGTAGGTCGGTGCAAATGCAACATTATTGCCGAGGTGACGATAGGCGATATATGCGCCCCACGAGCCCATATCGGAGTTTTTCGCGCCCTTATAGTCGAGCTCAATACTGCCAGCCTTCTTATAGTAGTCCGCCTCGGTGTTCTGTGCATAGGAGCCCTTGAGGGCAACATTCTTATCGAACACATACTTGCCGCCGACCGACCAGATACGAGCCTTGTCCGAATCAGCGTTCTTGCTGTAGGAAGCAGCCTTAAACACATCATTGTTGATCTGCTGATAGCCGACACCCGCCGTGAGCTTGCCCATACCGTAAGTGAGGTCGATGCCCTGATAGTTTGCTGCCGCATCCGTGGCCGACTTCACATTTTTATCAGATACACGACCTGCCGCAATCTTCGCCTTGACGACATTGCCAAACGACACCGTCGCACCCGAGATCGCCGTATCCATCGTCAGACCGTCATCTGCACCGGAGTAAAGATCCTGCTTGCCGAGCTTGATATTCAGATTACCATAGGTGCCATCTGCATACGCACGTGCAAGGGACATTGAGCTGCTGTCGTCCTTGTCCATGAAGTACTGCGTGTCGAGACGAGCCTTGACTTTCCAATGATCGTTGACCTCAGCAGATGGGAAGAGACGGAAGCGAACGCGATCCGTGTTCGTCTTCGAATGATCCTTGTCATGACGATCGCTGATATAGTCGTAGCGGAGGTAGCCCGTCCACTTCACCATATCCGCATTGCGCTCGAGGTTGGAGACGCGAACGCCGAGGTTGTTGAGCTCATCCGCAAACTCAGCTGCGAGACGGTCGACAAGAGCCTTGTCCGATGCGGACATATCGCCCTTCGCCATCGCCTTTGCCGTCATCTGCGCCATCTCATAACGCGTGATGTTGCGGTCGCCACGATACGTACCGTCGCCGTAGCCCTCGACAACACCGTCGGCAGCGAGCTGCGTCACAGCATCGTATGCCCAGTGGTCACGGGGCACATCCGAGAACGGATTTGCCGCTGCAAACGTCGTGGATGCTGCGCCGATCGTCAGCGCCGCTGCCAGAGCAGCTACCATTGTCTTCTTCATTTTACTTCCTCCTTTGTGGGAATCTCCCACAATCCAATGAATCGCCGAAATGCATACAGGAGGAACAGAGTATCCATGTTTCCTCGTGAACATCCCGTCCGCATATTCAGCCTTTGACATTATAGCACACTGCAATTATTTTGGAAAGACTTAACACTCTTATTTTGTCATTATTTGAAACAAATCGCATAAGTGAGAAACTTCTTCAGTTCCGTGTCCAACCAAACTGTGTGATATTCGAGGTATAGCGCAGACGATCAACGAAGTCCACATTCGTTGCCGCCGTACGAAAGACGGGCACACGTTCCATTGCATAGACATTGCTGCTGCGGTCAACATTGCCGTACTTCACGGTAAAACCGCCTTTGTACCCCGCCTCCTGCGCGATACCGACAATATGGAGATCGTGTACGCCCGTCGGATAGGCGATGAACTCAATGGGATGCCCGAGTTCCGCCTCCGCCTGCCGCTTCGACTCGACGAGTTCCTCACGGATACGGTCATCAGACAGCTCTGGCAACGGCGCATGTGTCACCGTATGCGACTCAATAGTAATGCCGTTCTGCTCCATCTCGCGCAGCTGATCCCACGTGAGATACCCCTTGCGCTTGCTGAGGAAGCCCGTCACGACGAAGATCGTCGCCTTGAGATTGTATTTTTTGAGGATCGGATAGGCATTCGTATAGTTGTCCTCATATCCGTCGTCAAATGTAATGAGCACAGGGCGATCGGGCAGTGTCCCCTTCCCCGCAAGAAAGTCATATAGTTCATCAGGACTGATACTATGGTATCCGTGATCCACGAGATATTTCATCTGCCAGTCGAAGTCCCCGGGCTCAATCGCCAGAGATATGAACATGGAGTTCACCATGTGATAGTTGAGCACGAGAACCTTCACATCGTCCTCGGGCGGAGGCAGCGGCGCGGGCGAAGCCTCCTCCTTCGGATGTCCAACGATCAGCAGTACACCAAACAGGATGAGCAGGACGGCGATCAGCGACCAAAACTGTCGCCCGCCAATCAGCTTCTTCAGATCCATGCCATCCCTCCCTTTCACTCTGCTCCATCGTCACTGTGCTTTATTGTACCCAGATTTGAAATGAAAATCAAGACACAAAAAAGGGACTGCCTCCAAAACGGAAACAGTCCCAACCTTTTTCGTGTACCTTAGTCCTTCGACCAAACCTCAGCCATGAGATCCTCGTAGACAGTCTCGAGCTGCTTCACGAGAATCGGAAGGAGCGTATGGATCATGATGGGATCGAAGGTCTCATCGGCGAACGGGATACAAACATCGAGGAAGATGGTGCCGTCCTCGCGCAGGTAATACTTGAACATCTTGTACTCCGCATTCAGCGTGTTGAGATAGCCCTTGATGCGATCGACGTTCTTCTCGTTGATGCCCGTCGCAATCTGCGTGCGGATGATCGTGAAGAAGCTGTCGTCGATGAAGATCGCCATCGGCATGACCTGTCCCTTCGCCTCGATACGCGAACGGAAGATCGTCGTATGGAACTGGTCATCAAGCGCCTGCGGCTCATCGAAGTAGCTGATGTCATTCTCCTTGATGAATGACTGGAAACGCTCCGCCTTCGTTGCAGTCTCCGATGCAGCTGCTTCTTCTGCCATTGCGGCCTTCTTTTCGTCCCTTGCCCCTCCGATCAGCTCTCTCAGCTTTTCCTCCTCAGAGGGCTTCGCTGCCGATTCCTTTACTTCCTTGACTTCTTTCTCTTCGGACTTTGCCATGTGTATAATTCCTCCCTCATTATATGCGAACGGCTATCATTCCGTTTCTGATTAGTACTATTTTACCATAAATTAAAATATTTGCAAGAAAAACCGCCGCGCGGCTGCACGGCGGTCTAAAAGTCGTTGTTTGCTCAAAGCGTTCTCTTGCGCAGAATGTATGCGCGGACAAAGAGTGCGGTGAAGAGAATCGCAAAGCCAATGCCTGCTGGGTAGGTGATATCGGTCGGCAGGCCAAAGCCCTCGGGCGCCTGCAGGAGGTAGGTCGTCGTAACCGCCGACATGAAAATCGCGGGCACGAGTGCGACGATGTAGGCATAGGAGCCCGGCTTATGCAGGTAGAGGTATGCCGTGCCCATCCAGAGCGTAATCATCGCGAGTGTCTGGTTTGCCCACGAGAAGTAACGCCAGATGATGGAGAAGTCCATCTGCGAGAGGATGAGGCCAATGCCGAGCATCGGTACCGCGATGATGAGACGCTTCGGCGCCTCCTTCTGCGGGATGTTCAGCCAGTCCGCAAGCGTCAGACGTGCAGAGCGGAACGCCGTATCGCCCGAGGTGATTGGGCAGGCAATGACACCGAGCATAGCGAGGATTGCGCCAATGCTGACGCCGCCGATTCCGATGACGCCCATGAAGCCGTTGCAGATCTCATAGACAACACCGCCGGGGCCCGCCTCCTTGAGCGCAGCTCCGAGTCCTGCCGTCCCATCGTAGAATGTTGCACCCGCAGCCGCCCAGCAGAGCGCGATGATGCCCTCGGCAACCATCGCGCCGTAGAAGACAGGGCGTCCCATACGCTCATCCTTGAGGCAGCGCGACATGATCGGGGACTGCGTTGCATGGAACCCCGAGACTGCGCCGCAGGCGACCGTGATGAAGAGCAGCGGCCAGATCGGCAGCTGTTTCGGATGCAGATTCTCGAGCGTCATCTCGGGCATGACATGCCCGCCGACACCGAAGAGCATGCCGCCCATGATGCCGAGTGCCATGACGATAAGGCAGATGCCGAATACCGGATAGAACCGTGCGATGATCTTGTCAATCGGCAGCAGTGTCGCCATCGTGTAGTAGATGAAGATGACGCCGAGCCACATAAGTACTTCCATGCCCGTAAGCTTTGAAAGCAGCATTGCGGGTCCGGTCATGAACACGACACCGACGAGGACGAGCAGGACGATCGAGAAGATACGCATGATCTGAAGCATGATATGCCCGAGATTCTTGCCGACGATCTCGGAGAGGCTCTTGCCGTCCTCACGGAAGGAAATCATGCCCGAGAGATAGTCATGCACACCGCCCGCAAAGATCGTACCGAAGACAATCCAGAGGTAGACGCTCGGTCCCCAGAGCGCACCTGCGAGCGCTCCAAAAATCGGCCCAAGACCAGCAATGTTGAGCAGCTGGATGAGGAATACCTTCCACGTCGGCAGGGGGATGTAGTCCACTCCATCCTCGAGCCGAATTGCAGGGGCAACCTCCCCTGTACGTCCAAACGCTCGGTCTACAATTGCCCCATAAACAATGTAGCCCACGATGAGCGTTGCGAGCGCACCAAGAAATGTAACCATTCGTCGTCACTTCTTTCTTTTCGTATGTAAATTACTGACCGGAAATTCCGGCTCCCCGTTCCCTGCCCTCCTTTCCTATGAGCAGTCAAAGAAGCTCCCCTAAATAAGTCCCTAAAATAAGAAATGGGCTTCTTTGCGCTCATCATATCATAAATACCGCCCTCTTGTCTAATACTTCCTGTGTGCTATAATGGGCAATACATTGATCACTATGGAGGAATGATTTATGGGACTTGATATTCTGCTCTTTCTTGTGCTCGGACTGTTTGTCGGCACATTCGGAACACTCGTCGGCATCGGCGGCGGGCTGATCTGCGTGCCGATCTTCATCTTCTTCCTGTCCGACGGAGGCATCTATCCGTATTTCCACACGGCGGCACAGATCACAGGCACTTCGCTTGTCATTGTGTTTGCAAACGCTCTCTCGGGGACACTCGCCTACATCCGTCAGCAGCGCGTCTACTTCCCCGCCGCCGTACCATTTGCACTCGCAACCCTGCCGGGCGCATTCCTCGGCTCGTATATCGTCGACGACTTTACGGGGCCGATGCTCTACGTATCCTATGGCACGTTCCTTCTGGTGATGGCGTCGCTTATGTATTGGAACGCGACGCACAAGAAGCACACGGATGTTCACACACTCTCCGCGAATTTTACGTTCAACCGCTCGCTTGGCATTGGTTCGAGCGCGGGTGTCGGCTTCATCTCGAGCATCTTCGGTATCGGCGGCGGCGTGATCCATGTGCCGCTCATGGTCTACCTGCTCGGCTTCCCCGTACACATGGCGACGGCGACCTCGCATTTCGTCCTTGCCTGCTCGGCGGCGTTCGGTGTCGTCAGTCACTTCCTGCTCAATCACATCATCTGGACACCTGCCATCTGCATCTCCATCGGCGCCGCGATTGGTGCCCAGATCGGCGCTGTCATCTCACAGAAGACGAAATCCAAGGTCATCCTCGTCCTTCTCTCACTCGCTATGTTCGCTCTTGGCATACGCCTGATCTGGATGAGCGGGATGTTGTAAACCACAAAACGAACGTAAAAAAGAATCGCCCCAACATGAGGCGATTCTTTTTTGGTCTCGTCGTGCTCCGATCAGAGCGGCTGGAAGCCGTGGCGTGCTCCCTCGGCGGACTCGATTGCCTGATGTGCGAGATCAATCGAAAGCCCAAGGGTACGCATGATCTTGTCGGGGTTATGGAAGCCCATGCCGTTCTCGGCGGCAACCCAATCCCAGTACCACTGTGCTTCGCGAATCTTCGCGCGTGCATCCTCGAGTGCTGCATCGGGTACACCTGCATCCATCGCAGCCTTGACCGTGCGATGTGCGCGTGCGACCGTCTGGCCTGCGATGCGCTGGATCTTGAACGTATTGTCATGAATGGTCTTGACGCGTGCCACGAGGGTCTCCTCGCTCTCGTCATGACACTTCAGACAGGATTCCTTCGTCGTCTTCAAGGGACTCGTCATCCAGTGCGAGGTGTACTTCTTGCCGCCGTCACGCATATAGGGCATGTGGCAGTCCACGCAGGTAACACCGGCATCGGCATGGACACTCGTCGCCCACGTCTCGAACTCCGGATGCTGCGCCTTGAGCATCATCGTCTTGGAGTCGGGGTGCATCCAGTCGCCCTTGAATCCGCCTGCCTGACCGGACTGGTAGTACTGATACTCGGACTCGGCATCCAGACCGTTCTCGTATGGATGTGCGACACGACCATCCTCGGCGGTGAAGTAGTACTCCGTATGGCACTGCGAGCACACATAGGCACGCATATCATTGTGCGTGGCAGCGTTGACATCAACACCACGTCTTGCCATCGACTCGATAAAGCCCTGCTGATAGACGCGCAGCTCCATCGTCTCGGGATCGTGGCAGGTCGAGCAGCCGAACCACTCATCCATCGTGATGGGAGCCGCAACTTCATCAAACGGCTTCGATGCATACGCCCATCCACCTTCTTTGAAGTACACATCATAAACATACGAACCCTTGCACTGTAGACAACTCCCCTTCTGTCCCGGAAGCCTCTTCGTATGCAGGAGATCGTAGCCCGCATACGTATGCCCTCGGTCGTCGTCATACTGGATGGCAAACTTATAGCCCTTAAAGTTCTCAAGCATCTCGGGCTGGTGCTCCAGATGACTGTTGCCCTCCATGCTGCCGCCGTAGCCTGTGGGCGACGGAGATTCCTCATTGTTTTTCATGAACGAGTTGTACTGGAGCGGATAGGCGTCCTTGTACGCCTCTTTGCCGATCTTGGCAGCGGTGTCGCCCTGGATCTGCACGCGTTTGATGCTGTCATCGTTCGGGTGTGCGCCGATGCGAACGGCGACGAATCCAAAGAACAGGGCACAGACGCCGGCAACACCCGCGATGATTTTCTTTCTGTTACTCAACTCTTATCCCCCCTTCTAAAGGATTGGAACCATGCGGCATACCACTGTGACACTTCGTACAGTTTGCATTTCCGTCCTTGCCCCTGTCCAGACATACCGATCCCATGGTCGATGTATGGCAGCGCAGACAGTTGGCATTCACGATATCCCGTCCGTGATCGGAGATCTTGATGTGTACGGGATAGTCGTTCAGTACCTGATGGAGCGTGTCATGCATGCCTGTCTTGCCCTTTTCAAAATAGTAAACGGCAATATTGTCGTGCGGCAGATGGCACTCCACACAGGCGATGTCCGCATGTGTGGACATGGCATGTGTCTTTGCCTCGTGCTGCATGGCATGGCACATACCGCAGAACTTCGGCGATGCCGAGGCCTTGTCCATGAGCATGCCGCCGCCGACGGCGAACAGTCCCACGAGAAACGCACCGATGATACAGCGCAGCGTATGCTCCTTTGCATACTGCTTCAAATTCATGTGTCCTTCCTCCCTTCTATGATTTCTCACTCAGACCGCTTTTCCGATCCACCTCCTTTGACGGGACTTACCACCTGCGTGGCTGCCAGGAGACCACCGACAGTCACAAGAACACAGGCGAGCCAAAGGATGGAGATGCCGGGCTTCGTACTGACCGAGGCGGGAACGGGAAGTGCCGCCTCCTCTGCCACAGAGGGCAGGATCTCGATCCGTATGTCGCGTTCATCCGCCGAGACACCCGTGAGACGAATGCGGAACTTGCCGTTCATCACTTCGATCGGCTGGGATGTCCCCCCCGTCTCCGTCGCAAGGATCGTGGGTGCGGCATCATCGACTTCCTCGCCGTCCGTCAGCGCAATCTGCGCCGTGACGAGGGTCTTGCCGCCGCCCTGCGGCTCAAATGCGATGGATTCGTAGCGGTAAGCATAGTCGTTGATCCCCATAACGGTCTTGCCGCGATGAAGAATCAGCTCGTCACGCTCCGCCGAAGTCGGCGACGGTGCGATATAGAGATCGCCCGCAAGGCTTCTTGCAATTGCAGGCTCACGTGCCGCATCCTCACCGTTTGCACGCAGCTTTGTCACTGCCTCGCACAGACTTCCGTCCACCTCATAGCGGTAGGACTTCTCACTGCCACTCTCGGCAAAGGACTGTCCACGATAGATGATCGTGTGTCCATAGACCTCCTGCGGCTCGTCAGGGATGAGTGTGACCGTCGTTGTCTGACTGCCCGACCCCGAGAGAATAAAGGCGAGCAGCGCAAGTCCCGTGCCAACGTGGGCAACCATCCCGCCCAGACCAATGCGTTGACGGCGAAATGCCTCAATGGCAGCAAGTGCGGCAAGGAGGGCAAAGGTGGAGAGCAGAACCGACGGAATATCCGTGACTCCGACCAGCCCCGCGAGAACGCCGCCGCCCACGGAGATCACGAAGATCCACACAGGCCGTGCGACGCGTCCACTGCCGTAGGGCAGAAGTACGCCGAGTGCCATGAGAAGCGCCAGCGGCACCGCAATCGGCAGCGAGGTACGCACATAGTAACTCGTATCGACCGCCGCACTCTCTCCGAGCAGCCCGGAGATGAGCGGCATGGACATTCCGAAGAATACGATAGCGACGATGAATACGATGAGAAGCATCCCGAGCAGCACGAGGAAGTCTCGGCTGCGGTGCTGCTCGTAGACCGCCCCCTTCGGCAGACGTTCAATCCGAACGATCAGAACGCCGAGCCCGAAGAGCAGGACAGCCGCATTGGCAAGGGCGATGTAGAGGCCGATGTCCGAGCCCGCAAAGGAGTGCACGGAGAAATCACCGAGAATACCGCTGCGCGTGAGGAATGTCCCGTAAAGGACGAATGCGTAGGAGAAGGTTGCCGCAAGATGAACGAGGTAAAACGCCCCGCGCCGCCCACGCGCAACAGAGATCAGATGAAGCAGAACACAGGCGAGCAGCCACGGGACAAGCGAGGAGTTCTCCACGGGATCCCAGCCCCAGTAGCCGCCCCACCCGAGCACCTTGTACGCCCAGTAACCTCCGATGAAGATGCCTGCACCGAGGAATGCCCACGCGATGAGCGTCCAGCGACGCATCGGAGCGAGGAAACTGCCGTCCATCGGTGCCTTTATCATGCTCTCAAGAGAGTAGACGAACGGAACTGCAAGCAGCGCATAGCCCACAAAGATGATCGGCGGATGCACCGCCATCCACGGATCCTGCAGCAGCGGATTCATCCCGTGCCCGTCCATGGCAACAGTCTCTGCGGGAGCAAAGGGGCTCTTAAAGAGGACGAGGAGGACGAGCATCGCGGTGAGTGCGTGGTAGATCGTGCGCCCCGTCGCTGTCATCCGACCCTCGCGTGCAATCAGAACACCGACAATGGCGTGAATCACGAGCCAGAGGAGAAATGAGCCCTGCTGCCCCGCCCAGAATGCGGAGAGCTTATAGAGCAGCGGCAGACTGATGGAGGAGTAACTGATAACGTAGGTGTAGCTGAAATCATCGTTCAGAATAATGACGAAGAGGAACGCCGCTGCACCGAGCGATGCAAGCCCCGCTAGGGCCGCACAGATCCGTCCTTCGGTTGTTTTTCCCTGCGTCTCACAGAACACTGCAGCAAGGGCAAAGAACAGAACCGCACCCAAGAATAACGTTCCGATCATACCTGAACCTTTCCTTTTTCCGCCTCATATTTCGACGGGCATTTGATGAGCAGCTTGTCCGCTGCGAACGCATCGCCCGTATATTTCCCAATCGCGACAACGTGGTACGCTTCATCAAAGTTATCGGGCTTTACACCCTTGTATCGGACGAGCATCGTCTCGCCCGTCTCCTCATCGGAGATGGAGAACACGAACATATTGTTCTCCATGTGCGGCTCGACAGTGTCGTCGGGCAGCCCCTTGACCTGCACATTCCGTTCGGAGGTACGCGCCTCTGCAACACTGACGTAGGGGGTCACGGAGTCCGCAAAGAAGTACCCCGCATATCCGATAAATCCAAGAATCAGTACAACGAAGAAGTATTTACGCATGACGATCCCCCCGTTTCATCAGCCAAACATACATAAGTGTCACATCGACAAGCGCTAATATGAGCGTTCCGAGCATCACCGCATCCATATCGAGCCGCCCTGCACCGTTGAGGACAGGTGACGGATGCAGTGAGAAGAACATCCGCGGCAGGATAAAGACGAGAAACGGCACTGCGATAAAGGAGAAGAGTGCGTAGACCGCCGACGAGGAGGCGCGTGCACGCTCATCCCGCATCGTCATACGGAGTGTCACATAGGCCCCATAGATGAGGAGCAGAACGAAGATTGTCGTCTGTCGCGGATCCCAGTTCCAGTACGCCCCCCATGTAAGCTTTGAGAAGACTGCCCCGCTCCCTGTGGCGAGGAGTGTAAAGACGAGTCCGAGAAAAGCGGATCGTGCACTTTTTGTATCATAGTGAAGATTGCGTGTTTTCAGATAGCGTGCGCCCCAATAGGCGGCACAGAAGAATGCAATGACCGAAACCCACGCACAGGGGATGTGGAAGAATGCAATACGTACATAGTCGCCCAGCCCCTGGGCAGGCGGAACCAAGAAAAAGACAGCGTACAGAACTGCCAGTGTCAAAACACCGATCACTCCCGCAAGCATTTCGCCTCCAAATCTAACTCTCAATCCAGAGAGAATCAAAAAGCATCGACGCCCCTACGGTAAGCGCCATATCGTAAATCATCATACCGCCGAGCAGGATCGACTCCCCCTCCCCCGCCGTGAGCGCAATCGCAGGCAGGAGAATCGGCAACATGGATGGAAGCAGCAGGATGGGAACGAGCCCCCCCCGCACACTCGCATTGGCGGCCACCGCCGCGAGCAGGGTATCTGCAGCCGCCATGCCCCATAGCCCAAGAAACAGTGATCCAACAAACACGGCATCGAGGACAAACGGTGCATCCATCAGGACGAGGGCGAGCGGAACGACAATCGCCGCGAGAACCACAAGCGTAATCAAGTGCGCAGCCATCTTGCCGAAGAGCACCGCCTGTGCCGGAACGTAAATCCGAAGAAACAGGAGTGTCCCCGCTGCTGCTTCCTCCGCAAAGAGACGCTCTCCCTGCAGCGTTGCCGCAAAGAAAATCACAATCCAGAGGAGTGCCGCCGTCAGCCGCGCATCCGTCAGACCGCCCGCGAGCGACATACTCATGAAGGCAATCACGGTCAGCGCGAACATCCCCATCGTCACATAGCCCGCGCGATGGCGAATGCCGTCGAGGAGTTCCTTATAGGCAACTCTGCGCGCCGCCTCAAAGTTCGACACACGCATCCGCCGCCTCCCTTTCCGCGCGATCGTTCGTCGCCCACAGGATGAGCCGCCCGCGCTCCGCCGCTGACCGCACCTCCTGTTGAAGAAGCGATTGACCGCACGCATCGAGCGCAAGCCCCGGCTCATCGAGCAGCCAAATTGCGGCATCGACACCGAGAAGCACGGCTATCCGCACGCGCTGACGCATCCCCGTCGAGAGCTGCCCCACCATACGCGGTAGCACCGCCGGCGGGAGCCCGACGCGCACGAGGAGTTCCTGCAGCTGCGGCTCTCCGCATGGTACGCCGCGCGCACCGAGAAAAAAGGCGAGGTTTTCACGCACGGTAAGGCGCGCATAGAGCTCCATCTCCGGCGTTGCCATCGCGAGCATCGAACGGTATGCTGCGCCCTTGACGGGTGTACCGTCCCGAAACGTGTCAACGCTCCCGGACGTCGGGATGAGCAGACGTGCTGCCAGACGCAGAAGCGTCGATTTCCCACTGCCGTTTGCCCCGGCAATCGCTGTCACGCGACCACTATGAAAGGAAGCTGTCACATGATGCAGGACATCACGCCCCTCAAAGCACTGACAGATATCACACATACGAATTTCAACCATAGGCTATTCCTTCCATAATTCTGATTTATTTTACCACAGGTCTGAAAGAAAAATGAAATACATCTTTTTCATTATTTTTTTCTATAGCTGTAGACTATTTCAAACTTGAATATCGTTCATGTCGACTGATAATTAGGCATGTACGAAGCGGTCGGAACTTCATCGTGAAATTCCGACCGCTTCTTCATTATTTTTTCAGTATATATAAAATTTATCACTATACAGTGATATTTATCACAACTATTTTCGCATGACACCAAAAACAGCCGACATTGGAATTGACTCCAAACGTGCATCAATCGCAGCAACTTCCTCAGACGTGAGTGCGATGTCCGCAGCCCCCGCATTCTCTATGAGGCGTGCGCGTTTTCGTGTCCCCGGAATCGACACGATATACGGCTTCTTGCAGAGCATCCACGCGAGCGCAATCTGCCCGCTCGTTGCGTCCTTCTTCTCCGCGAGATCGCGCAGGAGTGTGAGCATGGATTGATTCTCCTCCATCGCCGCCGCGGTGAACTGCGGCATATTCGCGCGCATATCCCCCGCCTCGAAGGTCGAGGACTTATCGTATGCACCCGTAAGCACGCCATTCGCAAACGGAGAGAACGCGACAAAGCCAATGTTCCGTTCCTCAAGCACAGGAAAGAGCGATTCATATGCACGCGCCATCATGGAGTAGCGGTTCTGCACTGCCGTGAGCGGACAGACGGCGTGTGCACGGCGAATGTCCTCCTCCGTCGCCTCGGAGATGCCCCAGTGACGAATCTTTCCTGCCTGCATGAGCTCCCCCATCACACCCGCGACCTCCTCGGCAGGGATGTGCGGGTCAACGCGGTGCTGATAGTAGAGATCAATATAGTCCGTCCGAAGCCGTTGGAGAGATGCGTCCACCGAGCGGCGGATCGTCTCAGGGCGCGCATTGGGGACAATCGGGCTTTTGCCCTCCTTTAGGAGGCTCATATCGAAGTGAATGCCGAACTTCGTCGCAAGGACGACCTTGTCCCGATACGGCGCGAGCGCTGCGCCCACAAGCTTTTCGTTATCGTGTGGATCGTCAGGCGTGCCGTACACCTCCGCCGTATCGAAATGTGTGATACCCATATCCACGGCGGCGGCAATCAGCTCCCGCATCTCCTTCTTGTCGGCAGGTGCACCGTAGCTCTGACTCATGCCCATACATCCGAGCCCGATGGACGAAACTGTGAGATTTCCAATTTTACGGTAGTTCATATAAATCCTCCCTCTGTCTGTCGAGAAAACATATGCAAGTCCTTCATCTGATTATATCATAAAAAGAATGACGGCACACAATGTACCGTCATTCCTTTGAAATGCTGTTCTATTTACTTCTTCAGTTCCGCATTCTTCGCGAGAATAAGATCGAAGAGCTCCGTGCCCGCAGGAATCTCTGTGAAGTGCGTAATTGCTTTCTCAAGCCCATGTTCCTTCACGTAGTTCTGCACCTCGACCGCCTCGGGATCGTCGGCGTAGTCGAAGCGGAGGGCAGCAGCGATGACCGTTGCCAGCGCCTCGGGCTTTTTGCCGCGCTCGATGAGCTGCGATGCAGGAGAGACGAGGCGATCCTTTGCACCGAGCTTGCGCTTCGGCCCACGCGCAACGCGCGTCACGGCATCGGAGAGGTGCGGATTCTTGAACCGCTCCTCCGCCGTGCGGATGTATGCCGCGTGCTTTTCGCGGTCAAAGCCGTATTTCTCGATGAGCAGTTCGCTCGTCTCCGCCCAGACGCGGCGGACGAAGGAGACAATCTCCTCGTCCTGCATCGCGGCGGCAATGTCCTCGATGCCCTTCAAATACGCCATGTAGGCGATGGAGGCATGCCCCGTGTTGACGGAGAAGAGCTTGCGCTCGATGTAGGCTTCGAGGTTGTCCACCCACGTCAGCCCCTCGATCTGCGGCTCTGCGCCAACCACACCCGTGCGGTCGACATCCCATTCGCAGAACGGCTCGACCTTCACGAGCAGGGGATCCTCATTGTGCTGAATCGGCACGATGCGGTCAACGGCAGCGTCGGGGAAACCGATGCAGCGGTCAACCTTTGCCTTCACATCGTCCGCGAGATGCTCGTAGACAAAGTTCTTGAGAACGGTCGATCCGCCGACCATGTTCTCACACGCGATGATATTCAGAGGCGCTTCGTTCTTCTTGACGCGGCGCGCAAGCCCCTTTGCGATGTTCGGTGCAATAAACTTCAAGATGTTTGGTCCGATGGCGGTGGTCACGATATCTGCTGTGACAAATGCATCCAGCAGCTCCTCAAGGTTCATGTTGCTGTTGATCGCCTTGACATGCTCCACATGGATGGTCTTCGGCTCATTGCCTACGACTTCGATGTGATAGGCATGGCGCGCATTGATCTCGTCAACCAGTGTCTCCGCAACATCGACAAATGTAACCTCATAGCCCGAACGCACGAGGAGTTCCCCGATAAAGCCGCGGCCGATATTGCCGCCGCCGAAATGAATTGCCTGTTTCATGACAAGTTCCTTTCAGTCCGCCTTTGTAAAGACTTCATAGAGTTCCTCGGCGCTCTTTGTCTTGAACAGCTCTTCCAGCTGCTCATCCGTGTAGTCGCCGACCATGGTCGCAATGTTCGCGAGGATGGCGAGATGGTCGTTACCGACGCCCGCGATGCCGATGACGAGATGTGCCGTCTCATCGCCAAACTTTACACCCTCGGGGTACTGGCAGACGACAATGCCCGTCTTCTTGATCGTGTCCTTGACGGCGTTCTCACCGTGCGGGATGGCAATGCCCTTGCCGATGTAGGTGGAGAGATCCTGCTCGCGGTTGAGCATGCCCTGCACATAGCCCTCATCAACGTAGCCGCTTGCAACAAGCATCTTGCCCGCTGCTGTGATTGCCTCCTCGCGGCTGACCGTGGCAAGTCCGACCTTGACGTTTTCCTTCAGCAGGACACCTGCGCCGACCGTCTCGGTCGCCTCCGCCTCTGCATCCGATGCGGGCGCGCCTGCCTCCACAGCCGCCTCCTTGAGACGCATGGTGACGATCTCATAGACATTGTTCTGCGTGAAGTCACGCACCCAGATATGCTCCGCCTGCGGGGAGTCTGCAAGCGCACGCTCCGCGAGTTTCTCATGCGAGATGACGAGCTGTGCCTCGGACGGGATTGCGCCGATCGCGCAGTTCGTGACAGAGATGTCTGTGTAGCCGTCCTTCTTGAGTTTCTTGCGGAGTGCCGCAGCACCGAGCGCGGAGGAGCCCATGCCCGCGTCGCAGGCGTAGACGATGACCTTCAGATCCTTGCCCGCAACCTTCTTCTCTGTGGGGAGATCCTTGCCACGATTCTTCATGTCGCTCATGCTCTCGCGCGCCGACTCGAGCGACTCATCCTCGACATCCTTCGACATCTTGATAAAGACAGATGCAACCGCGCAGGATACCGCCGTTGCAACGGCAAACGCCGAGAGGTTTGCAAAGAGCGCCGAGCCGTTCGGCGTCATGGCGATGATCGCAAAGATCGAACCCGGTGAGGATGGTGCAATCAGACCGCCGCCGAGGAGACCAAGCGTGAAGACCCCGGACATACCGCCCGCAATCGCAGCGATGATGAGCACGGGCTTCATGAGGATGTACGGGAAATAGATTTCGTGAATACCGCCGAGAACGTGGATGATCATTGCGCCCGGCGAGGACGACTTCGCCATGCCCTTACCAAAGAGCCAGTAAGCAAGCAGAATACCGAAACCAGGGCCCGGGTTCGCCTCGAGCAGGAAGAACATGGACTTGCCGTATTCCTGCGCCTGCTGAATGCCGAGCGGGCTGAGTACACCGTGGTTGAGCGCGTTGTTGAGGAAGAGCACCTTTGCCGGCTCGATGATGATGGACGCGAGCGGCAGAAGCCCCATCGCAACGATTCCCTCCACGCCACTGCGCAGGATGTCGTTCGCACCGCCGACCACGGGGCCGACAACGGCGTAGGCAATCATCGCGAGGATGCCGCCGAGAATACCGAGCGAGAAGTTGTTGACCAACATCTCAAAGCCGCCCGGAATGCTGTCGCGGACGGCATCGTCAAACTTCTTGATGATATACCCGCCCAGAGGTCCCATAATCATCGCACCGAGGAACATCGGGATGTCCGAGCCTGCGATGATACCCGATGTGGCAATCGCCGCCATGACACCGCCGCGATGTCCGTAGATCGCTGCGCCGCCGCTGTAGCCAATGAGCAGAGGAATCAGCCACTTGCTCATCGGTCCGCCGACCTGCGCGAGGTATTCGTTCGGCATCCACCCCGTCGGGATGAACAGCGCCGTCAGAAAGCCCCATGCAATAAATGCGCCGATGTTCGGCATCACCATTCCGGACAGGAAGCGGCCAAACTTCTGCATGGCCTCCTGTGCCCCTCCACCTTGTTTACCCATCATAATCCCCCTTCTAAAAGAGACCTCTAAAAATTATCTACAAGAGCTCTTCCAATCTTTCATGGAAATGCTCTTCAAAAACGTATTCCAGTGCACGGCGTATCTCATCTGCGTCCCCATACGCGAGGATATCTTTGAAGCTCGGCCGCTCCGCAGTCTGCGCCGAGATCGTCCCAAGGAGCTGCTTTGCCGCTGCCGTCTCTGTCGGAGCAAGCATGACGAGTGCCGTACGTACTGCGTCCGCACCGTAGGGAAGCGGCTGCGCGAGACGAAGAACGCCGAACAAAGGCATGCGCAGCGCAGCTGCCTCTGTGTGAAGCAAAATCATCTGCGGCGCGACCCATGTGGGCGCAATTTCCTCACGTCGGAGAAGTGCCGCTGCAATATCAGCCGCCCCCTCCGATACAAGGAGCTGCGCCGCCGCATCTGCCAGCTGCGGTAGTGTGTGCACCCGTATATCCGCACGCAGTCGAAATCCCTTAAGCAGCTCATAAATCGCACCGCTCAGGCAATGAATCTCTGCCATCGCCTCGCTGAACTGCGGCTTTTCCTGCATCTCAATGGCAGACTGCGGCACACAGGAAGCAAGTACAGCGTCGATCCGTGCCCGATCGGATGCGGTCAGAAACGCACTTGCGACAACGACGGGCACGGGAAGAGGCGGGAGCGGAACGGTCGATACAACGAAGTCCACGGCGCGGCGTGTGATCTCCTGCGCCGTGAGCGCGAGGGAGGAGAGCTCCCCTACCACGCGGATGCGCTCGTAGGCGCGGCGGATGCGGCTTGCGAGCAGACGGCTCGTCCCAAGTCCCGTAGGGCACGCGACGAGCACGCGCACAACGGGGCGATCCCCGCCCGCCTCCGTCAGTGCTGCGCCGATATGAATGGCAATGTACGCAATCTCATCGGCGGGAAGCGGTGCCCCGACCTCCTCCTCCATCATACGCGTGGAGTACCGCGCGAGCTCCATGAGTTCCGGATGCTCCGCCTCCATCTGTGCGAGCAGAGGATTGCGAATATCCATGTGGAGTTTCAGCCGATGCAGTGCTGGAGCGAGGTGATTCACCAGACCCGAGAGCAGTGTACGGCTTCTGATGAGTGGCGCGCCGCTCTTTTCGGAGGCGAGACGCATGATCGACTGCGCAATCTGTACGAGGCGGAAGTTATCCACCCGCCCTGCCCCTGCAGGAAGAGCCATACCACGCGCACCGAGGAGGTGCATCGTGATGTAGCCGATCTCAGCCTCGGGGACGGAGAGGGAAAATACTTTGCCCAACTGTGCCGCAATCATGCGCGCTGCCGCGAATTCCTCCGTGCGGCGCAGCTCTCCGAGCGTCCCCGCATCCATCACAATCGCATCGTGCTGCTGCATGCGCCGCACGGCAAGCGCGAGATGTACGACCAACCCGACGCGCGCGGTATCAGGGATATCCCTCCCGTGCGTCTCCTTGGCAACGATATCATCAATCGTCCGTATCTGTGCCCCGTCAACGAGACCGAGCAGAGCACGGTCCGCTGCTGATGCTGCTCCCTCCACACCGTCGTCGGCGACGAGTGCGAGCAGCTCCTTTTCATCCATACAGTCGTGAATGATGCGGACGAGTGCACTGCGGATGTCCCGCTCCGCCCCCTCGACGTAAACCCCGAGTCCGGGACGGCGTACGAGCGTAATTCCCTGCTCCGCCAGAAACGGCTGAAGCCGATCGAGGTCGTGACTGACGGTGCTGTCCGTCACGTCCAGAATGCGTGCCAATGCAAAGAGTTTGATCGGCTCGTCTGCCATGAGGAGACGCGTCACGAGAATCGAACGCCGCTGATCAGGGGTCAACTCCCCGCGTACATTTACCTTGGAGATCTGCGTCCTTAGCCGCGTCAGATCTGCCTTATCCCCCGTCAGCATAAAGCCCGCACCCGTGCGCCTGAGAAGTGTGATGCCGTACGGCATCAGTGCCATCTCGAGCCCGTGCATCTCACGCGTAATGGTGCGTGCACTGACATCGAGGGCAGAGGCGATGCGCTCGGCGGGTACATAGCCGTCTGCTGCGAGGAGAGCGGACAGAATCGCCCGCATACGTGCCGTCAGCTCCATCTGCCCGCCTCCTTTCGACCGTTGACATTTTTATTATAACGAACGACGTTCATACTTGCAATGAAAAGACCTTGCCCTTTGTCATGAGGACTTATGGACAAATAAAAAGAGCCGATGCATCACACATCAGCCCAATATTGTTTTACTGAAAATCCAGTCCCGGGACGGCGTTCAGATAGAGGTCACTGTACTTCCCTGCCGTCGCCTGATACGCACCGCGACAGGCAATCATGGCAGCGTTATCCGTGCAGAGGCGCAGCGGCGGATAAAGATAGCGGATGCCCTCCGCCGTTGCCGCCATCCGCAGACGTGTCTCAAGGGACTTATTCGCCGCAACACCGCCCGCGAGGACAAGGGTATCGCGCCCCGCTTCGTGAATCGCCTCGAATGCCTTATGCACGAGCACCTCGACGACGGCAGACTGGAACGAGGCGGCGATGTCCGCCTTGTTCAGTTCATGCCCCTTCATCTGCTCGCTGTTTATGTAGTTCAGCACGGCGGATTTCAGCCCGCTGAAGCTGAATTCGTAATTTCCCTCCCGTGCAAGTGCACGCGGGAAGTCGATCGCGGTGGGGTTGCCCTCGCGGGCGAGCTTGTCGATCTCGGGGCCGCCGGGGTACGGCAGCCCCATCACACGCGCCCCCTTGTCGAACGCCTCGCCCGCCGCATCATCGCGCGTCCTGCCCATCTGGCGGAACGTCTCGTAGTCCGCGACATCGACGAGTGCCGTATGCCCGCCCGAGACGACGAGTGCCATAAAGGGCGGCGTGAGTTCCTCGGCCGCAAGGAAGTTCGCAAAGATATGCCCCTCGAGGTGATTGACCCCGATGAGCGGCACACCGAGGGAGAATGCGAGCGACTTCGCCGCCGACACGCCGACGAGGAGAGCCCCGACGAGACCTGGTCCGTAGGTGACGGCGATCTGGTCGATCTCTGCGAGCTCTGTCCCCGCCTCCGCAAGTGCCTGCTCGACGACGGGCAGAATGCTCAAAATGTGGTTGCGTGAGGCGATTTCGGGCACAACGCCGCCGTATTTCTGATGAATCGGAATCTGCGTCGCGATCACACACGAGAGGAGTTCGCGTGTCCCGCGCAGCACTGCCGCCGAGGTCTCGTCGCAGCTCGTCTCAATCCCGAGCGTCAGTTTCTCCTGCACATCTTTCATTTACAAATTCCTTCAATTTCGTATGCCACATCAGGATCGCGTCCTCGTCATTGTCCTGATAGTATTTCTTGCGTACACCGATTGCCGTAAAGCCCAGCCCCTCATAGAGACGCAGTGCGGGCGTATTCGACGGGCGCACCTCAAGTGTCATACGCTCCGCACCACGTGCCGCCGCCGCACACATCAGCCGCGTCATGAGAACTTTGCCAAGCCCCCTGCCGCGCTGTGCGGAGGTCAGCGCGATATTCGTCACCTGTGCCTCCTCGAACGAGATCCAACAGCCGCCAAAGCCGATGATCTCCGCATCCTCGAGCGCAACGATATAGCAGGCAAAGTCATTCGAAGCCTCACGCCAGAAGTCCTCACGCGACCACGGCGTCGGGAAGCTCTCACGCTCGACGGCAGCCACGCCCTCCGCGTCCTCGGGCAAGAGTTCACGAAAGTGAATCACTGTGCCGCCCCCGTGCCATGCCGCTTCTCCCACAGCACCTCCGCCTCACTGCGGCGAAGATAGAGGGGTGCAGCAGTCACGGGATCGTCCATCTCCCCGCGTGCAAGCCGCGTGAGTGCCGCGAGACCCACACATGCGGCACGCGGCATGCGCGCATGAATCGGAGCAAGGCGCACATTTGCCGGAAGTGTGAGCGTCGTTTTCTTCTGCATGGCATCGCCGAGCAGAATCACAGGCTGCTCCGCGTTCTCCAAGCCCGCGATGACCTCCGTCAGAGGAAGAATCGCAAGGGGACGAATCTCTTGCAATTTCAGCGCATCGCCATCCATACGCCACACGAATTCCTGCGCATAGACATTTCCCTTCTGTGCGTCCATCATGGGAACGAGGCGCACACCCTCACAGATATAGTGATGGGCAAGCGCCTCGAGTGTCGGTACTGCGATGAGGGGAATGTGCAGGGCGTATGCCATCATCTTTGCCGACGCAAGTCCGATGCGCAGCCCCGTGAACGAGCCGGGGCCGATGCTGACGGCGATTCCCTCAAGTTCAGATTTTTCCACACGCGCCATACGGAGTGCCATCTCGATGTGCGGCATCAGCGTCTCCGAGTGCGTCAGTGCTCCCTGCATGCTGATCTCTGCCGCAACGCGCTCCACCGACAGAACGGCAACGCTCGAGACCTGCGAGGAGGTATCAATGCTCAGGATTGACAATATCGCTCAACTCCTCCAAGAGAGCCGTGCTCAGCTCCCCTTCGGCGGCAAAGGTGAACTGCCGCTCCTCTCCGTCCAGTGCCGCGATGTTCACCTGGACGCGATCCTCGGGCATCGCATCGGGAAATTTCTCCGCCCACTCGATCAGAACAATGCCCTCCGTCGCTTCAACGTACTCATAGAATCCGATGTCCTCCAGCTCCTCCTCGGATTCGATGCGATAGAGGTCAAAATGCACAATGGGACATGCCGCCTCGTAGATGTTCATGATGTTGAACGTTGGGCTCGTCACGTCGCTCTCCACGCCGAGCGTCCGCGCAAGCGCACGCACAAAGAGCGTCTTTCCCACCCCAAGCTCCCCGTCGAGGCAGATGACTGTTCCCTCGTGGATGATTTTACCGATCGTTCCCGCTAGATGCGCAGTCTCCTCGGGAGAGTGCGTGATACAGGTGAGCATATTCTGACCCCTTATGAATAAAAGAAATAGAAACTTTTGATACATTATAACATGAGACGCGATTTTCCGCAAAGAAAAAGCGGAGGGAGAGATGTTCTCCCCGTCCGCCTACTGTGGGAATCGTACCGTCATGCGTCCGCCCGGCACATCAATCTCGCCTACAACCGAACGCAGTGCAGGGATGAGAATTTCGCGCCCATCCTCACTGCGCACGACATAGACATCGTTGCTGCCCGTACGAAGAACATTCTCGACCGTGCCGAGCTCATTGTTCTCCTCATCGTACACCGTCAGCCCCACGATATCAAAGACGTAGTACTCGCCCTCATCGAGCGGTGCCGCGTCTGCGCGTGCGACCGTGAGCAGCCGCCCCGTAAGTTTCTGTGCGTCCTCGCGGACAGCGTACTCACGGAAACGCATGAGAAAGTTCTTCCCCTGCGGCTTGACGCTCTCGATGTGCAGCAGCTCATCGCCGACCATAACCTCGCGCAGCGCAGAAAAACGCTCGGGAAAGTCCGTCAGCGGGATGATGCGCAGCTCGCCACGAATCCCGTGCGCCGCGCCGACGCGCCCAATGACGATGCGCTCATTGCTTGCATCAGGAACGGATGGCGACAATCTTGTCATCCTCCACCAGAATCTCGACGTTCATGAGTTCGCGCATATCGTCGCCGACCTTCGCCTTAACCAGACGCTCAAGCGTGCCCTGCACGATTTCCGCACCCTCGACGAACTTCTGCAGCTCCTCGCGGTGTGCCGTCGTCTCCTCGATGTAGTCGAGGCGGCGCTGACGCTCCTGCCGAATTGCATTGATGTGCTGAATCGCCTGCGGCGTCAGCTCGCCCTGCTCCGCCTCCTGCATGACGCGCTTCTCCTGGATGCCGAGCTGCTGCACCTCAAGCTCTGCGCGGCTGAGACCTTCCTCCATCTCCTTGAGCATCTTTGCGCGCAGCTTCTCCGTCAGCTTTGCCTTGACGGTGACAGGCACCTTCATTGTGATTGTATCCACTCTGTATTTCTCCTATTGCAACAAATATGCAAAAACGGCGACCGTCCGAGACGCACGCCGTTTCGAGGGACTGCCGAAAGGCTCCCTCACGGGGCTTAGCCGATCTCGACCGTTGCCCTCTTATTCTCCTTCGTCGCAGCAGCCTTGACAACACTGCGCAGCGCTTTTGCGATGCGCCCCTGCTTGCCGATGACCTTACCCATGTCATCCTCTGCCACACGAAGTCTCAATATGATCTCCTGATCATCCTGCGTTTCGTCAACGACGACAGCTTCCGGATGATCGACCAAGGATTTTGCGATAACCTCGACTATCTCTTTCACGCCGGTCGTCTCTCCTCATCGCAATACGCACGCCGCGAGAGATCACCGAGTTGGTGGAGTCCCCCGCGCACGCACTGTATTTGTCAGTCCTTCTGACGCTTTACCTCGGCGAATTTCGCCATCGTACCGTTCTTGCTCAGGAGGTTCCTGACCGTGTCGGTAGGCTGTGCGCCCTTCTTCATCCAGTCGATTGCCTTCTCCTCGTCAATGCTGACGACAGCGGGCTGCTTCGACGGATCGTAGTTTCCAAGGATTTCGATGAATCGACCGTCACGCGGTGCACGCGAGTCGGCGACCACAATGCGATAAAAGGGATTCTTCTTCGCACCCATGCGGTTCAAACGAATCTTGACTGCCATAATTTCACCACCTTTCGTTGTGTGTTATTTACTGTGTATTATTTGAAGAATGGCATCTTCGGAAGCCCCATGCCGCCGAGTGACGGCATGGAGGGCATTCCGCCCTTGCCCTTCATCTTCTTCATTTTCTTCATCATCTTGCGCATCTCGCCAAACTGCTTGAGCAGCTTGTTCACATCCTGCACGCGTGTTCCGCTGCCCGCAGCGATGCGCTTGCGGCGGCTGCCGTTAATGATCGTGATGTCCGCACGCTCCTTCGGTGTCATCGCACGGATGATTGCCTCAAGCTGACGCATCTCCTTGCCGTCGAGATCAAACTCCTGATCGCCGAGCTTCTTCTTGAGATTGCCCATCCCCGGAATCATGCCGAGGATGCTGCTTAGCGATCCGAGCTTCTTCACCTGCTGCAACTGATCCAGGAAGTCGTCGAGTGTGAAGTCGTTCTTGCGGAGCTTCGCCTCCATCTTCTTCGCGTTTTCGAGGTCGAAGTTCTCCTGTGCCTTCTCCACGAGGGAGAGCACGTCCCCCATGCCGAGGATGCGCGAGGCCATACGGTCGGGGTGGAACACCTCAAGCGGTTCAAGCTTCTCGCCCATGCCGACGAACTTCACGGGGCAGCCCGTGACTGCCTTGATCGAAAGCGCAGCACCGCCGCGTGCGTCGCCGTCCAGCTTCGTCATGATGACGCCATCCAGCCCGAGCGACTCGTCAAAAGACTGCGCGACGTTGACCGCTTCCTGTCCCGTCATTGCGTCCACAACAAGCAGGATCTCGTGCGGCTTTACCGCCGCCTTGATATCGCGCAGCTCCTGCATGAGCGTTTCGTCGATCTGCAAACGTCCCGCCGTGTCGATGATGACGACATCGTTCGCGTGCGATGCCGAATGACCGATCGCGGCGCGTGCAATGGCGACGGCATCCTCCTGCCCCTGCGAGAACACGGGCACTTCGACCTTTTCACCGATCACTTCGAGCTGCTTGATCGCAGCGGGACGATAGATGTCGTCCGCGACGAGCAACGGGCGTTTCCCCTGCTTCTTGAGCATGAGCGCAAGTTTGCCTGCCGATGTAGTCTTACCCGAACCTTGGAGGCCGACGAGCATGATGACGGTCGGCGGGTTCGGACTGATGCTCAGACGGCTCTCCGTCCCGCCCATCAGCGCGGTCAGTTCCTCGTCAACGATCTTGATGACCGCCTGTGCCGCCGTGAGTGTGTCGAGCACCTCCTGCCCGACGGCACGCTCCTTCACGCGTTTGACGAAGTCCTTGACGACCTTGAAGTTGACATCTGCTTCGAGGAGTGCCATCCGCACCTCGCGCATGGCATCGCTCACATCGTCCTCGGTCAGCTTGCCATGTCCACGCAGCTTCTTGAAGATCCCCTGCAGTCGATCGGACAGATTCTCAAAGATCATTCTCCCACCTCCTTCGTATCATCCTGTGATGTGTATTGTTCCAGTTCGTCCGCGATGCGCCGCACATCAGCACACGCAATCGGTTCTCTGAGTGCACGCAGCTCCGCACAGATCGCAGTAAGTGCGTGCTCCTGCGCCTGTTGACGCGCGAGGAGTCCGAGTGTCTCCTCCATCTCCGTGAGCGCACGCTCTGCGCGGCGAATATTGTCATGCGCCGCCTGCCGCGTGATACCCAGCTCCTCGCCGATCTCAGCGAGGGAAAAGTCCTCTGCAATGTGCAGACGCAGACACTCACGCTGCTTTCCCGTAAGAAGTCCTCCATAGAGGTCATACAGCCGTGCGAGCTCGTAAAGTCGCTCCATGCACATCACCTGTTTCTAAACACTGTTGGAATTATAGCGGCAAACGAAAAGTCTGTCAAGTATTTTTCTTGACAGGCTTTTCGTTTTATCTCTTAGCGACGGAATTTTTCCAGCGGCTCTGCGTGGTCGGTCACAAACTCGACCGTGCCGATGTACGTGCCCGACTTATCGTACATTGCCTGATAGTGCACGCGAATCGGACGCTCGCGGATGTAGCGGTGCACGATCATCTGCGTGCGCTTCTTCGCCTTGAAGTCCGCAATTAGATTCCGCACGACGGGGATGATCTCGGGCGGGTGGCAGTTCATCACGTCGCGCCCGAGTGCGGACAGCGGACGCGTGAACACCTGCCCCTCGTTTGTGAAGAAGCGGACGACATCATCCTTGTCGATGAACGTGATGTCCACGGGCAGCAGCTGAAGGATCGTCGTCAGCTGCTCCATCGACAGCTCGCCCGTCGGGAACTGGAGCTTCCCTCCCACCTGAGACTGTGCGAGACGCGCTGCCTCCTGATCGAGCCACGGCTGCGCCTCTGCCCACGCAGGGATGGGAACGCCGAACGAGATACCCATGTCCGGCAGATCGTGATAGCAGCGATACCATTCCATCTGCGTGAAATAGCGCAGGCTGAGTGGGAAGAGAATCTTCTCTTCCTTGAAGATCATCTCGCGGATGCGCTGCGTGAGTGCACGGATCCGCGCCTCATACATGGGCAGCGTCTCTTCATCCGCCTTGAGCGCCTTGATAATCATCGCGAGCTCGCGCTTCATCTCATCGTCGATGCCCCACATGACCTGCGAGGGTCCTGTGACACCGTAATCGTAGAGAAGCGGCATCAGCAGCTCTTCCTTCTTGATGTAGTGGGAGCGCACATCGCCGAGCGCAAGAATGTGTTGGAACATGACATCCGTCCGCTTTGCGCCGTCCAGCTCAGCCTCAATCGTGTCGAGCAGGGTCTCGAGTGCCGCATTCTCCGCGCGCAGGATCGTAAGCGGATGTGCCTCGGGCAGTGCGTCAATATCATCAGGGTTCACCGATGCTGCCTGCGCATGTATCTCATCATGTGAGAGCGCACCCGGCGGCGGCTCGCTCGCCACACCGTGAAAGAGCGCCGAATGCACGTCACAGAGGCGCTGCACCTCACTGACGGGCATTCCTTCCTTGATGAGGGTCTGCTCTGCCGTCATGATTTCCTGCGCGTCAACGTGGCTGAACTCCTGTACGAAGTCCGCACGAACGGAGTCGAGATCCTCGCCGCTCGACAGGCGTTCGATGAAGTTCCGAATGCGTCCCTGCCGCGACTGTGCATCATCGCTGATCACCTGATATCCGCGCTCCTCAAATGCCGCAATCACCTTCGCGAGGTCGATGCCCTTCACCGCCGCGCCGCGCGGAATCGTCATGATGCGCCCCATCACGTTCAGCGCAACGGGGTTTGTAATCTCCTTAAAGCCGATCTCCGCCATAATCTCACTGACTTCGGGATTCTCCTCCACCAATTCGGCGACCGTCTTTTTCAGATCCAGTATCTTCTCCATCGTCAAAGCTCCTTTATATATCAAATGCTCTTTGTCATCTCTGTGTGATGATTATAACGCAGGTCGGTGAAGAAAGGCTGTAACCTTTGGTACGAAACAAAGAAAAAGACTGCCCCGAAAAGAGCAGTCTCAAGATATTCAGAGGGTCTTAAACGTAAACTCCGTCCCGTCATAGCCAAGCTCCACGACATCACCGCCGCGCACATCACCCGCGATGATCTTCTTCGAGAGGGCGGTCTCGACCGTGTGCGTGAGCAGACGACGGAGCGGACGCGCACCGAAGTCGGGGTCGAAGCCTTCCTCCGCGAGTGCCGCAAGCGCCGCATCATCCCATGTGAGCTGGATGTCCGCCTGCCGCTCAAGACGCTTGCTGAGTGCCGCGAGCATAATCGCTGCGATGTGCTTCACGTCGTCCTTGCTGAGTGCCTTGAACACAATCGTATCATCCACGCGGTTCAGGAACTCGGGGCGGAAATACTCACGCAGAAGTGCACGCACCGCCTGCTCCGCCTCCGCATAGTCCTTACTCAGAATCTCATGCGAACCGAGGTTGCTCGTCATGATGATGACCGTGTTCTTGAAGTTCACGACGCGCCCCTTGCCGTCCGTCAGACGCCCGTCGTCGAGGATCTGAAGCAGTACGTTGAACACGTCGCGATGCGCCTTCTCGATCTCGTCGAGCAGGATGACGCTGTACGGGCGGCGGCGCACCGCCTCCGTGAGCTGTCCGCCCTCATCGTAGCCGACGTAGCCCGGAGGCGCGCCGATGAGACGCGAGACGCTGTGCTTCTCCATATACTCGCTCATGTCGATGCGGATCATGCTTCGCTCATCGTCAAAGAGGGACTCGGCAAGCGTCTTTGCAAGCTCGGTCTTGCCCACACCCGTTGGGCCGAGGAAGATAAACGAGCCGATCGGACGGTTCGGATCCTTGATGCCCGCACGTGCACGCAGGATCGCCTCGCTGACCGCCGTTACCGCCTCGTCCTGACCGACGACGCGCTCGTGCAGCACCTCCTCGAGGCGGAGCAGCTTCTCGCGCTCGCCCGTCATCATCTTCGTCACGGGAATCCCCGTCCAGCGGCTGACAACACGCGCGATGTCCTCCTCGCCGACCTCCTCCTTGAGCATGCGCTCGCCCTCGGACTGTGCGGCAATCGCCGCCTCCTCGTCCGCGAGCTTCTTCTCCAGCTCCGGCATCTTGCCGTATTTCAGCTCCGAAGCGCGCGCGAGGTTCTGGGCACGCTCCGCCGCCTCCATCTCGCCGCGCAGTTCGTCCATCTCCTTCTTGATGGCACGCACGCGCAGGATCGCCTGGGTTTCACTCTCCCATTTTGCTTGGAGTTTCGCTTCCTCGGTGTGGAGCTGCTCCTTCTCCGCAACAAGAGCGGCGAGTTTTTCCTTCGATGCCGCGTCCGTCTCCTTTTTCAGCGCCTCCTCCTCTATGTCGAGCTGGAGGATCTTGCGCCGAATCTCATCGAGCGGTGCGGGCATGGACTCGATCTCCGTGCGCAGCTTTGCCGCCGCCTCATCGACGAGGTCGATCGCCTTGTCCGGCAGGAAACGGTCGGAGATATAACGGTCGGAGAGTGTCGCCGCTGCCACGAGTGCCGCATCGCGGATGCGTACGCCGTGGTGCACCTCGTAGCGTTCCTTCAATCCGCGCAGAATGGAAATTGTATCCTCCACGCTTGGCTCACCGACCATGACCGGCTGGAATCGGCGTTCGAGTGCCGTATCCTTCTCGATGTACTTGCGGTACTCGTTCAGCGTCGTTGCACCAATGCAGCGCAGTTCACCGCGCGCGAGGAGCGGCTTCAGCAGGTTGCCTGCATCCATCGCACCCTCGGCCGCACCCGCGCCGACAACCGTATGCACCTCGTCAATAAAGAGCAGTATCTGCCCCTCGGACTTTGCAATCTCGTTCAGTACACCCTTGAGACGTTCCTCGAACTCACCGCGGAACTTCGCGCCCGCGACCAGTGCGCCCATGTCGAGCGAGTAGAGCGTCTTGTTCTTCAGCGACTCGGGCACACCCCCCGCCACGATACGGCGGGCAAGCCCCCCCACAATCGCCGTCTTGCCGCCGCCCCGCTCACCGATGAGCACCGGGCTGTTCTTCGTACGGCGTGAGAGAATTTCAATCGAGCGGCGGATCTCCTCATCGCGTCCGATCACGGGGTCGAGCTTGTTCGCACGTGCCGCCGCTGTCAGATCGCGCCCGTATTTCTCGAGCGACTGGTACCCCTCCTCGGGGTTGTCGCTCGTGACGTTCTGCTTGCGATGTTTCTGGATCGCATCCTGCACGGCGCTCTTCGTCAGGCCAAACTCGTGCGCGATTCGCTGTACCTCGTCGCTCCCGTCCGTGACGAGTGCGAGCAGGAGATGCTCCGTCGAGACGTACTCGTCCTTCATCGACTTCGCCAGTTCCTCGGCGCGCCCGAGCACGCGCACCATATCCATCCCCATGCCGAGACGATTCGTCCCACGCACACTCGGGATGGCTGCAAGCTCCTTCTCAAGTCGAGCCTTGAGCATCGGCAGGTCGACATTACAGACCTCGAAGATCGTCGCGAGCAGCCCCTCCGCCTCCTTTGCAAGTGCGAGCAGCACGTGTGCCGAGGTGATTTCCTGATGATAGCGCATTGCCGCTATCTGCTGCGCCGACTGGATTGCAGCAAGCGTCCGCGCTGTGTATTTATCCTGTTCCATATCTATACCCTCCACAGTTCATTTCATGTTTATGTCTCCATTATAACAGATAAAGTCAAAAAGTCAAATATAATTTTTGATTTTTTGACTTTTATTTTTCAAAAGAAGCTCCGCCGAATTTTCGACAGAGCCTCTTACGGTCAGATCATATTCTTTTTATAGCATTCGTAGAGCCCCTTGAGCTCCTCCATCTTCGCATACATCTCAAGCTGCAGCGCGGATGCCGTTGGGTAGTCGCCCTCATTCAGGGCCTTGATGAGCAGGGTGAAGAGTGCCTTGTCGTCGATCGTGTCCTTTGCGAGATAGATGCGCAGATCGTGGATCTTGTTCCACATATAGGCATCCTGATCGGTGACGAAATCGCTCTTGATCTCCGTCATGCGGCGGACGAGCTTGCGGTTCTCGGGGATGATGCGGCTGATGAGCTCGATCTTCCAGCGCAGGAGCGCGCCCGTGCGGAACGAGTCGATGATCTGCGGGCGGAGCGTATTGCCCGCCGTGAGCACCGCTACCTTCTCGGGGTAGAGGTCGAAGCCGAGCATGTTCTCCCAGACTGTCGCGGGCGGCTTGCCAAAGCGTGCGTCTCGCTCTTCTGCCGTATAGTACTCGAAGACATCCTCCTCGCTCCGATAGGCACGGTCGGTCTCGAGGTAGAAGCCCTTCTCGCCCGGCTGCTTCGAGAGCTCACCGAGAAGCTGTGCCGTCGTGCGTCCCGCCGTATGGCGAATGCCGTCGAGAATCGCAAGGTAGGCGGCGGCGATGACGAGATAGGTGTTGGAGTACGGATTCGTTGCGCGCAGCTCGAATCGCGTTGCAAGAGGGCTCTTCAGATCGCGGATGAGGCTCACGAGCACCGTGCGGTTGCGCGACGGGATTGCGGGCGTCGTGCCGAACGAGGTGACGACGCAGACAGGCGCCTCAAAGCCCGGCTTCAGACGGTTGAATGCATCATTCGTCGCAGAGACGAACGGATTGATCGCCTCGTAGTTCTTGAGGAGCCCCATAAGCGCACCGTAGCCGACGGCATTCATATAGTCCGCGTTCTGATCATCGGCGGCAAAGAGGCTGTGGCGCTTGCCGTCCTTTGTGATCGCCGCGAGGCTGAGATGCGTGTGCTCTCCGTTGCCCGCAAGCCCGATGAGCGGCTTCGCCTTGAAGTTGACCTCGAGCCCGTAGAGGCGGAAGATCTCGCGGACGAAGGTACGGACGAAGAGCTCGTTGTCCGCCGCCTGCACGGCGTTGTCAAACTGCCAGTCGATCTCGATCTGCTCGCAGACGTGTGTCATGCGGCCGCTCTCGTCGATCTGCGCCTTGAGTCCGCCGACCTCCTTGTGCCCCATCTCCATGTGGAAGCCGTATTTGTCGAGCTGGATGAGGCAGTCCTCGAGCGCCGTACGCACAGCGCCGTGCGTGCGCTCCCAATACTGCTCGTTCATCACCTGCGAGGCGGACATCTCCTCGATGGATGCATTGTCATCGAGCGGCGTCTTGACCCAGAACTCGAGCTCCGTCGCCGACGTGAACGCAATGTCCACGATGTCCGCTCCGTTCAGGCTCGGCGAACCCGAGATCTCCGGATTTGCGTGGAAGAAATCGAGCAGCTCCTGCTTGACATAGGCGAGTGTATCCACAAGCGCGGCACGCGAGTCGACGCGCTTTTCCTCGTGAATGATAAAGGATGGGATGCGCAGCGTCCCGATGGGCAGCCCCGTCTCCTCGTCCGAGCTCTCGGGGTCATAGTCCACGAACCAGTTGACCGCAGGATCGATCGGAAGATCCACCTTCGCGTTGTTGATCGTTGCAATCTTCGGCAGGACGACAGAGGAGCCATCCGTCTGCACGGCTGTTCCGTTGTAGAATTTCTCAATGTCCTCAATAAAAATCCGCACGGGGATCTTCTCATCTGTATCGTTGCCCGCCATATCGATCCCCACGAGCGAGACGAAGCGCACCTCTAGATGTGCCTTGAGCTGACGAATGACCTCCTCGCGCGGCGTATTGGCAGGAATTTTATAGAGAAGCTCGTTCATATTGCGTACCATCCTTTTCCTAAAAGAAAGCCGAACAGATTCCCTGTCCGCACGGAAAAATCCACGCGCCCATCTTACCATTTTTCGGAGGGGATTGTAAAGGTATCTATGGGATGTATTCACGAGGTTAATCCTATGTGCATTGACGGAAAATTACCAGAACGATAGAATGTCGGCATGGACTTCATTTTATCAGCAATTTCTTAAGGAGGGGAGCACATTGAATATTTCCATGAGGATTCTGCATCTGAAGGGGCAGGCGCACGCGCTTGTCCGCCGCTTTCCCGTCGCCGTCTGCTGGCAGGTCGTCGGGTTTCTCGTCGCCGCAGCGATCATCCTGCTACGCCCTGAGAGCACATCGCCGTTCGGCACTGTGGGTACTGAGCTGTTCGATCATCTCGTCCGCCTCATGCCCGCGTTCTTTGCCGCATGGCTGGCAGCGGCTGCATGTCAGCTGCTCACAGATGCCTTTCCGCAGAAACGGCCGATCCTGATCGGCGCAGCCGTTTCCGTCGCGCTGTTCATCGTGCTCGCCGTCCTGTGGTATGGCGTGGAAATACCGAGCAGGCATTTGCTGATCGGAACGGGCGGCGTTTTGCTCGCACTCTCCTTCCTCGCGCTCTTTTTCCTTGAACGGTCAAACAGAACGCCGGGACTGCCCGCCCTCACCTTTGCGGCTGCCTTTTCACTCGGGACGAGCATCCTGCTCTTCCTCGGACTCATGACCTGCGCCGCCGCATTCTGGGCGCTCGTTGTGACTGATGCCGCCTCATGGACGGCAGAGACGGTCTATCTCTTCATCGGGCTGACAGCGTACCAACTGTGGGGGCTCGCCGCATTTCTCGGCACACTGCCACAAGCGGGCACGCGCTATGCCTTCCCTGCCGCCGCGCAAAAAGTCCTGCTCTATCTCCTCTTCCCCGTCTACGCCCTGCTCCTTCTCGTGCTCTACCTCTACGTGGGCAAAATTATTCTGGCAGGTGAGATGCCCGTCGGCACAATGAACTGGTACGCCTCGTTCGCCCTCCTTGCCTTCACACTCTTCTTCGGCACGCTCGCGGAGCAAAATCGTCTCTCGCTTTTCACACGCTTTCTGAAATGGGGACTTCTCCTCTTCCTCCCCATCCTCGCCGTCCAGCTCTACGGCGTGTATCTGCGCTATGAGGCGTATGGGCTGACGACGGCACGCTACGCCTCAATGATCTGTACCGTCTGCGGCATCTACGCACTCATCACTGCATTTTTACGGAAAAAACCGCAGCAGATCTATCTCTGCGCCGCCATCCTCGCGCTCATCTTCACCCTCACCCCGCTCAACATTATTGACGTGCCGCAGCACAGTCAGGAGGCGCGGCTGAGCCGCATCCTCACGGAGAACAATCTTGTGCAGGACGGGCAGTTCATCATAAGAGATGATACGCCGCCCGAACTGATCGAGGAGATCAGGGACATCGCCTTCTACATTGGAGAGGAGAGCTCCCCGCTCGCCGCCAATATTATCAGCGAAAGTTACGGCGTCAAAGGGCTCAGACAACCAAAGATCTATGATATTTCATTTGACGCCCGCGAAGCAATGGATATTTCGGGATATCAAACGCTCCGCCGATTTAGCAGAGAAGATATAACCTCCGAGGGCTTGCTTACCATCAGGCGGGCTGATGAAAGCGAGGAGCTCATCGACCTCACCCCCTATATCGACCGCGTGACAGCGTACGCGGAGGAGCACGATACCTTCTCTCTTCCAAGGGAATTGCAGGAGTACGATGTTGGAGAATATCGGCTCCAATTCGATGCAATCTATTTCACCCGAGCGGCAGACGGCGGGATCAATTACTTCGATACAAATGGATTCGCATTGATGCGCTAGACACGAAAAGAGCGACTGCACGATCAGCCGCTCTTTTCATTTACGATCGATTCCATGCACACAGGCGCCGCTCCGCCCAGTCGAGCAGAGCAAAGAGCAGCAGCCCCATCGTGCTGAGAACAACGATGCCCGCATACATATCGAGGTAGTTCACGCGCAGCCACGCGTCCATAATATAGTAGCCGATGCCATACTGCGTGCCGAACGTCTCCGTGAAGAACAGCACGGAGATCGCCGTTGCCATCGCCACGCGCACAGCCGTGATGAACTTCGGCCGTGAGGCGGGCACGATGATGTGGCGCACAATCTGCGCAAAGGACGCACCGAGCACGCGCAGCGGCGCATAGGTCTCGGAGGGAATCACGGCAACGGCGTCGCGCACGGCAACGACAACCTGAAAGACGATGATGAGGAAGACGAGCAGCATCTTGCTTGTCTCCCCCACGCCGAAGAGCAGCATGACCACGGGCAGCAGGGCAATCTTCGGCACGGGATAGGTCAGGTAGAGGAGCGGCGCGAGCAGACGGTTCACGCGCGGGAAATATCCCATCAGAACACCGACGGGATAGCCCACGGCAACGGCAGCAGCGAGACCGAGCACAATGCGCATCAGGCTGTAGCCCGCATGAACGGCAATCACGTCTGTAAATTTCTGTGCGAGACGCAGTAGCACTTGCTCGGGCGGAGGGATCACGGGCATCGCGAGAAGATGTGCAACAACCACCCAAAGAGCAAGAGAGAAGACAATGCCCAACACGAACATCCGCAGTGAAATCTTCGCCATCATACACCTCCCGCGATCTTTGCGCGCAGCTCCTGCCCCATCGCAAAGAACGCCTGAGAGGAACGGTGCGCGAGGTCGCCCGCATAGGGATTGTCCATGATCTCGGCAACGCGCCCCGGCGTCCCGCGCATGACTGCAATCCGCCCTGCGAGCGTCAGTGCCTCCTCGACATAATGCGTCACGAGCAGGGTCGTCACAGCTTGCTTTTTCCACAGCGAGAGGAATACCTCCTGCATGGACTCGCGCGTAATCGCATCGAGCGCGGAGAACGGCTCATCCATCAGCAGGAGATCGGGGGAGAGCAGAAAGACGCGCGCAAGCCCCACGCGCTGTTGCTGTCCGCCCGAGAGCTCACGCGGATAGCGCTCCAAGAGGTCGGAGAGTCCAAGCTCTGCGACGAGTTCATCAAATGCCGACACCCGCTCGGTGCTCCACTCCCCCTTGATCTGTGCGCCAAGCAGGATATTCTCGCGCACCGTCTTCCATGCGAGCAGTCCGTAGTTCTGTGGCAGGAAGCCGATGCGCAGCGTGCGCGGGTCAATGGGCACGCCATCCGACGTGATTGTCCCCGCAGTCGGCTGCACAAGCCCCGCCCCCACGCGCAGGAGCGTGGACTTGCCACAGCCGGACGCACCGATCAGCGCGAGCACTGTCCCCCGCTCCACGCAGAGGCTCGTATCCGCAATCGCGTGCACAACATCCGCCCCCGTCCCGTAGTCCACAGACACCCCCGAAAAGCACAGCAAGTGATCTCCCCCTTCATATTTTCCATAGGGATAGTCTAACACAAAATTGTCGCTGCGACAAAAGAAAGAGCATTGTTCCTCACGCAATATGAGTTTAACTTACCACGAATCTATGGTATACTTTTCTATATTTCATTCAGTATACGCGGGAGGGACTCATTGTGCGGATCGTAATCGCGGGTGCGGGGAGGCTGGGCTACAGCATTGCGGCGCTGCTCTCAGAGGAGGGCATGGATGTTGTGGTGGTGGACGGCGAGGAGAGCCAGCTTGAGGCAGCAAAGACGACGCTTGACGTGCTGCCGATCGAGGCGAACATTGCAAGCCCTCTCACGATGAACGACCCCGACATCAAGAGCGCGGACATCCTCATCGCGGTGACGGAGAGCGACGAGGTGAACATTGTCGCCTGTGTGCTCGCGAAGAAGCACGGCATTGCACACACGATTGCACGCATCCGCGACATGAACTTCACCGTGGAGGCAGGGCGCTATCTCAAGGAAAATTTCGACATCGACCTCGTGCTGAATCCCGAACTCATCACAGCAAACGAAATCAACCGCATTCTCATGACGCCCGCCGCACTCAATGTGGAAGATTTCGCACAGGGCAAGGTACGCCTCTTCGAGACGCGCATTCGTCGCCGCTCCGCCATCGCGCGCACACCGCTGAAAAGTCTGAAGCTGCCGCACGGCGTCCTTGCAGGGCTCATCTTCCGCGACCACCGCATGATTATCCCGCACGGCGACGATGTCTTTCTGCCGGGCGACAACGCCTACTTCATCGGACTGCCCGACCGCATCGAGGAGTTCAGCCAGAGCCTCGTACCGAGCGACACGCACAAGCTGACGCGTGCGGCAATCATCGGCGCGGGACGCACGGGGCGCGCGCTCGCCCTCATGCTCGAACGACAGGGCGTGCAGGTAAAGGTAATTGACCGTGACCGTGAGCGCTGCGAGATGCTCGCAGAGAAGCTGACGGCGGGGCTTGCGATCTGCGGCGATGGCACGGACATCGACCTCCTGACGGAGGAGGGCGTCGCGGAGGCGGATGTCATCGTCTGCCTGACGGAGGATGACAAGCTGAACCTGATGCTCGCCCTCCTCGCACGCCACCTATCGAACAACAAGATCAAGACGGTCGTGCGTGTCGACCGCAACGAGTACATTGACCTCATGGAGAAAGTCGGCGTCAACATCGCCCTATCGGCGCGTCTACTCTCGGCGAGCGAGGTGCTTGCCTACGCGCGCGGCGGCGACGTGACGCGCGTGACCCTACTCGAGGGCGCGCGTGCGGAGGCGCTCGAGGTGATCGTCAGCAGCGGTGCGCCGGTTGTGGGAAAGAAGCTCATGAACGCAAACCTCCCGCGCGAATGCCTCGTCTGCGCCTATGTGCGAAACGAGGAGGCGGCGATTCCAAACGGCATGACGGAGCTGCTGCCGGGCGACCGCGTGATCCTCTTCGTGCTCAAGAGCTTTGCGAAAAAAGCACTCGCCTATTTTGGAGATGACTGATGCGTTTCGATCTGTTCTGGGTGCTCATGGGGCGCACGGCATACGTCTTTGCGCCGCTGTATCTCATTCCGTTCGCCTACGGCTTTGCCTACGGCGATTCACTGGCGGGATCGTTTCTCGCGCTCGGCATACTTGCTGCGATCCTCGGCATGGTGTTCGGCAATATGGGTCGCAGCCACATGCGACAACTCTCGGTGCAGGAGGGCGTACTCTTCCTGCTCGCCATTTGGTTTCTGCTCGCCGTGCTCGGCATGTTGCCGTTCCATCTCGCGGGGCTGCACCTCTCGCCCGCAGATACGTTCTTTGAGTGCGTCTCGGCACTCACGACCACGGGCATGACGGTGTTCGGCGATACACTACCGCCCTCGCTCATCCTCTGGCGCGCGTTGATGAGCTGGTTCGGCGGCCTGCTCTTCATCGTGATTCTCGTGACGGTGCTTCCCGTTGTCAGCGGATGTTTCGGCGTGGATTTCAACGTGCGGCAGGCGCGCTTGTTCAGCCCGCTCTGGAATCGCATGACGCGCCCCATGCGTGAGATGACGCTGCTCTACATCGCCATCACCGCCGTTTCGGTCGGCATCTATCTGATGGCGGGCGATGACATCTTCACGGCACTGATCCTCGCGCTCTTTACAATTGCCTCGGGCGCAGGCCCCATGACGGGCGGTCTGCCGCCAACACCTGCCCTCATGCTCGGCGCGGGACTCGTCGCGCTGCTCTCGGCACTGCCACTCCTCACACTCTGGCAGCTTCTGCACCGCAGATCGGGCGCGATGCTCACACGCCACATGGAGCTGCGCGCCTTTTTCCTGCTCTTTCTCGCTGCGGGCGTACTGCTCGCCATCCCCGCTCTGCTGCACGGCACATGGTCGATCATAGAGGCGCTCGGTTTCAGTTTTTTTTATGCAGTCTCCTTTCTCTCGACAAACGGGCTCATGTTACAGGGCGCAGCGCCCTTTCACACGAGCGCAGCGCTGCTCCTCATCCTGCTCGCAGTGATCGGTGGCTGCATGGGGTCGGCGGCGGGCGGCTTTCGCATATCGCGCGTCCTCGTGCTCATCTCGCTCGCATGGACAGAGCTGCTGCGCACCCTGCACCCGCGCATGGTGCTCGCCGTGCGACAGGGCGGCGAGGTTGTACCTCTGCACTCTGCGGGACGGATTCTCGTGCTCGCCTTCTTCTTTGCCGCCGTCTTCTCCGTCAGCAGTCTCCTCATTGCACTTGCGGGACTGAGTCCCATCGAGACGATCACGCTGACGGTCTCGTGTCTCACGACAACGGGCGGTGTCGCCTCGCTCGCACATCTCGATACAGTCGCCGCGCTGCCCGTATGGACAAAGCTCGTCTGCACCCTGCTCATGATCCTCGGGCGCATCGAGATCTTTGCATTCTTCCTCCTCCTCGGCACACTCTTCGAGGACACGAGGCACAGGTGGTAGAAAGCTATGAATATCTACACAGTCAACTACATTCTGTCGCGCCTCTCGTTTGCAATGGCGGCGGCACTTGTGATTCCGCTCGTCCTTGCCATTGCAGGCGATGAGCCGAGCCGCGAGGCGTTCATGCTCTCTGTCCTCGTCAGTGCATTCGCGGGCGTCGGCTTCCGCCGCTACGGACGGCGCGCCGAGGAGCTGACGGCGCGCGAAGGCATTGCCATCACGGCATTTGGATGGTTCACGGGCACATTTCTCGGGATGCTCCCCTATCTGCTCGGCAATTATCTCGGCTTTCTTGACGCGCTGTTTGAAAGCATCTCCGGCTTTACAGGGACAGGCGCAACCGTATTTGCTTCGCTCGGCAGTCTCCCGTACAGCGTCCTCTTCTGGCGCATGATGACGGCGTGGATCGGCGGTCTCGGCATCATCGTCATCTTCATCGCGCTCCTACCGCAGTCGGGTGCGAGCACGATTTATATGTACAACGCCGAGGGCGCGGGACCGACGACAGACCGCGTGATGCCGCGCCTGCGCGATATGACGATGGCTCTCTTTAAGATCTACCTCGTGTTTACGGCGGTGACGACGGGCATCTTCATGCTTTGCGGCGTGGATTTCTCCGTCGCCGTCACGCACGCGATGTCCACCATCGGAACGTGCGGCTTCTCGACCTATGACGACAGCACGATGCACTTTCACAGCCTCGCATTCGAGCTGTGGACAGCGCTCTTTATGTTCCTCGCAGGCGGCAGCTTTTCGCTCTACTACCGTGCGTGGGTCAAGGGGCCGTCCGTCATTCTGCGCAACACAGAGTTCCGCACCTATCTCTCGATGATCCTCATTGCGATCCTGCTCATCGCCCTGAACCTCATCATCGAGATGGGGATGGATACGGGCATGGCTGCGCGCGCCGCAGTCTTTCAGGCGACATCGGTCTCGACGACGGGCTTTGTCTCGGCGGATTTTGAAACGTGGCCGACGTTCTCGAAGCTCTTGCTGCTCCTCCTCATGCTCATCGGCGGCTGCGCCGGTTCGACCGCGAGCGGCATCAAGGTCGCGCGCATCATTCTCCTCGTGCGGAATGCGCGCGCCGTCATCCTGCAAAAGCTGAACCCGCACCGCGTCATTGACATCTCTCTCGGCGGTGTGCACGTGGACAGCGCCATGCTCCTACGCGTGGGAACATTCTTCTTCCTCTATCTCGCGATTATCTTTGTGACGGCATTCCTCCTCACGATGGACGGGCTGCTGCCGTTCGACGCAGTCGCCATCGCCATCACAACGCTCGGCAACATCGGCCCCGCCTTCGGCATCGTGAGCGCAACCTCAACCTATGCGCCGCTCTCGGACTTCGTAAAGGCGGTTCTCTGCCTCTCCATGCTCCTCGGCCGCCTCGAGATCTTCACACTGCTCATCCTCCTGCGCCCCTCGTTCTGGCGCAAGACAAAGCGGTGGTGAGATCGGCGCACACAAAAACGGGACTGTTCCACGAGTCAAAACGACTTCGTGCAGCAATCCCGTTATTTTTTTCGTCTCATTTCCTCAAGCCGCGCGAGGGTATCACGGTCAAGCCGCTCATGAACTTCAATCCGCCCGAGCGACTGCGTATGCGCGCCGATATATTCCGCCTTCATCTGCTTCTTCGACTTTTTCACGGAGCGGCGCAGCTCGGGCGAGGTGATGCGGTAGGCACCCGCGCCGAGGATGACGCTCTGCTCCGCGCCGTCGGAGGTAACGACGTGCACCTCACGCCCCGCACGCACCGCCGTATACGCAAGACGCTCGATACAGCTGTCCGCCGTCTCACCCGCCCCCGTGTAGATCACCTTCATGCGATCGGTGATCTGCAGCTCGTGCTCATCGTCCTCGGTGAAGAACGCATCGAAGACAACGGTCATCTCGTAGTTTTCAAACGCACCGTACTCCGTAAGGATGTGCACGAGGACATCGCGCGCCTCGTCGAGGTTGCCGCGCAGGCGGATCAGCTCCGGCCACGCGTTGATGACGTTGTATCCGTCGATGAGGTAGTACTCGGACTCCCGCTGCCTAGCCATGCTGTGCCGCCTTCGCCATGCGCTGACGCAATGCTTCGTACATCAGGATCGCGCCCGCAACCGAAGCGTTGAGCGAGTTGATCCTGCCGCACATCGGCAGACGCACGGTAAAGTCGCAGAGATCACGCGTGAGGCGGCTCATCCCCCGCCCCTCGCTGCCGATGACGAGCACGAGCGCACCCGTGAGGTTCGCGCGGTCATAGGTCTCCTCGCCTGACATATCCGCGCCCGCAATCCAGAAGCCCTGCTCCTTCAGCGCGCGCATGGTCTGCGCGATGTTGCCGATGCGCGCAACGGGGACGTATTCGAGCGCGCCCGCCGAGACGCGTGCCACCGTCTCCGTGAGCGGGACGCTGTGACGGCGCGGCAGGAGGATGCCGTGCACCCCCGCTGCATCCGCCGTGCGCAGGAGTGCGCCGAGGTTCTGCGGATCCTCGATGCCGTCGAGCAGGAGCAGGAGCGGATCCTCTCCTCTCTCTCGCGCCGATGCGATGATCTCTTCGACCGCAACGTAGGCAACGGGTGCGACATAGGCGAGCGCCCCCTGATGGCGCACACCCTCGGGCACGGCAGCATCCAGCTTGGAGCGATTCACGATGTCCAGCGTAATGCCGTGCTCACGTGCGAGATCGCGCAGCTCGCGCACACCATTTCCATGCAGCCCGTCTGCGAGCAGGATGCGGTTGATGCCGCGCCCCGCCTTGATCGCCTCCGCAATGGCGTGGCGACCGGCAAGGATGTTCGAGGGGCGCTCGTCCGCGTGCTCCTCAGCGTGATGCTCTGTCCGTTTCATATGTGCTCCCTCACTCTCAGCCGCGCGGGATGAATCGCGTGAGCCACGGCTCCTCTGCAACGATCAGATCGCGCATACAGAGCATCATCTCCTTGATCTCCCACTGTGCGCCAGGCGTCAGCACACGCTTTTCATACACGTCCATAAAGGAGCGCAGGTTGAGCGTCGTGACGAAATTCGTGCACGCCCCGCCCGGCAAAACGAAGCGCGCATCCTGCTTTGCAACGCCAAGCGCGAGCAGATCGTCGTACGCCGTCTGAATCTCGCGCATGCACGCCATATAGCGCTCATATGCCTCCTCATTTGCGGCGATGGTCTCCGGGATGACATGACCAAACAGCCCGTCCGCCTGCTTTGCGGACTGCTCGGAGACATAGCGCTGACTCTGCACGCTGAGAGACACGCCGATGCGATGGCGGCTGTACTGCGCGAGCAGGGTGCGTGACACGTCCTTGACGGCAAACGTCATGGAGCAGTGTTCCACAACCGAGAGATGCTTGCTCGTCATGATGCGTTCAAGGAGGCGCAGCATCTCCTCCTCAGTCTTCTCCTCGGCGAGCAGTTCGATCGGCGAATCCGCGCTGTAGCACGTCCGCGCCGCCGTCCAGCAGGTTTTGAGGTAGTTCGGTGTCTTTGAGATCAGTTTAATTTCCATCATGTTGCTCCCGCTGAATATTCTCCATCATCTCTTTTGCGATGATCTGAAATGCCGCCTCCGTAATCTCCTCGAGCCTCTCCCGCTCTCCGCGAATGTAGAGGCTGCCGAGCAGCGCCTCAAAGCCCGTGCTCGTGTGATAATCGGCTACGGACGCACTGCGCGGTGCGTGGCTCTTCGTGTTGCGCGCGCGGCGGTAGATCGTCTGCTCCTCCTCCGTGAGCATCTCCGAAATGCCGCGATAGGCGCGTGCCTGCCAGAGTGCTGAGACGATCTGGGCGCTGAACGCGTGGAGTGCCTGCACCTGTGCCTGTTCGTACGAGAGGAGCCGCATGCGCACGTAGAGGTGAAAATAGGCATCGCCCACATAGGCGAGGACGAGCGGATGCACGCTCGCGGCATCCACATCCTCGTAGCGTGTGCGGATATTCCCCGCCTCATCGGGCAGGAACATCATGCGCACGAGCTGCTGAAACCGTTCAAACTTCACGCACTACGCTCTCTTCCAGCGCACGCCCGTCGGCGTGTCCTCAAGTACAACACCCGCCTCCTTGAGCCCATCGCGGATTTTGTCCGCAACTGCCCAATTCTTTGCTGCGCGCGCCTCCTGCCGAATGCCGATGATGAGCTCCATGAGGGCGTCCACCAGTCCATCGTCCGCAGCCGCCTCCTCCTGCTCGAAGATCCCGATGATCTCCGCCATCGCATGATAGGCGTCTGCCGCTTTCTTGAAGTTCGCCGCATCGAATGCTACACCGCGCTCCACCTCCTGATGGTAGCGGTTGATCTCCTTTGCAAGGCCGAACATCTGACTGATCGCAAGCGCTGTATTGAAGTCGTCGTCCATCGCCGCATCGAAGTCGCGCAGGAATGTCTCCGCCTGTGCCGCAAGCTCCGCCGCCGTATCCGATGCGCCCTCGTGCTTCGCGAGGTCTGCAATCACGGCATTTGCGTTGCGCAGACGCTCGAGCGCCGTCTGCGCCTCACGCAAACGCTCGTCGCTGAAATCGAGCGGACTGCGGTAATGCGTCTGCAAAATAAAGAAGCGGATGACCTCGCCCGGGAACTCCTTGAGGATGTCCTTGACCGTGAAGAAATTGTTCTTCGACTTCGACATCTTCTCGTTGTCGATCGTGATAAAGCCATTGTGCAGCCAGTAGCGTGCAAATTTCTCGTCGCCGTCGATGCACGGCTCCGCCTGTGCAATCTCGTTCTCGTGATGCGGGAAGATGAGATCGTTGCCGCCGCCGTGGAAATCAAACACCTCGCCGAGGTATTTCACGGACATTGCCGAGCACTCGATGTGCCAGCCGGGACGTCCCGCGCCCCACGGACTCTCCCACGAGGGTTCGCCCAGCTTTGCCGCCTTCCAGAGGGCAAAGTCCATCGGATGCTCCTTCGTCTCGTTGACCTCGACGCGTGCACCCGCTTCCATATCCTCGAGGCTGCGCCCGCTGAGGCGGCCGTAATGTGCGAACGCCTCCACGCGGTAGTAGACATCGCCCGCCTCGGTCACGTACGCATAGCCGCGCGCAATCAGCGTCTCGATCATGCGGATGATGTCTTCCATCGTCTCGGAGACGCGCGGGAAGACATCAGCGCGGCGCACATTCAGGGCATCCATCGCCTTGAAATAGGCAGCGATATAGCGGTCGGAGATCTCCTTCCACGTCACGCCCTCGCGGTTCGCGGCATTGATGATCTTATCGTCCACATCCGTGAAGTTCTGGATGTAGCGCACCGCATAGCCTTTGCGCGCCAAATAGCGGCGGATGACATCCCATGTGACGAAGGGACGTGCGTTCCCGATATGCGGATCGTTGTATGGCGTCACGCCGCAGCAGTAGATGCTGACCTCGCCCGCACGCAGTGGGTGAAATTCTTCCTTTTTTCGCGTCATTGTATTGTAAACGGTAAGCATGATACTCCCCCTATTTCCGTTGTTCCAGTTCCGAGAGGCGTGACTTCAGCGCCTCAATCTCCTGCCGCATCTGCTCGATCATCTCTGCCTCTGGATCGGGCAGCATATCGTGATCGAGGTCGACATCCAGCTCGCTCGCAAGCTCCTCCGCACTCTCCTCACATTCGAGTGATAGTTCGCGCGCACGGTGGAACTCCGCTTCCGTGCGCACGCGCTGCCCATTCATGACAACGATGCGCCCCGGAATACCGACGACGGTTGCGTGCGCGGGCACAGGTCTCAGCACAACGGAGCCGGCGCCGATCTTCGCATGATCGCCGACGGTGAACGAGCCGAGCACCTTTGCGCCCGAGGCGACGACGACATTATTGCCGAGTGTCGGGTGACGCTTGCCCTTCTCCTTGCCCGTACCGCCAAGCGTCACGCCTTGATAGAGCGTGACATTCCTGCCGAGCTCCGCCGTCTCGCCGATAACGATGCCCGTGCCGTGGTCGATGAAGAGGCCTTCGCCGATCGTCGCGCCCGGATGGATCTCAATGCCCGTCAGGAGACGTCCGAAGTTGGAGATCAGTCGAGGGATGAGCACCCAGCCGCGTTGATACAGCGCATGCGCAATGCGGTGCAGCCAGATGGCGTGCAGCCCGCCGTAACAGAGCAGCACCTCAATCGTACTGCGCGCCGCAGGGTCGCGCTCAAAGACAACGCGGATATCACGCTTTATCCTCGCGAACATAACAGCTTCCTCACTCCCGAAACAACAGACACACAGCAAAAGAAATGCGCCCGCGCCTCTTCAGAGACGCCGACGCGCAGATCGCCTTTGATTTCTTCCTTATTTTAGCAAAAAAACACGCGCTTGACAAATTTTATCTGCGCGTGTTTTTTCATATAGGAACTGCTATTGCCGCAGTCCCTCTTCGTTTCGTCCGTGATGCGGCTGACCGCCGACAATCTGCATTGCGCGCATGGTCTCGGTCAGCACCTCCACCTCATACTGGAGTTCCATGCCCTCAACGCGCTGCAGGACATCGCCCTTATGTGTGGAGACATAGCGCGGCGGGAGGTTGTTCAGCGCAATCATCATCATATCCGTACGACAGCGATCACACATGCAGATTTCGGGATACTGCGGCGCGAGGCGATTCAGCATATATGCAACGGCATCCTCCATATAGTTCTTAAAAGGCAAGTGCTGCATCACGGATCTCCTTTCCGTTGAGAAGAGGGTCAACCAAGACGGACTGTGTAGATCGTCCCCTTGTAGGTCTTTGCCGCCAGAGATTTCTCCGTGGCAACGGTGTATTCGATCGTATTCGGAGACTTCTTGCGGATGTAGACGCCGACCTCATCATCGTCGCTCACGTCCGCATCGTCGATCATGCAGCGCACCATGCGCACCTCTGCAGCCTTCATATGCCCCTTCAGCGCGCGTGGCTCCTGCGTATAGTAGAGCTCGAATTCATCCTCATCCGCGTAGGTGAAGTACGTCCACACGCCGTAGTCGACGCGCGCATCGATGTCCACCTTGAAGCAGCCGCGCTCGTTCAGGCTGCCGAGGAAATACGGGAAGAGGAGTTCATCGTGCTCGTCCACATTCTTGTTGATGATCTTGACATCCTTTCCGCCCTTGCGGCAGCGCAGGAGTCCAAACGCAACACCCGTCTTGCCCGTGCGTAGACGGTCAAAGCCGTCGTGAAGAAGCTTTTTCTCCTTCTCCTCATCCTCCATGCCAAGCGGCAGATAGAGACGGAATGGTGCATCCTTGCTCTGTGTGGGAAACGCCTTGGCATTTGCCTCCGGCTTCTTGCCCGCCGCATCCGTCTTGTCGGCGGGATGATCGGGCGTCAGTTGATGCAGTGCCTTAATCTGACGTGCGATATACTCATCGAAGAGCTTGCGCACCATCGGCGCCTTGCAGGAGTTGCCAGCGAGGAAGATGTGGATCTGGCGCACATCGCGCCCCTTGAAGGCCGCCGCCATCGCCTGGAAGAAATTCTCAACACCACGGCGAATGCGATCCTCAAGTGTCCGCTCCAGTTTGCGCACGTCAATATGCAGGCTGATCTCTGCGCGGTTCCCCGCGTTTCCCGTCTTCTCTGAGGAGAACAGCGTGATCTTCGTATCGAAGCTGTCCCCCGCTGCAAACTCCTCATAGCCCTCACGCCGCTCCCAGAAGGGACGCAGGCGCTCGGCGAGGATCTTGTTGTTGAGATGCGAGGCCGCGTCACGGGTCTCACGCACGAGCGCCTCCGCCCCTGCAAAGGTCTCGCTCTCGGGCGGCAGGGCAAAGGTGATCTTGTGCTGACGCATCTCCGCGAGATTGTCCTTGAACACCTCGTAGGCGAGCAGCTCGAGGATGTTCTCGCCGCCGAGATACATGTCGCTGCCGAAACCAAACTGCTCGATGACGAATTTGCGCCGCCCGTTCTCGGGCACATACTCCACTCCAAAGTCAAAGTCGGTTGTGCCGCCACCGAAGTCGAAGACGCCGTACGCGACTTCCTCTCCCACGCGCTTCGGCTCGAGCCCGTATGCCTCGAGTGCGCTGATCGCATATGCCGCCGGCTCATTCGCGCCGTCGTAGACACGGAAGCGCCGCATCATCTCGGGATCGTCCAGCAGAGCCTTCGGCAGTGTCTTTCTGAGACCGCGCTCGAAGCTCATGCGGATATGCTCACGTACGCTCTTCTCATACCCCACAGGGAAGGAGAGGATGTAGTCGAGATAGATGTTGCGGTGCATATTGTTGATATAGAGACCAAGATAGTAGGCATAGATCTCAATCGGGTCAAACCCGCCCGCATCGAGCGGCTGCGTCTCCGCATACGGCTTGACCTCCTGGATGTAGCCGCGCCTGTCCTTGAGGATCGGTGAGTTCGCCGTGTCACGCGTCCAGCGCTTGAGCTCGCTGAACACGGAGTAGTAGACGGCAATCCCCTCCGTGGACTGGCGCTCAAAGATCGCATCCGCCGCCTGATGGGACGCCGTCACCTGTGCCCACTCCGTGTAGGGACGCCCCTCGCGCGCGCGATAGAGCTGCTTGAACTTCTCGATATCGATCAGCTCGATTGCCGTCGGGTTCTCATAGTCCTGAATCGTCGGCTCGTTCTCGTAGTCCCCCTTGCCAATGCGCAGAAGGCGCGCCTCGCGGTCACGACAGACGACAACTGTGCTGCGCGTACCAAAGTCAATAGCGCAGGTGCCGTTCATGATGACATCCATCTGCGGCGGGCGTGCCACGAGGAAATCCGTCGGCGGCAGACGCAGGCAGACACTGTCCTCACGCCCCTCTTCCGTCAGTTCTTCATAGAGATCCCAATGCCCGAGGCTCATATCCGTCAGGAGGCGCTCCGCATAGGGCTGAATGTTTGCCCGCACATGATCCGTATACAGGAGTGCTTTTTTAAATGGCTCAATGGAGAAGTCAAGTGCCACCGAGCCCGTATTGATCGCCGTTTCGATCACACTCTGAATATCGAAGGTGATGCCGAAGATCGTCTCCTTGAACCGCCCTGCTACAACATCCTCGGCAAAGCGATTGTGATCGAAGAGGAGCTGATCCTCCTCAATGCGGATGTAGGAGCGAATCTTCGGATACTCCGCGACGAGGCGGCGCAGGCGCTCCTCCTGCTCATGCGAGACATCCTCTGCATTGAATTCATCTGCAATCCACTTCAGGAAACTCTGTGCGCCGCTCTTCTCCGTCGCGAGCGAGAACATATACTTCTTGTTGACGATGGAGGCCGTCTCATCCTTCAGCTCTGCAATATCCCTACCGATCTGCTGCCCGAAACGAAGCGAACTCTCATAGAAAAACTGCCGGAACGCATCTTTTTTCAAATGTAAGCTGCGCATGAGCACCGGGCGTACCGCTGCCTGCACCTCTTTTCGCGCCATTCATTCATCTCCTAACGAAAAACTAAAATTCCCTTCCTGTAAATATTCTTCACAGTCCATCAAAATCCTTTTTCAGTTTTTCCTAATAAAAAAGTCCTGCGGAAATTCCACAAGACAGATTTACATATGGTGCGCTCGGCGGGAGTCGAACCCACGCTTTCAGCTCCGGAGGCTAACGTCCTATCCACTGGACTACGAGCGCAAGGCACTTTGCATTATAACTGAAAACAAATTATTTGTCGAGCAGTTTTTCATCGTCCTCCTGCTCTCCGCCGCGCTCTCCTGCCTCCTCATGTGACGAAGAAACAGGGGCAAAGTAGCGGCGGATGAGCCCAACCTCATCGCTGATAAAGAGAGCGACAGGAGACTCACGGAGCATGACCAACTCCAAAAGGCGCGCCTGCTCGGCGGGATTCCGCTCCTTCATCGCCGCAGGATCGGCTGCAGCTCGTGTGAGCGTAATCGCCTTCTGCTCGGCTGCGGCATAGTCATTCGTCTTTGCCAGAATAACGGCAAGAGGATCATAGACGCGGTTCGAGAGCTCAGTCGGCGGTGCATTCTGCTCGATGCGCGCGCGCAGCTCCTGCGTGTCCCGCTCGAGATCCACAAGGCGCACGTAGGTAATCTCGAGATCCGTCTCTCCCTCCTTCGCATCGGAGAGGATCTGATGATAGCGCATCCAGTTGCGGTCAAGTTCTGCGATCTGTTTCTGATATGTACCCCACCATGGCGTGAAAAGCTCCTGCTCCCGCGCAATGGCAGCGCGTTCCTCGAGCGTCAGCGGCTCCGGTGTACGCTCTGCTGTCTGTATGCGAAAGACAATGCCGCCCAGTACGATGAGCAGGGTAACAAAGATCAGAAAGACCCTCCGCGGCAGATAGCGAAACAGAATGATGAGCAGCAGGATGACAAGGATCGCCAAGATATAGATCAGCATGAACTCCTCCGATCAAACATGAGTCAGGCGCCTGCACGCTCCTTAAGTGCCGCACGGTTCAAGATGTGGATGCAGCCTCTGGAGGTCTGCACCAAGCCCTCCTGACTGAAATCGCGCATGAGGCGACTGACGACCTCACGAGCCGTACCGAGATACTGCGCCGTCTCCTCATGGGTCAGGCGGATCTCATCGCCCGCCGTACGCGCCGACTCTGTGAGCAGGAATTTAGCAAGCCGCCGCTCAGCCGAAGTGAAGAGCATCTGCCGGAATTTCCACAGCATTTCGGACAGGCGCACAACGGCGCGCTCATAGGCATGCGCACGCACTTCGACATTTGCACAGAGAATTTCCCGCACGGTCTCTGTATCCGAGACAAAGAGCTCCGTATTCTTGGTCGCATCAATAGCGATGTCGTAAGAAATGGTTCCCAGAAAGGACGTACTTGCAAGAAGGGCAACATCTCCGTCACGCAGAAAGTAGAGCGTGAACTCGCGCCCCTCCTCCGAGAGGATGTAGACGCGCAGCGTACCGGATATGATATGCAGCGTTCCCGCGCGTTCAAGCGCACCGCGATGAACAGACGCCCCCTTTTTATAGCGGACGAAACGCGTATCCGAGATCAGCTTATCCCGCTGCGCAGCAGTAAGCCCATTCCAGAGATCAAATTGATCGATATAATCCCGAAAATGACGGTCTTCCACAATATGCGCCTTCATATCCGTCCCCCCTTTTTTCTTCTCTCCCAGTAAGCCTCTATCCCTTACGCAGATACCGCACGGCGGCAAGCCCCGCCTCAGCGCCCTCATAGACCGCCTTTGCAATTTGCAGGAGGCCGCCCGTACAATCTCCCGCCGCATAGACGCCGGGGACATTCGTCTCCATATGCTCGCCCACAACAATTTTCCCGTCACTGAGCACGACGCCAAGTTTGCGCGCCAGCTCCATGCTCCCCGCCGTCCCAATCGCCATGAAAATGCCATCCACATCCATGGCCGTATCATCATCGAAGACGATGCGCTGCACGCGGCGTACCCCCTCGATGCGTACAATCTTCTGCGTATGTACGGAAATTCCGTCCGGAACCACAACGGATGGTTCCTCCCCATTGGTCAGCAGGGAAAGCTGTGCAGCATGAGGTCGCAGGATCTCCGCCTCATGTAGGGCATAGTCCCCCGCGCCGATCACAGCAACGCGTTTGCCGCGATAAAAGAAGGCATCACAGATCGCGCAGTAGCTGACACCGCGACCCTCGAACTCTCTGAGTCCCGGGATGGAGAGTGTCTTGCGCGGAACACCTGCTGCAAGGATCACAGCATCCGCGTCGTACGCAGCGCGAACCGTCTCAAGGCAAAAGCCCTTCCCCCCGTCCGCAGGCAGGATCGCAAGCACCTCATCCGTCTCAAAGCGGACACCAAGACGCTTTGCTCCCGCAATTCCACGCTGCTCTAGCTCTGCGCCGGAGATCGGCTCAGCAAAGCCGTAGTAGTTCTCAACCCACTCCGCAGCAGCGAGCCCGCCCGTCCCCTTCGTGATGACGGTCACATCCGCACCGCCGCGCCGCGCATAGAGGGCGGCAGATATACCCGCAGGACCGGAACCGATGATGATGACGTGCATGACTTACTCCTATGAAAAAAGAGACGCTCCTTAGACGTCTCTTTCTCTGTCTGTGGGAACTTGCTTAGTGATGATTGAAGAGCAGGCTCACCGAACGATGGCTTTGGATACGCACAATGACATCCGCAAGGGACTGTGCGAGCGAAAGTGTGACGAGTTTATCGGACTGCTTCTCCGGCGGAAGCGGGATCGAATCCGTGATGACAAGCTGGTCAATCACAGAGGCATTGAGCCGCTCAACCGCAGGATCGCTGAGGATCGCATGGGAGCAGGCCGCCAGCACGCGCTTTGCACCGCGCTCCTTGAGTGCCTTTGCTCCCTCACAGAGAGAACCTGCCGTATCGACAATATCGTCGATGAGGAGTGCTGTCTTCCCCTCGACCTCACCGATGAGGTTCATGACCTCTGCACAGCCCGGACAGGGGCGGCGCTTCTCGATGATGGCGATCGGCGCATGGAGGAAGTCCGCCATGATGCGCGCACGCGTGACACCGCCAAGGTCTGGCGAGACGACAACCAGATCCTCGATTGCCTGCTCACGGAAGTAGCTCGCCAGCACAGGTGCTGCAGCAAGATGATCCACGGGAATATCAAAGAACCCCTGAATCTGCCCCGCATGGAGGTCGACCGTCACAACACGGGTCACCCCCGCTGTCGTCATGAGATTTGCAACGAGCTTTGCCGAGATTGGCTCACGCCCGCGCGTCTTGCGATCCTGACGCGCATAGGCATAGTACGGGACAACCGCCGTAATGCTGTGCGCAGATGCACGCTTGCACGCATCTGTGAGAATCAGCAGCTCCATGAGGTTGTCGTTGACGGGAAAGCTCGTCGACTGGATGATGAAGATATCCTTGCCGCGAATGCTCTCCTCGATCATCACCTGGATCTCGCCGTTGTTGAACTGCCCGACGAAAGCCTCGCAGAGCGGTATGCCGATACGTTCCGCAATATCCTTTGCCAACTGTGGATTGGCATTCCCCGTCAGGATGCACACGTTGTCGGTCGGAAAACTCATCTCTATGTTCCTCCTAAAAACCAGATGCGTCACTATAAATAAAATACACAATAACTATCTATAGTATAACACGCACGCTAGTTTTTTGGAAGAGCGTCCCCTGTCTTTTTCACAGTGCTGTGAGCCATTCAGGGGAATCATGTACGAGTCTCATTTTCGTTTGTCAATCCAGCCCTCGATCTCCTTCTGACGCGCGCGCGCCACGGAGAGTGTACCTGTGGGTACGTCGCGCGTGATGGTCGAGCCGGCGGCAACATAGGCGCCCTCACCGACCGTGACCGGTGCAACAAGGTTCGAGTTGCAGCCAACAAAGGCATTGTCGCCGATATTGGTACGGAACTTCTGCTTCCCGTCGTAGTTGACCGTAATCGTGCCGCACCCCATGTTGACGTGCGCGCCCATGTCGCAGTCGCCGATGTAGGAAAGATGGGGCAGCTTCGAGCCCTCGCCGATGTTCGAGTTCTTGACCTCGACGAAATTGCCAATCTTCACGCCCGCGCCGATGTGGCTGTCCGGACGAATGTGGTTGAACTGACCAAGATCCACGCCGCTCTCAATCTCAGCATCATGCGCATAGACATAGTGTGCCTTGACATTGTCTCCAACAACCGTGTTCTGGAAGCGCACATTCGGCCCGATCACGCAGTCCTCACCGATCACCGTGAGCCCCTCGAGGAAGGTGAACGGATAGATGACCGTGTCCATGCCGACGCGCACCTCCGCGTCGATAAACGTCGTATGCGGGTCGATGATCGTGACGCCGTCCGCCATCAGCTCCTCGACCTTCCGGCGGCGCAGGAGGCGCTCCGCCACGGCGAGCTGACTGCGCGAATTGATGCCGAGCGTGCTCTCGTAGTTGTCCGCGACAACCGCCCAGATCTTCTCCCCCGCATCACGCAGAATGCTGAGGACATCGGGGAGATAGTACTCACCCTGTGCATTGTCATTCGTCACCTTTGAAAGCGCTGCAAAGAGCGCCTGGCCGTCAAAGCAGTAAATCCCCGCATTAACCTCGTGAATCTCACGTTCCTCCGGCGTTGCATCCTTGTGCTCGACAATCTTCAGCACCTCACCATTATCGCGGCGGACGATGCGTCCATACCCCTTTGCATTCGGCATGATTGCCGTGAGTACGGTCGCCTTCGCGCCCGCCTGCACATGTTCCTCATGGAAGCGCGCCAAAAGCTCCGCCGTCAAAAGCGGGGTATCGCCGCAGAGCACCATGATCGTCCCATGCTCCTTGGCGAGCAGCTCCTTCGTCTGTAGAACGGCGTGCCCCGTCCCGAGCTGTTCACGCTGCTCCACGTATTCCACGCTGTCTCCGATGCTCTCACGCACGACATCGCCGCCAAACCCCGTGACGACGATATTGCGCCGTGCCCCCGCTGCATCCGCCGCGTCAATGACGTGCTGCAGCATGGATTTTCCTGCCGCACGGTGCAGGACTTTCGGCAGCTTTGACTTCATGCGCGTCCCCTTACCCGCTGCCAGGATAACCGTTATAAAATCCAACATTATGCTCCTCCCGTTCTCCGGAAGCACCTACTCGGCGTCTTCCTGACTCTTTTTCCCCTTGCGTCTCACCAAGGTGGTACCTGTCTTTTTTTCCTGCTCCTCAATGGCGTAAAGCAGGGTCTTCTCCGAATTTTCCATGTGTCTCGCACCGACCTTGCGTGCATGGCGCGCGTCGCCCGAGCCGATCGCATCCACGATCGCACGATGTTCCTCAAGGGTTGCCTTGAGTCGCCCCGGGTACGACATCGAAATCGTACGGAACCGCGTGAGCTGCTCGCGCAGATTCCCAATGATCGCAAGCAGACGCTCGTTGCGCGCCGCCTGATACAGAAGCTCGTGGAACTCGATATCCGTGCGCACAATACGCTCCATATCGTGCTCCTCGATGGCGCGTCCGATACCGACGAGGAGTCGCTCCAAACGCTCCTGCTCCTCATCGGTGATCCGCTCCGCCGCAAGTTCACAGGCAAGTGCCTCGAGTGCAGCGCGAATCTCAAAGATCTCATTGATGTCGCGAATGGATACGCTCGCCACATACGCACCGCGCCGCGGCACGGTGACGACATAGCCCTCCTGCTCGAGCTTGCGTATCGCCTCACGCACGGGCGTACGGCTGACGAGCAGTTCGTCCGCGAGATCGTTCTCCTTGAGCCATTCGCCGGGCTTTAAGATCCCGCTGCGAATCGCATCACGCAGCACCTCACAGACAATTTCACGAAGCGGCTGGTAGCTGTTGACAACAACCGGCGATAATTTTCCCTGCATGATGACTCCCTCTGTCTATTCCCCGTATTTTCCGGCCGTGCACGTCAGGTGTACCGCTGCATCCGTCTCAAGGCGGAACGCCTCGGCCGCCTCCGCAGCCGCACGTTCCTCTGCAAAGAGTCCGAACACGGTCGGTCCGCTGCCCGACATCATCGCACAGAGTGCACCGTGTTCACGCATCCGCGCACGATAGTCGGCAATCACGGGATGTGCCGTCTCGGTCACAGGCTCAAGCACATTGCAGACAAGCTCTGCGCAGCGCATGCGATCGCCGCGTTCGAGTGCCTCCAAAAATGACGCATTGTCCGGATGAAATTTGGGCGGATGCGCGTCGTAACTGCGGTACGCCCACGGTGTCGACACAGCGACGGGCGGCTTTGCGAGCACAACATGAGTCACAGGAAAATCCGGAAGTGTCTGCATGACCTCGCCGCGCCCCGTCGCAAGCACCGTGCCGCCCATCAGGGCAAACGGGATGTCCGAGCCAAGCTGCGCACCGAGCGCGCAGAGCCGGTCATCGGAAAGTCCGAGTGCATAGAGTTCGTTCATGCCGCGCAGCGCAGCCGCCGCATCGGCACTCCCTCCCGCAAGCCCTGCAGCAACAGGGATGCGCTTCGTGATCGCTATGTGAACCCCGCCGCGCAGACCGCACTCCCTCATAACGAGAGCTGCCGCACGATGGGCGAGGTTGCGCTCATCCGCCTCCAGCCCTGGAAGATCCACGGTCAGCGTGATTCCCTCCTCCTGCCGCGTGAGCGTAAGCGTATCTGCGAGTGCGAGGGACTGCATGACCGTCGCAATCTCGTGATACCCGTCATCCCGAAGTCCCAGAATATCGAGCGTCAGATTGATCTTCGCCCGTCCGAGAATCGTTACCATAGGAAGCCTCCATTGCTCCGAAGAAAATTGATTCGTGCCGCTTCGCATATCATCAGTCTTTCCTTCTATTTCCAGATTAACAGGATTTTTAATTATATTCAATAGGTTTTTCTATTATTTTTCAAAAAATTGCGGTGGGATCAATGTCAATCGCAACATCGTCGCGCAGATGCAGTCCGCGTGTACGCAAGAAGTTCTGTACGACCGCAAGCCCGTCTGTCTTGATGAGCACGATAAAACGATACGCGCCACGCTCCCGCTCGATCAGTGCGGGCGAGGGGCCGATCAGCATGCAGTCCTGCTCCTTCGCAAACGCCGATCGGAAGGCCCTCACAAAGGCGTTCGCTTCGCCCCATGCACGTTCGCGGCTCGTCTCGTGAAAGAGGAGCTTCACAAGGCGGCTGAACGGCGGATAGAAGAGCTCGCGCCGCAGTTCAATCTCGCGGGCATAGAACGCTTCGTAGTCCTGCCGCAACGCCGCCTGCACAGCATAGTGCTCGGGGTTGTACGTCTGCACGATGACCTCGCCGCGCGCGCCGTGCCGCCCCGCGCGGCCCGCTGTCTGCGTGATGAGCATGAAGCAGCGCTCCGCCGCGCGGAAATCGGGCAGATTCAGACTCGCATCGGCACTGATGATGCCAACCGCCTGTACGCCGGGCAGGTCGTGTCCCTTTGCAACCATCTGCGTGCCGAGGAGGATGTCGAAGTTGCGCCTGCGAAACTGCGTCAGAATCTCCGTATGCGCGAATTTACGCCCCGTCGTATCGCGATCCATGCGCACAAGGCGCGCTGCCGGGAGTAGCTGCCCCAGCTCCTCCTCGAGCTTTTCCGTCCCCGAGCCGAAGTATTTGATGTAACGGCTGCCGCATTTCGGGCAAGTCTCGGGCACGGCGGCGCGCAGGTCGCAGTGATGGCAGACGAGTGCGCCGTTCGCGTGGTAGACGAGCGGCAGGCCGCAATCCGCGCAGGTGATGACCGCCCCGCAGGAGCGGCACATGATGAAGGTCGAGTAGCCGCGCCGATTCAGCATGATGATCGCCTGCTCATGGCGAGCGAGCGTCTCCGTGAGCAGTTCGCGCAGGGCGAGCGAGATGATCGTGCGCCGTCCGCGCCGCAGCTCTTCGCGCATATCGACCGCGCGCACCTGCGGCAGCGGCTGACTGCCAATGCGCTCCGGCATCGTGAGGAGGGTCAGCTCCCCCGCCTGCGCACGTGCATAGGACTCAAGAGACGGCGTCGCACTCCCGAGCACGAGGATCGCTCCATGTCGCCGCGCGAGGATCTCTGCAACCACGCGTGCATGATAGCGCGGCGACTCATCCTGCTTGTAGGACATATCCTGTTCCTCGTCGAGGATGATTGCGCCAACGTCGTTGGCGGGCGTGAAGAGCGCCGAGCGCGCGCCGATGATGATGCCCGCATCGCCACGCCGCACGCGGAAGATCGAATCGTTGCGCTCCGCGAGCGAGAGCTGACTGTGCAGGACGACGATGTCATCCGCAAAGACCTCCTGAAACGCCGTGATGAGCTGCCCCGTGAGCGCAATCTCGGGCACGAGTACGACAACCTGCCGACCGCGTGCGCGCACGGCACGCGCCGTCTCGATGTAGACGCGTGTCTTACCGCTGCCCGTGACGCCGTGGAGCAGATACCCGTGAAAGGTCTCGGCTGCGATGCCCTCTTGCAGTGCCGTGACGGCTGCGCGCTGCGCCTGTGTCAGCTCGTCTGCCCGCGCAGCTCCCGCACCTGTTCCATAGGGATTGCGCAGCCTGCGCCGCAGATGCTCCGTCAGAAGACCTGCGGCAACGAGATTCTTGATCGTCGCGGGCGAGATGCCCTTCTCGTCGAGTTCCGCGCGCGCATATTCCTCACGTTCCCGAAAGAGCAGGAGCGCCCGCGCCTGTGCGGGCTTTCGCGCAAGCCCCACAAGCAGTTCGTCCGTGATCGCGACCGCTGTGTAGTACTTCTCATAGAGTGCTTTGTCACGCTTGTCTGCACGGTACTCCCTGCATACGAGATGGTAGCGCAGTAGTTTTTCTATGTACTCATCCACCGCCGCCTCCGGCAGCGCCCGCCGCAGCTCCGTCATACGCCGCGCGCCGTTCTCAGAGAGATAGCAATAGACGGCGTGTGCATGTGCATCGGCGAGCAGCGGATGTGCCGCGTCCGCATCCTCCGCCACCCGATAGACGGGGAAGATGCGCAGACCGCTCTTGCCCGGCATGAAGAGGCGCATGATCTCCGCCGCCGAGCAGAGGTAGAACGCGGCGAGTTCCTGTGCGGCGGCAAGAAGCTGCGGCGAGAACCACGCCTCCTCATCCACCGCCTCGATGATCTCCTTCAGCGCATGCCCCCCGTCGCGCGTGGGATCGTATGGGCGCACGCAGGTGACGAAGCCCTCCTTGCGGACATTGCCAAACGGAACAAAGACGCGCCAGCCGATCGTGACCTGTGAGAGCATCTCCGGCAGAATATAGGTGAACTCCTGCGCAATGCTCTTGACCGGAATGTTGATATAGACATCCGCAACGGTCATATGTTCACTTTCTTCACCAAAAAAGCCGTTACACGAATGCGTTCGTGCAACAGCTCCTTTCCATACACCACGACTACGAGACAATCGCCGCCTGATTCGCAAGGATCTCCTTGCCGGCCTGACACGCAGGGCAGATACAGGTATCTTCCCCCTGCTCCTTGGCCTGCTTTGCTGCAGCATTATACTCTCCGGCTCTCTGCGCACCGAACAGTGCGACACCGTCCGCTGACTCCGTGAAGCTGATGATCTGATCGATCGTCAGTACATCGCTCTTTATTTCATCAATGAGTGTCCGAAACGCAGATTTTTCCTGTGGCGTGTCCACCGCCTCCAGAAACACCTCTGCTTTCGCCTTCAGTCCTTCGTAGACCGACGGCGCATCGGCCAGCTTCTGCACCTCATCGATCACAGCACTGCGATCCAACGCCATCCTTCATCCTCCTCAATTCTCTGATGCTCGTGTATCTGAAACAATCTATTTATTATTATAGGACAAAGGGTCACGTTTGACAACTGAAAAAATTTTTGATTCTTCAAATTCCGAGTGTTCCTCTCGGAATTGTGGCTTCGGTCACATTCTTTGGAGGATATTCTGTGTATAATATGCACAGAAATTCTCACAACACACAAGGAGGAAACATCATGGCAATCCTGAACAATATCCAGCATCAACAGGCACTCCTGCTCAAGGATCAGGTCGCATACGCAGAAGGACAGGTCGTCAGCAAGACGCTCGTCCAGAACAAGGGGCTCGGTGTCACACTCTTCGCCTTCGCGAAGGGTGAGGGCATCAGCACGCACGCATCCACGGGCGACGCGCTCGTCACGGCGCTTGAGGGCGAGGGCATCATCACGATCGATGACGAAACCTACACGCTCAAGGCGGGCGAGAGCATCGTCATGCCCGCAACCCATCCGCACTCCGTCTACGCAGCAAAGGAAACACCGTTCAAGATGCTGCTTGTCGTCGCATTCCCTGCGGCCTAATATATATCAACACATTTCTCCCTGAATGCAAAACACCCGCAGCAAAAGTGCTGCGGGTGTTTTGCGTCCCTATTCATCCTCCTGCTGCAGCCTCCCTCCTGTCTCTTGCAAAAACGTACGCGGCGAACATTTCATATATTTTTTGAACACTGTACAGAAATTCTTGTAGTCACCGAATCCGTTTTCCTCCGCAACTTCGTAGACGCGGTACTTACCCGAGCGAAGCTGCGTCACGGCACTCTGTAAACGCGTGCGCGTCAAGAACTCAAGAAAGGTCTGCCCCGTCGCCTCCTTGAATTTGCGGCTGAGATAGCTCGCGCTCACACCTGCCGTTTCCGCAAGGCCTTCGATGCTGAGTCTCTCACGATAGTCCGTCCGAATGCGCTCCATTGCATGCCGTACATAGGGGTTGAGCAACCTGTCCGAGAAGTAACGCTGCCAGTCCACGCCTTCCACTGCCTGCGGCATTACCTCCTGTGCCGCCCCGTCCGCCGCAATTCGCCGCATAAGGGCGGCAAGCTCCGCTTCGTCCACGGGCTTCAAGAGATAGTCCGCCGCTTGCAACCGAAGTGCCTGCTGCGCATAGCCGAACTCGGCGTAGCTTGTGAGAAAGACGAGCTGAGGCAGAATCCCCTCCGCACGCGCCGCCTCCGCCATCTCGATACCGTCCATGCACGGCATACGGATATCCGTCAGCACAACATCGGGGCGCTCCGTACGCATGAGTGCAAGCCCCTCTCTTCCGTCAGCCGCATCGCCCACAATGCGGCATCCCATCCCTGCCCAGTCAATCATGCAGAGCAGTCCGCGTCGAATGATCTCTTCATCCTCGACAATGAGTACGCGCAGCATTTACTTCGCCCCCTTTCCACCGTCCGCAGGAAGCACCATCGTAACGCGCGTACCGCCCCCTGCACGCCGAGCGATCTCCATACCGTACGCAGCGCCGTAGAGGAGCTGAATGCGGCGATGAATATTATAGATACCCGTATGCACGGTGCGGTTCTCGCCACGCTCCATCATCTCGCGCAGCCGATACAGGGTCTCCTCATCCATCCCCGTCCCCCTGTCTTCAATGACGATGTGCAGACACCCATCCACCACACTGATCTGCGTGGTAATATCAATCACCCCCTCCGCATCCGCGCCGTAGTGAATGGCATTCTCCACAATGGGCTGCAAGAGGAGTTTCGGCACAAGACAGGCCTCCGCCTCCTCCGCTACCTCCTGCCGATAGCAGAGGCGCGCACCGAACCGCTGTCGCTGAATCTCAACATAGCTACCGAGGTGCCGGATGTCCTCCGCGAGGGGAACGCGCTGCACACGGCTGTCGATGCTGTAGCGCAGAAGTGCAGAGAGTGCTGTAATCATGCGCATTGCCGCATCGGGATCGAGTTTTGTCATAAACTTGATGTTCTCAAGTGTATTGAAGAGAAAATGTGGATTGAACTGCGACTCAAGCTGGCGCACCTCCGAGATGACGCTCACGCGTGCCTTTTCCTCATTTTCCTCCATGAGCTGCACGAGACTCTGCACCATGCGGTTGTATTCGCCTGCAATCTCCTCGAACTCGTTGCCTGTCCGAATGACGAGTTCGCGATCCAGATGTCCGTGCCGCACCGCGCGGAATGCGTCGACGATCTCATCCATTGCGCACATCTTCTCTGCCATCTCACGCCGCACACGAAAGAAGATGAACGGTATCATGAGGAGGAGCACAGCGAAAAGAATACCTGCGCCCGTTGCAAACTGTGCAATACGGCTGCCCACGGGCAAGATGGCGTAGACGGTGAAGCTCCCATCCAGTACAGGCTCCTGCATCACATAGAACTGCTGCCCGTCCACCTCGACAAGCCCCTGTGCATCCGCGATTTCCGACACGATTTTATGGAATACAGGATCGCGAAAGATCGTCATGGTAGAGAACGGCGCGCGTCCCGCGCGATCCGCAATGACAACGTGCATCTTCTCTCCCGTTTGAAGGCGCTTTGCGAGTTCCTGTGCAGGCATGACAAAGACGGCATAGCCCTCCGTGTCTCCCGTCTGTGGCGTGCGGATTGCCTGACCGACCACATAGTCCCAGTCGCGGTCACGCTGCGGGACAAATTCCTGCACGCATCCCTCTGCAGCATCCATACGCGCGAGAACGCCCCAGTCCGACGTTGGCTGAGCAAGATAGTCGGGAAGATGCGCACGCGTCTGAAAGAGAACCTGACGCTCGCTGCCAAGAAGATAGAATTCCGGCAGCGCCCCATGCAAATTCAGCTCCGCATACAGATTTTCAAAAAAAATGCGCCGTTCTTCCCCATCCGCATGCAGCTGCCCGATGCCGTGCAGTGCGATCGCCCCCGCACGCGCCTCGTAGTCATGGGTCAGCTCCGTGAATATCTCCCCTGCCGTACGCGCCTCCTCTGCCGTCCGCGTCACGACATTCTGCTCCCAGTAGAGCGCAGCAAGTGCCGTACAGATGAATGCAATGAGCAGTCCCGGAAGGAGCGCATATTTGAGGAGTTCACTGCGCACTTCATCTTGAAAACGCCGCATATGCCCCTCCTTTCCCCCACAAAGACAGTATCATTATAGCAGAATCCACACAAATACAAAATACCGGAAGGATCGCGTCCTCCCGGTATTGTTCTTGTGTGACAGTGTTTACTGCACGCTCGTGAAGATGTCCTTGAACTTGTCAAGCCACGCCTTCTTATTCTTCTCGACGACCTGCTCCTCGTCATCGATGATCTTGATCTGATCCTTCGGCAGAAGACCGACGGGCGGATCTACGTCATCGCGCACGGAGCGACGATGGAGCGAGGAGGTGATGATGCTCTGCGCTTCCTTGCTCGTGATAAAGTCGATGAACTTCTTCGCATTCTCCATATGCTTTGCATTCTTGATGATGTAGATGCCGTCCGGCTTGGAGATGACGCCTTCCTTCATGTAGACGAGCTTCACAGGTGCGCCGTCCGCAACGTACTTCGCGCCGCCCTCTTCAAACGTCAGGCCGACCGCATACTCACCGTCCGCAACGCCCTTGTAGACCGCAGAGGAGCCCGAGAGCAGCTTGCCGTCGAGATTCCGGCAGAACTTTTCCACGTAGTCCCAGCCCTTATCGGGGTCACCATTTCCCATCGCATAGAGCATATTGATGAGATGCTCGTAGGACGAGGAGGACTTCGACGGGTCGGCAAAGGCAATCTTGCCCTTGAGCGCGGGATTCAGCAGATCCTCATAGCCCTCGACCTTCACATCGCCGAGGAGGTTCGTGTTGACCATGATGACGCTCGGGATGTCCGTGAAGCGCGTCATCGGCCCCTCGGTGTTCTTGAACGCCGTCTGGATGTGATCCTCGTTCTTCGAGGTGTAGTTCTCGAAGAGATCCGCCTTCGGTTTCATCGTGTTCAGCGAGCCGCCCCAGAAGATGTCGCCGAGCGGATTCGCTTTCTCAGACTCGACGCGCTTGAGGAGCTCGCCCGTGCCCGCCGCAATGACTTCGACCTTCACGCCGCTCTGCTTCTCAAACTCCTCAACAAGGGGATTGATAAACGTCAGCGGATGCGGGCAGTAGATGACGAGCGTATTGTCATCCGCCGATGCCGCCTGCTTTTCTCCCCCACCGCAGCCGGTGAGGGCGCCGCCGAGCATCAGGGATGCTGCCATGACGGCAAGGATTTTCTTGAACTTCATGAAATGACCTCCTTTAACAGAACCCATCTATGACAAAGGCTTTCGCCTGAGGAAACTAGAGCGTTACATCCTTGCTGCCCGAGACCTTGAAGAAGGTCACCATCGCAACAATCGTTGTGAGCGTGAGGATGGTCGAGAGTGCTGCCGCCGTGCCGTAGCTCGCGCGGATGACCTCCGTGTAGATTGCAACGGACATGGTCTTTGTCGCCCCCGTAAAGAGGATGACCGAAGAGCTGAGCTCGTTGATCGCCGTGATCCACGAGAGGATTGCACCGCTCATGACGCCGGGGAGCATCATGATCGCCGTCACCTTGAAAAAGGTCTTGAGCGGCGATGCGCCGAGACTGATCGATGCCTCCTCGATGCTCGGGCTGATCTGATAGAGAATCGCAGAGCTCGAGCGCAGCGTATAGGGCAGACGACGAATGACGAGTGAGATGATGATGATGAGCGCCGTGCCCGAGAGCAGCATCGGCTCCTCGTTGAACGCGAGGAGGAGCGTGATGCCGAGCACCGACCCCGGGATGATGTACGGGAACATCGTGAGTGTGTCGATGATGTCCGTGAGCATGCTCTTGCGGCGCGTCGTCAGATAGGCGACCGTCATGCCGAGGAAGACAATGATGAGGATCGCCGCCGTACTGTATAGATAGGTGTTCGAGATGGCCGTGCCGAGGCTGCTGAAGATCGTCGTATAGCTATCGAGCGAGTAGCCGCCGGTAAAGACTGCCCCCCGCGTCTCAAGGAAGGAGGTGTAGACGACGACAAGCTGCGGTATCATCGAAACAGCGACGAGCAGATAGATGAGAACGTGCATCAAGACGTTGCCCGCGCCCTTCATCTCCTTGACTTCAAGAGGACGCAGCGAACTCATCGTAAAGGACTTGCGGCTCACAACATATTTTTGGAGCAGGAAGATCGTCGAGGTGATGACAACCATGATCGCCGCCATTGCCGCCGCAAAATTCGCCTGATCGCCTACCTCGTTGATGAACTCCGAGTAGATCATAACCGGCATGACATTGAACCCCTCGCCGATTAGCATCGGTGTTCCGAAGTCCGCCATTGCGTTCATAAAGACCATGAGCGCACCCGCGAGGATCGTCGGCGTGATGAGCGGTACGATGACCGTCACCACCTTGCGGACGCCGCTACACCCGAGACTCTCCGCCGCCTCAATGAGTGCGGCGTCAATGTTTTTCATCGCGCCCGCCGCATAGAGATAGATGAACGGATAGAGCTTGAGCGTCAGCACGAGCAGGATGCCCGAGAATCCATAGATCGACGGAAACTCGTACTGAAACGTCTCCTGCAGCCACTGCGTCAGGATACCGCTACGCCCGCCGATCAGAATCCACGAGTACGCGCCGATAAAGGGCGGCGAGAGAAGCGAGATGATGATGCAGATCTCAAGTGCGCTCTTGAAACGCACGCGGTAGATCGTCATGAAGTACGCGAGCGCTGTGCCGATGATGATGGCAAGCACGGTCACGCACGCCGTCACGCTGAAGCTGTTGATCATCGACTGATAGTAGTATTTCCGCTCGAAGAAATGCGTGAAGTGTTCGAGCGTGAATTCTCCTGTCATTGCGTCCTGAAAGGCAGACGTAAAGAGCGAGAAGAGCGGATAGATGAGGAAGAGCCCGAAGACCGCGATGGAGAGGATCGTGATCCCCGTCCAGAAATCAAAGTGCAGACTGCCCTTATTCATAGCGCACCACATCCTTCAGGATATTGCGTGAGCCGTCTGCGGTGAAGACATTGACCTTAAGCGCATTCGGACGCAGGTGCACCGTGTCCCCGACCTCGAGCTGCTGCGTCGCATGGCCGAGATCCTGCGAAAACTCAAGAGATGCCTGATGCGGCAAAATCATCTCTTCATCGAAGTCCAGACTGTAGTTGATGTATTTGCCGAGGAAGACCTTCGTCCGCACCTTGCACGGCAGGCCATCCTCCTGAATCGACAGTTCCTCAGGGCGCACGGAGATGACGATCTCCATCCCGTCCTCCGCCTCTTCGCCAAGGTTCGCCATCGGCATCTCAAAGCCGCTGCGGAAGACCACACTCGCCTCCCCGCCTGACTTCTTCACGCGTCCGTAGAACAGATTCGAATGTCCAATAAAGGTCGATACGAAGATGTTCCACGGGCGTTCATAGATCGTCTGCGGCTGTGCCGTCTGCTGGATCTCGCCCTTGTTCATGACGGCGATGCGGTCGGAGATAGAGAGCGCCTCCTCCTGATCGTGCGTGACGTAGACCGTCGTGATTCCGACCTTCTTCTGCACCTCGCGGATTGCGGAACGCATTTCGATGCGCAGCTTTGCATCGAGGTTTGAGAGTGGCTCGTCCATCAGAAGCACGCTCGGATGAATGACGATGGCGCGCGCAAGTGCGACGCGCTGCTGCTGCCCGCCCGAGAGACGCTCGGGGAGACGATCCTGATAGTCCGTGATCTGCACGACATCGAGGATGCGATCGACCTTTTCTTTCATCTCCCCCTTTGGCACATCGCGCAGTTTGAGCCCGTACTCCACGTTCTGACGCACCGTCAGATGCGGGAAGATCGCATAGCTCTGGAATACCATGCCGATGTTGCGCTTGTGGGCTGGGATGTCGTTGATCCGCTGCTCGTTGAAGAGAATATCGCCCCCCTCGATGCTGTTGAAGCCCGCAATCATCCGCAGGAGCGTCGTCTTTCCGCAGCCCGAAGGACCGAGCAGGGTGAAGAACTCTCCGTTGCGGATGTGCTCCGTAATCCCCGGAATGATCGTGAGATCGCCATACTTCTTGACAGCGTTCTCAATATGAATCGCTACGCTCATACTGTCCCCTCCAAATTCATTTTTTCCGGATAGCATCGAATCCTTTCGCTCTCTATTCGTCTGATTATTTGTAGTATACAAAAAGAACCTGCAAATGAATATCCTCAAATCTGCAAAAATATCCGAAAAACTGAACTTGTTGGGAAAAAGAAAAAGAGGGACACGCCCCTCTTAGATGATTTCACACAATTGCTTCCGCCGCCGCCATCACGCCGAGTGCCGCGTGCTCGAACGTCAGCCCGCCCTGCAGATAGATACAGTACGGCTCGCGCATGGGACCGTCTGCACTCAGCTCGATTGACGCCCCCTGCACGAACGTCCCCGCCGCCATGATGATCTGATCGGCATAGCCCGGCATATCCCACGGCTCGGGTGCGGCGAAAGCATCCACGGGCGACATCGCCTGAATCGCGCGCGCGAACGCCTTCATCCGCTCCGCGTCCCCGAGGACGATTGCCTGTATGATGTCGCTGCGCGCATCCGTAAAGCGCGGGAACGTACGGCAGCCCAGTCCCTCGAAGATCCCTGCGGCAAAGACCGCGCCCTTGAGTGCCTGCGCCACGACATGAGGCGCGAGGAAAAGCCCCTGAAAGAGCAGCCGGTTCGAGATGAGGCTCGCACCGAGCTCATCCCCCATCCCGGGCGCCGTGAGACGATAGGACGCGGCTTCCACGAGGTCGCTGCGCCCCGCAATATAGCCACCCGTCGGCGCAAGCCCACCACCCGGGTTCTTGATGAGCGAGCCCGCCATGATGTCCACGTCCGTAATATCTGTCGGCTCTGTAGTATCGACAAACTCCCCGTAGCAGTTGTCCACGAATACAATGCAGTTCGGATTCGCCGCCTTGATGCGCGCGCTGACCGCGCGAATGTCCTTGATGCTGAGCGGCTCGCGCTCGCTGTAGCCGCGCGAACGCTGCACGAGCGCGAGCTTCGTCCGCGCCGTCACGATGCGGTCAATGCCATTCATGTCCACGCGCCCGCCCTGCATCGGCAACTCGTCGTAGAGAACGCCGAACTCCTTGAGCGAACCGACGCTTTCATGCGCCCAGCCGATCACCGTCTGCATCGTATCATAGGGTGCGCCCGTGATCGAGACAAGCTGATCGCCGGGACGCAGGATGCCGAAGAGCACCGTTGCGAGTGCATGCGTCCCCGAGACAAACTGCGTACGCACAAGTGCCCGCTCTACGCCAAAGACGCGTGCATAGAGCTCATCCAGCTTCTCGCGCCCGAGATCGCTGTAAGCATAGCCTGCGCTCACGCCGAAATGCGCATCGGAGACGCGACATGCACGCATTGCGTCGAGCACCTTCCGCGTGTTGAACTCCGCAACCTCATCCATATGCGCAAATGCCCCCTGCGCACGCGCGACAACATCCTCCCGCAGGGCTTTCAGCTCATCCCTCTGCACATTTTCCTCGCTTTCCTGTCACACATTCTTCTCCGCATCCGCCTCTACCGCCGCCCTGCGCAGATAGCGCGCGAGATTCAGCCGCAGACGCTGCTCCAATTCTTCGAGATCCGACGCGTCAAAATCATAGCTGACATACGGCATCCCCGCCGCATGGTACTCACCGAAGAACTCGTTCCGATAGCAGTTGTAGTAAATGCCCACGTCATTTGCCCGCGCAAAGTCCACATAGTCGATGATGAGGAAAGAGCCGTTCGTCATCTGTGCGGGTGCCGAAGGACGAACGAAGAGCTCGTACCCCTCCAGCTGTTCGGGCAGTTCCCTGCCATATTCCCATGCGGCAATGCTCTCGCGCACGGGCAGGAGTTCCTGTGTCTCCAGTGCGTCGGCGTGCATCTCTGCCATCACGCGCGGCAGATAGCGCAGGAGTTCCTGACCGAATGTATCGAGATCCCCATGAATGAACGACGGCAGAGCAAAGCTCACCACGCCGATCTCGACGCGCAGCTTGTACGATGTCGTCGCCGCATCGTAGAAACCGACAACGGAGCGATGCGCATCCGCGCGGTCATAGCGAAAAAAATCATACTGCGCTTCGTGCTGCTGCCGGTCTTTCGAGAGCAGATAGCCATCGATTTCGGCAGGCAGTTCATCGAGCACCGTCCACGCGGCAAGTGCCTCGTCTATTTTCTCAGTAAATTCCTCAGCCATCGGATCTGTCTCTTACTTGCCCGTACGCCCGCGCTTCGTCATGGGAACGCCCTTCGCGCAGAGAGGGCAGGTCTCGGGCGCATAGGTCTCCACATCCATCGTGAGGAGCGCCGTGCCCGGTACATCGCCAAAATCTGCCTTGCCGCCGCTGCGGTCAACGAGCATGGAGACGGCCACAGGAACAGCGCCCGCCTCCTTCACCACCTCGATGACCTCCTTGATCGAGCCGCCCGTCGTCACAATGTCCTCGACAATGAGCACGCGCTCCCCTTCCCGCAGAGAAAAGCCGCGTCGGAACGTCATCTTCCCGTCCACGCGCTCCGTGAAGATTGCGCGCGTCCCCAGGGCTTTGCCCGTCTCATGTGCGAGCAGAATGCCGCCCGTCACGGGGCCGACCACCGTCTCAATTGCTGCGTCCTTGAACTTCTCCGCCATCGCTGCGCAGAGCTGCGCCGTGTATGCGGGATGTTGGAGCACATTGAACTTCTCCACATAGTGCGGGCTGTGCAGCCCCGAGGTCAGCAAAAAATGCCCGTCCATGATTGCGCCTGTCTTCACGAGCAGTGCACGTACTTCCTCCTGTGTCATCGTATGCCCTCCATCTCCTTCAAAATCCCCTTTGCCGCTGCACGCGGATCCTCTGCCGCATAGATCGCACGCCCCACGACAATCTGCGAAGCCCCCGCGTGGATCGCGCCCGCAGGTGTCATCACACGCCGCTGATCGTCATGCGAAACGCCCGCAGGCCGAATGCCCGGCGTCACAATGAGGAAAGCCTCACCGCAGACGCGGCGAATCTCCGCCGTCTCGGCAGGGGATGCAACCACGCCGTCGAGACCCGCCTCCTGCGCGAGCGCCGCACGGCGCAGAACTGCATCCGCAACCGTGCCCGTGTGCCCGAGCCCTGCCCAGTCATCTGCATCCATGCTCGTGAGCACAGTGACGCCGATTAACTTCGGACAGGGCACGCCCGCTTTGTCCGCCGTTCGCTGCAACGCCTCGCGCGCCTCCCGCATCATACGCAGCCCGCCCGCCGTATGGACATTCAGAATGTCGGGACCGAGATGCAGCAGCGAGGACAGCCCGTTTCCGACCGTATTTGGAATGTCGTGGAGTTTCAGATCGAGAAAGACCTGCTTCCCCTCGCCCTTGAGCCACGTCACAATGTCCCCGCCAAGCGCATAGAAGAGCTCCATGCCCACCTTGTAGTAACTCACACTGTCGCCCAGACGCGCGACGAGTTCTTCTGCCGCCGCGCGTGTCGGCACATCGAGCGCCGCAATCAACCGTTCATCTGCCATTATTTCACCCCTCCGTAATCAGGAGCTGTACGCTCCCACAGCCGCATCGCGCTCGTGCAAGGCGCACCTGCAGTCCCGTGCGATACCGCAGGACGGGCATCGCCTCCGCCGCGAGCGTCGAGAGTACGAGCTGCCCGCACGCACCGTCCGCACGCGAACTATGCCCCGCCTCATCAATGACCTCGGCGTAGAAGAGCCGTTCCTCAAGATGCAGTCCCGCCCCCGCCGTACAGGCGACACCAATCAGCGCCCCCATCTGTGCCAGCGTAAAGATATGTGCGTGACGCGCGCCCATACGCTCTGCAAGAGCACGCGAAACCGTCTGTGGCGCAATACGTCCCCCGACTGTAATCAATCGGTGCACGGCGATATCCTCAAGATATTTTTCAAGCGCGGGCAGTTCATGCTCCCATGTGATGATGGTATCGGGCACAGCCGCACGTAGGAGTTGCGCCGCCGTCTCCGCCCCGCCCCCGCACGGCAGAACGGCCGCGCCGAGCGCATCGAGCGCATACTGTAGATCGAGCGTCCGACTGTCCGCAATATCTCCCGCAAGCAGCACCGTACTCGCACGGTTCACGCCGCACGCAGTGAGCATATCCACAGTCGTCTGCACCTGCCGTGCAACATCGCCCTGCGTATAGCAGTGAATGCTTCCCAGCCCTGCCTCGTCATGCAGGACACTCATACGCAGCAGACCCGAGAGTGGCAGTGTGAGCATGAAAAAAGGGGCGTCTGCCCCCTCTTCCTCTGCATGATCCCAAAACGGCAGACGCGCCGCATCCACAAATGACGAAACGGATGCAGCACTTACGCCCGCACGTTCAAACGCAGAGCGATAGAACGCTGTCTTTTCCTCCGCCCATTTGATCTGACGCAGGAGAAGCGCAAGACGCTGCTCCTCTGTGAGCATCGTCCCCGTCATGATTCGAACGGCCGCTGATAGAAGAACGGCTGGAAGCTCGTGTAGCCCATCTTGCGGAAGTTCAGAATAGACTCCGTTGCGCCGACGAAGAGAATGCCGCCGGGCTTCAGCGCCTCGAAGAAATGACGGTAGAGCTGATCCTTCGCCTCATCCGTAAAGTAGATGACGACGTTGCGGCAAAGAATCAGATCGAAGCCCGTCTCGAACTTGTCCTGCAGCAGGTTGTGCCGCTTGAACTCGATCATGCTCTTGATCTCGGGCTTCACGGCAAAGTGGTCGCCGTCCGCATCGAAATACTTACGGCGACGCTCGGGCGCCATGCTCTTGATCTCATCCGCCGTATAGACGCCGCGCTTTGCCTTCGCCAGAATCTCCACATCGAGATCGGAGGCGAGAATGCGATGCCGCGTGCCCGGCGTCATCTCCTTCATGATGATCGCGAGCGAATACGGCTCCGCGCCGATGGAGCAGCCTGCGCTCCAGATATTGAGCTTCGATGAGCGTTTCAGGAGATCGGGAATGACATCCGTCTCGAGCTTGCTGAACTTCTCCGGCGTGCGGAAGAACTCCGACACGTTGATCGTCAGATACTCGATGAACGCAGCAAAATCATCCTTGTTCTCACAGACATGGTCGAAATACTCGACGCAGCCCTTATAGCCCGCACGCGTGATCAGATTGTTGATCCGACGTTTCATCTGTGGCTCTTTATAGAGGTCGAGATCGATCTCCGTCTTTGCTTTCAGCTTGTGTTTGAACTGCTCCCAATCGCGGTCTTCCGTCATAAATTCCCCTCCGAACATACTTCCCTACATACACACTTTATTGAATCGTAAAGACGCGGCAAGACTTCTTTACCTCGAGTTTCGGCAGGATCACATGGAGGATACCCGCCTCATAGGACACGGATACCTCCGCCTCATCCACATCGTCGATGAGGAAGGAGCGCTCGAATACGCCTGCCTTGCGCTCATGGCAGAGATATTTCGCCTCGGACTCCTCCGGCACGATGCGCTCCGCCTTGATCTTGAGGCGTCCGTCCTCGTTGTAGGAGACCTCGATGGCTTCTTTCGTAAAGCCGGGGAGTTCTGCGAACAGCTCGTAGCAGTTCTCACAATCGATCACGTCGACGCGGAACGGGAAGAGCATGCCGCCCACCTTGTCGAACGGATTAAACGAATGTTCCATCACGGTCTCAAGAGCCTTTCCCAGAATCTCCTGTCCCTTTTCGGCATTTTCTTTCAAATTGAACGGCAATGGACGAAACATAAGAACCACCTCCAACATGATGTATCAATCTACGCTTTCATTATAACAATAACGCGCATGCTTTTCAATATGCGCGTATGGAAAAGGCGGCGCATAAACGCCGCCCTGACCGTGCTCACAGCGTTGCCAGCATATCTTGCACGCCCTTCAAATAAGTATCGCGTGCAAAGTTCACAAGCTCGCCCGTTCGGCGCACCTTTACCTCGATGCTGCCGTTCTCGATGGTTTTAGGCCCGATGGCAATGCGCACGGGGTAGCCAATCAGATCGCAGTCGTTGAACTTCACGCCCGCACGTTCGCGCCGATCGTCGAGCAGCACATCCACGCCAGCCGCGCGCAGCTCCTCATAGATCTCCTCGGCATAGCGGAGCTGTTCCTCCACCTTTGCATTGACCGCAACGACGACGACCTCATAGGGGGCAATCGCACGCGGCCAGATGATGCCGCTCTCGTCGTGATTCTGCTCGATTGCCGCCGCCATTGTACGCCCGACACCGATGCCGTAGCAGCCCATCTGCAGGGGCTGCGCCTTGCCCGTCTCGTCGAGGAAGGTCGCGCCCATCGCCGCACTGTACTTCGTGCCGAGGGCGAAGATCTGCCCCGCCTCGATGCCGCGCCCAATGTGGAGATGCCCATTCTCGCAGACGGGACATTCATCCCCTTCCTCCACAAGGCGAATATCCGCCACTGTCACCGCGCCGAAGTCGCGCTGCGGATTGACGTTGATATAGTGGTAGTCCGCCTCGTTTGCCCCCGAAACGGCATTGTGCATCCGCATCGCCGTCTCATCGACAACGATATGCGTGCCCTCCTTGATGCCGATTGGGCTCATAAAGCCGGGGCAGCCGCCCACTGCACGGATTGCCTCTTCCTCCGCCATACGCAGTTCACGCGCGCCCGGAACGGCATTTGCGAGCTTGATCTCGTTGACCTCGTGGTCGCCGCGCAGGAATGCAAGGATAAGGGTATCGTCCTCCGTCTGATAGGCGACCGCCTTGATCGTCTTTTCCACGGGAATCTTGAGGTATTCTGCAAGCAGAGCAATCGTACTCGTATGCGGGGTCACCACCTTCTCAAGCGGCAGTTCCGCCTCGTCGGGTGCGTCAATCGGACGCAGTGCCGCCTTCTCATCGCTCGCCGCATAGCTGCACGCATCGCAGCACGCAATACGCGACTCGCCTTCCGGCGCAAGCACGGTGAACTCCTCCGAATGCCCGCCGCCAATCGCACCGCTGTCCGCCTCCACTGCGCGGAAGTCCAGCCCGCAGCGCGTGAAGATGTTCGTGTACGCAACGGACATCTTGCGGTAGGACTCATTCATCCCTTCGACATCCTTATCGAAAGAATAAAGGTCTTTCATGATAAACTCGCGACTGCGCATGACCCCGAAGCGCGGGCGACGCTCATCGCGGAACTTGTCCTGAATCTGATAGAGCAGCACGGGCAGCTGCTTGTACGAGCGCAGTTCATCGCGCACGAGTGCCGTAATCATCTCCTCATGGGTCGGTCCCATGCAGAACTCGCGGTCATGACGATCCTTCACGCGGATCATCTCCGCACCGTATGCACCCCAGCGCCCGCTTTCCTCCCAGAGCTCGGACGGCTGGAGAATCGGCATCATGATTTCCTGCCCGCCCGCCGCATCCATCTCCTCGCGAATGATCTGCTCAATCTTGCGGATCGTGCGCCACGCAAGCGGCAGATAGCTATACATACCGCCCGCAGACTTGCGGATCAGACCCGCACGATACATGAGCTGATGGCTTGCAATCTCTGCCTCGGCGGGCGTATTTCGAAGTGTGGGTGCATACAGATTCGTAGCTCTCATGACGATTTGCGTTCCTCCAATATTGCATCAATTTCCCGAAACAGTTCGGGAAGCAGTTCTTCTTCCTTCACCTTGCGGATGACCTCACCCTTGCGGAAGATCAGCCCCTCGCCGTTCCCGCCCGCAATGCCGACATCCGCGCCGCGCGCCTCACCGGGGCCGTTGACGACGCAGCCCATCACCGCGACCTCGATCGGCTCTTCCATGCCGCGCAAACGCTCCTCGACCTTTTCCGCAATCTCCACGAGGTTGATGCTCGTGCGTCCGCAGGTCGGACAGGCGACAAGCGTCGGGCCGTACTCCTTGAGTCCAAGCGCTTTCAGAATCTCGTTTGCCGTGCGCACCTCGACCACGGGATCGCCCGTGAGCGAGATGCGGATCGTGTCGCCGATTCCCTCGGCGAGCAACGCACCGACGCCGACCGAGGACTTGATGATCCCCGTGCCCGCCGTGCCCGCCTCCGTAATGCCGAGATGCAGAGGGTAGTCGACACGCTCGCTCATGAGACGATACGCCGCAAGCGTCAGCGGCACATCGTGTGCCTTGAGCGAGATCTTCATATCGTAGAAATCCAGCTTCTCAAGCACATGCACATGCTCCATTGCAGACGCGACCAACGCCTCCGCCGTGATGCCGCCGTACTTCGTCAGTATCTTGTGATCGAGCGAGCCGGCATTGACGCCGATGCGGATGGGGATGCCCCCCTCACGCGCCGCCGCACCCGCCTTCTTGACGCGTTCCGTCCCGCCGATGTTGCCCGGGTTGATGCGCAGCGCCGCAACGCCCTGCGCCATCGCCTCAAGTGCGAGCTTGTAGTCGAAGTGGATGTCGGCGACGAGAGGTGTCTTGACCTGCCGCACGATGTTGCCGAGATTCTTCGCTGCTGCCATGTCGGGCACGGCAAGGCGCACAATGTCGCAGCCTGCCGCCGCGAGCTCCCTGATCTGCTGTACCGTCGCCTCCGTGTCCGTCGTCTTGGTGTTGCACATCGACTGCACGGAGATCGGCGCGCCGCCTCCGATGGGGATATTTCCAATGTGGATCTGCCGCGTCGCGCGGCGCTCATACATCGCCATAGAGAGGGTCAGCCTCCTGCAAAGATACGGACAACATCATTCTTCATCGCGAGCAGCATGAGCAGGACGATCAGCCCCACGCCCGCATTCTGGACATAGTGCATGACCTTCGGACTCAGCGGCTTGCCGCGCACCGCCTCGACGCAGAGCGTGAGGAAATGCCCGCCGTCCAGCGCCGGCACGGGCAACAGATTGATGATCGCGAGGTTCAGACTGAGGAGCGCCGCAAAGTTCAGCAGCGGCACTATGCCCATCTCCGCAACCTCACCTGCCATCTGTGCAACGCCGATCGGCCCCGCGAGCTCCGACCCCGACAGCTCGAGGATGATGCGGTAGAGCGCGTCGATCATCATCACAACGATCATCGCCGTGCGCTCGAACGCCATCGAGACGGACTGGAAGAACCCGGGATAGGTGCTCTCGTAGGCATTCACAATGCCTATGACACCACGGTCATGGGATGCATCGTAGTGCGGTGTCACACTGACCGTGAGCTCCTGCCCCGCGCGGTCTACCTGCATCGTCAGGGGTACCGTCCCGTGATTCGTGCGGATTGCATCCACCAGCTCCTGCCACGTCTCGATCGACTGACCGTCGACGGCAAGCACGCGGTCATTTGCCATGAGCCCCGCCTCTGCGGCAGGATTGTCCGCAAGTACCGTCCCGAGCACAGGTGCAGGGTTCGGCGTCTGCACGCCCGCAAAGAAGAAAATGCCGAAGAAGAGCACGACCGGCAGGATAAAGTTCATCGCCGAGCCCGCAAGGATGACGATCATGCGCGAGAGAATCGGCTTACGGCAGTAGCCACGATCCCCCGCATTATTGTCGTCCGCCGTCATGCCCGCAATGTCGTTGAAGCCGCCAAGCGGCACAATGCGAATCGAATAGACCGTCTCGCCATAGCGAAAGCTGACGAGGCGCGGGCCAAAGCCAATCGCAAACTCATCCACGCGCATGCCCGTCAGCTTCGCCGTGATGAAATGCCCAAGTTCGTGTACAAAGACGAGGAGACCAAAGACAAATACGGTCGCGAGAATTTTTTCTAACATCCAAGCTCCTTTATGATTACAGTCCTATCGCAGGACAAAGTAGATCGTATAGTAGTAGACGAGCGGCGCCGTAAAGAGGACGCTGTCAAAGCGATCCCAGATGCCACCGTGCCCCGGGATGATCGCGCCCGAGTCCTTGATCCCCGTGTGCCGCTTCATGAGCGACTCCACGAGATCGCCGAGCGTGCCAAGGATGGCAATTGCCGCGCCGAGCCCCGCCATCTGGGGCAGGGGCATATCGAGGACATAGCCGAGCCCCGCCACCGCCGCAATCGTGCCGACGAGACCGCCAAGGAAGCCCTCGATCGTCTTGTTCGGGCTGATTGCAGGGGCGAGCTTGTGCGAGCCAAAAGCACGCCCGGCAAAGTAGGCAAAGCTGTCGCTCGCCCATGTGCCGATGAACATGACCCAGACCATCGCCGCACCGAGGCTGAATGTTTCGATTGGTGTCACATACGTCCCGCCCGTGAGATTGCGCAGCATGACGAGATGTGCGAATGGCAGTCCGATGTACGCGATGCCGGCCACGGAGATACCAACATCGGGCACGGACACATCCCCGCGCAGAATCACGGATGTCAAGAGTGCGAGCACTGTCGACGCCGTCATCGCAAGCAGGATAATATCGAGCTGTCCGAGATAAGCGCCGTAGAGCATACCGCCAATGCCGAGCAGCCCCGAGAAGAGCGTTGGATTGCCCCCGCGATGCGAGAAGGCACGCGTAAACTCGAACCATGCGAGCACGGCAAGAACCGCACCCGCAATGGAAAACGTCGTACCGCCCTGCTGAATCACATACGCAGCAAGGACAATACCAATCGTTCCGGAAATAATGCGTGTAATCAAAGACTGCCTCCCATTTATTCCTCGGCATCCAGTCCGCCGAAGCGGCGACTGCGCCCTGCGAAATCCTCAATCGCGCGCGCCAGTTCCTCCGGCGTAAAATCCGGCCAATGCGTGTCCGTAAAGTAGAGCTCCGCATATGCCGACTGCCAGAGGAGGAAGTTACTGAGCCTGAGGTCGCCGCTCGTGCGGATAAAGAGGTCAACGGGCGGATCGCCCGCCGTATCGAGTGCATTCGAAAAGAGCTCCGCATCGATCTCCTCAGGTGCAATCTCCCCTACCGCTGCCCGTGCAGCAAGAGAGCGCACAGCACGCACAATCTCATCCTGACTGCCATAGTTCGCCGCCAGATTAAAATGTACGCCCGTATTGTTCGCCGTACGCAGCTCCGCATCCTCCATACGGCGCAGGAAACGCTCCGTAAAGCGATCACGTCGTCCAATAAAACTCATGCGCACATTTTCTGCGTGCATCTCTGCAATCTCTTTCTCCAAAAAAGAGTCAAAGAGATTCAGCAAAAAATCGACCTCGCGCTGTGGCCGCTTCCAGTTCTCTGTTGAGAACGCGTAGACCGTCAGCACCTCGATGCCCATATCCGATGCTGCTCGCACAATGCGCTTGAGCGTACGCGCTCCCGCCTCGTGCCCTGCCGAGCGCGAGCGCCCCTGCGCCTTTGCCCATCGCCCATTCCCGTCCATAACAATGGCGATATGCCGTGGCAGAGCTCCATGGTCAATTGCAAAATTGGAAGGAAGATGATCCCCATCGGGAACCGACGTACTCTTCCCGCCGCCGAATATCTTTCTCCACATATTGATCCTTTCCCTTTCCCCTACGGGATCTCAATTCTGCCAAAACACCCTTCCAGCAAATGCCGGAAGGGGTTATATCCGCTCAGCGAAGTGCTTCTTCACAGGCGGCAACGGAGGTGCTCCGCGCCGGTGCCGGAGTCAGTGTAAACACACAGCGTCCATCACACTCCTGCACACAGACGACATAGGGCGACGTCTCATCCACGGCAAAAAAATCCCGTGAGGAGCGCGTTTCCCGCAATTCATATGTGACCCCGTCCGTCTCTATCTGCGGACGAATGTCTATCCACGGACGCGCCAAAAGATGATCTCTCATCAGATCTCCATGACCTCTTTTTCCTTCGCCGCGCGCATCTCTTCCATCTGTTTAACGAACTTGTCTACGAGCTTCTGCACGGAATCCTGCCCGCGCTTGGACTCGTCCTCGTTGATCTCCTTGTCCTTCTCGAGCTTCTTGATCGCCTCATTCGCATCGCGGCGGATGTTGCGCAGGGCAACCTTCGCCTCCTCCGTCTTCTTACCGACCGTCTTGATGAGCTCCTTGCGACGCTCCTGTGTCGGCTGCGGAATTGCGAGGCGGATCACCGTGCCGTCCGAGTTTGGCGAGAGCCCCAGGTCAGACTTCGAAATTGCAATCTCGATCTCGTGCAGAATGGACTTCTCCCACGGGGTGATAACGATCATATGCGGCTCAGGCACCGTCACCTTTGCCAGCTGGTTCACCGAGGTCGGCGTACCGTAGTACGGCACCATCACCTTATCCAGGAGATTCGGCGTCGCCCGCCCCGCACGCAGGGAGGAAAACTCCCGGCGAAGCGCCTCAATCGCCTTGTTCATACTTGCCTCATGCTTTGCGAGAATCTCCTTGATCATACGGCTTCGCCTCCTACGGTCGTTCCAATCGGCTCTCCAAACGATGCGCGTGCGATATTCGCATGCTCGTCAATATTAAATACCACGATGGGGATCTTGTTCTCCATGCACAGACTCGTCGCCGTCGCATCCATCACAGCCAGCCCCTTCTTGAGGATGTCGATGTAGGTTAGCGTCTCGAAGCGGTGCGCATCGGGGTTCTTGTTCGGGTCGGAGTCATAGATTCCATCCGTCCCCTTCTTCGCCATGAGGATCACATCCGCCTCGATCTCGGCGGCACGCAGTGCTGCCGTCGTATCCGTCGAGAAATATGGATTACCCGTGCCCGCGCCAAAGATCACAACGCGTCCCTTCTCCATATGACGGATCGCGCGGCGGCGGATGTACGGCTCTGCGACCTGACGCATCTCAATCGCGCTCTGCACACGCGTATCGACATCCTGCTTCTCGAGTGCATCCTGCAGCGCGAGCGCATTCATCACCGTCGCCATCATGCCCATGTAATCGGCTGTCGTACGATCCATGCCCTTTGCACTGCCCGCAAGGCCGCGCCAGATATTGCCGCCGCCGACCACGATTGCAACGTCGATGCCGTGGTCGCGCACCTTCTTGATCTGTGCGGCAATCTCCTCGACAACCGCAGGATTGATGCCGAAGCCCTGATCACCCGCCAGAGCCTCTCCGCTGAGTTTCAAAACGACGCGCCGATATTTCGCTTCCACGATGACTCCTCCTGTCTGTTCTTTGCGCCATTATAGCATACTTTCCCGAAAAAATCCGCTGCTCTGCAAAAAAGGGGCGCCATGCGAAGCAAAAATATGCCCCGCATAACAGCCCCTTCTTTTAAGGAAGCACTGATAAATTCAGCACCATCATCTTGGCGTATCTTTTTCGCCCTCTCTGCGTCGACAAATCCTCCACATAGCGGGCGGCTATGCGTCCGGTTTGTCTCCTTGATAGGACAAAAAATCTACACCAATCTGACGGACTTCATTTTATCAGCGATTCCTTCATGTCATTACTGCATCTGTGCAGCAACCTCCGCAGCAAAATCTTCCTGCTTCTTCTCGATACCCTCACCGAGCTGGAAGCGCGTGAACGCCTTGACCTCGACGCCGCCGAGGACAGCCGAGACCTTCTGCTCAGGATCCTTCACGAACTTCTGCTCGAGCAGGCAGACCTCCTCGTAGAACTTGTTAATGCGCCCCTCGACCATCTTCTCGATGATCTTCTCGGGCTTGCCCTCCTCGAGCGCCTGCTTGCGGAGAACTTCTTTCTCATGCTCGATGTCGTCCGCCGTCACGCCGGAGCGGTCGATTGCAATCGGCGCCGCCGCCGCAATCTGCATCGCAATATCCTTGCCGAGCTGCTCATCGCCGCCCGAGAGTTCCACGAGAATGCCAATCTTGCCGCCCATGTGGATGTACGTTGCAACACGACCCGCACTCTCATAGCGCGCAAAGCGGCGCAGCGAAATCTTCTCGCCAATCGTCGCCGTCGCCTCGGTGATGAGGGAGGCAACATCCTTGCCGTCGAGCTGGCTTGCATTCAGCGCATCGAGATCGGCTGGGTTCGTCTCTGCGATATGCTTTGCAACCTTTGCGCTCAGCTCGCGGAACTGCTCATTGCCCGCAGCGAAGTCCGTCTCGCAGTTGATCTCAACGATCGCGCCGACCTTCGCATCTGCCGCGAGATACGCCGTCACAGCGCCCTCGGCAGCAATGCGTCCGGCCTTCTTCTCCGCCTTTGCAATGCCCTTCTCGCGCAGATAGTCAATTGCCTTCTGCATATCGCCGTCCGTCTCCGCGAGTGCCTTCTTGCAGTCCATCATACCCGCGCCCGTGCGCTCACGCAGTTCCTTTACCATTGCAGCAGTGATTGCCATTGTATTTCCTCCAAATCATTCGTCAAAAAAGAGGGGCAAGGGATAATATCCCTTACCCCTCTGTTCGTTTCCTTACTCAGCTGCAGCCGTCTCCGGCGCACCACCCTGATTGCCCTCGAGCACAGCATCCGCCATGCAACCCGTGAGGAGCTTCACCGCGCGAATCGCGTCATCATTGCCCGGGATCACATAGTCGATCTCATCCGGATCGCAGTTCGTGTCGACAATCGCGACAATGGGGATGTTCAGCTTGCGCGCCTCAGCGACCGCAATGCGCTCCTTGCGCGGGTCAACCACGAAGAGTGCGCCCGGCAGGCGGTTCATATCCTTGATGCCACCGAGATAGCGCTCGAGCTTCTCCTTCTCGTGACGCAGCCCCTGCGCCTCTTTCTTCGTCAGGAGTTCAAGCGTGCCGTTCTCCTCCATCTCCTCAAGCGTCTTGAGGCGGTGGATGCGGCGCTGAATCGTCTGGAAGTTCGTCATCATGCCGCCGAGCCAGCGCTCATTGACATAGAACATATTCGCGCGCAGAGCCTCCTCGCGGATTGCCTCCTGTGCCTGCTTCTTCGTGCCGATGAAGAGCACGGACTTGCCTTCCTGCGCAACGCTGCGGAGGAAGTTATACGCCTCGTCCACCTTGCGCACCGTCTTCTGCAGATCGATGATGTAGATGCCGTTGCGCTCCGTGAAGATGTAACGCGCCATCTTCGGGTTCCAGCGGCGGGTCTGATGTCCGAAGTGGACGCCTGCCTCCAGAAGCTGCTTCATAGAAATTACTGCCATGGAAAATACCTCCTGTTGTTCTTCCGCGCCCCTCATCCGCTGCACCACCGCACACAGTGCGGCACAGAGCAGCTATCGGGAACGCGTGCTTTTTCACACTGCGGGATATTATAGCATAAGAAATGCCGCAAGACAACGCCCCAAGCAAAATTTTTGCATAAAAATGGAGAGCTGAAGCTCTCCATCGATCAAATGCAATTTTCAACGCGCTCAATGTGGCTGTGCGGCTGCCTCCGTCACATCGACACCCTTCGGCGCGTAGAGGATGATCGTGCTCGACACCACGCGCGCCGTACCATGCAATACATAGCATGCACCGTTCAGGAAATCGCAAACGCGGCGACGCTCCACATCATTCAGGCAGTCAAAGTTGACTGCAACGGCAATGCCCTGCTTGAGCTGGACAACCGCCGTCCCCACGTCGTCATAACGGCGCGGACGATGAATGCGCACCTTGAGCTCCGCCACCTTCGTCGTATGCACCGTCAGCGGCGTACCTCCGTCACCCGTTGCGGGCGTACGCGGCACAGACGAAGTGCTGTAAGAGGCGCTCGGGAAAGATACCGTTCCGCCATTTGCAACGCGCCGAGAGGTCATTGCCTCCTGCCGCGGCTGTGCTGCCGTCTGCTGAACCTGCTGCACAACTTCCTCGTCCTCATACTCCTCGTCGTAGGCTGCGGGGATAAATGAGTCTACGACGCGCGAGGTCATATCCTTCACACGTGAAAAGAATGAATTTGCACCCATTTATCTCTTCCTTCCTCAGTAAATATGCGACACACTAAAATTAGAGACAATCTCTCATTTTGCTAACGCAGACATACTATCACATTTTTTTCAGAAATGCAAGCATATCACATGCAAACTAAAAATTTTTTGTAAGCAAAGGACTTTATACCTATTTACTTGCGTGCATTCTTTGCCGCGCGCCCGCGCGCCGTACGATCGAGAATCGCCTTGCGCAGACGAATGTTCTCGGGCGTCACCTCGACGAGCTCGTCGTCGTTGATGTACTCAAGTGCCTGCTCGAGGCTCAGAATGCGCGGCGGCGTGAGGCGAATTGCCTCATCTGAGGCAGACGTGCGCATATTCGTGACATTCTTCTTCTTGCAAGGATTGATGTCCATGTCGATGTCGCGCGAATTCTCGCCTACGATCATCCCCTCATAGACCTGCTGACCCGGTGAGATGAACATCGTGCCGCGATCCTGCAACGAGAAGATGCCGTAGCCCGTCGTCTCGCCCTGCTCGAACGCCACGAGCGAACCGTGCGAGCGCCCGCTCATATCCCCCTTATACGGCACATAGCCGTGGAAGATATGGTTCATAATGCCGTTGCCCTTCGTACTCGTGAGGAGCTCCGAGCGGAAGCCGATGAGCCCGCGCGCGGGAATGAAGAACTCCATGCGGATATAGCCCGAGAGCTCCGTCATATTCGACAGCTCCGCCTTGCGCGTACCGAGCGCCTCCATGACCGAGCCCATATACTCCTGCGGCACCTCGACCGTCAGATTCTCCATCGGCTCACATTTCTGCCCGTTGATCGTCTTGTACACGACCTCGGGCTTTCCGACCTGCAGCTCATATCCCTCGCGGCGCATCTGCTCGATCAGGATCGAAAGATGCAACTCACCACGCCCCGAGACCTTGAACACATCCGCCGAATCCGTCTCCTCAACACGCATCGCAACATTCGTCTCGATCTCCTTAAAGAGGCGATCGCGCAGATGACGCGAGGTCACAAACTGCCCCTCACGCCCCGCAAAGGGACTCGTGTTGACGCCGAAGGTCATCGAGAGCGTCGGCTCGTCGATGTTGATCGTCGGCAGCGCCTCGGGATTCTCCGCATCCGCCACTGTATAGCCAATGCTCACATCGCCAAGACCCGTGAGCGCAACAATCTCGCCCATGCCCGCCTCATTCACATCGACGCGCTTGAGCCCCTGATAGACATAGACCTTGCCGACCTTCGCCTTCGACTCATGGTCACCGCTGATGACGACAACGGACTGATTCGGGCGCACTGTACCACGGATGATGCGTCCGATTGCAACGCGCCCCACATAGTCATCAGCCTCGAGCGTCGTCACCATCATCTGCAGAGGGCCGTCCGCATCGCCCTGCGGCGCGGGGATCTCCTTCACAATCGTCTGCATGAGCGGTTCCAGATTGTCGCTCTCGTCCTCCATCTTGAACTTTGCAACGCCATCGCGCGCCGTCGCATAGATCACGGGGAAGTCGAGCTGATCGTCGTCCGCATCGAGCTCCATAAAGAGCTCGAGCACCTCGTCGTAAACATCGTCCACACGCTGATCGGGGCGGTCGATCTTGTTGATGACCACAATCGGCTTGAGCTTCTGCTCGAGCGCCTTGCGCAGCACGTACTTCGTCTGCGGCATCGGCCCCTCAAATGCATCCACAAGCAGGAGAACGCCGTCCACCATATTGAGCACGCGCTCGACCTCACCGCCGAAGTCCGCATGCCCCGGTGTATCCACAATGTTAATCTTGATGTCATCGTAGAGAATCGCGGTATTCTTCGAAAGAATCGTGATCCCACGCTCGCGCTCAATATCGCCCGAGTCCATCACGCGCTCTCCCACCTGCTCGTTCGAGCGGAATACGTGACTCTGACGCAGCATTGCATCCACAAGCGTCGTCTTGCCGTGATCGACGTGTGCAATGATCGCAATATTGCGCAGCATATCGTTCGTTATCATATAGTAAATGTGCCTCCCCAAAAGTTTCCGTGCCAAAACATAGCTTGTCTATCTTATTATAGCAACGGCACTTTGTCAACAGTATTATGAGCTGATACTATAATTCTCGAAAGAAAAAAGCCCCCGAACATGCGGGGACTCCATGTACAATTATTATTTTACCTTGTTCTGCGCCTCAACCGAACGCTGCCAGTTCTTGTAGAACTGCTCGGAGAGGGACGAGAACGTCGCAACCGTATTCCCATCCGACTTGTTTGCGCGCACCTCGTACGTGTAGAGGAGCTCATTCGAACCGGAGCGGTAGACATCAAAGAAGAACGTCGTGCGGCTGTTGTTCGCGACCGTCAAGATGATATAGGCATCTGCATAGGAAGCAACATTTTCCTTGAAGATCTTCGCGGCGTCGCGGCGTGGGAGAGATTTGAGATCAATGCCCTTGTCCGTCTGAATGCCATTTACAACCGCATCGTAGGTCACAATATTAGTGTGTGTAATGCGGCTCGCATCCGAAATGACCTGCGTCAGGATCTCAATCGAAGGTGCCGTTTCCTCAACCTGAACATAGAGAGGTGCACCGACCGCCAAGCGGTTGACATTCGTGATGACAGCCCCCTCCGGCAACGTCACCTTGTCAGAATATGGGGACGCCCCTGCCTGCACGGCAAAAAGCGTGAGACACAGAACAAGCGCCATCTGGACGAATCTCTTCATGGATACATCTCCTCCTTAAAACTCTCATTTCACCTTTCGTCATTCTACACCATAATCATATATTTGACAAGAAAAAGCAAATGAGAGCACAAAAAAACCGTATCATTGCGATACGGCTGAAATCAATGGCAGGGGCAGTAAGACTTGAACTCACAACCTACGGTTTTGGAGACCGTTGCTCTACCAGTTGAGCTATACCCCTATGGGGCGACTTATGGGGATCGAACCCATGTATGCTGGAGCCACAATCCAGTGTGTTAACCACTTCACCAAAGCCGCCATATGTTTTAAAAGAACTCGTGAACCGCGCGATTCACGAGTCCCTTGTGCGGCAACTACCTACTCTCCCACGTCGTCTCCAACGAAGTACCCTCGGCCTCTGAACGCTTAACTACTGTGTTCGGAATGGGAACAGGTGGAACCGTTCAGGCATCATCACCGCATACTGAGTGTTGTACACTCAAAACTTCACAGAAGAAACTGTAAGCAAATTGTTCTTGTTAGGCTTTTACCTTTGAGTTACTGTCGACATTTGCTGCGCAAACGTCGACTAAGCGACTCAATCGTCAGCGTCTGTCGCTTACGCTCCGACGCTTCCGTTTCACTGCTTAAGTCAAGCCCTCGACCGATTAGTGCTGGTCAGCTACACACATTACTGTGCTTCCACACCCAGCCTATCTACCTTGTCTTCTTCAAGGGGTCTTACTTCCTTATAGGAATGAGATACTTCATCTCGGGACGGGCTTCACGCTTAGATGCTTTCAGCGTTTATCCCTTCCGGACGCAGCTACCCGGCCGTGCCCTTGGCAGGACAACCGGTACACCGTTGGTCCGTCCACTCCGGTCCTCTCGTACTAGGAGCAGCCTCCCTCATGTATCTTGCGCCCGCGATGGATATGGACCGAACTGTCTCACGACGTTCTGAACCCAGCTCACGTACCACTTTAATGGGCGAACAGCCCAACCCTTGGGACCTGCTTCAGCCCCAGGATGTGATGAGCCGACATCGAGGTGCCAAACCTCCCCGTCGATATGGACTCTTGGGAGAGATTAGCCTGTTATCCCCAGGGTAGCTTTTATCCGTTGAGCGATGGCAATTCCACTCTCTTTCCACCGGATCACTAAGCCCTACTTTCGTACCTGCTCGACCCGTCAGTCTCGCAGTCAAGCTCCCTTCTGCCTTTATGCTCTTCGCGCGATTTCTGTCCGCGCTGAGGGAACCTTTGGACGCCTCCGTTGCTCTTTCGGAGGCGACCGCCCCAGTCAAACTGCCCGCCTGGTACTGTCCCGAACACGGTTAATGTCCCGGTTAGATCCTTAGCATATAAAGGCCGGTATCCCAACGGTGACTCCTCCTACTCTAGCGAGTAGGTCTCCCAGTCTCCCGGCTATCCTGTACGTTATATGCCAAAGACCAATGCCAAGCTGCAGTAAAGCTCCATGGGGTCTTTCTGTCCAGTCGCGGGTAACCTGCATCTTCACAGGTATTTCAATTTCACCGGGTCCCTCGTTGAGACAGTGCCCAAATCGTTACGCCTTTCGTGCGGGTCGGAACTTACCCGACAAGGAATTTCGCTACCTTAGGACCGTTATAGTTACGGCCGCCGTTTACAGGGGCTTCAGTTCGCTGCTTCACCTCAGGGGCTAACAACTCTCCTTAACCTTCCTGCACCGGGCAGGCGTCAGCACCTATACTTCAGCTTGCGCTTTCGCAGGCACCTGTGTTTGTGGTAAACAGTCGCTTGGGCCTCTTTTCTGCCGCCGACAACAGCTCCATCTGTAAAAGACTTCACCACCATCGGCCATCCTTTTCCCGAAGTTACGGATGCATTTTGCCGAGTTCCTTAACGAGGGTTTTCCCGCGCACCTTAGGATTCTCTCCCCGCCTACCTGTGTCGGTTTTGGTACGGGCGGACGTCTTCTCGTTAGAAGCTTTTCTTGGCAGTGTAGTGCAGCTGAATTCAGATTGACCGTAGTCTTTCCTATCTATCGGTTCTCGGCCTTATAGTATGGGGATTTGCCTCCATACAAGCCTACCGCCTTCGACGCGCCCAACCATTCGCACGCTCAGCTTCCTTCCTGCGTCACTCCATCCTCAAACGAAGACGCCCGGTACTGGAATTTTCGCCAGTTGTCCATCGCCTATGCTTTTCGCCTCGGCTTAGGTCCCGACTAACCCCGGGACGACGAGCGTTGCCCGGGATACCTTAGGCTTTCGGTGGACAGGATTCTCACCTGTCGTTTCGCTACTCATACCGGCATTCTCACTTCTTATCCGTCCAGCAGTCCTTCCGGTCTGCCTTCGTCCAGATAAGAACGCTCCCCTACCCAGTGTGTACACATCAGCACAACGCTCAAAAAGCTTGTTAAAATTGCTCTCTGCTGTGTCAACCTCGTTTGACGTAGCTCTACTACGCCGCTCTCGGTTTCCTTGCAGATACCAATTTTTCCTGCGCTTTGAACGCTCTGTAGATATGTACACCCTGCCGCAGCTTCGGTTCTGTGCTTTAGCCCCGGATATTTTCGGCGCAGGGCCTCTCGACCAGTGAGCTATTACGCACTCTTTTAATGGTGGCTGCTTCTGAGCCAACATCCTGGTTGTTTTCGAAGTCCTACATCCTTCTCCACTTAGCACAGCATTTGGGACCTTAGCCGGCGGTCTGGGCTGTTTCCCTCTTGAATACGGGTCTTATCACTCGCATTCTGACTCCCAGGCTGCCCATATGAGCCATTCGTAGTTTGACTGGGGTCGGTAGGCTTTACGCCCCCTTGCCCGATCAGTGCTCTACCGTCTCTATGGTTATTCGCCTGAGGCTAGCCCTAAAGCTATTTCGGGGAGAACCAGCTATCTCCACGTTCGATTGGCATTTCACCCCTATACACATCTCATCCCAACATTTTTCAACATGCACGGGTTCGGTCCTCCACTCATTTTTACCTGAGCTTCAACCTGGACATGTATAGATCACTGTGGTTTCGGGTCTAATCCATGCTACTTTTCGCCCTCTTAAGACTCGCTTTCGCTTCGGCTCCGCGTCTCCCGCTTAACCTCGCAGCATAAATTAACTCGCCGGTTCATTCTTCAATAGGCACGCCGTCGCACATGTAAAGTGCTCCGACTGTTTGTAGACATACGGTTTCAGGTTCTATTGCACTCCCCTCCCGGGGTTCTTTTCACCTTTCCCTCACGGTACTTTTCGCTATCGGTCGTTTCGATGTATTTAGCCTTGGATGGTGGTCCACCCTGCTTCCCACTGGGTTCCTCGTGCCCTGTGGTACTCTGGATCCCTGCCCGCTTTTCACTCTTTCGTGTACGAGGGTCTCACTCTCTTTGCCGCACCTTCCCAGATGCTTCCACTAAAGTGTCCGGTTTGTTGCAGGTCCGCAACCCCAAGAAACCGAAGTCTCTTGGTTTGGGCTCCTCCCGTTTCGCTCGCCGCTACTCAGGGAATCTCTTTGATTTCTTTTCCTCCGACTACTTAGATGTTTCAGTTCATCGGGTGTTTTCTCTCTGCATCAAGTGCAGAGTGACGGGACGTTACTCCCGCCGGGTTGCCCCATTCGGAAATCCATGAGTCAAGGCTTACTTGCAGCTCGTCATGGCTTATCGCAGCTTATCGCGTCCTTCTTCGTTTCGAAACGCCTAGGCATCCGCCGTATGCCCTTATAAACTTGACTTACGTCTTTAAGTTTACTTAGGTATTTTCGCTTTATCCTAATTTGCTTGGGAAAATCTTTTCGTGAGGAAAACGTCGCGTACATGAGAACGCTTCGTTTCCCTTTATTAGATTTTCTTGTTTCTTCTGTGCAGTTTTCAGTGAACAATAAGGACTACCTCAGAGACTTTCATCTCTTCGATGCGCCCTCAAAACTATACAATGCAAAACTATAGCCAAATGACCGACCTAAGATTGTGAACCGTTGGTTCATCCTAATCCTTAGAAAGGAGGTGATCCAGCCGCACCTTCCGATACGGCTACCTTGTTACGACTTCACCCCAGTCACCTTCCCCACCTTAGACGGCTGCGCCGGCTTCGGGTGTGAACGACTTCCGTGGTGTGACGGGCGGTGTGTACAAGACCCGGGAACGTATTCACCGCAGTATGCTGACCTGCGATTACTAGCGATTCCGACTTCATGCAGGCGAGTTGCAGCCTGCAATCCGAACTGGGAAACGGTTTTTGAGGTTCGCTTGCCCTCGCGGGTTCGCTGCTCTCTGTCCGTTCCATTGTAGTACGTGTGTAGCCCAGACCATAAGGGGCATGATGACTTGACGTCATCCCCGCCTTCCTCCGCGTTCTCCGCGGCAGTCTCCTTTGAGTGCCCACCTTTACGTGATGGCAACAAAGAACAGGGGTTGCGCTCGTTGCGGGACTTAACCCAACATCTCACGACACGAGCTGACGACAGCCATGCCCCACCTGTTTTCCTGTCTCCGAAGAGAGGGAGCTATCTCTAGCTCTTTCAGTCAATGTCAAGGCCTGGTAAGGTTCTTCGCGTTGCTTCGAATTAAACCACATACTCCACCGCTTGTGCGGGTCCCCGTCAATTCCTTTGAGTTTCAGTCTTGCGACCGTACTCCCCAGGCGGGATACTTATTGCGTTAACTCCGGCACGGTAGGGGTCGATACCTCCCACACCTAGTATCCATCGTTTACGGCCAGGACTACCGGGGTATCTAATCCCGTTCGCTCCCCTGGCTTTCGAGCCTCAGCGTCAGTTGCAGTCCAGAAAGCCGCCTTCGCCACTGGTGTTCCTCCCAATATCTACGCATTTCACCGCTACACTGGGAATTCCGCTTTCCTCTCCTGTACTCAAGACATGTAGTTTCTTTCCCATCACGGGGTTGAGCCCCGCACTTTTAAGAAAGACTTACATGCCCGCCTGCGCTCCCTTTACGCCCAATGATTCCGGACAACGCTCGCCACCTACGTATTACCGCGGCTGCTGGCACGTAGTTAGCCGTGGCTTCCTCGACAGGTACCGTCATTACAGAGCACTATTCGCACTCCGTACGTTCGTCCCCATCAACAGAGCTTTACGATCCGAAGACCTTCTTCACTCACGCGGCGTTGCTCCGTCAGGCTTGCGCCCATTGCGGAAGATTCCCCACTGCTGCCTCCCGTAGGAGTCTGGGCCGTGTCTCAGTCCCAATGTGGCCGTTCATCCTCTCAGACCGGCTACTGATCGTCGCCTTGGTGAGCCGTTACCTCACCAACCAGCTAATCAGACGCAGACCCATCGACAGGTGATAGCATATTCAGAGGCCATCTTTCATCAGAAAAGGATGCCCTTCTCTGCTTCATTCGGTATTAGCATTCCTTTCGGAATGTTGTCCCCATCCTATCGGCAGGTTGTCTACGTGTTACTCACCCGTTTGCCACTAAGCTCATAAAAGCAAGCTTTCATTCGCTCCGTTCGACTTGCATGTGTTAAGCACGCCGCCAGCGTTCGTCCTGAGCCAGGATCAAACTCTCCGCGAAAGACCGTAGTCTATGTGAGAGCCGAGTTGGCTCATTATGTCATTCTTGTAAAAGAATTGTGTTCGTTGACTGACATCAACGATGTTGCATCTGGCTTGTTAGATTCGAATCTAACATGTTTTGCATTGTGTAGTTTTCAGGGTACATCCTGCGCCGTTTCTAGCTTTGTGGAGGTTCTCACCCCCGCGCAGCTCTCATCGGCGCGACTGTCATAATATAACACAGAGGGATGGTGCTCGTCAACCCCCTTTTTTCATTTTCCGCATCTTTTTGATAAAATCCCATCCCCATCATGCGTCATACGTAAAGTTGAGCTCCGTCCGCGCTGCGAGCAGCGGCGCTGCGGCATCCTTCTCCGAGAGAACGACAGGGGCAAGCGGCCATTCGACGCCGATCTCGGGGTCGTCCCAGCGGATATTGCCGTCGCAGTCGGGTGCATAGAGATTGTCTGCCTTATACAACACCTCAACATCGTCGGTCAGTGTAATGAAGCCGTGGGCAAACCCGCGCGGGATGAAGAGCTGACGATAGTTCTCCGCCGAGAGTTCAACGCCGACCCATTTCGCATATGTCGGCGAGCCGCGACGAATGTCGACAGCAACGTCGAAGATCGCACCGCGCGCGACGCGCAGCAGTTTCGCCTGTGCCATGGGGTTCAGCTGATAGTGCAGTCCGCGCAGGGTTCCCTTCTGCGCAGAAAACGAGTGATTGTCCTGCACGAAGTCGACGAAGATCCCCGCATCCTCCATCTTTTTCTGCGACCAGCTCTCCATGAACCAGCCGCGCGCATCGCCGAAGACCTTCGGCTCGAGGATACGCACGCCCTCGAGAGCCGTTTCAATTACATTCATATACTCTCCTATACATCCTTAATCAGTCGTTTCAGATAGATACCATACTCGTTCTTTGCAAGAGGTTCCGCAAGGCGCAGCACCTGCTCCGCGTCGATGTAACCCATGCGGTAGGCAATCTCCTCAATGCAGGAGATTTTAAGCCCCTGCCGCGCCTGTATGGTCTGGACAAAGGATGCCGCCGAGAGGAGCGACTCATGCGTCCCCGTGTCAAGCCACGCATAGCCGCGCCGCAGGCGCTCGACATGAAGCTTCCCCGCCGCGAGATACGCCTTGTTCACGTCTGTGATCTCAAGCTCGCCGCGCGCCGATGGTCGAATCCCGCGCGCAATCTCGACGATGTCGCTGTCGTAGAAGTAAAGCCCCGTAACGGCATAATTCGACTGCGGCTCTTTCGGCTTCTCCTCGAGGGAGAGAGCTTGCCCATCCTCGTCGAAAGACACAACGCCATATCGCTCGGGATCGGAGACGTAGTAGGCGAATACGGTCGCCCCGTCCTCGCGGCGTACAACACGCTGCAGCACCTGCGCGAAATCGGAGCCATAGAAGATATTGTCGCCGAGAACGAGCGCACAGCCCTCGCCCGCAACAAAATCCGCGCCAATGATAAACGCCTGCGCGAGACCGTCGGGACTCGGCTGCACTGCATACGAGATGGACAGCCCAAGCTGGCTGCCGTCGCCGAGCAGCGCCTGATAGAGTGCGCTGTCATTCGGTGTCGTGATAATGAAAATCTCCCGTATCCCCGCGAGCATCAACGCACTGAGCGGATAGTAGATCATCGGCTTGTCATAGATCGGCATGAGCTGCTTCGATACAACCTTCGTCAGCGGGTAAAGGCGTGAGCCCGAGCCGCCCGCGAGGATAATTCCCTTTTTAATCATCCCGTCACCTCTCTGAACTTTCTTTGTAATTCATTGTAAGAGATTTTCGACTGTAAATCAAGAAAAACCTGCCGCATAAAAGCTGCGACAGGTTTGTGCAATACCCTTCTATTAGTTCTTATTGGAACATCTCCATGATATGTGCGACGAGGATGCCGAACGGCGTGCCGATAACGTAGCCCATCAGCGCCATGAGGATGCCGACGGGGATGAGCGAGCCGGAGTACGTGCCCGCAAGTACGGGTGCGGATGCCGTGCCGCCGATGTTCGCAAGCGAGGCAACGCACGCTGTGAACATATCGAGATGGAAGAGGCGCGCGAGGAAGAACATGAGCGTAAAGTGCACGCCGAGGATGATGAAGCCCGTCAGGATCCAGTACGGCGCATCGCCAAGTTCGAGCAGGGATGCACGCGAGGCGAGCAGGGCAATGACGGAGTAGAGCAGGACGTTCGACATCTCCGCAGAGCCTGCAACACGCCCAAGCGGCGAGACTGCGCCGATGAGTCCGAGGATGGTGATAAAGAGGATCGTCCACGTTGCCTTGTCGAAGAACGGGACAGCGGCGTTGAGCATTTTCCCGACATTTGCACCGACCGCCGAGACAATGAGCGCCGTGCCAAGGAGGAGGATCAGGCTCTGAAAGGTAATCGCGCCCGTGTTCAGCTTTGCATCCTCTTCAAGGCTGCGCGACACGGCATCAAGTTTCGTTGTATCCGCCTTGTTCCAGCGGTTGAAACGCGGCGCGAGCGTGATGAGCCAGAGCAGGAACATGACCCAGATCGAGTAGTCGATGGAGTCGACAACGAGTGCGTAGCCCATATCCGCCTCGGAGACGCCGAGCGCTGCCTGTACAGCGACCATGTTGCCCGAGCCGCCGAGCCACGAACCGCAGAGCGCGCCGAGCGCCATCCACGAATCAGAGCCGATCAATCCCTTCATCACGAGGAAGGCGACGACGAAGCCGATCATGATGGTGAGGGACGCAGAGAAGAATCCGAGCAGCATCCGGGGGCCGAGCTTCAGCACCTTCCGAATGTCGCAGCGCAGCAGCATGGTGAAGACCATTGCGTACGTCAGCGAATTCTTGAGCGCGCCGTACGTCGGCTTTGTCGCCGCCATATCCCATGTTCCGACGGTGCAGAGCAGCATGGAGATGAGGTAGACGAGCACGACGGCGGGCAGGTAACGGAACAGCGCCCACCCCGTCCCCTTTTCGAGGGACACGAGCACCCCCGCGAGCATGATGAGCACGGCGACATAGGTAAATCCATCCGTAATCATAAAACCACTCCTTACCATAAAGCATGATAATTCCTTGAAGAATCGCAATGTTGATTATATAATAAAGTCATGATATGGCACAATGGACTTCTTTCCTAGAATGCGCTCATTTGCGAAAGAATTCTGTATACAGAAGAAGGAGGACTCCTATGAAAATCACAAAGATCGAACTCGGCATGCTCTCCGTCCCCCTGCGCGTCCCGTTCAAGACGGCGCGCCGACGCGTGGACAGCGTGGAGGATGTCATCGTCCTCATCCGCACGGATACGGGTGCAACGGGCTACGGCGAGGCGCCGCCGACGGGCGTCGTCACGGGCGACACGACAGGTGGCATCATCGACGCAATCCGCACGCATCTCACGCCGCTCCTCGTCGGGCGCGACGTGAACGCGTTCGAGGATCTCATCCGCGGCGTGCAGTCTGCGCTGATTCACAACACTTCAGCAAAGGCTGCCGTCGACATGGCACTCTACGATCTCTACGGCCAGCTGTGGAACATCCCTGTGCACAAGCTGCTTGGCGGCGCACGCGACAACATTGTCACGGATATTACAATCAGCGTGAATGCACCCGAGGAAATGGCGCGTGATGCGCGCGATGCGATTGCGCGCGGCTACGACACACTCAAGATCAAGGTCGGCGTCGATCCCTCACTCGATGTGGCGCGCCTGAGCGCCGTGCGCGAAGCGGTTGGCAGGGACGTGCGCATCCGGATTGACGCAAATCAGGCGTGGAAGCCGCGCGAGGCGGTGCGCATCCTTGCACAGATGGCAGAGAAGGGACTCGATATCGAGCTTGTCGAGCAGCCCGTTGCTGCAGCAGACATCGACGGACTTGCCTATGTCACGCGTGAGAGCGACATCCCCGTGCTCGCGGACGAGTCCGTATTCAGCCCTGCCGACGCCCTGCGTATCATGCAGCTGCACGCCGCCGACATGGTGAACATCAAGCTGATGAAATGCGGCGGTCTCTATCCCGCGCAGCAGATCATCGCAGCGGCGGAGGTCTACGGCGTGGAGTGCATGCTCGGATGCATGCTCGAGGCGAAGATCTCCGTCAATGCAGCTGTCGCGCTCGCCTGTGCGAAGCAGATTGTGACACGCATCGACCTCGACGGTCCCGTGCTTTGCAGCGAAGACCCGATTGAGGGCGGTGCCATATTCGACGAAAAGGACATTACGGCTTCCTCCGCGCCGGGTCTTGGGATTCGCGGCGTGGCGGGGCTGCGTATGCTGTAAGGAGGTTTCATGAGTACATCTGTGAGTTTCGCCGTCGGCGAGCCGTTCCCTCTGCCCGTCCTCGCACAGGCGGACGGCGGCATGTTCCAAGTGGACAAGAACGGCATGATGTTCCTACTTCAGCTCTCGCGCACGGACGCCATCGCTGTCGAGGCGTTCCGCACGGGCGAGATTGAGCTTGCCGTGACGGAGGTGGACGGTGTTCTCTTCCTCCTCTACCGCATCGACGGCATCTTCAAGGACGGCTGGGGCGACGCGCCGCTCTCCCTCTCTCTCGTAAAGGAAGATCTGCTGCCAGATGAGGAGAGTCTGCGCGACTCGACGATCCACCTCTATCTGATCGACACAAATCTGAAAATCCTGCTCGCACAGAGAACGGCATCCATGCCCGAGGAATTCGCCGAGATCATCCGCGCATATGTACGTGCGGAGAAAGAATCGCCGACCTCCGCCCTCGCCTTTCAAAAGAAAGTCGCAACAATCTGGGCAGAGAAATCCGCCGCCGACCTGCGGAGGGCAGCAAAGGCTGCGCACACGCTGCCGATGACGCTTGGGACGATACATTAAAAGAAGGCTGCTGCACGCTCATGTTGTGCAGCAGCCTTCTTTTTACTATTTCCTCCGCAGTTCCTTGACGATACGCGCAACGAGTGCCGTACGCGCAAACGGCGTGATGATGTAGTAGCCGTCGATATACGGCTCAATGTCCTTTGCAGTCTCGAGCGAAAGCTGCACAGCAAGCTCCTCCGCCGCCTCCCGAGCTAGTCCGTGATAGGCGTCGATGATGCGCTGCTCGACGTGAATGCCGGAGATCTCGCTCTCCATGAAGCGCGCGTTGCGCTCACTGACGACGGGCATGATGCCGCCGAGGATGAGTGCCCCGGGCAGGGTGTCGCGCGCCGTACGGAGGTTTTCCTTCGCCCGGCTGCTCAAGACAGGCTGGGTAAAGAAGCCCGTCATACCCGCCTCCATCTTCTTTTTCGCAAGGCCAAGCTGCGACGGAAAATGGATCGAGTTCACGTTGAGTGCGCCGAATACATGAAACGGCACAACGTCACCGCGCTCGCCGAGGCTCTTGATAAAGGCGGAGAGCTTGCGCGAGTTGAACTGATAGACGCTCTTTACCTCGTCGCGCTCCGCCGTCGGGATGGGGTCGCCCGTAATCGCGATGAGATTGTGCACGCCCTCGGCGCTGAGTCCGAGGAGGATGGACTTGATCGCATTGAGGTTGCGGTCGCGGCAGGTCATGTGCGGAATCGGCTCGAGCCCAAGGCTGCGCTGCACGCGCCCCGCGAGCATTGCCGCATCCATGCGCGCGCGCGCAATGGGGTTGTCCGCAATCGTGATAGCGGTAACGCCCGCCTCCTGCAGCTCCCGCGCCCCCGCCATAAACTTATCCGCATTGCCCGTCTCGGGCGGATCAAGCTCCACCGCGATGGGAATCTCCCCCACCTTCAGCGCGTCAAAGAAGACGGAGCGCGACGGTGCAAGCGATGTGCGCGCGGCACGTGTCCCTGCCACCTCCGACACACGTCCGCTGTCCACAAGCGCTCTGCACAGCGCACGGATGTGCTCCGGCGTCGTGCCGCAGCAGCCGCCGACGATGGATACGCCGTCGCGCACGATGGCGGCAAGCCCGTCACCGAAGTAGTCCGGCGCGCTCTCATAGAAGGTGCGTCCGTCGATGACGATCGGATGTCCCGCGTTCGGCATAAGGGAGAGTGGAAGGGTGCACGTTCCGAGAAGATGGACGAGCTCCTTCATCGACTGAACGCCGCTCACGCAGTTAAAGCCGACGGCGTCGATATAGCCGCTCTCCGTGACCGTGCGGATCAGTTCCTCGACGAAGAAGCCGTCGCGCGTATAGCCGCCAGGAAATGCCGAGAAGGAGGTCAGGACGAATGCCTCGGGGCATACCTGCTTGATATGTGCCGCCGTCTCGACCAATCCCTCAGTTGAAGAGTTCGTCTCAAATAGAAAGTGCCGCGCCCCCGCCGCGAGGAAGATATCGACGAGGAAACGATATTCGTCGAGGATGTCAGCGGGCGGCAGTCCCGTGACGGGGCCGATGTCCGCAAATACATAGGCGTCGAACGGCTCTGCTGCGCGTGCGGCGATCTCCCAACCCGAACGGAGGATGCGCTCGACGAGTGCCGTATCGCCCTGATAGACGCTGCAGTTCGCCGCAAATGTATTCGTCTTGATCGCCTGTGCTCCAGCGTGCAGATACTCCGTGTGAATCTCCTCAACGACCAAGGGTGTTTCGATGTTCGCGAGCTCCACGCCCTTGCCGCGCGTATGCGTCTTTTGAGCGTAGTATGTGCCCATTCCGCCGTCAAAGACGAGCGGCTCTTTTTTCAGATGTTCCCGTATTGCCATGCGCTCCTGGCTCATGTCTGTTCAGCCTCCCTGCGTTATCCAAGTACGCGGCGTGCAATCTCAACAATGCTGCGCGCATCGCCCGCATAGTGATCCGCACCGATCTCCTTTGCATAGTCCTCCGTGAGTACCGCACCGCCAACCACTGTCTCGCACGGATGTCCCGCCTCATGCAGGGCTTCGATGGTCTTTTTCATCGCCGTGACCGTCGTCGTCATCAATGCCGAAAGGCCGATGAGCCCGACCTTCTTTTCGATGGCAACCTCCACAACACGCGTGACAGGAACGTCACGCCCAAGGTCAATGATCTGATAGCCGTAATTCTCGAGGACGACCTTGACGATATTCTTGCCAATGTCGTGGATATCCCCCTCCACCGTCGCAAGAATGATCTTTCCCTTTGAGACTCCCTGTCCCGCCTCGGCAAGACGCACCTTGATGAGTTCAAGTCCCGCCGTCGCTGCATTCGCCGCATTGATAAGCTGCGGGAGGAAGATGATTTCCTGCTCGTAGCGGTCGCCCACGATATCAAGCGCAGGGATGACCTTCTCCTGTATGATGTCCATCGGTGCCATCTCCGTCAGGAGCTTCCGCGTAATGCGCTCGGCATCGTCGGAAAGGCCTCGAATGATTGCATCCATCAGCGGGTCGACAGCGTCTTCACTCTCCGCTGCGGCAGTCTGCACCGCCCCCGCTACCTCATCGCCCGTAATACCGAGCTCTTTGCGGCGGCGCATCTCTGCCTGCTCGGGTGCAAAACGCTCGATGTAGGCGGCGCAGTCCACATCCTCTCCCGAGACGGCGCGGAAGGACACAACCGCATCCATAACGCCCTTTGTGTTCGGATTGATGATTGGGAAATCCAGTCCGACGTGCATTGCCTGTATGAGGAAGTTCTCCGTCATGTGCCCGCGTGCGGGCAGACCGAACGAAATATTGCTGACACCGAGCGCACAGTGCAGTCCGAGACGCTCGTGCACCTCGCGCACGGCACGCAGGGTCTCCATCGCCTGCGTCTGCTGCGCCGAGACCGTGAGCGTCAGACAGTCGATGATGATATCCTCGCGGTCAAGACCGTATTTTTCTGCCTCCGCGACAGTGCGCTCGGCAATCGCAACACGCTGCGCCGCCGTCTCTGGGAGTCCGCTCTCGTCCATCGCCAGTCCAAGGACTGCCGCCCCGTAGTGCTTCGCGAGTGGGAAGATGGCATCCATGCGCTCACGCTCGCCGCTCACCGAGTTGATGATGACGCGCCCATTCGTGACACGCAGAGCAGCCTCAATCACCCGAGGATTCGCGGAGTCGATCTGCAACGGCAGGTCGACAACGCTCTGCACCGCTTTGACGACATACGGGATGACCTTCTCTTCATCCACGCCCTGCGCACCGACATTGATGTCAAGCACCTGCGCACCCGCCTCCTGCTGGGAGATCGCAAGTTTCTTGATGTAGCCGTAGTCCTCCTCAAGGAGTGCCTGTTGCAGACGCTTCTTACCCGTCGGATTGATGCGCTCGCCAATGACATTGAGCTTGCCGTACTCCGCGACGCGCCCCGGTGATGCAACCCCCTTGCGTTTTTTCCGTGCGGGACGCTCCGACGCCCCCTCAGCGACCGCCGCTGTGAGTGCACGAATAAATTCGGGGGTTGTGCCGCAGCAGCCCCCCATGATGAGCGCACCGCGCTGTGCAAACGCTGCCATCTCACGACCGAAGTCCTCCGCCGTCATCTCATACGCACCCGTACGAGGGTCAGGAAGTCCCGCGTTTGGCTTGACGATAATCGGCAGATCCGTCCACTCCATCAGCTCGTCCACAATCGGCAGAAGCTCCACGGGACCGAGCGAACAGTTCACACCGAGCGCAGCGACACCGAGCGCATCAAGCGTGACCGCAACGGATGGGACAGCAGCACCGAGGAAGGTGCGTCCATTCTGCTCGAACGTCATCGTCACCCAGATCGGCAGCTTTGTATGTTCCTTCGCCGCGAGCACCGCCGCCTTGACCTCGTAGAGGTCAGTCAGCGTCTCGAAGATGACGAGATCTGCGCCCGCCTCTGCGCCTGCGACGACCATCTCGCGGAAAAGCTCATAGGCATCCTCAAACGAGAGTGTGCCGAGCGGCTCGACCAGTTCCCCGATGGGGCCGATGTCAAGTGCGACCCGTACGCCCGATACGCCCGAGTTCTCCGCCGCACGGCGTGCCGTGCGGACGTTCTCCCCGATGACCTCGGCGACCGTCTTGCCCGTCCCCTCGAGCTTGTGACCGTTCGCGCCGAAGGTATTACTGTAGATGACACGGCTGCCCGCCGCAATGTAGTTCCGATGGATCTCCTCGATCACATCAGGATGCGTGAGTCCGAAAAGCTCAGGACGCTCCCCGGGGGCAAGCTCGCGCGCCTGCAGCTGCGTGCCCATGCCCCCATCCAATATAATGATGTCTTTCATGCCCATTCTCCTATATTTTCCGGTTCCAAAAACAAATTTAAGTTTTTGCCCCTTCCCTGCATCTGCGCCCCGCCTTGCGGAAGGGGCAGGTGCGGAACATGAGACAGTGCTCGCAGTCCGGCGGACGATGCGGCTGCGGTGTGCGCGCAATGCCCATGATTGCAGTCACGGATTTGCGCGGCACCATGATCGTCGTTGGCGTCAGCGAGACACCGATGCGCCGTGTCATATCGAGCAGTGCAAAGAATTTCGGCTGCTCCGCAATTGGCAGGTCACCGTAGCCGGGGCTGAAGCGATCCGTCAAATAACGCCCCTCGGCCTCCACAACGCGGCGCATATCACTCTCGAAGTTGTTGCAGATATTCTCAATCGCCGTACTCGCACACGCATCCATGATGACGGAGTCCGCCGCATTCACGACCTCATAGCGCATCATCAGACGCTCGACACCGGGGCCGAGGGTCGCACCAAAAAGCACAACCTCCTCACACGGCTCAAGCATCCGAGGGATGTCATTTCCTGCAAACGTCACGCCGAGCACAGCCCCATCTTCAAGAGGAGCGTGACGATACGTCAGGCGGGGCGTCGCCGCTGCCAGCACCTCATCCGTACAGCGACGAATCTGCGCCGCAATCTCCTCCGTCAGCTCCTGCCCACGAAAGCCGAGATACTTTAGGATCTCATTCATATTCAGCGTTGTAAAACGCGGTTCAAACATAGCCTCTCCTATATAGTATAGTACACAAGATTAAGAGATTATAGCACATTCCTCCTCTCCTCACAAATATACTTTTGTCATGTCATGATATGTGTGCTATAATACTGCCCTGTCTTTTTTCTTTTCAGGGGGGAAATCGAATGATAAAAGAAGCGATCAAAAAGGTCGTAGGCAAGGAGGATCTTACCTACGACGAAGCATATGCGGTCATGAACGAGATCATGTCGGGCGAGACCTCTGCGGTCGAGAACGCCGCCTACCTCGCCGCGCTCTCCACAAAGAGCAGCGGCATGGAGACGATTGACGAAATCTCGGGTTCGGCAGCGGCGATGCGTGAACATGCAGAGCGCGTCGAACACGATATGGAGGTCGTCGATATCGTCGGCACGGGCGGCGACCACTCGGGCAGCATCAATGTGTCCACCACCGCATCGTTCCTCGCTGCTGCGGCCGGACTCAAGGTCTGCAAGCACGGCAACCGCGCGGCCTCCTCGTGGAGCGGCACAGCGGACTGCCTTGAGGCACTCGGCGTGAACATCGATCAGCCGCCCGCAAAGGTACGCGAAGAACTGGACACGGTCGGCATGGCATTTCTCTTTGCCCAGCGCTATCATCAGTCGATGAAGCACGTCGGTGCGATCCGCCGCGAGCTCGGTATCCGCACCGTATTCAACATCCTCGGGCCGCTCACGAATCCCGCACGTCCGACCGCGATGCTGCTCGGCGTCTACAGCGCACATCTGCTGCGTCCACTCGCAAACGTACTGCCCGGTCTTGGCGTGAAGCGCGCACTCATCGTCCACGGCACAGACGTCATGGACGAGATCAGCATCGGTGCACCGACCCTCATACACGAGATTGCAGACGGCTGGGAACGCTCTTACGAGATCCACCCCGAGGATTTCGGCATCACGCCCGCAGCAAAGGAAGCACTTCGCGGCGGCAAGCCGGATGAGAATGCAGCTGTCACACGCGGCATCCTCAGCGGAGAGATCCGAGACGCGCGCGCGGATGTCTGCCTCCTGAACGCAGGGGCGGCCATCTACATCGGCGGTGCCGCTCCCTCCATTGCGGACGGCATTGCGGCCGCACGACAGACCATCGCCGACGGCTCGGCACTCCGAAAGCTCGAAGATTTCATCCGCATCTCTCAATAAATGGAAGGAGTTTGCATCTATGCAGGCACTCGAACAACTCAGCAATTTTGTCTCCCGTTATATGGCATTATTTGTCATTCTCATCGCAGGAATTTCACTTTTCCAACCGTGGACGTTCATCTGGACAGTGCCGTGGATCACAATCCTGCTCGGCATCGTCATGTTCGGCATGGGCATGACCCTGCGCTTTGCGGATTTCAAGCTCGTCCTGCAGCGTCCGCGCGACGTTCTCATCGGAACGGTCGCACAGTTCGGCATCATGCCGCTGCTCGCATGGGCGCTTGCCCATCTCTTTTCCCTCCCACCAGAGCTTGCAGCGGGCGTCATCCTCGTCGGCACCTGCCCCGGTGGAACCTCCTCCAACGTCATGACCTATCTCGCACGCGGTGATGTTGCGCTCTCCGTCTCGATGACGATGGCATCCACCATCCTCGCGCCGATCATGACGCCGCTCCTCACGCTCTGGCTGGCAGGTCAGTGGATTGACATCCCGGCAGAGAAGATGATGATCTCCATCGCACAGGTCGTCATTGCGCCGATCTTCCTCGGCATCCTCATCAACCATTTCTTCGAGCGCCCCGTGCAGAAGGCGGTCAAGATCCTGCCGCTCATCTCCGTCATCGCCATCGTCCTCATCGTCGGCGGCGTTGTCTCCGCAAATGCGGGACGTATCATCGAGACGGGCGCACTCATCATGGTTGTCGTCATGTGCCACAACCTCCTCGGCTATGCGCTCGGCTTCCTCGTCGCGAAGATGTTGCGTATGGACATGGCAAAGGTCAAGGCGGTCTCCATCGAGGTCGGTATGCAGAACTCGGGACTTGCGACCTCACTTGCGCTCCTGCACTTTGGTGCAGCAGCTGCAATCCCCGGCGCACTCTTCAGTGTTTGGCATAATATCTCAGGATCGCTCGCCGCGAACTACCTTGCAAGTCGCATGAAAAAGAACCTCTAATTTTAAAACTCCTCCAAAAACCTTTTAGGACTTTTGGAGGAGTTTTTTATTTGCGTTGAATTATGCTCCAAAGAAATATCCTCGCTTCCACCATATGGGACGTGACCGGTTGGCGCGCCTCACGGCGCATACTCAAAAGAGGTGAAGGAATGAAATTAAAGTCAAAAATGCTCCTGTGGATTGGAAGCCCGCTCATTGTCATTTTTATCGCGATGGCTGCATTCTCCTGCTGGGAAGCGAGTACGATGATCGAGGAGGCCACGGAGCGCGAGATGCGCGCACTCTCGGAGTATCACGCTGAGGAAGTCAACCGCATGGTAGCAGGCCCTATGGGCATTCTCGAGGACGTTGGACGCGTATGGGCAACGAATATCCCGACCGACGAGAGATTCCTCGAGGTCGCACAGGATTTCATGGCACGTCCGAATGTAGACTCGATCTACATGGCTTTCCAAAGGATACAAACCGTCCCTTCCTCTACAGTGAGGAGGGCGTAGTGCCGCTCGATCAGTTCGATGCGACGAGCCGTCCATGGTATCAGCGTGCCGAATCAAAGGAAGGCGTACAAGTCAACGATGTGGACAACCTCAAATGGGCAATGATTGCGGGGCTGCTGCTCTCGCTCGTTGTCCTCAGTGCACTGCTCTACAAGATCGCACAGTCCACTGCAGCGCCGCTGGAGAATATGGCAGGTGCGGCGCAGGAGGTTGCAAAGGGCAATCTCGCCATTCAGCCGCCTCAGCGCGACCGTGACGATGAGATCGGACAGCTGCACAACTCCCTGCTCACAATGGTCAAAAACCTGCGCGAGCTGATTCAAAAGACTGCGCAGACCTCAGAGCATCTTGCTGCCGCATCCGAGCAGCTGACTGCCTCGACAGATCAGTCGGCGCAGGGTACACAGAGCGCGGCAGAGGCGATCGTCAAGATCACGGGCAGCACGATCGAGCAGAACGAGGTCGTCGATGAGTCCTTCAAGACGGTTGACGGCATCACACACGCCATCGCAGAAGGAGCACGTCGGCGAAGGCGTCAAGCAGGTCAATCAGGCGGGCGAGCAGTTTGACCGCATCGCGGGCGTTGTGAGCGAGCTCACCGAGAAGATGGATGCCATCCTGAAGAGTACCGAGGGCATTAAGGCGGACAGTGAGCGCATGGTCAGCTCGGTCAAAGCAGTCCAGAAGATCTCGAACGCCGTCCACAGCGAGGCAGAAAACGTCTCTGCTGTCTCCGAGCAGCAGGCGGCATCCATGCAGGAGATCGCCGCATCCAGTCAGACACTCGCGCAGCTTGCGCAGGATCTGCAGAGAATTGTCGGAGGCTTCAAGCTCTAAAAAACAGCATATATAACTTTGGGGAGACCGTCGTTTGGTCTCCCCTTTTCTGTCGAAACTCGTATAATTGCATACGAAAGGGGCAGCCCCGTTTGGGGGCTGCCCCTTCTCTGTTGCGATTTCACGCAGGAAATCGTTTAGTGATTGAACATATTGCGCAGTGCCTGCTTGTTGACCTCACGGTTCAGCTGTGCAAGATGCTGCGTAAGCTTGATACTCTTCGGGCAGACGCGCTCGCAGTTCTGGCTGTTGCCGCAGCTCGTGATGCCGCCCTTCTCCATCAGCGCATTGAGGCGCTTCGGCGCATCGAACTTTCCGAGCGGATGGAGGTTGAAGAGAAGTGTCTGTGCCGTCGGTGCAGGTCCGATGAAGTCTGACTGCGGACCGACGTTCGGGCATGCCTCGAGGCAGCAGCCGCAGGTCATGCAGTGCGACAGCTCGTAGCAGGTCTCTGCCGTGTACGGGTTCTGAATCGGAGCATCCTTGTTGTCCCATGTGCCGTCGACCTCGACCCAGCCATGGATGCGCTTGAGGCTCTCGAACATGACCGAGCGGTCGATGAGAAGGTCACGGATGACGGGGAACGTGCGCGCCGGCTGTACGCGAATCGGCTGCGTGAGGTTGTCGATCAGGGCGCAGCACGCCTGCTGTGCACGGCCGTTGATGACCATCATGCACGCGCCGCAGACCTTCTCGAGGCAGTTGCACTCCCAGACCGGAGGCGGAACGCGCTTGCCATCCACCGTCACGGGGTTCTTCTGAATCTCCATGAGGGACGCAACGACGTTGAGACCGGGACGATAGTCGACTTCGAACTCCTGCGTATAGGGGTTCTCGTTCGGTCCATCCTGACGCTCGATGATAAAACGAACTTTTTTCTGTTCTGCCATGACTTCTATCCTCCCTTACTCCTTCTTGGCAACGGCGTAGTTACGCGCACGCGCCTTGATGAGTGAATGCTCGAATTCCATGTAGCTGACAACCGGCTCCTCGGTCTTCGGATCGTAGTCCACGATGGAGGTCTTCATGAAGCGCTCATCGTCACGGCCGTAGAACATGAGCTCACCGTCCGCGTCCGTCATGCGCTCGCCCTTGTCGTCGAGCAGGATCTTCGCATGTGCGCCGCGGCTCTCATCGCGGCAGCGCGCCGCCTTCGTAACAGCCATCGCATAGAGGATCATGTTGCGCAGCTGACGCACGAACATGGCTTCCTGATTTGCCCATGTGCCATGGTCGGTGACGCCGATGTCATCCCAGCGCTTCAGGATCCCCTTGAGCTTTTCAAGGCAGATATCGAGACCCTTGTTGTCGCGCTCGATGGAGACGTAGTCGTACATGATCTCGCCCATCTCCTGATGGAGCTTGTGCGCGTTCTCAGAGCCCGTCATATTGCGGATCTTGTCGAACTCTGCAACACATTCCTTACGCGCTGCCTCGAGCTCTTCCTCGGTGAGTGCCGCGCCAAGCTCGCCGCTGCGCGCCCAGCGGAGCGACTCAGGCCCTGCGACATAGCCGGAGTAACTTGCCGAGAGGAGAGAGTTCGCGCCAAGGCGGTTCGCGCCGTGGTACTGATGATCGCACTCGCCCGCCGCCATGAGGCCGGGGATGTTCGTGTGGTGCATGCGGTCGACCCAGATGCCGCCCATCGAATAGTGGACGGACGGGAAGATCTCCATCGGCACCTTGCGCGGATCCTGACCGACGAACTCGGAGTACATCTCGAGAATGCCGCCGAGCTTGTGCTCGAGATAGTCCGCAGAGATATGCGAGAGGTCGAGGTAGACGCGGCGGTCGTTGTTGACGCCGAGCCCCATGTGCACGCATACCTTGAAGATCGCGCGGGAGGCAACGTCACGCGGAACGAGGTTGCCGTATGCAGGGTACATCTCCTCGAGGAAGTACCAAGGCTTGCCGTCCTTGTACGTCCAGACGCGCCCGCCTTCACCGCGGCACGCCTCCGACATGAGGCGGTTCTTATCGGAACCCGGGATTGCCGTCGGATGAATCTGGATGAACTCCGGATTGCCGATGTGCGCGCCCTGCTGGTATGCAGACGAAACAGCCGAGCCGTTGCAGATCGTGGACGCCGTGCAGCGACCAAAGACCTGTCCAGGGCCGCCCGTAGCGAGGATGACGACATCCGCGGGGAACGCCTTGATCTCGTTCGAGTTCATATTCTGTGCGACAAGTCCGCGTACAATGCCGTCCTTGTTCTTGATTGCGCGGATGTATTCCCAGAACTCGTACTTCGTGACCTTGCCCTTGACCTCCCAGCGGCGCACCTGCTCATCAAGCGCGTAGAGAAGCTGCTGGCCGGTCGTAGAGCCTGCAAAGACCGTGCGCTTATTCTTCTGGCCACCGAAGTTACGGAGGTCGAGTACACCCTCCGGCGTGCGGTTGAACGGAACGCCCATACGGTCAAACATCTTGACCAGACGCGGTGCCGCCTCAACCATGCCCTTGACCGCGAGCTGATCGGCGAGGAAGTCGCCGCCGTAGACCGTATCGTCAAAGTGCTCATAGACACTGTCATGTTCGCCCTTTGTATCCATGCAGGCGTTCATGCCGCCCTGTGCGCAGAGCGAGTGAGAGCGCTTCACCGGGCAGTAGGAAAAGAGGTCGACCTTGCCGCCGCCCTCGCAGATCTTCAGCGCAGCGAGAAGCCCCGCCAGACCGCCGCCGATGATCGCAATGTTATTTTCTGGTACTTTAGCCATTCTTACTCTCCTTTGCTGCGCTTCTTACATGAAATAGCTGCCCATGAAGGCGAGCGTAACAAGACTCATCAGCGTGCAGAGACCCATCGACAGCGCGTTGATCACGGACTGTGCGCGCGGGCCCTTTGCGATGCCCCACGTCATGCAGAACGTCGAGATGCCGTTGCAGAAATGGAAGATCGCTGCGAGCATACCGAGTGTATAGAGCACCGTATGGAGGATTGCATAATCGCCGGACACAAAGTAGGTGTAGAGCAGGTCATAGTTGATATGTGTTCCCATGACGCCCTTCTCCCAGACACGCATATAGCCAACGTGCCAGATGAGGAACGGGATGAGCAGCCATGCCGTATAGCGCTGAACGGCAAACTGCCAGTTGCGGACGTAGCCATAATTGCTGGGGTTGTTCTTCGCCTGCGCCGCAATATAGATGCCATAGATCGCATGGAAGAGAATCGGCACGGCGATAGCAAAGATCTCAAGTCCGTAGAATACGGGACGCGGAATGAGATCCATCATGGCCAGCGCATCATTGAACGCCTTCGCACCGTTGAGTACGGTCGAGTTCGTAAAGACGTGCTCGAAGAGGAACACGCCGATAATGACGAGTCCGACCAATGAATGCAGCCGCCGCATGTAAAAGGTTGTGTGGAACATTTCATACCTCCTGAAATATGTAGACCTTTGGAGTCGCTGCCCGACCTCGCGGCCGGAGCAGCGCCCCCGAATGATTTGTCATGCGCCAAACCATCGGCATGAACACTCTGATGAGGATGTGTGATTAGAGTTTGCGATAGGGCTTCTGCCCCATCTCATAGAAATTGTTTCCCTCGGAGTCAATCACGACGATGCAGGGGAAATCCTCCACCGTCAGCTTTGCAACCGCCTCGGGACCAAGCTCGGGGTAGCCCACCACTTCATACTTCTTCACGGATTTCGCAATGAGCGCCGCAGCGCCGCCGACAGCAGCGAAGTAGGTGACGCCGTTCTTCTTCATTGACTCCACGACCGCAGTCGAGCGCGAGCCCTTGCCCACCATGCCCTTGATGCCCTGCTCAAGCATCGTCGGCGTGTAGGCATCCATGCGGCCGGAGGTCGTGGGGCCGGCCGAGCCGATCGGATCCCCCGGCTTCGCCGGCGTCGGTCCGAGGTAGTAGACAATCTGATCGTGCCAGTCGACGGGCAGCGGCTCGCCCTTTGCAAGAGCCTCCGTCATTGCCTTATGTGCCGCATCGCGCGCGCTGATGATCGTGCCCGTGATGAGAACGCTGTCGCCCGCCTTGAGCTTACGCGACATCTCCTCCGTAAACGGAGTCGTAATACGGATACTTTCCGCCATGAGTATTCCTCCCTAACGATAATACACAGGAAATGGGGAAACACGAACCGTGTTTCACACGATTACAGGACGCGATGTGCGTGCCTGAGTGCATGGCAGCAGATCGTCACTGCAACGGGGAGACCCGCAATGTGCGTCGCCCCCCACTCAACGTTCACGGCAAGTGCAGTTGTCGTGCCGCCCAGCTGGGGGCCGATGCCCGTCTTGTTGATCATCTCGAGGAGCTCACCCTCGAGCTTGGCATACTCCGGCATCGGATGGCGCTGATCGATCGAGCGCGTGAGTGCCTTCTTCGAGAGGAGTGCCGCCTGATCCATCGTTCCTCCGATGCCGACACCGACCACCTCGGGCGGGCACGGATTCGGGCCTGCATGCTGAATGATCTCCATGACGGCCTTCTTCACGCCCTCGACACCGTCCGCAGGAACGAGCATCTTGACGCCGGACTTATTTTCCGAACCAAAGCCCTTCGGCGCAATCGTGATGCTCAGCTTGTCGCCCGCGACGATCTTCGTATAGATGACGCCTGGCGTGTTGTTCTGGGTGTTCTTGCGGTTGAAAAGCGGCTCTGCAACGACCGACTTGCGCAGATACCCCTCCGTATACCCCTTGGCGATGCCCTCGTTGATCGCATCCTCGAGGAGACCGTCCGTGATGTGCAGATCCTGCCCGATCTCCACAAACACGATGGTCATGCCCGTATCCTGGCAGTAGGGACGATCTTCCTCGCGTGCGATCTCAGCATTGCGAATGATCTGATCCAATACGACTCTTCCTACGGGTGACTCCTCCGTCTCTCGCCCCTTTTTGAGTCCCTCGTAGACATCATTCGGGAGATAGTACGCCGCTTCTTTGCACATCTCGGCGACGTTCTCCGTGATTGCTTTTGCGCTTAGCTCTCGCAAAATAATCCCTCCTATAAATATAACTTATACACAGGTTGATTAGACTATATCATATTTTTTTCTTGCTTTCAAGTCTTTCAAATTTGGCGTAAAGCCTTGAAAAAAGTGAATCTCATTCAATTTCGGGAAGACGAAAACAAATTAGAATAATATCGTTCTTTTATTATCTATCTTATTGTTTTATATTTTAATCGAATCATTTCGCTGTAATCAATAAATTGTTTATAGCGTTTTTGTTATTATATATATAAAATCCATATCATAAGATATGGATTTTATATGATAAATTTTTTTGAAAATTTTTTATATAGAAAGACCCTTGAATTTGCGGGGTTTCGTACATTTTTTCACAATTAAATGCGAATGAGATTCACATGGGGACTCTCTCCTGCGTTCAGATCCACAAGCATGAACGATCCGCGTTGCTCATCACGCGGTCGTGCAATGCTGCCGGGGTTGAGCACGGTCACGTCCCCATGCTCCACAAGTGCAACATGCGTATGTCCATAGACTGCAATATCCGCGCCCGCCGTACGCGCCGCCTCGGCGAGCAGCTCTGTGTCAAAGCGTACGTTAAAGAGATGTCCGTGCGTTAGGAAGATGCGGTGTCCCGCCACCTCAACCACCGTTTCATCATAGACACCATCCACGAAAAGGTCACAGTTGCCAAGCACACGCACAACACGTCTGCCCGAAAGGAGCTCCAAATCATCCGCATCGGGTGCAAAATCCCCCGCGTGCAGCCACAGTTCCGCCTCCGCCGCGCCATGTACGGCAAGCATATCATTGAACACACGGACATCTCCGTGACTGTCACTGACGATTCCGATTCTCACACGACACCTCTTTCCATCAGCAATTGTTTCATCATGTCGAGTGCCGCACCGCGATGACTGATCTCATGTTTCTCCTCGCGCGAGAGCTCTGCCATCGAACGTCCGTCTGCACGGTAGAAATGCGGATCATAGCCAAACCCGCCCGTCCCGCGCGCCTCAGGGCGGATGAATCCCGTACACGTCCCCTCTGCACCGAGCTCCCGCCCATCCTCAAACACAAGTACAAGCGCACAGTGATAGGCAGCGGCGGCATTCTCCGTGCCGCTCGCCCGAATGTCCGCAATCAGCTTTGCATTGTTCGCCGCGTCGTCGCCATGCACGCCCGCATAGCGCGCAGAGAAAACACCCGGTGCACCGTCCAGCACCTCCACCGAGAGTCCCGAGTCATCGGCAAGCGCAGCAAGCCTCGTCCGCTCCCGGTAGTAATGAGCCTTAATCCGTGCGTTTTCCAGAAAAGTCGCTCCATCCTCAATCGGTTCTTCGATCTCCCCCGCATCCGGCAAAACTTCACGGATGCGCGAGAGCGGCACGAGACGCACAGGCAGGCCTTCGAATGCCTTCTCCATCTCACGCACCTTGCCCTCATTTGATGTGGCAATCAGTATGATCTTTTCTCCCATATTATCCCTCCCGTCCCGGCAGCCATGAGAGCGTCGCGCCGAGTGCTTCTTTCTGATACTCAATCAACGTGCGTATGCCGCGTTCGCCGAGATCAAGGAGGGCATTCATCTCTGCACGGGTGAATGCGCGCCCCTCTCCCGTTCCCTGCACTTCGACAAACGAACCCGCGCCCGTCATGACAAGGTTCATGTCGACCATCGCGGTCGAATCCTCCTCATAGCAGATGTCGAGCAGCGGCGTGTTCTCCGCATTGACACCGATGCTGACCGCCGCTACATAGTCGCGCACGGGAAAGATCCCCCGCTTCGTGTAGAAGGTCGCACACGCCTCCACGAGCGCGACGAACGCCCCCGTAATCGATGCGGTGCGCGTCCCTCCATCCGCCTGCAATACGTCGCAGTCAATGTGAATCGTGCGCTCCCCGAGTGCCTTCATATCAACAACGGCGCGCAGAGCACGTCCGATGAGTCGCTGAATCTCCTGCGTGCGTCCTGTCTGATGCCCGCGCATCGCCTCACGTGCCGTGCGCTCCGTCCCTGCTCCCGGCAGCATGGAATACTCTGCTGTCACCCATCCCGTCCCTGAGCCTTTCAGAAAAAACGGCACACGCTCCTCCACGGTCGCGGCGCACACAACGCGTGTGTGTCCCGTCTCGATGAGCGCAGAGCCTGCGGGGTAACGCTGATAGCCGCGCTCAATCCGCACAGGGCGCAGCTGATCGGCACGCCTCAGATCTCTTCTTGGCATGAATGTTTTCTCCTTTGTGGAATTCCATAATGCAAAGCCTCCCCCGTCGAAACGGGGGAGGGAAACCATGCGCAGCATGGTGGAAGGGGCGCCATGAACTTACGTTCGATTACTCTCCTGATACTGTCGGTAGTTCTTGATGATGCAGATCGGCGTTTTCTGCGAGGCGTTGCCGAACGGATTGTCGAGCAGCAGCTGTGCCGCAAGCGCGCCGTTCACACCTTCGGATACGCCAACCACGCGAGAGCGCTTGAGGTCATTCACATCTGCGATCATCCCGCCGAACGCCCCCACACGGTCACGAATGCGTGTGGCGACCTGCTCCGGCTCGGCAGGGCCGTAGACAATCACCTTGTCAAACGGCGGCATTGTGCCCGTCACGTCGTCGATGAGTGCCGCCTCCTTGCCGCCCCACTGATAGAACAGCCCCTTTTTGCCGACGAGTTTCCCGAGGAAGCCTGCGAAAAGCGCCGCTGTAACGCGCCACTTCCCCTCCACCTCCATGAGTGACTGCATCCCATGCGGCGTTGCAAGACTGCCATAGTCCGGGATAAAGCGGCACAGAAATTTTGCCATGCCGGAAATGTGAAGCTCCTCGGGGCGGACAAAACGCCCCTGCGTCACCGCAACTACACTCTCCGCACAGCAGACGAGATCATCCGCCGTTACCTGCGCACCGGCGTAGTATTCGATGGCATCCACGATGTCGTCCGCATCCGTTAGAATGCGTGTCGGAACGGGGAGAATATTCAGCTCAGCCATTCTTCCTGCCCCCTTCCTGCACGAGTGCAACACCCGCAAGTGCGGCGATCTCCGCCCCCGTAATTTTCAAAATCAGCTTGGAATAATGTGCCGGGATGCGCCCTGTCTCCTGATAGATGAAATCCATGCGGAAATCCGGCATATGGGCAATCGCCTCTTCGAGCGTATTCCCCTTGCGTCCCTCGATGGAAAGTTTGAGCACCAGATTGATCTGCTCGCCCTTTTGAATGACCATCGCCTCGAAATAGTCGTCCTCGCGCGGCGCACCCGCCAGCTCGACCTTACCGCGCACCAGTGCGCCGTCGTACTGCTCATAGGGCAGCTGCACGCGCAGCATCGCATCCATGATGACACCGCATTGTGGCCCCTCATTCTTCACGGGCATCGTCGCACCGATCACGAGTCTCTCAGGCGTACGTTCGACCACGGAAAACGGTGTCATCTCCTCCTTTTTCGGCACGATCTTCTCCGTTCCGAAATAGGCAAAAAACGCCTTTTTCCCGAGTTCAAAAAAAACCAGCAGGGCGAACAGCCAATATAACCGTTCTATCAATTCAAAATCCAATGTCCCGTCCCTCTTTCTCCGCGATCATCGCCGCCTCGAGCGGCTCATAGAACTCCTTCGGCAGACGCGTAATGCGCCCCGTCTCGCGCACGGTGAACACGTTTTCCGAAAAGCCCGTCACGAGTACTGTGCCCGCCGCATTCAGGATGCGGTAGGAGAATGCCATCTTTGCCTTGGTCAGTGCCGTTGCCGTCGTCTCGATGACGAGATCATCATCAAAATGCCCCGGCGCGTGAAACTGTGCACCGACCTTTGTAATCGGAAAGACATAGCCCGCCTCCATCAGCGCGCCGAGCGTGATTCCAATGCGGCGCAGATAATCGACGCGCCCGATCTCGAACCAACGGATGTAATTCGCGTGATGCACGACCTCCATTGCATCCGTATCGTAGAAATTCACCCGATGTGCAGTACGAATCGGCATGAATGCTCCCTTCCTTCAATCTTCAAACAATCTCCTCCATGCGGGCGGCTCGCGCGAGATAGCTCTCAATGCGCGCCAATGGCTCCGCCCCTGCGACCGGTCTGCCAGATTCAAAGAAACGGCATGATGCCATCTGCGTTCCTGCGGGCATCGTGCACAGCCCCGTTCTGCGTGCCAGCTCCTCGACCGTTCCCTCGTTGCCGTCCACAAAGCCGACGGCCTTGGGCAGGAGGCGGCGCAACGTGTCCTTGAAATAGTTAAAATGCGTGCAACCGAGTACGACCGCGGAATAGTGGACGAGATCGTACGGGGCAAGCGCATTCCATAGATATTCCTCGACGCGTGGGGAGACAAACTCCCTGCGCTCAGCAAATTCAACAAGGCGGGGCAGCGCGAGCAGATCGACAAGGTGATGCGTGTCATGCGCCGAGACGAGACGGCGCAGCTTTTCTCCATTGATTGTGATCGGCGTCGCCGTCACGAGCACGCGGCGCTCGCCGTCCTGTGCCAGCGCCTTTTTCACGGCAGGCTCCATGCCGATGATTGGCACCTCGTAGAGCCGACGCATCTCATCCACCGCAACTGAAGTCGCCGTATTGCAAGCGACGACGACGGCATCTGCGCCCTGTTTTTCGACAAGGAAGCGGAATGCCTCACGCACATAGCCGCGCACGGCAGGCACGGACTTCGTGCCATACGGCACATGGTCGCGGTCAGCAAAGAACAGGAATTCCTCCGATGGGAGCACCCGCCGCGCGTGACTGAGTACGGTCAGTCCGCCAATTCCTGAGTCAAACAGAGCAATGCGCATAAGCCAATCTCCTCTTCTGCGCCGAATCATTCCCACCTATTATAGCAACTTCTTCCATCTTTGACAAATTCCTTCGATAACTGTTATAATCACTTCATTGAAATTTTATAATATTTTATTATTTTTAGGAAAGTATTTGCAGATGAAACGTCGTCTCAGAAAACAGGAATACATCTTCGTTGCGTCCATGCTCTTCGGACTTGTCTTTGGTGCGGGCAATCTCATCTTCCCTGCCTCGATGGGACAGCAGGCGGGCGCAGCGATGCTGCCCGCGCTCATTGGCTTCTGCATCACGGGCGTCGGGTTGCCCCTCCTCGGCATTGCGGCAATCAGCATCACGGCAAGTGAGAGCCTCTTTGACATCGGCAGGAAGGTTAGCGTCCGCTTCGCCTATGCCTTCACCTGCGCGCTCTATCTCTGCATCGGCCCCCTATTTGCGATCCCGCGCACCGCAACTGTATCGTTTCAGGTCGGCGCCGCGCCGTTTGTTTCCCACGATGTGCAGACGCTCGGGCTATTTGTCTTTACCCTTATCTTCTTCGCTGTCGTCCTCTACTTTTCCCTGCGCCCCTCTGGCATCCTCATCTGGGTGGGCAAGGTACTGAACCCACTCTTTCTCCTCTTCCTCGGCATTCTGATTGTAACGGCGGTCATTTCGCCAATGGGCACGGTCTGGGATGCGGAGCCGACCAGCACGTACAGTGAACACGCCTTCTTCACAGGCCTCCTCGAGGGTTACAACACGATGGATGTACTCGCCGCACTTGCGTTCGGGAATATTCTCGTCAATGCGATCAAGCGGCTCAGCCTGTCGGAGCCAAAGGATCTCTCGTACGCCACGATTGTCTCGGGCACATTCAGCACGGCGCTCATGGCAGTCATCTACCTTGCACTCACGTATGTCGGCGCACAGAGCCGCACCGTCTACGGGCTCGACGCAAACGGCGGCGACGTGCTCGCCCATATCGCCGCGTATTACTTCGGTGCATTCGGGGGCATTCTGCTCGGCATCACGATCACCTGCGCATGCCTCAAGACTGCAATTGGACTTGTCACGGCGTGCAGTACGACGTTCGTGGAGCTCTTCCCGCGCTCGCTGCCTTACCCGAAATACGCCGTTCTCTTTTCGCTCTTCTCCTTTGCAATCTCGAATGTCGGGCTGAGCAAGATCATCACATACTCCCTGCCCGTGCTCTACTTTCTCTATCCGATTGCCATCGTCCTGATTGCGCTCTGCCTGCTTGAGGGACTCGTCGGCTGCCATCGCCCGCTCTACGTCTACACGATGATCGGCACATGCGCGGCGGCATCGTTCGACTTCCTACGCGCACTCCCGAGTGGACTGCAAGAGGCGCTGCCTATGATGGATTTTCTCCGTACACTCGGTGACACTCTCCCCCTCGCGCATATTGGCATGGGCTGGACGCAGCCCACACTCGTCGGCTTCATTATCGGCGTGCTCGTTCTCCTGCTGCAAAGGCGTGCGCGCTGAGGCTGTACGGCACACAAAAGCATGCAGCTATTGACAGCGCTCCCTAATTTTTGCTAAAATAAATCCGCTGACTACGGAGAGGTGTCCGAGTGGTTTAAGGAGCCGGTCTTGAAAACCGGTGATGCGGCAACGCACCGTGGGTTCGAATCCCACCCTCTCCGCCATAATTTGGACTCAAAAAAGGATTGCTGTATCAAGTCTTTCGACTCGTGCAGCAATCCCTTTTTCTTTGTTCAGTGCTTACTTACTTGCGCCGAACCACTTCTGGTAGATCTTGTCGTATTCGCCGTTGTCATGCAGCTTCTTGAGCGCCTCGTTGACCTTCTTCTGAAGCTCGGCATTGTCCTTCGCCATCGCGATGCCATAGTCCTCAGCCGAAAGCTTGTCCTCGAGCGACTTCACGCCGACGGCCTGCGTCTGCTTGATGTAGTAGTCGTTGACGGGACGGTCGTTGACAACGGCATCAACACCGCGTGCCTTCAGCTCCATGAAGCAGTCTGCAGGCGTGTTCAGTTCGGTGACGGTGACGCCCTCCATCTCCTTTACCATGTTTGCGCTGGTCGTACCGATCTGGACGGCAACCTTGTGCCCCTTGAGATCCTGGAAGGACTTGATTGCCTCCTCGTCGCTGCGCACAACCATCGTGAGCCCCGACTGATAGTACGGGTCGGAGAAATTCACCTTCTGCTTGCGCTCATCATTGATCGTCATGCCGCTGATGATGACATCAATGTTCTTCGCCTGAAGCGCAGGGATCAGACCATCAAATCCGATGTTCTGGATCTCTGCCTCGCTGCCCATCTCCTTTGCGACCGCACGGATGAGATCCATGTCGAAGCCCTGATACTCCTTCTGTCCCTCATCCTGGAACTCAAACGGAGCAAAGTCAATCGCCGAGCCGACACGAAGCACCTTGGACTCCTGTTTTGCCTGATCGCCGCCGCCGCAGCCAACAAGTACAAGGCTCACAAGAGCGCCGGTCAGGACGAGTGCCAATTTCTTCAGTTTCATAGGAAAGCCTCCTCAAATGAGATAAAATCAAAGGAGGGACGCTGCACCAAATGCAGCAATCCCTCCCTAGAAGGAGGCGGAGCCTCCTCAAAAATCCTTAGAAACGTGCTGCGCGCTTCGAGTTGAAGCAGTCGCGGCAGTAAACCGGACGATCCGTCTTCGGCTCGAACGGAACTTCCGTATCCTTGCCGCACTCGGCGCAGACCACATGGAACATCTGACGCTCGCCGCTGCTGTGCTCATCACGACCGCGACGACGCTTGTCACGGCAGTCACGGCAGCGTGCCGGCTCGTTCTCAAAGCCCTTCTCTGCGTAGAACTCCTGCTCACCGGCGGTGAATACGAAGTTGCTGCCGCATTCCTTGCATACGAGTGTCTTGTCTTCAAATGCCATTCTTCCACAATCTCCCTTGAAAAAAATAGTTAGTCTCTCCATTCGCCGAACTGGGAAAGCGTTCACTGAGATTATGGTACGAGCAAGGATTGTTTACATAAACAATCCTTCACTCGTTCATTGAACGACTATCAGGTCTTGAGGAACGGATTTCAACGCTCTGTATTATACAGATGTTTTTCATAAAGTGCAAGCATTTTTTCTATGCTCCACAATATTGGTCAAAACAGACTCTCCTGAACGTCCAGCCAGCTCACCTGCACCGCATCGTGCACACGGTCGCCCATCTCTGCGTGCCCAATGAGAAAGGGAGATGCAGGATCGTGGCGGCGGCGGTTCCTCTGTACGCGCGTAAAATGCGTATTGGCGTAGCAGTAGCGGCAGAGGTGCGGACAGCTGTCATATGCGCCGATGTCCGCACCGAGGTAGCAGTCGCACTCCTTGCGCTGGCGCACATAGTGCGGGAAGTTCAGCCGTCGCCCAAGCGCCTGCTCGTAGATGCGAGGTGTCATGCAGCCGCCCACGTCTGCGCCGAACTGCGCCAGTCCCGCCCTGCCCCCGCCGCAGGGATAGACAATCATGCCGTACGCGCGTGCCGTCTCGACGATGTATGCGCCGAGTTCCATGCACTCCGCATGCGTCACCTCACGTGACTCGGGGAAGTTGCGCCGCGTCTTCGCGTAGCGCATGAGGAAGCTGATGACGACCATCTCCGTCGCCCCGCTCAATTCTTCTGCCATTGCAGCAAACATTCTTTTGTGAAAATCAATCGTATGGCACTCGTCAATCAGGATCGGATCGTACCGCCAGCCAACGGCACATACACCGACAATGTCGGAGAGCTGACGGAAGGCACGTGCAACATCCTGCCATGCGGGCACATGCGGCTCGATCTCCCTGCCGTAGGGCGTGATCGTGACGTACCAGAACTGACCGTAGGGTGCGAGGAGATCCATATGCGGCAGCATCGGCGCGGGATTCTTCGTACAGAAGGCGATGAGATCGACGACGGCGGGGTCGAGGCGGTAGCGCGTCACCTGCGCAGGGTCGTAAGGATTGCGCACGCAGACTTCGCCCGCGCGCAGGCGATTCACAAACCACGGCACATAGAACGCGGGAATATCCGTGCGCATGCCCGTATGCAGTATCATCGTCACCCCCCCTTTCTCATAGAATAGCACAAACGCACGCAAAAATAAATCCCCGACCGCCGCAACGGTCGGGGATTTATCGTCATATTCGCTCAGAGATAGCGAATCACAACGTAGATGTTAGAGACGATGATGGTGAAGATCATGACGGGGAACGCGACCTTCATAAAGCCGAGGAAGGAGATCGGGCGACCGCGCTGCGCCGACATGGAGGCAACGACGACGTTCGCGCTCGCGCCGATGAGCGTACCGTTTCCGCCGAGGCACGCACCGAGCGCGAGCGACCACCAGAGCGGATCGAGGTTCGTGAGTCCCATCTGTCCCATATCCTGAATAAGCGGGATGAGCGTTGCAACAAACGGGATGTTGTCAATGAATGCCGATGCAATCGCGCTCATCCAAAGGATGAGGATTGCAGTCGCCTCGACATCGCCGCCCGTCGCATGAATGGCCTCGGCGGCGAGCATACGGATGACGCCTGTCTCGACGAGGGCGCCGACGAGGATGAAGAGTCCGCCAAAGAAGAAGATTGCCGGCCACTCGATCTTCGAGAGCACCTTGACAATCTTCTCCTCGTCCTCCGTCGCCGTGATCAGCAGGAGAAGCCCTGCGCCCGAGAGCGCAACGGTTGCGGACTCAAGCCCGAGGCTGCCGTGCAGGACAAAGAAGGTAATCGTGAGGAAGATGACCGCGAGGCACTTCTTCAGCAGCGCATGATCTGTGATCTGCGCATCAGCAGGCAGACGCATGATCTTATCCTGCAGCTCCGGCTGCGTGTGCAGTCCCTTGTGATAGATGCCGATAAGTATGAATTGCACCAAGATAAAGATAATTATCGAGATGAAGGTCAGATTTTCCACAAACGCCATGAAGTCGAGTCCGACGGCGCTACCGATCATGATGTTCGGCGGGTCACCGATGAGGGTCGCCGTACCGCCGATATTCGAAGCCAGTATCTGCGAGATGAGGTACGGCATGACATCGACCTTGAGCTGCGAGGTGATGCTGAAGGTGATGGGTACGGTCAGCAGAACCGTTGTGACGTTGTCGAGGAGAGCCGAGCAGACCATTGTGATCGTCGAGAGGACGACGAGGAGCGCAATCGGCCGAGCCTTTACCTTCTGCGCCGCCCAGATGGCGAGGAAGTTAAACAGCCCTGTCTCGCTCGTGATGTTCACAATAATCATCATGCCCATGAGCAGCCCGAGCGTGTTGAAGTCAATATGGTGGACTGCGGTCTCCTGATCGATGATGCCAAAGAGTATCATGAGCATTGCGCCGAACAGTCCGACGATGGTGCGATGCACCTTTTCGGAGATGATGAGCGCGTATGCGACGACGAAGATGACAATCGCCACAATCGTTGCATTTTCCATCATTACACATCCTTCTTCTCATTACGAGAAATCCATCACGTCGCCGTGATGATTACCTGCCGGCCCTTGTGCTGAATCTTGAGTCTGTACTGCTGCACGCCTTCCTGCGCGAGCGAGAGTTTCAGCTCCAAGAGCGCAAGGCCGAGTTCGTCAACCTGCGCAGAGGTCAGCCCCGCGCGGGCAAGATCAGCAGGAGGTTCCTGCGCCGCTTCCACGCGGGCGCGTTCCTCTGCCTGCCGCTCCTTTCTCAGCAAGACCTCGGAGAGCGTTTCCTCCTCCTCAAAGCCCTGCATCATGTCTTTGTCGGATCTGTTCTTCGGTATCTTTGCCACGGCAAACCTCCTTATGCTGCCGCTTGTGCGGCGTATACGCACGCCCTCGAAAAAGGACTTACTTCACCTTGCTCCATGAGTCCTTCAGACCGACGATGCGATTGAACACTATATGATCCGGCGTGGTGTCCGGGTCAACGACGAAATAGCCGACGCGCAGGAACTGGTAGTGCGCCCCCGCCGCCGTGAGATGGAGGCTTGGCTCCACCTTTGCGTCCGTCAGAATCTCAAGCGAACGCGGATTGAGCGCATCGATGAAATTCTCCGGCTCCTCCTCGCCCTCGGGGATATCGCACAGGAGGCTCTCGTATAGGCGTACCTCCGCCGTGAGTGCGTGATCTGCCGCAACCCACTGGATCGTACCCTTCACCTTGCGGTTCGCCGCAGCACCGCCGCTCCGCGTCTCGGGGTCATATGTACAGCGCAGCTCTGTGATCTCTCCCGCAGCATTCTTTATAACTTCCTCACATTTGATGATGTAAGCATGTTTGAGACGCACCTCGCCGCCCGGCTTCAGACGGAAGAACTTCTTCGGTGCATCCTCCATGAAGTCCTCGCGGTCGATATAGAGCTCACGCGCAAACGGCACATAATGCTGTCCGCCGTGGGTCGGGCTGTTTTCGGCGAGCAGATACTCCGTCTCACCCTCGGGATAGTTGGTGATGACCAGCTTCAGTGGGCGCAGCACCGCCATCACGCGCGGCGCGTTGCGGTTCAGCTCGTCACGGACACTGTGCTCAAGCATGGCACTGTCCACCGTGCTGTTGCTCTTGGCGACGCCGATCTCCTCGCAGAACGCACGCACTGCCGCAGGCGGATAGCCGCGGCGGCGCATCCCCGAGATGGTCGGCATACGTGGATCGTCCCAGCCGCGCACATGTCCCTCCTCGACGAGCTGGCGCAGCTTGCGCTTGCTCGTGATCGCCCCCGAGAGGTTGAGACGTGCAAACTCGATCTGACGCGGACGCTCACCCGCAGGAAAGCCGAGTACCTCGAGCAGCCAGTCATAGAACGGACGGTGCTCCTCGAACTCAAGCGTGCAGAGCGAGTGCGTAATGCCCTCGATTGCATCCGAGATCGGATGCGCAAAATCATACATCGGGTAGATGCACCACGCATCCCCCGTCCGATGATGCGGCACATGGGCGATACGATAGATCACCGTGTCGCGCATCACGAGATTCGGCGATGCCATGTCAATTTTTGCCCGCAGGACACGCGCACCGTCGAGGAACTCACCTGCACGCATACGCGTGAAGAGATCGAGATTTTCCTCCACGGAGCGGTTGCGGTACGGACTCTCCACACCTGCCTCAGTCAGCGTTCCGCGATGGGCGCGGATCTCATCCGCCGAGAGGTCGTCCACATAGGCAAGCCCCTTCTTTATCAATGTTACTGCATATTCATACATCTGCTCGAAGTAATCCGATGCGTAGAAACAGCGGTCGTCCCACGAGAAGCCGAGCCAGCGAATATCCTCCTGAATGGAGTCCACATACTCGACATCCTCCTTCGTCGGATTTGTGTCGTCAAAGCGCAGATTGCAGAGGCCACGGTAGTCCTCGGCAACGCCGAAGTTGAGACAGATGGACTTCGCGTGCCCGACGTGCAGGTAGCCGTTCGGCTCGGGCGGGAAGCGCGTGTGAATCCCTTCCGCGTGCCGTCCCGCACGCAGATCCTCGTCGATGATATTTCGGATAAAATTCGATGTCTTTACGTCCGCCATGTCCCTATCCCTCGATCCGTATAATTCCAATCAATCGTTCTGTGCACAGAGCCGTTCGATATAGGCGCGCAAACGCGCGACACCCTCGGCAATTCCATCCTGCGCCGGAAGGCTCTCAATAAAGGCGTCCACATAGCCGCGTTCCACAATACGGCGTAGCGTCCACATGAAATTGATGTCATAGATCCACATGAGCCGCACAATCTTACGGTCACCGTGCGTACGCAGACGATAGTAATCCGCCTGTCGTCCCGCCGCGAAGTCCGCCACAAATTCGGGGCTGACCTCCTGCGCCGCATCCGACGGTACAAAGTTCGGTGCTTTCTCCGCCCCATCGGGTGCGAGGAACGGCAGCAGCACGCGGTAGATGTCGAGCTTATCCGCGTCGCGGATAAGCTTCGCGAAAAACAGCTTTCGGTCATCGTCCGTCGGCGCAATTTCCTTCTTGTTATGGTGCTTGATGGCAAAGCGCACAACATCGGCATCCGCAGGCGTGAGCCGCTCCAAAAAGTCGACTTCCTCCGCGAGCACCTTCAGCCCGAGCTCCGCATGATCCTCCGACACCGCATCGTTGAACGTCTGATAGAGGGCATACTGTCGAAACCGCCCCACATCGTGAAAGAGGCCGATGATCTCGGCAAGTGCCGTGTCATGCGCGTTGCATCCGAGATGCTTCGCAAGCGCACGCGCATTCGTCGTGACATAGCCCGTATGAATCTCTTTGAGGCGAATCCCGAGCATGACGTCGGGGTCATCTGTACGGAAGGAACGCATATAATCGTTCATCCATGCATGCATTTCATGTAGGAGTTCGTTCATCTGCGTTCCTCCTTTCACATACTATCGTCTTCATACGCCTTGTTCATCCTGCCTCGGCAAGACCCCCGCAGGAGGCTGCGCATCACCCCTGCGATGCGGGCACATAGCTGTCGTCAAAATCCGTTGCGATGAGTGTCGCCTGCACAGAGCCCGCCATCTTCTCCTGTACCACGAGTCCAACGATAACGTTGACCTCGGGATGTGCCGTTTTATGGATGTAGTGCACCGCCTCATCGACGTCACGCAGATTCATCGTAGGATCGCCCGTGAGGTTCAGCACGACACCGCGCGCGCCTGTCACATCGCGGTCGATCAGCGGGCTTTCGATTGCCTTGCGCACCGCCTTCTGCGGAGTTTCGTCCACGCCAATGGCGAGCAGCGCGTCACTGGACGGGCTCTGACGGAAGATCGTCGTCACATCGGAGAAGTCCACGTTGATGATGCCCGTGGTGAGAATCAGCTCCGCCACGCATCCCACCGTCTGTCGCAGCACCTCATCCGCGAGGGAGAAGGCGTCGACGAAGGACAGATTACGGTCGGGTGCGATCTTGAGCAAGTTATCGTTGCGTATTGTAATAAAGGCATCCGTATATCCCTGCATTTGCGCAATGCCTGCCTGCGCTGTCTGTATCTTGCGTGCCATCTCAAAGTGGAACGGCATCGTCACCACGCCAATGGAGAGAATACCCATATCACGCGCAATCTCTGCAACAACAGGTGCAGCGCCCGTGCCGAAACCTCCGCCCATCGTCGCCGTGATGATGACGAGATCCGAGCCCTCCAGCATGGCACGAATTGCCTTCTCCTCCATGCGCGCCGCCTGCTCTGCAATCTCGACCCTGCCGCCCGTGCCGCGGCCGTTCGTCAGCTTCTCACCGACGGGCAGCACTGTGATCCCCTGTTTGTGCAGGGTATTCAGCTGGCGCATATCGGAGTTGATTCCGACAAGCGTGATATCGAGATCGTATTTCTCGCGCACACAGCGCACGATATTGTTGCCGCCGCCCCCAACGCCGACCACCTTGATCGTGATTTTCGGTTTGATAATTTCAGCTGCTGGCATGGAAAACTCCTTATCGAAGTACCAACACATAAATCTTCTGAAAAGCTACTGCCCCGACCGAAATTTTGTACGTTCCGACATCTGCGTCATCAGGGCACCGCCGAGGAGGAGCACGCAGCCCAGCATCTGAACGCCGCTCATCGTCTCCCCGAGGACAATCCACCCCGCCACGGCGGCAAACACTGCCTCTGTCGACATAAGGATCGCAGCCTGCGTCGGCTCTACATACGCCTGTCCGAGGATCTGGCAGGTGTATGCGACGCCGCAGGAGAGAATGCCCGCGTAGAGAATCGGTACAGACGCATGCCATACATCCGCCCACGCAAAGCTCTCATAGATCGCGGCGAGAACAGCACTGCCAAGCGTGCAGACAATCATCTCCACAAAGCACAGCTCGATGGCGTCCACCGTCCGCGCAAAGCGGTCGATGAGCAGAATCTGCGCCATCCAAAAGAAGGAGCAGATCAATACGAGCAGATCGCCCGTATTGATCGTCATCTCTCCATGTGCAGAGAGGAAGTAGACACCCGCAAAGGCAAGGAATGCACCGCACCATTGGAGCACGCGAACGCGCTGTCCAAGCAGGACGGCAGCGAGCGGAACAAGCACGATATAGAGCGTCGTGATGAACGCCGTCTTTCCCGCTGTCGTATAGAGGAGCGCGACCTGCTGCAGGGTCACGCCAACGAACATCGCAAGCCCGACGGGAAGCCCCGCACGAAAGCCCGAGCGGAATGTCCCCGCGCGCCGCTGATCGGCGCGCTTGCCGCGATAGGCATACCAGAGCGCCCACATGAAGAGCGTGCCAAGTGCAAAGCGGCATGCCGCATAGGTATATGGGCCAAGACCCTCCATACCGAGAATCTGGGCGACAAAGGTCGTGCCCCAAAAAAACGATGCTGCCAGCAGCATCAAAGTCCCGCGAAGGTGCATCAATCAAAGCACCTTCGACAGGAAGCTGCGCGTACGCTCCTCCTTCGGATGTTCAAACACCTCGCGCGGCACGCCTGACTCGATGATGCGTCCCTCATCGACAAAGAGCAGACGGTCGCCTACCTCACGGGCAAAGCCCATCTCGTGTGTGACAATGACCATCGTCATGCCATCATTTGCGAGTGCTCGCATGACATCCAGCACCTCACCGACCATCTCCGGATCGAGTGCCGAGGTTGGCTCGTCAAAGAGCATGACCTTCGGGTGCATAGCAAGCGCACGCGCGATTGCTACACGCTGCTGCTGCCCGCCCGAGAGATTATCGGGGTAGGCATCCGCCTTTTCCGCAAGTCCCACACGCATGAGCAGTTCACGCGCCGTCTTCTCCGCCACATCGCGGGCGACGTGCTTCACCTTCATCGGTGCGAGCATGATATTCTCGAGCACCGTCATATGAGGAAAGAGGTTGAACCGCTGGAAGACCATGCCGACCTCTTCGCGCACCTTGTTGATATTTGCCTCACTTGAGAGCGTAATGCCGTCGACGACGACCTCGCCCGCCGTCGGCTCCTCAAGATGATTCATGCAGCGCAGGAGTGTGCTCTTGCCCGAGCCAGAGGGACCGATAATAACGACAACTTCTTTTTCCGCAATGGAGAGGTCGATGCCCTTCAGCACCTCATCGGCACCGAACGCCTTGCGCAGACCTTTAATTTCAATCATGAACGCGATACCTCCGCTCCAGATATGCGACAAAGCGCGAGATTGTCAGCGTCATCACGAGATAGATGACGGCGACGCTCATCCAGATTTCAAACGAGCCGTACGTCTTTGCGATGATGAGCTGCCCGCGGCGCGTCAGCTCCTCGAAGCCGATGACCGAGACCAGGGACGAATCCTTGAGCATGGCGATGAACTCGTTGCCAAGCGGCGGAATGACGCGCTTGAACGCCTGCGGTACAATGATGTAGCGCATGGTCTGCAGCCACGTCATGCCGAGCGAACGCCCCGCCTCCATCTGTCCATCGTCAACCGACTGGATGCCCGCGCGAAAGATCTCCGCCACGTACGCGCCGGAGTTGATGCCGCAGGCCGAGATTGCCGCGATGAACGGATCGATGCGCTGTCCCGTGATGACAGGCAGCGCGAAGTAGAACAGAAAGATCTGCACGAGCAGCGGCGTCCCGCGGAAGAACTCTACATAGACCTCCGCAAGCATGCGCAGCACGCGCAGATTCGAGATGCGCGCCACCCCCACGATCAGACCGATCACAAAGCCTATTGCCGTCGACAGCACCGTGATCTGTATCGTGACCCCCGCGCCGATGAGCAGCAACGGGAATGAGTTGACGACGAGATTCATATCAAAAGTCATAAGTCCATCCATTCTCCCCGTAAGAATTTATGATTATCTTGCATAAATAGCCGTTCTTCATATTATATTTCAATCACAGAGCGCTGTCAATAAATTCAGGCTCTTTGTCATCCGCTATATTATTTTAGTTCACATTCCCAAACCTCATGATACATCTCTCTGCTGGTATCCCACTCATTATAGAGTTCGCTCTCCACCAAATGAAAGCCAAACTTGGCATAGAGATGACGTGCCGGTTTCAAAATATCAAGCGTACCCAAGAAGAGATGAGCATATCCCTTTTCTCTGCAAAAATGGATTGCCTCTGTCAGCAGCTTGTTCCCGAGCCCCTGCCCCTGCACATCCATATCCACACCGAACCAGCGCAGCTGCGCCCTGTCCACACCCTTTTTGATGACGGCAATATCGCCGACAATCTTCCCATCCAATTCGGCAATCCACATTTGATTCCCTTCTAAATCATCATAGATTTCCGCCATACCGCGCAGCATCTCCTGCTCGTATAAACCGTTGAACTGATATTGCCGCTCATACAGCTTGTATTGAAAATAGCAAATTTTGCTCGGATCTCCCGCCTGATACGTACGCAATAAAATCTCCTGCTTCATCATCCCAACTCCCATTCCAATTCAAAAATGAATGAAATTGCCCCCATAAGCTGGTTTTTATAACCGACTTATGGGGGGCAATATACAAATCAATCAAAGCGATTACAGCTTCTTCGACAGCTCTTCGATGTTATCGGACATCGCCTTTGCCTCCTCGACCGAGGCGCTGATCTCCTTCATATTCGCCGCCTGATTCTCGATCAGACCGTTGATCGACTTGATGCGCTCTGCAATGTGCGTCGAGGCCTTCTCCATCGAACCGAGTGCCTCGAGGATCTTGCTCGCAGCATCGCGGCTGCTGTCGGCGAGCTTGCCGACCTCCTCCGCGACGACAGAGAATCCACGCCCCGCCTCGCCCGCACGCGCCGCCTCGATGGAGGCGTTCAGTGCGAGGAGATTCGTCTGCTTCGAGATCGTCATGACAAGCTCGGACATCTTGAGCGTGTTCTCCGTCTGGCTGCGTGTATCCTCCGCCGCCTGCGTGATCTCCTCCTGCACATTTGCGATCTCAACCGTACGCTCCGTCGTCTGGCTCACACTCGTCGTGATTGCGTCGATCGACTCGTACAGGCTGCTCAGCATCGTCTCGAGTTCCCCGTAGAACTTTTCCTTGCGCTGCGCATTCACCTCGAGCTCTTCCTTGTTTTTCTTATCCGCATCGATATCGACAAATACGCCGATGATCTCCTCGGGATGTCCGCTCTTGTCACGCACGACATTGCCGGACGCATGGAACCAACGGTAGCTGCCGTCGTGCACCTTCAGGCGATAGTCCACATCGTACGGCGTGTGCCCGCTGAGATCCTTGATGCATGCCGTGAAGGAGCTGAACGTCCCCTCCACATCATCCGGATGGAGGCGCGAGCTCCACGACTCGATCGTATTTGGGAAGTCGGACTCCCCACGGAAACCAACCATGCGGCGGAACTCATCCGACCAGATCGCATACGCGATGCTGAAGTCCGGATTGATCTTCATATACCACATGCCGGATTTGACGGCCTCATTGACCGTACGCAGACGGAAGCGCTGATACTCGAGCTCCTCGTTCACGCAGTCGATCAGAGCATTCAGCTCAGCTGCATACGGCTCGCTGCCACGCAGTTTCGCAAAGAGCTCATTCTTCTCATGTCCTGCAACGATCTCCTGAATCGTGCTGGACACATCCTGTGCGCCTTCTGCACCGCCCATATTCTTGTCAAGCATTGCATTCCCTCCAAGTAAACTAACTCCCAATATTGGCTTTATTGTACCATATCAGGACACATATGCAAGCGCGACTTGAGAATTTATTGCATTTTATATTGAACGAGAAAGGACAGCCACATCAATTTACATGCAGCTGCCCTCATTTTGTAAGTTTCGACGGATAATTAGAAGCTCTGCTCAACGCCGATCATGAAGTTGCGGCCAGGCGCCGTCCACCACTGTTCGGGGGCTCCGTATTTCACATTGGAATGCTCGGCATAGAACTGGTTGAAGATATTGTTCGCTTTGAGATAAATCTTTGTCGCGTCAGCAACCTGATAGTTCATTGCAAGATCGACAACCCAATAGTTATTGGTCGGGAATGCACCGCTCACAGGACCCGGGCGTCCGATAATGCCGCGGACAAGGAGCGAGGAATCGAAATCCCGGTTGCGGTAATCCACACCGATATTCCACTGATCCTCTGGCAAATATCCGTCATTATTCTTCATCCCTGTTCCCACCGCATCAACATGGGTCTTGGTATAACCAATTCGTGCACGTACATGGGAATCTATTTTTTTCACAAGTTGGAGTGACCATCCATGTGCGTCCTCATCCCCAACATTCCGATACTGTCCAGTCCATCCTCCGAGGTTTACCCACCTTATGCAGTCCTCTGAATGGCGTTTGAAATAACTTGCAGTTATACTCAGCCCCCTTCCAAAGTCCCGTGCAATTCCAATTTCCTTTGTGTTGCCGACCTCCGGTTTAAGGTTTGGGTTGGCTCCCCACAATCCGTAAAGTTTTCCGGGAGTCGGGGGCAGGAAATAAGCACTATAAGAAGCATAAGCATGCGTCATCGGATCAATGTCGTAACCGAGACTGACACTCGGGCTATTGTGACTACCGAATGCAGAATTGCTGTCATGTCGAATGCCTGCCGTAAGCTTCAGCGAAGGTATTATCTGCCACTGGTCTTGCAGGTAAACTGAGCGATTTATAAGTGTTCGACCATCTGGGGCAACCGCACCTCCTGACTCAGCGGTGACTTTATCTTTTGTAAAGTCAAGTCCCACTGTCAGTAGATGGTCACCAATTTTTTTATCAAACTGATCGCTGAACTTCCAACTCTCATCTTCTGCCCTATTATGCTCTGTAATAAGACGATATTCATAACTCGTACGAGACACACTCATCTGATTATTCGTAGTGTCATTAACTTGCACATTCCAAATCAAATTGGTATCGGCATAATCCGTATCGCCATATTTCAGGGATTCCCATAGCCCCTGGTATTGGCTGTTATCCTTATAGGTGCGGAAATTCAAGCCAAGATAGGACGCCTTGCTCAACTGTTTGCCAACATGTGCGCTAACGGAGTCCGCATCCAGTTTTGACGGGGTCTTATTCCCGTGCGCATCCTTGAAGTCCCCGCTTTTGTCTTTCTGGTACTTAACGCGCCAATCCCATCCAGACTCAGCACCTTCGCTAGTGATGCTGTAAAGCTGACGACCATAGCTGCCATAGCCGACGCCAAGTGTCGTCTTCATCCCCTGCGCCTTCTTCGTGATGATATTAATGACACCGCCCTTTGCATCCGACCCGTAGAGCGTTGACGCCGAGCCATGCAGCACCTCGATGCGATCAATCCCCCCGAGATCCTTCATTATTGATGAAAGAGCTGTCGCAGTGCTTCCAAGCGGGTCACCTACATAATTTTGCCGAACCCCATCGATCAGAAGAACAACATCCTTCGAACCATTAATAAATATTGTACTACTGTTATTATATCCCGCCGGAGCATACTGGTTGACCGTGACGCCCGGTACATCGCGCAGAGCCTGTGTCAGATCGGTATAGTGACGGCGCTCAATATCCTTTCCGGTAATCACCGTAATATTTGCATTCGCCTTCAGTTCTTTGTTAGGCGTTCGCGTTGCCGTGACGACGGTCTCTCCGAGCGAATGCTCATCTGCACTGAGATCCTGATCTGCGGCGTACGTTTGTCCCCACCCCACGGACAATGTGCCAAGGGTGAGCGCCGCTGTTACAGCCAAACGGATACTCTTTTTCATCTTGAACTCCTCCTAAAGTTTCGTCCTACTACGAATCCATTCTTATGTCACTGTCGGCATGGACTCCAACAGACAAAAGCATTTACAAATACCCCAAGGCAAAACGCTGTGTGCGCATTTTCTGATCCAAGTCCACGCGCGAGTGCTGCAAAAACTCGTGGACGAGATAGTCCGGCTGAACTGTGTCCAAAATCCACCGTGCCGCCTCTGTCCGAAATGGCTCATGCCGATCCACGTGCAGGACATAGTCCATCCCCTCTCTCCAGCTAAGGGAGCGATGCGTGCCTTGATGGCGGCGCATCATCTCGCGTGTATACACGCCGGAGAGTGATTGGTGCAGATGAACGCCATAGATGCGCCTGCCCACCTCGCCGAGTTCACGATAGACCTTCAGCACATAGGCAGCCCCCTCCGCCTCGCTCTTCAGATTGAGGTTTGTGTTCATCAGATGCCCCGTATCCAGCATAAAGCCCGTATCGGCATAGTTCACCTGCTCGAGCAGCAACGCAGCAAGATACGGCTGACGGAAGGTCAGTCCCGGCCACCATAGATTTTCAAAGAGGAGTCTGCATCCCTGCGGGATTTCGATGGCAATCTCGTTGACAAGTTCAATCGTCGCACGAATGACATCCTCATCCGACGCAGAAAACGTCCGCGTATACATCTCGGACGTGCGATTGTGGGCAACGTGGAAGACGACATAATGCGGCGTACATTCTGCCGCCTGCCGCAGATTTTCCTTCCACGCCTCCACCCAATCGGCAACATGCAGAGAGCCATAACAGGCGCGGATATTCTCCTCGCTACCGAACTCCTCCAAGAGCGCCGCGCGATCCCCGCGCCAAAAATCCAGCCACGACGGCCAGAACAGGAGATGCACGCCCTTGATGAGATCCTCGGGGTACATCTTGCGATCCCACGCTCCGCAACGCATAAACTCGATGCCGTCCAGCCCATGTTCGCGCAGGATGGACGGAAGCGACTCCGCATTATTTTGAAGCAGGTTCTCCACATCACAGTCTGCGTTGGAGAGATTTATCAATTCAAGCACGGCGTTCCGCCTCCGAAAACATTTTAGCCGTATTTCGACCGCCTCAGAACCGATAGGTATAGCTCAGGAGATAGTTGATCGGCGCTGTATAGTACTCCGTTCCCGCATGCGATGTGATGTCATCGCGATCCAGTACATTGTCAATTCGCAGGCTGATCTCACTGTTCTCATCGGGCGCGTAAGTCGTATTCCACGTGGTGAGCAGATAGGGTTTCGTGCGGTATGCCGGTTCTGAGGACGGCTGCTGCACACGCCCGCCCAGATAGGATGCCGTGAGAGAAGATGACCACTTATCCTTTTGATAGCGTACGCCACCCGTGAGCTGAATCTTTCCAAAGGTGCGCTCCCAACCGAGTGACTGTTTCTTGGCACTTGTACTCCTCGTCTGCGGATTCTGCCATGTCACGCCCCAGTTGTAGGAGAAGCCGTGTAATCCCTGTATCTCTCCCAAGAGTTCCAGTCCCGTATTGCGGAAGTCCTCATTCGTATATTGATACATGGCGCGCCTCGATGTCATCTTTGCCGTGATGTTGTCCCTGACGCGCATATGGAAGAGCGATGCCTTCCACATGTGTCCGCCGTGATACTTCTTCCACCCAATTTCATAGTTGATTCCCTTCTGCGGGCGCAGATCGGGCGCTGCCTGCTGTCGACCGTTGTCATTGTACATCTGCGCAAAGGTCGGCATAACAAAGGACTGACTGATGTTCAGATAGACGCTGCTCTCCTGATCGAGCTTGTGCAGCCACTGCGCCGAGGCACTGAGGTTGTTGTAGTTCTGGCGGCGCATCGCCCCCGTCGTCCACGTCTCACGCAGACCAAAGATACCAGTGTTCCGCTCGTCAAACTGCTGCTCCCACTGTCCAAAGAGTGCCCAATTATTGCGCGTATATCGTTCATTCCTCGTGCTTGCAGGCGTCGGCAAAGCCGCATACATTTCGTGTTCGAGCCGCATTCCCACAATGGCGTTCGCCTTTGACCCAAGCTGCCACGTACGCTGGACATCTGCACCATATGCCGCATTCTTCTCGCGCGTATGGTATGGGCTATTCGGTGTCCGCGCTCCTGTATTCCCATTGAAATGAACGAGACCCTCATATTCGAGCGTCCCCGTATTGAAGTAAAGGCTGCCCTTCCAGTCCGTGTCATGGTAATTCAGCTGAGTGATATACTGCTTTGTCTCATACTTGCGCCGATTATACTGCTCCCCAGCACGAATATGCTGAGCCGCAGTGGCAGTATGCGTATTGTCCACCGACGTGATATAGCGGCTGTATGTCCCCTCTGTTTCGTAGTACCCAAGCTGGAAATCCAGACGGGGATTGATATGATAGGTCATCCCCGTGTTTCGCTTGATAATGTCGTTGATATCCGTCCGCGTGGTTCCATAGAAGCTGCTCTGCCTATATTCTGTGTCGCTGATGCCGTCCCTCTGCCCCCATTTATCGTAATTGTAGTAGAAGCCGAAACGCTCGTCGCCGACGCTCGCACCGTAACTGCGTTGACCATAATTCCCAAAGCCGACGTGCACCTCATTCGTGCTCGTCTTCTTTGTAATGATGTTGACAACGCCGCTGACCGCCTCGCTGCCATAGAGGACGGCACCGCTCCCCTTCACGACCTCGATGCGCTCGATGCTGCTTGCAGGAAATTGGTCGAGATTGTATTTCCCACGCCATGCAATCGGATTCCCGTTCATGAGCACGAGGACGCTGCCCTTCATGCCGCGCACATTCAGCTCATTGGTCATCGTCGCCATTGCTGCCCCATTCGGTCCAAAGGAGTTATACACAAAGCCGTCAGCCTTTGCGAGTGCATCCGCCGCCGTCGCTGCACCGCTCGCCTTGATCTCCTCTGCCGTGATGACCGTGGTCGCGGCGGGCACATCGACATCACGCTTCTCCGTGCGCGTTGCCGTCACAACAACCTCACCGAGGTCGTAGGTCTGCATCGTGTCATCTGCGGCTTCGCTCACTGCGTCCGCTGCATAGACCTCGCCTGTCATCGCAGAGAGTGCGACTGCTGCCGCAAGCCATTTTTTAGCCCATATTTTCATGAAATCATCCCCAAAAAATTAATTCAACTGAAAATGGAAGGTCTTTGTCCAAACACCTCGCCGCCCGTTATCCCCTGGATTAAATTGGAATCGCCATCCTGCGGCAACAGCCGCTCTGTCCATTGCACGGAAGCCCGACGACGAGAGAACAGAGACATCCTCGACAGAGCCGTCCGCCGCCACGAGGATCTTGATCGTGACCGCCCCCTCGACATCATCGTCAATCAGCTCCTGTGGATACTCCGGCCGTGCCTCTGCGCGCAGACTCGCCTCGACGCGTTCTCTCGGCGGAGCGGCACCGAGCCCGGAGGCGCCCCCACCGTCTCCGCCTGTACCTGCACCGGAGGCACTGCCTGCACCGGCATAGGAAGTGCTGCCGCCGCCATTGCTTTCCGCTGCTGCCTGACCGGTGGATGCACCCGTCACTCTGCTCTGCACGGCACGCGATGCGTTTTGCACAGGACGCTGCTCCTGCCGTTCCTCCTGCACGACAGTTTTATCCTGTAAGACGATGTCATCGGGGAAGCTCACAGCAGGTGCGGCAGGCACAAGATCATCACCCGCCGAACCGCCCGCATCTCCGCCCCCATCATAGAAGAAAACGTCGATCGGCGGACGATGCACAGTGGTTGGCTCTGCGGCAGAGAATAGCCCCATTGCCGCCGCAATCAGGAAGAGGATGAAATGCAGCCCGAGGGAAAGTCCGAACGCCTTCCTCTGCCCGTCGTTTTCGATCATATTCTCTTCCATTTACATCGCCGCCTTCATGTGCCTGCGCAAGAGATACAGGAAGTAGGGTGTGCCGATGAATGCGGTCATAATGCCGACGCGGATCTCCATGCCGGGGAGCAGAATGCGCCCGAGAGAATCACAGAGCACGAGGAAGACCGCTCCCGCCAAGAGGCTCGCAGGAAGCAACCTCCGATGATCGGGGCCGATGACGAGCCGCATCATATGCGGTACGACGAGTCCCACAAAGCCGATGTTGCCGCTGATGCAGACCCCCGCTGCCGTTGTGAGTGAAGCAAGTACAAGGAAGAGCAGGCGGAATGCAGTCACAGGCATCCCTGCCGCGCGTGCCTCCACCTCACCAAACGCAAGCATATTGAGATGCCGCGCGAGGAGTATCATGATGGAGGCACCGATGCCGATCGGCCCGATGCCGAGTAGCACGTGATCCCAGCGGCGGTAGTCAAGGCCGCCGATCGTCCAGAAGAGATACTGCTGCATCTTCTGCTCGTTCATCACCGTGAGGATGGCCGCCGTACACGCGGCGAGAAACATGCCCACAACAACGCCCGAGAGCAGGAGTGTCATGACGGGAATGCGCCCGTGCCGCATCGACAGGGATACAGTAAGACTCACTGCAAGCATGGAGCCCGCAAAGGCAAAGGCGGGCAGAGAGAGCACGCTGCCCGCCGTCACCCCGATGCCGATCGCGAGCACGGCTCCGACCGAGGCACCGCTCGACACGCCGATGATGCCGGGATCGGCAAGCGGGTTGCTGAAGATGCCCTGCAGGACAGCGCCCGAGACACCAAGCCCCGCGCCGACCATCATGCCGACGAGCGTGCGCGGCAGACGGATGTGCCAGAGCACCGCCTCCTGCTCGGGTGTTACAACGACATCTGTGAGGATCGGCAGCCCTGCCGCATGAGCAAAGGAGGCGATGACCGCCTCCATCGGGATGTCATACTGCCCCGAACTCATGGAGAGCACGACAGCAAAGAGGAGTGTGCCGACAAGCGTGCAGAGAAAGAGCCGTGTACCGTAGATTCGTTTCACCGCAACGCCCCCCTCTCATCTGCAGATCCAAGAATCACGGAGAGCAGCTGAGCTTTCTCCGCCCCGCCCTCCTCTGCCTCCGTATAGACTTCTGCGTGATGCGTCACGGGATTCTCCACCACGCGCACGGGTGCACCATACGCGCGGGTCAGGAGCGCATCCGTCAGCACCTCCTGCGGAATGCCGTCCGCAAGAAGCGTGCCGCGTCCGATGAGGAGAAGCCGTGAGCAGAAGCGTGCCGCAAGACTCAGCTCATGCGCAACGAGCAGGATAGTCTTGCCCGCTGCACAGAGCTCGCGGCAGAACCAAAAGATCTCCTCCTGATAGATGATGTCCAACCCCGTCGCCGGCTCATCGAGAAAGAGCACTGGCGTCTGCTGGGCAAGCACCTTTGCGAGCAGAACGCGCTGACGCTGTCCCCCCGACATGGCGTGCAGAGGCTTTTCCGCAAGCTCCAGGACGCCTGTATATGCCATGCATGCCTCGGCAATCGCAAGATCGTCTGCCTTTTCCTGCCGCCACCACGAGAGATATGGATAGCGCCCCGCGAGCACGATGTCGCGCGCCGTATAGTCAAACGTCATCTCCACATGCTGCTGCAAATATGCCGCACGGCGTGCAAATGCCTTTGCTTCGAGTACTTCGATATCCTCGCCCATGAGTGCGGCAGAACCGGAGAGCTTTGGGAGGATGCCGCGCAATGTCTTGAGCAGGGTGCTCTTGCCCGCGCCGTTCGGCCCGATCAGTCCGACCATCTCACCTGCGCGCACGGTGAACGATACATCTGCGAGGATGACGTTCCTGTTGTAGCCCGCATAGAGTGCTTCCGCGCGGATCATTTCACTCAAATGGAACCTCCCCTCTTCATCACTCGACTGCCGAAAGATGCTCGTGCTCGGACTGCTTAAATGCATCGCCGTAGACACGGTAGGCAATCTCTTGAACACCGAAGGCAAAATCCTGTGAGCAGTTGTAGATATATCCCTCGAACGGCTCGGCGAACGCCTTCGTGCGGATTGCCTTCATCGTCTGCAGGGACGGATCGTCCAGATACTCCCTGCGGAATTTTTGCACATCGTAGTTGCCGTGGTCGTTGTACGTCGGCAAAAAGAGAATGTCGGGATCGATCTGCACGAGCTGCTCCTTCGTCATCACCTGAAAATCACGGATACCGAGCTCCGCACGTCCATTGATGACACCTGCATAGCGGCATGCCTCGTCGAAACTGCTGCCAAGCCCACCGTAGCCGCTCATGAGCGAGATGAGGACGACGGTCTTGCGCTCCGTCTGCGGAATCTGTGCAACCTTGTCCTGAATCTCCGCGAGCTTTGCATCCATCATGGAGAGCAGCTTCTGCCCGCGCTCCGGTTCCCCTGCCGCCGCTGCGAGGAGCGTGACTGTCTCGCGAATCTCCGTGAGATTCCGGGCGCCCTTGCAGACGACAACCTTCAGCCCCGCCTCGCGCAGAGACGGCACCATCGTGAGGTCGCCCCAGTCCGGAACGACGACGAGGTCGGGCTGCAGCGCTATGATCTCCTCCACGGTTGGGTTTCCGATGCGCTGCGGGATTGCCTTGACGAGCCCCGTCACATTCGAGCTCACGGGGTCATCAAGCAGCGTATTGACCGCCGCCATGCGCTCCGGCTCGACGAGCCCGAGCATCGTTTCGTCCGTGCTCATCGAGAGCGTGATGATACGCTTCGGCGGCGCAGGGAAGGCGACTTCGGTGCCCTCGATGTCCGTGACCGTGTACGCCGCAGTTTTTTCCTCTGCGGCATTCGGTACGCCGCAGGCGGTGAGGACGGCGCAGAGCACGCAGAGGAAAAGCAGGGCAATTCTTTTCTGAATCACGAGCGTTCTTCCTTTCCATTAATCATCTTTGAATTATATCACAAAATGATTGATGACGAACTCTATGAAAGCAAGATTTTTCGACGCAGAATATTTCCGTTCCACAGCTGCTCCTCGATATGACGTGCGCCGCGCAGTCCCATGAAGGGACTGTCTGTCAGACGCAGGAAGTCCTGCGCGGGATAGGCAACGGGCAGATACTGAGCGTGCTGCGGATGGATGTGCGCGGACTCGTTGCTGCTGCCGAGTAGGAGCCCGTTCTCCATCTCGCCGAGCAGCTGCTGTATGCGCAGGGCATCCGTCTCGCCCAGAATTTCATCCGCGATACGGGCGACATCCTCTGCGCGCTCCGCTTCTGCCGCAACGGCAAGATGGCAGACGTCTGCCCACTCCGTACGCAATGCCTGCGCCAGCCCCCATGCCATGGAGTCGGGCGCACGTACGACAGCCGTGTCATAGCGGAGCTCTCCCCAGAGCATCTTGCACTCATTGATGCGCAGGAAATCCTCGCGCGTGACGCGGTCAATCTCTGTCTCCGCCGCCTCGGCGTGCGGTGACGGCAACACATCTGCAATCTCCTGCATCCAGTGCCGCGTGCCCGCACGCCCATAGGGCGGGAACGGCGCAATCCACGGCATACCGTACATCTCTTCGAGCAGCTGCGCGCTGCCGCGCCCCAGTTCTGCGTGCACAACGATGTTCAGTGCCGCCTGTGTCAGATGCGGAAAGTCTTCCGCACTCATATCGTTGCCGAGAACAGCATTCACCGTATAGCCTGCGATTTGAAGGAGCCGCACAAGCTCACGCGCGTCATTCGCGCCGTTGTAATAGGCATCCGTCATCCCGATCAGATTGACTGCATGAGACTGTGCCGCAGTACGCTCCAAAGGAACCGTCTGAAGCGCCGCACGCGCCGCCTTATCCCAGCCGTCGGCAAAGCTCCCTGCAAGTCCGCTGCTGTCGAGCGCGACAACGGGACAGGCGAGCCCCGCCCCGCGCGCAATCGCCGCGATGTCGTCGCCAATCAGCCCCGCCGCACAGCTGCTCACAATCGCAAGCAGGGCGGGCGGCTGCTCCACATACGGTGCAAGCGCTTCCTGCAGATACTCCTCCGCACCGAATACAATCGCGTCGTTGTCGAGCTGCGTGCAGACCATGCGATGCGAGATCGTACTCTGACTGTGCTCAATGTGCCGCATGGCAAAGTAATAGCACCAGAGGGGACCGTTGACCACAATGACGGCATCTCGGATCCCCGCGAAGAACGCCGACGCACCCGCGAGCGCACAGGTGTCGGTATACATGCAGACATCGTCGAAGGATTTTTCCCGCTCCCCCATAGATCAGCCCTCCCCTGCTCTCGTGTCGGTGCAGTATCTGCCGCATATCGTCCAGCAGCCGCCGCTCCATCGACCAGCCGACCGATGGCAGGAGCGCGAGGAAGAGCTGGCGCAGCTTTGCATCGACGAGCTCATGCGTCGTGAGGACAAAGTCCACACTGTGCAGTAATTCCTCTGCCGCAGCATCTCCCTCGTGATGGATGGGGACATCTGTCCGGCGGTGCAGTTCCTCCTCCATCACTTCACGTCGCGCAGGTAGAAAGCAGTCGAGCAGGACGATGCCGGACAAAATGATACCAACCTTCTTCAATAGACGCAGGACAATCTCCGGCTGGAACCATGAGAGGTCGCGTCCGATGGCAAGCGCACATCTGCGCCCCGCAAGCTCCGTGCGTACCTTTTCCACGGCGGCGGCAAAGGCTTCCTCCTCCGCTGCGATGGCATGTTCCGCTTCTTCCTCACGGTGACAGAGCAGACCGACACGCCGCAGCCAGAGCTTCGTCTCCTCCGCCCCGACCGCATAGATATCGGCGAGATACGGCGTGCCGAAGCGCTCCTTCATGTGCGCGGCGAGTGCGATCAGCTGCGCCTGTTTCTCGTCGTCCATACGCCGCCCAAGCAGGATGACGAGCCCCGCCTCCGGCACCGCCTGCATCTCATCGAGGCTGAGGTAGGACGGGAACTGTGCCGTAACACGCAGAGAGAGGAGGGAGAGCAGACGCCGCAGCTCGCGCACATATGCTCCATGCATGCCGCCGCAGTCACCAAGCAGGACAACCGTGCCCTCCCTGCGCTCGGCGGGCTGCATGAAACGGTCGACAAGCGCCCTCGCGGCATCGAGATAGCCCGCATAGTACTCGCCGTCGAGAAATCCATGCGCCGACACCGCCGTGATGGGCAGACCGAGCTCCGCCTCCATCTCCTCGGCAATCGCCTTTGTGTCATCGCCGATCACGCCGCTGACGCAGGAGTTTGCAATAAATACGGCCTGCGGATGGTATTTGTCCACGGCAAAGCGGATGCATTCGCGCAGCCGCTCCTCCCCGCCGAAGATCGCCTCACTCTCCCCAAGCCCGCTCGTCAGGAGCGGCACGGGCGAAAGCCGCACGGATGTCCCCGCCGCAGTCAGGCGGTGAAAGCTGCTCACGTCCATGCCGTGCGCGATGTGCGCGCACGGACGCGGACTGTGAAAGATGACGACGGCGCCGCGCACAAAGGACAGCGCACGCCAAACGCCCGGCATGCTGCAGCTGCAGTTTGTGCGGCGTATGCCGACGCGCTTAACCTCAATTCCCATAGCGCTCCACCAGCTCCTCGAGCTCCTCGAACTCCATCGGCGTCGGCACGGTCAGCATCTCGTTCGTATCGATTGCCTGTGCGAGCGCAACGTAGTGCTGCGCCTGCTCCGACTCCGGCGCGTAGGCGATGAGCGTCTGCCGATGAATCTCCGCCTCGTGCACGCTGCGCGAACGCGGAATGTAGGCGATGAGCTGCGTGCCAATGCGATCAGCAAAGGCGGCGAGGAGTTCCTGCTCGCGCAGTACGTCCCGCCCGTTGCCGATGATCCCGCCAAGCTTCACCGCACCGCGCGCGGCAAAGCGCTGCACGCCCTTTGCGATATTGTTCGCTGCATAGAGCGACATGAGCTCACCCGATGAGACAATGTAGATCTCTGCGGCATAGCCCTCGCGTATGGGCACGGCAAAACCGCCGCAGACCACGTCGCCGAGCACGTCGTAGAGCACGACGTCGAGATCGTCAAAGGCGTGCAGTGCCTTCAGCCGCTCGAGCGAGACGATGATGCCGCGCCCCGCGCAGCCGACGCCGGGGTCGGGGCCGCCCGCCTCGATACAGCGCACGCCGTTCCATCCCTCGTGCACGAGGTCGTCCAAGGTAAGCCCCGCCCCCTTTTTCTCGCGCTCAAGGTCAAGGATCGTGGAGGGCGCAATGCGCCCGAGCAGGAGGCGCGTCGAGTCGTTCTTCGGATCGCAGCCGATCTGACAGACTCGCCGCCCCATGCGCGAGAATGCGGCGGACACATTCGCCGCCGTGGTGGACTTGCCGATGCCGCCCTTGCCGTAGAACGCAATTTTCTTCATTGTACCACCTTATTCCACGGCGGTGAGGAACTCGTGCCGCGACTGCCGAAACGCGTCGCCGTAGAGAATCCACGCCGTCTCCTGAATACCATACACAATGTTCTGCGAGAGATTGTAGACGTAGCGCGCCCACGGATGCCCGATCTGCCGCTCCCGCACGGCAGTCATCTGCGCGAGCGAGGGGTCCTCGAGATACTGCCGTCCGTAGTTCTCCTCGTTCGTCGCCCCGTCCTCATAGCTCGGGAAAAAGAGGTAGTCCGGATTCGCCGCGACGAGCTGCTCCTTCGTCATCTCCTGCCCCATGCGGTTGCCCGCCGCAGCCTTGGCATTGATCGAATCCGTGTAGCGGCAGAGCTCGTCGAATGTGCAGCCCGCGCCGCCGTAGTTCACCATGATTGAGATGAGCGCAATGCTCTTGTGCTTCTTCTCCTCGGGCACATCCGCCACCTTTGCCCGAATCTCCGCGAGCTTTTCCTCCATCATGCCGATGAGCTTCTCCCCGCGCTCGGGCTCTCCGACCGCCGCCGCAAAGAGGCGGATGTTGCCGTGAATGTCCTCCATCGTCGCGGCGGACTTACAGACGAGAACGGGCACATTCAGCTCGCGGATCGCGTCAATGTTCTCGCGCGGCATCCACGGCGTCACGACGACGAGATCGGGACGCAGCGCCGCGATCTGCTCGACGGACGGACTGCGAACGATGACCGTCGGAATCCTTTCGCGCACCCACGGGATATTCGTATGCTCCGTATCGGCGAGCGACTCATTGATCGCCGCCATGCGCTCCGGCTCGACGAGGCCGAGCATCAGCTCGTCCGTGCCTGCACTGACCGTCAGGATGCGCTGCGGCTTGTGCGGGATTTTGACGACCGTGCCCTCCACATCCGTGACCTCGTAGCCGCCCGCCTGATTCCGGGAGAGGTCAATGCAGCCGCTGAGAAGCAGGATGGAAAGGAGCGCCGCAAGAAAAGCGGTGCATATCGTGTTCATCTTCATTGTGCGCCCTCCGCCCGTTCTTCGAGATCGCCTTCGATGGAGAGATAGAGGCTGCGCAGCTCCGCGAGCGTTTCCTCGGAGGCATTCCAGAACCCGCGCTGCTGCGCCTCGAGCAGAGTCTCCGCCATGCGGTGAAGCGCCCACGGATTGACATCCTGCATCCACTCCTGCATCCCCGCGTCGAGCACGTATTTGCGCGCATAGCCCTCGTACATCCAGTCCTTCATCACGGCGCTTGTCGCGTCCCATTGATAGCTGTGTGCGAGGTAGTTCGCGAGGTCAGAGGCACCCTTGTAGCCGTGCGACTTCATCCCCTCGATGAACTTCGGATTCATTGCCTCTCCACGAAAGAGGCGCGCCGCCTCCTCGTCCACGCTGCGCAGCACAATGCGCTGACGATCACTCGAGTCGCCCGTGTAGGAGCGCGGCGCCTTGCCCGTCAGCGCTCGCACGGTTGCAATCATGCCGCCGTGGTACGCGTTGTAGTCGTCCGAGCTGAACATATGCGTCTCGCGCGTGTCCTCGTTCTTCACCGTGACATCGAGCCCCGCCATCCGCCGCTGAAAAACCTCGGGATCGTAGCCGCGTGCGAGGCCGTCGCCGCCGTATGCCGTGCCGGAAAAGCGCGTATAGACCGCCGCCAGATCATCCAGCGTCTCCCATGCCTTTGACTCGAGGAGATCGCCGATGCCCGCACCGTATGCACCCGGCGGATCGCCAAAGATGCGCACGGAGGCACGCTCCCACGCACTCTCCCGTGCCTCGCCCTGCTCCTCGAGCCATGTGGCATCTGCAAGAACGTGCTTGCGCACATAGTTCTCCTCATCGCTCTCGTCGAGATCGCGCACCATGCGCACCGCCTCATCGACCCAATGCACGGCATTCGGAACAGCATCGCGGAACAGCCCGCTGATACGTGCCGTCACGTCGATACGCGGGCGTTTCAGCTCTGCGAGCGGGATGATCTCGAGCCCCGCGACGCGCTGCGAGGGACGCCGCCAGACGGGGCGCACGCCCATGAGGTAGAAGAGCTCGGCAATGCACTGCCCGTGACTGCGCATATTCGAGCCCGCCCAGAAGACGATGCCGACCGCCTCGGGGTAACGCCCCTCGTCGCTGATATACTGCTCGATGAGGGCGTCGCCCAGCTGCCGTCCGTACTCCCATGCGGCAGGTGTCGGCATGCAGCGCGGGTCAATCCCGTAGAAATTCCGCCCCGTCGGAAGTACATCGGTGCCGTTTGTCGTCGGCGCCCCCGCAGCGCTCGGCTCGATGTATCTGCCCGTGAGCGCCCGCAGCGTTCCCGTGATCTCCTGCTCCGTTTTCTGCAGACGTGGAACGATGTTCTCTGTAATCTCACGCAGCGCATGCGAAAACGCCGCACGGCTCTCCGCCGGAGCAGCAGCGATAACGGGCAGCGCCATCGCCGCCTCCGCAGCCTCCGTCGTATAATCACGCTCCGCAAGAAAGGCAATGATTGCCCGCATCTCCGACTCGATCGCATCGAGCTTCCTGCCGTAGGTCATGCCGTCCGCCGTCATGCGCTCGCTGTGTGTCAAGAGCTCCTCATAGTCATAGCCCGCCTGCGCGGCGATAAGGCGTACGAGCGAAGCCTCCCCGCCGTGTTCCATGCGAACAAGGGCGCACACGAAGTCGATGAGGCGCTCGCCCTCGGGCGCACGTCCGAGGATGTGCAGTCCCGTGCGGATCTGCATGTTCTTGATGTCTGTCACATAGTTGTGAAGCGCAGCAGCGTAATCGGAGAAATCCTCCCCTTCGTCGATTTCCCCCTCGAAATGACATGCGGCAGCCTTCTCGCGCACAAGTGCCTCTGCCGCCTCGAGATTGTCGGGCTGGGACGCGCGGAAGTGGACGTATTCATCGAGCGCCTGCTCGAGCTCCCCCAGTTCCTCAAAGCCGCCCGCCAGCTCCATCAGCGGCGAGAGGTGGCTGATGAGACACGCTGCCCCACGCCGCTTTGCCTGAAGCCCCTCCCCAACAATCGTGATCCAATAGGGATAGATGTCGGGCAGATCGCCGAGCGACACATCGGGATAGCAGGCATTCGAGAGCCCCGTCCCCTTGCCCGGCAGCCACTCGAGAGAGCCATGCGTCCCGACGTGGATGACGGCGTCCGCCCGCCAGATATCGCGCAGCCAGTGATAGTACCCGATATAGTGATGCGTGGGCGCAGCATCAGGCGAGTGGAGGAGCTTGCCGGGGTCTTCGCCGAAGCCGCGCGGCGGCTGCACCGTGATGAAGAGATTGCCGTTCAGCGTGCCGGGGATGAGGAGCGTTCCGTCGTAGTTGAATACATCGCCGGGCGCATCCCCCCAGTCCTTTTCGAGCTGTGCGCGCACCCTGTCGGGCAGCTCTTTGAAAAATGCGCGATACTGCTCCGCCGTCAGATGTCCGTCGGCATCTCTTGCCTGCTGTGCACTCATAAAGTGGCGGTCGTTCGTCGCGTGATCCGTCAGCAGCTTCATAAAAGTCTTGCTGCTCTCGGGAATCTCGTCGATCACATAGCCCGCCGCCCGCATCGCCGTCAGCAGGCGGAGCACGCTCTCGGGCGAGTCGAGCCCCGCCGCGCTGCCGATGTTCGCATTCGTCGGCGGATAGTTATGAAAGACGACGGCAATTTTCTTCTCCGCATTCGATTTTCGGCGCAGCGCCGCCCATTTCCGCGCCTTTGCCGCAATCCGTGCCATGCGCTCCTCAAGCGAGGCATAACAGACCTCTCCGCTCTCGTCGCGCACCTTCGCCGCAAGCGGGACTGCGTGAATCACGCCGTCGAACTCGGGCATTGCGACGCTCATCGAGACCTCCATCGGGTCGAGCCCTGCGGGAGAGCGCTCCCACTCCTCCTTCGGCGCGAGCACCGTATACGCCTCGAGTATGGGGACACCGAGTTCGCAGAGATCCTCGATGCGCGTACCACCTGCCTTGATGGAGAACTTCATCGTGCTGACGATCACGTCGACAATGCACTGCCCGCGTGGGCAGAAATATTTCTCGATCGCCTCCATCAGCGTCGGAGACTCCACGCGCTCGTCCCGATACGAGTTCGAGAAGACGGCGATCGCATTCATCCCCGCCGCCTCGATGGCGCGGACGAGTGCCGCATGATAGGTGAAATCCCCCGTAATCCACTCCGAGCGGTAGAAGATCACGCCGACGGTCGGGCGCCCCGCATCGTAGTGCGCGGCGAGATAGCCCGCCGCATCCTCGGGATTCCCTACCCAGTCCGGATGATAGACGCCGTTCCACGCGAGCGCAGCTGGCGGCTCCGCATGCACAGGGAGACGTCCGAACTCAGCGCCGAGCCAGAGGAAGAGATTCCGCATATTCTCCTCGCCGTCATAACGAAAGTATGACCACGCCGTCTGAATCTGCTCCTCGGAAAAGCCGCAGCTCACCTTGTCATGCTCTGCATTGTCCACGACGATCAGATGCGGAATGCGGCGCTGCTGAAGGAAGTGCGAAGCCTTTTTCAAAAAGGCATTGTCCAGCCCCGTCCCCATCCAGAGGAAGAGATGCAGATCCGCCTCCGCGCGCACCTGCTCCCAGTCAGCCACCCCGTCTGCTGGACACACGGATACCGCAGGATCTTTCAGCTGTGCGGCGCAACGGCGTGCGAGCACGCGAACGCGCAGGATATTCGTATAGACTGCAATCTTCATCTTCTGCTCCTTTGCTGCAGGGTTACTCCTGCATTCTGCGCGATGTGCGAACAATCTCGAGCACGCCCTCTGCCGTCAGCTGCTCCAAGGTGTAATAGCGCGCCCTCATGCGCCGCGCGATCTCGGGTGCAATGCCGACGCGCGGCATGGCGCGCTCCGTGTCGAGTACAAGCGTGAGCGCATCCGTCCCCGCGAGCTCCTCCGCCGCACGCAGCGCGCGCTGCACGGCATCACCCCCATTGCGCACGGGATTTGTACGCCCATCCGTAATCAGGATGAGCACAGTCTTCTCTGCACCTCTATGCTCGAGTTCGCGCACGGTCTTCCATGCATGGGCAAGCCCCTCGGCGAGCGGCGTGCGCCCGCCCGTCGGCAGGTCGCGCAGCAGCTTCTCCGCAAGCTCCACGCTGCGCGTCATCGGCAGCAATGTCTCCGCACGCTCACGCCGAAAGGCGATGAGCCCCACGCGGTCGCGCTTTTGATACGCCTCCTGCAGGAGGGCGAGGATCGCGCCCTTGACCGTGCGCATGCGCTCGCGTGCCCCCATCGAGCCGCTGGCATCGACAAGGAAGAGGATGTTTGCCGCCGAGCGCTGCGCACGCACCCAGACGCGCACATCCTCCGTGCGGATCACAACCGCCTGTGCTTCCCTTCGACGGCACTGATGCGGCGCAGCTGCGCGCAGGGTTGCCGCGAGAGCGAGGTCAGGATGCGCATCGCCATGCGGCAGCTCCGTGCGCAGACACCGTCCACTCGCCGTGCGCAGCTGCACAATATCCCGTCTGCCGCTCTTGCCGCCCTGCACGCGCATCTTCATATGGAGGAGTGAGAGGCTCGCCATGATATTTTCAAGCGGCGCAGCGACACGCTCATCATCGGCGCTCGGCATCTCCTCGGAGGACGCACCCGCGTCCTCTCCCTCCTGCTGCGTCTCCGACGCCCCCGCTCCGCTCCCGGCCTCCGCCGAGGAGGGCGCGGAGACATCGGGCAGATCATCGCCCTCACGATTTTCCTGCGGTACGTGTGACTGCTCCTCCTCACGCGGGCGGCTCATGCGGTGCACGAGCACAAACGCCGCCGCCTCCTCCACGTCTGCGGGCAATACATAGTCCCGTCCTGCAAGCGCCGCAAGGGCGCGCGCCGCCTCAATCAAATAAATCTCCGCATGATTTCCGGCACAGCGCGCCCGCAGGACACATGCCGCTGCAAAATGTAGGATCGCAGACGGCGCCTCAACTGCAGGCAGACGATTGCGCGCATTGCGAATCTGCTCCAAAAGTTCCGCCTCCTGCGCGGCATAGGCGGAACAGAATGCCAGCGGGTCGCGCTCGTAGGCAAGAACGCGCGCCACGATCTCGCGCCGCAGGCCTGCATCCTGCTCCTCGTCCATCGCCGCAAACATGCCGAAGGAATCCAAGAGCGCAAGACGAAGTGCCCCCTCTGCGGGATCCATCGTGCCGATCGGCGTATAGGAAATGGCCTCGGTATACGAAAGCCCGTCGCGCTCGAGGCGAAGCAGTCCGTCCGCCGCACAGCGGAGTACGGCGGCAAGCAGATCCTCGCGCAGGAGATTGACCTCGTCCATGTAGAGCACGGTATTGCGGGCACGATGCAGAATCCCACGACGCAGACGGCGCGTGCCGTGCTGCAGAGCCGCCTCCACATCAATCGTCCCGAAGACCATATCCTCGGACGCACCGAGCGGGAGCTCCACAATGCGCCCCGTCTGCGTAAAGGGAGTCGCCGCACGAACGAGTACGGACTTTGCCGTGCCGCGCGTGCCCGAGATCAGGAGACCGCCCGCGCGCGGATTGACGAGTGCCGCCATGAGCGCACGCTTTACAGACTCCTGCCCGACAATAGCAGTCAGCGGGAAATGCGGCGTATTCACAGTGCCGCTCCAAGAATTTCATCCACGGCGCTCCAATCGGCCGCCCCCTCCTCGAAGGGGCGACGGCGCAGGCGATGCGCGAGAACGAGGCGACTCACGCGCTGCAAGTCCTCGGCCGTGACCGTCGTGCGCCCCACGAGCGCGGCGTGTGCAATCCCCGCCTTGATGAGCGTGATGTCGGCACGATGCCCGTCGACGCCAAGCGCAAGCGAGATCTGCGCCGCCAGATCAAGCGCGGCATCCGGCACCTCCACAGAGGCGATACGGTCACGCGCTTCGATAATCTGCGCGCGCAGCTTCTCCTGCGCCCCTGTGTAAGCGGCGGTAAAGGCATCGGGATCGCGCTCGTAGGCGATTCGCCGACGGATGACCTCGACGCGGGTCTCAGGGGCAGCCTCCCCCGCAACCGTGACCGAGAGCGCAAAGCGGTCAAGCAGCTGCGGACGAATATCCCCCTCCTCTGGATTCATCGTACCGACGAGCACGAAGCGCGCGGGATGCACATAGGAAATCCCCTCGCGCTCGACGGTATTCACGCCCATTGCTGCAGAGTCGAGGAGAATGTCCACAATGTGATCCTCGAGCAGATTGATCTCATCCACATAGAGGATGTTACGGTTCGCCGCCGCCAGAATGCCCGGCTCGAACTCCTTGCGCCCGTGCTGAATCGCCGCCTCCATGTCGAGCGTCCCGACCACGCGATCCTCGGTCGCACTGACGGGAAGTTCCACCACGCGCATCGGCATCTCCTCTGCGGTGATCGATCCCTCCGCCGCGCGCCGGCAACAGGCATCGCAGTAGAGCTCGGGGACGGACGGATCGCAGTGACAGGCACAGCCTCGCACTGCGTGAAGATAGGGCAGGAGCGCCGCAGCGGCACGCACGGCGGTGGATTTCGCCGTGCCCTTCTCCCCCTTAATCAGCACGCCCCCAAGCGTGGGCATGATGATACTGAGGAGGAGCGCAGTCTTCATCTCCTCCTGTCCGACAATCGCCGTAAACGGGTATATTGCTTTCGTTTTCATTCGTGTAGTCCTTGTTGTTAATTAGATGTGGCTTCCTTGATCGCCGCGCGTTTAAGCGCGCACTCCGCCGTGCAGATGGCATGCTCTCCCGTCATGCGCGCATAGCACGCGCCGCCGCAGCGGAGGAAATCCGTACAGGTGCAGCAAAACGCCATTGTCCGCTGCATTTCATGCGCCAGTTCTTCCTGCCGACGCGCATCAATGCCATGCGCGACATCGCCGAGCAAAAAGCGTTCATCGCCGACAAAGGAGGAGCACGCATAGATGCGCCCAAGCGCATCGACATGAACGCCCGCGCCGCTCATTGCATGACAGTGGGAGAATCCGCCGTCCGTGCGCTGGGCAAGGCATGATGCCTGCTCTGCCTGTGCGATGACAATGTGTCGACCGGTAAGCCGCTCGAGCTTCCTGCACAGTGCAAAGACACGCTCCATCGCAAGGGCAACATCTTCCTCCCGCGCAGGTCTCACACTGACACCGCGCCCCTGTCCGCGCAGAAGGTCAAAGCCAACTATGCGCACATTGCCGAGATAGTATGCCATCTCAATGACACCGGGGAGCGCCGCCACATTCTCAGCTGTAACGACTGTGGTCAGTCCAATCTCCTTCCCGCGCGCCGTGAGGCGCTGTATCCCCGTAATCACAGCAGAGGATGTCCCGCGCCCGTCTGGAAAACGTCGGAGCGCATCGTGCACATCGGGTCTGCCGTCGAGGCTGACACCGACACCAATTCCCGCATCGCAGAGAACATCCGCAGCCTCATCGGAGATGAGCGTCCCGTTCGTCTGAATATCCATGCGCGCCCGTATGCGATTCCCGCGAATATAGTCCGCAATCTGCACGAGGAGCGGCAGTGCGAGCAGCGGCTCACCGCCCGAGAACTGGAGGATGAAAGGACCGCCGCCCTCCGCTGCAAGATCAACGGCACGTCGTGCCGTGTCCCATGACATTGTGCGCGCGTCCTGCTCCGATGCGTAGCAATAGCGACATGCGAGATTGCATGCCCCCGTGAGGCTCAGTACCATCATGCGCAGCGGATTCATCTTCATCGCCCTACTTCACGTCTGCAAAGCGCTCGGGGTACACCGCGCGCGACAGCTCATAGACGCACTCAATCGCATTCTGCCCCGCACTATAGCGGTAGGTATCGGGCACGGTATAGAGGTGGTTCTCCCGCACAGCCTTCACATGCATGAAGAGCGGATCGCTGCGCAGCTTTGCACGGAACTCCTCCGTCTTTTCCCCCTCTGCACTCCATGTCGGCAGTAAAAAAACGTCAGGGTCGAGCGCAACAATCTGCTCCATCGAAACGGGCGTGTCTGCTGTCAGACCGACCATTGCGGCACCGTTGCGCAGCGAGGCATGGCGGCACATATCGTCAAAGAGCCCGTCCTTCTGCCCGAACACGCCGCTGAACGCAAACGCGACGACAATGGGGTGCTCCTCCTCGGGGATGTCCCCAACACGACGCTCCACATCTGCGAGGCGTGCACGCTTCTCGGCGATGAGTGCGGCAGCATTCTCCTCCTGTCCGACGAGCCTTCCGATCTCCTCAATGCGTGTAAAGATCCCCTCGACACGCTTCGGCGTGCGCGAGGCATAGACCGTCAACCCAAGATCGCGTAGACTCTCCACGAGCTCCTTCGGCACACCGTCCGTGGTAAAGACGAGATCGGGATGAAGTGCAAGGACGCGCTCCGGACTCCGATCTTTGAGCTTCACGGGAACCGCCTTTGCCGCCTCCGTCATCGAGGAGAGCCCGGGATCATCCGCGTAGGCCGTGAGCGCCGCAATCTGTTCGGGTGGAGCAATGGCGAGGAGGATCTCATCTGTCGCAAGCCCAAGCGAGACAACACGTTGAGGCTTCTCCGGCAAAACGACCTCCACGCCCATGCCGTCTGTTCCGCGATAGAACACAGAATGCTCTGCCGCCTTCTCCTGCTCTCCTCCACAGCCACCGACAAAAGCGACTGCGATGAGGAGGAAGAGAAGCGTGCAGAGCTGTAATTTCTTAGAACGCATGCGTATAGGTCAGGCGGAAGTTCCTCGAAAGATCGAGATTGCCATAGCGGTTGGAGTAGTTTTCACGATTGAGCAGATTGTAGATGCCGAGCGACACTGTGTCATCCTTGCCCGCCGTGTAGATGACATTCATGTTGAGCTGAATCTTATCGGGCACATCCTGCGCAGCGCCGAGTTTTTGCGCAATGTACTCACGATCGCCAAGATATTTGAGGTTCAGATTCCCCTGCCATTTTGCCATCTGATAGTCGAGACGTACAAGACCCTGCAGACGGCCTGCATCCTGCACCCATGCATTGTTCGTACCCTGCGGATTCTGTATCTCCGGATTGGACACACTTCCGCCCAGTGTCAGACTCCATGTATCATTAAACCGCTTTGCATACTCAAGCTCAATTCCCGTATTGCGAAACTGTCCTGTATTGACTGCATAATGCTGCTCTGTTCCTGCATCATACCGCCATCCGATCTTATTCTTCATATCCATATGATAGACTGCGGCTTTCCACGTATCGTTTCCACGCCGAATCTTGACGCCTGTCTCATAGGTCCAGCCACTCTCAGGTTTTAAGCCCGTCGGATTGAAATTCTTATAACGGAAACTGTCATCTACCGTCGGCATCTGGAATGCCTTGCCGATATTGATATACCACGCTGTATTGCGGTCAAACTGATAGTTCGTCTGGAACTGCGGCATAAAGACGCGCTGATCCTCCTCGGGGTCGTTGATAAATTCTCCGCGCAGACCGAGCGTCAGGTTAAACTGCGGCGTGAATTGCTTGGAATAGGACGTATAGAGCGAGTTGCTCGTACGCACTGCCGAATCACGAAACCTCTTAGTATCCGGCGTGGTAGCATCATATGCCTCGCGTTTGTAGGAATATCCCAGCACCACCGAGTCTTTACCGAGCTGCCAGTTTTTCTGTACATCAAGGATTTGCCCGTCCATCACTGCATTGCTTTTCCCCTTGCTGTTCGCAATATAGTCATATCCGTCAACCTTGCGATAGTTGTAGCCGAGAACAGCATGAATTCCATTATCCTTGCCCTGATAGACAAGGCTTGCCGTATGGCGGAGGTCATTGTAGCGGTAGTTGTACTTTGTCCCCGTCGGAACAAGACTATTCCCTGATTTCTTGTATTGAACCCCGCCGCGTGTAATATCTCCCTCCATATAATTGTAGTTGAGGGAGAGTTCATCTGTCAGCTGCGCAATCACGCCAACACGGCTCTTTTTTCCCTTGCCGACCCACCAGTCAACCCAGGAAATCTTATCAATGCCAAACCCGTTGGAGTGCGGGAGATCCTTCGACCATTCGCGACTCACATCCACGATGATACGGTCACCTGTATAGGTTGCCTCACTTTTCTTGAAATAATTTCCGACGGTTTGGCTGAGTTGGAACTCTGATTCTTCCGGCTTTGGCTGCTTCATAATGATATTGACGACACCGCCCATCGCCTCAGCACCGTAAAGCGTTGACGCCGCGCCCTTAACAATCTCAATGCGCTCGACCATATTTGCCGGAATGTTTTCCGTGCTCGGATAGTTCTTGAGATTCATTGGAACGCCGTTCACCATGACGAGGGTTCCGCGGTCATAGCCGCGTAATGTGAGACGCCCCGCAGCAAGCCCGAAGTCCTGCCCCGCCTCGCCGTAGGATGTGCTCGTTGATCCGATCTGCTGGTCGATGGCTTCGAATACGTTGCGGTAGCCGGCCTTCTCGATTTCCTTCGCCGTGATGATCGTTGTCGTTGCCGGCGTGTCGAGATCGCGCTTCTCACGGCGCTGTGCCGTAACCACCGTATCGGTAAGCGCGTGTGTCTCCTCGGATGGGGCATCTGCACTTTCTGCGGCATATGCCGTTCCAACAAAACTTACTCCCGCAAATGCCGCAAGCACCGCCAGTGTCCACTTCTTCTCTCTTGTCATATCCTTTGTCACCTTTCTTGTGAAGTGCTCTCCATGCACCATAATCATATTTTGAAAACTTTTAGGTATAGAGGAAAACGAAAAGCCCCTTCCTGCAACAGCAGAAAAGGGCTCATAGGCTCTCAATCAAAGGGGCTCAAAGCGGCGTAACAGCACGCAAATCCCCATCCCCATCACTCGCAGGTCAAACGGCGATTGTCAATCAGGCAGTTCTCCTGGCTCCAGTTCATCGCAGACCTGCGCCTTCCCAAGGGAATTCCCCCAGTGACGTTCTCGGAAATGACAGTGCATTTCCATGCAGGCTTACTCACTGATACAGTGGCGGGACCGCTCCGGCTTATGGAGATACTCCTTTACCGGATTTTCTATTAAATCTCTCGATACCTGATCCAATTCCTATAAAGTTTTCTCAAAACACTTTGCTAAAGATAACACTGGAAGAAGTGCTTGTCAATACGAGAAATAGATATTTTACGAATTCTCTCACATCCCAGTACTTTTTCAAATTTATTTTTCCAACAGATAGAGATAGTCACCATAGCCCTCCGCCTCCATGTCCTCCTTTGGGATGAAGCGCAGAGAGGCGCTGTTGATGCAGTAGCGCAGACCGCCCGTCGCAGCAGGGCCATCGTCAAATACGTGTCCGAGATGCGCGCCGCTGCCCGCGGCCGTGACCTCCGTGCGCACCATGCCGTAGGAGCGATCCTCATGCTCGGCGATGAGAGCGCTGTCGATGGGGCGTGAGAACGCCGGCCAGCCACAGCCCGAGTCGTATTTGTCCGCAGAGATGAAGAGCGGCTCGCCTGTCGTGATGTCGCAGTAGATGCCCTCACGGAATTCATGATCGTATTCGTTGCGGAAAGCGGGCTCCGTCGCCTTCTGCTGCGTGACGGCGTACTGCATTCCCGTCAGACGTGCCTTCAGCTCCTCGTCCGATGGTTTTTCAAATGTGCGTGTGGGTTTCGCCGCTGCTGCCCGCTCCGCCGCCGCACGCTTTTCACGCATCTGCGCGATGAGTGCGGGCGAGATATGGCAGTATCCGTTCGGATTCTTCACGAGGTATTCCTGATGATCGTCCTCGGCGCGGTAGAAGTTCACAATCGGCCCCATCTCAATCGCAATCGGCTTTCCAATGCGCTGCTGCAGGGCGTCAAGCGAGCTGCGGATCACGGCGGCATCGGCACTCTCACTGCCGTCTGCATTCGGTACGTAGTAGATGCCCGAGCGATACTGACGTCCGATGTCGTTGCCCTGCCGATCCTTCGCCGTCGGATCGATGGAGTCATAGAAAGCAAGGAGCAGTTGATCGAGGCTGACCTTTGCGGGATCGTAGACGATATGCACCGTCTCCGCATGACCGCTGCCGCTGCACACTTCGCGGTAGGACGGATGCGAGGTCGCACCGTTCGCATAGCCGCTCTCTGCCGAGACGACGCCGTACACGAGGCTCGTATACAGCTCCGTTCCCCAGAAGCAGCCACCCGCGAGATAGATTTCCTTCTGACCGTCCGTCGGTATATGCTCCTGCACGATCTCGTGCGGCATCTCCGCCGAGGATACTGCAGGCGAACCGCAGCCGCCGAGACAGGCGACGAGACCAAGCGCACAGATGTTTCGTAACGATGGGATTTTCATGATATTTCTCCTATGTATGTATCAATATTACGCCTCAATCTCCTCCGCCGGCGGCAGCTGCCATGTGATCGGAGTCTCGCCCGCCTGCACGAGAAAATCGTTGACGCGCGAGAAGGGGCGGCTGCCGAAAAAGCCGCGATGCGCCGAAAGAGGGCTTGGATGCGGCGATTCGATGATGAGGTGGCGTGGATTCGTGATGAGGCTGCGCTTCCTCCGGGCGGGGCTGCCCCAGAGGATAAAGGCGAGCGGACGCTCACGCGCACCAAGGAGGCGGATGATGTGATCGGTGAACCGCTCCCAGCCATGCCCCGCATGAGACGCCGCTGTATGAGCACGCACGGTGAGTACGGTGTTGAGAAGGAGTACGCCCTGCCTTGCCCACGGGATAAGGCATCCATGTGCTGGTGGCGCAATGCTGAGATCATCCTGCAGTTCCTTGTAGATGTTGAGCAGCGACGGCGGCGGATCGATGCCAACCTGCACGGAGAACGACAGTCCATGCGCCTGTCCGTCCCCATGATACGGATCCTGTCCGAGAATAACGACCTTCGTATCCGCAAAGCTCGTGTAGTGCAGCGCATTGAAGATCGCAAACATATCGGGATAGATGCGCTTCGTCCGGTACTCCTCGATGAGAAACTGCCGCAGTTCGCGATAGTACGGCTGTGCCATCTCATCGGCGAGAAGTTCCTGCCAGTCGTTGTGAAAGATTTCCTTTGCCATGCTAAACTCTCTCGTAAATTTCAAAAATACAGTCTTCTCTGCGCCGACATCCTGTACGCACAAAGTCCGTCAGCGGCGGCAAAAAGACATCCGCCTCATACGTCCCCGCAAGACACGTCACATACGCGCGATGCACATAGGGCAGGAGCAGACGATAGCATTCCTCACCGCCGATTGCAAAAATCGGACGCTCCGCATCGTACACGAGCCGTCCGAGCAGCGTCCACAGCTCCGCGAGGTCTCGGACAATCTGAAAGCCATCCGCCCGCTCCATCGTACGCGAGAGGACGATGTTCTCCCGCCCCTCAAGCGCGCGCCGTGCGGGCAGGCTCTCCATTGTGCGCCGCCCCATGATGACAATGCCGCCCATCGTCATCTCGCGAAAATATGCCATATCCGCTGCGCAGTGCGTGAGCAGCTGTCCGTTTCGCCCGATGCCGCCTGCCGCGTCGCTAGCGGCGATAAGCATGAGCGGATACGGCGCGGAGAGCTCTGGTGCACGTACAATGCCCGTACGGTCGATTTCATCATAATATGAGACGATGGATTTTTCATGAATACAGAGCTCCGGCGCAATCTCATAGAGAGGTACAAGCACAAAGGCGCGCTCCGTCAGATAGGGATGCGGCAGGCTCAGTGCTTCATCCGCACAGGTCAGCCCCTCGATATGCAGGATGTCGAGGTCGATCGTGCGCGCACCCCAGTGCTCATAACGCACACGCCCGAGCTCCTGCTCAATCCGTTGGAAACCGGCAAGAAGCTCATACGGCGTACCGTCAAACGCAATGCGCGCCGCCGCATTGAGAAAGGGAGGCTGATCGGTCTTACCCCACGGCGGCGTTTCGTAGAACGCAGAGACTCGCTCCACATTTACAGAAGGAAGCTCCGCCACGCGCCGTAATGCCGCACGCATCGTCTCCCCGCGATCGCCGAGATTTGCTCCAAGCCCGATATAGGCAGTCCGTCTCACGGCTCTTCGCGCTCCCGCGTGATGGAGACACCCACGTCCGAAAAGATCCCTGGAATGGGCGCCGCCGGCTTGTGTACGGTAATGCGGATGCTCTGAATCGTGGAGAACGCAGCAAGCACCCTACCCGCGATGTCCTCGGCGAGCGATTCGATCAGCTTCTTCGTCTCGCCCTCGATGGTCTTGCGCACGATCTCGTAGACCTCGGCATAGTTCACCGTCTCCGCAAGATTGTCGTGCACACCTGCACCATGCAAATCGAGCAGGAGCTCCGCATCCACGATGAAACGCTGGCGCACCCCGTGCTCATGCGGCAATACGCCGTGTGCCGCCGCAAATGTCATGCCGCGCAAAAAAATTTTGTCCATATCAAGCTCCCAGTATCGCGTCCGTCATCCGACACATGCGTGCAATCGGCTTCACATCGTGCACACGCACAATGGACGCACCGCGCATGATGCCGAGAACACACGCCGCCCCCGTCGCCTCCATGCGCTCCTCCACGGGCAGATCGAGCGCCGCCCCGATGAAGCTCTTGCGGCTCGCCCCAAGGAGGACGGGATAATCGACGCCATCGTATGAGATGAGCTCATCCATTCGCCGCATAACGTGCATATTCTGTGCCGCCGTCTTGCCGAAGCCGATGCCGGGATCGAGGATGATATTCTCACGGGAAAGCCCCGCCGCATCCGCAATCTCAAACGAACGCAGGAAAAAGCCGCGCATGGCGGCAATCACATCCCCATCATACGCCGTCCCGTTCTGATTGTGCATAACGACGACGGGCACATCCGCCTCTGCCGCTGCCTGCGCCATTGCCCCCGGCTCCTCTGTATACTGCAAGCCCCAGATATCGTTCAGCAGATGCGCCCCCGCACGAAGCGCCGCACGCGCCGTGTCTGCCTTGAACGTGTCCACAGAGACGGGCACAGGGCACTCCGGCAGAACGGCTTCGAGAAACGGAAGAAGCCGTTCGATTTCCTCCGCAGCACTCATCGGCACGAAGCCCGGGCGGCTCGACTCCGCACCGATGTCGATGATGTCCGCGCCGTCCCGCACCATCTCCTCCATATGGCGCAGGGCATCGTCCCGTCGATTCCACTTCCCGCCGTCTGAAAACGAATCCGGCGTCACGTTCAGAATCCCCATGACGAGTGTCCGCGCACCAAGCCGCAGTTCCTTCCCGTCACGAAAGAGATATGTTCTCTCTGCTATCATTCCACTCACCTATGCCCCATCAGCAAGACTCCGTATCATGTACAATACCAAGCATCTGCCAAGCCTGCATCGCCATCACCGGATCTGCAAGAAACACGCCCCGGCAGGCGGAGGTTGTCGTCCGTGTGCCGTGCGCGCGTGCACCGCGCATCGTCATGCAGAGCTGCTGTGCGTCGACAACGACGAGCACGCCCTCCGCGTCGAGCCCGCGCTCGATTTCATCTGCAATATCCGAGGTCAGACGCTCCTGAATTTGGGGACGGCGCGCCATGCGGTCAACGAGCCGCGTGAAAACGCCAAAGCCCGCCACGCGTCCTGCGTGCGGGCAATAGACAATATGTGCCGTCCCAAAGAACGGAAGCAGATGATGTTCACAGATGGAGTGAAACGGAATCGTACGCACGGCAATGAGGCCATCCATCTCCTCCGTCATCACATCCGCCCAGAGTTCCCCGACCTCCTCATGCAGCCCTGCAAAGAGCTCTGCGTAGAGCTGCGCTGCGCGCGCAGGTGTCTCCTCCATCCCCTGCGCCGTAAGATCGACGCCGACAGCCGTGAGGAATTCGTGCATGGCGCGCTCCGCACGCGGAAGGTCGACCGTTGAACGCCCCTTCTCCATCTTCGTCACCTCACTCTGCATTCTTTGCCCATGTGGAAATCTCCACAATCTCGCGCGGCGATGTTCTGCAGCAGCCGCCGATGAGTCGTGCCCCTGCACTGCGCCAGCGGCACGCAAGTGCGCCGAAGTCCTCCGCAGCACCGTGCCATGTCTTATCCGATGCATCGTAACTTTCACCGGAGTTTGGATAGACGATGATAGGTTTCGCTGTTTCCTGACGGATCGTCCGAATCAGCTCCTCCACATACTGCGGTGCCGTGCAGTTCAGCCCAATCGCTGCAGCCTCCGGTACGCCGTCTAGGAAGCGTGCACATTCCGCGATCTCCGTCCCGTCACTGATATGTGCCGCATCACGGCAGGAAAACGAGAACCATGCAGGGATGCGAATCTTCTCGGCACGCAGGGCGCGCACAATGGCGCGCGCCTCGTTCAGGCACGGCAGTGTCTCACAGGCGAGCAGATCCGGCTGCGCCGCAGTGAGGAGTCGGAGGCGCCCTGCATGAAATTCCGTAAGCGCATCCTCGTCAACATCATAGTCGCCGCGATACTCCGAGCCGTCCGCGAGATATGCCCCATAGGGGCCGACCGACGCCGCAACGAGCGGTGCGGGGTCATGCGTGCCGCGCTCAGCGAGATAGAGATCGCGCGCTTCCTGCGCCAGATGCACGGACTTCTGAAGGAGCGCCGCAGCCTCCGCCTCAGAGAAGCCGCGCTTCATAAAGCCTTCGACGGTTGCCTGATAGCTCGCGCTCGTAACGACGTCCGCCCCCGCACGCAGATAGTCGAGATGAACATCGCGCACGAGGTCGGGACGCTCAAAGAGAGCCTTTGCCGACCACAGTGCATCATTCACGGAAAAGCCGCGCGCCTCAAGCTCCGTTGCAAACGCGCCGTCCAGCACGATCAGATCCTGCGCCGCAAGGCGCTCCTCAATTACATTCAATCTCCTGTCTCCTCACGCAATGCACCCCACTTCACTCCGTCGGCGGCTCCTTCCCAAACCACTTGCGGTAGATCTCGGCATATTTGCCGTTCTCCTTGATTGTGCGCAGTCCCGCATTCAGCTGTCCAAGCAGCTCCGCATTTCCTTTTTTGACAGCGATGCCCAAATCCTCCTGATTGATCTGCGCGGGCACAACCTTCGCGATGCCCTTGCCCTTGTTCTCAACATAGTACTCATCGACGGGCGTATCGTTCACGACCGCATCGACCCCTCCGTTGTAGAGATCGAGGAAGGCATCCGAGATCGTGCTGAACTCATGCAGATCGGCGTTTGGAATCCCGCGCGCCACCTCCGCGCCCGTCGATCCAATCGTCACACCGACGCGCAGCCCCTTCAGATCGTCAAAGCTGTTGATGCGCGTTTCATCCGCGCGCACGACCATGCTCAGCCCCGCCCGATAGTACGAGTCCGTGAAGTCCACCGTCCTTGCACGATCCTCGTTGATCGTCATGTCGGAGATGGCGATGTCGAGATCGCCCGTCTGCAGTGCAGGAATCAGCCCGTCAAAATTGAGATTCTTGATCGTGACCTCATGCCCCTGCGCCTCTGCAATCGCGCGGATGATGTCGATGTCAAAGCCGACATACTCATACGACTTCTCGTCCTGAAAACCGAACGGCGCATAGCTTGCATCCGTACCGACACGCCACACATTCTGCGTGCCTGCTGCATCAGAGCCGCCGCAGCCTGTAAGTCCCAGCGCGGAAGCGCCGAGAAGCACGGCACCCAAAAGATATGTTTTCAAATTCATACTAAATCACCCTCATTTCATATGTTTTGCATATCTTACATGAAATGAGGGTCTATGTCAAATATTTTATTTCAGCAGACCATGTGCCCGCAATGCTGCGTCGAGCTTCGCCGCATTCGCCGGTTCCATCTCCGAGAGCGGCATGCGCAGGGAGCCCGCATCGTAGCCCAGGCGGCGCATTGCCGTCTTGACGGGGATCGGATTGACCTCGCAGAAGAGCGCATCGATGAGATCAGAGTATGCGATCTGGAGTCGCGCTGCCTCCGCTGTATTTCCATCAAAGTAGTGCTGACAGATGTCATGGGTCGCACGCGGTGCAACATTCGACAGAACGGAGATCACCCCCAGACCGCCGAGCGAGAGGATGGGCACAATCTGGTCGTCGTTGCCCGAGTAGACCGCCAGCTCATCGCCGACCGCCGCGCGCAGGCGCAGGATTGCCGAGAGATCACCGCTCGCCTCCTTCACCGCAACAATACGCGGATGCTTTGCGAGCGCAACGTATGTCTCCGTCTTGATATTCACACCTGTGCGTGAGGGCACATTATAGAGAATCGCAGGGATATTGACGCTGTCCGCGATCTTCGTATAGTGCGCAACGAGACCATTCTGCGTACACTTATTGTAGTACGGCGTCACGAGGAGCAGCGCGTCCGCGCCGACCTGCTCCGCATACTGCGAGAGTTCGACGGCGTAGGCAGTCTCATTCGAGCCCGTGCCCGCCACGACGGGAATGCGCCCCTTCACCTGCTCCACCGTAAAACGAATCGCCTCACGGTGCTCCGCATCCGTCATCGTTGCAGACTCGCCCGTCGTACCCGTGATGATGATGGCATCCGTTCCGCCCGCAATCTGATCCTCAATGATGCGTCCAAGTTCGGGATAGTTCACGCCCGTCTCCGTAAACGGCGTAATGATGGCAACGCCCGCTCCACGGAAAATTATCTTTTTCATGGCAGGTTCCCCCTTCAAATTCGTCTTCTGCTATTATCCCACGCGCGGCGTGAAAAGTCAAAAAATTTTAGGTTCGCAACGCAGGGCGAATCCCGCCGAAGAGCGCCTCATTTGCGCGGATCTTCTCCTCGCCGCCGAGCACGCAGCGCACATCCGCACGCATCGCCGCCTCGATCATATCCGCAAGCGCACGCACATCCGCCTGCTGTGCCGTGAGAATCTCCTCACGCGCACGCTGGCGATCCTCCCACGTGATGCCGCGCAGATGGAACGTTGCCGCCATATCGCCCTTCATCTGCGATGTCAGCGGTGCATCTACATTGCTCATCGTGCCAATGATGAACTTGTCCATCTCACGGTCGGACACATCGAATGTGCGCACATAGTCTGGCGTCTCATCAAGTACGGCGAATGTCTCCGCAAGATTCGGGTCGCGGTAGGAGGCGAATACCATAAAGCCGTTGCGGTTGAACTGCGTCATCGCCCCATACGCGCCGCCTTGCACGCGGATGCGCGTCCAGAAATAATCATAGCGCAGAAGTGTCTCAAGCACGCGTAGAACACCCGTATAGCTGTAGCCGAGCTTGATGAAATTCGCGCCCTTCGCCACATACTGCACGCGGCTCTGCGTCATCAGCCCCTCGTTGCGCGCGGCAATCTCCCATGTGTACGACGCTACGGGGAATTCTGCACCCGACAGCTTCGACTGGAAATCCGCGAGCCCCGTTGCAACTGTCTCATAGTCCGCCGCAGGTGCCGTGATGCTCACCATGAGGTCGTTGCGGTTGAAGATCTGCGGGATAATCCGCGCAAATGCCGCCTGCATCTCCTCATGGCGTGCCGCGAAATCGTCCTTGAATGTGCGCAGGAAATCGTGGAACGGCAGACCGCCGACCTCAGTATAGCAACCCGAGGGCATCAGATAGCCCGCAATGCGCGCGGCAACAACCTGATTCGCCGCACGCTGGAGCGAGAGCTCCATACCCGTCTTTTCCTCGTCCACGATCTCGCGGATGCGCTTTGCGCCCGAGAAATCGCTCTCCGTCATGATCTCTGCGAGCAGATCGAAAAGGCGCGGCAGATTTTCCTTCAGCACCTTCGCGCGTAGCTTGAAACGCGGTGCGAGGGAGTCCGGCTCACCCGCGCGCGTATAAGCGACAATGTCCGCCCCGATGCCGCCCGTATAGAGGCTGCGGAGCATGGCGAGCTCGGCGTAGCTGTGCCGCGCGGTATCGACCGCACCGAACATCTCCGCGAGGAGATAGGCATAGGGCAGATCCTCCTGCGCAACCGCCGACATCGGGAAGTAGAAATTCAGATAGACAATGCCGTTCGTCTCAAGATCGGAGAACAGCACCTTCGTCCCCGCGCAGTCGCGCACATCGAGCGGCAGCTGCTCCGCTTCCTTTCGGATATCGGAGCGCGCGAGAATCGGAATCGACGCAAGCGCCTCCTCCGTGTCCGGTTCCTCCTGTGCCGCCCGCAGTGCCGCGCAGGAGTCCATAACCGCCGCAATCTCATCCGCAGACATTGCAGCCTTTTTCTCCGCGAGAATCTTCTCCTGCGCCACCTCGCGCTCCGCGCCAAGGGTGCGGCTCGGGGTGAGCGTCACAAGCGCCTCATGCGGATTTTCGAGGAAGGATTCCCGAATCACCTGCTCGAAGTAGCCGCTTTCCAGTCCCTCCTTGAGTGCAGCGAGGACATCCTCATAGCGCAGATAGTCCTCGGGCGTGCCATCGTAGAGCCATGTCTTCATCATACGGATTCCGTAAATGAGTCCCTTCGGCGAGGAGCCGAAGTCCGACTCGCGCAGACGGAACTCGAGCGTATTGAGCGATGCCTGTACGAGTGTATGATCCAGACCACCGTCCGCGAGTTTCCGCAGTGTCTCCTTTACAACGCGCACGAATTCATCCGCACGCCCCGTCTCCGACTTGCTCACAACAATGCTGAAAAACGGCTGCAGCACGTCGCTCTCGTAGTTCGAGTCGACATCGCGCCCGAGCCCCGCGTCGATGAGTGCCTGACGCAGCGGCGCGCCCTGCATCCTGAGAAGTGCATGATCGAGGATCTGCAGTGCCATGACGCGCTTGCGGTCGCTCGTGTCGCCAATTACCCAGTTCAGCGAGAGGAAGCTGTTCTCCTCGAGTGGCTCCTCCGTCCCGATGGGATAGAAATACTCCGCTTTGACCTGCCCCGCAAACGGCTGCTGACGGTCGATGCGCGAAGGTACGGGAATCCGCTCGAAATGCGAAAGGTACGCACTGTCGAGGTAGGCAAGCTTCTCCTCGATATCGAGGTCTCCGTAGAGGTAGATATAGCTGTTCGACGGGTGATAGTAGCGCGCGTGGAAGTCGAGGAACATCTCCTGCGTGAGCCCGGGGATCGCATCGGGGTCACCGCCCGACTCGCAGCCATACGTCGTATCGGGATAGAGCGCCGCCATGATGCGGCTGCCGAGGAGATCATCGGGCGCCGAGAGCGCGCCCTTCATCTCGTTGTAGACAACGCCGCTGTAGCGCAGAGGCGCGTCTGCATCGTCCAGCTCGTAATGCCAGCCCTCCTGCATGAGCACCTGCGGATTCGTGCGCATCGCGGGGTAGAAGACCGCATCGAGGTACACGTCCATGAGATTCTGAAAATCACGGTCATTGCGGCTCGCGACGGGATACATCGTCTTGTCGGGGAATGTCATTGCGTTGAGGAAAGTGTTGAGCGAGCCCTTCACAAGCTCGACGAACGGCTCCTTCAACGGATATTTGCGCGAGCCGCAGAGCACGGAGTGCTCGACAATGTGTGCCACACCCGTATCATCGACGGGCGGCGTGCGGAAACTGATCGAAAAAACCTTGTTGTCGTCCGCCGTCTCAAGGAAGAAGAGCCGCGCGCCCGTCTTCTCGTGCACAAATGTATACGCACGCCCTTCTGCTTCTGCGATTTCCTCCAAGCGAACGAGGCGAAAGCCGTGTATTACGTCATCTATCTTCATGTATGTGTTCCTCCTTCTGTCATTCCTGCCATTATAGCATAGAGAATGAATTTCTCAAAACAAAAGGACTGTCGCCATAGCAACAGTCCAATATTTCATTCACACCGGCGGAAATGCCTTTGCGGGGTACATCTCCTGCGCCGCCGCATCATAATGGCCGATGCCCAGAAAAACGCCCTCAGCATACACACGGTAGCAGCCCTCGGCAAGCTCCATGCGCCGCTCCGAGGTCGAAAGCCCGCTGTAGAACGCCTTCACGCGCTGCGGGGCGAGCTCATACACAGGCAGATCGAGGGCAGTGTCAGGAGCACACAGAGCTGTCTCCCGCACCTCCGCAAGTTCCTCAAGCGTATACGAATCCGCGAGCACAAAGCCGCCGACGCGTGTACGCAGGAGGAAGTGCATGGTCGCGGGCAGTCCGAGCGCCGTGCCGATATCCGTGCAAAGCGAGCGGATATATGTCCCCTTCGCGCAGTCCACATCGATAAGAATGCGTCGACGTACGGCATCGACATGCACAAGTTCCAGACGGTGAATCGTAACCGTGCGCGCCTCAATCTCCACCTCTGCGCCCTGACGCGCAAGATCGTAGGCACGCTGTCCGCCGATCTTGATCGCGGAGTAGGCGGGCGGACGCTGCTGGATCTCCCCGACAAAGCGCGCAAGCACGGCGCGCATCTCCTCCTCCGTGGGCAGTGTCGGATGCGGGACACTCTCGATCACTTCGCCATACACATCCCCCGTATCCGTCGCATATCCAAACGCAATCTCCGCGCGATAGGACTTGTCCGCCCCCTCCATATACTCCACGAGGCGCGCCGCGCGTCCGAGTGCAAGGGGCAGGATGCCCGCCGCCGCTGGATCGAGCGTGCCCGCATGCCCCACGCGCTTCTGCTTAAAAATACGCCGCACAATGTCGATGACATCGTGCGACGAAAGCCCTGTGGGTTTTAATACGTTGATAAATCCGTCCACGTCTTAACGGTTCAGCTCCTCCCCGATTGCCGCGAGGATCTTTTTCTTCGCCTCGTCAAAGGGCGCGTAAATCGTGCAGCCCGCCGCGCGGACGTGCCCGCCGCCGCCGAATCCCTGCGCGATGCGCGAGACATTCGTGCCCTTCGAGCGCATGCTGACGCGATACGTATCCTTCTCGAGCCACTTCATGAAGAAGACGACCTGCGTCCCCTCGATCACGCGCAGCTTGTCGAGCAGCCCCTCCGTCGTCGTGACTTCCTTCGCCTTTTCCTCGTCGATGAAGACCGCCGCAACCATGCCGTCATGGAACATCTCGAGGTTGCGGATCGCGCGCACCTGTGCCATGACCTCATCGTAGGATTTGAGCTCCATTGCAACGGAGATGATATTCGGCTTTACACCCACCTCGATGAGATCGGCCGCCGCGCGCATCGTATGCGGCGTCGTATTCGAGAAGCGGAAGAAGCCCGTATCAGTCGCCATGCCCGTATAGAGGCAGGTCGCAACATCGAGCGAGAACGTGCCGCCCATCGCGCCGATCAGGTCGTGCATGATCTCGCAGGTTGCGGCGTAGTCCGGATTCAGATAGAGGTACTCTGCCTCCTCGTCATTCGTCACATGATGGTCGATGTTCAGCACGCGCACTGCATCCACGGAGGAAACAACATTTCCTGTACGCTTCAGCTCGACATCGCAGACGATGAGGAGATCAGCGGTATAGCGCACGCCCTCTGCAGGGCGCTCGATCATCTCAAGCCCCGGCAGCACCTTGAAGATGCGCGGCAGGTCATCGTCAATCAGGACGCGCGCGTCCTTGCCCTGCGCTCTCAGATAGTGCATGAGCCCAAGCGTCGAGCCGATGGAGTCCCCATCGGGTCGAATGTGCGAGGTGAGGATGATGGTCTGCGCATCGCCAATGATCTTTGCGGCTTCGTCCAATGTGATCTTCATGCGTCCTCCCCCTTTTCCCCTGCGGGCTTATCCTCGTGAATCTCGTTCAGCAGCCTCTGAATGTGGTCGCTGTAGTTCAGCGAGGTGTCGAGCGCAAAGCTGATCTCGGGCGTGAAGCGCAGGCGGATGCGCTTTCCGACCTCGCGCCGCACAAAGCCGAGCGAGCTCTCGAGCCCGTACAGCGTGTCGCGCGCCTTCTTCTCGTCCCCCATGACGCTGACGTAGATCTTCGCCTCGCGCAGATCCTCCGTGCACGCGACGGAGGTCACGGTCACAAAACCGATGCGCGGATCTTTCAGTTCGTTGAAAATGATGTCGCTGACTTCCTGTTTGATGAGTTCCTGTAGTTTTTCAACGCGAACCTTTGCCAAGGTACGCCTCCTCTCTCTATACAAAGGGGCACAGCCCTCCGCCCCGCACGGCGGGACGATGGACTGCACCTCTGTATCACACAAGTATTTACTCGGCGTTTTCTTCCGCCGCTGCCGCTGCTGCAGCCGCAGCAGCCTGCGCCTCGCGCTTCTGCTCTGCCGCCTTGTTCGCCTCGGCAATGGAGGTCTCGATCTCCTCCATCGTGTATGCCTCGATGATGTCGCCCTCCTGGAAATCGCGGAAATCGACGATGGAGATACCGCACTCGTAACCGGCGGCGACCTCCTTCACCTCATCCTTGAAGCGGCGCAGGGAATCGATCTCCCCGTCGAAAAGCTCGACGTTGTCGCGCAGGATGCGGATCTTCGAGTTGTTGTGAATCTTGCCCTCGAGGACGTATGAGCCCGCGACCAGCGCCTTGGAGAAGCGCATGACCTGACGAATCTCGACGCGTCCCTGAATGACCTCCTTGTACTTCGGCTTGAGCATGCCGCTCATCGCGTCCTTGACATCGTTCAGCGCGTCGTAGATGACGCGGTAGGTGCGGATGTCCACATCCTCCGTGTCGGCGAGACGGCGCGCATTTGCATCCGGACGAACGTTGAACGCAATGACGATTGCCTTCGATGCCGTTGCGAGCATGATGTCCGACTCGCTGACCGCGCCGACGCCCGAGTGGACGATGTTGACGCGCACTTCGTCGTTCTTGTTGAGGCCGAGCAGCGCCGAGTTGAGTGCCTCAACCGAGCCCTGCACGTCCGCCTTGACGACGATGTTGAGATCCTTGATGTCGCCCTGCTGAATCTGCTGGAAGAGCGCGTCAAGCGAAACGCTCTTCGACTTGATGAGGTCGCGGCGCTGGTTGCCGAGGCGTGCCTCTGCAATCGAGCGCGCCTGCTTCTCATCGACGGCGGCGAGGATGTCGCCCGCCGACGGCACATCGTTCAGACCGAGGATCTCCACAGGCATGGAGGGACCCGCCTTTTTCACGTTGTCGCCGCGATCGTTGATCATCGCGCGGACGTGACCATATGCCGTACCGACGACGATGGAGTCGCCGATGCGGAGCGTGCCGCTCTGAACGAGCACCGTTGCGACAGAGCCGCGTCCCTTGTCGAGCTTTGCCTCGATGATGACGCCGCGTGCCTCGCGGTTCGGGTTTGCCTTTAGTTCCTCGACCTCGGCAACGAGCAGGATGTTCTCGAGCAGGTCGTCGATGCCGATGCGCTGCTTTGCCGAGACGGGCACCATGATCGTGTCGCCGCCGTATTCCTCGGAGACCAGCCCATACTCCATGAGCTCCTGCTTGACGCGGTCAGGATTTGCGCCCGGCTTGTCAATCTTGTTGATTGCAATGATGATGGGCACCTGCGCCGACTTCGCGTGATCGATTGCCTCGACGGTCTGCGGCATAACCCCGTCATCCGCCGCAACGACGAGAATCGCCACGTCCGTAATCTGTGCACCGCGTGCACGCATCGCCGTGAACGCCTCATGACCCGGCGTATCGAGGAAGACGATCTTCTTGCCTTGGCAGACGACCTGATAGGCGCCGATGTGCTGCGTGATGCCACCCGCCTCGTGCGAGCTGACGGAGGTATTGCGGATCGCATCAAGCAGCGAGGTCTTGCCGTGATCGACGTGACCCATGACGGTGACGACCGGCGGGCGATCCTTGAGTGTCTTCGGATCGTCCTCGATCTCCGGGATCAGCGTCGGATCGACATCCGGCGGCAGCTCCTCCGTTGTCACGCCGAACTCTGCTGCAACGAGGGATGCCGTATCGTAGTCGATCTCCTGATTGATGCTCGCCATGACGCCCATGAGCATGAGCTTCTTGATGATGTCAGACGCCGTATAGCTCATCTTGGACGCGAGATCCTTGACGGCAATGGTCTCCGGCAGCTTGATGTGCTTCGGACGCGCAATCTCCGCTTTCACTGCGGGCGCGGGCGCTGCTGCGCGCCCCTTGCGTCCCTTGCGCGCACCGCCGCGGCTGCGCTCTGCCTGACGCAGATCTGTGTGCTCCTCGCGGTCACGACGTGCACCGCCGCGTCCGCCGCGGCTACGGTCACCGCCGGCGGCGTTGTTATCGCCGCCGCGCCGACGTCGATTGTCGCTGCGCCCCTCTGTCGCGGGCGGTGGCGGAATCGCCGCTGCCGGTGCTCCGGGACGTGCGCCACCGCGTCCGCCCGCAGGACGTGCGGGACGATCACCAGGTCTCCCCGATCCACCGCCGGACGAACGGGGACGGTCAGAGCTCTCCGCACGCGTCTTGGAGGGTGCCTGACGCACGATCACAATGCCGGGTGTCTTCGTGCGCGCGCGCAGCACGGGTTTCTCCTCGGCTGCGGGCGGCTGCGGCGCCGCCTTCTCAGCAGCTGCCGGCGGGGCACTCTGCTCCGCTGCGGGTTTTTCCGCTGCCGGTGCAGAAGCTGCAGCAGGACGCTTTTCCTTCTCTTTCTTTGCCGGACGCTCGGCAGCCTTCGGAGCGGGGGATTTGCTCTGCAGGGATTCCTTGCGTACGGGTTTTGCCGTGCGGCCGAGCTCAGCCTTGACCGCCGCACGCTCCTCTTCACCGACTGCACTGAACATATTCTTTACTTTGTAGTTCTTGCTCTTGAGAATATCAATAATGGTATCTTTGTCCGTCTTGAATTCCTTTGCCAAATCGGTGATTCTGTATTTCGATTCTGACATCAATCCACCCCCGTCGGTATATCCTGCAAATAGGCACTGAGCCTGTCCGCAAATCCTCTATCTATCAGCACAGCAACCGCACGATACTCCTTACCGAGACAGTGCCCGAGCTGCTGCATAGTCAGTAATTCCGCCGATGGCACATTCAGCTGCGCCGCCATGCGGGTAAATTTCGCCTTGGTCTCCTCCGAAGCATCAACTGCGAGCAAGAGATATGTACCCTGCTTGCGCTTCAGTGCCTCTTCCACAACGAACGCACCGGATAGGATGCGCCGTGCGCGTGCCGCCATGCTGAGGAGGTTCATTGCGCGCTGCTCTATCCCTGCGTTCATGTCCCATCCTCCTCGTGCTGCACAATCTCCTCAAGTGCGTCATAGACGGCCGGGACAACCCGCCCCTTGAACGACCACGATAGGCCGTTCTGTCTGCGCGCCTTGCGGAGGCATTCGGGCGAGGGACAGAGATATGCACCACGCCCGGGGCTCTTGCCCGTCGGGTCAATGGCGACCATCCCGTCAGGACTCTTTACAATGCGCAGGAGTTCACGCTTCGGATGCAGTGTACGGCAGCCGACGCACAGCCGCTCGGGCTGTCTCGCCTCTGCCATTATGCCTCCTCTTCGGCGGGCTCCTCCACAGCGGTATCTTCCGCCGCTTCCTCCGCCATCAGCTCCGCTGCCTGTGACTCGCTCTTGATGTCGATCTTCCAGCCCGTCAGCTTTGCCGCGAGGCGAGCGTTCTGCCCCTCTTTGCCGATGGCAAGCGAGAGCTGGTAGTCCGGAACGATCACACGTGAGACCTTCTCTACCTCATTTACGGCGACCGAGATCACCTTGGCGGGGTTCAGTGAGTTCGCAATGTAGGTCGCGGGATCATCGCTCCATTTCACAATGTCGATCTTCTCGCCCGCGAGTTCGTCGACCACTGCCTGTACGCGCATATAGTGTGGGCCGACACAGGCGCCGATCGGATCGACGCGCTCCTCAGACGAGTAGACGGCCACCTTCGAGCGGCTGCCCGCCTCGCGTGCAATCGACTTGATCTCGACCACGCCCTCCTGCATCTCAGGCACCTGCAGCTCGAAGAGCTTCTTGAGGAGCCCCGGATGCGTGCGAGAAAGCATGATCTGCGGACCGCGCGCCGTACTCTTCACCTCGATGATATAGGCGCGTAGCGTGTCGCCGTAGTTGTATTCCTCCGTCGGCAGCTGCTCCGTCGCCATGAGCAGCGCCTCTGCACGCCCGATGTCGACGAACACGTTGCGCCCCTCGACACGCTGCACAATGCCCGTGACGATATCCGCTGAGCGATCCTTGTACTCGTCATAGACATTGCTGCGCTCCGCCTCACGCAGGCGCTGCATGACGACCTGCTTCGCCGTCTGCGCCGCAATTCGTCCGAAGTTCGCAGGGGTCATCTCGATCTCGACCACATCATCGACATCGTAGTCCGGATTGATGGCACGCGCCTGTTCGAGGGAGATGTCCGTGATGTCACTCTCAACCTCCTCGACAACCGTCTTGCGGGCAAAGACGTGAAATGCGCCCGTCTCACGCGACAGAGAGATGCGAACGTTTTGATCCGAGCAGCTGAAATTGCGCTTATATGCCGAGATCAGCGCCGCCTCAATGGTCTGGAAGAGCTTTTCCTCATCGATGCCCTTCTCGTACGCAAGCTCCTGCAATGTCTGCAGAAACTCCTTTCCGCCGTTCGTCTCCTTGGTGCTTTTTCTTGCCAAAACCCAATCCTCCCTAAAAGTCGATATGCAGACGTATCTGTGAGACCTGTTCCATGGGGATTTGAATCCCGCCGTCAAGGGTCAGTATCTTGCCGTCGCAGTCCGTGAGTGCGCCCGTCCACTGTTTCTTTCCATCAAAGGGCGCATAGAGCGTCACATCGACCTGCTTGCCGCGTTCGCGCTCGAAATCGCGCGGCTTGCGCAGCACGCGGTCGATCCCCGGCGAGGACACCTCCAAAATATAGGTATCGGGGATGAAGTCCTCGCGGTCGAGAATCGCCTCCAACCGCTCGCTCAGTGCCTGGCAGTCATCGATATCGATTCCGCCCTCCTTGTCGATGTAGACACGCAGATAGTAGTCACGCTCGCGCACATACTCGACATCGACCAGCTCTAACTCCGGCACAGTGGTCAGGAGACCGCGCACAATCTCCTCAACGCGCTCCTCGATCTTCGCGCTCATGCTCTCCCTCTTCTCATACGCAATGAAAGAGTGGGCTTCCACCCACTCTTTCCAGATTTCAAATGAATTTCTTGAAGTATAGCACAAAGCGGGACTTTTGTAAAGCCCCGCCGTTCATTTTTGGAAATTTTCCGTCTCACCGTCCATACAACCGCCGCATGACCCACGAAAGGATCCGACCGCGCCCGATGAGGCTGACGATTGCGCCGAGCACGAGGACGCCGACGATAATCATCGCAATCGCAGGCAGCGCAACAAAGATGAAGAGCGCAAGCAGTGCCCCGAGGCCGAGCGCCCAGAGGAGGCTCGTAAGGAGCGAGGGACGCCGCGACACACCGCCAATGCGGATATAGCGCACGGAGCTGTGCGGAGCACCGCCGTACGCAGAGCCCCACGCCTGTCCCTCTTCCCCGTGCGGCTCTGCGCCGCTCTCGTCCACCGTCACCCCACGATAGGCGGCATTTTCCTCACGGCTCATCGGCCGTACACGCGAATCCTGTTCCATAAAAGCCTCCTCTCCAAGAAAGCAATGCTTCCTTAAAAACTCGCTGCTCCGTGAACAACGCTGTAGAGCATCGTCACAAAGCCCTCCTCCCCGAGGTAACGGGGATCGTAGGTCACACAGTGCAGCGCCGTACGCATGCGCGCAAGAGCAGCACGCACCGTTTTCTGATCCGAACCGAGCACATGATAGAGCTCCGTGATCGGCGAAAGGTCGATATCATTGATCTCCGCAAAAAGGAATATCGTTGCCGTCAGCGTCTCCGCTGTCTGTGCACGCGCAAGATCGGACTGCGCGTAGTCCAGAAACAGCTCGCACATAAGCACCTGTGAGTGACGGCTAAAGCCGATCTTGTCCGCAATGATCTGAAGTGCGCCGAGTTCCTCTGCGCACACATGCGGGTCGATCGTGCGGGGAATGGCAGCCGGCAGCAGACGGCGCGGCAGCACATCGAGCTGCGCGAGCGTCGAGAGGACGTGGATCGTATGGCGCACGAGCGCCGCTTCCCGTTCGAGGAAATCGTCCATCGTTGCCTCAGGCGCCTGCATGCGGAAGAGCTTGTACTCGCGCTGAATCGTGTCGCCAATCCGCTTCTGCAGACGCTTGCTCGCCGAGATTGCCGTGATGTAATTGAGCATCATCATCCCCTCGTCGCAGATATGCCCGAAGAGAATGCTCTTTGAAAGCGAGCCCGGAATATCCGGATGCGGCAGCACGACCTCCTCATCGCGCAGAATATCGCGGCAGACAACGTGATCGTCGTACTCCTCCGTCACGGCGAGTACGGCAAAGCGCGCCGCCAGCAGATCGCCGATGATCTCGCGGTCATCGTAGCCGAGCTTCTTCCACATATGCTCGCTGTAGTGCGCAATCGGCGTCTCATCCGTCGCAATGAGATGATAGTCGAAGAAAAAATAGTCCCAGAACCGCAGCCAGAAGGTTTCCTTTTCCTCCTCGCTCGCGTGTTCGTACTCGTTCATATCGTAGAGGCCGCCCGTGTAGATCGTCGCCGCACGGCCGATGTCGAGCTGATAGGCGGAACACCGGAAATACTCGCCGATGCGGTGCAGGAGATCATTGAGCTGAATATTCAGCTCCTCCATCTCGATCCGCTCGTCCTCCTCGATATCCTCGATCGTCAGCCCCTCGATCTCCTCCCAGGTGACGCGCTCCGGCAAGCGGAACCGCCCCGTGATGTAGAACATCTCAAGATCGGCATCCAGCTCGCCGATGTCGATGTCATAGTCGCCCGTATCCTCGAGATAGGTCAGAAAGGCGCGCATGCGCGCAAAATAATCCTCTGCGTGTCGCTTGAGCGGACGTCGGTCAATATGCGCATCCGCATAGCGGAAGAAGAGCGCAAGGTAGTCGATGCGGATGAAGAGCCGCGCAAGCGAATCATCGCGCCGCTGAACGACCGTGAGAAAATCCTCGATGCAGTACCAGTCCGCACAGAGATCCTCATTGCTCCGCCCGCGCCATGCTGCCGCGCGAAGATAGCGCTCGACAAGCGTGTGCGCCACAAAGATATTCGCACGCCCATGCGCCAGATAGAAACGCTTGACTAATGCGTAGACATTTTCCATCCAGCCCTCCAAGCCTACACGCTTTTTTCCTAAACAAAACCAATACGGCTTATCCTAACAAATGTACGAAGCAATGTCAATGCACAAAAGGAGCGGCTGCGGCAAGATGAAGCCGCAGCCGCTCTATTACGCAAACAGATCCTTGAATTTCTCAGTAAAGCTCTTCTGCTCGGGATTGACCGCATCCCCGCTGAGCGCAGCAAACTCCTTGAGGAGTTCCTTCTGCTTCGACGAGAGCTTCTGCGGCGTCGTGACCTTGACGCGGACGTGCTCATCGCCGCGTCCGGAGCCGCGCAGATTCGGTATGCCCTTGCCTTTGACGCGCAGCACCGTGCCTGTCTGGATGCCCGCAGGCACCTTGAGGTCGACTGCGCCGTCGAGGGTCGGCACCTGTACCGTATCACCGAGCGATGCCTGTACGAAGGTGATCGGAATCTCGATGAGGACATCGTTGCCGCGTCGCTGAAAGAGCTCATGCGGACGGATAAAGATGTAGACGTAGAGATCACCGTTCGCTCCGCCGCGCACGCCTGCCTCGCCGCCGCCCGAGACGCGGACACGCTGTCCGTCGTCCACGCCGCGCGGGATGTTGACCTTGATGGTCTTCGTGACGCGCTTGCGTCCCGTGCCGTGGCAGTCACCGCACGGATTCTTGATGATCTTGCCAGTGCCATGGCACTGGCTGCACGTACGCGAGGTCATCATGCTGCCGAACATCGTCCGCTGCATGACCTGCTCCTGCCCCGACCCATGACAGGTCGAACAGGTCTCGGCACTCGAGCCCTTTGCCGCGCCCGAACCGCCGCAGGTCGGACAGTTCTCCTCACGCGGGATGGAGAGCTCAACCTCCTTGCCAAACGCTGCTTCCTCGAACGAAATCTCGAGGTCATAGCGCAGATCAGCCCCGCGTTCGGGACCCTGTCTGCGTGCACGGCGGCTTCCGCCGCCCATGCCGAACATATCGAAGATGTCGTCCATGTCAAAGCCGCCGAATCCGCCGGCACCGCCGAAGGGGTTCCCCCCTCCGGCGCCGCCCCCGCGTCGCGGGTCGAAGGCATCGTGACCGAACTGGTCATACGCCGCCTTCTTCTGCGGATCCTTCAGCACATCGTACGCCTCATTGACCTCCTTGAATTTCTCCTCGGCGGTCTTAGGGTCGTCACGGTTGAGATCGGGATGGTACTTGCGCGCGAGTTTCTTATATGCTTTTTTGATTTCATCGTCCGAGGCGCCCTTTTGGACGCCCAGGACTTCGTAGTAATCGCGTTTCTCGCTCACGATACCACCTTACTTCTTATCATCCTTGACTTCGGTGAACTCCGCATCGACAACATTGTCATCCTGCGCGCCGCTCTGTGCGCCCGCATTTGCATCTGCGCCCGGCGCTGCACCTGCGGCACCCGCCGCCTGCTGTGCCTGCTGATAGGCTGCTGCAGAGAGCTCGTAGAGGGGCTGACGCACCTCTTCGGTCGCCGCCTTGATCGCCTCGATATCCGAGCCCTTGAGCGCTTCCTTCAGCTTGTCAATGGCAGCCTGTGTCTTGGAGACAAGCGCCTGATCTGCGTTCTCGCCGAGATCCTTGATCGCCTTCTCCGCCTGATAGACGAGGGAGTCGCCCGCGTTGCGCGCATCGACGGCTTCCTTCTGCTTCTTGTCCTCAGCAGCGTGCGATTCCGCCTCTTTCACCATGCGCTCGATGTCTTCTTTGCTCATGCCGCTATCGGACTGAATCGTGATCTTCTGCTCCTTGCCCGTGCCGAGATCCTTCGCCGACACGTTGACAATGCCGTTCGCATCGATGTCGAACTTGACCTCGATCTGGGGCACGCCGCGCGGTGCGGGCGGAATATCCGTGAGCTGGAAGCGTCCAAGCGTCTTGTTGCCCGCCGCCATCTCGCGCTCGCCCTGCAGGACATGGATCTCAACACCCGGCTGATTGTCCGCTGCAGTCGAGAACACCTGACTCTTCGAGGTTGGGATGGTCGTATTGCGGTCGATGATCTTCGTGCAGACGCCGCCGAGCGTCTCGATGCCGAGCGAGAGCGGCGTAACGTCGAGGAGCAGCACATCCTTGACCTCGCCGACGAGCACGCCGCCCTGGATTGCTGCGCCGATGGAGACGCACTCATCCGGGTTGACGCCCTTCGAGGGCTCCTTGCCGAGGATCTTGCGGATCGCATCCTGCACCGCAGGAATACGAGTCGAACCGCCGACGAGAATGATCTTGTCGATCTCGTTGCTCGAGAGCCCCGCATCCTCCATCGCCTTGCGCGTCGGAACCATCGTGCGCTCCACGAGATCCGCCGTCAGCTCATCGAACTTTGCACGCGAGAGCGTGAGGTCGAGATGCTTCGGACCCGTCGCATCCGCCGTGATGAACGGCAGGTTGATATTCGTCTGGCTCATGCTCGAGAGCTCAATCTTCGCCTTCTCCGCCGCCTCGATGAGACGCTGTGCGCTCATCTTATCCTGCGAGAGGTCGATGCCGTTCTCCTTCTTGAACTCCTCGACCATCCAGTCCATGATCTTCTTGTCAAAGTCGTCGCCGCCGAGCATCGTATCGCCGTTCGTCGCCTTGACCTCGAAGACGCCTTCACTCAGCTCGAGGATGGAGACGTCGAACGTGCCGCCGCCCAAGTCGAAGACGAGCACCGTTTCATCCTGATCTTTGTCAAGACCGTATGCGAGCGCTGCCGCCGTCGGCTCGTTGATGATACGAAGCACCTCGAGGCCTGCAATCTTGCCCGCGTCCTTCGTCGCCTGACGCTGGCTGTCGTTGAAGTACGCAGGAACCGTGATGACCGCCTGCGTAACGGTCTCGCCGAGATACGCCTCTGCATCGCTCTTGAGCTTCTGCAGGATCATCGCCGAGATCTCGGGCGGCGTGTAGTTCTTGCCGTCAATCGTCACGTGATAGTTCGGGTCACCCATATGACGCTTGATCGACGAGATCGTGCGGTCGGGGTTCGAGACCGCCTGATTCTTTGCAAGGCGGCCGACAAGGCGCTGCCCGTCCTTCGTAAAGCCCACGACGGACGGCGTGATGCGGCTGCCCTCAGGGTTCGTAATAACGACGGGCTCTCCGCCCTCCATGACCGACACAACGGAGTTCGTCGTTCCAAGATCAATACCAATTACTTTAGCCATTTTATATTCCTCCAAAACTCTTTATAAGATGTTGTATTCTTAGTTGCCTGCTACCTGCACCATGGCTGGGCGGATGACCCTGCCCTTGGCCTGATAGCCCTTTTGCAGCACCTGCGTGATCGTGCCGTCCTCCACATCGGGATTCTCGACGCGCATGACCGCCTGATGCACATTCGGATCAAAGGGCGCGCCCTCTGCCTCGATGTTTTCAAGCCCGTGCTTTTCCATCACCTCGCGCAGCTGCGTGAAGATCATCTCCACGCCCTTTTGGAACGCCTCCCCATCCGTCTGTTCCACCGCCATTGCCCGCTCGAAATTGTCGAGGAGCGGCAGGAAATCCGTGAGGATATTCTGCGTGATAACGGCCGCAAGTTCCTCCTTCTCCTTCGCCGTGCGGCGGCGGAAGTTTTCAAAATCCGCCTGAAGACGCAGGATGCGGTCGTTCTTTTCCTGAAGCTGTGCCTCGAGTTCGGACGTCTTGTCCTCCTCTGCGGGCACATCTTCCACGGTTACATCCGCAGATTCCGCCTCCGTGTCAGTTACATCCTCCACGGGCTGCTCCTCTGCCGTCATCTCTTCCTTCTCCTGCAAGCCGTTCACCTCTCCTACCATTTCAGCTGATAGATCATCTCTGTTAGATTCGTGTTCACATAGTCGAGTATGCGCATCGCCTTCGCGTATTCCATGCGCGTGGGGCCGAGCACCGCAATCGTCCCGAGCAGCCTGCCGTCGACATGATAGGTCGCCGTGATAAAACTGCTGTCCCAGAACGTACTGCTCTTGTTCTCGCGCCCAATCGTGACCTCGAGCCCCTCGCCCGCATGCGTGTGCAGGATATCCTTCACGAGATCCTCACGCTCGAGGACGAGCAGCATCGCACGGACGCGCTCGAGATCCTGGAACTCGGGATTGCCGAGCAGCTGTGCCGTACCGCCGAGGTAGAGACGATCCTCCGAGCGCCCTTCGAGCGCCCTGTGCATGACCTCCACGGCGGCGACGAAGATCGACTCATCGCCGATTGCATCGCGCACGCGGCGCATATCCGTCTTCGTCACGGCGCTAAGAGCCTTGCCCGATAACGCCTGATTGACCGCCCCCGCCATCCGCTGAAAATCTGCGAATGTTGCACCGTCGGGAATCTCGACAATGCGGTTCTCGACGAAGCCCGCGTCCGTCATGAGGACGGCAATCGCGTGGTTCAGATCGAGAGGCAGGAACTGCAGCATGCGGAACGTCGACTGCGCGGCCTGCGGTGCGAGCACAAGCGAAACATTGTGCGTCACGTCCGCAATTAGACGCGCCGTCTCCTGAAACACCTCGTCAAGGCGCCGCACGCGCCTGTGGTACCAATCGCGTATCTTCTTTTTCTCAGCATCCGTCACCGGAGCGACGGGCTGCAAACCATCGACGTAGAAGCGGTACCCCTTCGATGAAGGGATACGCCCGGCGGATGTGTGAGGATGCTCCAGATAGCCGAGCATCTCGAGATCCGCCATCTCATTGCGAATGGTGGCAGGGCTGATGCCGAGATTGTATTTCTGCGCGAGTGTCCGCGATCCGACCGGCTCTGCCGATGCGATGTAGTCATCGACGACCGCCCACAGGATCTGACTCTTGCGTGCGTCCAGATCGTCCGACATTCACCCCTCTCCTCTCCTTTCAATCTCTGTTAGCACTCTCTAAAACTGAGTGCTAATCAAAATCTATACTGAATATACACGGTAAAAAGCAAAAAGTCAAGAGCAAAAATGACAAAAAGTCAAATATTTTTTCATGCGAAAAGCCTCCCTCGATGATACGGAGGAGGCTTTGCATTACGGCATATTACTCTTCGCTCTGCCCATCCAATACATTGAAGATGTAGACGGCGCGAATCTCTACAGGCGTCACGCCGAGGTCTTCAATCGCCGTGAGGAGCCCCGAGGAGAGCACGGCGCGCTCCGCCTTGCGATCCTCTGCTGTGATGATCGAGAGTGCCGGCTCATCCTGCGGATAGAGCGTCACAATGCCATTGCCAAACGTCACCTCAAAGGAGCCGTCCGCCGTCTGATAGAGGAAGCGAAGTGCCTGCTCGGACGTATTGCGAATCTCCTTTGGATCCGGAATGTCAACCTTCTTCGAGGACGGCTTGATCGCCAGCTTATCCGGCGAGTAGTTGACCGTATAGATGCCGTCAAGGTCGCGCGATCCGCCATCCGTAAAGAGAACAGGGATTGCCTCAGATGTATTGTGTGCCGGATTCTCAGGATGGAACCCGCGGTCACCGCGCGTCCTGCCGAGGTCAAAGCCGAACGAGCCGTCCTTGTGCTCGACGAAATCATGCGCCTCGGGCGTGCTGCCATTCGTCACGACAACACGATTTGCCCAGTTCGTCGGTGCCGCATCCTGCGGCATCTGAACAGTTACTCCCTCGGCGGGCGGATTGCTGCCCGTGCGATTCTCAGTCGGAACGGCTGCGGTCGTCACGCCGCTTCCACCGTTCGTCGTTCCCGCCGTTACTTGCGCAGCAGCAGCACTGCTCGTCGTTACGGCAGCCCCCTCGGGCGTACTCATATCAAATCCGCGCATAGCAATCGTCAAATTACCGGGTGCGTAGTTAAAGCGATAGTTGGAACGTGCCGACGCACCTGCATAGCCACTTTCAACGGAAGCAGGATCGACATGGATCACGCCCCGATAGATGCCGCCGCGCGTCGTCGCGTTCATACCCGCATCATAGTGCGATGTGATGCCGCTGATGTCGTCGCCCGCGAGCAGACCGCGCTGCGATGTGTGGTCGCCACGCTCGATCATGTATGCGGTTATGGCGGGATTCGGTGCACCGTAGTCACGGGAGGCACTGCCCGCCGTGATCAGCACCTCGCGCGGAGTGATGATAAACCTACCGTCTGCGTAGTGAATATTGTAGTTGGCATCTGTGCCGTACGCAAACTGCGCCGCAGAGGAACGTGTCCAAAGCCCCGTAGTACCTGCGTTGGTCGTAACCGTTGCGGTCGGGTCGATTGTCTCCGTAACGGAAGAAACCACATCACCGCCCACGAGTCCGCTTACTGCATCTGTCGGACGCACGTTGACGAGACGCGTGCCGTTCACATAGTGCGCCAGACTGTTCGCTGCGCCGTAAGCGCGGCTCTTGTCACCCGCCGTGATGTAGAGGTCGCGCTTCGTGATGGCAAACCCACCGTCGACATAGGTGATGTTGTAGTTCGACGCCTTACGATTGCCTGCGAGGCGTGCATTTGTAATCTGCGTCTTGAGTCCCGCCGTGCCGGCGTTCGTCGTAACGAGGGCGTCCGTCGATTCATCGACGTCAGCGACCGCGTCACCGTTCACGAGTCCCGTCGTGGCGGTCGCGGCGTCGGCACGGAACTTTGTCGTGCCGCCCGTATAGACGGCGGTCGAGTTCTCCGTGCCGTAGATGCGCGTCTTGCTGCCCGCATGAAGCGTCAAGTCGCGCGGCGTGATGGCGAAATTGCCGTCCTCGTAGCGAACGTCATAGTTATTGGCATTTCCCGTGCCGAAGACGGCATTTGCAATCTTCGTCTTGAGTCCTGCCGTGCCTGCGTCCGTCGTGACGGTCGCACGCGAATCAATCGTCTCCGTGACCGTCGAAACCGTATCGCCGTTGACGAGGTTCGTGCCCGCCTTGACGCGGAAGAGATTCGTGCCGTTCACATAGTTTGCGGTGCTGTTCGCCGTGCCGTAGATGCGGTTCTTGTCGCCTGCGACGAGCGTCAGCGGCCGCTTCGTTATGTTGAAGTGTCCGTCAACGTAGGTGATGTTGTAATTGTTTGCCGTACCCGACGAGAAGTGTGCCGCGCTTGCCTTTGTCCAAAGACCTGCCGTGCCCGCATTCGTCGTGACGGTCGCCGTCGGGTCAATCGTCTCCGTCACATCGTCGATCGCATCGCCGCCCACAAGTCCCGTCGTCGCGGTAGCTGCAGCGACGTTGACCTTCGCCGTGTTGTTAATATACCCCGCCGTCGTATTGGCATCGCCGTAGATGCGGCTCTTATCGCCCGCTGTAATGGTGAGCGGACGCTTCTTGATCGTGAGCGTGCCGGGATCGGACGTGATATGGTAGTCCGTCGCAAGGCTGCGGCTTCCCGTGGCGAGCGCCGCACCATTTAAGGTCATCGTGTAAGTGCCGACGCCCGTGCGCTCCGTGACGGCGTTGCCGCCGCCATCCGCCGCCGTGACTGTATACTTCGCAAAACTGTCGCCCGTAAGGAGCGTGCCCGTATGCGTCGTGCTCGACGTCATGGTCACGTTGTCGTTCGATGTGCCATAAATGCGCTCGCCGCTCGGCGCAGTGAAGTGGATGTCGATGGGCTTCACCGTGAGCTTGCCTGGAACGTACTTGAATTTGTAGTTTGTCGCGGAGAGCGTGCTGTTTTTCAGGTCAACACTGTACTCGCCCGCATGGACAACGCCCTGCGCATAGCCCGTCGTCTTCGTCGCATCCGCAATCGGGGTATAGGAAACAGCACCCGAGAGAAGTCCCGTTGTATTTTCCGTCTGGCTGTTCGCGAAGTTTGAGAACGTGACCCCCGCGTTGCCCGTGTAGCTGTGCGGATTGCCGTTGTAATTTACGGTCGAGGTCTTGCCCGTGACCGTGACGACGCGCGGCACGATGCGGTAGTCGACTGTGATCTTGTAGTTGAGGTCATTGTGCCCTTGATAAGTGATCTTCTCATTGGGAATGGTCGAATCTGAACCGTAGGTATGCGCACCCGAACGCATATTGACATCGGTCGATGCCTTCTTGACCTCGCCATTCGTTGTATTGATATCAGCATTGACGTTCGTATGAACCGTCGTACCGAAACTATGCGTCCCCGAATCACCTACATGAGCGCGAATGTAATCTACCTCCGTCTTGTCGAGCGCACGGCGCTTCGCATTGCCGTCATCAACGATCTGGAAGCCCGATGCCGCGCCAAAGAATGCGCCGTTCGCATCGCCATAGGCACGGGTCGAATACAGCTTGAGTTCCGGCTGATACTTGTAGAACATGGCGTTCTGACCCGCAGGAATGGGGAAAGAACTGCGATTGCTGTAGTCCACGCCGTATTTACGGAACTGGAATACAAGCCCGTCGATCTCATTCTCGACAGAGTCCTCCGTATGCACGACATAACGCTGGCCGGGCGCGGTCTTGATGGCGTTTGCGCCCCCCTTGTTCTTGAAGGCGCCGCCCTGCGCTTCGATGACGACATCGGACGTGCCCGTGCCGATGATTTTCCCGCCGGGCGCAATCGTGACATTGCCACCATTTTTGTTTGTGATATTGATCGGCGCATTATTTCCCTTGATAACCCCCGTGACCGTCGTGCCGCCCTTCGTCTCGACGGTCAGGCCTGTGGCGGACGTGATATTGCCGAGATTCTTGATCTCGTTCGGACCCGTGAGATTGACGGAGTTCGCTTCGACTTCGAGCGTCGGCACGGACTTCAGGACGCCTGTCGAGGTGACTGCGCCGTTCGTCTTGATGGCGACGGCATCGGCAAGCCCCTCGGGCAGGTCGACGTTGCCGACCTTGACATTGCCCGCGTTCTGTCCGCCGATGCGAATCTTCTTGAAGCCCTTGCCGTCGGGATTCTTCCGCAGAAGACCTGTGCCGCTGAAAATATCGGACGGAAGTGTAAGATCGGAGGCGGAGCCGCCCGAGCCGGGCGTGCCGAAGTTGATCGTCTTGCCCGGCGTATAGGTGTCGAAGGAGACGTCGCCGTGACCTGTGATCGTGCTGCCGTTCGCCGTGTTGAGATTATCCGTATGGATGGCGACATTTCCGTCATGATCGCGATCAGCACCGTCCGCATTGATATGCGCATCATCGAGATTGACTTCACGACTGGCGACGGTATAGTCCTGACCGTGTGTATTGATCGTGCCCGAAAGGTTGACGCCGCCCTGTCCGCTCGAAACCGCCTGCTGGATGTTCACGCGGAACGGCATGTTGATCACACCGCTCTGATAGAGACGTCCGGTGCCCCCATGATCGCCGATGTTGACAACTTCGTATTCCCAGAACTGACGGTTGTTGCCGTTGAAATACTTGTCGAGCAGGGAAAGCTTCGTCGGATCGTTCACTTCGCCGCCGAGCTTGATGTCCCGATTACCCGAGATCGGCAGGATATTGAGCGCCTTCTTGCCCTTCATCTTGCCATTCAAGTTCATCGCATCGGTCTTGAGCGTGAGTACGCCCGTGCCCGTATCGACGGAGCTTCCAGCCACCGTCGTCAAATCCTTCGATTCGAGTGCGAAGTCGTTGCCATTCGTTCGAATGTTTGCCGAGCCGTCAACCGTCATCGTTCCTGCGGTTTTCCCTGAACGAATCGTCGTCGGATCGACGAAGTTCAGATTGCCGCCGACATTCGTCGCGCCCGTCGCATCGTCGCGGCCGAGGTAAACATGCTTGAAGCCGTCCTTGATTTTATTTCCGCCGAAGAGGTTTGCGGGCAGATTCAATCCCGTGCCTGTCGTACCGACGTTCAAATTCGTGGCAGCATTTGCCTGCTGTACAGTGAGATTGCCCTTACCCTCGACGCCCTCGGTAAAGGTCATGGCATCGGCGGACAGCGCGATGTCGCCCGCCGTACCGCCAGCTTCGCCCGACTTCACGCCCTTGATGGTACGCGAAGCGATAGGTGCACCTGCAGGCGTCGTGATCTGCCCGATGGTCAGCGCATTCGACTTTACCTTGACGGAGAGCACGTCTGCCGCAAGGGTGCCAATTTCATTGTTCTTTTCGAGCGCAATATTGCCGCCGAGGAGAGCGAGTTTATCCGTCTTGATCTTGCCCGTCGTCTGGTTCGCCGCTGTCTTGGCGTTGACAACGAGCGTCTTGTTCGCTGCAAGCGTCATATCCCCCGCGAAGTTGATCGTATCCGCTTGGAGTGTCACATCCTTCGCAAGAGAAGAATTTGCCACGTTGATCGTGCCCTGCGTACCGTTGCCGATGGCGTAATGCGTGAACCCCGAACCGAACACCGTGCCGAACTTCGCGTCAGGCAGGAGAAGATCGCCCGTCGCCGTGTTGCCGAGACCGATGGTCTTCGTGCCGTCGTAGGTCGCGATGCCGAGCGTGCCCGTGCCGTTGACAGTGGCAGCCCCGCTATTGTCCATAAGGTTCGTGATGCTGTTCGTATAGAGGTTCAGGGTGCTGCCCGTACCGACCGCCATCGCGCCCGCACCGCTCGAGTTCTCAATCGAGCCGGTCTTGAGCGTCACACGGCGATTGCCGCCGACCGTCAGGCCGTTCGTGCCGATGGTGACCTTATTCGTATCCTTCGTGCGGATCGTGACGCTGTTGTTCGCCGTGATGCCGTCGATCGTGACGTCGCCCGTCGCCTCGTTGCCGAGACTCAGCGCGCCGAAATTACTGCCAAAGAGCTTTCCGTTGAGCTGGTCGCCCGTGATATGGAGACCTGCTCCCGACGCATTGTTATCGACGGTCATCGCCCTGCCCGTGGTGCGCGGAGCGAGGTCAAGCCTGCCGCTGCCCGTGATGTTTGTCGTATTGTCTTCGCCCGCAGTTTCATTGACCTTATCGACATTGAGGGCGAGATAGCCCTCGCGGTCATTGCCGAGGTCGATCTTCGCGCGCGCGCCAAGGTCGAGTTCTGTTCCCGTTGCCCGCACATCCGCCTTGCCGCCGGAGATGGCAAGGGCGGCATCGTCGCCAAAGACGACCTTGCCTCCGCGCGAGTGCAGACGGACGTTCGCTTCGTCGCCCGCGACGTTGAAGTGGGCGTTATTTTCCAGCGTGATCGCCCCTGCGGTGTTGACGCTGATGCCCGAGCCCTTGCCATTGACGGTGACGCTCTTGCCGGTCTTTACGGTGAAGCCACCCGTGATGACGGAGGCAGGGGCATGACCTGTCTGTGTCGGATCTGCACCGATCGTGAGCTTTGCGCCTTCCCCATTCAGCGTAAGGTTCTCTTCCACCACAACGCCGAGCTTGCCCGACGCATTGATGGACTTCTTGACCGAACCGCCGTAGAAGTAGACATGCTTCTCACCTGCGACATCGAAGCCGCCAAATCCGTCCAACACGTCATTGATCGTGCTGTAGGAAATGCGATAGCCATTGGTCGGAACACCGGCGGCATCGTCCTTGATATAGATATCCTTCCCCGAGGGAACACCGCTGGTCTTGACCTTGCCATCCTTCTGTCCGAGGATCTTGCCATTTCCGAGATCGAGACCGCCCGAGAGGTCGAGCTCCAGATTCTTGACGGCGAGCGTGTCGCCTGTGTTCGGCAGAGTGGCGGTGCTCGCCTTGATCTTCATGTCGGACGTGCCGTCCGCGCCCGCCTTGTTCGTGCCCTCAATCTTGACGTTGCCCTGCGTCTCAATATCCGACGGCTTCTTGAACGTCGCACCCTTGATATTGATGTTGCCCGTCTGCGTCGCACCACCAATCTTGATCTCACCATAATTCGCGTTGTTGATATTCCAGTCGCCCGTGCCCGTGCCGACGTTGATGGTCTGCGACTTTGTCGCCTTTTCGAGCGTAAGCTTCTTGCCGACATTGACCTTGTTATTCCCGAGGTCGAGATCGTCGGCTTCGATCTTCGTGTCGTCCGTGGAATTGAGGTTTCCTTCGACCGTGAGTTTCTGCCCCGCCGCCATCTGGATGTCCGTCGATTTCGTCTTGAGACCGTCGACGTTCTTCGCAGGATTTACCGTGCGGTCTTCGACGACGGCGACCTTCATGTGGGTGTTGTTCTTAAGTTTCAAATTGCCATCCGACATATCGGCGGCGATATTCTTGATCGCATTCGCCTGCGTGCTGAGATCCATCGAGCCTTTGCCGAGGAGCAGCAGGTTGCCGACCGAAACGGGCGCACTCTGGGAAAGCCCGTCGCCAAGCGTCGTGCCCGGCGCATCGGCATGGAGCGCGAGCGTATCCGTCGGCGCACCGTTGACCGCGCCCGTGATATTGATCTTGCCCTGCGTCAGGATGCTCGTATACTTAGGCATATTGCCCGCTGAAATGCCCGCGATGGTCGCCGTGCCGCCATTGTCCTTTGCGCCGATGGAGACGTTCTTAAAATTGCCCGCCTTGAGTTTTCCAAAGCCTGCATCCGTCACAAGACCTGCCGTGCCGCCGACGGTGAAGTTTCCTGCCGTCTTGGGCTTCAGCACGAACGTGCCCGCGCCGTTCGTATCAGCGAACGCGGCATCGTTCCAGTTCGTGACGCTGTTCGCCGTCATCGTCATCGTGCCCGCTCCCGAGGCGAGATTCGCACCCGAAGCAAAGTCAACGGTATTTGCCTTGAACGTCGTGTCCTTTCCGCCTGCGTTCGTCATTGCGCCTGAGAATTTGATGGTCGAGCCCGATTCCACCGTCAGCGGTGCCTCGACGTCGGCTGCAGCAATTTCGACATTGCCAGTAGACGCATTGCCCAGATGGACTTCGCCCGTGCCGGAGTTGATGAAATCGAGGTCATTCATGTGAACATCGGCACTCGAAGAACCGACGGACATCGTCTTGCCCGACGTTTTCGTCTCAACCGTAACTTTTCCGTTTGCACTCGAAAGAGTGCCCTGCGCTCCCGAGGAGAGCGTCAGCGCATCCGTCTTGACGTTGATTGTGCCGCCTGCTGTCGATACCTTGCTCGCCGTGTCGAAATTGACCGCCGCCGCTTCAAGCGATGTCGCCGCCGCGCCCGTCGATTTGACCTCGGCATTCGCATTGAGCTTGAGCGTGCCGCTCGCCTTGAGCTTCATCGCGCCCGCCGCGTTCGTCATGCCGTGTGCGCCGACCGTGAGATCGCCCGCCGTCACTTCGACGTCTGCACCGCCCGCTGCGGTTGTCAGTCCAGTTGCACCGCCAACGGTCAGATCGCCGCTGTTCTTAAATGTCAAGCCCTTCGCCTTGCCGTCGAGCTTTGCGACGGCATGCGTTCCCGTGAGGTTCACCGTGGCATCTGCTGCATCGAGTTTGAGGGCGTCTGCCGTGATGACACCCGCGCCTGCGATCGCATTCTTCGAACCAAGCGTCAGCGCATGACCTGCGGCGTTTACTGCGCCGTCGACGGTCAGCGTACCTGCACCCGAATCGATGGCGAGATCGCTGCCCGCCGTCACGCCACCGGCGTTGATGTTTGCCGCCTTGCTCGCGTCGCCGACCGTATTCTTCTTGAAGTTTCGAATCTTTCCCGTGCTCGTGAACGTATCGCCTGCGAGGTCAAGTCCGCCCGAACCCGTGCCAAAGTTGATGGTCTCGCCGTCCGAAAGCGTCCAGACCTTTGCCGTACCTGCGGGGTCGCCGTCGCCTGTGATCGTGCCCGTGAGGTCGAGGGAATCTGTGCGCAGCTCGACCGAGCGCGTCGTGATGTTCCCGAGGGCGATCCCCTTGCCGCCGCCTGTGGACTTGCCGACGAGCGTGACCTTGCCCGCGCCCGCCGTGATCGTCGCGCCCGTGAGCGATACGCCCGCCGCGTTCGCTGTCGTACTGCCCGCGAGTTCGACATTGCCGCTCGCCGTGGTGCCGTCCGTGGTATCAATCGTGACACCGTTGAGCATGATGCCCGCCTCACCCGCACTCTGCGAGTTCGCAAAGCCGACGCCATCTTCGACGAGACCGCCGCCGACCTTGACATTGCCGCCGAGCGTCTTGATATTCTTTCCGCTCGCGACGCTGACCGAACCGCCTGCATAGTGGTTCGTATCGGAGGTGATGTCCACATTGAGCTTACCCGCCGTCGACGTGATATTGGCGTTGATATTTACGTTTCCCGTCGCCTTGAGCGTCAGAGTTGCGTCGCCGCCCGCCGTCTTCGTGATTGCATCCGATACGGTGATGGAGTTGTCGTTCTGTTCCGTGAGGTTCGCCGTCTGAATGGTTACAGATGTGCCGCCGTTCAGCGAATTGGTGACGGTCTGTACGTCCGCCTGAGAGCCGGCTTCGGGATCGCCCGCCGCACGCGTCTTTACCTCGATGTCGCCGGGGTCAATGAGCCATTCGCCCGCCTTGCCCGCCGCCGACGAAGCATCGACGCGTCCCGTGATCTGCACCTTCGCACCCGAGGTCTCGACGGCGCCGCCCGCGCCCGTGCCTTTGCCACGTGCCGTGATCTCGCCCGCGAACTTCGTCATACCGTCCGACCAGACGGCGACCGTGCCGCCCGATGCGCCTGCCTGCGTCGCATCGGCACGCAGAGCCGCGCCGCGCTCGATCGTGACATTCTGTGCGTGCGTGAGGTCGCCCGTGCCCTGCCAGCCACCGCCAATCTCGACCGTGCCGGCTTTCGCGCCGCTCACATCCGTCACACTGCCCGAAGCAAGGCGCACGTCATTCGCCGTCATGCGCACGCTTCCCGCTGCACCGTCAAGGCTCGCGGCACGCACGATGCCCTCCTGGTTGACCGCCGAGCGCGTCAGCGCATCGCCCGTCGCTGCGGACATGAAAACGAGGCCTCCGTCTGCTTCGACGAGACCTTTGTTCGTGACTGCCTGCTCCATCGCCGCCTTCGTCGGGACGACCGAGACCTTGCCGTCGCCGTTAAAGTCGAGCGACACGGCTTCGCCCGCCGCGAGTACCGCTGCGCCCTTCTTCGCCACGATAACGCCCTCGTTCACGACATCCTTGCCGAGCAGGGCGACTGTCCCCTCATTTTTCGCAATGAGAGAGGCGCGGTTAATTACCTTGCCGTCACTCGGCGTGCCGACAAAGGCGTATTTTCCCGCCATAAAGTCCGCATTCGTAATGTTCATCGTCGAGGCGAGAATCGAGCCCGCATCCACCTGTGCGCCGGGCGCAAAGAGAACGCCCGCAGGGTTGACGAGGAAGACGCGACCGTTCGCCGAGAGCGTGCCGAAGATCTCGGAGGGATTCCCACCGAGCACACGGTTCAGCAGAGCTGCCTGGGCATTCGGCTGATAGATATTGACGCGCTCGCCCGCGCCGATGTTGAACGAGTTCCAGTTGATGACGGCATTCTGCGTTGCCTGATGAATCGCCATCTCCGCCTGTGATGCGGCAATGTCTGCCGCACCTGCCGCAACCTGTCCGCCCTGCGGCAGTGCCATTGCCTGATTCATGCCGCCCATCATCAGCGCACCCGCCGCCAGGATGCCGATACCGCTGCGCAGACTGCGTCGCATCTGTCCACGCCGCTGCTTTCTCATCATGCTCATATTGATACCCCTTCAATCAAAACACAGTGGTGATAGCCCCATCAGAAGAATTTATAAATCTGAAACCAGAAACGCCCACTGCGATCCGTATCCGAAACGGCGTCCTCCGACCCAATTTTCCATGCATAGTACGCGCGTGCCACCCAGTTTGCCTGATTGCTCCAGTTCACGCCCACACCTGCGCCGTAAAGGCTGCGTCCTGCAACACCTGTGTAGCCCGGCAGCTTGTTGTGATAGAGATTCACATGACCGCCATCGGCGAATGCAATCAGCTGCCATACATTCTCATCGCCCTCGCGCGTCGGCAGATTCCAACGCAGCTCCGATGTCCAACGCCAGCCGTCATCCCCCGATGCCTCGCCGACGGGATAGGCGCGTACGCCGTTCGGCCCGCCGAGTGACATCTTCTCTGAGGAATCCAGATTCTTGGATGCCCACTGCCGCTGATAGCTCAGATAGAGTGAGACGCGCTCACTGACGTGCTGCAGTCGCGTAAGCTCGAGATTCCACTTGCCGAATTGACCTGCTGTCTGCGCCGTCGCAGCATCATACGTGCGCTGAATCTCGTCGTCAATGGAGAGATCACCGTGCGTATAGTTCAACGCGAACGTATTTTTACCGCCCGTCCAAAAGCGATCCAAACTGTCGCCGTTTATGCCAAACACCCAGTTGTGCGCGCTCTTCGGGCTGCGGTACGCCATGCTCTTTGCCTCATCGTCGAGACTCTTCATATCGAAGCGGATGGTGCCGTACATATTCACATCGCGGCTGCGTTTGAAGTTGTGCTGCCAGTGTACGCTCAGGGTCTCCGCCGTTCCCGTGTAGTCAAGTGCCGAGAACGCACCGCCAAGCGTGTAATGTGAGCGTGCGTAACTCACGCCAACACGCTCGCCCTGCCTCACAATCGGTGTTGAGTAGGAGGCTGAGCCCGACCACATACCGCCGTTCGACAGAACGCCGCCCACCGAGAGGAGATCGCCCTCGCGTGCAGGGCTGGCATAGTTGACGAATGCACTGTACTGATAGCGTCCCGTATAGCGGTAGCCGCCGTTGTCAACCCCGACATAGCCCCATGTACGATGCCCCTTGTTCTTGACATTGACGACAAGATCTGTCGTCCCCTGCCGGCTGCCTGCCTTCAGCTGCGTATTTGCCTCCACGCGTGAAAGATCATTTGTCAGCCAGACACCGCGATTGAGCGTACTTTTTTTCACAATCTCACCGGAAGAAATGCCGATCTCGCGTCGGATCGCCTCCTCCTTGAGATAGGACTCGTTGTTCACAATGATCTGATCGTAGTGCCCCGGTACAATGGTGAAGTCCACGACACCATCCTTGAAGTTCTGTGGTGCGAGATAGGCAAAGGCAACAAAATATCCCTTTGAACGAAGGTATTTCGTAACCTCCTCTGCCTGCGCCTCGAGCTCTGTGAGCGTTGCATCCTTATGCCTATGCGCTGCAAGCACATCCGCAAGTTCCGCCTCCGTCACGGGATTCTCCCCCGAGAACGTATAGCGCGCAACCCATATACTCTGCTCGGCCGCTGCACTTGTTTCTTTGGCAGAAGCAGGAAAAGAACAGACATGCATTGCAGCACAGAGCGCAATAAAAAAGCGCGCCGTATGTCTTCCAACACGCTGCACACCTTCACACTTCTTATTCTTACGTTTCCTCATAGATTCACGAGCCTCCGCCAATTAGATTGTATTCTTATCTTATAGATATTATCGTTTATTTGCATGATATCTTAACACATACATGACCATATTCCTAGATTTATATGTTCTCTTTCAATATTTTTTCTCTAAGAAATCTCTGATGGAGGGATGCTCATCAATATAAAAACCGCCCTCCCTTATAGGAAAGCGGTTTCCAAAAGTCAATTTCGTCTGAATTACTTCAGCTCGACCGTTGCGCCGGCCTCTTCGAGCTTCTTCTTGAGCTCCTCAGCCTCAGCCTTGGCGATGTTCTCCTTGACCGGCTTCGGTGCACCGTCAACGAGCTCCTTCGCTTCCTTCAGTCCGAGACCCGTTGCCTCACGGACAGCCTTGATGACGTTGATCTTCTTGTCGCCTGCAGATGCGAGAACGACCGTGAACTCCGTCTTCTCCTCGCCGCCCGCAGCAGCCGGAGCAGCGCCACCGACAGCAGCAACAGCAACCGGTGCAGCAGCGCTGACACCGAACTTCTCTTCCATAGCCTTGACGAGCTCGGAGAGTTCGAGAACGGTCATGTTCTCAATGGCTTCCAGAATCTGATCCTTGTTCATGATATACCTCCAAAAATTAGTGTAATTTCTCTTCGAATATTCTTTATGCGGACGCCTTCTGCGCACGGACTGCATCAAGCACATAGACGGCATTGCGGATAACGCCCTGAAGCACGTTGACCGTGTTCGTAATCGGCGCATTCATGCTGCCCATGAGCTTTGCAATAAGCTCTTCGCGCGACGGGAGCGACGCAAGTGCCTGCACCTCGTTCGCCTCGATGACCTTGCCCTCGACGGTACCGACCTTGACGGACAGGATCCCCTTGTCGTCGAGCTTGTTCTTCTTGATGTAGTCGCAGATGACCTTCGCAGGTGCAACCGCATCCTCTGCCGAGAACGCGAACGCCGTCGTGCCCTCGAGATGCGGGTCGAGCCCCTCAAGTCCGAGTGCATCGGCTGCACGGCGCACCATCGTGTTCTTTACAACGTGGTAGGTGACGCCTGCGGCGCGCAGCTCGCGGCGCAGCTCCGTATCCTGTGCGACCGTGAGACCGCTGTACGTCGTGAAGACCGCGCCCTTCGCCGAGGCTAGCTGCTCTTTCAGCTTCTCGACGATGACTTCTTTCTTATGGTCTGCCATGTAATCATTTCCCTCCCTTCTTGTCGCCGTTCATCTTGGCACGTCCTTCCGTTCTCGCTGCGTCGGAACATCCTCCACGCAGCTCTAACTGCGCGTCCGGTGTTCCTCCTTGCTCAAACAAAAATCCGCACCAATCTGGACGGCTCTTACTCTTTCGAATGAAAAATCTCCGGCTGCTTCTACCGCCGGAGATGAATGTTCAAATTCACGTCCGGCCTCGGCAGGCGACTACGTCGTTAGATGCTTTCGCAAACCTGCTGTCTACAGCCCGGGGAAATTCCGTATGCGCTGATTAGCTGAGCGCAACGGGGACGGCAGGTCCCATCGTTGCCACAACGGTGATGGAGCGGATGTACTGCCCCTTTGCCGCCGCCGGCTTCACGCGGATGAGCGTGTCGATGACTGCCTGATAGTTCTCGCGGAGCTTGTCCGCGTCGAAGGAGGCCTTCCCGATGGGAACGTGGATGTTGCCCGCCTTGTCCGTGCGGTACTCCACCTGACCTGCCTTGATCTCGCCGATCGCCTTCTTGAGATCCATCGTGACCGTGCCGAGCTTCGGGTTCGGCATGAGTCCGCGGGGACCAAGCACCTTACCGAGACGGCCGACCGTGCCCATCATGTCGGGGGTAGCGACGGCGACATCGAAGTCGAGCCAGCCGCCCTGAATCTTCTGGACGATCTCGTCCGAGCCGACGAAGTCCGCACCTGCAGCCTCGGCCTCTGCAACCTTCTCGCCCTTTGCAAAGACGAGAACGCGCTGGGTCTTGCCCGTGCCGTTCGGCAGGACAAGCGCTCCGCGCACCTGCTGATCCGCATACTTCGGATCGACGCCGAGGCGCACGTGCAGCTCGATGGTCTCGTCGAACTTGGCAGTTGCCGTCTTCTTCACGAGTTCCATCGCTTCCTGCGAAGCGTAGAGCTTGCCGCTCTCGATGAGCTTCGCAGCGTCTTGGTACTTCTTACCAAACTTTGCCATTGTTTCTCCCTTCGTGGTCATAGCGGGCATACGCCCTTCCACTTGTTTGACCGCAGATTAGTCTGTGATCACGATTCCCATGCTGCGGGCAGTGCCCTCGATCATGGATGTCGCCGCCTCAATCGACGCAGCGTTCAGATCCGGCATCTTGGACTCGGCGATCTCGCGCGCCTTCGAGCGCGGCAGCGTCGCAACCTTCGTCTTGTTCGGCTCGCCCGATGCCTTCTCAATGCCCGCCGCCTTCTTCAGCAGAACTGCTGCCGGAGGGGTCTTCGTGATAAAGGTAAAGGAACGATCCTCAAAGACCGTGATCTCAACCGGAATAATGAGCCCCGCCTGCTTCGCCGTACGCTCGTTGAAGTCCTTGACGAACGCCATGATGTTCACGCCCGCCTGACCAAGCGCAGGACCTACCGGAGGAGCCGGTGTCGCCTTCCCCGCAGGAACCTGCAGTTTTACGACACGCGCAACCTTCTTTGCCATCGACAAATCACCTCCTTTCGGTGCAAATTATTTAGATCAGTTCGACCTGATCGATTTCCACATCGAGGGGCGTCCCCTCCACGTCGACCTGCACGCGCAGCCCCGACGAGTCAATTGATGTGATCTTACCTGCATAGTCCTCGAATGCGCCCGAAGAAATGCGCACTGTGTCGCCGACGCTCACCTTCGTGCGGCGCTTTGGCGCACCGCCGACAGAGCCCGAGAGGATGCGCTCCGCCTCCTCCGCCGTCAGCGGGATCGGATGCTTCTCCGAGCCGACAAAGCCCGTGACGCCCGTCGTGTTGCGGACGACATACCACGAGTGTTCATCGACGATCATGTCGACGAGCACATAGCCGGGGAACACCTTGCGCGGGACGACCTTTTCCTTGCCGTCCTTCATCTCGATCTCGTTCTCCACGGGGACAACGACATTGAAGATCATCTCGCTCATGCTCGCTGAGTGCATGAGGCGCTCGAGGTTCGCCTTGACCTTGTTCTCATAGCCCGAATAGGTGTGGATGACATACCATGCCCGGTGCGGGTTTGCCTGTCTGAGATAGAGTTCTTCCTTATCCGCCATGTCCCTCTCCCGGTCTAGTAATGCAGTATGACCTGAAACACACGCGCAAAAATCGTATCACAGATCCAGATCAGCGCGCAGACCACGACGATGGCAATGCCGACGACACCCGTGTAGGTGACGAGCTCCTTCTTCGTGGACCACGAGACCTTCTTCATCTCTGCGACGACTTCCCGCAGGAATTTGACTATTTTTCCCATGACAGAGGACGCTTACTTCGTCTCTTTGTGCGGCGTGTGCTTGCGGCAGAACTTGCAGTACTTGCTGAACTCCAGACGATCCGGATTGTTCTTCTTGTTCTTGTTCGTGCGATAGTTGCGGCTATGGCACTCCGTGCACTCCAGCGTAATGTTGTTGCGCATGAATATCAACTCTCCTCATTCGTTCTTTGGTTTCATCGGAAACAACTCTTACCAATTTATCATACTTGGAAAATGCTGTCAATGTATGTGACCGCATTTTCCTCAAAGAAACACCGGAGTGCTCCTAAAAAGCATAAAAGAACCCCCGAAGCGGGGGCAGATTTCAAAATGGTGGCGGCACAGAGATTTGAACTCCGGACACTGCGGGTATGAACCGCATGCTCTAGCCAACTGAGCTATGCCGCCGTTATATGGAGCTGATGACCAGGATTGAACTGGTGACCTTATCCTTACCAAGGATACGCTCTGCCGACTGAGCTACACCAGCGCACAGACTTGGTTGCGGGGACAGGACTTGAACCTGTGACCTTCGGGTTATGAGCCCGACGAGCTACCGACTGCTCCACCCCGCGATGAAAGTGGTGGGCAGGGATGGATTCGAACCATCGTAATCCGAAGATGACAGATTTACAGTCTGTTGCCTTTAACCACTCGGCCACCTACCCATGAGATCTATGCAATTTGGTTGCGGGGACAGGACTTGAACCTGTGACCTTCGGGTTATGAGCCCGACGAGCTACCGACTGCTCCACCCCGCGATAAATTTGCTTGCGCATTGCGCTAACAAGACGATATTATACGGCAAAGGCGGCTTCTCGTCAATAGCTAAAATAGAAAATGGAGCAGAATTTTTCTGCTCCACTGTTTTCCCGTTGTATGTTATTCAGCGGCGTCGCCGTCGAAGAGGTAGGCATAGCGCTCCTTGAACGCCTCGTGCGTCATGCGGTAGGCGTTTGCCAGTCCCGGATCGTCGAGGTCGCCCTTCTCGAGGCGCATCATGAAGCCGCGCGCAATGCGGTAGTGCACGGAGTTGATGTTGACCTTGCGCACCTTCGTCTTGCCCGTCTCGGGGTCGCGGATCTCATCGAAGCGCATGGGCACCGCCTGATTGTCCTGAATCGTGATGATCGCGCCCGAGTCGCCGCTCATGAGGAACTTGACCGCCGAGTAACCGAGGGAGCGGCAATAGTCGATGTCGTACGCAATCGGCGCCGTGCAGCGCAGCTCGTAGCCGATCTCCTTGTCGATGATGGAGATCGTGATGCCGAGCTTCTTCGTCTCGGCGAGCACCGCCTGCTTCAGGATTTCGCCGAAGTCGAGCTCGCTGTAGCGGATGTGGCCGTGCTCGTCCGTGACGACGTTGCCGAGCTTTGCAAAGTCCTCCTCTGCAATCTTCTCAATGACGCCCTCTGCAATGACGGCGACGCCGTAGTTGCGTCCCGTGAGGTAGCGCTTTACGATTGAGCCGACGATGACGTCGACGACCTGCTGCAGAGGAATCTTATCCTGCGCGAACTCCTCGGGGATGATCGTGATCGCCGCACCCGCGCTGCGTCCCATACCGAGGGCGAGGTGTCCCGCCGTTCGGCCCATGGCGATGGTGAAGTACCAGCGGTTGTTCGTCGTGCTCGCGTCCTCCATGAGGTTCTCGATCTCCATCGTGCCGAATGCGCGCGCCGTCTCGAAGCCGAACGTCGGGACGCCCTCGGGCAGCGGCAGATCGTTGTCGATGGTCTTCGGGACGTGCACGACGTTGATCGTGCGCCCCATCTTGCGGGCATACTCGGAGACCGCCATCGAGCTGAACGCCGTGTCGTCGCCGCCGATGGTGACGACGTGGGTCACGCCGAGCTCGGTCAGGGTCTCGACGACGGTGCGCAGGTCGGATTCCTTCTTCGTCGGGTTGAAGCGCGACATCTTGAGGATACAGCCGCCCGTGAGGTGGATGCGGCTGATGCTGGCGGGCTCGAGGCGGACGTAGTTCTTCTCGCCGCGTGCGAGGCGCGAGAAACCGTCATAGATGCCGAGCACATCCCAGCCGTGGCGCGTTGCCTCGCTGACCACCGCCGAGATAACGCTGTTAATGCCGGGCGCAGGGCCACCCCCGCAGATGATCGCAATGACATTCTTGATCCCAATCATGAATATGCCTCCTCTTTGGAATTGTCTGTACACTATAAGGGATTCGACGAAATACGTTGTTTTCCTGCCACGGGAAAACTTTTGATGTCGCAGCTCGAAAGGAGGATGAGCGGCAATCGTATAATGCTGCTAAGCGAAACTCTATGTTCGCGTGGAGCATACACGGTGAGGTTCATCGTTTCCGACTGCGCCGCCCAATATTTGTTACGGTCTTGCCCGACTTTCTGCTGCGTGGCTTTGGCTTTGCGCTTTTCGGCGCAGACCGTTTCTGCCTCCCTTTTTGCACGGCTGCCTGTCCGCCCGCCTCGTCGGGACGTGGACGCGGCTTCTTCTTGACAGCCGTGCGCCGCAGACGCTCCTTGAGTGCGGCCTCCATCTTGCGCAGCTTCTCGTGCTGATGCGCCGCAACGAGTGTGATCGCCTTCCCCGCCGCGCCTGCACGTCCCGTGCGCCCGATGCGGTGGATGTAGTCCGTGACGGTCGGCGGCAGATCGTAGTTGTAGACATGCGTCACCCCCTCGATGTCAAGCCCGCGCGCGGCGATGTCCGTCGCACAGAGGATCTGCAGCTTTGCCTCGCGGAACTGCCGCAGGACAAACCCGCGCTGCGTCTGCGTGAGGTCGCCGCTGAGCGCATCGACGAGATAGCCGCGGCGTGCGAGTTCCATCATGAGGGCACGCGTACGCTCCTTCGTCGCGCAGAAGACCATCGCGAGATAGGGTGCCTCCTCGTTGATGGAGGCACAGAGACGATCGAGCTTCGTCCCCTCGCTGACGGAGAGCACGACCTGCTCGACATTCGAGAGCGTCGTCCGCTCTCCCTCAATGCGGATATGCGCGGGGTTCGTCATGAACCGCTTCGTAAGGCGCACGATCCGCTCGGGCAGGGTCGCGGAGAAGAGCGCGAGCTGGTAGTCCTGCGCCACCGTATCGAGCAGCGTCTCAACATCCTCGATGAAGCCCATCTTCAGCATCTCATCCGCCTCATCGAGCACGATCTTGTTCACGCTGCCGAGCGCGAGTGTCCCACGCCGCACATGGTCGAGCAGGCGGCCGGGCGTGCCGATGACGAGCTGCGGATGACGGCGCAGCTTCTCCTTCTGCCGCTCGATATCCGCGCCGCCATAGATGACGATCGTTCCAATGCCAAGCTCTGCGCCGAGCGGCTCCGCAACGCGTGCGATCTGGATGGCAAGCTCGCGCGTGGGCGCGATGACAAGTGCCTGTGCTGCCGCTCCCTGCGGCTTGATCTTTGCAAGCAGCGGCAGGAGAAAGGCGAGGGTCTTGCCCGTGCCCGTCTGCGCCTGCGCGATGACATCGCGTCCCGCGCGCATGGGCGGAATTGCCTGTTCCTGCACTGGTGTCGGCTCCGTAATGCCCTGCTTTTTGAGCAGTGCACACAACGTCTCCGACACGCCGAGCTGATCGAAATGCGTCATGATGAAAGCACCTCTGCGCCTGTCTCCGTAATGAGGATGGTCTTTTCCCACTGTGCCGAAAGCGTATGATCCTTCGTCCGCACCGTCCATCCGTCCTCTTTGTCCACCGTTACATCGTAATCACCTGCGTTGATCATCGGTTCGACCGTAAACACCATGCCGGGCACCATGAGCATGCCCGTGCCCGCCTCGCCCTCGTGCGGAACGAACGGTTCCATGTGGAAGTCCTTGCCGACGCCGTGTCCGCCGAGTGCCGTGACGACAGAGTATCCGTTTGCATGCGCCCAATCGCCGCACGCCGCGCTCACATCCCCGAGGAAATGCCACGGGCGCGCTGCCGCAATGCCGCGCTCCATGCACTCCTTCGTCACCTGCACAAGCCGTTCCGCCGCCGCCGGCACCTTGCCCACGAGGTACATGCGCGAGGCATCCGCATAGTAGCCGCCGTAGATGACCGTCGAGTCCACGTTGACAATATCGCCCTCCTTGAGCACATCCTTCTTCGACGGGATACCGTGGCAGACCACGTTGTTGATCGAGGTGCAGATGCTCTTCGGGAATCCCTCGAATCCAAGGCAGGCAGGAATGCCGCCGCGCTCGACAATGTAGTCATGCGCCGCGCGATCCAGCGTCTCCGTATCCACGCCTGGACGCACGAGCGTCTCCATGAGGTCGAGCACGCCGTCGTTAATGACGGCAGCGCGGCGAATCCCCTCAATATCTGCCGCGTTATTGATGATCTTGCGCGGCGGACGCACCTGCCCCTTGATCACATCGTAGCGGATAGATGCAATCCGCTCATCAAAATCCGCATGACATTTCTTGTATTTCCTACCGCTGCCACACCAGCACATATCGTTTCGATTCATTGCTTCGCCCCTTATCTATAGTCTACTGTTGCATTATAGACCGAAACTCCATTTTTATCAAAGACTTTTCATCGAGCACGACGGAAACAGAGTGCTTGACATGAAGCAAGCTATAAGCTACACTTGTCGCAGTATTGATTCTAATGCAATAACAAGAAGGTAATTCACGTGAAATTTTCGCAAAGGCGACTCCTGTTCGCCCTGCTCACCGTCCTCGGACTGCTTCTCATCACATCATGCGTGCTCATGCACTCTGCGCCCGGAATCCCCGTCCTCAACTATCATCAGGTCGAGGAGAAGAACGGCAACCCGCTCACCCTCTGGCCCGATCAGTTCGAGGCGCAGATGGCGTATCTCGCTGACGAGGGCTATACGACGATGACGATCGACGAGATGATGGATGCCCTCGAAAACGGAACGCCCCTGCCCGAAAAGCCCGTTATCATCACATTCGACGACGGCTATGCGGACAACTACGAGTACGCCTATCCCATTTTGAAAAAATACGGATTCAAGGCGACCATCTTCCTCATCTATGATTTTACAAACACCTATCCGAACTATCTGACATGGGAACAAATCAACGAGATGAAAGAGTCCGGGCTCATCCACTTTGAGAGCCACACGATGACACACGCAAATCTTGCGGAGCTGACTTCGTACGACGATCTGCACCACGAGATCGCGGACTCGCATGACCTCCTCTCGGAAAAGCTTGGCTACGATATGCACTACATCGCCTACCCCGGTGGGCGTGTCAACGAGGAGATCGAGGAGATCACGCGTGCGGCGGGCTATCGCGGCGGGTTCACCGTGCACTACGGGCTGTCAACGCCCGAGGAGGGACGTTACCAGATGGATCGTATCCCCATCTTCGGCGCGAATATGCACACGCTTACGCGCTTCAAGATGCGTCTCGCCTTTGCCCCGCTCATTGCACCGCTCGAGGATCTGCGTCTCAAGCTGCGCTCCCTGGGGCTCACAGGGCTATCCAACTGCATGCTCATTCCTTAAAGAATGACCGATATTTTTCGCAAAAATCTGTAAAAGAAGCGGGACAGAATGAAAAAAATATGCTATAATGTTCTCATCGGTTATTGTGTTTAAGGAGGGCTTTTCATGGATTTTGAGGCACTGGTCAAGGCAAAATTTGATGAGGCATATGCGGCATCGGAGCATCCGAAGAAATTCTTCCTCACGGAGAACGGGCGCGGTGTCGTCGACGGCGGCGAGATGTATAACGCCCTGCTCCACGATGTACTCGACGTTGTGCAGAAGGCAATGGTTGGCATTCTGAAGGACAGCCATCATACACATTAACAGCAGAAAAAAGAGAACCGATGCGGCAGCAAATGCCCGTCGGTTCTCTTTTATTTCTATATGGTCTCGTAGTGGAACGGTTCAAGCTCCCAGAGCACGCCCGAGAGCTGTTTCAGGTCGACATCGGAGAAGACACGCAGCGCGGGGCGGATATTCTTCTCGGGGAAGAGGGCAATGGTCGCCGCCTCCTCGCCGTGCTGGAAGAATACCTCCACCGCGCCGTGATCGACGTACATCCGCATCGAGAGCGTCTCCTCGGCATAGAGCTTGAAGACGCGCGTACCACGCCCACCGAGCTTCATCCCCGTGCGGTCGATGGTCATGACCTGCTCGAGGCGGTTGTAGCGGAAAACGAGTTTTTCGAGACCGAAGACGAGCTCGACGGAGACGCTGTAGGCATCCCCCATTGTGAGGTCGAGGATCAGCTCTGTGAGGTCGTAGAGTGTCGTGGAGAACTCGCTCTCTCCCTCCGCTTCGAGGGCGCGCTCCGTATCTCGATGGCGCAGCGCCTTCAGCTCGCGCACAGGCTCGGAGAAGATATGTCCCTGACGCAGTGTCAGCACGCGCGGCAACGTCAGGCTGTGCATCCAGCCCTCCTCCCGCGTCGGATAGTCCTCCTCGCGGTCAGGCATCCCCATCCATCCGATGAGGATGTGCCGCCCCTCGTGCGTCAGGATCTGCGGCGCATAGAAGTCAAATCCGTGATCGAGCTCCTTGAACCGCCCGTGCATGAGCATCTCCATCGCGTCCATCGAGGCATGCCCTGCGATGTAGCCCGCCTGATAGACATTCTGGCGGTCGTAGGCACGCGCCGCAACGCCCTGCGGGCAGAAGACGAGCACGTCATAGTCACCGAAGGAGAGAAGGTTCGGGCACTCCCACATATAACCGAAATCCTTCAGCTGCGTGCGCAGTTCGCCGAGGCATTCCCAACGCATCGGCGCCTCATGGTAGACGAGCACGCAGCCGCGCTCGTCCTCCGTCTGTGCACCGATGACGAGATGACGCACGCCGCGCCAGTCGAAGAGATACGGGTCGCGGAAATGTGCCGTAAAGCCTGCGGGCGGACCGTCGATAATGATCTCTTCCTTCTTGACCGCACCCGCCGCCTTCGTATAGGTGCCGAAGCGCTGCACAGAGCTGCGGTTCCCCGCCTCGTCCTTCGCATTGCAGGTGTAGAGGACGCGCAGATGCCCGTCCTCCTCCGTGCCGCAGCCCGAGTAGCAGCCGTCCTTGTCGTGCTCGTCCGTCGGCCAGAGCGCGAGCTGCGGAATCTGATAGGTACAGAAATCGCGTGTCTTCGTATGCGCCCACGACTTATTTTTGTGCGCGCAGCCGTAGGGATTCCACTGGTAGAAAATATGATACGCACCGTTGTGGTAGGTCATGCCGTTCGGATCGTTGATGAGTCCGAACGGCATCTCGAGATGAAAGCGATTGTGCCAACGATGCGTGAAGGGAAAGCCCTCCGCGAGTTTTGCATCAATCGCCCGCTTGTCAAAATTCTCCACGGCGCTCACTCCTCGGGGCGGAAGAAGGTGAAGGTCAGGCCGAACGCCACGCCGAAGCCGACTGCGTTGACGAGAACGTACTCAGCAAGGTGGTCAAGATAGAGCAACGTGCCCGGCAGCACCGTGATGCCCATGCCCGTGCCCGCGAGATGCAGGAAGCCCGCAATCGCGCCCGCACACGCGCCGCCGACGAGGCCGTAGATGAACGGCTTCATGAAGCGCAGGTTGATACCGAAGATCGCCGGCTCCGTGATGCCGAGGAACGCGGGAACTGCCGAGGAGATGTAGAGCGCACGCTTCTTTGCATCATGCGTACGCGCCGCGACAGCGACCGCAGCACCGCCCTGTGCAACGATCGCACCCGTGATGATCGCGTTGAACGGGTCAAGCCCCGTCGATGCGAGCAGCTGCACCTCGAGCGCGTTGAAGACATGGTGCACGCCGAATACGACGATGACCTGATGCACGCCGCCGACGATGAAACCGCCAATGCCGTACGGAAGCTCCAGGAAGGCACGCACCGCGCCGAAGATGCCGATTTCAAGCGTGTGCATGATGGGTCCGATCACGAGCAGACCGAGCAGCATCGAGACGAACAGCGTGAGGAACGGCGTCACGATGAGGTCGATGATGTCGGGCACGAAGGTCTTGAACCACTTCTGGAGACGCGCGGCAAAGATGCCGAGCACGAGCGCGGGCAGTACCGATCCCTGATACCCGACGACGGGAATCGGAATGCCAAAGATCTCCATCGAGAGCGGTACGGCATCGCCCGCCGCAATCGCATACGCATTCGGCAGCTGGGGTGCAACGAGCATGAGACCGAGCACGATGCCGATGACGGGCGTACCGCCGAATCGGTTCATCGTCGACCAGCAGACAAGCGCGGGCAGGAACGCAAACGCCGTATCGGTGAGAATCTGGCTCATGCGGAGCAGATTGTCGCTCATCTCGACACCGAGACTCTGCGCCGCACCGCGCAGTCCCATGAAGAGACCCGTGGCAACAAGCACAGGGATAATCGGAACGAAGACGTCGCCGAGCGTGCGCGAGACCTTCTGCAGCGGCGTCATCTGATCATACGCCTCCTGCTTGCTATTCACCGCCCCCACGAGGTTCGTACCCGCAACAAAGGCGTCGAAGACCTTGTCCACGAAGCCCGTGCCGAGGATGATTTGATACTGCGCGGCGGCGAAGAACTGTCCCTTTACGCCGTCGATGTTCTCGATCGCCTTCTCATCGATGAGTTCCTTGTCGTTGACGATGAGGCGCAAACGCGTCGCACAGTGCTCGGCGCTGCGCACATTGGCCGCGCCGCCGACGTACTTCCAGATGAGCTTTGCGACGCGCTCCTCCTTCGGCAGATTCGGATCGATGTCGTCCTCAACCACCGTAGTCTCTGCCTTTACCTCCTCAGCCGCATCCCCGCCCGAGGAGATCTCCGCATCGTCCAGCGTGAGCGTGATCTTTCCGTAGTCCGCCGCATTCGTCACGAGCACGGGCGTCGTTGTCTCATAGCCCTCCGCGCGAATCGCATCGGGATCGAACTCGAGCAGCAGCTGCCCGCGCTTGACCGTATCGCCCTGCGCGACGTGCGCCGTGAAATGCTTGCCCTCGAGCTTCACCGTGTCCACGCCGACGTGGATGAGGAGATCGACCCCGTCTGCCGAGTGAATGCCAATCGCGTGCTTTGAGCCAAAGAGCACCGTGATCTCGCCATCTACAGGCGACACGACACGCCCCTCGGGGTCGGCAATCGCGGCACCGCGGCCCATCGCACCGCTGGCAAATGCCGGATCTGTCACCTCCGAGAGCGGGATGAGCCGCCCCCTCAGCGGGCTGTCAATACGAATGTCCTGCATAAAAGTCCCCCCTATAAAATTGTCGCATTGGAATCTCCCCACCTATACTTTCAGATTCCTTTCAGTAAAAGTGTACCGATTTCCTTTTCACTTGTCAATGCAGACGCATGCGAAAAGATTTTACAATGAGAAATGCTTGTGGTAGAATGATTTTAAGGAATCGTTGGGAAATTCGGATTACCATCCGGGGAGGCATTACAATGAGTGTAAAGTATGAGGTCAGTGTCACGGCCATCGGCAAGCTGGCGCGCAAATTTCTCGAGACGAACAACAGCGTCATCCTGCTGGATGAGGGTGCGCACCCGAACCTTGCGGAGATGGTCATTGAGCATACGCCGGGTGAGCTGACGGCGGACATTGTCCCCGGTGACACCCTCTCGATCGGCAAGCAGAAATATAAGGTCGTACGCGTCGGTGAAAACGCAAACGACACGATCCGAGAGAGCGGACACTGTACCCTGCTCTTCAATGCGAAGGGATCCATGCCCGGGCAGATCGAGCTTGAGGGCACGAGCGTTCCCTCGCTCTCGCAGGCATTGAAATTCAGCTTTTCAGGCAAATAAATCACCTTATCATTATTTGAGTCAGCCGCATGCAATGCATAGAGGCTGACTCTTTTCTATATATAAACGTATTGTAATTAGGGCTTTTTTCCTATATAATAGCAAAAACACGAAAGGAGTCCCGTCATGAAAAAACTCTTTGCAATGCTCTTTGCCATCATTGCAGTCCTCGCCGTCGGATGCGGAAACACGAGCTCAAATAACAGCGAAGATGACCATGTGGATTCTGCTGTGCTTGACCTCGCACGCCCCGTCCAGCCACCGGCCGATTTTGCAGGCAAGCGCGTGCTCGTCGCCTTCTTCTCGCGCACAGGCGAGAACTTCGAGGTCGGCTACATCGAAAAGGGAAATACGCACATCATTGCAGAACAGATTGCGGAAATCGCACACGCTGATCGAATTTTTGAGATTCAGACCGTAAATCCCTACCCTGCCGACTATCAGGAGATGACAAAGGTCGCAAAAGAGGAACAGGCGACGGAGGCGCGGCCCACCCTCGCCACACGCGTGGAGGATATGGAGCTCTATGATGTGATCTATCTCGGCTACCCGATCTGGTATCAGAATCTGCCGATGCCCGTCTACACCTTTCTCGAAAGCTATGATTTCACGGGCAAGACGATCATTCCCTTCTGTACGGGCATGGGGAATGCAATGAGCGGCATGGAGGCGGACATCCCGCTCTTTGCCAAGGGCGCGCAGCTGCGACAGGGCTTCGGCACTCAAGGAAAATTCGTGCATAACAGCCCCGATCAGGCAAAGCTCGAGGTTGCAAACTGGCTCGCCTCGTTGGGATACACGAACTGATGCGTATCCTCCTCTATATTCTCATCTGGGCAGCGATCCTCTTTCTGCCAAATCGCCTGCTGACAACGGAGCCCATCCACGAGTATCTCGGACTCATCTTCCTCCTGCTTGGCGGCATCCATCTTGTGCTCGTGCGCCGCTACCTGCGTGCGCTCGTGACCCTGCGTCTCAGGGTGACACCGCTCAACACCGTCAATTCCGTCATGCTCATTCTGCTCCTCGTTGTCATTGCAACGGGCATCATGATCTCGCTCTACGCGGTTCCCATCGTACGTCTGCGCGGACTCACGTCCATCTACGTTCACGGGACACATCTCGCGGCTGCCGTCCTCTTCTATCTCATCGTCGGCATCCACGCAGGCTTCCACTGGCGCGTAATCTGGAACGGCATCCTGCGCCGCCTCTCCCTGCGCATTCCCGAAGGTCTCTCACGCGTCTTCGACGCGCTCGGCATCCTCCTCATCATCGCAGGGCTGCACGCCTTTGTGACGACGCATATCTACGAAAAAATCCTATACGAGCACCTGTCATTCGGCGGCATTGTCGGCACGTGGCAGTATCAGCTCGACCTCGCGCTGATCTTTGCCGCCTGTACGAGCTGCGCCGTCTTCTTTGAGCGGCTGCGCATGAGAAAATGACGATAAAAAGCCCCCCCGTGCAGGGGGACTTTTTTGTCTCTACATCATTGCATCCATCGCATCTAAGATCGGCAGGAGAACCGAGAGAACGACAAAGAAAATGACACCCCCGACAAAGACAATCATCGTAGGCTCGGCAAGTGCCTCGATCCGCACGGCGTACGTCCCTGCCCTGCGACGGCAGTAATCCGCCGCATGCTGCAGGAGCCGTTCCAAGTCGCCCGCCGCCTCACCTGCTGCGAGCATAGGGCGCAGAAGCGCTGGCAGATAGGACTCGTGCACAATCACCTGCCCGAATGTGCGCCCCTCGACAAGGCTTTGCTCCATGCGAGCAAGATGACGCGCAATCGCACGATTCCCCGTCACAGAGCGCGCAAGTCCGACGGCATGATCCAGACGAATCCCGCTGCGCAGAAGTATCGCAAGTGTGCGCAGGATCATCTGCCACGCGGCGAGCTGCACGAACGTCCCAAGCACAGGAACGCGCAGGAGAAGCGCATCGGCATACAGGCGCAGAGACGGCAGAGAGAGCAACAAAGGTACTGCAACACAGATGCCGACAACGAGTCCAAAAGCGAAATATGGCTGCGCCGAGACAGCATCCGACACCCCCAACAGCATCCGCGTCGGCAGCGGCAGCGCCGCCCCGAGATCGCGCAGGAGCGCCGCAAAGATCGGCAGGACGAATACTGTCATAATCAGCACCGAAAAGACGGTTGCCGCAAGGAGGAAGAGCGGATAGAGGAGTGCGCTGCGCAGTGCTTCACGCAGGGCATGCTCCTCGGTGAGAACCGCGGCGGCCTCCCGCAGAATCCCCTCGAGCGTTCCGCTCTCCTCACCTGCGCGCACCATGCCGACCAGACTCAGAGGGAATGTCTTCGCCTGCATCTCCATCGCCTGCGACAGCGGCAGCCCGCGCAAAACCTCCGCATGCAGTGCCGCAACAGTCCGCCCGTAGGCAGAATTTCTCACGTCCTCGGCAAGGTGTTCCAATGCTTCATGCACAGGGAGTCCCGCCCCGAGGAGCGCTGCCAGTTCATGCAGGAACGCAATCCGCTCCTCTGCCGTAATTCCGCTGCTCATATGCAGTGGAGACGGCAGGCAAAAATCGTGCTGCTCGTAAATGCGCAGAGCGATCTTACCCTCTGCCGCAAGCATACGCGCCGCAGCCGGCGCAGACTCTGCGGCGAGCTTCCCCTGCACGCGGGTACCATCTGCTGCACGGGCGTGATACGAGAACATCTTCATGCGATGATCCCCTGCGCCCGCAGAGCCGTCTCGGCCATCTCCGCTGTCTGCATGCCCTGTGCCGCGCCGCTCATCATAACGGAGCTAAGTTGGCCGCAGCTGCCCTGCCGCAAGATATTCCGCACGGCAGGTGTCGCGCAGAGCACCTCAAATTCAGCAACGCGTCCGCCGCCCTTCCTCGGCAGAAGACGCTGCGCAAAGATGCCCGTCAGGACATCAGCAAACTGTGCGCGCACCATATCCCGCACATCGGGTGGAAACATCCCCTCCACGCGCAGAACCGCCTGCGCAGCACTGCGCGTGTGTAGCGTCCCGAGGACAAAGACACCTGTTGCTGCCGCCATCAATGCCGCCTCCATCGTCTCACGGTCTCGGATCTCCCCAACGAGGAGGATATCCGGATCCTCGCGCAGCGCACTCCGCACGGCATCGGGAAATGAAGCAAAGTCGCGCCCCAACTCACGTTGACTGAGAAAGGCACGCACAGGCGAAAAGATATATTCAACGGGATCCTCGAGCGTAATGATATGTGCACTCCGCGTCTGATTGATCGCCTCGATCAGAGCGGCAAGCGTCGTCGTCTTCCCCGCACCTGTTGCGCCGCAGATAAGTGCAAGGCCGTCCCGCGCCTCGGTCAGCGCCCGCAGTGCACGCGGCATATGGATCTCCTCGGGCGTCATGATATGCTCGGGAAGGAGCCGCAGCGCAAGCCCAAGCCCCGCCTGCATACGGTAGGCATTTCCGCGAAAGCGCCGCCCCTCGTACACCCATGCAAAATCGACATCATGCGCACGAAGATCTGCGCGCTGCTCCTCTGTGAGCATATTCTCCAGCAGCATCTCCATGTACGCTGCAGTTGGGATAAACGACTCTGATGCAAGCGCGCCATCGTGCCGCATCTGCACGCGCTGCTGCGGTGCCATGTGCAGATCGGAGGCCTCCGACGCAATCATGCAATGAAGAATGTCCGCCCATACTGCTCTCTCATCCATAGAGTGCCCTCCCCACCTCCGCAAGTGTCGTATCTCCCGCAAGAGCCTTTGCCACACCGTCCTGCCACAGCGTCTCCACATGATCCGCTGCTGCCGCCGCGCGGAGCGATGCCTGATCGCTCGCGCCGAGAATCGCCGCACGCATCCGTTCCGTGATGGGCAGAACCTCATGAATCGCCATGCGGCCGCGATAGCCGCTGCCGTGACAGTGCGCACAGCCCCGCCCGCGTGTGAGCCGTACCTCCTCATGATAGAGATCGCCAAGCTGAATTGCCTCGTGTGCATCGCGCGCAACCTCATACTCCTCACAGCAGTGCGGACAGACGCGCCGCACGAGACGCTGTGCAATCACACCCGAGAGAGTTGCCGCGAGCAGATAGGGCGGAACGCCCATCTCGATCATGCGGAAGATTGCCGACACTGTATCCTCCGTATGCAGTGTCGAAAAGAGTGCGTGTCCCGTGAGTGCAATCCGTACCGCCATCTCCGCCGTTTCACGATCGCGAATCTCACCGAGCAGAATCTTCTGCGCATCCTGCCGGAGAGCCGCGCGCAGTCCCGCGACAAATGTCAACCCCGCCTCCGCATTTACTTGAAACTGGCTGATCCCATCGATGCAGCGCTCCACGGGGTCCTCCAGCGTCATGATGTGGCAGTTCGGCTCATTCAGCGCCGAGAGAGCGGCATAGAGCGTCGTCGTCTTGCCCGAGTTCATCGGCCCGCAGAGGAGAAGCAGCCCCGTCGGGCGGCGAATCAAACGCTCGAAGATCTCCTGATTACGTGGCGTGAAGTCCAGCTCCGCACAGCTCAGGAACCGTTCCGAGGCATCCATGATGCGCACAACCATACGCTCTCCGCCGAGTACGGGGAGTACCGCCACGCGCATATCGATCAATCGCTCGCCATAGCGGTAGCGGATCTGACCATCCTGCGGACGGTTGCGCTTTGCCGTGTCGATGCCCGCCATCACCTTCAGCCGCGCAATGATGACGGGTGCGAGTTCCGGCGGGAACTGAACGGGACGCTCTCTCAGAAGTCCATCCACGCGCATGCGGATGCGCAGGCTGCCACCCATCGGCTCGAGGTGAATATCCGTCGCCTCCTCTGCGAGCGCCGTCTCTAGGATCGCATTGACAAGCGTTAGCACAGCGCTGCCGCGTGTGCCGTCCTCGGACGAGCTGCGCCGCAGTTCACGCGCAGCCTCTGCGATGAGCCGCTGTACGGCCTCCCGCTCCATGTATAGCACTCCCTTCAACTCTTCCCGTCTGCTTCCTCTTCGTAATCTACACTGACAAGATAGAGTCCGCAGGCGGGTGCCGTCGGACTCGCAAAACGTCGATCACGCACGGCGAAGATTTCGCCAAAGCGCTCCACAGAGATGCGCCCAAGCCCCACGCTCACCACCGTACTCATGATATTGCGCACCATGTGATAGAGGAAGCCATTGCCGTGGAGATAGCAGGAGAGGCGTCCCGCCCCCTCCTCCGTCAGACGGATCTCATCGAGCGTGCGCACGGGCGACATCGGCGCGCCACCCGCCGCACGGAACGAGGAATAGTCATGCGTCCCAACGAGCATGGCGAGCGCCGCGCGCATCGCCTCCACATCGAGCGGCTGAAAGATCTGCCACGCATAATTGCGTGTAAAGGGATCGGGCACAGTACACTGCTCCAAACGATAGACATACGCCTTGCCCGTCGCGGAGTGGCGTGCACTGAAATCCCGCGCAGCCTCCCACGCCTCTGTAACGACAATGTCGGGCGGCAGGAGCCCGTTCACGGCGCGCGGCAGACGTTTCACAGGGATGCGCCCGTCCGTAAAGAAGTTCACCACCTGCCCATAGGCATGCACACCCGCGTCCGTACGACCTGCAGCGGCGAGCTCCACCTCCTCCGCGCAGACCTTTGCAAGCGCACGCTCGAGCACATTCTGTACGGCGACGACAGGTGGCGTCTGTCGTTGAAATCCATGGTAGTTCGTCCCGGCATAGGCGACCTTCAACGCGATATTGCGCGCGCGCGCCTTCATACGCGCTACATTCTCAGGGCGCAACGCTCAGCCCTCCGAGACTCACAGCGCAGATGCCCGCCGCACCGACGAAAAATACGGCTATCGCTACATAGTCGAGCCGTCCTGTACGCAGCTCCTTCATCTGTGTACGCCCCTCGCCGCCGCGATAGCAGCGCGCCTCCATCGCGAGTGCGAGCTCATCCGCGCGGCGGAACGCCGAGAGAAAGAGCGGCACGAGGACGGGCACGACGGCCTTGAGCCGCTGCACGATATTCCCACGCTCGAAATCCGCGCCGCGCGCTTTCTGCGCCTTCATAATGCGGTCTAGCTCCTCAAGCAGTGTCGGAATGAAGCGCAGTGCGATCGTCATCATCATCGAGAGCTCATGCACAGGCACGTTCACGCGGCGCAGCGGGGAGAGAAGCGCCTCCAGACCGTCCGTCAGGCGCAGCGGACTTGTCGTCAGCGTGAGCAGCGTACTCAACAGAATGAGGAGCACAAGGCGCAGACCGATGTATCCGCCGCGCGCAAACCCCTCCCACGTTGCCGCAAATGGGCCAATCCGAAACAGCTCCGTCCCCGGCGTCATAAAGAAATGCACGCCGAACGTGAAGAGCACGATCCAGAGAATCGGTCGGATCGAGCGCAGCTGCATCCCAAGCGGCACCTTGGAAAACACCATCAGCAGCACGACGCTCACGGAGAGCGCCGTAAAGCCTGCTGCATTTTCCACGAAGAAAATCAAAAGCAAAAAGAAAAAGAGCAGGACAATTTTCACGCGCGGATCCATGCGATGCAGAAACGAGTCTCCGGGCAGATAACGTCCAATCTGAATATCATTGAGCAAGAGCAATCACTTCCAAATTTTGTTTTTTCCATTATAGCATTATAGAGTTTCTTTTTCATTTCTTTTTCGTAGAATTTATGCTATAATACATCGAGTGTTACAATGTTATAATTTTACCTTTCAAAAGCATCCTTTTGGAAGAAATGATGACAATAATACGTTAACGATAAAGAAAGGTTCTCCTATGGAAGAAGTATTCATCGGGCGACAGGCCATACTCGATCAACAGAAGAAAGTATACGCATACGAAATTCTCTTCCGCAGCGGCCTCAAGAACGCCTTTGACCCAAACCTCGATGGCAACATCGCGACGCAGAGCGTCATGGTCGGCGCCATGCTCGACTTTGGCATGAAAAAACTTGTCTCGAATCGGAAGGCATTCATCAACTTCACTGAACAAAACCTCCTAAACCGTGCGCCAAAGCTTCTCCCGCCAGAAAACGTCGTTGTGGAGATTCTCGAAAACGTACAACCCACGCCCGAAATCCTCGAAGCAGTGCAGGAGCTCAAAGAGTTCGGCTATAAGATCGCACTCGACGACTTCGTCCTTAGCCCCGGCTACGAGCCACTGATCGAGATGGCAGACGTCATCAAGGTCGATTTCCGCATCACAACAGATCCTGAAGAGCGCCAGAAGCTGCGCGAAATTCTGCCAAAGCACGTTCGTCTGCTCGCAGAGAAAATTGAAACAGAGGAAGAATTTCGTCAGGCGGTAGAGTTCGGATACGTCCTCTTTCAGGGCTATTTCTTCTGCAAGCCTGCCGTCCTGCATCAGAAGCGCCTGACAAGCAATGCACTCTCACGCATGCGCCTCGTCAAGGAGGTCAACCGTCAGGACGTCGACTTCTCCTCCGTCACCGGTGTCATCTCCTCGGATACGAACCTCGTTCACAAGCTCCTCACCTACATCAACTCCGCAGGCATCGGGCTCACGAACCACGTATCCAACCTGAAACAGGCAACCGTCCTGCTCGGTGCCAGCGGCGTGCGGCGCTGGGTGACCCTCATCAGCCTGCAGACCTTCTCCGAGGACAAGCCACCCGAACTCTTTACCCTGTCCCTTCTCCGCGCAAAGTTCTGCGAACTCATTGCACAGGATCTCAAACGTTCAGGTGTTACGCCGGACACGGGCTTCCTGCTCGGCATATTCTCTCTGCTTGACGTGTTGCTGAATCTGCCCATGGACGAGGTGCTCAAGGAGGTCGCCCTTGCAGACGATCTCAATGCCGCACTCCTCGGCGAAGATAACGACCTGCGCCATCTCCTCGATCTCGTCATTGCCTACGAGCAGGGCGACTGGGACAAGGTCATCAGCTACTGCGAGCTCTTAAAACTCTCACCTGATCGTATGAAGCCAACCTATGATGCTGTGCTCGAATGGTACAACATCGTGCAGACCCTCAGCTAAACGCCAACGAAAAAGCCCATCGGAGCGAATCCGATGGGCTTTTTGCATGACATGAGATTATTTGGGGTTGTACTCCACAATCGTAATCTTTTTATTCTCGTTGAGATCGATGACCTCGTCCTCGGAGATCGTGACAATCGGCAATGGCACAACGCCGTGCGGATATGCCGTGATCGTACCCTCGCGATGGTTGCTAAGGAGTACGCGCGAGCCGAGGAAGGCGTTCTTGATATTCGTCAGCACGGGAATGCAGACGGCAGGGTCGAGCGTCGTGTACATCTGGCTTGCAATTACCGCAACCGCATCGAACGGTGTGCGGCGCGCATAGCCCTCGCGCTCAATCGTGATATTGTCGTAGAGATCGGCGACAGCAACGATGCGTGCATAGAGATGAATGTCATCGCCCTTGATATTGAACGGGAAGCCGCTCCCGTCCATCCGCTCGTGATGCTGCAGCGCTGCAAGGCGCACGCCCTCGGTCAGCCCCGCGACATTGTTGAGGATCTGTGCGCCGTCCACCGTATGCTGAATGTAGCGCTCATAGTCCTCTCCCTTGAGAGTCTCAACATTCTTCTCGAGCAGGCGCTGATCGAATTTCGACTTGCCGACATCGTGCAGGAAGCCCGCGAGGACAATGTCCTTCGCCGTCTCGCGATCAAGCTGCATCCACTTTGCAAAGACGCCCGCGAGAATCGAAACGCGCAGCGAGTGGTTGTAGATGTCGCTCGCGAGATGATTGATCTCATTCAGATAGTCGATCGTACCGCTGCGGCGCGAGAGCGGCAGGAGATCCGCCTGCACCATCTCATTCGTCTCGGCAACGGGCACACTTCCCGTCTTCTTCGTCTCCTCAAAGATGGATTTCGCCGTCCCGACCACATTCTCATACTGCTTGATGAAGAGATTGCTGCGCGAGAAGATCGGAGACCGCTCCTCCCGCAGCTCCGTTTCATCCTTGATGTAGACAACGGGAACCTTCAGGAATTTGAGACGCGTGATATGCGCCGCCGTCAGCTCCGTATTTTCCGACACAACAACCACACGTTTGGCATTGACGATCGTTCGCGCAAGTATCATTCCATTTTCAAGATCGTCCACGGATATTGCACGCAAGATAAGCCCTCCCTCGATTTATGCTCTCTATTCTGCACGAAACTATTGCACCTATAAATATTTCGACCTTTATGAAAAAAAACCTGCTTGCTGGAAATAAAACTTGACATAATTTTAATCTATAACGTATAATAATTTACGTTAGCACTTTATCTTATTAAAGCAACAGGACTTAAGGAGAGATGTGGCAATGAATTGGAAGCATATCTTTACGGGCGCGGCGGTCTTTGCACTGTCGGCAGCACTGCTTGCGGGCTGCGGCACGGAGAAGGCACCTTCGACAGACAATGCGGCAGAGATGGGCAAGATCATCGTCGGACTCGATGACAACTTCCCGCCAATGGGCTTCAAGAACGAGAAGAACGAGATCGTCGGCTTCGATGTCGACCTCGCGAAGGAGGCGGCGAAGCGTCTGGGGCGCGAAGTCGAGTTCAAGGCGATCGACTGGTCGAGCAAGGAGGCTGAGCTCAAGAGCGGCCGCGTGCAGATTCTCTGGAACGGGCTCGACATCACCGAGAAGCGCAAAGAGAACATGCTCTTCTCCAAGCCCTACATGGACAACCGTCAGATCATCTTCGTAAAGAAGGGCAACACCGCCGTCACGGATGAGAAGAGTCTCGCAGGCAAGACTGTCGGCACGCAGAGCGCGGGCACGGCGGAGGAGTACATTGACGCAACCCCGTTCTACAAGAACGATGTCAAGGAGGTCAAGAAGTACCCCGACTATGTTGCGGCATTCATGGATCTCGAGAACGGACGCCTTGACGCCGTCATCGGCGACGAGATCGTCGGCCGCTACTACATGAGCAAACACCCCGAGGAGCTCGAGGCACTCGATGTCGTCGTCGGTCCCACGAGCGAGTTCGGCATTGCATTTGCCAAGGACAACACTGTTCTGCGTGACGAGGTGCAGAAGGTGCTCGACGAGATGAAAAAGGACGGCACAATCGCAAAGATCTCGACCGAGTGGTTCACGAAGGATATCACAAAATAAATATGTGACAACGGGAGGCTGCTGCTCAATGGCGGCAGTCTCTTTTTGCCGCTGCAAGGACGATAAAACGAATGGAAAAAACACTAGATACGGTACTGCTCATGCTCGAGGGCTCGACCATCACCCTCGAGATTTTCTGTGTCACACTCGCCCTCTCCCTCCCGCTCGGGCTCTTTGCCGCGCTCGGGAGGCTTTCGCGTTTTCGGCTGCTCAGCCGACTGCTCGAGATATATATCTGGATCATGCGCGGCACGCCGCTGATGCTGCAGCTCCTTTTCGTTTATTTCGCTCTACCGATGGTCGGCATCATGCTCCCGGACATTGCGGCGGCGCTCCTCGCATTCGTCCTCAACTATGCCGCCTACTTCGCCGAAATCTTCCGCTCGGGGATTCAGGCAGTCCCGCGCGGGCAGTTCGAGGCGGCGCGCGTCCTCGGCATGAGCGCCCCGCTCACCATGCGGCGCATCGTCCTGCCGCAGGTGCTGCGCATCACCCTGCCCCCCGTCAGCAACGAGACCATCAACCTCGTCAAGGACACCTCCCTCGTCTACATTCTCGCCATGAACGACCTCCTGCGCGTCGCACGCACCATCGTTCAGCGCGAGTTCGACATGACCCCCTTCCTCATCGCCGGCATCTTCTACCTCGCGATGACCGCTGTGCTCACCTATGGATTCAAAAAATTGGAGGCGCACTATGGCAGATACGACAACTAATGACATCATGCTTTCCATGCGCGGCATCCACAAATCCTTCGGCGCGCTCGGCGTTCTCAAGGGAATCGACCTCAGTCTCGCACGCGGCGAAGTGCTTGCCATCATCGGCTCGTCTGGCTCTGGAAAGTCCACCCTCCTACGCTGCATCAACAAGCTCGAGACGATCGACTGCGGCGACATCACAATCAATGGAGAAAGACTCTGCTGGACAAAAGACGGAGAACGGGCGGCAACATACGCAAGCAACGCCGATGTGCGCCGCATCCTCATGTCCACAGGCATGGTCTTTCAACAGTTCAACCTCTTCCCCCACATGACCGTCATCGAGAACCTGATCGAGGCTCCCTGCCATGTCAAGGGGCAGACACGGGACGAGATTCTGCCCTACGCACGCGAACTGCTTGCAAAGGTCGGACTCTCCGACCGCGAGAACTACTACCCAAGCCAGCTCTCGGGTGGACAGCAGCAGCGCGTCGCCATCGCGCGCGCCCTCGCCATGAAGCCCGACATCATGCTCTTTGACGAGCCGACCTCCGCCCTCGATCCCGAACTCACGGGCGAGGTACTGCGCACCATGCGTGCACTTGCCGCCGAGCGCATGACCATGATTGTCGTCACACATGAGATGGCATTCGCACGCGAGGCAGCCACCCACGTCATCTTCATGGAGAACGGCGTCATCGTCGAACAGGGCGCTCCCACCGAATTCTTCTCCGCACCGAAGGAGGAGCGGACGAAAGAGTTTTTGCGAAATATGCTTTGATGATATAGCGTGTTATTTCTGCGGGAGTGTGGTACAATATGTATATGATTAGGAGGGATATGAAATACCTGCACTTAGTATGTTCTTTGGAATCATCATCTATATGTACCATGAACTTGGCGGAAAACATAATACGCCGCATATACATGCCGAGTATCAGGTATATGAGGCAGTCATTTCCTTGGATGGCGAGTTGATTGAGGGAGAACTTCCGCGAAAGAAATTGAGACTGGTCGTCGCGTGGATAGAAATTCACGCAGATGAGTTAGCTGCAAACTGGAAACTTCTCAGCAACGGTGAAGCCCCGTTCAAAATTCAGCCACTGCAATAAAGGAGAGTTACCATGCTTCAACCAAAAATCATCGATGTTCACCCTCTCCCCGATTATAAACTGCTCCTTCTCTTTGAGACGGGAGAAAAGAAAATCTTTGACGTAAGCCCATACCTCCGAGGTGCATGGTATGAAAAGCTGAAAGTCGCTTCCGTTTTTCAGACAGTTCATGTATCAGGCTCTACCGTCGCATGGGCAGACGGACAGGATATCGCGCCGCATGAGCTCTATGATAACTCGACGCCAGTATAATGGAAGCAGGGGCCAGCGCACATCATTGCTCTCAATCGTATCAAGAAACATTTTACATAGATTTGAACTTCATCACGAAACGGGCAGATACAGAGGAAATTTCTCTCCGTATCTGCCCGTTTTTCTTTGCCCTCGAGCATTACTCTATCATTGAGCAAGCCAAGACGTGTTCTAAAGAAACATAACCTTTCCAATCCTTCTTCACGTGCATGTAAAATTTTCAGGATGCGTGGCACAATGTCCGCTCCGTCCAAAAATATGCAATCGTGACGGGAATCGCCGCACCAAGCCACGCGAGCGGATTCGCGAGGCATGCGCCGAGGAAGCCGAGCGTGCCGCAGAGGAAGACGGCAGCGCCCGCGCGCATGATGAGCTCCATCGCACCCGCGATGGTCGGGATAACGCTCTGCCCGAGTCCCTGCAGGACGTTGCGGTAGACGAGCAGAAGCGCAAGGATGGTGTAGGTCGATCCGGTGACAACGAGATAGGTGTGCCCATAGGCGATGACCTCCTCTGCGCCCGCCGCATCGGCACCGACGAAGAGCTCCAGAAAGAATGTGCCGAACGCGATCAGGAGGATGCCTATGCTGACGGCAAACGCCATCGACATTTTGAGGCACGCATGCACACCCATGCGGATGCGCTCATACTTTTGCGCGCCATAGTTTTGTGCCGTGTACGCCGCCATCGCATAGCCGAACGAGAGCATGGGCATGACGGCGACAGCGTCGATCTTCTGCGTCGCCGCGTATGCCGCGACGGGCAGCGCGCCGAGGTTGTTCAACGCGACTTGCACGATGATCGCACCAATGGCAATGACGGAAGACTGAAACGCCATCGGCAGACCCATGCGTAGATGCGCCATGAGCACAGCACGATTGGGCTTCCAGTCCGACCAGCGCGTATGCAGAACGGGCACGCGCCGACGAATATAGATGTAGAAGAGGAGCGCGCCGATTGCCTGTGAGATGACTGTTGCGAGCGCCGCGCCCGGAATCCCCCAGCCGAGGATGAGGATGGCGATCGGCTCGAGCGCAATGTTGATCCCAAGTGTCACGGCAAGGAGGATCATGGGCTTTGTGCTGTCGCCAAGCGCGCGGATGAGGCAGTTTTGCAGATAGAGCAGTAGAAATATGGTCAGCCCCGCAAAGACGATGGAGATGAAATCATACGCACCGTCCAAAATCTCGGGCGGCGTCTCCATCAGCACGAGCAGCGTCCGTGTCAGCGGCAGGACAATCGCCGTCAGCGTGAGCGCAACCGCGACGCCAAGCATGATGCACGCTGCCGCGCTCTGCCGCACACCCGCGCGGTCGCCCGCACCGAACCGCTGCCCCGTATAGATGGTGACGCCCGTGCAGAAGCCCATGAGGAAGCCGAGTGCGAGGAACATGAGACTGCCCGTGCAGCCAACCGCCGCGAGCGCATTGACCCCAAGGAAACGTCCGACAATGAGCGTATCAATAAAGGCATAGAGCTGCTGCATCATATTGCCCGCGACGAGGGGCAGAGCAAAGAAGAAGATGAGCCGCGTTGGATCACCCTCGGTCAGATTCTTCGTCATTCCAGATACCTCGTCACAAAGATGCGCAGCTTCTCTTGTAGAAAGACCGTATTCGTGAGAAGCGCACTCGCATTCGGCGCGAATTTGATCAGATAGAGCTGCGGATTACCGCTCACCCAAAAATCGGCAGGATAGGGCGTGACCGCGATGCCCTCATGTTCGAAGTTCAGCACGGCGCGCGGCAGATGAAACGCCGAGGTCACGAGGATGGGATGCGTGAATCCCTCCTGCCGTAGGATCTCCGCCGAGTAGCGTGCGTTCTGCCCCGTTGTGAGACTGAGGCGCTCGACATAGATCATCGCATCGGGCACCCCGAGCGAGAGGAGGACGCGGCGCGCGATCTCCGCCTCCGAGCCGGTATCGCTGAACACCTGCCCGCCCGAGAGCAGGATCGGCAAATGATGTCGCTGATAGAGACGGAGCGTCGTGAGGAGGCGCGAGGATGGACTCTGCGCGAGCATCCCCACGCCGTCCACATCCTGTACGTCCGCAATCGCTCCGCCGCCGAGCATGACGATGACATCCCCCTGCGGTGCTTCGGGCACCTCATATGTGCGCTCAAGTCCGCCCATCAGTCGGTCAGCAACCGCACCGATGGAGAGGAGATAGAGAAGGAGCGCCGTCACGGCAGCTGCTCCCGCAGCACGCCGCAGCCCGCGCTTTTTCCAAAAATAGACGGCAAGCCCCATCATCACGAGGATAAAGATCCCCGGCGGCAAAATCCACGCCGCCCCGAATTTCAAAATGTAAATCATCGTATTCCCTATCTCATCCCAAGAGCTCAAAAAACCATTCATGAGATTATCTCATATCTCAAAACAAGTCAAATAATGTTGTTTTGTTGTGTAATATTGTGTATAATATTTATAAAAGGAGGTGTCGCCGTGAAGATTTCCGAACTTATCAAGATACTAAAGAAAAACGGCTGCTATAAAGTGCGCAGCGGCGGAAATCACGACATCTGGTATAGCCCCCATAGCGATAGATTATTTCAAGTCCCACGGCACACGAGTCAGGAATCCGGTGCAGGTCTGACAAACGCAATATTGAAGCAGGCAGGACTTAGATAAGACAACGGAAAGGATAGGTCCCTATGAAATACGTTTACCCCGCACTTTTTCAGCCGGAGGAGGAGGGCTTCTTCATCTCCTTCCCCGATCTCGACGGCTGCTTCACGCAGGCATCCTCGATTCCCGAGGGGCTTGATCTGGCGGCGGACGCGCTGAACCTCATGCTCTGGCACATGGAGGAGGAGCATATTGACATGCCCGCCCCCTCCGCTCTGACGAATATAAAGGGCGATGACGGCAGCTTTGCAACCCTCATCAGCGCCGATACCCTCGCCTATCGCCGTCTGCATGACACGAAAGCGGTTCGCAAAAACCTCTCGATTCCGCGTTGGCTCGACACGCTCGCCACAGAGCATAATATCAATTTCTCAAACATCCTGCAGAACGCCCTCATGCGTGAACTCGGCGTAGGAAAAGCATGAGAAGAAACAAATGAAAAGAGGAAAATCCCCCTCCATAGCGAATATTTAGAATATATGGAAGTACTTTCTGTGGCTTCCCTGTTCATTCTAGCAGAATCTGCGTGTATTTACAAAGGAGAGATTATTTCATGGCAATCATCGAATCCGAGCACATTGATGCCGAGAAGCGTTTTGGTGGAAACGGTACGATCCACATTCAGAAGCTGCTCAGTCCGACCGAGCTCGACGGCAAGTGCGCGATGTATGCGCGCGTGACGATCCCGCCCCATGCCTCAATGGGCGTACACAAGCACGAGGGCAATACGGAGACCTATCATATTCTCTCGGGACGTGCGCGCTACAACGACAACGGCACGGAGATTGAGATTGGCCCTGGCACGACGACGTTCTGTGCCGAGGGCGAGGTGCATGCCATCGCCAACGCCTCCGAGACCGAGGATCTCGTCTTTATGGCGCTGATTATCAATAAGTAACACAACGTGAAAAGCCCGCAGCGGAAAAATTCCGTTGTGGGCTTTTTTGATTGACTGAGTCCCCTATTTATTCATACCTCAGCGCATCGATCGGATCGAGGCGCGCCGCCTTGCGGGCGGGGTAGATGCCGAAGAAAAGGCCGATGCCGACGGCAAAGGAGAAGGAGACGAGGATGGGCAGGACGGCGATGGTGGTCGTGAGCCCGCCGAACGCGCCGATTGCCTTTGAGAGAGAGACACCGAGCGCGATGCCGATAACGCCGCCGACAATGCCGATGACCATCGACTCGATCATGAACTGCATGAGCACGTTCGAGGAGGTCGCGCCGAGCGCCTTGCGGATACCGATCTCGCGCGTGCGCTCGGTGACAGAGACCATCATGATGTTCATGATGCCGATGCCGCCCACGAGCAGCGAGATGCCCGCGATCGATCCGAGAAGCAGCGTAATCATATTCGTATTTTCCGTAAAGCTCTCCATGAGACTGGTCATGTTGCGAACGGTGAAATCGTCCTCTGCCCCGTGGCGAATGTGGTGCCGCTGACGCAGCAGATTCTCAACGTCTGCCTGCACCTGATTCATCCGATCGGGACTCGATACCTGTATGTTGATGGCTTGGACGTATGTAATGGCAAGCATACGCTCCTGTGCCGTCGTGATGGGGATATAGATCACGTCGTCCTGATCCTGCCCGATGGACTGCCCCTTCTCCGCCGTCAGTCCGATGACCTTGAACGGCTGATTGTGGATGCGGATGTTCTTGCCGATGGGGTTCTCCGTGCCAAAGAGATTCGAGGCGACAGTCGGACCGATCACGGCGACACGGCTGCGCTTCGCCATATCGTTTGCAGTGATAAACGACCCGTTCTCGACCTTGAGTGAGCGGATCTGCATCAGCTCCGGCGTAACGCCCTCCACCGTCGTATTCCAGTTGAGATTCCCGTTCACGACCTGATAGGCACCAGAGACCGAGGGGGATACGTAGTCAATCCCTTTGATCTTGCTCTCAATCGCCTTGGCATCATCGTATTTCAACGACTTGCGTGAGCCCGCCTTGCCTCGTACACCGCCCGTGTTCGCAGAGCCGGGCATGACGATGAGCATATTCGAGCCGAGACTCGCAAAAGAGTCGGCGACGCTCGTACGCACGCCCATTCCGATGGAGACCATGGCAATGACTGCGCCCACGCCGATGATGATGCCGAGCATGGTGAGTAGGGAGCGGAGCTTGTTCGCGAGCAGGGCGTTCACCGCCATGCCGAAGCATTCCTTAAACAACATCCATCGCCACTCCCTTCCCCTCATCACGCGTGATCCTGCCGTCGCGCACGAGGAGCTGACGGCTCGCACGCACGGCAATCTCCGGCTCATGCGTGACAAGGATGATCGTGTGCCCCTTCTCGTGCATCCGCTCAAAGATCTCCATGATCTCCTTCGTGGACTTCGTGTCAAGATTGCCCGTCGGCTCGTCTGCCATGATGATGTGTGGATCGTTCACGAGGGCGCGAGCAATCGCGACGCGCTGCCGCTGTCCGCCCGAAAGCTCGTTCGGCAGATGCGCCCCACGGTCAGAGAGCCCCACAGCGGCGAGCATTTCCTGCGCCCGCTCCGTACGTTCGTGCCGCCCAACGCCCGCATAGACGAGGGGCAGAGCGACGTTATCGAGTGCTGAGATGCGCGGAAGCAGATTGAAGTTCTGAAAGACAAAGCCGATCTTCTTGTTGCGCGTCGCGGCAAGAGCATCATCACTGAGTCCCGCGACCTCCGCGCCGTCGAGCAGATACGAGCCCGCGCTCGGACGGTCGAGACAGCCGAGGATATTCATAAGCGTCGATTTGCCGGAACCTGACGGCCCCATGAGAGCGGCAAACTCACCGCGCCGAATCTCGAGGTCGATGCCGTCGAGTGCGGCAAGGGTCTCTCCGCCGATGCGGTAGAGCTTGCGGATACCGTGCAGACGAATGGTCGCGGGCATTTCTTTTGCTTCCATCGAAATCCCCCCGTATCAGAACGGCGGCGGTCCGCCCGCCTGCATACTCATCGGAACGACCTTTGCCGTGTAGGTACTGACGACGCGCTCTCCCTCACTGAGTCCCGAAAGGATCTCCACATACTCATCGCTGTAGATGCCCGTCTCAACATAGCGCGTCTCCTGCGTGCCATCCTCCTGCAGGACGAGGACATAGGATCCCGCTGCATCCGTCTTGAGCGTGGAGAGCGGCACGACGAGCGCATCGTTCCGATCTGCCGTATTGATGACAACGCGCGCCGTCATCGCCGGCAGGAGCAGATTCTCGGGATCGTCCACATCGAGGGTCACATAGTAGTAGATGACGCTCGTCCCCGATGAGGAGGACGAGGCGGACGAACTGGTATCCCAGCTGTTTGTCACGTCGGTCTGCGAGATCTTAGAGACGCGTGCCGTGAATTTCTTGTCCGTAAAGGCATCGACGGTAAACGTCGCCTCCTGCCCGATGCGAATGTTGCCGATGTCCGTCTCATCCACCTTCGCCTTGATCTGCTTCTTCGAGAGGTCGGCGATGCGCATGATGACGGTTGGATTGTCCGAGCCCTGCACTGCCATCGTCCCTGCCGTCTTCGGTTCGCCCACAACAACGCCCGAGATCGGTGCGGTGATGATCGTCTCGTTCGCATCTGAGTTTGCTTCCTCGAGCGTCGACTGCGCCGTATCGTAGTTGTACTCTGCATCTTCGAGGTCAGATTTGGACTTCGCCCCGATGCTCTCGAGGTAGCTCATGCGGTTGTACTTCGCCCGCGTATTCGTCACACGGTACTGTGCCTGGTCACGTTTCGCCTCGTAGTCCTTGCCGTCGAGCGTCGCAACCACCTGCCCTGCCGTAACGACATCATTCTCCTTGACGAGGACAGAATTGATGCGTGCTGTGATCTTGGAGCTGACCTCCACGGAGTCCACAGGGCGGATCGTCCCTGTTGCCTCGACGGTTGACTTGATGTCCATGCGCTGCACGGCAACCGTCTCGACGGCCTGTGCCGTCTTTTCCGCCGCACTCGACTCCATATACCAATACACGCCGCCCGCGACCAGCACCGCCGCCAGTGCACCGATGCCGATAATTTTGCCACGTTTCATTTACTTCACCTTCTTCACTGCAGCATCCGTACCGCCCTCAATGTATGCCGCCTGTGCTGCCGCACGTTCCTCTGCGGTCACGGCGGGAAGTCCCTCAGCCGCCGCATGCTCGCTCTCTGTCAGCTCTGTCCCCATCAGATTCTCGACCTGTGCACGATAGCGTGCGTAATCATAGCGTGCACTGATCGCATTCGTCTCTGCCGTGGCAAGTGCCGTCTGCGCGTCGATGATGTCGAGGAGGATGCCCTCACCCGCACGATAGCGTTCATTCGCGATATGATAGTCCTCACGCGCCTGACGCACCGCATCCCCCGTCGAGGTAAAACGCTGCTCCGCCTCATGCATATTGAGGTACGCCTTGCGGAGGTTCAGATCAATGCTCTCTTCCTCCTTCTTCACGTTCAGCAGGGCGATGTCGCGCTCCGCCTCTGCCTCCTCAATCGCTCCGCGCGTGACGCCGCTGTCAAAGATGTTCCAGCTGACGCCGACGGAGGCGGATACATCTGAGCTCGTGTCATGACGGGGTTGGAACTGACTGGTCAGCCCCGTGCCGAGCGTGAGATTGACGCTCGGCCTCTTCCCTGCCCGTGCGCTCTCGACGGCGAGCTCACGCTGACGGAGCTTTGCGCGCTCCACAGTGAGATCAAGGCGATTGCGATAGGCGTAGGAAATGCAGTCCTCCATCGGCTTCTCAAAGGGCTGATATGTGACCTCCGTCGTGAGTGTCAAAGGCTCGGTGCGTGCGATGTTCAGCAGATTGCGCAGGGTCGTGAGGTTCACCTCATAGCTGTTCTCCGCGCTGATGAGTTCCTGCCGCGCGTTCGAGAGCTCCACAGAGGAGCGGAGCACATCGATCTTCGCCTGCGCACCCGCGTCGTAGAGCGCTGTGACATTCTTCAGATGCGCATCGTATTTGTTCACCGTGTCGCGCTGCACCTCGACCTTTTTCGATGCCTCCACCGCATCCCAGTAGGCGGTGATCACTTCATATTTCAGATCCTCACGCGCACGCTCGGTCGTGAGACGCGCCGACTGCGCGCCGATCTCCCCTGACTCGATATTCGCCTCGTTCGCACCGCCGCTGTAGAGCGGCAGACGCGCCGAGAGAGACAGGGAATTGCTCGTCTGTGCGTCCTCGTCCTTCGCTTTGCTCGTGCGCAGTGTATCGCCCGCCTCAGCCGAAATACTGTTCTTCCCGCGCGCCTGCTTTAGCGCTGCATCTGCGGAGCGCTCGCCCTCCGCGGTGATGCGCAGCGCTGTATTCGCCGCAAGCGCCGTGTCGATTGCCTCCGTGAGCGTGAGACTCATGGCGTGCGCCGAAAACGGCAAAAAGAGCACTGTGCCGAGGACAGCCGCAGCTGCCGCACGCCGCTGTCTTCTGCGCCATTGACTATACATAGTGACCTCCTGATAGGGGAAGCACTGATAAATTCAGCATATCAGCGATTCCTTAGGAAATTTGTCCATATAACAATGCGCCCATGCTAACGCAGGGGCGCTAAGTCCTTCTTAGAACACTGTTATTTTTGCGTTAGAGGAAACACCAACGCACTTCAAAGCGTAGGATGCTCCAGCAAATACCGCTTTGCCGCGTCAAACTGCACGTCCCGCGTGTCCGTCGACGATCGCTCAACAACGATGTCGGGCGTGATGCCCGTGCCGTCGATGGAGCGGCCGTTCGGCGTCACGTACTTTGCGATCGTGAGCTTCAGCCCGTCCTCGTGGAAGAGCGGCAGAACCGCCTGCACGGAGCCCTTGCCGTACGATGTCGTGCCAATGATCGTGCCTGCGTCCGTGTCCTGCAGTGCCCCCGCGAGGATCTCCGAGGCGCTCGCGCTGTTCTCATCGATGAGTACGGCGATGGGATATTTGCGTGCGCTGAGCGAGGAGCGATAGACCTCCTCACTGCCGTCGCGGTCGATAACGGAGACAATCGTACCCGCCGGTACTACCTGCTCGGCAACGGCAACACAGCTTGTGATGAGGCCGCCCGGATTCTCACGAAGGTCGATAATGAGGGCGGTCATACCCTCGCCCGCGAGACGGTTCATCTCACTCGCAAACTCCTCGCCCGTATGCTCGGCAAAGGAGCCGATGCGGATGTAGCCGATCGTCGTGCCCTCGACCATAGTGCCGCGCACGGACGCAACCTGTATCACGTCGCGCGTGATCGTGTACTCCTGCTCCACACCGTCGCGCAGGATGCGCAGGACAACCTGCGTGCCCGCTTCGCCGCGAATGCGCAGGGCGACCTCCTCGTTCTGCAGCTCGCTCGTCGGCACGCCGTCCACTGCGAGGATTTCATCTCCCGCGCGCAGTCCTGCCGCCTCACCGGGCGTTCCCTCGAGCACGGAGATGATTTTCACAATATTGTCCTTGAATCCCATCGTCACGCCGATACCGCCGAACGAGCCCTCCGTATGCTGGCGCAGCTCCTTGAACATCGACGGGGGCATATAGACGGAGTGCGGGTCATCAAGGGATGCGACCATGCCGTCAATCGCACCGTCAATGAGCCGCGTGGTGTCGGGCGCATTCACATAGCGCGACTGGATGAATTTCATCACGCCGAAGAAGCGCAAGACATCGTCCGCATAGAGCCCTGCCGAACGCAGGAGTGCACCCGCCGCAAATACAGTCAGCATACTCCCAAGGAGGGCGGATAGGACGATAATAGTGCCTAATTTTTTTCTGTTCATATCCTCTTTCGCTTAAACTATAGATACCCGAGGGGGTTGACCGGCTCGCCGTTGACGCGCACCTCGAAGTGGCAGTGCGGTCCCGTGGAGTTGCCCGTCGAACCGCACTCGGCGATCAGCTCGCCCTGCGCAACGCTCTGCCCTGTGCCCACATCGAGTGACTGGCAGTGACCGTAGAGCGTCGAGATGCCGCCGCCGTGATTGATGATGACGGCATTGCCGTAGCCCGAGATCCATCCTGCATACTCGACCGTCCCCGCCTGTGCAGCGTAGATCGGATCGCCGTAGTCGCCGCCGATGTCGATGCCGCTGTGGAAGCGCTGCGCACCTGTAATCGGGTGCGTGCGCCAGCCAAAATCCGACGTGATGGGTCCCGCGAGCGGCCAGATCATCGCGCCCGAGCCCTGCACGGGGAGATTCCTGAGTCCGCTGCGCTGCAGCATACGCGTGATGCGCTCCGATGCCGCACGGGATTCGTCCTGCTTGCGGTCAATCGTCGCCTTGTCGTACTTCATCTGATCGATGAGCTCCTGCTGCGCGGCGACCTTATCCTCCATCGCAAGGCGCGCCTCACGAGCCTTCTTCTCGAGAGGTTCCTGCGCCGCACGATCCTTTTCGAGCTCTTCCTTCAGCGCGAGCATCGCGTTGCGCTGCGTGAGCACCTCGTGCACGAGGTCGTAGTCCTGCTTGATGACACGCTTCAGGAGATCCATACGCGTCAGGAAATCCGAGAAATCCTTCGCACCAAAGAGCACGTCCACATAGGAAATCTGCCCGTTGATGTAGATATCGCGCACGCGCTTGCCGAGGGCGTCACTCTTGCGCTCGTAGTCCCGCTCGGCGACCTCGAGCTTCTCCTCGTTCTCCTCAAGGCGTTCGAGTGTCGCATTCAGCTCGGCACGGCGCGCCTTATGCTCTGCAATCGCCGCATCCGCCTGCTCGTCGAGGATGCGTTTCTGCTCCGAGAGCGAGTCGATCTTGCCCGCGAGCTCGTCGCTCTGGCGACCGAGTTCTTCGACCTGCGCATCGTAGCTGTCGCGCTCCTCTTCGAGTGTCGCCGCCGCTCCCTGCCCTGCGGCAAGGAAGACAGCGGCAAGCGTTGCCGCGAGCGTCTTTTTCATTAGTTCTTTCATAATATAATTACACCTTCAGGAAACGCTTGAGCGAGACCCACGCGCCCACCGCTCCGATTGCCATGCCGAGCCCGATGATGACGAGGCTCACATAGTTCATGAATGGATACTGCGGTATGAGCGGGAAGAAGGCGAGCGTATCATAGACCTTGTTCGCCACACCCGCATAGAAGCTGCGCAGGACGAACGCCGAGATCAGACCGCCGATGCAGCCGAGTACAATGCCCTCAAGCACGAACGGCCAGCGAATGAACTCATCCGTAGCGCCGACGTATTTCATGATCGCAATCTCACGCCGGCGCGCGAAGACCGTCAGGCGAATCGTATTTGCAATGATAAAGACCGTCGCGCCGCCGAGCAGCAGGATGAGGAGCACGCCAAAGATGCGCACGAGACGCGTGATGTCAAAGAGATGTTCCACGACATCCTGCCCGTATTTCGCCGACTCGACTCCATCCATGCGCTCAATCTGCTTCGCCGCCGTCTCCACCATGTCCGGCTGACGCACTGTCACCTCATAGGCGTTCGGCAACGGATTCTTGTCGCCGAGTGCATCCAGCAGATACTTCTGCTCGCCGAGGCGCTCCGAGAGACGCGCACGCGCCTCCTCACGGCTGACGTATTGAACGGACTCGATCCCCTGCAGCGCGCGGATCTGCGCACCGAGCGCCTCCTCCTCGTCCTCCGCGAGATCATCCTTCATATAGACGCTGATCTGCACCTGAGACTCAAGCATTGACGCCGCGCGGTTCATATTCAGCGCGAGGATCAGGAACACCCCGAGGATGAAAAGCGACACCGCCACTGTGCCAACTGCCGCGAACGTCATCCAGTTGTTGCGGCGCAGGGAGCGAAAGACCTCCTGCACATAGTATTCCGCGGTTCTAATCTTCATATCCATATCCTCCGCGCTGCTCATCGCGCACAATGTGCCCGCCCTCGATGGCGATGACACGGCGCTGCATGGTATCGACAATGTTCTTGTCATGGGTTGCCATGACGATTGTCGTACCGGACGCGTTGATGCGCTTAAAGATGTCCATGATGTCCCAGCTCGTCTCGGGGTCGAGATTTCCCGTCGGCTCGTCTGCAATAAGGATCGCGGGATCGTTCACAATGGCGCGTGCAATGGCAACGCGCTGCTGCTCACCGCCCGAGAGCTGCGAGGGGAAATTACGGTATTTGTCGCGCAGCCCGACCACGTCGAGCACGGCGTTCACACGCCGCTGAATCATCTGACGTGGCGCCTCGATGACGCGCATCGCGAACGCCACATTCTCGTAGACCGTCTTGTCCGACAGCAGACGATAGTCCTGAAAGATGACGCCAAGCCCGCGCCGGAGATACGGCACATCCTTGACATCCATGTTGACAACATCGTGACCGTTGACGAAGAGCTCGCCCTCCGTCGGCAGTTCCTCACGAAAGAGCATCTTGATAAATGTAGACTTGCCCGCGCCGCTTACACCGACAACAAAGATGAACTCGCCCTTGCTGATCTCGATGCTCACGTGATCGAGGGCAACCGCTCCGTTCTCATATATCTTTGAGACATTTTTCATGCGAATCATATATTCGTCTCATTCCTCTCCAACGGGGACAGCTGCATGAATCGGGCTGCCCCTGAAAAAACCATTTTACATTATACCACAAATCAAAAAAACTACAAAATGTTGCGTTGCCATTTTCTCCTTCTCATGCTATTCTCTTTTCGGTGAATCATTCTCATACAATAAGGAAAACAATATGATACTAAAAAAAATTTTCTTCGTCGCGCTGGGGCTCATCAGCCTCGGGCTCGGAGTTCTCGGAGCCTTTCTCCCCATCCTGCCGACCGTCCCGTTCGTCCTGCTCGCGGCCTTCTGCTTTGCACGCGGTTCGCGCCGCATGGATGCGTGGCTGCACACGACGCGCATCTATCGCCAGACGATGGTGCTCATGCAGAGCGGAAGGCGCGGCATGACCATCGGGCAGAAGCTGCGCATCATCCTCCCCGTCACGACGCTCATGGGCATCTCCTTCCTGCTGACCGACCATCCGCACGCGCGCATAGCGATCGGCGTCATGTGGGTTCTGCACGTCATCTTCTTCATCTTTCGCATTCCCACACTTAAACGGGAGGCGTGACCACTCCATTTGACAAAGTACACGCGATTCGTTAGAGTATAGATATTAGCAAACGGAAAGTCAGGGAGGTTTTTATGACAAACTGCAAAGAAATCAACTGGCACAGCGCGCGGCTCGACCGCATGATGAATATACGCGTCTACGGTGCGCCCACGGGCGTGCCCATCCTCGTCTTTCCAACGCAGGACGCAATGAGCGACAACTTCGAGAACTTCGGCATGATTGAGGCGGTCGCGGATGATCTGCGCCGCGGACGCATTCAGCTCTTCTGTGTGGACACCGTCGACACGGAGACGTGGTCGAATCTGTGGGGCGATAAAACCTGGCGCGCCCAGCGGCAGGAGCAGTACTACGCCTATATCATCGACGAGGTTGTCCCCCGCATCTACGTGGAAAATACAAGCAGGCGCCTGCCTATCGCTGCAGGATGCAGCCTCGGTGGACTGCATGCAGCGATCGTCTTCTTCCGCCGCCCCGACCTCTTCGACGGCGTACTATCGCTCTCAGGTGTCTACGATGCGAAATTCTTCACCGACGGCTGGATGAACGACGTCCTCTATGACAACTCACCGCTCGACTTCCTCGCTAACATGCCTGGCGACCATCCCTACATCGACCTCTACAACCGGCGGCGCATCGTCCTCTGCGTGGGGCAAGGCCGCTGGGAGGAGGAGGGTCGCCGCACGACCGCACTCATGGGTGACGTGCTCTACAGCAAGGACATTCACGCGTGGGTCGATTTCTGGGGCTACGATGTCGATCATGATTGGGACTGGTGGAAGAAACAGCTCGTTTACTTCCTCCCCTTCGTCCTGCGTGAGCAGGCGTGAAATGAGGTGAGCACATGAACTTTATCTTTGTTTCCCCGCAGTTCCCGCGCGTCTACTGGAACTTCTGCGACCGTCTAAAAAAGAAGGGTGTCAACGTCCTCGGCATCGGCGACACACCATACGACCAGCTCCAGCATGAGGTACGCGAGTCGCTGACGGAGTATTACTTCGTTCCCTCGCTCGCCGACTACGATCAGATGCTGCGCGCCGTTGCATTCTTTACATTCAAATATGGCCGCATCGACTGGATCGAGTCGAACAACGAGTACTGGCTCGAGAGCGATGCACGTCTGCGCACGGACTTCAACATTCGCACGGGCTGGCAGAGCGGTGATATGGATCATATCAAGAACAAGTCCGCAATGAAGCCCTTTTACAAGAAGGCGGGCATCCCGACCGCGCGCCTCGCGAAGGTCACAACGCTTGCCGCCGCCGAGGAGTTCCTCACGGAGGTCGGTTATCCCGTCATCGTCAAGCCCGACACGGGCGTCGGTGCAACGGACACCTACCGCATCGACAGTCACGATGAGCTGTGCCATTTCTACGCATCGAAGCCGACCGTCCCCTACGTCATGGAGGAGTTCGTCACGGGAGACATCTGCTCCTATGACGCCATTGTCGACGCGGACTCCAATCCGGTCTTCGAGTCCATGACCGTCTGGCCGCCGTCCGTCATGGACATCGTGCTCTATCAGCTCGACCTCTCCTACTACACGACGGATCGCGTGCCCGATGCGCTGCAGAAGGCGGGACGCGCCACGCTCAAGGCGTTCCGTGTACGCAGCCGCTTTGTCCACCTCGAGTTCTTCCGCCTGACAAAGGATAAACCGGGACTTGGAAATGTCGGCGACTTCGTTGGACTCGAGGTCAACATGCGTCCTGCCGGAGGATATACGACGGACATGATGAATTTCGCGCACTCCACCGATGTGTATGAGATCTGGGCGGATATGATTACGGCGAACCGCCGTCTCCTTCCCGATCGAAACGAACATTGCTACTGCGCGTATGCAAGCCGCCGCGACTTCCACCGCTATGTGCATACACACGAGGAGATCCTGCGCCGCTATGCGGGAAAGATCGTCATGTGCGAACGCATGCCCGAGATGATGTGGCCGCAGATGGGCAACCAGATGTATACGGCAAAGCTCAGCGGGCAGGAGGAGACGGACGACTTCATCCGCTTCATCCAGGAACAGCAGAACTAAGACATAAAAAAAGACTGCGTATGCAGTCTTTTTTTATGTCAGTGCACGCCGCGCACGGCAATCCAGTATTCCCCGTCTTTGAAATACGTCTCCACCGTAGAAAAGCCCGCCGCGCGGAAGAGCCGCTCGAACTCGTCGGGTGTCGGATTCGTCAGCGCATAGCCCACGATCTTCTCACGGATGCTATCGGGCAGATCGTCACGCCCATAGATCTCTGCAAGCAGGAGGAACGTACCCCCCTTCTTTACAACCCGCGCGACCTCTTTCAGACACTCCTCGGGATTCGGCCAGAAGTAGAAGCTCTCCACCGTTACCACCGCATCGAAGTGTCCGTCCACGAACGGGAGGTTTTCCACCGAGCCGTGCAGGATCTCCATGCGTCCCGCCGCGATGAGCGCGGCGTTGAACGCACGCGATGCCTCCACCGAGGTCTCGGCGTAGTCGATGCCGACGAGATGTCCCTCCGTCACACGCTCCGCCATTCGCGCGAGCGTGTTGCCGCCGCCGCAGCCAATGTCAAGGACAGTATCCCTCGCATGGAGCGCGATGTGTGAGAGCCCCCAATCGACGAGACGTGCATGACTCTCATTCATCCGCGCGAGCATCGCGCGCCCTGCCTCCCCTTCGGGACGGCGCGGATTGCCCTCCGCCGTCATGCGGTCTGTATCGCGCCAATCTTCCTGTGCCATCATTCCACCCCCATTGTCTGCTTCGACAGATCAAATCCAAACTGCACGGGATCGGCGGGATCCCAGATGCGCGTTTCCTCATTGTAGCGCACGGGCACATAGAACGTCACCGTACCCACAGGCTCGAGCTCACGATATGCCTCCGCCGTTGCCTCCACCGCCGTCTTGCGCAGCTCCTCGGGCGTACCGTCAAGCTTCATGCGCTGACGCAGCAGAGAGGATGCCTTTTCGCGTGCCGCAATCATATTGAACCGCGTCACCGTCACCTCAACGGTCGCCACCCCATTTCCCTGCTCTGACACCATCGTCTCCACCGTCGCATTGCGCAGCGACTCCATATAGGCATCAGCGATCTCGGACGCCTCCTCGGAGGACAGCATCGCGCCAGAGGTTTGAAGCGCGTTCGAGAATGCCGCCTTCATATTGAACGAATCCGTCGGCGCGCCATAGGACATGAGCTGCTTCTGCGCCGCCTCATCCTGCCGCACGAACGCATCGCAGTATAGCTTGATGCTCTCCGCCGCATCCGCGCGCTCCATGCGGCCAATTGTCGCAACGTAGAGCGCAACGAGAATCGCAGCCGTAAAGATCCCCACGAAGATCACGGGGAATCGAACTTTTGATGAAATCACCTATTTATCACTCCTCTACTATATTCTATCGCACAAAGATCCGCGCCGTATTAGCGCGGATCCTTATTTCATCAGAATATAATATCGCGTATCTCAGGCAAGTCCTTCCCACCAGTGCGGGAAGTCGGCGGGGTATGCGATGTCCACGGTCTCGCCGATGCGTGGCGTGACCATCCGATAGGGACGCCCCGCGCTCTCCTTCAGTAGCTCACGATATGGCTCCTGCCATGTATGCAGGGCGAGCGCGAATTTGCCGCTGTGCGCGGGCAGCAGGATGCGTGCGTGCACGTCCTCCGCCGCCTGTGCCGTCTCGTTCGGGAGCATATGAATCGCGTGCCACTGCATATTGTACTGCCCGTTCTCCATCATCGCGAGATCGAAGCCGTCAAAACGTCTTCCAATATCCGCGAAATGCTTCCCATAGCCGCCATCCCCACTGATGTAGACGCGCCGCTGCGGTGTGACGATGGCAAAGCCGCACCACTCGGTATTGTTGCGCGTGAGGAAGCGCCCCGAGAAATGCTGTGAAGGGAGGATGTGGATATGGAAATCATCGGCGAGCGTGATGTCCGTGTCCCAGTCCTCCTCGTGGAGATGTGCAAGATCAAAGCCCCACTGCTCGAAGAACTCGCCGACGCCGAGCGGACAGATGACCTCCTTTACTTTCGGTTTCAGCGCCATCACGGTCGCATAGTCGAGGTGATCCCAGTGATCGTGCGTTATGAGCAGCACATCGAGCTCGGGGATATCCTCTGCCGTATAGACATTGCTCCCGCGGAAAGCGCGGTTGATGAAAAAGATCGGCGAGCCGTAGTCGGAGAATACGGGGTCGACGAGGAGGCGACGCCCTCCGATTTGCAGGTAAAAGGTCGAATGCCCCATCCATACGGCAATATCCTTCTCATGCGGAATCGCGTGGAGATCTGTCTTGCTGCTCGGGATCACCTCCTTCGGCACGCGCCCATCGTCGCCGCCGAAGAGGACGCGGTAGAGTGTCTCGATGCGGTTCGGCTTCTCCTCATCGGGCAGCTCCTCCGCCATCACATCCACCGGCTCGAGGCAGACGAACTGCCCGTTGACATAGTGTGGCGACGCCTGAATACGTGCTAGGCGCTCCCCTGAGGGTGCGCGGCCGAATTTCTCCTGCCGCACAAAGAGTCCTGCGCCGCCCGCGAGTGCCCCCAGCCCCGCGAGCGCGCCAAAGATAAAGTTCCTGCGTTTCATGAAGTCTCCTCTAAAAAATGATCCCCATATAGAAAGGAGTTGCCGCCCCCTGTGCAGCAACTCCAACGCAATTACAATCGTATAAACTCAAATACCCAAAGCCGCGATCCACGAGTTGATCGCCATCGGTGTCTCGCCCATTTCGAATCGACGGCCTTCCTTCACGACGGCACCCTCCGCCGAAGGACGCAAATACACCACCGTCTGTCCCATCGCACTGCCGCCCGAGGTCGCAAACGGCACAATCGTCTTACCCGTCAGATCATAGCTCTCGAGGAAGGTGTTGATGATGTGCGGTGCCTTATACCACCAGATCGGAAATCCGATGAAGATGACACCGTACGGCGCGAGATCCAGCGGTGTCTCCGCAATCTCGGGGCGGCTGTTTGGGTCACGCATCTCCACGCTCGATCGGCTACTGTGATCGTTCCAGTTGAGATCGTCCTGCGTATACGGAACGGCGGGCATGATCTCATGGAGATCAGCGCCGATCACATCGGCAATCTTATGCGCCACCGTTGCCGTCCGCCGCGAAGGGGATGCTGAGAAGTAGGCAATCAGCATTTTCCCGTGCATATTATTTCCTCCTTGCAAGATACTCTTGCGCAAAGCCTGGATCCTCTGGCAGGATGTCCGACTCAAACATACGGTTCCACGGGAAAGTGACCGTGACCGTATTGATCTCGGCAATCGGCGGCAGATTCTCCTCAATGAAGCGGTTCATCATGCGCGTCGAACGCAGGGAAACCGCATCCATCTTCGTCCCGAGGCTGCCGTAGAACCCATCCCCGCGCAGCCATGTAAGCTGGCGCGCAATCATATTGCGGACATTCGCCTGATAAGCCCAATCATCAAGATAGCGTGTCGTGAGCAGATGATCGACCGAATCCGCATCCATATGTCGGACGAGCATGCCCTCGCCGAGGGCAAAGCCCGAGCTGTTCGTCGGTGTGTTCCAGCCCGCATAGGCGTGAATCTTGTAGAGGAGTCCTCGCTTCTGCAGCTCCGCCATCAGCGCATTGTCCGAACCGTTCGCAAATGCAATGTCTGCAACGGCGACGGGATAGCCCTTTGCCACATAGTCCGACACGAGATCAGCAAAATATGCCGTTCCCTCGCGCGGCGTGCCGTCATTGATCACGGCATTTGCCTCGTACGTACTCCCGTCCGGATTCGTATTCACCGTGAGCACGACATCCGCCTTCTCCGGCGCGCGCACCATCATGCCACCCGCCGCGAGTACGGCATCCGAGATTGAGGTGCTGATCTTCTCATCCGAGTACGCCGGCACGGTATCCGCGCCGCGCCCCCAGTTGTAGCGTGCAAAGACAAAGGGTATCTCATGCTTCTGCTCGTTCACTGCGCGCGTCAGCATGAGCAGCGCGATCTCATCGATGCCCGCCATCGTCTGGAAGCGTGTCTTGCCGAGACTCGCACCCGTCTCCGTCAGATGACGGCTCTCGAGATGCGTCTGCGAGAACGGTGCGTTGTCGTCACGCCCAAGGGTCAGATAGCGGAATGTATCGTGCCGCTTCATGAGTTCAATCAGGTATTCGTTGACTGCATAGTTTTTCTCACGACGCCCCATCCAGTCGGCAAGTGCCTCCTGCGGGATCAGACGGCCGAGGAAGTCGTACTCCTTGCGCTCGCGGCGCGTGAGCCCCTCGACCTCATCCTTGTCACGGAGAACGGTATAGCGGAAGATGTCCGCCCCGTAGCGGCGGTAGTACTCCGGCTCCTCATGCCCCGATGCTTCGCCCGTGCGCGGTGTCCGCATGATCGAGCCGAACACATAGAGAGGGACCTTCGGATGGGATTTCTGCAGCCCCTCGAAGCGTGCTGCTCGTTCGAGCACCTGTGCACGCGTGAAGGAATGCTTGCGCGAACCGACGAGACTGCCGTAGATCATGGCATCCGAAGAGATGACTGCCGCTTTTACCCCCGGCTGTGCGAGCGCTGCGTCCAGCCACGTCCAGAGCTCGTCCGGATGTCCCCAGTCCTCGCGGTTCCCAAGCAGCTCTGTCGGCGGAACAACGATCTCGTATCCCACACGCTGCACAACGTCCGCCGTCTGCTTGCTCGAGATCGGACGGCTGTCATGCGGAACGAAAACAATCTTATCTGTGATCGGCTCCCTCTTTGCCGCATCAACTGCTTGCGGCACAAGAAACAGCGCCAGCATTGCAATACAAAGTGTACGAATCAAAGAAAATCTCGTCAATGTTCTCCTCCTTCTTCCGCGCCGTCCCCTGCAGCAACGGAGCCTCTTTCCCGAACAACTGCCCGCAGTGCATCCTTGACATCATCGGGCACATTCAGCTTCGTGTCAAACATGATGCCGCCCGCCTGCACCGAGGCGCCCTCAATCTCGATCATATCTGTCAGCTTATGCCCCTGGAACGTCGTCTGTCCGAGCTTCGATGCGGCAAGCACCTCGTGAAAGTCCACGTATACCTTATTCCCGCGAATCTCCACGGGCAGGGTGTCGGACACATCGAAACGCCCCATCATGCGCTCCGCCAGCGACAGTGAGACGCGCGAAAACACCCACGACACAAAGCCGTGATCGGGGATATTCTTCTTCCGTACGCGATAGACCGCATAGGACTTGTCCCCATCGTGAACGAACTCCTCGATTGTGCCCGACAGCTCGATTTTTTTATACTTCTTCGATGTCGTGCAGATGAGATCGAGACGGCCGTCTGCATGCGAGTGCAGCTCGATACCGCGCACCGTTCCCTCCGTCCCGATGTTCTTTGCAATCGCCTCGTTCAACGTGGCATCGCGCACGAAGAGATGCCCGTCGGCGATCTGTGCCAGCGTCTCACGATCCCATGTATCGCGCAGGACTGTGAGCACGGAGCCGTAGTCTTTCACCGCCTCGCGCACACCGCTCCAGTCGATATTCTTCACTTGTTCGATGAAATTTGCAGGAATATCAATGACCATTAACTTTTTGCCTTCTCCGCTTCCGCCTTCTTCTCGCGCAGCTCGAGCCAGAGACTCTGTGTGCGCTCGAAGAGTTTCACATCGTTTTTGCGTACCTCCTGATCACCCATGATCTGCGAGAGCATCTGCGTCGCCTTCTCATAGTCGCCCAGACGGTAATACGCTGCGCCAACAATATAGAGTGCCATGCTGTCGCTCATTCCATGGATCGGATAGTGTTCCGTCATCACCGACTTCTCATAGAGCTCGGCGGCACGGCGCAGCATCTCATCCTCCTTGTCCCTCTCGTCCGTGTCGCGGTAGACCCATGCCATGCCCATGCAGTAGCCCGCCTGCTTTTGCAGCGTCCAACCGAGACGCTCAGCAAAGTAAATGCCGAGCTTGTAGGCGCGGATCGCATCCTCCACCGTGCGCTCTTCCTTGTACGGCAGATTGATCTTGCGCCCCTCAAGGAGCTCCTGGATCTTCGCCTTGTCACGCGGACTCAGCGGCTCCTCCGTGAACTGCTTCTCGTCGGCGGCAAAGCCGCAGTGCTCACACTGCCAGACACGATAGCGATAGGGATTCACGCCCTCGTAGTGCACGCAGAAATCCTCATCCGTTCCCAGCGTGATGAGACGCGCCTTCAGCTTCGTCGCATGTGTCTTTTCCCCACAGACTGGACACGGTTTCTCAACCGTATATGTGTACTCTGCCATGATTCTTCCTCCCTATCAGAAAATCTATTTTAGCATACCATAAAATGGGGAAAAAAGAAAGAATCCCCTCCGCACCGAAATGCAAAGGGGATCGTACTGCGTCCTACGAAGCTCACCGATGATAACGCACGCAGAGTGCTTTCAGTTTTTTCGGGTCGAGTTCGAGGAGGTAGTCCTTCTTGAGGCTCCAGCGCCAGTTGATGCCGACGGTGCCCGGCGTGTTCATGCGGGCGCGCTCATCGAGTGCGAGGAGATCCTGCATGGGGATGATCGCCATGCGCGCACGCGAGGCGTACGCTGCCTTGATGAGGCGCTTGCAGATGGTCTTCGGCCGATCTGAGGTCGTGCCCATGAGATTTGCGAGCGTCTCGCGCAGCACTTCGTCGATGTCGCGCGTGTACCAGCCGACGGTCGTGTTGTTGTCGTGCGTCCCCGTGTAGACGATGCTGTTCTCCGGGGTGACGAAGCCGACGCGCCCCGACTCGTTCGGTTCGAGCATGAAGTGAACGATCTTCATGCCGGGGAAGCCGCAGTCGTCACGCAGCCGCTCGACCTCGCTCGTGATGATACCGAGATCCTCGGCAACGATATTGAGTTCACCAAGCTCCCGCTCGATCTCGTCGAAGAAGGGCTTGCCCGGCCCTTTGATCCATCGCCCGTTGATTGCGGTCTCCGCCTTGCCATCCACCGACCAGTACGCCTCAAACGCGCGGAAGTGGTCGATGCGGATGATGTCGACCTGCTCGTGCAGCTTCCGGAAGCGGTTCTTCCACCATGCGTAGTTCTCCGCCTTCATGGCATCCCAGTTATACTGCGGGTTGCCCCAGAGCTGCCCGTTCGCTGCAAAGTAGTCGGGCGGTACGCCCGCGACGGTACGCGGCGTGCCATCCTCGTTCAGGTCAAAGAGCTGCTGATGTGCCCACGCGTCCGCGCTGTCCTGCGCAACGAAGATCGGCATGTCGCCGAGGATCTCGATGTTCTTCTTCTTCGCGTAGTCGTGCAGGCGGTTCCACTGGAGATGGAAGATGTACTGCTTGAAACGATCCAGCTCCACCTCATCCTTCTGCCGCTCGGCAAGAGCTTTCAGGGCTGCGGGCTCACGGTGTTTGATCTCCGCCGGCCAGTCCGTCCATGCGCAACGCCCGTATTCCTTCTTTGCCGCATGAAAGAGCGCGTAGTCGTCGAGCCAATACGCCTCTTTCTCACAGAATGCCTTGAACTCCTTGTCCTTTGCACTCGTCTTGCGGAATGAGCGGAACGCCTTTTCGAGCAGTTCTTTCTTGAACTGCTTGACGCGCTCGAAGTCGATGAACGCCGTATTCGCCTCATACGGCAGGAAAAGGTCTTTCTCGCTGAGCCAGCCGCGCGCGGCAAGATCCTCGGGGTCGATCATCATGATATTGCCCGCGAACGCGGAGATGGACTGATAGGGCGAGTAGCCATGTCCGACCGGACTGAGCGGCAGGATCTGCCAAATCTTCTGCCCCGCCTCGTCGAGGAAGTCGAGGAAACGGTACGCCTCCTTGCCGAAGTCGCCCACGCCGTATTTCGACGGCAGCGACGTCGGATGCAGGAGTACACCCGCCTTGCGCTCGTAGCGGCGCGGCTCTTTGCGCTCGCGCAGGAGCAGTCCGAAGAGCGGCGGAATCTTGATGCGCAGCCGCCCGCGCTCCACCTCATAGGTGCGCGAGGGCTTGAATGCGTCCTCGAATGTGCCGCAGGCAAAGTCGCTCACATCAACGTCGATTGTCAGCGTCTCCGTCAGGCTGCGGTTGAATGCGGCGATAAATACGCCGTCTTCCTTTTCTTGATTGAATACATCGTAGCCCGAACGGATCGTGCGCGCGTATGCGATGACATCACCCGCACCGTAGAGCGGCAGGATATCGCCCGTGCGCAGGGCATCGTTCTCGTTGCGGACGGCGATGAACCGCTCGAACCAGCCGCGAATCTCCTTGTTGCCGTGCTCCCAATCGTAGGGGCGGCGGTTGAACGGGTCTTTGAACCCCTGCATTCCGATCTCGTCGCCGTAGTAGACGCTCGGCACACCGGGATAGGTCATCTGCCAGAGTGTCGCCATGAGGAGTCGGCGCGAGCCGAGGTCGAACTGCTCCGGCGTCATGCGCACGCGCGACTGCTCGATGGCGGGCATCCCCTCGTAGTAGGGCACGCCCGCGAGGACGGTGATCGCACGCTGCACATCATGACTGCCGATGAGGTTCATCATCGCATAGAGATTTTCCTTCGGGTAGTTCTCGATCTGGCTTGCAAGGCGTCGCGCGGTCTGCTGCCCGTCCGATGCCCCCGTGAGGAAGTCGAGCATGATGGTGCGCAGCGGATAGTTCATCGCAGAATCCATCTCGTTGCCCGAGAGGTATTCGCGCGGTGTGCCGTACGCGACCTTGTTCGAGGCATCCTCCCAGACCTCGCCGATCATGACGGCATCAGGATTGCGCTTTTTCAGCTCCGCGAAGAACGTCTTGGAGAAGGTCGGCGGCAGCTCATCGATCACGTCGAGACGCCAGCCCGCTATGCCCTCGTTCATCCAGTGATGGAGCACACTGTCCTTGCCCGTGATAACGAAGTCCATATAGGCAGGGTCGGTCTCGTTGACGTTTGGGAGCGTGTCGAAGTCCCACCAGCAGTCGTACTCGTTCGGGTAGTTGCGGAAGTGATACCACGAGTAGTACGGCGATTCCTTCGACTGGTATGCACCGAGCGATCCGTATTGCTGCTGACGGTTGAAGTAGATGCTGTTGCTGCCCGTATGGCTGAACACACCGTCGAGGATGATGCGGATGCCGCGCTGCTCCGCTGCTGTGACGAGCGCACGAAAGTCCTCGATGTCGCCCAGTACGGGGTCGATCTTGTGATAGTCCCCCGTGTCATAGTGATGGTTGCTCTCGGACTCAAAGACGGGGTTGAAGTAGATACAGGAGATGCCGAGATCCTTCAGATAGTCCAGCTTCTCCATGACACCGCGCAGATTCCCGCCGAAGAAGTCATAGGCGATGATCTCCTTCGTGTCCGGATCCTTGAGATACATCGGGTCGTCCGTCCAGTCCGTACGGATGACTGCGCCCTTCTTCTTCACGATCGTATCCCCTGCACGCGCAAAGCGATCGGGGAAGATCTGATACATGACGGCGTTCTTGAACCAGTCCGGTGTGCGCGCACCTTTGTTGTAGATCGTAATCTGATAGGACGCCGGTGCCTCCATGGTGAGCGCTCCGATGCCACCCAGCATCTCCAGGTTGTTTCCGTAGAAATAGGTACCGCTCTCCATCGTGATGATGAAGTAATACCAAACCAGACAGCCATAGTCCGGGAGGTTGAACCACGCGGTATAAAATTTTTGCTCTCCCTGCGTGTCTCTCGTCTCAAGCGGAATCAGACGCTCCCCCGTCTGATCCTGCCACAGGCGCACAAGCACCTGCTGTATGGGCTCGTAGGTACGAATGCGGATGCCAAGACGCAGACGACTCCCCGCCTCCGCCGCCCCGACAATGGAGCGGTAGTATATATTCTGCGAGTTGTGCTCCACTTGATAAGATTCCAGCATAGCACCCTCTCCTTTCCTAACGGATCACTGATAAATTCTGCACCAATCTGATGGACTTCATTATTACCAGTGATTCCTAAAACAAAACGCACAGAAACCACCGGCGAATCAAACGTTCTTATTTGAACCAATTCACCAGCGGTTTCATAGGGGGTGCGTCGTAGAAACCTCAAATAAGGTCAACTCACGCACAAATCGGATTTCTCGCGAAGCAGCTCAGTTTTCGAGCAGGAGGCGCTCATAGAGCTTTTCGTACTCCTTCGCCGAGCGCTTCCAGCTAAAGTCGCTGTGCATTGCCGTAAAGACGAGCTGACGCCACTCGCGCAGATTGCCATAGGCGGCAAGCGCACGCTTGAGGGCATACATCATCTCATGGGCATTGTATTCGTAGAACAGGAAGCCGTTGCCCTTGTCCACGTCCGAGCGATCGAACTGCACGACCGTATCCTTCAGTCCGCCCGTCTCACGCACGACGGGAATGGTGCCGTAGCGCATGGCGATGAGTTGCCCGAGACCGCACGGCTCGAACATCGACGGCATGAGGAAGATATCCGATGCCGCATAGATGCGCTGTGCAAGCTCGTTCGAGAAACGAATGTTGATCGACACCTTGTTCGGGTAGCGCCACGCGAGTTCCTTGAACCAGTCCTCATAGCCGCGGTCGCCCGTGCCGAGCAGGACAAACTGGATGTTCTCATGCTGGAGTATCTCGTCCAAGACGCGCACGACAAGATCGAGCCCCTTGTTCGCCACGAGGCGTGTGATCATCGCGACCATCGGCGTGCGGCGGTTCTCAGGGAGCCCGAGATCGCGCTGCAGATGCACCTTGTTGTCGCTCTTGCCCTCAACGGCCTTCTTGATGTCATAGTTCACGTAGAGGTTCTTGTCCGTCTGCGGATTGTAGACATCGTAGTCGATGCCGTTCACGATGCCGAAGAGTTCCTCGCGGCGCTTGCGCAGGAGTCCTTCGAGATGCTCGCCGTAGTAGTCGTACTGGATCTCCTCGGCGTAGGTCTTGCTGACGGTCGACACGTAGTCAGCATAGACGATACCGGCTTTCATAAAGTTGACCGCATCGAAGAACTCGAAGTCGCCGTTGTTGAAATACTGCCAGTCAAGCCCGAGCACGTCCGTCATGACATCCTTCGGGAAAATGCCCTGATACTTCAGATTGTGGATGGTGAAGAGCGTCTTGATCCCCGCATAGCGCGCGTCGTCCATATGTTCCAGCTTGAGGAACACGTTGACAAGCGCAGCGTGCCAGTCATTCGAGTGGATGATGTCCGGCCAGAAATCGAGAGCAGGCAGGAGATTGAGCACAGCGCGGCTGAAGAACGAGAAGCGCTCCGCATCGTCGGGATACCCGTAGAATCCCTCGCGATTGAAATACTCCTCATTGTCCACAAAATAGTAGGTCACGCCGTCCAGTACATACTTATCAATGCCGACGAACTTGTCACGCCACGCGACGTTCAGAACCCCGTCATAGATATGCTCCATGGAGCTGCGAATCTCGTCGGCAATCGCACCGTACTTCGGCAGAATGACGCGGCAGTCCACTCCGTCCCGAACGAGTGCGGCAGGGAGCGAGCCCGCCACATCCGCAAGACCGCCGGTCTTGACAAATGGAACTGCCTCCGATGCTACATAAAGTACCTTCATCCCAATATCCTCCTTTACCTCACGGTCGGTGCCGTAATCATCCGACCCATGAGCCTATCATACTGTGTCTCAGCTCTCGTCATTCTCCTATTCCATACGCGCTGCACTTTTATTTCTTACGACTTTGCTGCACGCGTTTTCTTTGGCTTCTCCTCGACCTCCGAGGAAGCCTTGCGCATGGGCTTCTTCTTCGTTGCCGTCATTGCCGTCGACTTCGTTGTCTTTGCCGTGCTCTTTGCAGCCGTTTTCGCCGTCTTTTCCTCGGCGGAAGCTTCCGCCGCAGCCTTTGCCTTCGTCGACTTCTTCGGCGCCGCCTTTTTCACAGGCTTTTCAGCCGCCGCAGACTCCTTCGCAGTCGTCTTGGTCGTCTTCTTCGCCGTCGTCTTCTTTGCTGGCTTTTCCTCTGTCTCTTTCTTTGCAGCCGTGCTTGTCCGCGACGTCTTCTTTGCCGCCAGCTTCACATCGTCCTTTTCCGCAGAGGTCTTGGTCGCCGTCCGCTTCTTCGGCGCGGCCTTCTTTGGCGCCGCATCTGCCTTCTTCGCTGCGGCAGCACTCGTTTTAGAAGTTACAGCTTTTTTTTTTGCTACAGCATCCACTGTCTCGGAGACCTCGCTGACGGGTGTGCCCGCCCCGCTCTGGCGCTTCAGGCGATAGAATGTCGTCGCCAGCGGTGGCACTGTGATGACGACGGACTGTTCACGCCCGTGGAACGCATAGTCCTCGCTCACAATATCGCCCGTGTTGAGCACGCCGCTACCGCCGTACTGCTCCTCGTCGGAGTTGAACACCTCGACGTACGTTCCCTTCGTCGGAACGCCGATGCGGTAACCGTGGCGCACCTCAGGCGTAAAGTTGTGCACGCAGACGATGAAGTCATTGCGATCCTCAGCGCGGCGGACGAGCGCAATGATGCTGTTCTCGCTGTCATTACAGTCGATCCACTGGAAGCCGTTCCAGTCGAAGTCCACCTGCCAGAGTGCCTTGTTGTCGACGTAGAATTTATTGAGCGCCTTCGAGTATGCGAGCATCTTCGTGTGCATCGGATACTGCTCGACGAGGTGCCAGTCCATGCTGTCGTCAAAGTTCCACTCGATGAAGTGTCCGAACTCGCCGCCCATGAAGAGCAGCTTCTTGCCCGGATGCGCCATCCAGTACCCGAAGAACCCGCGTAGCCCCGCAAATTTCTGCCAGTAGTCCCCCGGCATCTTGCTGATGAGCGAGCACTTGCCGTGCACAACCTCGTCATGCGAGAGTGGCAGGACGAAATTCTCGGAGAACGCATACATGAGGGAGAACGTGATCTTGTCTTGATTCCACTTGCGGTAGATCGGGTCAAGGCTCACATAGGAGAGCATGTCGTTCATCCAGCCCATGTTCCACTTGTAGTTGAAGCCCATGCCGCCCATGTAGACAGGCTTCGAGATCAGCGGCCACGAGGTAGACTCCTCCGCGATCATGAGCGCGTGCGGATGGTACTTGAAGATCGTTTCATTGAGCTTCTTTAGGAAGTCCATCGCCTCAAGGTTGCCCGTGTCGCCGTACTTGTTCGGCTGCCACTCGCCGTCCTTGCGCCCGTAGTTGAGGTAGAGCATATTCGCAACCGCATCGATGCGCAGACCGTCGATGTGGAACTCCTCGAACCAGAAGAGCGCGTTCGAGATGAGGAAACTCTGCACCTCCGTGCGCCCGTAGTCAAAGTTCGTGGTGCCCCACTCCCAGTTCTCTGCACGCGTCTCATTGTCGGACTCATAGAGGTTCTTGCCGTCGAAATGACGCAGCCCCTGCTCATCCTTGCAGAAATGCCCCGGTACCCAGTCCATGATGATGCCGATGCCGTTCTGATGCGCAGTATCGACAAGGTAACGGAAATCGTCCGGCGTGCCGTAGCGGCTTGTCACGGCGAAATAGCCGGTCGCCTGATAGCCCCACGAACCGTCATAGGGGTGCTCGCAGAGAGGCATGAACTCGATATGGGTGTAGTTCATGTCCTTGACGTAGCTGATGAGCTGATCTGCCAGCTCACGGTAGGAGAGGTAGTCGCCCTCAAGCGTGCGCCGCCAAGAGCCCGCATGCACCTCGTAGGTGAGCATGGGACGCTCATACGAGGACTCCTGCTCCTTGCGCTTCTGCCACGCCTCATCCTTCCACTCATAGTGGTTCATGTCATAGGTGCGCGATGCTGTCAGGGGCTTTTTCTCCGCGTAGAAGCCATAGGGATCTGCCTTCATGATACGGGGACCGCCCCACTGCGGCTCGATGGCGTACTTGTAGATCTCGCCCTCGCCGATCCCCTCGACAAAGACCTCCCAGATCTCACCGTCGTCGATGCGGTTCATCGGATGGATGAACACATTCCAGTCGTTGAACTCACCCACGACGCTGACTGCCTTCGCATTCGGCGCCCATACCGTAAATCGGACGCCCTTTTTGCCGTCCTGCTCGACGAAATGTGCGCCAAGCATTTCCTGCGCGTGATAATTGGTGCCCTGATGAAAGAGGTACAGATCAAACTCACTGAGTGCAGATGTCTTCATACGATCCCCTCCTGTATTTTCCTAGAGGGTGCGGAGTGCTCCGCCCCCTGTCTGTCTACGAGATAATGACGGGATGGATGTCCCAGATCTCCCGTGCATACTCGTCAATCGTGCGGTCGGACGAGAATCCGCCGGAGTGCGCGACGTTCATTGCCGCCGTGCGTGCCCAGCCGTCCTTGTCCTTGAACCGCCGCATGACCTCAATGCGCGCGTTGTCATACGCATTGAAATCCTTGAGTATAAAGAATTCATCGTTCGCATGCAGGAGATAGTCATACAGCGAACGGAAATCCCCATAGGTGCCGTCGACGAGCTGGTTCATCACCGTGCGTACCTTCTCGTTCGTGTGGTATTCATCCCACGCCGAGTAGGCGCCCGTCGCGTAGTAGTTCATGACCTCCTCCGCCTTGAGGCCGAAGATGACGCAGTGCTCATTGCCCACCGCATCGCGGATCTCGACGTTCGCGCCGTCAAGCGTGCCGAGCGTAATCGCGCCGTTCATCATGAACTTCATGTTGCCCGTGCCCGATGCCTCCTTCGACGCCGTGGAGATCTGTTCGCTGACATCCGCTGCGGGATAGACCAGCTCGCCGATCGATACGCCGAAGTTCTCGATGAAGATGACCTTCATGAAATCGTTGACACGCTTGTCCTTGTTGATGCAATCTGCAACCACGTTGATGAGGCGGATCGTCTCCTTTGCAATATAGTAACCAGGCGCTGCCTTACCGCCGAAGAAATAGGTCACGGGCTGCGTCAGGAAGCCCGGCTCGCTGAGTGCACGGTGGTAGCGGTACATGATGTGCAGAATGTTCATCAGCTGCCGCTTATAGGAGTGAATGCGCTTGACCTGGATGTCGAACATGGAGTCCGGGTTCAGCTTCACCCCGTTGTGCTGCTCGATGTAGCGTGCAAGCCCCTCACGACGCAGATGCTTGATCTTCATGAGCTGCTCGCGGAAGTTCTTATCCGCAACATGGTCGTGCAGTCCGTCCATCTTCTCGGGATGGCGATGCCACTCATGGCTGCCGAGTGTATCGTCGATCAGTGCGGCAAGCTCGGGATTCGCCCCCATGAGCCAACGGCGATGCGTGATGCCGTTCGTCTTGTTGTTGAACTTGCGCGGCGTATAGTCGTAGAAATCCTTGAGCGTCGTGGATTTCAGAATGCCCGTGTGGATCTTTGCGACACCGTTGACACTGTGCCCGCCGACGATGGAGAGACGCGCCATGTGGATCACGCCGTCCTGAATGATGGAGAGTGCACGCACCTTGTCCTCGTTGTTCGGATAGCGACGGCGCACCTCCTCGACATGACGGCGGTTGATCTCGTCGATAATCATGTAGATGCGCGGGAGCAGTGGGCGGAACATATCCACGCCCCATGTCTCAAGCGCCTCGGGCATGATTGTGTGGTTCGTATATGCAATCGTGTCGCGCGTGATCGCCCACGCATCCTCCCACGTCAGCCCCTCATCATCAACGAGAACACGCATGAGTTCTGCCACGCAGAGCGCAGGATGGGTGTCGTTGATGTGGATGCCGATCTTCTTGCCGAAATCGTAGATGCTCATCCCCGTCTTCTTGTAGTGACGGACGATACTCTGCACGCCGGCGGAGACGAAGAAGTACTCCTGAATGAGGCGCATGCGGCGCCCCTCGAATGTACTGTCATCGGGATAGAGATAGCGCGTGATGGACTCGACAAAGCTGCGGTAGTCGTTGCGCTGCTGAATCTGCTCCTGTGTCAGCATGCCATAGTCGGAGAAGTCGCGGTTAACCTCCGCATTCCACATGCGCAACGTGTTGACCGTCGCGTTGTGGTAGCCGACAATCGGCATATCGTACGGCACTGCCATGACGATCATAGGGTTCTCGTGGACAAGCTCGAGCTTGCCGTCACCCATGTCACGCATATAGGCGTTGCCGCCGAATTTGACATCGACAGACTTATCCGGCTTACGATACTCCCATGCAAAGCCATCACGCAGCCAGTTGTCGGGAATCTCGACCTGGTTGCCGCCGACAATCTTCTGCTCGAAGAGTCCGTACTGGTAACGAATCGTACAGCCGTGCCCCGGCAGACGATGCGCTGCGAGCGAGTCGATGAAGCACGCCGCAAGGCGGCCGAGGCCGCCGTTGCCGAGGCCTGCATCCGGCTCCGCCTCATAGGCATCCGAGAGGTTCAGCTTGAAATCCTTGAGGACATCCTTCAGCGCCTCCTCGATGCCGAGGTTGATAAGGTTGGATTTCAGCAGACGCCCAAGCAGGAATTCGATGGAGAAATAGTAGATCTGCTTCTCCTTGCGCTCCCCGTACTGCTTATTCGTCTTGATCCAATTATCCGAGATGGACTGTTTGGCGGTTGCCGCGATCGTCTTGTAGATCTCGACCTCCGTCAGTTCTTCTACCTCGCGGCCAAACATAACATGCGCGGTTGTGATGAAGCGACTCTTCAAGATTTTCTTCATCGTCTCGAGAGCCTTCCCCGTCGGTCGGTTGACCTGATCCTTCTGTGCCAAATCGTCCACTCCTTTTCCAAACTTCTCTTGCTCTCCCCGACCTTCTCTTGTCGCATACGACGGCAATCCCCATAAGAAGTATCAGAAACAAGAAGCCGTTATAGTCCCTCCCGCTCCGAACGTCGGAGCGGGGAAGGAACCGCTAACGGCAAACAAACAACGTTTAGATTGTGACATTCTTCTTGATCACCAGCGGATACTCCGCAGCGCCCTTCAGCCACTTCTCCGCCGTGATGGTGACGTTCTTGTCGCAGATGACATTCTCTACGAGCGCGCCATCCTGAATGTCACATTTCTGCATGATGATCGAATTGCGGATCTTCACATCCTTGCCCACCTTTACCCCGCGGAACAGGATGCTGTTCTCCACCTCACCGCGCACGATGCAGCCGTTCGCGATGAGAGAATTCGTGACCTTGGCGGTCTCTTTGTACTGCACGGGCACACCGTCCTTGATCTTCGTGTAGACGGGACGCTCGCCCATGAAGAGATCCTGCCAAACCTCGGGATCGAGGATTTCCATATTCGCCCGATAGTAGGTCGACATAGAGTCCACATGTGCCATGTAGCCACCATGCTCGTAGGCGAACATCGTATAGTCATCTGCGCGACGGATGATGCCATCGAGCATGAAGTCGAGCCCCCCGCGCTCATAGGCATGGCGGACAATCTCGACGAACGCGCGCTTGTCCATGAGGTAGATGCCCATGGACACCTTCATACCCTGATAGGCGACCGGTTTCTCTGCAATGTCGAGAACGAGACCGTTCTCCGCCGTGTCGAGCACGATGTTGTTGCCCGTATTCTCGTCAATCGTCGTATGCGAGACGAGCGTGATGTCCGCGCCCGTATTCTGATGGAAGCGCAGCACCTTGCCAAAGTCGATGTTGTAGACAAAGCTGCCGTTCGTCAGCAGGATGTAGCGCGAGGAGGCGTGCTCGATGAAGTCCAGGTTGTGATAGAAATTCTTGAGATCGCCCTTGTGGCGTTGGGCATCATCCGCTGCTGCCGGCAGGTAGAAGAGTCCGTCGTGGCGACGCGCCAGATCCCAGTCTTTGCCGGAGCGTAGATGGTCGAGCACGGAGCGCGGTTCATCGGGGAGCATGATGCCCACCTTGTTGACGCCGGAGTTGACCATGCTCGAGAGAGCAAAGTCGATGAGGCGGTAACGTCCGGCGAAGGGAATGGATTCAACCGCACGCCGGTCGGCGAGTTCCCGAATGAGACTGCCGTCCTCCTGCAGGTTGATGAGACCCATCACGCTGTTCATTGTATGTTCACTCCATTCTCTGTGTGCGAATCAGCCGACACGCTGCTCAGTCGAGGCAGCCGACACCGTCTCCCCCTCGGGGATGACCGTGATCTGCGACTCCTGACCGGTGACCTGCGCGCCCTCCTCGATCACTGCGCGCTGTGCGAGGATCGCATAGTCGACGAGCGCGCCGTCCGCAACGACCGCAGACGGAAGGAGAACCGAGTTGCGCACAACAGCGCCCTTGCCGACGCGCACACCGGGGAAGATTACGGAGTTCTCAACCGTGCCGAGGATCATGGAGCCCTCGCTGATCATCGAGCGCGTGATCTTCGCCTCTTTGCCAACGAACTGCGGCGGCATGGACGGGTTGAACGAGTAGATGCGCCACTTGCCCGAGAGCTCGAACGGCGGCTCATCCTGCAGGAGATCCATGTTCGCCTGCCAGAGGCTCTCGATCGTGCCCACGTCCTTCCAGTAGCCGTTGAAGGCATAGGAGTAGAGGCGCCCCTCATCGGCGAGCATCTTCGGGATGATGTCCTTGCCGAAGTCATGGCTCGAGGTCTCGCTCTTGGCGTCTGCTGTGAGATACTCGGCAAGGTAGTCCCGATTGAAAATATAAATACCCATGGAAGCGAGATTGCTCTTCGGCTTCGCCGGCTTTTCCTCAAACTCGACAATCCGTCCGCTCTCGTCCGTATTCATAATGCCAAAGCGCGGCGCCTCATCCCACGGCACCTCGAAGACGCCGATCGTCGCCTGCGCCTTGTTCTTCTTGTGCGTTTCAAGCATCCACGCATAGTCCATCGTATAGATATGGTCACCCGAGAGGATCAGCACATAGTCGGGATCCGCCATGTCGATGAAGTTGAGGTTCTGGTAGATCGCATCTGCCGTGCCGCGATACCACTCCGCCCCCTTCTCGCGTGCGTAGGGCGGCAGAACGAAGAGCCCGCCGTCGCGCTTATCGAGATCCCATGCACTTCCCGAGCCAAGGTACTGGTTCAGCTCCAGAGGACGATACTGTGTCAGCACGCCGACCTTTTCGATGCCGGAGTTGACACAGTTGCTCAGCGGGAAGTCAATGATGCGGTATTTCCCCCCAAACGGAACCGCCGGCTTTGCGACGCGCTTCGTGAGCGCACCAAGGCGGCTGCCTTGTCCGCCTGCCAGAATCATTGCCAAGCACTCTGTTTTTCTCATAGGTATTTCTCCCCTCACGGATACCGGGTGGTATCCCCAACATATATGCAATGGCAAATCGGTCGGGCTTGCCGTACACCCATCCGTTTCGCCGTATTCCTGCCGATTTCAATGAGATTTCGCTCATTTCTGTCGTATTGATCCTCCTTGATTCGTTTTATGATACTTACCTAATTCGATAAATAAGCCGAATTTCCTGCAAGTTCTTGCCGTGCTTTCAGTCTTTTTTCAAATTAATCATAAAACGACGAGGGACTTTCGTACCTTCCATTCCTCATATTTATCATACTATTATTGTACCCTATGTTTGCCTCCGAATCAAGAAGTTTACAAAGAAAAATTTCTGACAAGACATTTGTCATATGTTCAAATTTTTCCATTCATCGTGCTTCATTTATATATGAAAAATTGGCGTGATCAGTGCGGCGTACATCTCCGACATTTCCTCGGGAGACTCACGGCAGCCGTTCTGCATCCACCACTCCACCATCAGCACGAAGCTGCCCGTGATGTGGTTGATGAGGAAGCCCTCTGGGAGTGCGTGCTCGCGCAGGAGTGAATGCCCACGCGCAGTGAGTGTCTCGCGCAGCTTGTCGCGAAAGTATTGGAGAAAGATGTCCCTGCTCTCACAGGTCAGCAGCCCTCGGATATTCCGCTGCTGATCCTGCATATGATAGAGCATGTGCGAGACGATCATCGCCGGATTGTCGGGGTCATGCGAGAAATCGTGACTGCCCTCGTCTGTCACATCCTCGAGCACATGGGCAAACATATCCTCGCACATGGCGCGCAGGAGCATATCCTTCGTCTCGAAATGCGCGTAGAACGTGCTGCGCCCGACATCGGCAGCCTCGATGATCTCCTGCACGATGATATTTTCATAGCGCTTGTGCGCGAGGAGTTCTTGAAATGCGGCAAGGATTGCCTGTCTCGTCTTTTTGCGGCGTCGCTCCATAAACTTTCTCTTTCTATTTCACTCACATGAACATATTACGTGTTTTGTCCGATAACGGACATTTCCATCGAACTGTTTCTTACGTTTTCTCTGCTTCTATTGTACTATATGTTCAAAACTGAAACAAGTTCGTCTTTTGCACGAGTGCACTGCTCACACAGTGTGATAAAAGGAGGATTACCCAATGCACAGCATATCAAACAATAAAGCACTTCTAAAACTTTACGCCGTCGCCCTCGTCTTTGCTGTGCTGATCTACTGTGGCACGGGCGATTTGATACGCGCCTTTACCGCGCTCCTCGCATTCAGCCCCTACGCCTTTGTCCACGCTAAGCCGATGGCTGTATCTGCGGCTGCCGGCTGGCTCACAGCGCACGGCATCCGCATAAGGACGAGTGCGACACTGGAGCAGCTCTCACATATGGAGAACATCGCCTTTACAACAGGCGCCATTGCCCCTACAGGCACGATGCAGACAGATGCGCCGCAGCTCATGGACAAACTCCGCCGCATGGGGATGCATCCCGTACTCCTCCCCCCCATCGGGACAAGCGATGCTGCGCAACTTGCAGCACAGGCGGGCATCCGTGACATACGGACAGCGCTTCCCCCGTCCAACGATCCCTTTGCCGTCTCCACAGCGTACATTCAAGGAAGCACGGACAATCGCAGTGCGTCCGAGAAAGCCTGCCTGCACATCGTATTAGGCAGCTCCGCCGCCTCAGATGCAGACATCATATGCGCGAGCGACGATCTCTCTCAGCTCCCGCTCCTTCTGCGTACGGCACACCAGCTGCGGCAGAAAATCGAGCAAAATGCAATCTTTGGATATACAATGAACTTCATCGGCATCGGACTTGCCGCAGTGGGCATCCTAAGCCCTTTCGGGGGCGCACTCTGGCACGCAGCCTCCACCGCCCTCATCCTGCTCAATACCGAGAGTCTTCACCTTGCGCAGGTGTACGAAAAAAAATTTGCATTTTCAAAAGCCGTGTGATAGAATAACGCAGTACATTTTTCGTTGAGGGGGTGAACGATTTGCCGAATATCAAGGCATCCATTCTGAGTGTTAAGTCTGACGCCAAGCGCCGTGCACGTAATGTTGCGGAGAAGACACGCGTCCGCCGCGCCATCCGCAGCGTCAATGACGCTGTTGCAGCAGGCAACGCAGACGAGGCGAAAAACCTCCTCGTTGCGGCATACAAGTCCATCGATCAGGCGGCTGCAAACAACGTCTATCACAAGAACGCTGCAGCACGCAAGAAGTCGCGTCTTGCCAAGAAGGTCAACGCACTGGCACAGTAATAAAAAAGCCACCAATGTGAGTTGGTGGTTTGAACATGTAGCGTATAGCCCCCTATGAGGGGGCTTTTTTATTGTCCTTTTTCATTCCCGATACCTATAAAGGAATGAACAATTCCTCTCGGACTCACCATATCGCCATCATAGTATATTACGTTCCATCAGTTTTTGCAGTTCACGAGGGTCAACATCCTGCAAATAGGTCTCGGTCTCGAGTATCCGATCCACCTCCGCATAGTAGCTCGTGACAATCTCAGCGTACGGAGAATTAGAAGGTCGTCCCTCTGCGTGCCAGTGGCAGAGGTCTCTTAGTTCTGTATGACGCTCTGCAATAATAGCGAGCGTTGCCAGATTGTCATGCCAAAGACGCGCCTTCCACTGCTCAGATTTTCCGCCCGATATCCCCGTCCCGCACTCATACCATATAAGGTTGTGATCCCAAAACCCGAAGCGAATGTCATCGGCAGCCATAATGACGTATGCCGAATCCTCTGCATATACCACCCGACCATAGATCAGCTCTGTGTAGGCTGTTACAAGGCCACGCTCCCCCATAAATGCGGCACCAACTACATAGTCCTGACAAACAAGATAGGCCTGCTTTACCGCATCATAGTCTCGCTCTTTATAGGATTTTAGCTGAAAAGGCTGCATGCGGTCAAAGATGCGATATGTGTCCTCCTCCTTAGCATAGAAACAACTGCGCCCAAAGGCAATTTGCCACCCTTCCGTTTTCATGAAGTCCATCATACGAGAGAGAACACGATCATCATATAAGTAGTCCCCCGGCGAGATCATCTTCACATAGCGCCCGCGCATCGAATGAAGGATGCTCATTGCATTCTGCACTATCCCCTTATTCTCCGGGCTGCGCACAATCATATAGTTACGAAAGCCATGGCGCAGCATCCAGAGTTCAATCTCCTCCTGCCGGAAGTCCTGTGTTCCATCATCTCCGATGACAATTTCATAGGAGCAACCCTGCTGGCAAATGATGGAGTACAGTGTCGTATACAGCTGGTCATAATCCGACCGGTAGGTCATAACGCCAACGCTTATATCGTATTCTCTTGGTGGATGAAAGAGACGCTCCCTCACATCCCCCCCGTAGACCATCTTCACGCCGGAACGAAGAGCATAATCCGCATATGCAGCAGAGATTTCTTCCCTCGTCGTGATGAGGAAATCTACCATCTCAAGCATGTGGAATGAAGAATTCTCAGATGTGTATATCTGCACCAGTGGCGCATCCGTATGACACATGGAGAGCAATGAGAGAAGCTCTTGACGCTCTGTCGAAAAACCTTCCTTGGAAATTTCAACGAGGAGGTCGGACGGACGATCAGCAGTATACGCCGACAAATAATCCAGGAGCACCTTTCGCCATATACTTTCATGCGCTGTAAAATCCGCTACCAAGTAATAAATAACGTATCCCTGCTCTCTCAACGATGCAAGCGCCTGTCCGATCTCATCGGGCTGTGCAACATTATCTGCTGCAGAGAATTGTTCTGCAAACGCTTTCGCATTGTTTTGCAGAGACTGCTCACACTCTTGTATCTTTTCCTCTGGCCAGTTCCACCATTGAATATTCAAAAGCCGCTCAATCGTTTCTTCATCATACCGGTATCCTGTAACCTGAGCGGGATTCCCCTCAACGATGGCATAGGGCGGAATGTCCTTTGCAACAACAGCGCCCGAACGGACAATTGCTCCGCTGCCAATATGAACGCCCCCAAGAATGATGACATCCTCGCCGATTTTTACATCATGCCCGATAATGATCTGATTGTTATTGACATGGAAGGCATGATTCGATATCCCATCGGTATAAAAAAACTCCTCAAATGGATAGGCTGCAGTCCGATGATAGTCATGGTTCATCCCGATCTCAAACAGGACATGCCCCGTCAAAGAAGAGTATCGTCCAACAAGTACGTGCAGCCGCTGACTGCCATGCTCAATGATCCCGTCCGCCACATAGGAACCGGCGCCTACGGTCATGAAGCCCCTGCCGTCCTGATGCAGCATACGAGTCTCTGCAGCTCGCTCAAGACTGACCTGAATAAACACGACCTACTCCCCCGATCAAAACATCACACAATCTGCATTTGGGATGCCGCATTCTCCCGCAGTGCCGGAAAGATACGCTCCCTTGGCGCAAGCCCATAGACAATATTTACGCCGCTGTCTGCCGCATAGTCCGCATACACGGAAGATATAGGCTCTTTCGTTGTAATAAAAGAATCCATATGAGACCATATAGATGCTATTCCCACTGTATTTGCGCAACATGTCATAACAAGAGGGGCATCTTCTCCTGCCTCTGCAAGCATGCTGCTGAGTTCTGTAAGAAAAGCCTCCGGCGTATCATCAGGCAGCGCGAGGAGCAGCGCAGTATGATCTGTCACCGTATAGGCTCCTAAGTAGTCTCGGAAGACGTTACGCCAGATTGCCTCCTCGGATTCAAAATCAGGTATGAAATAATAAAGTATATACCCCCTTTTCTTAAACTCAATAAGACTCTCTAAAAAGGGCTCCGAAGGGATCTGCTCCTCCGATGCAGAAAACCGTGCAATAAATGTACCAACATCACCCAACAATAGTGAAATATGCTGCTGGATTTGCTCTGCAGGCCAATACCACCACTTGATGTGCTGAAGCCGTGCTATTGTCTCCGCATCGAATCGCTTCTTAATGACGCGCACAGGGTTGCCGACGACAACAGTATACGGCGGAACATTCTCTGTGACAACCGCCCCTGCACCAACCACAGCCCCATTTCCGATATATACTCCTCCATGAATGGTCACATCACAGCCGATCCAGACATCACTGCCGATAATCACCTGAGAGCCACAGCTTCGTACAGGAGCTGCCATTGGATTGTTTTCCGTCTCAGTGCCTGCAAAGCCGCTTGCATAGGATGATCCGAATGATTCCTGGAAGAGGAATGTCATACGTGGCCCTAGAGATGAGTAAGAACCAATCAGAACATGTGCTGCATCGCCCACTCCTCTAATAGTCCCGTCTACCAAGTAGGAGCGATATCCTGCCGTTAACAAGGTCGTCCCGTTCTCTGTGAATATCTTGCGAACAGATGCTTCTCTGCCATCAAGCCTCACTTTAATATCCATGATTCACTCCTAGGACAACGCTCGCCTCAGTCGTTCCTCTACAACAGGACGCACAGCGTTCCAATCTGCCTTTATGTACATATACTCCTGATCATACTGCTTGTTTGTTGCCATATTCCTCCCGCTCAACGCAGAATTAAATGTGTTTTCTTCTTCTGATTATCCAAGAACTCCTGCTGACGATGAATGTTGATCTGCGGGATTTCCGGATGTTCGTTTAGGTATGCGACGATTTTCTCGAGTGGAACATCATTCTCCACGCAGTCGAAGTGCTCAAATATCCTCGTAAAGAATTCAAAATCCTCGGGATAGTCCAATGTCATACGGATTTCATTGTTGAAATACACGGGCGCTACATTTTCTAGGATACCCACCTTGAAAAGTCCCGTATCCTTGAAATAGGTCCACATCATCTCCGTATCGTCCGATGCCTTGATCTCGCACACCTTTTCGAGCGCCTTCACCGTAAATGCATAGGTAAATGCTCCGCAGATCAGCCCTTCCGGTGCCTCGATGAAGTCAAGTCCACGCGCTGCAATCTGCTCTGCGCCCATATCAAGAAGGTGCGGCTCACAGAACAGATCGTCCCCATCGAAAGTAACGACGTAGTCGATTGAGAACTGACGTGCCGCGTCCCGCCAACGCACGAGTTTATCCTTGAAGTCGCCGCGGAATACGTCCGCACCGTTTTCATGGGCAACCACCGCAACCTCGTCATCAATGGGGCGCGTTGTTGTGCATACGACAACATAGTCGAAATTTTTTGCCTGCTGCGCCCGTTTAACAACCAACTCCAGTACGGTACGACCCAGTATCCGACGAATGGTCTTATTGGGCAGTCTGCTGGAATCCTTTCTTACGGTAATGAACAATGCTTTTTTCATCTAAGCCATCTCCTCAATCCAAGCCTTTTTCATAGATTCTTGAGAGAATCCTTCAGCATATCCTTAATCCGCTCACCTGCATTCTCCTGATGCCGATAAAAATACTTCTCAAGAATCTCTTCGCGCTCCTCGCGCAGGGGATCTTTGTCGGCAACCACCATTTCTATAAACTGCACGATATGGTCAAACGAGTCCCCCGAATAATAATGTGCCAGCACATCGGAATCATCCTCATGATACTCTTTGTAATTCGGCGTATTTTCCGTGTTCAGATATAAAACAGGCCGTCCCATTGTCAAATACTCCACTAGAATCGAGGAAATATCCGAAATCAATGCATCCGATTTGCAAAAAGCCTCTGTCAGCTCCCCATCGAGATCCAAGAATATATTCGGCGCAGTCTTACATTGCTCATAAAAAGCCCGAACAGCAGCTTCGCTCATGACTCCAAGTTTAGTAACCATACCATAAAATAAAGGGTGTGGACGGACAATCAAAGCAAACTGAGGATGCTCTATAAAATATTTAAGAAGATCCTCACCGTATTCACCAAACGTTGCCGTGCGATTTTGAAAGCCATAGTCAACGCCCCAAAGAAAGGTCTTTTTGAAATCGGAATTTGGCTTGATAAGTGTCCGCTGCTCTGCTAGATAGTCAACGACAGGAGCACCTGTAATCTCAACATGTGCATTCCCCGCCTGACAATACATACCGTATTTACGTCGTTCACGCTGTGAGCGCACATAGATCCGCCATGCCTGCCGATGGATTGGTCGATCATAAAGAGAGGCCTGGTTATTGACATCAACAAAGAAAGGAATAGAGTACGGCAGATATACGACCAGGATTCCCTGCTGCCGAACACGCTCTATCGCAAACCTGGGATGGTGCCAGTCGTAAGGGTTCGTATAGATGAGCACATCTGGCCTGCGTTCTGCGAAATCATAAGAAGCCTCCGGCACGAATGGAATATCACGCGCATTGAGGAACTGAAGAAATGCGGGATACTCTGTCGTACTGTCCCATGCAGGCTCCTGCATATCGATCGCCACAATGCGGCAATCAAAGGATGCGTCCTTTGCCATCGCTTCATAAAGGCTTTTGACCTTACACCAAACCACCGAAAATTCAAGCAGAACATCAACGCGGAGGCGCCGTTCCTTCATGCCCAGATAGTCATACGGACGAGCAGATGTCGGGATAATGGGCTGCTCAAGATTCTGCGTCCGTCTCGCTCCACTCGTAAAGGCAGAAAAAGGCGTCTGTATTTGCAGATTCCCTTTCAACTCATTTTCAAGCAAAATATACGCGCTGCGAACAGGAACCTGAAGCGACGCGATTGCACTCAGGCAATGATAGGCGATCTCTGCATTTCCACTCCTATGCATAGAATCTGCTGCATGGTACAGGAGTGTAGACAGATATTCCTCAAAAGTTGATGCCGCTGTCCTATGATTGTCAGATGCAGAGATGACCTCGACAAGTTTCATCAGGTCGGCCACTTTCATGTTTTTCTGCATGACATTACAGAGGATCTTGAGAACGCCGACTTTGATCATATCCAGCAAATAAGGATCCGCTTCCTTGGTATGACAAAGACGGTAAGCGTCAATCAGAGCCCCTATATCCATTTCTTCACGCTCTGATTTATCAATCAATCCGGCCGTGAGGATCAAGGCATCATATAGTCTGCCTTCCTCGACCAAATCAGCAATATTCATATTCTCTTCCGTCCTTCACACAAAACTCCCTGAACGAGGACGAATCCCCGCAATGATTGTGTCGGCAATCCCCAACCGCGTCAACATATTGCCGTATGTGTTGTCTGTTTCAGAATCCTCCAGAAACGCCCATTTGTAATGCCCGCCCGGCTGCCCTTTTGACAGCCAATGCAGATGATTTGCCAAGGAGTAGCGCTGAATCTGCCGCATAAACACGACCTCATAATCCGCCTTTTCCACAAGCAGTCGGAGGGTCGAAAGTGTATACAGATAGATGTGACAGATCCAATAGGTGAAATCGGCAAATGCCTCACATTGATATAAGCTCAGTAGTGCATCATCCGCATTTGGCACCTCGATGATAATCATACCCTCGGGACTCAAGTGACTGCGGAATTCCTCAAGATAGGAAATAGGATCTTCCAAATGCTCCAATACATGGAACAAGGTGATAACATCCGCCGTTCCAACCTCCTGAATTGAGGCAAAACAACACAGCCCCTCTACTGTCAGAGCCTTGCGCATCGCCTCCTCAAGCTCCACACCAGTGACAGAGGCTGCAACACGCGCTGCATGCGTCAAATAGCCTCCGTCTCCACAGCCGAAATCAATGACGTTTTTTCCCTCAATCATCCGCTCTGTATAGCGAAAGCGGCGTTCATCATCTGCTCTCGAGGCAAGACGAATCTTTTCCAAATCATTGGTTTCATCCACGCGCATCCCCGAGGAAGCATAGAATGCCTCTACATCATCCACTGTTTCGCTGAGACGTACCAGCCCACATTCAGCGCATTTCAGCACATCCGTCGTCGCACTCCCACGAACGCCATGGTGGATTTTTTGAGCTTCCTGTGCACCGCATAAGAAACATCGTTCCAACTTCAACAGATATGCCCCCTTCTGCTCGCCTGCGCATGAAACAGAATTTACCCGCGCAGCTTCTTACGCACATTCAGCTCAGATTCGCTCAGCATCCGCTCTCCATTTCCGATCATGGCGCGCAGCCCCTTTGCTCTGCGGCGAAGCATATCCATCGCATGGAGCGTCAAGCTCGCCGCCTGGTCAGTGCCCCACATCTCATGATCCAGAGTAATGTGCCGCTCGATGACCTGCGCGCCCAACACCAAGGCAACAACGGTCGGTTCGAGCGCACGCTCATGCCCGCTGTACCCCACGATGCAGTGATAGCGATCCTTGAGTGTCTGAATCATGCTCAGATTAAGTTCATTTTCTGGAGCAGGATAGGTGGAGTTCGTATGCATCAGGACATAGCCGTTCTGGCAGTGCTGCTCCAAAATGTTCACGGCATGATCCAGCTCTTCCCACGTACTCATGCCCGTTGACATGATGACAGGTTTGCCGGACTTGGCCACCGCCTTCAAGAGTCCATCCTGTGTGATGCTCGCCGATGCTATTTTGATGAACGGAATATCATATGTGAGCAAAAACTCGAGGCTCGGCATATCCCACGGCGATGCCGACCAATCCAGAGGCTTCTCCCTACAGTAGTGGTCGATATAGTCATACTCTGTCTTGCCAAACTCGACACGCTTTTTATACTCCAGATACGTCATGCGCCCCCACGGTGTATCACGCATCACACCTTTCTGATGCTCCGGAACGGCGATATCCGGCTCACGCTTTTGGAACTTCACCGCATTCCATCCTGCCGCATATGCGCCATCCACCAGCTTCTTTGCAATCTGCAAATCACCGTTGTGGTTGATCCCGATCTCCGCAATAAAATAGGGCTCAGACTCCTCATTGAGAATGTAGTCTCCGAGACAAATCTCCATCATAAGCAAAACCTCCCTATATTCAGTATCCCTCAGTCACTATGCAGCAGATAGTCACAGAACTCCCGCACACAGCCCCTGCCGCCCGGCAGATGGCAGACATAGTCAGCCACCTGTGTATTCTCCGGCATAGCGTCGGCAGGTGCAGCCGATATTCCCACGCGCTTCATTGCAGGAACATCGTTGACATCATCACCGATATAGGCCGTTGTCGCAAAGCTGAATGCCGGATGCTGTGCGAAAAAAGCTTCCAGAAAAGCCAGCTTATCCGTGATGCCCATATATACGAAGTCTACCTTCAGCTTTTCTGCCCGCCGCGCAACAATCGGCGTATCCTCTGCCGTCAGAAACATGGTCTTGATGCCCTTGGCACGAAGGAAGGAAAGCCCCTTCCCGTCGCGCGTATTGAATTTCTTCCATTCGTTTCCGCGTTCATCGTAGTACATGCCCGCGTCGGTCAGCGTACCGTCCACATCCGAGATGAACAGCCTGATTTTTTCTACATTCATACTGCTTTCCCTTATGAGCTCATTCTTATCTCATTACTGCACAGGAATTCCCCAACGAGCTTCATATCGCATTCATGTTTGCACTTGATTCCCTCTGCCACATCGATATGCTGTAAGCGGAATGCCCGATAGCGCTCACCGTTCCAGATGTCATACAGAGACTCTTGATTCACATCCCCAAAGATAATCTCATTGTTGAAATCCTCCATGCACATGGTTGCTTCTCCATTGGACTTGATCGTCATCGTCATCCATGGATGCTTGCAGGGTTCACTCCAATGAATGGATTTTGTCCCATGATAATCCTGACGATACCACTGGCAGTCCTCACTCTTTAGATAAAGATAGACATCCAATCCGTCAAACGCCTGACGGAGTTTTTCATACTCCTCCGCCTGATCCCTACGGTTGAGATCGAGCATTGTAATGACAATCACCGTCGAAAGCCCGTGTACATGCTTATAGTCAAGGATCTTCAATATATTTTTGTAACTTGATGAGAAATTTGCCGCACTGCCGCGAACTTTTTTGTAGACAGCATCATCCACGCTCTCGATCGAATACTTGATATAGCTGAGACCCGCATTGAGCATCCGATAGGTAGCCTCCATATCGATATTCGCCGGATTGCAGCTGAAATAGGTCGGGAACCCATGATCCGTGAGGATCTGAACATACTCCGCCATATGCTTATCCAGCAGAGGATCACCATAACCATGCAGCTGGATTACCTTGGATATGATATACAGGAAGAAATGGTTTTCACTTGGCAGGTCATCCTCTGCGATATGATACTTCTCCTCGCAGAATCTTTTCCATCGCGTCCAGAGTTCCGGTGTATGCGGGCGAAGCTGACGAACGGCAGAAATAAAAGTGTCGTGGTCAATATCCTCGATGCGTCGCGTCATCATAGTCGTACGAGGGCACATCTCGCAGCGCATATTGCATTTGTTCGTTGTCTCAATGTTGTAGACAATCGGTGTTCGACTGCGAATCGCCTCCAACGCATCGAACAGCTGCTGACGATCTGTAAACTGCCCTTGCTGCAGCTGCTCATACACAGTGTCAAACTTCATGTAAAAATCAATATCCAGCATTTGCTCTCCCTCAATATGCTCAACGATACTTTCGGATCAGTCGGCGCAGAACCTCTGCCTTCTCCTTCGCCAATTCGAGATCACGATAGTTCGTCTTGAACTGCATGATCTTCGGCTGAATGCGCTCTGCCACGGGGCAAAGACCCTGCTCATAGGAGATTCCCCCGTAGATCTGCGGCATCCGCTTCACAAAGGTACGTTCTGCCATGACTGGTTCGAGATAGGGCACACTCCAAGCGCCATAGAAACCATCGCCGCCCATCTCCACATAGGTCTTACGGAGCTCTGCCCAAGGAATACCGATCGCATCCTCGCCCTCATAGAGAACGCCAAGCGCATAGTAGGAGTTCACAGTATCCGGCAGATTCCCCTGTGGGATCATGTAGTCGCATTCGGACATCACATCCATAAAGATTTCCGCTGTCTTCTGCCGAAGAGTGACGAGCTCCTCTACCCGCTCGAGCTGAGCGAGCGCAACCGCTGCGGTAAACTCTGGCATACGATAGTTCCATCCGAGCGCATCATGCCGCTTATACATAGGATTTTGGAACATCTCCTTATTCGTATAGCGAACGCGCCCCTCATCGGCTTCCAAATTCTTGAAGCCATGCCCACCCAATTTTCGCGCAATCTTTGCATAGATCTCAGAATCTGTGATGATCATACCGCCCTCACCACAGGAGATATGCTTGGAGTTTTCGAAGCTGAAGCTCGCAAGATCGCCGAAGGTGCCGAGCGTTTTCCCGTGATATGTGCTGAGAACCGCCTGTGCATTATCCTCAATCACGGCAATATTGTGCTTCCTTGCAATCGAAAGAATGCGGTCATAGTCCGGCGACGCCCCATAAAGCGATACCACAATGACCGCCTTTGTCTTCGGCGTAATCTTTCGCTCGAAATCAGCGGGATCCATAAGGAAGGTGTGTTCATCCACATCACAGTATACAGGCACTGCGTTCGCATGAATGGTCGCCGTCGTATCCATAATGACAGTGAGTGCAGGCGAGATCACTTCATCCCCCGGCTCCACACCAACTGCCTCAAGTGCCATATGCAGCGTCGATGTACCCGAATTGGCCGCAACACCATAACGCACGCCGATCTTCTCTGCAAATGCAGCCTCCAAGCCATGCACCAAACTGCCCGTCGTGGCAGACCATGCTGTCCCTTCCAACACCTTGCTGAGATATTTCAGCTCATTCCCCAGATACTTCGATGGATTCTTCAATTCTCCCATGGGAATACCTCTTTCCAAATAAGAATATAACCATCCGGCAACAATCAGAAACCAAGCCGCTCCAGCAAACTTGGACGCACCGCCTGCCAATTCTCTTGTAACCGAACATACTCCTCTTGCCGCATACCATTAACGATAAGTTCATTTGGGAATCGGGGAATGCCATCATTCCGACAAAACCCATACTTCTCATGATAGCGAATGGAGGGCAAATTTTCACATACAATATGCGCATAGCAGGCGTCAACACCAAATGACCCGTACATATAGTCCGCAAAGAGAACTGTTGCCTCCGCAAAGAGCGTACTGCCGCGATAGCGACGATCACCGACAAGGAGGCGCCCCGTAATACAGACTCTTTCCTCGATATCGTGATCTGTCCACCCCATCGTAGCGAACGGGGTATCCATCTGCTTGTCCACGACAACGAGAAGCCCCTGTGCAGAATCAGACAGGTAGCGTTCATACCATGCCCGCTGTTTTTCCATATCAAGAAGAAAAGGCTGATTCAGATAGCGATTGTTCAAAGGATCGTTACGCCACGCAATAATATACGGAAAGTATTGCTCCTCCACTTCCGCCAAATACACATTTTGTCCTTCGAGTCGAAGATCTCGCATAGCTTCACCTTTCAAGGGTCATGGACAATAACTGTTGACTGTATCAATCACATAGGCGATCTCATCTGCCCGCATTCCATTGAACATCGGCAGGCTCACCACCTCATCCGCATAGCGCTCCGCCACGGGGAAACTGCCGTGCCCGTACCCGAGGTTCACATAGCACTCCGCCAGATGCGGCGGAATCGGATAGTGTATGACCGTCTCGATGCCGTTTTCCGCAAGGTAGTCCTTGAAATGATCCCGTGCTGCCGTACGCACAACGAACTGGTGGTAGACATGCTCAGCCCCGTTCCGCGTCTCAGGCAGCACAATGTGTGGATTGCAAATACCCACCATGTACTGCGAGGCGATTTTCTTTCGCTCCTCAATCAGCTCCGGCAAATGCCCCAGTTTGACACGCAAAAGAGCCGCGTGTATCTCATCCAGGCGGGAATTGACGCCGCATATTTCGTTGTGATATTTTTCCTTGCTGCCGTAGTTACGGAGCATGCGAATCTTCTCCACGAGCGCGGCATCGTCGGTCACGATTGCCCCCGCATCACCGAATGCGCCGAGATTCTTCGTCGGGTAGAAGCTGAAACAGCCAATATCGCCAAATCGTCCCGTCATCGTTCCGCCGAAATGTGCGCCGTGGGACTGGGCACAGTCCTCGATCACGGCGAGATGATGCCGCCGTGCGATCTCCATGACGGGCTTCATATTGACCGCCTGTCCATAAAGGTGAACAGGCATAATCGCGCGCGTGTGCACTGTGACAGCATCTTCGAGCCGTTCGGCATCAATGTTATAATACGCATCCGGCTCAACAAAGACAGGCATCGCCCCATTTGCCGTGACGGCAAGCACTGTCGCGATATAGGTATTCGCGGGAACGATAACCTCATCCCCTACACCGATGCCAAGCGCAGCAGCAGAGAGTGTGAGCGCGTCAAGCCCCGAGTTCAGTCCGACGGCATAGCACGCCCCTGTATAGGCAGCAAATTCCTGCTCAAATGCCTCCAGCTCAGGCCCCATAATATACCAGCCGGAGCGCAGGGAACGCAGCGCTGCCTCCTCGTATTCTGTGGCATGAAGGTCATACTGACGGCCAAGCACAGCAAGGTTAATATTCATGCCTGCGCCTCCCCCACGCGCACCATCCGCAGAAACTCATCGTAATCGCGTATATAGTCAGACTCGTCATAGACCTCAGAGGCAAGCACCATGAGGACAGCATCGGGCGAGAAGTCGTACATCTCCCGCCACATGGCATGAGAGATATAAAGCCCTTCATAGGGTTTTTCGAGAGGAATAACTTTCTTCTCTCGTCCGTTATCAAGACGAACCTTACAGCTCCCGTGAATGCAAATCAGAATCTGCTCGAGTGCCTTGTGGGCATGATGTCCGCGTACAACGCCCTCCACCGTATCATACATATAGTAGACGCGCTTGATGCGGAAGGGAATGTCGTTGAACTCCTCCAGTGCGACAAGCATGCCGCGCTCGTCGCCATGCGGCTGAAACATATATTTTACAATCTGCATACTGCACTCCCATCCGTTCTAAAAGGTATGATAACTTCCTCCGATAAAGCTACTCGTGATCTGCTTCTTCCCACTTTGCCTGTTCCCAGAGCTGCGCGTACAGAACCTCCTGAACACGCAGATCGACATCGAATACCCGGATGGGATAGTCCGATCGATTCTCGCGCAGGATCTTCGCCAAATTCTCCGCAAACTCGTCCTTTGTGATAACGAGTTTTTTTGGCTCTACTCCAAAACCAGTGGAAAAGCTATTTCCACAATAGAACAGGTGTATCTAATTCCAACTTTCCTGCAACCAAGTAGATCATTGCGGCATAGCCTTCAAAGGCATGAAAACCTCTTGCCTTGCGCTTCGCTGCTTGAATCATCGCGTTGATTCCTTCGCAAATCGCGTTCGTCAGACGCGTATGAAAATAGTTCCGTATTTCTTTGCTGTGATTCCTGAGCGTCAAGGCGGCATCCTTCATCGGTTTCAGTCGGCATCGTCGCATCCATGAACACAACTTGTCCAGTCGCGTCTGCGCCTCATCCATGGAGGTCGAGGCATAGAAGTCATCCAGAGACTGGACAATCCGAAAGGCACGTCCCGTCTTCTTGTACTGCTTGGAAAGTTCCGTTGCCATTGTCCGTTGCTTGTCGGTCATGCGTCCTTGCGGCACCATGAACAGTTTGCGGCACAGGAACAGCTCCTTTTTCCGACCGGACTCTTTTTGCTCATCCTTACGCACCGTATCCAAGGCTTTGAGTGGCACCTGTTTGACGTGAAATTTGTCGATGGTCTGTTTGGCGTTCGGAAACACTTCTCGGACGGCGGACAGGTAGCTTGCGGACATGTCGCTGGTGAGAGAATTGACGCTCTTCGTGTTGCCACCGTTCCTCTCCAGTTTTTCGCCCACGTTTTTGGCCGCCGTTTTGTCGCGACCAGGTTCGACATCGAAGACACGGCGCCTTACTGCGACGGTGACGTATTTGTGCCCACGCCGAAAGGTTGTCTCATCCATGGCGATGGAGCAGGTATCGGAAAGATCCATACGATTTACCGCGTCATGCACCCAATACGTAAGGATAGCGGCGAGCGACTTTTCGTCACAGCGAAGCAGATGGGAGGCTCCGGCACGAGGAATGTCTTGCAAGAGTAGCATGGCGTAGCCTTCGAACAGCAGGGTAAAGCGACTGTTCTTGCGCTCAAACGGCGCATTGACCTGCACTGTGCCGCATTTGTCGCACAGAACACGGGGACGCTTGCAGTGGACATAACAGGCAGTCCGCATGACGCCAGATACGTTCCTTCGGCTCGTAGCCGTACCGTTTGATCGGTGCACCGCAGACAAGACAGCACAATGCAGCCGTCTTGTCTACGCCCACATGTATATGGATTGCCGGCTCTTCCTCGTTAAATTCTGCGCCTATGATATACCATGGAGCCTCTAGACGCAGTGATCCTGCGAGCATCTTGTCAAAATTCTCGACCATTTGTCATCACCCTAGACGATTATACCATTTCCACTACTTCGGGAGTAGAGCCGAATTACCTTCTATGGGATTCCCACCCAATGCAAATGAAACTTCCCCATACACTAGTTTTTTCAACTAGTTCGGATCGACATTTTGCAGGTAGGACACTCTTTCTCTCGCGCGTCCCATCTCAGCATAGTATGCCTCCATAATCTTCATATAGGGTAAATCCGACGGCTTTCGTCCACCGACATGCTACGTGCACAATTCCCGCGGTTCGGGATGCCGCTGCGCGATCATCATGAGGACAGTACAATGATCCCGTCCCAGACGCTCGATCCACTCCTGTGACGGACCGCCGGAAATCCCGGTCTCACACTCATACCAGATAAAATTATGATCCCAGAATCCGAGTGGAATATCATCTGCGACCATCATAATATGAACACAGTCTTCCATGTAGGTCACATGACCGACGATATCCCTTGTATAGGAGATCATCAATTCTCGCTCAACAAGGAAGGCCGCACCAACCGCATAATCCTGACAGACGAGATACGCCTCCTTGACCGCAGAAAAAGTCCCCTCTTGGTACGGGCGCAAATAATGGGCGTTCATGCGATCCACAATGACATATCTATTATTTTCCTTACGATAATTACAAGAACGTCCGAATGCAAATTGATAGCCGTTCTTCTTCATGAACTGCATCATATCTGCCAGAACATGATCGCCGTAGAGGAAGTCTCCCGGAGATAGGTTCTTAATATAGTGTCTACCGGCATGGATGTACATATTCATATAATTTCGGACAGTCCCCTGATTCTCTGCACTGTGGAAAATCGTATAGTTCTTAAACCGATGCTGCAGAAACCACAGTTCCACACGCTTCGCATCAAAATGCTCCGAACCGTCATCCCCTACCAGAATCTCGAAGCTGCATCCCCGCTGCTGAACGATCGAGGTAAGCGTCGCAAAAAGCATTTCATCATCAGGATGATATGTCGCAACACATACGCTGATATCATACGTCTTTTGAATCGTCATCCAGTCGGCTGCGTGCACGACCGATGCGCCCATCCCAACGGCAATACGGGCGCAGTGCGAAGAAAACTCGTCCGCTGCCGCAATCAGGCAGTCCTCCTGCCGCAGGGCCGCATAAAAAAGGCATCCGAATATAGATGTGCGAGCACAAGCGGAGCATCTTCGCCGGGTGCCGCAAGGAGTTCAAGCATCTCGCCCAATTCTGCGGAGGCATCGCCCTCCGGCAACATCAGTATCAGAGCGGTCTGATCTGCGGCGGAGTAAGCACGGAGGTAGGAACGGAATACACTGCGCCACAGCCCTTCATCCGAAGTAAAATCGGGCACAAAATAATAAAGGCGGCAGCCCTGTGAGCGAAGTTCTACAATCCGACGAACGGCTTCTTCTCTCTGTGAACCACTGTGTGCGGCTTCTTGTTCCCTCATACTCCACTCTTTCTCCGCATACAAACGCCCATATAGGAATCGCTGATAAAATGAAGTCCGTCAGATTGGCGTAGATTTTTTCGTCCGATTGAGGCAGCAAACCGGACGCATAGCCAAAGCTATGTGGAGGATTTGCTAACGAAAAGCGGGCAAAAAAGATGCGCTAAGATGGCGCAGCTGAATTTATCAGTGCTTCCTATATTTATATCGAAAGAATCTGCTTGTTTGCTAAAGCATTCCTTGCCCGTTAAAACTGCGGGAATCTCCCCCGCAAAAGCGGCAGGAGGAAAAAGGCGATGATGCTGTTGACAATCCCCTCCATGACAAGTCCCGGAGAGGACGCGAGCGCGGCGGACATACTAGCGTAGAGCACCGCCCCCGCAAGAGTATATGCCGCCGCCATCCAGAGACTTGAGAGGAGGAGCGCGGCGATGATACTTGCACGCGGTGCGATTGCATCTCCCCTGCGGCCGATGCGATAGACGATCTCCGCCATGACAAATTTGATGACGAGCGTCGGCACGATCCAAATGGCAAAGCCGCCGAGAAGATCGGCGAGTGCCGAGCCAATGCACGCGGCAACGAGTGCACTGCGGCGCGGTGTGAGCAGCGCAAGCAGGAAGATCACGGCGTCGCCGAGATGCGCATAGCCGAGCGGGATCGGGATGTGCGGCAGATAGGTTGCAACAAAGACGAGGGCCGTCATAAGCGCGGTAAAGACGAGTTCCTGTGTGGTGAATGATGTTTTTTTCATGTGCTGATGTTCCATGATCCTTTCCAAACTTTTCCTAATGTCTTCTATATCCTAGCACACAGCGTGCCAAAATTCAATCTGCACAAACGAAAACGACCGCCCCACCGCAACAACGCGATGAAGGGAGGTCGTTTTCGTTTTGTTTACGACAAGATACGCACGAGATAGCTGAGAGAGTCCGACCAGAGCAGGATGCCGAGGAGGACGAGGACGACGCCCGCGACCTGCTGAATGCGCGGCAGGTACTGGTAGAATGCGCGCAGCTTCATGATGTGCCGCCGCCAGATGACGGCGAGTAGGAAGAACGGCACGGCAAAGCCGAGGCTGTAGACGAGAAGCAGAAGCGCCCCCTCTGCGACGGTTGCTGTATCTCCCGCATAGAGGAGGATGGTCGCAAGCATGGGACCCGTGCACGGCGTCCACCCGAGGGTGAACCCGCAGCCGAGGAGGAAGGCTCCCCCGATGCCGCCGAAGCCGCGCCGCTGGAAGGGGCGATACTCACGTAGAAGCAGGGGGATCTTGATCCATCCCGTCATGAAGAGTCCCATGACGATGATGAGGACTGCCGCGCCCTGCCGTAGGATCTCCTGATAGGAGAAGAGCCACGCACCGATAAGCGATGCCGTTGCACCGAGCAGGACGAAGACGAGGGTAAAGCCCGCGAGGAACGCCGTCGTATTCACATAGAGTCGCCGCGATTCACCGCCATCCTGCTGACTGCTCTTCGCGAGAATGAGCGAGAACGTCGGGAGGAGCGGCAGAACGCAGGGCGAGATAAAGGAGAGGAAGCCCGCAAGGAACGCGCCGCCGAGCAGGGTCAGTTCCATGTGCCGCAGCCTCCCCGCACGAAGCGCTTAGAGTTTGCCAATGACATCTTCGAGTTCCTCTTTCGTCACGCCGCCTGTCTTTCGGTAGGCGACCTTGCCATCCTTGTCCACGACGACAGTTGTTGGGATCGCACGTACGCCGTAAAGCGTCGCCGCCGTTCCCTTCGTGTCGAGCACGACGGGCAGATCCGCCTTGCGCTCTGCCATGAATTTCTCGACGGGCGCAGCGTCTTCCTGCAGGTTGACGGCATAGAAGTCAACTGCATCCTTATGCGCCGCATGGAATGCCGCAAGGTCGGGAATCTCCGCCTGACAGGGCGGGCACCACGTCGCCCAGAAGTTGATGATGTAGGGTTTCCCCTTCGCCTCGACGGCGACATCCTCGCCCGCGAGGTTCTTGAGCGTAAACGTCGGCGCAGCCTCACCACGCAGACCGGAGCCCTTACCTTGCTCTGCGGCAGGCTGTGCGCTCGCCGTCGTCCCCTTGTCTGCAGTCTCATTGCCGCCGCAGCCCGCGATCATGCTGAGTGCGAATGCTGCTGCAAACAGTGCTGTATATCTCTTCTTCATAAATTTCCTTCCTAAAGATCAAAGTTACCAAGTTCGTACTGCGTCACGGAGAGTGCTGTAAGTGCCGCCGTCTCCGCACGCAGGATCAGTCGTCCGAGGGAAACGGACACAGCGCCCGATGCACGGATTGCCTCTGACTCGGCAGGAGAGAATCCGCCCTCCGCGCCGATAATGAGTACAATGCGCCGTGCCGTGAGCGCACGCAGTGCCGTCCTCATAGACTGCTCCTCTTCTCCTTCATAGCAAAAGATAACTGCCGCATCGGAGGCCGCAAACAGATCAGCATTCTGCAAAAGTGAGGAGAGCGGCGCAACCTCTGCAACGGACATGAGCACCCGCCGCCCGCACTGCTTTGCTGCCTCGTCCGCGATCTTCTGCCAGCGCGCAGCCTTTGCCGCCGCCTTTTTCGCATCATAGCGCACAACAACATGCTCTGTTATAACGGGATAGAATGCCGTAGCACCGAGTTCCACCGCCTTTTGGACGACGAAGTCCATCTTCTCGCCCTTGAGGAGCGCCTGCACAAGGATAACCTCAGCGGGACTCCCCTCCTCCTGCGGCAGATATTCCACAAGGTTGAGACATACGGAATCCGAGGCAATGGATGCCACCGCCATACGGGCGACCCTACCGTCCGCATCCGCAACCATGACTTCATCCCCGATCTGCGCACGCATAACGCGTGCGAGATGGTGAGCGTCGTCGCCCGTGATCATGATTTCCTCCGCAAGCGTTCCCGCATAGAAGAGACGCCGCATCAGAGTTCCAACTCCTCACTGCGGCGAATAATCATCGCCGCCCATTCCTTTTCACAGGTCATATCGAGGACGGTATAGCCGTGCTCGCGCGCCGCGCGTTCTACATCCGCAATGCGGTCGTCGATGATGCCCGAGGCGAGGAGAACGCCGCCGGGAGCAAGATACGCATCCAGTTGGTCGAACAGGCGGATGATGATGTCCGCAATGATATTCGCCGTGATGAGTTGGGCGGGTTCGAGACCTGTGCAGACGGCAAGGAGATCACTCTCAATGGCAGCGACATTTGTGACATGGTTCGCACGGATATTCTCCTCCGCTACCGAGACCGCCACGGGATCGTAGTCCATTGCAATGATTTCGCCTGCGCCGAGCTTCGACGCGGCGATGGCGAGGATGCCCGAGCCACAGCCCACATCATAGATGCGCATCTGCGGACATACGAGACGTTCCAGCCAGCGCAGACACATCGCAGTCGTTGCATGTGCCCCCGTGCCGAAGGCCGCACCAGGGTCTAGGTCGATGACGATCTCGTCACCCGTCGGCGTATACTCCTCCCACGTCGGACGGACGACAATGCGCTGTCCGATCTTCTCCGTGTGAATGTAGGCTTTCCACGTCTCCGCCCAGTCCTCATCCGCGACGAACGTATGTGAGACCGTGCCCGCACCGATGGGCGCATCCACACGGCGCAGCCCCTCAATGCGCTCCGCGAGCGAAAGAAGACTCCCCTCCAGACGCGCATCTTCGGGCAGATAGGCGCGCACGGTCACCGTATCCGTATCCTCGGCGCGCGGCAGATCGGTATAGTCCCAGAGCCCTGCGTCAATGTACTCATTGACGAGAGACGGATCGTCGATCTCCGTGCCCGCAGCACCGAGTTCCATCAGAATATTCCCGATGAGGTCCGCGCCCTCATGCGTTGTGACAACACTCACCTGTGCCCATCGCATGCCATCGCCCCCTACTTTTTACCCAAGTTTTCTCTCTCGCTGAGAGTTATTATACAGGAAAAATATTGGAAATGCGATAGAAATTTACTTTGGAAGGAGTTTGATCTCCTTCGGATACTCCCACTTCTGCAGTTCGCTCTTCGGTACCGCCTGCGGCTCCTTGCCTCCAAGGATTGTCAGCGTCGTGAGATAGATCTCTGCCATCTCTTCGACGTAGGACGCCTTGAGCAGCGCCTCCTTGAGTTCCTTGCTGTCAACGGCAATGACGCCGTGCTTCTCCATCAGAGCAACATCTGAAATCTTCAGCGGCTCAACGATGGACTCCGCAAGTGCGGGTGTGCCAGGTCTGCCGTACGGTGCCACAGGAATGTAGCCCTCCTTGCAGCCAAGCGCCATAATCTCATAGACAACTGCAGGAATCGGCTTGTTGAGCACTGCAAATGCCGTCGCAATCTTCGAATGCGTATGCGCAATCGCATGCACATCCGGGCGTGTCTGATACACCATGAGATGCATCAGAGATTCGCTGGTCGGACGCTGCCCGGTCTCTGCTTCGACAACTTTGGCATCCATTGTCATGACGACAATGTCATGATAGGACATCTCCTCGCGATCCATGCCGGTCGGTGTGATGCAGACCAGCTGCGTCTCCTCATCCCGTATGCTGAAATTTCCGGAGCGATGCCTGCACAGCCCCATTCGATCTGCCTGAAGCGCATAGGCAACGACCTGTTTTTTCAGAGCCTCTAACATTATATGACCTTCCTTTCAGCGTGCAAAGCCCATGCAGTAAAAAAGCCACCGCACGAATGCGCAGCAGCTTTCTCTCTATACAGATTTCTTAGATCTCTGCCTGCCAGAGTCCGTGCAGGTTGCAGTACTCGAGCACCTTGACCGGGGTATCGCCGTCCATGAGACGGAATGTGACCTCGGGTGCATCCGTCGCGGTCAGATCAACGCGCTGAACGCCCTTCTTCGTCACGAGGATGATATACTCGATGAGATGCTCCTCGGTCATCGGATGCGCGACGGAGCCGACGCTCACGTGCACCTCGTTCTTCGCAGCATCATAGGTCGCAACGGGAACGTGCTTCTCCTTCGCCGCATCCACCGTGTTCGGCACAATCGCCTTCAGCGGAGCACCTGCGCACGTGAGATCCAGAACCTCATCCCCGTAGACCTCAATCATATGCTTCTTGTCTGCAACGTAAAAAACTGACATAAATAACCCTCCTATTGTGGAAGCCTGGAGCTTCCTCTTCGTAAATACACAGCAAAGTAAATGGAAGGAAGTATTCCTTCAAATGTGGAGTGTGAAGACGCCATAGTCGTTATCTATTTTGCCTTTCACAAATAATAATTCTCCACAAAATAGTATTCTCCTTCTTTTCTCCCAAAAATTTTTCAATAAAAATTTATTTTTTTCCACGCGCGTTTCCGTCGATGAATTCCTGCACGAGATAGCGCGGGCGGCGCTTGACCTCGAGGTAGATCTTCGCGACGTATTCGCCGATCACACCGATGGAAAGGAGGATGAGCCCGCCGAGGAACCAGAGCGAGACAACGAGACTCGTCCAGCCGACGATGGTCTCGCCCACGAAGTGACGGGCGATCGACCAGATGAGCATCAGTCCGCTGATGAATGAGATGAACATGCCCATCTGCGAGATCATGCGGATGGGGCGCGCCGAGAGAGAGGTCACGCCCTCCCAAGCGAATGACGCCATGCGCCGCCACGGATATTTCGAGTCGCCCGCGAGGCGCTGTTTGCGCGTGTAGTAGACGATCTCATGCGAGAGTCCGATCATCGGCACAATGCCGCGCAAGAAGAGATTGACCTCAGGGTACTCCGCAAGCGCCGTGAGTGCACGCCGATCCATCAGGCGAAAATCCGCGTGGTTGAACACGATGTCTGCACCGAGGGCACGCATGGCACGGTAGAAACTCTCCGCCGTAAAGCGCTTGAGAAAGGTGTCCGAGGCGCGATTCTCGCGCACGCCGTAGACGATGTTCGCCCCGGCAGCGTGCTTCTCGAGCATGAGGTCAATCGCATGGATGTCGTCCTGCAGGTCGGCATCCATGCTGATGGTCACGTCTGCGTGCGGCAGCACGGTCATCAGCCCCGCGAGCAGGGCATTCTGATGCCCCTCGTTGTGCGCGAGATTGATCCCTGAGAAAAGTGGGCTGCGTTCCGTGCACTGACGGATCAGTTCCCACGTATTGTCACGGCTGCCGTCGTTGACGAAGGCGATGCGGCTCTTTGCATCGACACCCCCCACATCGATCAACCGTGTCAGCTTTTGCTCCAGTTTTTCTGCCGTATCGCGGAGCACTTCCTGCTCGTTGTAGCAGGGCACGACGAGATAGAGGACAGGTACGCTCATTCTTTATCATCCTTAAAGATACAGAGTCCGTCACGCTCCTCGACGAGCTGCCATTTCTCCGCGCCGAGCTGAGCCATCATCTTGCGGTACATGGAGTCACGCATGATGATGTATTTCGGGCGTGCATCCGTGCGCAGAGCAGCAAGCGACTCCGCGTGGTTCGTGTCCACCTCGATGCCAGGGATATCCGTGTAGAGCATGACACCGGGGCGCAGCTGCTTGTCAATGTAGAGGGCTCTCCCCTCCGCCTCAGCTGCTGCGTGGTAGTTCGCTGCATAATTGAGTGCGACCTGCTTGACACTGAAATGCCCCTCGATTGCAGGCATCATAAAGGCGAACGCAATGACCATCGTCACAACACCCGCGAGGACATGCAGCCACGCAGCGAAGATGAGGTTATGTGATGCCGTGATGCTGTAGACAATCGCCGCACCGAGAATGAGCGTAATCGCCCCGAGCCAGAGCCCGCCCTCTGCAAGCGGCGCGAGGCTGTCCCCGCTCATGAGCCAGCCGAGCCCGAGCAGGAGAAACATGACAGCGCTCCCGCCCGCCCATGCGAAATGCGTCTGCCTCCAGTCCTCGAGCATGCGTGCAAGATTCCATGCAATGATAGTCGAGAGCGCAGGCGTCAACAGCAGCATATAGGAGACCTGTTTCGTCTGGGCGATCGAGAAGAACACAAGCACAAAGATCCACCAGACCTGAAAGAAGGCGAGCATCTGCGCCTCCTCACCGAAACTTCGGCGGAAGGCATTTTTGACCGACTGGATCAGCAGCCCTGTCCAAGGGAAGAACCCGAGAATGAGAACGGGCAGGTAGAACCACCAATGCGCGCGCACGGGATGGAGCGGCGCAGTGAAGCGAGTGACGTTGTGAAAGCCAATGAACTCGTAGATGAACGCCATGCCGTGCACCTCGTACATATAGAGATACCACGGCAGTCCCACAGCAACGACGAGCAGCAGGCCACGCAGGACATGCATGCGAAAGATCTGCTCGAGCTGACGTGTAACGAGCAGATAGAAGAAGACAATCCCCGCAGGGAAAACCACGCCGATGGGGCCCTTCGTCATCACCGCAAGCCCGCAGGCGAGGTACATGAGCCAGTACTGTCGATGGATGAACGAGAAGAGCGCCGCCGTCATGAAGAAGAGGAGCGTAGAGTCCGTCACGGATGCCTTGCCCATATACATGAGGATGATGCTCGTCCCCATGACGATCCCCGACCAGAAGCCCGTGCGCGCACCAAAGAGCCGTGCAGATGCGAGCGCCGTCATGAGGATGGAGCCGATCGCCATGAGCGCGGCAGGGATGCGCGCCGCGAGCTCGCTGAATCCGCCGAAGATCTTCAGAGACGCCACGACGAGCCAGTAGAAGATCGGCGGCTTATCATACCAGAACTCATTGTAGATCCGCGGCGAGAGGTAGTCGCCGAAGCGGATCATCTCCTTTGCCGTCTCCGCATAGACAGGCTCATCGGGATCGAGCAGTGCCGTCCCGCCGATCCCGAAGAGGATCTGAAAGGATATGAGGCCGAGCAGCACGAGATAGACCGGCCACGCAAGATTTTTCTCATCGTTCATGCAGATATGCACCTCACCCATCCGAAAGAAATCATCTGCATTGTACCATATATTTTACTTTTTACAACTGCATTAAACAAGGTTCTCCGCGCAGTCGATGTCCGTGATGAGCACGTTGATGAAGCCGCCGCGAATTGCGCCGAGCACGGCGTCTTTCTTTGCGCGCCCGCCTGCCACACCAACGCGGCGCGGAATCTTCTTCAGCGTATCGAGAGGGATGCCCGCCACGCGCTCGTTGAAATCCGTAAACGGCGTAGTGTCGCCATCGGCATCAAAATAACGCAGCGCAATGTCCCCTACCGCCCCGCGTGCCGTGAACTCATCGAGGATTGCGCGGTCGACATAGCCTGTCTGCAGGATCGTCGAGTGCTCCGTCGAGGGAATCCCAATGCCCATAAGCACGAGATCGAGACGCGAATAGAGGCGGATCACATTGCGGATCGTCTTCTCCTCCAGAAATCCCTCGAGCACCTCCCGCCGCGAGAACACTGCAGGCGCGAAGAACTGCACGCAGTCCCCGACGAAGCGGTCGGCGAACTCCTGCGCAAGGTAGTTCGAGTGGATGTCGAGCCGGCTCTCCGCCACACCGCCAACAAGCGGGACAAACGTCGCCTTGATCGGGCTGCGGATGAAATAATCCGAGCGCACGACATTCTGGATCGCGAGCCCCATCGTAATGCCGACGAGGTAGCCGTCCATGAGGACGCGGGAGAGATACTCGAGCGTCGCGCTGCCGATCTCGGAGTTGATGGGGTACTGCCCGTCCGAGATCGGACTGGACGGAACGATAATGACCTCCTGGAGGTTGTATTTTTTCTCCAGCGCGCGCTCCATCTTCCCATATGCGATATTGTCCGGATTCTGGATCTCGATGCGGACAATGCCGCGCTCCTTACCGATGGTGAGCATGCGCGAGACCGTCGGACGCGAGATGCCGAGCGCCTCGCAGATCTCCTTCTGCCCCAGCCCGTCCTGATAGTAGAGACTGCAGCATTTGAAGATGAGGCGCACATCGTCAACAATTTTCTTCATCGGGAAAACCTCTCATGACCTTCGGAACACATTCTATCTTTTGTATTCTTTATTGACATATTTTCTATAACTTTGCCGAAAAAGGGAGCTACCGCTGCTGCGACAGCTCCCCATAAATTACACTCAATGTACTTCGATGCTTGCCCCCATCTTGACATCATCCTTCGTGAGCGGCACATCGCCTTCCAGCATGATGCAGCCCGGGCGCTCCGGTGTTGTACCGCCGTTGAACGAGAGCGTGCAGTGCCCGAGTTCCTTCAGCGTGTGGAGCGCCTCGTCACCGATCGCCGTGATCGTAAATGCCTTGTCGCAGACGATCATCGTATCACCGACGGCGGGATCCTCGTTGTAGTTTGCAGGCGTGTGCAGAACAGAGAACTCGGCGAGCTCCGCCGGGGCATTGTTGTTGAAGATAATGATAAAATTGGCGTTTGGATCATCGAGAAAGAGAAGGGACTCCTCGCCCCAGCTTGTGATTTCGCAATAATACTTCATGCTGCATCCTCCTGTCTCACGAAAACGCGCTGCTCCGGGATATGGAGCGAGGGGCTGCGTTTCCTATGCCTGTTTTGCCTCGCGGCTCTTCATGTAGAGATAGATCTTCTCCGTGACAATGCCGCGAATCAGGATGACGACAATGCCGACGAGGAAGTAGCGGACGGCGAGATCGCCGAGCGGCAGCCCGAGCGTCGTAATGCCCGCTGCAATGCCCATGTAGACGAAGAGCTCTCCGCCGTTCGCATGGGGGAAGAGTCCCGTCACGGGATGGACGAAGCTGACCGCTGCGTCATAGTAGGCGGGCTTATACTTCTGATCGACAAAATTGCCGAACGTGTAGCACATCGGATTGCCGAGGAAGAGGACGGCGAGCACGGGGAGGACGGTATAGCGCGTGATGATGTTCTGCGTTGCACGCTGTGCCACGCCGTTCACGCGATCCTCTCCGATGAGTTTGATGAGCGAGTTGACTGCCGTCATCATGATGACGAGCAGGGGGATGATCCCCGTGACCCACGAGGTAAATGTCGCCGCACCTGCGCGGAAGAGATCCATAAAGCCGTTTGCCGCTGCTGCTATCAGTTCCATAATACTATATCCCTCCCGATTAGTAAAGCCCAATGCTTGCTGCGTAGGCGATCAGCACTGCCAAGGGGCCTGTAATGACGCGCGAGTAGAGGACGGCGGGAACGCCGAGCTCAATCGTCTCGGGGTCTGCCTCACCGAGACTGAGACCGACGGGAACGAAGTCTGCGCCGACCTGTGCGTTGATCGCAAAGAGCGCGGGCAGCGCATACTGCGGCGGTATGTTCCCCATGCCGATCTGCGCGCCGAGCAGCGTACCGACAACCTGTGCAATGACGGCGCCGGGGCCGAGCACAGGAGAGATGAACGGAATCGCACAGATGAGCGAGATGACGAGCATGCCCGGCAGCGAACTCGCAAGCGGCGAGATCGTATTCGCAATGACATTGCCGAGCCCCGACACAGAGATGATGCCGAGGATCATGGAGACGAACGCCATGAACGGCAGGATACTCTTGACCGTGATGTCGATCGTCTCACGCCCTGCGGCGTAGAACTTGTTGACGACGCCGCCGATCGCAATACCGAGGCGCGTGACGAAATTCTTTTCACGCCCCGCCTGCATTGCAGCGATCTCCGCCTTTGCCTGATCCTTACTCTTCGGTGCATGTGCGGGCGCAGCTTCCGCTGCTGCTGCACTCTCCGCCTCATCCGCATAGGAGAGGCAGGAGAGATCGACCGCCGACACGTAGAGCTCCTTCGTGATGAACTGCGCAAGCGGCCCTGTCTTGCCGACGGGCAGCACATTCGCCGTCAGGATGCCCTTCTTCGGATAGACACCGCAGCGTGCCGTACCGCCGCAGTCCACAACAGCGAGCAGGATCTCCTCATCCGGCACCCCCGTCGAGAACCCGTCGACCGCCGTGCAGCCCGTCATCTCTGCAATCTTTGCCGCGAGCGGGTGAATGCCGCCGCCCGTCACGCTGACGATCTTGCTGCGCGCCTCCGTCGGAACGAGTACGAGAGGTCCGCCCCATCCGCCCTTTCCGGCGACAATCTTGACTGATTGATACATTCGTTTTCCTCCTATGTGATAAAATCCCCTCTTCATGCGGGGTCTTACAAAACACAAAAACAAAACACAAAACTATACGGGCGCATGCTTTCCTTCATTGTGCAGCCGTATCATCAGGGCATCGAGCGCCTGCATATGCCCCTTGTAGTGCGCACGCCGCTTCTCGGGCAGCGCCGCATACTCCGCATGCAGGTCGTAGATCGTCCGCCCGACGATGTCCGCCATCGGACGAAAGCGGCTGAGGATGGTCATCCCCTGCATGATCCGCCCGTCCAGAATCACGCCGTCGGAATTGCACGCAATCACGACAATGTTCGACGGGCCGAGTTTGCGTCTGCGCGCACCGATACCGACATTGCCGAGCTTGTGCATCTCGCGCACGGCGCGTTTATACTCCTTGACCTGCAGATGTGTGCCGACAACCTGAATGACGAAGAGCAGAAACAATCCGCCGAGGAGCATCTCTGTCTGCAAGGAATTACCTCCTCTCTACTCTGCTATGGAAACGATTTGAATTATACCATATAAAACATATTTTTACAATAAATTCTTGGTTGAATTTTTGTAAATGTATCTTGCTGTGCCGCCATCATTTGTCATTTGTTCAGCATATAAAGAAGCTGCCGCATTGCGACAGCTCCGTGTATCCGTTTATACTATTTTTGAAATGAGGTTGATGTAGTGCGTGAGCACCTTGCGCATCCCCTCGTCCGCCGCCTTCTGCGTCTCGATGAGAGAATCCGTATGCGCCGCCTTGATCTCCGCCATTGCACCTACGAGGAAGTCCGTATAGACGTTCAGCTTCGTGATGCCGTCGCGCACGGCGCGCCGCAGATTCTCATCCCCCGTGCCCGATCCGCCATGCAGAACGAGCGGCACGGGTACGGCGGCAGAAAGTGCGCGCAAGCGCTCGAAGTTCAGCTCCGGCGTTTTATTGCTCTTGTAGACGCCGTGCGATGTGCCGACCGAGACGGCGAGCGAGTCCACACCCGTCGCCTCGACAAAGGCCACCGCCTCCTCCACCGTCGTATAGACGCTCTCGGAGGTCTCGCCCTCAACGCCCTCGGATGCGCCGCCGACATGGCCGATCTCCGCCTCGACACTGACGCCCTGCGTATGCGCGTACGCGACAACCTCCTTCGTCAGGCGGATGTTCTCATCCATATCCTTCATCGAGGCATCGAGCATAACGGAGGTGAACCCAAGCTCGATCGCGCGGTGCAGGAAGTCAAAATCCTGCCCGTGATCGAGATGCAGAACGATCGGGGTTGCCACCTTCTCCGCCCAGTACTTGCCGACGAGAGCCGCCTCCTCGAGGGAGATCAGCCCCGCATGCCCCTGCGCAAAGGAGAGGAGGATCGGCGTCCTGAGCGCGTCCGCCGTCTGCGCAAAGACGCGCGCCGCGTTCAGCGTGAGAAAATCGGGCGCAACAATACCGTAGTGCCCTACCTTTGCCGCATCAAGCACGGATTTTCCATCGACCAACATAATGACTCCTCCTTTTCTGAAAACACATTGATTTCGTGCTTATCATATTTCAGAGGAGTCCATTTGTCAATCGTTTTATTTACCAGTGGTTAATTCTTTGTCGAACGCACACGGAATCGGCTGCGGAACGCATCCGCCTTCGAGGTTGCATACTGGATGATTTGCCCCTCGCGATCTGTTGTCAATATGCGCGTGACGAAGATCGGCGCCTGCTCCTCCACCTCTAGGTAGAGCGCGATTTCGGGCGTCGCGCGGATCACCTCGATTGTTTTGTCCTCCGCAAAGGGGTGGACATCATGTGCCGCAAGTGTACGCAGCAGCCCATGCGCCGTGAAATCCGTGTGCACGAGTTCAGGGCAGAGCGCAAGCGGGATATAGTCGTCTGTGACCGCATAGATCTTCTCGTCCACATAGCGCAGACGCTTGAGATGAAAGACGAGCGTCCCCTCGGTGAGGCTGAGCATCGCCGCGAGGTTTCCGCGCGCGGGCTCGACCACCTGCTGCAGAACTGTGCTGCGTGTCACGCGCCCCTCCGCCGAGAACATCTGCGCCAACCCGAAGCCGCGCTCTGCCGCCTCGGAGTAATCCACGGGGATCTTCTCCCCCGTGTAGAACGAGCCGCGCCCCTGCATGCGCACAATCTTGTTCTCCGCCTCGAGCAGCTCGAGCGCCTTGCGCACGGTCGGACGGCTCACACCGAGCATCTGACACAGCTCCCGCTCGCCCGGAATCGGAGAGAAATACGCAAGGTCGGCAAACTGCCGCTCCATCGCATCGCGAATCTTCTCGTGCAGACGCTCGCGTTTTTTGCCCGTCATGAACAGCCCTCCTCTTTTACCTTTGTTATAGTATAGAATTACTTGTCCTTTTGTCAACAAAAATTCCCTTGCAAGTGTATTTTACCTGTGGTAACATTTTATTAACCAATGGTAATCATTTATCTCATACAGGAGGTCAGCATCATGAAGAGCAGTCTTGCCCCATTCCTCGTTGTCAACCCGAAGTCCTATCTCTACGGCAAGGAGTCGCTCGCACTCGCGCACGCTGCCGATCATGCCGCCAAAGAGACGGGTCTGAAGATCTACTTCACCTGCCCGTTCTCCGACATCCGCTACATTCGTGAGAACACGGAGGCGATCATCGTCACGGCACAGGCGATGGAGAGCCTGCGACCCGGCCGCGGCATGGGACATCTTCTCCCCGAGGCGATCTATGAGGCAGGCGCACGTGCGACCTTCCTCAACCACGCGGAGAACCCGATGACGATGGCAGAGCTCGCCAAGACGATTGCGCGTGCGCGCGAGCTCGGCATCGAGACGATTGCCTGCGCGGATTCCCTCGCCGAGGGCACGGCAATCGCCGCATTCCGCCCCGACATCCTGCTCTGTGAGCCGACCGACCTCATCGGTACGGGCAAGACAGCAGACGACAGCTACACGACCGCCATCGTTGCGAAGATCCGCACGATCGACCCCGGCATCGGCATCATGATCGCCTCGGGCATCACGACGGCGGACGATGTCTATCGTGTCGTACGCCTCGGTGCAGACGGCAGCGGTGCAACGAGCGGCATCCTCAGCGCCCCCGATCCGGCAAAGCGGATTCTTGAGATGGCAGAGGCCATTGTACGCGCCGCCGAGGTGCGTGAGTCACAGGACAGTGCGGCATAGGCGCGGAGGAGACGAAAGATGACCGTATTCAAGAAAAAACTGTCGCTCACATCTCACGGAAATACGCCGACCTTTATCAACATCACGGAGAAGCTGTGTTCCGCCATCGCCGAGAGTGGCATACAGGAGGGCATTGCAACCGTCATTTCACCGCACACCACCTGTGCCGTCTTCTTTGAGGAATTCGTACACGATGTGGACGAGACGGGCACGGAGTTCCTGCAGAACGATCTGAACGCCGTCCTCGAGAAGCTCATCCCGAACCAGACGGGCTGGAACCAGTACCAGTACCCGGGCGAAGAGCACTACCGCGCCGTCGAGAGCTGGCCGGATGCCGAAGCATACCTCCCCGGCGGTGACCGCACGGCGCTCTGGAACTGCGATGCGCATCTCAAGGCGACCCTCATCGGTTCCTCGGAGACATTCGAGGTTGCGGACGGCAAGCTCGCCGTCGGCACAACAGGCTACTGCTACTTCGTCGACTTCGACCGCACGCGCGCACGCACGCGCAAATGCACGATTGTCGTGATGGGCGAATAAACTCATTCAAAGGGATTACCGTACGAGGAAATTTTACATCCTCATACGGTAATCCCTTTTTTATCTGATTTTTAAGTTAACAAGATTCACACAATAATGTATTCTACCAACGAGAAAATGATGGAATCATTACAGAAGGAAATTTCTCCAATAAACGCATTGCTGCATAATCATAGAGGGATGTATTCCCTTTTTATTTTACCTCATTATTGATAACAGTTATCTATATCATATTTGAATGGAGTGTTTTATGGAAGTGTTGGAACGAAACTCCTGCACGGACACGCACCCGCGTGCGTTTCGCCGGCGACTGGCTCTCGGGATCGGCCTTTTCATACTCATACTTGCCCTGATTGCGAGCGCCTCATCGGGTGCGGTCAGGGTTGCGCCTCATGATATTCTGCCGACGCTGCTGGGAAACGGAACGCCTGAGGATTACCGTATTCTCTGGCATATTCGCCTGCCACGCATCATCACGGGTGCTTTAACGGGCATCAATCTTGCACTGGCGGGCTGCATCCTACAGGGTATTCTGAAAAATCCGCTCGCTGACCCTGGTATCATTGGGGTCTCAGCAGGCGCAGGACTTGCTGCCATGTGCATCATGATTTTGCTCCCGGCTGAGACGAAGTTCGTTCCGCTCGGCGCATTCGTTGGTGCAATGATCGCTGTAGCGTTCGTCTTTGCCCTCTCCTGGGAGAACGGCGTACATCCGATACGCATGGTACTCGCAGGGGTTGCCATTGCCGCATTTTTTGGTGGGGCGATGACGGCACTGATGGTGTTCTACTCCGACCGCGTACAGGGTACCGTGAACTGGATGGCGGGAGGCTTTGCCGGACGCAGCTGGAGCCATGCCGAAATGGTGCTCCCCTACACACTCGTAGGAATCGCAGGAGCGCTGCTCGGCAGCCGCTGGCTGAATGCCCTGCAGCTCGGAGAAGAGACGGCGCGCAGCCTCGGTGTAAATGTCGCGCGTGCCCGACTCATCCTCCTCCTACTCGCTGCGCTGCTTGCCGCGTCTGCCGTGAGCGCCGCCGGTATGCTTGGCTTTGTCGGTCTCGTCGTACCGCATATGGTACGTCTGCTGACCGGCTCTGATTTCGACTGGCTGCTCCCCGCCTCAGCGGTCTGGGGCGCGGCGCTGGTGACAGGTGCAGACGCTGCAGCGCGCGTCGCATTTGCTCCGATCGAAGTACCCGTCGGCGTATTCATGTCCTTTTTGGGTGCCCCCTTCTTTCTCTACCTGCTCAAGAAGGGCATGAGAAGGGAGTGACGACATGGAGGAACTGCTGCGCACACACGATCTTTCCGTTAGCTACGGCAGTACTGAGATCATTCACGCCGTCGACATTTCCATTCGGCGCGCGGAGATCGCCGCCATCATCGGGCCGAACGGCTCAGGCAAATCGACGCTCCTCAAGGCACTTGCCCGGCTCTTGAAACCGCGCAGTGGAGTGGTCGAATTCCTCGGCACGGATATCTGGAGCAGAACGGAGCGGGAGGTCGCACAGAGGATTGCCTTTCTTCCACAAAGTGCAGATCCCCCGGGCGACATCACGGTGCTCGAACTCGTTCACATGGGACGGCTGCCGCATCGAAAGTTCTGGGATACGTTTTCAAAAGAGGACGGAGATATCTGTCGTGAGGCACTGATGCGAACTGGAATGGAGTCCTTTGCCATGCGCCCGATCCGCGCCCTCTCCGGCGGTGAGCGTCAGCGGGCACGCCTTGCGATGGCGCTTGCCCAACAGCCGGAGGCACTGCTCCTCGACGAGCCGACGACGTATCTCGACATCCGTCACCAGCTCGCTCTCATGGAGCTCGTGGAAGAGCTTCACGATGCGCTCGGCCTCACCGTTGTCATGGTGCTGCACGACCTCAACCAAGCCGTGCGCTATGGTGAACGCCTCATTGCCGTTCGTGCGGGCAAGATCATTGCGGACGGATCTCCAAATGACGTCTTCACGCGCGAACTCGTGCGTGATCTCTACGGTGTCGAGAGCCGCGTCAGCGATGTTGAGATCGCTGGGCGGCACACGAAACTCTGCCTGCCGGAGCGTGTTGCAAAGGATCTTGCGCATGAGCAAAGCGCTCCCTCACACACATAATCACCTATACATCACGGAGGTTCCTATGCGAAAATTCGGTATCATTGCAGCGATTCTCTGTCTTGCGTCGGCAGCCCTCTTCCTTCTCTGGCCGCACGGGCAGGCGCCACCGGAAGAAACGGAGCTCACGGTAACCGACAGTACAGGACGCTCAGTCACACTCCCGGCGCATCCTCAACGCGTCGTCATCCTCAATCCCTCAAACCTCGACCTCTACGTCGCAGCAGGCGGTGCCGAAAACATTGTTGGGAAGCCGACCTCACAGGTATTCTCCGAAACGGTAAAGGAAAAGACAGCTGACGCAGAAGAGGTCGGCATCATACATCAGCCCGATATCGAAAAGATCCTCGCGCTGCATCCGGATCTTGTCATTGGTACGAATGTACCATTTCACACAGGACTCGTCGAAACACTTAGCAATGCAGGCGTACCGCTCTACATTCGAGCGCTCGATGACGTCCCCTCACTGTTCGGCGCACTCGAGCTATATGGCAAGCTCTCAGGACACGAAGAGGATGCCCAGACACAAATTGCAGCGATTCAGCAAAAGCTCGATTCCGTAAAGAAAAAAACCGAAGGGCGTATGCCGCCGAAGAATCTCCTCGTCTTCGGGGCGCCCGACAGTTTTAACATGGGCACGTCAAAGTGCTTTACCGGCGGTCTGATCGAGATGCTAGGCGGCGGCAATATTGCCGATCATGCGGACGGAGACGGCGCCTACCTGCCGCTCTCCATGGAGTTCGTCGCACGCGAGAATCCAGCCGTCATCTTCGTTATCGTACATGGTCCTGCAGAGACCCTCGAACCGAAGATGCGACGCGACCTGCAGGAAAGCGAGGCATGGGCCGATGTCGATGCAGTGAAGAACGGCCGCGTCTACGTACTGCCGTATGATCTCTTTGCGGTGAACCCGGGTATCCGCGCTGCGGATGCACTCCAAACGCTCGCAGACATCATGTATCCTGCATCACAGTGAAAGGAGGAATCCACAGGACAACAGCACACACTCATAGGAGAGCAGAACGAGAGGCAGGGTCTGCGCCGCTGTTTCGCACATCGAGCTCGGTGCAGACAGTTTTGATATACAGTGATTGGAGATGGAAAGATGTTACACAGACACACAAAGAAAAGGCTTCTTCTGACTGCCGCCGTCCTCGGCGCGATGTCTGTTCCCGCCTATGCTGCAGAAAGTGCATCCAATACGAACGTGCGAACAGATGAGATTATCGTTACTGCATCCCGTACGGAGCAGGAGGTCAAGGAGACACCGAGCGCCGTTGAGGTCATCACGCGCGCGGATATTGACAAGATGGGAGCGGAGACGCTTGCACAGGCGCTGAAACTTGCGCTCGGCATCGACATCCAGGAAAATGCGATGGTCGGCAACCGCTCGGCGATACGAGGCATGAATACGAATCAGGCCCTGATTCTGATTGACGGCCGCCGCGTCCGCACGGAGAACACGAGCGAGACCATGAACTACTACGAGCTACAACGCGTCAATATGGACGACGTGGAGCGCATCGAGATCGTACGCGGCGCCGTGAGCTCCCTTTACGGCTCAGAGGCACTCGGCGGTGTCATCAACGTCATTCGGAAGCGCCCTGCCAACGCACAGACATCGCTCACGCTCGACTGGACCACCCGCCAGAGCGATCAGGGGATCCGCCTCGACTCCGGCAAGGTGGGCAAGTGGGCGTTCAGCACGAGCTTCAAACATATGGATGTCCGTGAGCGCGGTACGGATGCCAGCAGCAATATGTACGGCAAAAAGTATTTCTTCAACATTGACGGCCGTATGGATGTAGCAGCGAACAAGTGGCTCGACGTCTTCTTTGACTATATGAAAGAAGATCTCTACATGAAGGACTCCCTCACACAGGGCACGAGCTACGACCATGACCGCATCTCCACGGGCGTCAAGTATTCCGGGCGTGACAGCCGCGGTGACTACGAGATACAAACATACTATACCTATTTCGACAAGAATCAGCGGACGCGGAATCGTACAAGCGGTACTCTCCACAGCTTTGACGATATGAAATACAACTCCCTGATCTTCGACGGCAGACGCTCCATGCAGATCGCACCGAACCATCTGCTGACCGTCGGCGGAGAGTACCGCAAGGAGGACTACGATAGTACGCGCATCAAGGGATCCGCCACCAGAACCCTCGAGGGGGTAACAGACCAGCTCGGCGACAGCTCGATGAATTTTGCTGCGCTCTACGTTCAGGACGAGTGGATGGCTAGCCCACGCTGGCTGTTGATCCCATCTGTCCGCTGGGACTACAACGATGTCTTCGGCAGCGAGGTCACGGGCAAGTTCGGTACAACTTACAAGATCAACAAGGGGCTGCACTTCAAGGCGAACGTCGGCACAGCCTACCGCGCGCCGACGGCAAGCGAGCTGTACTTTGACTGGCGGCATACACCGAACGCCATGATGAATGTTCACATTGTTGGAAATCCTGACCTCAAGCCCGAAAAAGCGCTGAACTTCGACATTGGCATCGAGGGAGAACGCGGCAAGACCTCCGGCAAGTTCACCTACTTCCACAACAAAGTGGAAGATCTCATCAACATCAATACAGTTGTAACTATACTCCCTGGATTTCCGCCGCGCAGACTTGCAACCGGCACGTACCAAAATATCGATAATGCGACAATCCAAGGCGTTGAGTTTGAGGCAAAGCAGGATCTCGGCAACGGCTTTGCGCTGCGGGGGCTTTACACCTATCTTGATGCACAGGATGATGGAACAGGCGCACGTCTGACGGGACGCGCCCGCCACAAGGCAAGCCTCCAGCTCAGCTGGGATAATCCGCGGCATGGTTGGAACGCAACCCTCTGGAACGACTGGATCTCCGGCTACCGCTACGCAGAAACAGTCAACAGGCGCACAGTTTATAATGACGCAGCGATCAGCCTCCTGAACTTTGTCGTCACGAAGAAATTCAACGACCAGTTCAGCGCCTATCTCGGCGTCGACAATCTTCTCAACAAAGAAAGCGACGCACTCGCCTACGACGGCCGCATCTGGCGCGGCGGCGTACGCATGACGTTCTGAGCAGGCACAAAACCAGACAGCGTAAAAATTGACCTGACCCCCAAAAGTTAGACTTAGAGAATCTAACTTTTGGGGGTATTGTAATGGCAAAATACAGTACAGAGTGTAAGCTGAAGGTTGTGCAGGAATATCTTGCAGGACACGGAGGCTATGAAACACTATCGAAGCTCTATCATGTTTCGCGCAAATCCATTGAGGAATGGGTAAAGGCTTATCAGGCATTCGGTGACGATGGACTCCGACGCTCCCGTGCACAGCAAACATACACTTTCGAATTTAAGTGTTCTGCGGTAGAATGTTATCTGTCAACAGAGGCATCCTATCAAGAGGTAGCTATCGCGTTTGGTCTGAACAATCCGTCCCTCCTTGCGCGTTGGACAAAGGAATATCGCAACGGCGGCGTAGATGCCCTAAGACCAAAACCGAAAGGAAGAGCCCCCGCTATGCCAAGAAAGAAAAAAGAGCAAACAAAAGACCTCCCACAAGACGAGACCGCGCAGCAACTCAAAGCCCTGCAGGATGAGAATCTGAAACTGCGCATCGAGGTCGCCTATTTAAAAGAACTCAGGAGGCTGCGTCTGCAGGAAAAGATGCAGAGCAAAAGGCAAGGATCGTCCGCAGCCTCCGAGGAGAGTTTCAGTTGAAAGACATCCTTGCCGTCACAGGTTTTCCGAAAGCGACCTATATGTACTGGCAGAAGAAATTTACGCAACCGGAAGTGCCGGACGAGCGGGAGCAGATCATCCTTGCCATTCGTGAGGAGCACAAAGATTATGGCTATCGCCGCCTATGGGCACAGATGCGCAATCTTGGGCACAAGATCAATCGTAAGGCAGTGCAGCGGATTGTACAAAAGCTCAGACTTCAAGTGCATTCCTTTACGCACAGAACACGCAAGTACAGCTCCTACAGGGGGTCTGTCGGAACGGTAGCAGACAATCTCCTGAACCGCAGATTCAAAACTTCCATACCGCATCAAAAGATTACAACGGACACGAGTGAGTTCAAGTACTGGCTGCAGGGCGAGGATGGAAAGTCCGTCGTACATAAGCTGTATTTTGATCCGTATATGGATCTGTTTAACAACGAAATTGTCAGCTTCCACATTGGAAAGACACCGTCTGCGATGGGGATTCAGTCCGCACTTGAGGAAGCAATTCGTGTGACAGCAGATTGTCCTTATCGGCGCACCTTCCACTCCGATCAGGGGTGGGCATATCAGATGAAGTCGTACACGAAGCGGCTCAAGGAGGAGAGAATCTTTCAGAGCATGTCACGCAAGGGGAACTGTCTGGACAACAGTGTGATGGAGAACTTCTTTGGACTCTTAAAGCAAGAGATTTACTATGGGCGCGTCTACCATAGCTACGAGGAACTCAAGACGGCGATCGAAGAGTATATCATCTACTACAATGAGTGTCGCATCAAGGAGTCTCTCGGCTGGCTCAGTCCTGTTCAGTTCCGTCGCAAACATCTCGCCGCATAGAAAAAAGCGCAGGAAATCGCTTTCCCACGCTTTCAGGTCTAACTTTTCGGGGTCACTACAAATCCCCGCGGAATGCCGCGGGGATTTTTCGTTATACCGGCGATGAGTTACTTCAGCGCATAACCGTTGTTATACATCTTGTCCTGCTCTTTGCGTACCTGATAGAGCTGCGTCGAGGTATCGAGATCGACCATGTCGAGGGTGAGGAGGGTGCCCTTCTTGACATCGCATTTCATGCGCGTGTTCTTGTTGACGAGCGCATAGACGACATACCCCTTTTCATAGGTCTCCTGCGCGGTTGCAATCGAGCCATAGGTTGTGTAGCCGCCAATGCCGTCGATGGTCTCGCCCGCCTTGAGGTCGCGCTTGGCGACGGTAATGCACTCGCTGACAGGGCCGTCGAGCGGGATGATGGTCGGCTCACCGTCGATGACAATGCTCGCGACGGTGAGCGGCGTCTCGAGGTTGCAGAGGTGATAGGGGCGATAGAGCGTCCAAAGAGGGCCGGGGCCCATGCTGTGATAGCCCATCTGATACGCGATCTCTTCGTTCTTCGTGGTCACGGTGACAAAGACGCCGGGCGCAATGCCGTTGACGTACTCCACAACGCCGTGGCGACTCAGAATACCGCCGTCCTTTTTGAGCTTGAAAATCTCGTTGAGTTCGGCGCAGCGATCCTTCGGCGAGGCCGCAGGGCCGTGACCGCCAATCACGTCGGGGACGAAGCCGGTCGCATTCGACATCGCAGTCATCTCGACCATGGTCTTTGTGCCGTCCTTGAATGAGGTGAGCATACGCGGGCTCATCTTGCGGCGCGTTGCCTCCTCAAGTACGGTGTCGGGGTTGCAATCGTAGTCGAGCTTGTTGTTCTTGCCTTTACCCATGACCACGACTTCCATCCCCATCGCACGCGCAAAGGAGAAAAGCTCCATGACGGCGCCCGGCTCATCGCCCGCCGAGCCCGTGTAGATGACGCCGTTCTTGTCGCCGAGCTTCTTGAGGTAGCTGCCGATGACGACGTCCGTCTCGACATCCATCATGACGACGTGTTTCTTGTTGTTCATCGCGTCGATTGCGATCTTGACGCCGACCTCGGGTACACCCGTCACATCGATGGCGACCTCGACAAGGTTCGCATGCGAGATGAAATCCGAATTCTCCGTGGCGACGTATTTGCCCTGCTCCATGTAGAGGTTCGCCTCTTCGAGCGTCTTTGCAACGGCAATATCCTCGTCGCTGATGCCCGCATAGTGGAAGGCGTTGATGACGTTTTCAAACTTGATATCCGAGACAATGGCGGGCATGATCCCCTTCATGAGCGCCATCTGCGTGACCATGCCGCGCCCCATCTGACCTGCACCAACGATACCGGCACGGATGATCTTGCCCTCTTCCTCGCGTTTGGCGAGCTTCTTGTCCATATTCAGCATTGCGAAACTCCTTTCGCCCACCCATCGGTGGAACATCTACATCTGTGTGCTGAACTTAGTATAGCACCGCATTTCTATTCATACAATATCACTTTTACTGAATTTGCGTAAACATTATCGCAAAAAAAAGGCACGTTTCCATTTGTAAAGAAACGTACCTTTTCGTATTTACATCAGACCGCTGGCGAAGGGCTTACATCATGCCGCCCATACCGCCCATGCCCGGCGCACCTGCCGGCATCGGAGCCTCAGGCTCCGGCTTGTCCGTGACGAGCGTCTCGGTCGTGAGCACCATCGCCGCGATCGACGCTGCGTTCTGGAGTGCGGAGCGCGTAACCTTCGCAGGATCCACGATGCCCGCGCCGATCATGTCAACATAGGTGTTCTCGAGCGCATTGAAGCCAACACCATCGCCTGCCTTCTTCACGCTGTCGACGACAACGGAGCCCTCAAGGCCTGCATTCTCCGCAATCTGACGAACAGGAGCCTCGATTGCGCGCTTGACGATCTCAACGCCGACCTTCACATCGCCCTCTGCCTGGATCTTGTCGAGTGCCGGGAGGATGTCGATGAACGTCGTGCCGCCGCCGGCAACAATGCCCTCTTCGACTGCTGCACGCGTTGCATTTAGCGCGTCCTCAACGCGGTACTTCTTGTCCTTCATCTCGACTTCCGTCGCCGCACCGATCTCAACGACCGCCACGCCGCCGGCAAGCTTCGCAAGACGCTCCTGGAGCTTCTCACGATCGAAATCGGACGTCGTCTCGGCAATCTGCTTCTTGAGCTGCTCAACGCGCGCCGTGATCTGCGCCTTGTCGCCTGCGCCGTCAACAATGGTTGTCTCCTCCTTGGAGGAACGAACCTGACGTGCACGGCCGAGATCCTCGAGCGTCACGCTGTCGAGCTTGCGACCGATCTCCTCGCTGATGACCGTGCCGCCCGTGAGGATTGCGATGTCCTCGAGCATTGCCTTTCGGCGATCGCCGAAGCCGGGAGCCTTGACTGCGAGCGCCTTGAACGTGCCGCGCAGCTTGTTGACAACGATCGTTGCGAGTGCCTCACCGTCGAGATCCTCAGCGATGATGACGATCTGCTTGCCCTGCTTTACGACCTGCTCGAGCACCGGCAGAATGTCCGCGACGGACGAAATCTTGCGATCCGTGATGAGTACGTACGGATCGTCCATAACGGCTTCCATCTTCTCCGTGTCCGTCACCATGTACGGGGAGATGTAGCCGCGATCGAACTGCATGCCCTCGACAACCGAGAGGTTCGTGTCCATGGACTTGGACTCCTCGACTGTGATGACGCCATCCTTGCCGACCTTCTCCATCGCCTCTGCGATAAGGTCGCCGACCTCGGTGTCGCCGGAGGAGATTGCCGCAACCTGTGCAATCTTCGCCTTCGTCTCAACCTTCTGCGCCTTGCTCTTGATCTCCTCGACGAGCGTCTTGACAGCCGTCTCGATGCCCTTCTTGACGATCATCGGGTTTGCGCCCGCAACGACGTTGCGCATGCCTTCCTGAATCATCGCCTGTGCGAGGAGGGTCGCCGTCGTCGTGCCGTCGCCCGCGATGTCGTTCGTCTTCGTCGCAACTTCCTTCACGAGCTGTGCGCCCATGTTCTCGAACGGATCCTCGAGCTCGATGTCGCGTGCAATCGTCACACCGTCATTCGTGATCGTCGGCGCGCCATACTTCTTGTCGAGCACGACGTTGCGTCCCTTGGGGCCGAGCGTGACCTTAACCGCGTTTGCAAGTGCATCCACACCATGGCCAAGTGCGCGGCGTGCCTCTTCGTCAAACAGAATCTGCTTTGCCATTTATACTGCCTCCAAAATTTATCTATTACAGAATCGCCAGAATATCGCTCTCACGAACGATGAGGTAATCCTTGTCGTCCACCTTGATCTCGGAGCCCGAGTACTTTGAGAAGACAACGCCGTCGCCGACCTTGACCTCCATCTCTGCACGCTGTCCGTTATCGAGCAGCTTGCCTGTGCCAACGGCAACGACCTTGCCCTTCTGCGGCTTTTCCTTCGCCGTGTCGGGGAGCACAATGCCGCTCGCCGTCGTGACATCGCTCTCCGCGACTTCAATGACAACACGTTCGCCCAGTGGCTTAATCATAGTATCTGCCTCCTAGTTTTCATAACAATTTTTCATTGTGTTAGCACTCTCATTTGCTGAGTGCTAACTTACGTTGTCTATAGTAAAGGTTTTAAGTCAAAAAGTCAATAGGTTTTTGCAAAAAAGTCAAAAAAACAACAAAGAGCCGCGAAAAACTCTTTGTTGTTTGTCGTGAAATCTTATTCTTTGAACGCCGCCACAAGGTTCTTGAGGCGTGCCGTCCCCTCCTTGAAGCTCTGAATCTTGGCAAGGATATTCTCGTACTCGGCCGCCATGCTGACGACCTTCTCCGCAATGCGTGTGTTGCCCTCCGCGCCCTCGTGGGTCGCGTTGCGGATGCCCTCCATCGCCGCGTTCATCTCGCTGACGGAGTCGAGCAGCTTCCGCGAGCGCGAGGTCGTCACCTCCGCTGTCTTCCGGAAATACTCTGCGTCACCCTTATACTGCTCAGCCGTCTTGTCCATGAGGTCGTAGTCGCTGCGAACATTCTCGTCAATGAAGCTAAGCAGCTTGTAAGTTCCGCTTGAGAGTGCCTGCACGGAGCCCGTGACCTGCCCCGTGAGCCCCTTGATCTTCTCTGCCGTGCCGCGCGACTGCTCGGCGAGCTTGCCGACCTCGCCCGCAACAACGGCAAAGCCACGTCCCTGCTCGCCCGCACGCGCCGCCTCAATGCTCGCGTTGAGCGCGAGGAGGTTCGTCTGCTCGGCGATTTCGGAAATCTCAAGTGTGAGCTGGTCGATCTGCTCGACGACCTTCGCGGACTCGATCGCCTCTTCCACTGAGGCCTTCGTGCCACCGTAGATCTGCCGTGTGTTCAGGCGCGACTGCTCCATGCTCGTCTGGAGGTCGGCAGCGCGCTGCTCCACCTCACGCGTATATGCCTCGCTGGCATGCGCTGCATCCGCTGCGCCCTTGATGCCTTCGCTGAGCCCCTCGCTGAGATGCTGGACGCTGGAGGTGGACGCCGCTGTCTCCTCCATGCCTGCAGACATCTCCTCGGTCACGGCAGACATGTCCTGCGTGTCATTGTTGAGCCCCTGCAGCATCTCCTCAAGCTCGGCAACCATCGCATCGGTCTGCTCCGCCTCCTCGTGCACCTGCTTCATAAAGCCCTGCATCTTTCCGAGTGCCTTGACGACCGTACCGATTTCATCCGCACGATCAGAGAGTTCGCGCGGAATTTCACGCGAAAGGTCTCCGGACGCGACAGCACTCAGATGTCCGATGGAGGCAACGAGCGGATCGGAGATATTATCTGCAATGCGCCGCGACACGAGGATGCCAAAACCTACTGCAATGACGATGATGATGGCAAAGCTATAGACCGTACGCTCATAGCGTACATTGTTCGCCTCAAAGAGCTGCTTCCCCTGGAATACGTTGTCAGGCGTGAGCACCGCCATATTGCTTGAGATGACAGTGAGCGAAGCGAGATTGTCAAAGATCGCGACACGATCCTCGGGTGTCGTCCCCATATTGTTGACCGCGCCGACCTTGTCCGTCGCGACGCTCAGATTCTTTTCCAGTTCCGCGATCGTCGCCTGTGCACGATCGCTCGTATCGATCTCCTTCAGTTCCTCCATATCGTGGCGGATCACCGCAAGATTGCCGAGTACATCATCCACGAGAATCTTACGGTTATCCGCTGTGATGTTCTCCTGCAGGATGTACGGAACGTTGACGCTGATTTTCCGCAAGCGCGTATTTGCATCGTTCAGATACTGCGTCGACATGAGGTTATGGTGATACATATCGTCAAGTGACCGCTGAGCCTGATGGTTCGAGTAGATGCCGACGACCGCGACAACGAGGATGGCTGCCAAGAGGAATACGGACAGGATGAACACCTTTGTCCGCACGGCATAGTCCTTCATTGCCTCCGCAGAGATGAATGGTAAATTCATTGCACTCCCCTCCTCACTTCGCCTGCGCGAGATTGTCCGCTGTTATGGATGTAAACGGAATGGCGAGGTCACCCGAGGGCGGATTTCCCTTAAGGAAGCCCTCTACGAGTGTGAGTGCCCCCTCACCCTGCGCCTTTGCATCCTGCTTGATGGTCTGCGCCATCTCTCCCGCCTCGACTGCTGCGAGACCCGCAGGAGTGGCATCGACCGCAGAGACAAGGCATCCACTGAGGCGGTTTGCCCCCTTCAGCGCTGCAATCGCACCGAGCGCCATCTCATCATTGCCTGCGACAACGCCGTTGATCTCAGGAAACATGCTCATCCAGAGGGTCATGGTCTTGAGTGCCTCTGCCTTGCTCCATCCTGCATCCACGAACGAGAGCAGCTGAATATCGGGGCGCTTGTCAAGGCACGCCGCCTTGAACCCATCCCAGCGACCGACCGCACTGCCCTGCGTCCCATCGCCCTGCAAATACACGATCTTCGCGTTCGGCGGCAGATGTGAGGCCATGTACTCCCCCTGCATACGCCCCGCCTCCACATCGTCGGAGTAGGCACGGAGCACCTTGCCGCCCGCAACGCTGCGGTTGACCGTGATGATCGGGATGCCCGCATCGTTCGCCTTTTCGATGGTCTTGACGATGCTAGAGCCGTCCGCTGCAAGCAGGACAATCGCCCCCGCACCCCTGCCAATCGCCTCGTTCAGCTGGTCAATCTGCATATTTCCGTCGTTCTTCGCGTCGAGGAACTCGACCTCGATGCCGTCCGCCTTTGCCTTGTTTGCAAATGCATCTTTGATCTGTGCACAGAAACCATCCGCATCGTCGTAGTTTGCATAGACGACGCGATCCGAACTCGCCCCCGTCAGTCCGCAGCCTGTCAGCGAAAGGCACGCTACAGGCAGGAGCAGAAGCCCCCATTTCCTGAGATTCATGTCAAACCGCTCCTTCTCTACCGAAAAACTACATCTGCTTGACGGGCACAGGGCCACGCGAAAGCGCAATCGCCCCTGTCCGTGCGATCTCGATGATGCCGTAGTCGGACAGCAATTCCGAGAGGGCATCGATCTTCTTTGCATCGCCTGTCAGCTCAATGACGACATTCTCCACGCCGACATCCACGATGCGCGCGCGGAAGATGTTCACCACGTCGATGATCTCCGCACGGTTCTCCTTTGTCGCGTGTACCTTGATGAGTACAAGTTCGCGCGTGATGGACTCGAACTGCGTGAGGTTGACGATCTTCACCACGTCGATCAGCTTCGAGAGCTGTGTAACGACCTGCCGCAGTTCGTTCTCCGACGCAACGGAGACGACGATGTTGATGCGCGTGACATCCGCCTCCTCCGTATAGCCGGCGGAGATGCTCTCGATGTTGAACGCGCGGCGGCTGATGAGCCCCGCGATATGCGTGAGGACGCCGGGCTTGTTATCGACGAGCACGGCGAGCAAATACTTATCCATCTTATCTCCCTCCGAGCACCATCTGATCGAGTCGCTTGCCGCCCGGCACCATCGGTACGACATCCGCCTCCTCGGGTACGATCACATCGATGAGACGCGCACCCTTGGCGCGGAGAACCTGCGGCAGCACCTCCGCGAACTCTTCCCGCGTTTCGATACGGCAGCCCGCGACCCCCATTGCCTCGGCGAGCTTTACAAAATCGGTCTTGCCCTTGAGCTCCGAGGCGGAGTAGTGGTGACTGTAGAAGAGCCGCTGCCACTGTCCGACCATGCCGAGGATGGAGTTGTGCACAATGACAATCTTCACATCGATGTCGTTGTCCGCCATCGTCGCAAGTTCCTGACAGTTCATCATGATGCTGCCATCGCCCGTAATGAGGACAACCTCCTTGTCTGGACAAGCGAGTTTCGCACCAATCGCTGCCGGCAGACCGTAGCCCATCGTGCCGAGTCCGCCCGAGGTGAGAAAGCGACGCGGGTCGTGACAGCCAAAGAACTGTGCCGCCCACATCTGATGCTGTCCCACATCCGTGACACAGATTGCATCCGCATCGACAAGCTCACGCACGCGGCTGATGAGCTCCTCGGGGCGAATGTCCTCCGACGCCTTCCACCCAAGCGGATGGGCGCGCTCCATCGAGAGCACCTCGCCGCGCCACGGACGGTAGCGAACGCTGAGCTCCTCCTGCACCGCGCGCACGGCATCCACAAACGCGGGCAGCGTCTCGCGCAAATCGCCAATGACAGGGATGTCCGCGCGCACATTCTTGTTCAGCTCTGCGGGGTCGATGTCGAAGTGCACAATTTTTGCCTTCGGTGCAAACGCCGCCGTATTCCCCGTCACGCGGTCGCTGAAGCGCGTGCCGAGCGCAAGCAGGAGATCGCACTCCTGAATCGCCATATTCGAGGCATAGGCACCGTGCATGCCCGCCATGCCCGTATAGCCCTCGGTCTCAGCTGCAACGCCGCCGATTCCCATGAGTGTCGCCACGGAGGGCATCCCCGTGAGCGCAATGAGCTCGCGCACGTAGTCCGACGTATCCGAGAGCACAACGCCGCCGCCGACGAAGAGCAGCGGCTGACGAGCAGAGGCAAGTGCCTCCACAGCCGCATGCACCGCCTCCATATCAAAGGGGACATCCCCCGTATAGCCGTGCAGGATGGCGGCATCAGGATATTCATAGTCGATCGGCGTGTCAAATACATCCTTTGCCACATCGATGACAACCACGCCGGGGCGCCCCGTCCGCGCGATGTAGAACGCTTCCTTCACGACACGCGGGATGTCGTTCACATCTTTTACGAGATAGTTGTGCTTCGTGATCGGCGTCGTGATGCCGACAATATCCGCCTCCTGAAAGGAATCCTTGCCGATGTACGGATTCGCCACCTGTCCCGTGATACAGACCATCGGTACGGAGTCCATATGCGCCGTCGCGATGCCCGTCACGAGATTTGTCGCGCCCGGTCCCGAGGTCGCAAAGGCGACGCCGACCTTGCCCGACGCTCTGGCATAGCCGTCCGCCGCGTGTGCTGCCCCCTGCTCGTGGCGCGTCAGGACATGCGGAAAATTCATCTTATATACTTCATCGTAGAGCGTGAGGACTGCCCCGCCCGGATAGCCGAACACAACCTCGACGCCCTCCGCCTTCAAGCTCTCCAAGAGAGCGCGTGCACCATTCATCTGCAATAGAACCCCTCCTAAACAACAAAAGTACCGATCATCCGCCCCTATAAGGGACTCATATCGGTACTTTCGATGGAATCCCCCTATAATAACACTCTTTCATTATAGGACTTTTCCGTATTTTTTACAAGCAAATTGCCACGCTTCTTATGACATACATCACAGATGCTCACTCGCCAGAACAAAGGCATAGACGCGGCGTGCCCCCGCACGTTTCAGCGTGCGCGCGCATTCCGTCAGCGTTGCACCCGATGTCATGATATCATCTACGAGCAGAATATCTCTGCCCGCAGCATCTGCATCCGCCGCAAGGGCAAACGCCCCTCTGAGTTCCCGCTGCCGCTCCGTGCGCGTGTGCTCGTAGAGTGGCGCGGTCTCGCGCGTGCGAACGAGGAGTGGGGCGACGGAGATCTCGTGCATCCTGAGCCACGGCGCGAAGATCTTCTCCGCCTGATTGAAGCCGCGTTTGCGCTGCCGCTTTGGCGCAAGCGGCACGGGCACGGCAACGAGCGGGCGCGGCAGATCATCAAGGACGTCCTCGCCCGCCACGAGGAGCGTATGGAGTGCCGGGAGCGCGGAGCGCTGCTTCTGATATTTCAGCGCGCGCAGGAGGTCGCGCACCGCCTCGCGATAGTGGGCAAACGCCCAGATTCCGTCGAGATACGCCATCATCTCCGCCGCGCGCGCGAGTGCATGCACCGTGCTGAGGCGGCGCATGCAGGGCGCACAAAAAGTCCCCCTGCGCTCGACGTAGGCGGAGCAGTTCGGACAGCGCGGCGGGAAGATGAAGTCCATGATGATTGAAAGCACTTTGATTTCTCCAATGGCAGTCTCAGGAGCAGGGATATGATGCTCCCTAAAAAACTATTGCATGGCAGTCCGATTTATGATATGATAAATGCAAGGAAAGAGATATATCTCCTAGAAACGTGTATAATGAGGAAAGGAGAATGTCTATTGACACATTTCATTCAGCGCAGTGACCATGCCCCCTGATGGGAATGCATCTTTGAAGAAGAGGCGAGGCAACGCAGGTCGTTGACCTCATATGGCATTATGTCAGCAAGGAATGGCTCCGGCGCAGTCAGCCCCAACGGTTGGGGTGTGACATATTTCCCTGTACGATTCGTTTTTCGAAAACCAAGCGCGCAAATTTGGATGATATTGAGATCTCCAAAACGGTTTCAGCTGAACGTACAATACACAGTCGCGTGATCACGTGGTTCACGCGAGCCAAACAACTGAATAAGGACGTGTTTAACTTTTATGTTCGTTGTTATGTAGCCGACAGCTTGCTCGAAATAGAGCGGCTGTCGGTTTTTTGCGTGTATAGGTATTTGTGAGTTGCAGAACGTCGGAAACAATTCCGTGCGATGCTCCTAAGCAACCCCTAGTGGAGCAAGCGGAGAAAAGGGCGCGTTCTGCCCCCTGCGGATTTCTTTCGTTCAAGCGAAGCGGTTTAAGAAGTCCGCAGGTATTTAGGCAGATAAGCGCACGACCACTTGCGTAACTAAGTGTTTGCGTGAAGCAAACACGGAGTCACCCAAGATCAGATAGATATAATACGTCCGCCGCTTGCCTTGCGCAGGCGGTTCATAATGGCAGTCCCCAGCCCGACCGCCGCCGCCCCCTCGGCGAGGAGGGAGGTGACAGGCATATCGTCAAAATGGCGGAGTGCGTCGTAGAGACAGGATGCAAGTGCGCTGTGATTGCCGCGCGCCCCACAGTTATAGGTACGCTCTGCGGGGACAAGATCGGAGAGTGCCGCAATGGTCTCATTGCTGGCGATGAGTGCGGGGCACTCGCCCGCTGCCGTGCGGCGTAGGAATTCCTCGCGCAGCGCTGCAGTGACATCTGTCCCCGCGCCCACGTAGACAGTGAGAGGGACGCGCGGCGCGTAGTGCGTGTACTTCATGCCGGGGGCACGCGGTGCTTCATCCTCTGCCGTGAGCGCCGCATCCATGCGGACATCTGCGTGCGGCAGCTCTGCCACCATCATCTCGCGCGTGATGGCTCCGGGGCGCAGAATCGTGACGACACCCTCTTCCGTACAGTCGACAATCGTGGACTCCACGCCCAAGCGGCAGCTTCCGCCGTCGAGGATGAGCGGGATGCGTCCCGCCATATCCGCATAGACCATCGCCGCCGTCGTGGGACTCGGACGCCCCGAGGTATTCGCGGACGGCGCGGCAATCGGCACGCCCGCTGCGCGGATGAGGCGTCGCGCTATATCGTGGTCTGGACAGCGCACACCGACGGTCGAGAGCCCGCCCGTCACGATATCGGGGATATGCGGCGCTTTCGGCAGGATGACGGTGAGAGGCCCCGGTGCAAACGCCGTGAGGAGATGCGCCGCAAGCGGCGGAACCTCAGAGGCAACGTCGTGTGCCATCGCGAGATCAGCGATATGGAGGATGAGCGGATTGTCGGAGGGGCGCCCTTTCGCCTCATAGATCCGTGCGCACGCCGCCGCGTCCAATCCGTTCGCACCGAGTCCGTAGACCGTCTCCGTCGGAAACGCAACGAGCGCACCGCTGCGAATCAGCGCGGCGACACGCTCGAGATCGGCGTCCGAGATGGGACGCAGAATCTCCGTATCCATGTAATCCCTCCTCTCAAGTCGTATACCCCACAACCACGCGCTCGATACCCGCGAGATCCTTTTGAATCTCCGTGCGCACAATGCGCGCATTGTTCTCGAGCAGGCGCGCCACATCGCGTGCCTCATCAATGCCGACCTCGACGGCAAGCATACCGCCGTCCCGCAGAAGTGCGGGCGCATCCGCCGCGAGGCGGCGATAGATCGTCAGCCCATCGCGCCCGCCGTCGAGCGCGAGATGCGGCTCATAGCTACGCACCTCGGGCATGAGGGTCGCAATATCCGCCGTCGGGATATACGGCGGATTCGAGAGAATCACGTCATAGCTGCGCCCCGCGAGCGGCGCAGTGAGATCACCCACATACACCTCGATGCGCTCCGCAAGCCCGAGCCGCGCCGCATTCTCCCGCGCAACCTCTGCCGCTGCGGGCGAGACGTCGACAGCATCCGCGCGCGTTCCCTCCGTATAGTGCAGGACGGAAAGCGCAATCGCCCCCGTCCCCGTGCCAATGTCCGCGATAGAGAGTTCATCGCCCCCTGCTACCGTCCGCGCACGCAGGAAGTCCACGGCACACTGCACGAGCAGTTCCGTATCGGGACGCGGGATGAGCGTATCACGCGTCACGCAAAAGTCCAGCCCCATAAACTCACGCGTGCCGAGCACATAGGCGAGCGGCACATGCGCCGCCCGCTCCTTCACATGCGAGCGAAAGGCGGCAAGCTCCACAGGTTCGAGCGGCTCGTCGAAATGCACATAGAGGTACATCCGATCCTTGCCGAGCACCGCGCCGAGCAAGACCTCCGCATCAAGGCGCGGATTCTCGATGCCGTGCTCGCGAAAGAAATCCGTCGTCCACGTGAGGAGCCGCGCAATCGTCCAAACAGAATCCGCCATCAGTTCACCTGTTTCAGCCGCTCTGCCTGATCTGCCGTGATGAGCCCCGCAAGGATTTCATCCAGCTCACCGTCGAGCACGGCATCGATCTTGTAGAGTGTCAGCCCGATGCGATGATCGGTCACGCGCCCCTGCGGGAAGTTATATGTGCGGATGCGCTCGCTGCGATCGCCCGAGCCGACCTGACTGCGCCGATCTGCGGCAACGGCGTCTGCCTGCTCCTGCTGTGCGCGGTCGTAGAGACGCGCGCGCAGCACCTTCATCGCCTTCTCGCGGTTCTTGAGCTGCGACTTCTCGTCCTGACACTGCACGACGATGCCCGTCGGGATGTGTGTGATGCGAATTGCCGTCTCCGTGCGGTTGACGTACTGTCCGCCCGCTCCTGAGGCGCAGTAGGTGTCGATGCGTAGATCGTTTGCGTCGATCGTCACCTCGACCTCCTCCGCCTCGGGCAAGACGGCGACTGTAACCGCCGATGTGTGGATGCGCCCGCCCGACTCCGTGACGGGGATGCGCTGCACGCGGTGTGTGCCGCTCTCGTATTTCAGACGGCTGTACGCTCCTACGCCATTGACGAGAAACGAGATTTCCTTAAATCCGCCGATCTCCGTCGGATTGCTGGAGAGGATCTCCGTCCGCCAGCCCTGCCGCTCGGCATAGCGCGCATACATGCGGAAGAGGCTTGCCGCAAAGAGTGCCGCCTCCTCCCCGCCGACGCCGCCGCGAATCTCGACGATGACGTTCTTGTCGTCGTTCGGGTCGCGCGGCAGAAGGAGGATCGGCAGCTGCTCGGCAAGTCGGTCACGTTCCGCTTCTGCCTCGGCAATCTCCTCTGTGAGCATCTCCTTCATCTCGGCATCGGCTTCGGAGAGCATTTCCCTGTCCTCTTCGATGGTCGCGAGCGCTGCCCGATAGGCGTCATACGCCTCCACAATCGGCGTGAGCGCCGCGTGCTCGCGCGTATAGCGCTGCCATTTTGCCATATCTGCCATCACGGCGGGGTCACTCAGGAGCGCCTCGAGTTCATGATATTTATCCGCAACGGCGTTCAGTTTGCTTAACACGTTACTTCCTTTCGGTAGTTCCCACTGCCTTCGGGGATGTCTTCGGGCGGCAGCACTGCCTTCAGCGACTCGATTGCGACCTCGACCATCTCATCGGCGGGCGGGCGCGTCGTCAGATATTGCAGCCACAGTCCGGGCGTAATCAAAATGTGGACAATGCGGTTTTCGCTGCGCCCCGCAAAGCGGATGATCTCGTAGGAGGCGCCCGCGACCACGGGCAGGACGGCGAGGCGGCTCAGGATGCGCAGCCAGAGGTCAGGCCAGCCAAAGAACACGTGAAAGACGATGGCAACAACCATGACAATGAGGAGGAAGTTTGTGCCGCAGCGCGGATGCAGGCGCGGAAACTTCTGCACGTTCTCCACGGTTAGCGCCTCGCCCGACTCGTAGCAGTGGATGGTCTTGTGCTCCGCACCGTGGTACTGGAACACACGACGAATCCCGTCCATAAACGAGATGCCCCAGATGTAGAGGAGGAATACGAGCAGGCGAATACCGCCCTCGATGAGGTTGAATACGACAGGGTCGTCCGTGTACGCCGCCGCGAGATGCGCCGCGCCCGTCGGGATGACGATGAAGAGCACGCTCGCGAGGACGAGCGCGAAGAGGATGGTCATGGTGATCTCCTTCGTCGTCATCTTCTTCTCCTCCTCGCCGGCCGCCTGTGCGGAGAATGAGAGGGCGCGCATGCCGATGACGAGGGATTCCACCATGATGACGGAGCCGCGAATGAGCGGCAGGTTGAGGATCGGATAGCGGTCACGGATCGAGGTGACGGGGTGCGTCTCCACGGCGATTTCACCATTCGGAAGTCGCACAGCAGTCGCGGTCTTTGCCGCGTCGCGCATCATGACCCCCTCGATGACCGCCTGTCCGCCGACTGCGAGGTCGGTAATTTTCTTTGGCATAGTTTTCCTTTACAGTATCAAAAAAGAGACTATCACACGATCTCTCGTGCAATAGCCCCTCCCTGTTGTCGTGCAGTAAACAGGCAAGGCGCACAGCACCTCACCATGGTCACTACTTCCGTGCGTAGCGCTTCTGGAACTTCTCAATGCGCCCGCCCGCCTGAACGTCACGCTGACGCCCCGTGAAGAACGGATGGCACTTCGAGCAGACATCGATGCGCAGATCCTGCTTCGTCGAGCCCGTCGTGAACGTATTGCCGCAGCCGCACGTCACCGTCGCCTCGAAGAACTCGGGATGAATGCCCTCTTTCATGTAAATACACCTCGTTTCTTTTTGCCGGATACAAGCGCGCTTGTGCACGCTTGGTTGAACTCGGCATGTCTTGCCGAGAACGAGTCATGGAAACAAACGCCCTGCGTTCATTACCGCGCAAGTATAGCATAAAACAGCGCGTCGTGCAAGCATTTACTCCAGCTTGCTGTGGATGATACGCGCGAGACGCGTGCCGAAGAAGAAATTCCAGATCCACTTGATCGAGACCGTAAAGTCCGCATAGCGTCCCGCGAGACGGACGAGATGGACGAGCATCCACGCGAACCACGCAAAGAATCCCTTCGCCTTGAGCATGAAGCCGAGCCCGGGCATGGGGCCATTCATGACCGCCTCGCCTCGGCCGATCGTCGCCATGGCACCGAGGTCATGATAGACGAACTTCTCCAACTGATCCGGTGTCTTACCCGCGATCAGCGCCATAATGTTCTTCTTGACCTGCATTGCCTCCTGCGTCGCTACGGGTGCGACCGTCGGGAGCGGACGCTCGAGACCGCCGTGCTGAAAGTTCGCACAGTCGCCGATCGCAAAGATGCGGTCACTGCCCTTTACGAGCAGATTTTCCTCCACGATGACGCGCCCCGCGCGATCCACCTCTGCGCCGCAATCCTTGATAAAGTCCTGAGCGCGCACGCCCGCCGCCCAGATGACGGTCTTCGTCGGGATGACTTCGCCGTTGTTCAGCTTCAGATCGTTTCCGTCGTACTCCGTGACCGCCGTGTTGAGGCGCACGTCGACGCCCTTCTTGCGCAGTACGTCGATTGTATGCTGCTGCAGATCGGGCGGCACCATCGGCAGGACGGAGCCCATCGCCTCGAGGAGGGTGACGTGAACCTCCTTGAAGTCAATCGTATGGAACTCCCTCTTGAAGATGTCGATGAGCTCCATCAGCGCGCCCGCCATCTCGATGCCCGTCGCGCCGCCGCCGACGATGACGAAGTTCAGATGGCGCCGACGCGCCTCCCACTGATCGGGGCCGCACTTGCGCGCAGCGCGCTCGAATTCATGGATGATGTGCCCGCGCAGGGCAATCGCTTCCTGCAGCGTCTTCATTGCATAGGAATTGCGTGCAACGCTCTCATTTCCGAAGAAATTCGTTGTCGCGCCCGCCGCAAGCACGAGGTAGTCATAGGAAATCTCGCCGTGCTTCGTGATAAGCACGCGGCGCTCCTGATCGATATCGAGCGCCTTGGACATATAGAAATTCACATTCTTGTTGTTCTTGAAAAACTGGCGCGTGGGATAGGCAATCTCCGACGCGGAGAGGACAGCCGTACTCACCTGATAGAGGAGCGGCTGAAAGAGATGATAGTTGTGCCGATCCACGAGTGTGACCCGCACATTTTCCTTCGCGAGTTCCTTGGCAAGAGTCACGCCTCCGAACCCGGCGCCGACGATGACAATGTGTTTTTGATCTGCCATATTAACCCCACTCCTTCGTTTAATAGTGAAAAAAATCACATAGTTAAATATTTTTTCACTGCTCGAAATGTGATATGAGTAATTTTCCCCTCATGGGGTACATCATACCACGTTTTACAGGAAATTCAATAGGATTTTTTTCACGGACAGGTGGCATTTGCACTGTATACATTGCATACGTCACAGCGCATCATGCAGACTGCATCTTCGCGCGCCGCATGCGATCCTCGATGATGCGCAGGCGGATCATGAGCATGACTGCGCCGACGATGATGCCGCCGTTCAGCCCCGCCCAGTAGCCGAAGGGGCCGAGCTCCGTCCAGCCCGCGAGCACGTAGCCGCTCGGCAGACCGATGCCCCAGAACGAGAGCACGGCGAGCCAGAACGTGACCGTGACATCCTTGTAGCCGCGCAGCGCCCCCTGCAGAGGTGCATTCACGCAGTCACAGAACTGCATGACGAGTGCATAGAGAAGGAAGACGCGCAGGAGTTCCTGCACCTCCGGGTTCGTCGTATAGAGCGCCGCCACGGAGTCGCGCATCGCTGCAAGCCCGAGGGCAATCACGCCGACGAAGACGAGTGTGAGCACGCGGCTGAGACGGATGTAGGCGCGCGCGCCGTTCTCACGTCCGCCGCCGACCTCGAAGCCCACGAGGATCGTGATTGCCATGGAGACCGAGAGCGGCAGCATGTAGACGATGGTCGTAAAGTTCATCGCCGCCTGATGTGCGGCAACCACAGTCGTCCCGTATGCCGCCATGAGGAGACCAACTGCGCCAAAGATGCTCTGCTCGCAGAACACCGTGAGTCCAATCGGGATGCAGATCTTGAGCAGCACCCACCAGTCACCGAGAATTGGACGCGGCAGACGTGCAAATACATGATAGCGTGCAAACTGTTTGATCCGGAGGACGACAATGCTGTTCAGCACGAGAAAAACGCCGTAGCTCAGCGCCGCACCAAGCCCCGCGCCGGGTCCGCCGAGCGGCTCAATCCCGCACGCGCCGTACATAAAGATATAGTTGAGAACGATGTTGATCGGAATCGTCGTCATCGTGATATACATTGTGAGACGCGTCCGCCCGTGCGCATCGATGAAGTTGCGCAGAACGATCGCGGGCGCAACAGGAATAAGTCCGAGGGCGATGTAGGACAGATACTCCATCGTAATACGCTCGACCACGGGCTCAAGATGCAGCGCGTGCACGAGCGCTGGAACCGTCAGCACACCGCACACAAGCAGGAACACAGCAAGAAGCGTCGCCCAGTAGAAGCTCTGCTGGACGACGCGCCGAATCTTGCGTGTCTGCCGCGCACCATAATGCTGTGCAATGACGGGGGTCAGCCCCGAGACGAGTCCCATAAAAGCCCCGAACACGGGAAAGAAGATGCTCGCACCGACGGCAATCCCTGCAAGATCTTCCTTGCTGATATGTCCCGCCATGACCGTGTTGAAGAAGCCCGGCGCCATGAGGGAGATCTGCGTGATGAGGATCGGAAGGAGCACGATGAAGAACTGGCGCGCACGCGCCGGATAGCCGTGAACTTCCTGCAAATGCTCCCTCCTCTCCTAAATATCATCCAAAGTAATCGGCAATCCCGTCGGCAATGCCCTGTGCAATCTTCTTGATGCCCGTCTCGCTGTTCATCATCTTCTCCTCATCCGGATTCGAGATAAAGGAGATCTCCACAAGAATTGCGGGCATGTCCGTATGTTTCACCACATAGAAATTACACGACTGCGTCCCTCGGTCAACGGTACCGATGGCATCGATCAGTGCTGTACGCACGCTGTCGGCGAGTTGTTTTGACTGCTTCGTCCCCTTCGTGTAGTAATACGCCGTCGTCCCCTTCACCTCGCGATTTGTGAAGGCATCGGCATGAATCGAAAGGAAGATGTCCGCATTTGCACGGTTCGCAATCTCACAGCGCGCCTCGAGTTCCTCAACAGAGGTGGCATTCGCCCCCTTGGACGAGACCTCCGTATCGTCCGTACGCGTAAGGATGACCGTCGCCCCCTCCGCTTCGAGGAGGCGCTTGAGCTCGCGGCTGACACGCAAGGTTACAGACTTCTCCATGATGCCCGTCGGGCCGATCGCGCCCGAGTCACTGCCGCCGTGCCCTGGGTCGATGGCGATCTTACGCCCCTTCATCCCTGTGATGGCATCCAGATCGCGGTCAATCTGATCCCGCGTGTCCTCTTCGTCCTCATCCGTCTGTGACGGCGGTGCGGGTATGGGCTTCTCCGTCTCCTGTTCGGGCTTTTTCGTAGGCTTCGGGGAGGGCGCTGCGCCAAAGTCCATGACGATGCGTGGTTTCCCCTCGTTGAGGGAGAAGATTTTCCACCCCCCCTTGTCCACTGAGGTTTCCACGACAATGCGCACTGTTGTCGCGTCGAACTGCGCTACGCGCACGGCGGAGACGAGGGAGGAGTCTACGGAGATATTCTTCTTCGCCTCGGGCGCAATCCACGCATTCTGGATGTCCAGCACAATGCGCGTCGGATTCGACAGCACAGACTGCTTGTAGGAGACGGGGCGGTCGGCATCGATGACGATGCGGACATTCCCATCCGTCTTTCCGATGCGAACGCCCGCAATCTTCGTCAGGTCCTTCGCACGGTCACTGAACGCCGCCTCCGCAGGATGCGCAGCGAAGGTGACCCCAAGGACAGCGACAAGCACGACAGTAAGCAGTAAAAATATACGGCGCAAGAGTATCCCCCCAATATCAAACGGATAAAAACCTGCGAAGCAGCTGAAAGGCAACTTCGCAGGTTCTCTCCATCCTATGTTGTATTTCCCAATTCCCTATTGCTGTGGCTCTGCTTCCTCGCCCTGCTCCACACCGGGCACGGCAGCGGCAGCTGCATTGCGCGCATTCTTTGTACGCTGCGGCACACCCTCATAGATGATCTGCGTGATCTGGGCGGCGCGCTCGGGCTCGAATGCCGCCATGACCTTAGCTGCATTCCCCTCGTCCATGCGCTGGAGGATCGCAATGCAGAGATCGATGTCAAGACTCTCCATGACCTTTGCCGCATCCGCCGCCTTCATATCGTTGTAAAGACGCGCAAGCTTCGTCACGCGCTTCTTCTCCGCCGCCTCGCGCTCCTTCTGCTGCTTTTCGATCTCCTCTTTCGTGATCTTCACAGTCTGGGGAGCCTTTTTCGGCGCGGCAGCGGCGGCAGCTCCCGCAGGAGCAGGTGCTGCGGTCTCCGCAGGTGCAGCCGCATGATCCCTACCTGCCGGCGGGACAAAGTACTCGCCGATGATGGGCAGTTCGTGCAGGCCGTACTCCTCATTGAGCGCCTGCGTATCAAAGAGCCGGAGATAGACGCCGAGCGCGAAGCCGCCCGCGATCAGTACGAGGAGTAAGATCAGTATGAATAGGATCTTCAATTTCTTCCGCATGGAATCCCTGCCCTCTTTCTCTTCCCCTTATTATACACGATTTATTCGCTCAGCGATAGATGTCCAGAACGCTCGACACGTAGTTCTGCGTCTCTGCATAGGGCGGAACGCCGCCGTAGGCCTTCACCGCATTTGGCCCCGCATTGTAGGCGGCAACTGCCTTCTTCACGTCGCCGTCAAAGGTGTCGAGCATCTCGCGCAGATACTTTGCACCGCCCTCGACATTGCTCTTCATATCGTAGGGATTGACGCCAAGCCCCGCAGCCGTCTCTGGCATCAGCTGCATGACGCCGACCGCGCCCGCAGGCGAAACGGCATTCTGATCGCCGCCGGACTCGACCTCCGCGACTGCAGAGATGAGCTTCGGATCGACGGCATATTTCGTCGCCGCCGTGTGAATCATGCGTGCAAGGTCGGGATTGGCAAAGTTCTCCTGCGCGGAGGTCGTCGCCTGATGGGCGGCAGAGCTCTCCTGCACGCGCTGCGCCGCATGTGCCTTGCCTGCCGCAGTCGTGACATTCTTGTCGATCTCCTGCTGCAGCTTTGATGCAAAATCCATGCCCGGAAGCTGCTGATTCTGAAGGGAGAACTGCCCCTCAATCTCCGCAATGCGCGCCTGTATCTGCTGGATGCCCGAAAGGTCCATCATACTGCTTCCTCCAATTCCCTATTTCGCATGGTCAGCTGCAGGCCGATCTCGTCGAGCATCTTCTGCTCCTCCTGCAAGACCTCCGCCTTGTATTCCGCAAGGCGCTTTTCCTTCAGTTTTTCGATGCTCTTGAGGGCACTCATCTGCTCCATGAGAATCTTGAGCCGCTTCTGCCGCTCGGCGTTCGCCTGCAGGATCACCTGCTGCTGATCCTCGATCTGCTGACGCTTCCATCCAAAGAAGCGGTTGAAGCTCATGAGCGTGCCGATCTTGATCCGCGTGCCCTCTTTCGAGAGGTTCTCGTAGTCGAGCTGCCCCTGATGCATCTCCTCAAGCAGCTGCCGTTGATAGGCGCGGGCATCCTCGAGACGGCGCACAGCCTCGGCGAAGGCAACCTCCGCCTCCTCCTTCTTCATGCGCGTCACCTTGAGCAGGGTCTCGAGCTGAAATCGAAATTTTTTCATGATGCTGCCTCAGCGCTCGGTGCTGCGGATGCCGCAGCCTTACCCACGGCGGAGAGCAGGCGCTGCTCCGTCTCCTCGTAGGAGGTCACTTCGTAAATGTCCTGACAGAGGAATTCGTTGATGCCGTCAATCCGCTGGATTGCGGCGTCAATCTTCGGGCTCGAGCCCTTGACATATGCCCCGATGTGGATGAGATCCTCCGCCTCGCTGTAGACCGCCATGAGCTGGCGCATCTCCTGCGCCGCCTCGAGATGGCTCTTGTCGACAACCTCGTACATGACGCGGCTGACGCTGCCGAGCACATCGATCGCGGGGAAGTGGTTCTGCGCCGCAATCCTGCGCGAGAGCACGATATGCCCGTCGAGGATGGAGCGCACAGCGTCCGCAATCGGCTCATTCATATCATCGCCGTCCACGAGGACGGTATAGATGCCTGTAATCGATCCCTTCTCGCTCGTGCCCGCGCGCTCGAGGAGGCGGGGCAGCATGGCAAAGACGGACGGCGTATAGCCACGCGTCGCGGGCGGCTCGCCGATCGTGAGTCCGACCTCGCGCTGTGCCATCGCAAAGCGTGTGACGGAGTCCATCATAAGCACGACCTTGTGGCCCTGATCGCGGAAATACTCGGCGATCGCCGTACCCGTCATCGCCCCCTTGATGCGGACGAGTGCGGGCTGATCGGAGGTCGCCACGACGACAACGGAGCGCTTCAGCCCCTCCTCGCCAAGGTCGCGCTCAATGAAGTCGCGCACCTCGCGACCGCGCTCACCCACGAGGGTGATGACGCTGATGTCCGCCTCGGTATTGCGTGCGACCATCGAGAGCAGCGTGGACTTGCCGACGCCCGACCCCGCCATGATGCCGATGCGCTGCCCGTCGCCGAGCGTAATCAGCCCGTCGATCGCGCGCACGCCGACGTAGAGGTTGTCGTGAATACGCGGGCGCGTCAGCGGCGGCGGTGGCGGTGCCTGCAGCGGATACTCTTCCTTTGCGAGGATCGGTCCCTTGCCGTCGATGGGGTTGCCGAGACCGTCGAGCACACGCCCAAGCAGCTCCGGCCCCACCTTCACGCGCAGGCGGCGTCCCGTTGCGATGACCTCGCAGCCGGGACCGATGCCCTGCATCTCGCCGACGGGCATGAGGAGTACGCTCCCCTCACGGAAGCCCACGACCTCCGCCGGGATCGGCGGGAGTCCCGCAAAATGCGAGCTCACATAGCAGAGCTCCCCGACGGTGACCGTCGGTCCCTGCGACTCGATAACGAGCCCGATGATCTGAGTCACCTTGCCCGTCAGCTTCATCGGGGAAGCGGCGTGCAGGGCATCCCGAAATTTATGGATATCTATGGAAAATGGGGGATTCCCCCCCGTTTCACTCATATTCATAACATAACTTCCCGCACAGCTTTTTTCAGCTGTTCGATCTGTGTCTGAAGCCGCGCGTCCACGCTGCCGTTCGGGGTCTCCACGAGGCAGTCGCCAGGCTTCAGCCCATCGTCGGAGGTTATCGTCAGATTCGAGTCCCCTGCCGTCAGTATGCTGCGCAGTTCATCGCGCGCCATCAACACGAAGTCATAGCTCTGCGGAGGAACGTGAACAACGATCTCCTTCTGATCCTTGACGCGCAGGATGGCATCGCGCACAATGGGCAGAACCATCTGGGGCACGTCGATGAAATGCTGCGGCAGGACGCGCTCGACCGCTGTCATGGCGATCGATACGATGTCCTCCTCTGCATTCACCACATAGTCACGGATGGCATCACGCGCATCGCGCAGGGTCTTCTCCGCCTGTGCGTTGGTCTGGCGGATAAGCTCTGCCATCTCCTCGCGCACAGCGGCTTTCCCCGCCTCACGACCTGCAGCAAAGCCCTCCTCATGCCCCTTGGCACGAGCCTCTTCGCGATCCTGTTCGATCTTTGTCTGCGCCTCACTAAGAAGCCGCTCGCGTTCCTCCTCGGCTTCCCCGCGAAGGACTGCAACGTGGATCTCCGCCTCCTTGACGCGCTCATCCATTGCCTGCTCACGCTCTGCAATGCGCGCGAGCAGATTCTGGACAGCCTCTTCGCTCAGCCCTTCCTCCTCACCATCCTCACGGGGCGGCGGCGGTGGGGGCGGCACGTCGATGAGATGGGGATTCTCTTCCCAGACGGCTGCCTTGATAACTCTAGACAATCATCTCGTCTCCCTTGCCACGCGAAATCACAATCTCGCCCTTGTCCTCGAGTGCGCGGATAACGCCGACAACCTTCTGCTGCGCCTCCTCGACATCGCGGATCTTGACCGGCCCCATGAACTCAATCTCCTCACGCAGCATATCGGCAGCGCGGGTCGACATATTCTTGAATACCTTCTCCGCAACTTCCTGTGGCGTTGCCTTGAGTGCAAGCGAGAGATCCTTCGTCTCGACCTGGCGCAAAACAAGCTGCAGCGAACGATCGTCGATCTGGACAATGTCCTCGAAGACGAACATGAGCTTCTTGATCTCCTCGGCCAGTTCGGGATTGTCGACCTCGAGGGTCTCGACAATCGCCTTCTCCGTCGTGCGGTCGACGCGGTTGAGCACCTCGACGATTGCCTTGATGCCGCCCGCCGATGTGAAGTCCTGCGTGACCATCGAGGACAGTTTCCTCTCGAGCACGCGCTCGACCTCACGGATGAAGTCCGGCGACGTGCGGTCCATCATCGCCACGCGCTTCGTGACCTCGACCTGCGACTCCGGCGGGAGCGCCCCAAGGACGATGGCCGCCTGATCGGGATCGAGATACGCCATGATGAGCGCGATGGTCTGCGGATGTTCGTTCTGAATGAAGTTAAGCAGCTGCGCAGGATCTGTCTTGCGCAGGAAGTCGAAGGGACGCACCTGCAGACTCGTCGTGAGACGATTGATGATCTCGAGCGCCTTGTCGGGACCGAGAGCCTTCTCCAGGACGTTCTGCGCATACTGCAGACCGCCCGAGGAGATGTAGTCCTGCGCCATGCACATGGAGTAGAACTCGGCGATGACCTCCGCCTTGAGTGCGGCGGAGACCTGCTTCTGATTTGCGATCTCGAGCGTCAAATGCTCGATCTCATCGTCATCCATATGCTGGAAGAGCTTTGCCGAGTACTCCGGGCCGATGGCGATGAAGAGGATCGCCGCTTTCTGCTGATTGGACAGATCACCACTGCCATACATATCCGGCATACTTACTCCTCCTCCGAAAGCCACGTCTTAACGAGGAGTGCAACCTCTTCCGGCTTGCTGTCGATGAGTGCGAGCAGCGCGAGTTTCTGGTTCATCTGCTGCTGCTCCTCCTCGGAGAGGTCTTCTTCCTCGACCTCGCCCGCTGCAATCGCTGCGGCACGCTCCTCTGCGATACGCTCCTCTTCGAGACGCTGTGCCTCTTCGGCAGCCTCGCGCTCGAGACGCTTCTTGCGGCGATACATGAGGATGCCGCCGACGATGAGGGCAATGAGGAGCAGGGCAAGTGCAACCTGCGTATAGAAAATGCGATCCTGACGATCCTTCTCCGCCTGTTCCTCTGCGGCGCGGCGCTCTGCTGCCTCCGTGCTGAATGGTAGGGGCTCGACGGAAATCGTATCACCGCGCGACGGGTTAATACCGGCCGCGCTGCTCACCGTGCGCAGGATACTCTCCTGCTGCGGCTGCGTCACATCGTCATTGACAAGAACAGCGACCGTCAGACGACGAATTGACCCCGGGGAGGCGATGACGTGCTGACGCTCTTCGTTGATCTCGTAGTTCTTTGTGGATTCCTTTTTCTCATACTCGGCATTCGCATTCGTCTCCTGCTCGACATAGCCGGGGACGTTGCTCTGCACGCCCGCAGGGCCACCTGGATTCGTAGAACTGCCGACATAGCTCTCGGAGATATCCTGCTGACTGCGAATGATGCCCGCGTCGTCCACAACAGGTGTGAAGGTCTGACGATCCGTCAGGCGGTCGTCAAAGTCAAGTTCCACGCTGACGCGTGCAAAGGCACGTCCCTCGCCAAGGGTCTGGTCGAGCAGGGACTGCACCTTCTTCTCGATGTTGTCCTGCACCTTGCGCGTCATATCGAGCTGGGTGAGAGTCTTAACGCCGATGGATTTCTCATCCTGATCGTCGGGATCGTTCAGGATCTTGCCTGTATCATCGACAATCGTGATATTCTCAGGCGTCAGTCCCTTGATGCTGTGCGCTGCAAGGTTGACAATGCCCTTGATCTCCTTCTTCGTCAGCTCCGCATTGGGCTTGAGGCGCAGCATAATGGAAGCCGTTGCAGGCTTCTCTTCTTTTTTATAGAGGCTGTCCTCAGGCAGCACAATATGAACACGAGCCTTCTCAACCGCCTCAAGCTGTTCGATCGTACGCGTCAGCTCGCCCTGCAGCGCCTGCAGGTAGTTGACACGGTTCTGGAACTCGGTGACGCCGAGCTTGCTGTCATCGAAGATCTCAAAGCCCTTGTTCCCACGCGGAAGCCCCTGCGTTGCAAGGTTAAGACGTGCCTCGTGGACATTTGTCGTCGGCACAAGAATCGTCGTACCCGACTTGTTCTCCTGCACCTCGTAGGTGATCTTCGATTCGCGCAGCTGGTTGGCGACCTCACCCGCGTCCTTGGTCTCCATATCCGTAAACAGCGGCACCATATCGGGCTTGCTGCCGTACCAGAAGCTCAGCCCAAAGATGAGGACGAGAATCGCGAGCGCCGAACCGAGCATGATGTAGCGCTGGCGCTTGTCAAAGCGGTTCCACAAGGCAAGGCCGCGCTCTTTCCACTCTCCCATAATCTCTTTCCCTTCAAGTCATCACGGTTATGCAACGTCTCCTGCGAGGCGTGCGAAAACGACAGGCAATCCTTATACCTGCATCCGCATGATTTCCTGATAGGCAGCCACAGCACGATTGCGCAGCTGCAATGTCAGCTGCAGTGCAATCTCTGCCTTCTGCCCTGCCACGACGACCTGAGAGACATCCGAGATTTCGCCCGCCGCGAGCAGATTGTTCTGCTTGTCTGATTCGAGTTGGAGCTGATTGACCTCGGAGAGGGCATCCTTCAGATAGGTTCCGAAGCTCTTCGGCGGCTCTTTTTCGATGGTCTCGCCCAGATGACTGGTTGCGTGCATCGTAACGGGGGTCATTTGCAGTGCTTGTACTTCCATATACATTGATCTCCCTTAAAGCGTGCCCAGTAATCAGCTATTTCCGCCAATGCGAAGCGCTGCGGTCACCATAGATTTTGCCGCATTAATTGTCGTTGTATTCGCTTCATAGGCACGGGACGCCGAAATCATGTCCACCATCTCTGCGACAATGTTGACATTTGGACGCTCCACATAGCCTTCCGCATTTGCATCGGGATGACCCGGCTCATAGACAAGTGTTCCCTGCGTTCGATCCGTTTCGATCGAAACCGCACGCACGCCATCGCCGGGACGCATACGGTTCGAAGCACGTGCAAGGAAAGACTCAAACCCTATGCCCGCCCCCTTCTCACGCGGCTGGAAGACCACGTAGCGGCGATGGTAGGCACCTCCGCCCTGTGCGCGCGTCGTGTTAGCATTTGCGATATTGTTGGAGATCACGTCCATGCGCAGCCGCTCTGCCGTAAGACCGGAAGCTGCTGCATCAATTCCCAAAAACATTCCCATATCGTGCCCTCCCTACATCAGCTGCCCTGGCCGCTGTTGATAACGCTCTTCAGCTTGCTGATTTGCCCGCCGAGCGCCGTTGCCAGCGCGCTGTAATACAGCTGGTTTTTTGCCACCTCAGCCATCTCAATATCAATGTCCACATTGTTCCCATCCAGACGCATATTGGTCGTTGTATCCTGCTCGATCACAGGACGCGCCTTTCCACGAAAGTCGATGGGCATATGCCGGTCATGCGTGCGCACAACCTTCATCAGAGGATTGTCGTCTAGCCCAAGTTCTTGCTTCAGCAAGTCTTCAAAGCGGACATGACTCCGCCTGAAGTACGGTGTGTTCACGTTGGCAATGTTATTGCTGAGCACCTCATGCCGAAGGGATGCTGCCGCCATCGCACGGCTGCCAATGTCAATCGTCGGAGTGTTTACCAGCTGCTCAAGCATGAAACGTCACGTTCCTTTCCCCATATTTTATGCGCACAGGAAAAAACTGCACACAAAACAGATATATAGTTATTTCTACATTCCTAAAAAAAATCCTTTTCATTCTAACATTTTTCTCAAAAAAAATGAAGTCCGGATTTGAAGGTATCTGTAAAAATTTAAGGAGTGGCTAAGCGCGCGCTGGAACTGCCGCATCGACGTGGAGACTCTTGACGAGAATATCAACTTCATGCACAACCATGCCCGTCATGTGCTCGATCTCCTCCTGCAGGTCTTTGCGCAGCGTCGCCATGGTCTCTGCAATCGCATACCCATAGGCAAATACCACTTCGAGCGAAACCGTGATGCCCAGATCATCATCGCCGCTGACGATATGTTCCACATGCGTTCTGACGACACGATAGACATGCTCGAGTTTCTCCGCAACAATGTGGATAATGCTCTTGATGACCGAGTCGTCAATGACGAGCTTGCCGTAGTAGCTGAACACAGGGCGTACAATGGAGCGCTCTCCGAGGCGGCGCCGTTTCGACGAGGAGGTCTTGAAGAAACTCTTGATCGGATCGATGAGATACCCCGAGAAATGCGGCTTGAGTTCGATTGTCGGCACGGGAATGATGTGCTCTCCTTTGCGGAGGCGGTGATACTGCGCGAGCTCCATGTCCCTCTTTGAGGCAATGTCCTCGATGCGGATGATCTTGCTGACAGGTCCGATTTTGAGGGCCTTTGCAATCTTCTGCACCATGTTCTCGGACGTTCCAAGGATGAGGATGCGCCGCGGCAGGGTCTCGGCAATCGCGCGGCGCACATCGGAGGCATGCCCCGGCAGGACGAAGATGGCACGGCGCACCGCCATGATCCGATTCTTCTCCTTCTTCGCCGAATATCCGCCGACAACCTTTCCATCTTTGATCAGAATGCCATCATCGATGATGGCGTCCGCACCGTTCTTCTGGGCGACCCACAGGGCGCGGTGGCTTTTGCCGGTGCCGCTTGGACCGACAAGTGCGATAACGTCCATTGTGTTTCTCCTCTCACAGGCTCACATATGCTGCGGCGGACGGTAGAAATTCTCCGCGTAGATGTCTTCAATCGTAAACTTACCAACGGCGTCCGGCTCTCGTCCCGCAAAGCCGCGATAATCCGAGCCGCCGGATACGAGTAGTCCGTACTTCTGTGCAACATCCAGATAGTGCTGCGTGTCCCGCACGTCATACGACGGATAGAAGGCCTCAATGCCGCCCATCCCCTGCTGAGCGATGCGTTCCACAGCAGCCTCATCCCCGATCGCCTTTGGATTGGCCAACACGGGGATACCTCCTGCCCCCTTGATCAGTGCGACAATCTCCTCAATCGGGAGGTAAAAATGGGGCACATAGGCGGGTCGTCCACGCTTTAGAAGCTGATCAAAGCAGGCGCGTATCGAGTCGAAGTAGCCCTTTTTGACGAGGACACGTGCCACATGAGAGCGCCCGACCGCCTTGCAGAGCCCCTCGTCCGTCAGCACCTCGGTCTCACCAATCTCATAGCCAATATCCTTCAGGCGCTCCACAATCTCCGTGAAGCGCGTCCAGCGAGCCTCGCTGATCTCTTCGAGCTTTTCCTGAAGCCCGGCATCATAGATATCAATATTATAGCCTAAAATATGAATCTCGTTCTGTCCATCTCCCGTACTGAATCCTACACCGGGGATAATGTGAAGACTGCCGGAGGCATAATGTCCGCTCTCATAGAGCGCCGTGACCCCCTCTACACTGTCGTGATCCGTGATGGCGATATAACGCAGCCCCGCAGCCTTTGCCGCCTCCACGATCTCCTCTGGCGTATCCTTGCCGTCGGAGAAGGTCGTATGAATATGCAAATCGCTTGGCATAGTATTCTCCTCGATCAGTCCTCTTGGCGGAGCAAGATGCGCTCGATCAGCGGCGCACGCCGCCCATTCGGTTCGATGTCCACAATCACAGCGGCATACTCCGCCGCCCCCTCCGCCATCTCAAAGCGTACGGGCATCCCCGTTCTGAATTTCTGAATCACAATCTCCTTGCGTACGCCAAGGATGGAATCACACGCGCCGACCATGCCGAGATCCGTAATATATGCCGTTCCGCCGGGCAGAATCTGCTCATCTGCCGTCTGCACATGCGTATGTGTTCCGACCACGATATCTGCACGTCCATCTAAATAATGCCCCATCGCGAGCTTCTCCGAAGTGGTTTCCGCATGGAAGTCGAGCACGATGACATCCGCCTGCCCCCTAATCTCCGCCAGAATGTCGTCCGCCTTTTGAAAGGGGCAGTCGAGCGCGGGCATAAATGAGCGCCCCGAGAGATTCATTACGGCGATGTTCACGGCCTTGAACGGGAAGATGCAGTACCCCTGCCCCGGCGTCCCCTCCGGATAGTTCGCAGGACGCACGAGGTAGGGCTCATCGTCCACAAAGGCGAAGACATCTTTCTTATCCCAGACGTGATTGCCCGCAGTCACAATATCGGCACCGCCCGCATAGAGTTCATCCAGAGCTTTGCGCGTGAACCCCTTGCCCCCTGCAGAATTCTCTCCGTTGACGATGACTACATCAATCCTGCGCTCCGCTCTGAGGCGCGGCGTAATCTCGCGGAAAGCACGCCGTCCCGCACGTCCGACCACGTCACCGACCAGCATAATGCGCACGGCACAGCCTCCCATCTTCTTTACCGATTATAGACAACCACCTGATCGCGCTCGCGTATGCCGATCAAGCGGTCACGCAGCGGGATCTCGCGCACCGCCATCAACATGCGCTCCAGCGTCTCATGCTGCAGAGTGCGGAACTCAGCGTCAAGCGCCTCCGCGCCGTGCGGATCGACGAGCAGTGCCTCGCCAAAGCGCTCCGTGAGGAGCTGAACCGTGAGGCTCAGTTCCCGCTCCGAGAGCTCATCCATCCGCCGTGCGAGGTGGAGGATCGTCAGCGCATCGTGCTGCTCGTACGAAAAATCCATCTCACTCGCCGCACCGCCCTCGATCACATAATAGGTCTCAATGCTCTCGGCGAGAAACGCGGCAAAATCCTCGATTTCTGACGGATCAAGGCGTGCACGTACGACGAAGTCCATCGTCAGCAGCTCCTGCCGTGGCTCATAGGAAACCGCTTCAATCTCAGGGAAACAGACGAGGACGGAGGCGAGCAGCTGCACACCGGGGCGTGCCTGCTCGCTTCTCGTACGTCCACCGCTGCGCCCTGAAAAACATCTTCGCAGAAAATCAAACATGGCATCAACCCCCTTACTGCCGTCCCTTGGGAAGCACTGATAAGGATTTCACCCGTGCATTCCTCATTTCACACTATTCACACGCCCGAGCCCGAGCGCGTAGACCGCATTGCGCCCCGCCTTCTTCGCCAGATAGAGCGCGTCATCTGCGTTCTTGAAGAGCTGCAGTTCATTGTCCTTCTCCGGATCAAAGGTCGCCGCGCCGACACTCACTGTAACATTTTGAGCAAACGGCATCTCGGAGGACTCCACCGTACTGCGAATGCGCTCCCCGACACGTCCTGCGACCGAGAGCGGTGCCCCCTCGAGAATGATGAAGAACTCATCGCCGCCCCAGCGGCAGCCCGCATCCGAGCCGCGGATCGTATGAGAGATCGCACCCGCCACCGACAGGATCACCTTGTCCCCCATATCATGCCCATAGGTATCATTGACCCCCTTGAAGTGGTCGATGTCCATGAGGATGACGGAGAGCGGTGTCTTATTCTCCTGAGAACGCACCACCGCCGCCTTGAGCAGGCGCTCCATCTCACGGCGGTTGAGGAGATTCGTCAGCGCATCGCGGCTCGCAAGATGACTGAGCCGCTGATTCGCCGTGAAGAGCTCCTCCTCAGAGACACGGATGAAATGCGACATGAACGCGAGCATCTTCCGATTGTAGGAGAGATGCGCCACGCGCTTCGTCTGCAGCTTAATATTCTTGACGTAGCCCGGATCTTCCTTCATCCCGACAAGCAGGACGTTCAGATTTGCCGTTGAGATCCGCCGTCCCACGCGTCGCACCTCGCCGAAGACAAACACGGTCGAGGCGGGGAATCCGGAGCACGGTGTCATCTCTGTCACCACGTCGTCGCCGAGCAGCAGATAGTGCCCGACACAGGAGGTTCCGAAGATCACCTGCGGGGAGAACGCGGTCATCTCGCGCGAATTCTCCGTAGCCTTCGACAAAATCCCATAGGGGTCGCCATAGGCAAGGCGGAACTTCGTCCCCTGCTCCATGGGAATGCCGAAGGTCAGCTCGCCCGAGCCCTCCTCAATCTTGATCGGCACACGCGCCGAGATCGAGCCGTCCTCCTCCTCGAAGCAGAGGGGAAAGAGCGCCGCATCCGAACTGAAATCACCATCGCCCTTGATGCCGAAATAGCGCTCATAGATCTTGAGCGGTACATCCCCATCCAGTTCCTTGATTGTACAGCCCTCCACGCGGGTTGCAACGATCTCGCGTCCGAGCGAATTCCATCCGAAATTGCGTACCACATGGACATCCAGCGTCTTCCCGTGGAACACAACTGCGAGCATGCCAAGCTGCATCGCCACACCATCCGCAATGATGTAGCCGTGTGCCTCCATCGGGGCAGCATCGACAAACGCACCGAATACATCAATGCGCTCATCAATCGCAGAGAATCCCTCAAACAAATCATTGATCTGATCCATCAGACCGACGACAAAGAATTCAATGACCTTCGTATGTGGCCGCGCGCCGACAAAGTGGACAAAGTGCTCCTTCGTCGCCGTATCCGAAGTATTTCCTTCCACGGTGACAAATTCCACCTGAGACGCCTCAAACGCCGTAAAGGTCAGCATGACGCCGTCCGTATCAAGGCGCAGATCCGCCATCTTGAGCACACAGGTATGCGCCAAGATCCGCGCATCGGGGAACAGCTCGCGTATAGCGCCCTGCATGCGGAGCGCCTTTGCCATCGGCATCTCGTACGGTGCCGCAATGGTGATGAGCAGAGACTCAATATGTGGAATCCGATCCAGCTTTTCCTTTGCCTGCTCCGCCTTGCGCTGGGCATCGGCGGTACCGGAAACGATATACGTCAGCTGCTGCATATATCCTCCTTGGGGAGTCGCTGCTCCATGCTGCAACTCCGAGAAATGAGGGGGCTTGCGCCCCCTGATTCGATTCTCCGTATCGACTGCGACCGTTTACTTGGCATAGTCGACGACGCGCGTCTCACGAATGACCGTCGCCTTGATCTGCCCCGGATATTCGAGATCGCCCTCGATCTTCTTTACAATGTCGTGGACGAGCACGGCAGCGCCTGCATCATCCACCTTGTCCGGCTTTACCATGACGCGGATCTCGCGCCCTGCCTGAATTGCAAAGCAACGCTCCACGCCGTCAAACGACTCGGCGATCTCCTCGAGCGCCTTGAGTCGCTTGATGTAGGACTCGAGGCTCTCACGGCGTGCCCCCGGCCGTGCTGCCGAGACCGCAACCGCCGCAGCGACGAGCACCGCCTCGATCGTCGTCGCCTCCTCATCGCCATGATGGCAGGCAATGATGTTGATGACTTCCTTGGACTCGCGGTACTTGCGCGCGAGATCGGCGCCGACCGTCACATGAGGCCCCTCAACCTCGTGGCTGACCGCCTTGCCGATGTCGTGCAGGAGTCCGCCGCGCTTGGCGAGCATGACATCACAGTCGAGCTCTGCCGCCATGAGACCTGCGAGATGCGCGACCTCGATGGAGTGTGCGAGCACGTTCTGCCCGTAGCTCGTCCGATAGCGCATGCGTCCGAGGAGACGCACGAGCTCAGGATGGATGCCGTGGACGCCCGTCTCGAACGTCGCTTGCTCCCCCGCCTCCTTGATGCGCTGATCGACCTCACGTCGCGCCTTCTCGATCATCTCTTCGATGCGTGCGGGATGAATACGCCCGTCCTGAATCAGCTTTTCGAGCGCAATGCGCGCAACCTCGCGCCGCACAGGGTCGAACCCGGAGAGGATGACCGCCTCCGGCGTATCGTCGATGATGAGGTCGATGCCCGTCAGCGTCTCGAGGGTGCGGATATTACGCCCCTCACGCCCGATGATGCGCCCCTTCATCTCGTCGTTTGGCAATGCCACAACTGAGACCGTCGTCTCCGCCACGTGATCAGCGGCGCAACGCTGGATCGCCACGCTCAGGATCTCCCGTGCTGCCTTGTCCGCCTCGTCCTTTGTCTGCTGGATGTACTCCTTGATCTTCCGTGCCTTCTCATGCTTCAGCTCTTCCTCTGCCTCCGCCATGAGAATCGTGCGAGCCTCCTCTGACGAGAGCCCCGAGACGCGCTCGAGCTCCTGCTTCTGGGTCTCGTAGAGTGCTGTAATCTCAGCCTGCGTCTTGTCGATGCGTGCCTCCTTACGCGCAAGCCCCTCTTCCTTCTTTTCGATGGACTCAAGTTTGCGGTCGAGATTCTCCTCCTTCTGGATCGTGCGGCGCTCAAGGCGCTGAATCTCGCTGCGGCGCTCCTTCGTATCTCGTTCGAACTCCTGCCGCTGGCGCTGGATCTCCTCCTTCGCCTCGAGCAGTGCTTCCTTCTGCTTTGTCTCAGCCTTCTTTCCGGCTTCTTCGACAATGCGCTTTGCTTCGTCTTCGGCTGATCCTATCTGAGCCTCCGCCGTGCGTCTGCGTGCAACATAGCCCGCAGCAACACCAACGGCGACAGCAATAATTACCGTTAGTAATTCAGTAATAATAACAGCCACCTCCTTTTTCATAATGCAAAAATGCCTATAGAATACTTCTATCCATTTTAATGTTTTTTCTCTATAGTGTCAAGAATTCTGTGCGGTCTGCCAGACTTTCCGACTGAATGATTTATTTTATTTTCGCAGACACTTTATAACCTCTTTTACATGGAAGAAGCCGCATTTCATCGCTTATAATATGTTCACGGCTTCATGGAAGGAGTAGGAAAATGAACAAGAAAAAATGGATGCGCAAGGGGATTGCGCTCGCACTCTCAGCGGTAATCACAGCGGGCATTGCAGTGCCGCCCGCCACGGCTGAGGCAAATACGGGTAGGATCATCGGCGCAATCATCGGCGGTGCGGCTGCGGCAGACGAGATGAACAAGCAGATCAAGTACTACAACACGACCGAAGAGGGACGTCAGGCACTCTTTCAGGAACTGCAGGAAAAATACGGCGTGTATTACCGCTGGGATCTGAACAGTCAGCTTGACCGCATCTTTACGAATCTCACGGCGGCAATCGGCTCCATGGATGCGACCGTCTATGACCGCCCATACAATTATTTCATCAATCAGCAGGAGGGGTTCAATGCCTTCTGCACGCTTGGGCACAATATGAGTGTCAACGTCGGGCTCTACAGCTATCTCTCGAATGAGGACGAGATCGCCGTCGTGCTCGCCCATGAAATGGGACACGGACAGAAGGATCACCCCGCCAAGGGCATGAAGCGCTCACTCGGGCCTACCATACTCGCGAACGCGACGGGTACGGTGCTCGGCGCGATCGCTGCAAATATCTGGAACGGGCAGGGGCTCACGAAGCCGATGGAGTGGGAGGCGGACAACCTCGCATTTGAGTACATCTCACGCTCTCCGTACAATCCAGGCGCAACGGCTGCTGTATGGCAGCGCGTGATCGACCTCTCGGGCAACAACTCCGCGAATGCGTTTGACATCATGTCGGGCGCTGCCGATCATCCGTCGAATTCCTCCCGCCGCGACAATTACGCGAAGAAACTCACGGAGATGAGCGGCGGCAAGGTGACAGTCGATGACGGCGATGTCTATGTGAACAAGAAGCGCCTTCTGACACCTGCCCCCGCCGGCGGGATGAGCTCTGCAGAGCGTGCCTACTTCGTCATGGGGAATCTTGCAGCCGCCTACCGCAACGGGCACGCTGCCTCCGCCGCCTACGCGGACGGACGTACCGTCATGCTCGGGGCGCAGCCCATCATCAGCTGCACGGACGGCGACACAAGCGCTGCTGAGATTGCAGCGCTGCTGAATCAAATTAAATAACTACAGAAAATAGGAGCCCTTGCAGTTGACTGCAGGGGCTCCTATTTTTTACCGTCTTGGAAATCTGCGCAGTGCGCGCGGCTTCCCGAGCACCTCGGCAAGCACGATCGCCTGCTTCATCGTATCCGGTGTCAGCTGCGGCAAGAGTGCCGCATGCGCATGCGCGTGTCCGCCCGTATGCGGCACGGCTGCGGCAGCAGCCATCTGCTCTGCAGCAAGGCGCTCCTCTCGCTCACGTGCGCGTTTGGCGCGCAGTGCCTCCCGCTGCTGCTCCTCCCACCGCGCGCGTAGTTCCTGCGCGCGCAGCACCTCTGCGTCAACAGTGATCTGTACATCGCGGGGAGCGCCGCGCAGCGGTGGAATCTCAAAGCTGCCCGTTTGTGCCGTGCGCTTCTTCGGCCGCGGGATATCCTGCGGTACCGTCGGCGGCGGCACTTTTTTTCTGCCGCGCACGCGATCGTCAAAGACGGCAAGCGCTATGGCAACAGCAATGACAATGAGGTATTCCATATACTTCGCCTCACTTTACGGGCGGTGTTGGGTGCTTCTCATCGCTCTTGCCCGCAGAGCTGATTGCCTGACGCATATCGGTGTCGGACTGGATGTTGTTCAGCTGATAGTAGTCCATCACGCCGAGCTTACCCTCGCGCAGCGCCTGCGCCATTGCGTGCGGGACCTCCGCCTGCGCCTCGACAACCTTTGCCTCCATCTCCTGCGTGTACGCCTTCATCTCCTGCTCGCGTGCAACCGCCATTGCACGGCGCTCCTCCGCCTTGGCCTGCGCGATGCGCTTGTCCGCCTCCGCCTGGTCGGTCTGAAGCTCCGCACCGATGTTGCGCCCGACATCGACATCCGCGATGTCGATGGAGAGAATCTCGAATGCCGTACCCGCATCGAGCCCCTTGCCGAGCACCGTCTTGGAGATGTCATCGGGATTTGCGAGCACGTCCTTATGGTTCTCTGAAGAGCCGACCGTCGTGACAATGCCCTCGCCGACACGCGCGATAATCGTCGGCTCGCCCGCACCGCCGACGAGACGGTCGATGTTTGCGCGGACGGTGACACGTGCCTTGATCTTGAGCTCGATTCCGTTCGCCGCGACAGCGGAGACAATCGGTGTCTCAATGACCTTCGGGTTGACGCTCATCTGCACGGCGTCAAGCACATCGCGCCCTGCGAGATCGATCGCCGCCGCACGCTCGAACGGCAGCGCGATCTGTGCACGATGGGACGCGATGAGCGCGTCAACCACCTTATCCACGTTGCCGCCCGCAAGGTAGTGCGCCTCGAGCTGGTTCACGCTGACATCCAGCCCCGCCTTATTCGCCTTGATGAGCGGGAGTACGATGCGGCTCGGCGGAACGCGGCGCAGGCGCATGCCGATCAGAGACATGATGCTGACCGAGACATTTGCCGAGATCGCGGATATCCAGAGTCCGAGCGGCACAAAGTGCAGAAAGATGGATACGGCAAGAATGACGATGACAATGAGGAATGCTCCTCCAAACAGAGTTCCCATACGTACCTCCTTAGTATTTCTGCCCGATGCCTAGCTATGCCTCGCGCACGACGACGCGGCTGCCGTTCACGGACAGGACAACAATCTGCTTCCCTTTTTGAATATACGCGCCCTCCGAGATGACATCCACGGGGCGGCCGTCAATGCGTGCCGTCCCCGAAGGACGCAGCTCCGTGAGCACCTCGCCCGTTTTCCCTACAAGTTCGGACTGCTCCGCCGCGCTGACATAGCCCTCCTGTGTGCGCGAGCTCTTCTGCAGAACGATCTTGTTCCACAGTTTGCTCGACGGCAGACGCGAGACGATGAGCATGAAGAGCACAACGGAGATCACGAGTGCGATCCCAAGCGCCGCGAGTGCGCCGATGTCCCCGCCGAGCGCGAGCACAATGCTGTAGAGCATTGCCGCAACACCGAGCCCCGCGAGCAGCCCCACGGTCGGCAGCAAGATCTCCACGATAATCATGAGCACGCCCGCAAGAAAGACCGCTATGTGATAGAGTTCCACGAGTCCCCGTGTATATTGGCTGCCCCAGAAGACCGCCGCCGCGACAATACCGAGCAGGACGCCCACGCCGAGGCCGCCTGTCTTGATCTCCACCATGATGGAGAGGAACATGACGGCGAGCAGCAGCACCTGAAGTACACCGACATCGACAATAAGATTCATAGGAGCCCTCCTCCTTATGCGAAAAAACCTCCACGCAAGCTGCGCGGAGGTTCCTATGCTGAAAGTGGTCGGAACGACGAGATTTGAACTCACGACCTCTTCCACCCCAAGGAAGCGCTCTACCAAGCTGAGCTACGTCCCGAACAAATGGTATTATAACGGTCTTTTCTCGTTTTGTCAATCCCTTTGCGTCATCTGCTTCATGAGACGGAGCGCCCCGATCTCGACCCCCGTCTCGCGTGCGACCTGCTCGATCGTACGTCCCGCACGCAGGAGTGCACGTGCCTTGATGATCGCTTCGTCCTCCTTTGCGGGTGCTTCCGGTTCTATGGGAGGAGCTGGAGGCGGGGGCACAGATGTATCAGGAAGCTGTGTGCGCTGCAGCGGCATCGGCTGCCCGTGTGTCGGAGGTGGAGGCGCCGGTCGTTCCTGCGACAACGCGGCGCGTGGCGCGTGCGGCACATAGACCTGCGGCGCAGCCCCTGTCGTATACGGCTGCGCTGGAGGCTCTGCCGTGGCACGCGCCTGCTCACGCAGAATGGATGCGTGCAGAACGGCGGCGAATTCATCGCCGTCCGTACGCCGCGCCTCCTGCACCTGTGGCATGGGAGACGCGGGGGTCTCCACCGCAGGAATTGCCTTGGGAGCAGCAGGAACAGACGCGGTCTGACCGAGATCGCGCAAGCGGCGTTCCAACTCCTCAATGCGCTGGCGCAACGCCCACTCGAGGCGCTGCGCATCTGCAACGCGCGTCTCGAGGCGCACGCGCCGGTCATCCGCCTCACGCAACAACCCCTCGAGTTTCGTCACATGAGAGCCGAGACGCTTGATGATGGTGTCAGCAGACTGCTGCAGCTCCTTTTTCAGCTTCTCAATGGATTCCGCAAGATCCTCATCCGCCTCATCGCTGCGTTGACGCCGATGAAGAACGTAGCGCACGATGAGCAGAAGAACCGCCCCGAGGATGATGAGTGCCCCCAGAATTTCGGTAACAGAAATAATAACAGGACGCCTCCCTTATCCACATTTCAAAAATCAAAAACTGATGTCAAGATGCACGCCGCGACTCGGATCGGCAGCCAGTCGCTGCAGCAGCTCTGGCCCGTGATCCTCGCGGTCACGGCGTCGTCCATCGCCGCCGCGACCGCCCTGCCGCCGCTCACGCTCCGGATCATCCTTCACACGCGCATCCTCGCTGGCCTGCTCCTTTGCCCGCACCTGCTGACGAGCGAGTTCAGCATCCTGCCTCTGACGGATGGATTCAAAACTCTGCTGGACGTTGACCTGATTCTGCATATTGCTTTGGACGTTCCCTGCCTCATTGGACTGCGGGATCATCATCTGCATGCTGATTGGCGTGACATTCATCACGGCACCTGCCTCTCTTCAAAAGACTCCTATAGCAATCTGTCCATCGAGCATCTGCAAGCGTGCGTGATGCAGCTCCTCTTCCACGGACTTCTTCACACCGCTGATTGTGACGTTCACCCCGGGATAGATCGTATCCGAGGCGGCCACGGAGCCGCGCTTCATCTGCTCCAGCTCCTCCTCCATCTGTGCGAGCTTCTCCTGCATCTTCTTGATCTCGTTGGCAAGAGGGAACTGCGCGTGCGTCATCTCGACGAGCTGCTCCCGCCGACGCTCGGAAAGGCTCGTAAGAGGCTGTTTCTTCAGCGTGTCAAGCGAGAGACGGATTTCCGTCAGACGCTTGACCGCCGCCTGGCATTCCTTGAGCAAGGTATCATGCTGATGCTTGAGGTTCGGGTCTATGCCGACATCCAAGCTCGTCTGGACATAGAAGTTATTGCCCATCACCTTGGCACGGATGGATTCGCCTGCGCCGACCTTGCCGCCCGTGATGATACCGCGCCGCCCCTCGACGCGGACGTGATGACCCGCACGCATCTCCGAGTGCAAAACCACATCGTTGACAAAGATGTCGCGCCCTGCAACGATATTCGCATTCTCGACGAAGGAGATGCTAATGTCCTCAGCGGCGTAAATCTTTCCGATGTTCATGCCTCGAATGCCGCCATGCACAATGACGTTGCGTCCCTCAACCTGTGCCCCGCCGATCATGCCCCTGATCTCAACATCTCCGGATGCCTTCACGACAAAGCCGCTCTCCACATCGCCCTTGATTTCAACGCTGCCGGCAAAGTCGACATTGCCCGTGCCGACATCGACGCTCGTGTCAATGACGAGATGAGGATCGACGCCAATCTTCTTCCCATCATCTACGATCTGCCCGTCGATGAGCGCGACGAGTTCGTGCTCATTGACGATCTTCGTATTCTTTCCCTGTGGAAGCACTGCCGGTTTCCCCGGCTTTGCGGGAACCTCTTCGCCAAACACATTGGTGCCCGCCACGCCGCTGGTCTCTGGAATACGCACGGCAAGCACATCGCCGATCTGCGCACGGATAAAGATGTTCATATCCTTATAGTCCACGCGGTCATAGGCGCGCTCAGCAGGCCGCCCCTTTGCACCCATATCGAATTTCTTTTCGATGCGCGCATCGACGCCCGCCTCGGGTGCCGTTCCGCGCGCTGCCATAAAGGGAGTCAGACGCGCAACACCGCGCCCGATGGCATCGCGGTCAATACCATAGGTAACCTTCTTTGCAGCGAGCGCATCCAACACATCTGAGACATCAGGCGCCAGATTGCCCCGCTTCTCATCGAAGCGGACTGCAGCACTCATTGCATCCCGTGCAATTTCAATCGTAAACGGGATGACCTCATTTTCCCCATCGTCTGCTGAAGCCATATCCAGTTTCACCTCGAATCCATTTGCCGCACGCACAAGGCGCGCCACTTGAAGTTCATCATAATCCGCGATGCGCGCCTCCTTGAGGCGCTGCTTCAGTGTCTCAAGGTCAATCGCTGGATTGTCCTTGGTCGCCGGATAGACTGTCAGATAACTACCGTCAGCTTTGACAACAAGCTGAAACCCTTCCTTGACATTCCCTACTGTTCTCTCCACAACATCACTTCCGATCCTTCAAAATTGCGCCTTTATTATAACTTTTTCCCCCAGTTTACAACACATCATACTTCTTCATTCATGCGTGCAAGCGACCCCCGCATGCGGAAGATTGCCTTCGTATGGAGCTGCGAGATCCGTGCCTCGGAAAGGTGCAAAATCGCCGCAATTTCCTTGAGGGTCATCTCGTCGTAATAATAAAGCGCAACCACCGTGCGCTCCTTCTCGGGAAGTTTCTCAATCGCCGCAGCAAGGGTCTCCTTGACCTCAGTCCACTCCGCATGTTCTACGGGGCCGTCCTCCATGGAGGCCGGCGTATCCGTGCGCAGATATTCCTCCAGTGGGATGATGGTCGCCGCGCTGACCTGTCCCTCGAGGTGGTGCAGCCCTTCAACCGTGAGATCCAGCTCCTCAGCAAGCTCTTCATCGCTTGCCGTGCGTCCGAGCTGGCCTTCGAGACGCGCAACCGCCTTCTCGTATTTTTTGATGTTTTGACGCACGCTGACGGGAATCCAGTCCTTTGCACGCAGATGGTCGAGCATCGCTCCGCGTACACGCACACCGGCATAGGTCTCAAATTTATTGCCGCGCGCGAGCTCATAGCGCTCAATCGCATCGAGCAGCCCAAAGAAGCCACTGCTCAGGAGATCCTCCCGGTCAACATGCTGCGGAAGACTGATGGAAATCCGCCCAGCAACAAGACGAACGAGCGGCAGATAATGCTCGGCGATGCGGTTGCGTACGTCAACGGTCTTTTCCGTCGCGTATGCCTGCCACAGTGCATCAATATTTTCTGCCGGCTGCTCCGCCATCTGCATCATCTCCTCTCAGCTCCCAAAAACACACTCAGGCCGGTGCAGCCACCGCTTCATCCCCCTCCGTTTGCGGGGTTCTCATGTGGACAAAGGATTTCTCCTCAAGGGGCTGAAAGTTCGTCGGTGCGGCAAACTCCTCCGCTGCCTGCTCCCCCTTCTCCACCGCATCGAAGTCGATGTCATCCGCATCATAGTGCTGCGTCTTCATGTCCTGCATCCGCGCAGCCGGCTCTTTGTCAAACGCCGCCCATGCCTTCGCCTCAAGGATAAATGTCACGAGATAGGTGAATACACCGGCGCAGAGAAATGCGATGAGGCTGCGCAGAAGTGCTGTTGTTACACGCGCATCCCCGATCATGCCCGTAATAAATACAACAAGTGCTGCAATGACAGCAAAGACCAGAGCCATGCCGAGTTTGAACATATCTTCACCTTCCTCTCTATATTGTTTTATCTCCCTTGCTGACGGTCTTCACCGTATAGGTTCCGTCATTCAGGTCGATTGCAACCGTACGCCCGTAGTTGAGCCCCGTATCCTGCGCGAGGAGACGGATGCCATGCTGTGCAAGCAGCTCCTTCGCCGCTTGTGCATTGCGCTCTCCGACACGCATGACACTCGTCGTATTCGAGAACGCGAACATCTGCGCACCGCCCGCAATCTTCGCCACAAGACGCGACTTTACACCGCCGAGCTTCAGGACATCTGCGAGCATGAGCGGAAATCCCGTATCGATGAATTTTGCAGGGGTGTCCGATGGACGCGCTTGTTTGCTGTCCGGCAGCATATAGTGGAGGAGTCCCCCCACCTTTGCCTGTGGATCGTAAAGTGAAAGTCCGATACAGGAGCCCAATCCATAGCTGATCAATGTGGATGGAGCTGCGCCGACTTTGTAGTCGGCCATACCGACTTTTATCAAATCCGGCATATCATTCAACTCCTACCGCATTCATAATGCTGCTGAGGGATCCGGGGTCGGGCACAAGGAAGAAATGCCCGCTGATGCTCCGATCCTCCGCGACAAAATTCGTTTCGATGAGCAATGCATGATCGCCCATCTCGCCAAGCTGAACCAGAACGACGTTGAGAATCGCCCCCGCCATATCCACGGCAAGCGCAGGAATCGACGGCAGCATGCTCATGCCCGTGAACGTATAGAACGCATTCAGATAGGAGCCTGCAAGAATGTTGCCAATCTCCATGAGCGCCGATTCGTCCATCGCATCAAGCTCGGTCGTCTCCCCCCGATCCCGTCCAAGCAGTGTGTCCACGAGTGCAAAGGCACTGTCTCGAGGGATGAGGAAGAGAATATTGCTCGGAGCCTTGCCGTAAACGCGCAGAAAAATACCGACGACGACCAGTTCCGGTCCGCCGACAAATTCTGGCACATCTTCAATTGGAACAAGCGCCACATGGGGCACATTCATCTCAATACGACGCTGAATGAGACGAGAAAGCGCCGTCGCGGAGTTTCCCGCGCCGACGTTTCCAATCTCTCTGAGCACATCCAGCTGCAGCTCTGACAGTTCTGTCAGGTTCTCATCTACGCTCATTCACTCTACCTCTCGTCATGGGGCAATGATCGGGAAGCTCCGATCCTCTTATTTCGCTTCCTTCGGAAGTCCGACGATCTCCTCCAGATTGAGAAGGACGATGAGGCGTCCGTTGATATTGCCGATCCCGCTGAGGAAACGGCTGCTCTCGCGTGCATTTGTCGCCTTCTTCGTGTCGACAGGCGCATTCTCGAGGCTCAGAACCTCGGTCACAGCATCGACGAGCATGCCGACGTGGACATCCTCAACGGATACTGTGACAATGCGTGTGCGGTCAGTATACGGGGTCTCCGCAAGCCCAAGGCGCTGCTTGAGGTCGATCACGGGGAGCACCGAACCGCGCAGATTGATGACGCCCTTGATAAAGTCCGCTGCAAACGGAACGCGCGTGATGTCCGTCAGATTACGGATCTCCTGTACGTTCAGAATGCTGACGCCGTATTCTTCATCGCGAAGATTGAACGCCACATACTGCGAGTTCTGCGGCGCATTTCCCTGATTCATATCCTCTGCCATCTTCTTTGCCCTCCCCTGCTTACTGCTGTATCATTGTTGCAACGTCGAGAATCAGTGCAACTTTACCGTCACCGAGCACGGTTGCTCCGCCGAAGAGCTTGAGTCCGGCGAAGAGATTGCCGAGTGTCTTGATAACGATTTCCTGCTGTCCGATCAGATTATCGACGACAATGCCTGCCTTTGCCTCGCCCGCGTGGACAACGACAACGAAGAGCTCGTCGGAATCTTTCGTATGCGGTACCTGGAGTGCCTCCTCCATGCGGATGATCGGGATGATTTCCCCACGCAGGACGATAACCTCCTTGTTCTGGACGGTCTGAATATCCGTGGGTTCGATATTGATCGTACTGTCGATGGATCCGAGTGGGATGGCGTACATCTCCTCCTGCACCTGCACGAGCATCGCCTGGATGATCGCGAGCGTGAGCGGCAGCTTGATCTTGAAGACGGAACCCTCGTCAATATGCGTCTCGACATCGACGTGCCCTGAAAGCGCCTCGATCTTGCTGCGCACAACGTCCATGCCAACACCGCGGCCAGAAATATCGGTAATCTGCTCCGCCGTCGAGAAGCCCGGCAGGAAGATCAGGCGCACGGCATCCGCATCGTCGAGACGCTCTGCCTCCTCTTGCGAGATCATGCCCTTCTCGACCGCCTTCCTGCGGATCTTGTCGGCATCGATGCCCGCGCCGTCATCGGTAATCATGATGACGACGTTGTTGCCCTCGTGGCGTGCGATGAGGCCGACCTCGCCGACGGGCGACTTGCCCTTTGCCTCACGCTTCTCAGGACTCTCGACACCGTGGTCGAGTGAGTTACGCAGGAGGTGCATGATCGGATCGCCGATCTCGTCGATAACGGTACGATCCAGTTCCGTTTCCTCACCCTCGATTGTGAGGTTGATTTCCTTTCCGAGCTCCTTGGATACGTCGCGCACCATACGCGGGAAGCGGTTAAACACGGCGCTAACCGGAACCATGCGAACCTTCATGACGATGTTCTGCAGGTCGCCCGTCACGCGATCCATCTGCTCGAGCGTCTCCATGAGGTCGCTCATGCGGTGCGTCTGTCCGATCTGCTCGAGGCGCACCTTATTGATGACGAGCTCGCCCATGAGGTTCATGAGCGTATCAAGCTTCTCAATGTCGACGCGGACACTCTGGCTCTGATGCGGCTTTTTCGCAGGAGCTGCTGCAGGCTTTGCCGCCTCCTTCTTGGCCGCAGGTGCTGCGGGCTTCGCCGCAGGTGCCGCCGCAGCGGGTGCAGCAGCTTCCGCAGGCGCCGCCTCCTTGCCGAGCTTGTCGGGATCAACTGGCTCAACGAGGATGTCTTCGATTTCGGATACCGTATCCACGGCGTTCTGTACGGCCTCGGCGTCACCGCTTGTGGCGACAAGCACGTCAAAGCTGCGCTCGAATTTCTCCTGCTCGAGATCCTCGGCAGGCGGGATGCTCTTGATGACATCGCCGACCTCATCGAGCGCATGCATGACCATGACAGAGCGTGCAGCCTTGAGGACACAGGTCTCCATCAGGGTAACCTTGACATGGAACATATTCATGCCGGCTTCCTTGGCCTTCTTCATGACATCAAGGTCGATCTCATCGAGGTCAAGATCCACACCGGACGCCTCACCCTCATTGGCTGCGGGTGCAGGAGCCGCTGCTGCAGCGGGGGCTGCCGCAGCAGGCGCAGGTGTTCCCTTAGAAATGGAGCTCAATTTTGCAACGAGATCGGAGACATCGACAACATCCTCTGCCTCGCCGTTACCGACACTGTCCACCATCTGCTCGAGAGAGTCCAGACATTTGAACAGCGTGTCCATAATGTCCTCGTTCAGCTTGAGCTGGCTCTTGCGGACGAGATCAAGCACATCTTCCATCTCGTGCGTGAGCTCTGCAATCTTGGCAAAGCCCATTGTCGCAGACATGCCCTTGAGGGTGTGTGCATTGCGGAAGATGTCGTTGACGGCATCGATCTCCTCCATGTTCTCCTCGAGGCGCAGAAGGCCTTCGTTGAGCGACTGCAGATGCTCATGCGACTCATCCAGGAACATGTCCATATACTGGTTATCCATTGATATTCCCCCTATTTCCTATCTTCTCACAGCCGCCTCGATCGCCTGCGCGATCTGCGGCAATGGGCATATCTCATCGGCTAGCCCCGCGTCGATGACGGATTTTGGCATTCCGTAGACGACACAGGTTGCTTCATCCTGCGCGATGCAGTAGCCGCCGTTTTCCTTGATCTTGCGCATCCCTTCGCGCCCGTCGCTGCCCATCCCCGTGAGTATCACGGCGACGACGTCCTTCCCCAGATGCGCGACAGAGTCGTACATCACATTGACGGCGGGGCGATGGTTGCCGACGGGAGGCTCATCGCTGAGCGCAATCCGCCGCGCACCGGCTTCGTGCAGGATGCGCAGATGGTGACTGCCGGGTGCAATGTAGACGCAGCCGGGTTCCAATAGATCCCCGTCCCGCGCCTCCCGCACCTGCACGCGAGAGACGCTGTGCAGACGACCCGCGAGCGCATTCGTAAAGCCTGCCGGCATGTGCTGAACGACGACCACAGGGCAGGGAAAGTTCTCCGGCAGCCCCGTTATGACAGTCTGCAATGCCTGTGGCCCCCCTGTCGAGGAACCGATCACAACAAGTCGCATACGCGTCCGAGGCGCCCCCCTCCCGGCATATGACGCAGCATTCTTTTCTCTGTCAGTCATCATTTACGCGCTCCACCTGCGCCCGCTGCACATGGAACAGATAGCGAATGATCTTGTCCCTCATGCCGCGCGAAATCCCTTGAAACTGCACGCCGACATGATAAATCGGTGTGTCGTCTTCGCGCTCAACGCGCGTACACCGCATGACCCGCGTCATGATCTCAAGGGTTCCGATGCCTGGAATATCATTAATCTCAAGCGCTGCATTCACGTGCAAAGGCACGGATTTCGGCCATGCAAAAGCAAGACCGCTGCCGCTCAGATCCACAATGGGGACACGCTTCGGTGCATCGATTTTCCCCTCCTGATCGACAAGGCGTATTGTTGCCGTGAGATTTACCTTAATGCGGAAGAACCCACGCTTTTGAAAGCGTTCCGCAACCTCGGGCAAAGAAATATGAAGCACGGGAATCCGTCCTTCGTGCCGTCCGTGACCACGATGTATGCTAAAGAATCGATAATGGCATCCATCCCCTGCAGCAAGCACGTACAAATTCTCACCGACATTTGGGATTACAGGAACACGGCGTTCGTCAAGGGGCATAGCAACAACGAGTTCATCTCCGACGATATCCTCCACGCGGCTCGTGTAGCCGGAGGTTTCCTCCTCGTTGTTTTCAAAGAATATTTCCAGCCGTTGTCCAATGGCTAAAACACTCCTTGCCTGTACCAATTCGCCCGCCATTTGAATTTTCCTCCTTGGCTACGTCGAAAACTTGAAAATTTGCTGTAAAAACCCTTTCCAGCCTCGTTTCACTCTCATTTCACCGCCTGTGAGCAGGGATTCTGCCAATGCATCGATACAGCGCGCTGCTGCGGCGTTTGGCTCCGCTTTCAGGAGCGGGAGTTGTTTGCGCACTGCCTTCGTGACTGATGTATCTTCAAAGACATAGCCGAGGCAGTCCACGGGCATATGCAGAAATTTCTCGGCAGCGCGCTGCAGTTTCAGAGCCACCTCGCGGCTCTCCTTCTGCTCATAAACACGATTGATAATCAGACGAAGATTCTTTTGTGCTGCGTAGATACTGTATGCCTTCATGACAGCATAGGCATCGGTGAGCGAGGTCGGCTCCGGTGTTGTCACAAGCAACACCTCGTCTGCCGCAAGGATGAAATCCATGACGTTGCGCCCAAGCCCCGCGCCCGTATCAACGATAATCAGATCGGCACGTGCAGCACAGTCGGCAAGTTTTTGCTGCAGGAGGACTTTCTCTGCATGGTCATACTCGAGAGCCTTCTCAATGCCCGAGCCTCCCGAGATGTACTGAACGCCGTGTGGGGTCTCGACAATGACGTCATCCAGCTTCACTTCGGGCTGCAGAAGGTCAAGCAAGTGCTTGCGCGACGAGGCGCCGAGTAAGATGTCCACATTCGCCATACCGAGATCTGCATCGATGACGAGCACGCGATGCCCCCTGCGCTGGAGGGCGATTGCAAGGTTGACGGCAATGTTAGTCTTGCCGACGCCCCCCTTGCCGCTCGTGATTGCAATCACGCGCACATGCGCCCACGCCTCTGCCTGCGCAGATGAGACAGGCATCGGAATGGTCTCAGCACCTACCATTTGACGTAGCCGCGTTGCCTGATCCGTCATATCATTCCCTCAAAAGTAATTCCGCAAACCGATCTGCCGTCGCCGGAATGATGTCGTCCGGCACGCTCTGCCCGTTTGATAGGAAGGAAAGCGGGAGATCTTTGCCCGCAAGCAGATTGAGTACCATGCCGATCGTCCGCGTCTCATCTGTCTTCGTAAAGATGATGCGATCCGGTTTGCATACGGAGAATCGCTTCATGATCTCCGCCACATCCTCTTCTTTCGTCGTGGCACTGACGACGAGATGCTTTTCCATGCGGGGGTGCGCCATGAGCAAGTCCTTGAGCTCATCCATCTGAAACTCATTGTATTGACTACGTCCCGCTGTATCGACGAGGACAAAATCCTTGCTGCGGTGGCGTGCAATCGCCTTCTTGAGGTCGGCGGCGGAGTAGACGACCTCGACGGGAAGTCCCAGAATCTCGGCGTATTTTTTGAGCTGCTCCACCGCTGAGATACGGTAGGTATCGGCGGTGATAAGCGCGCCCTTGAGATTCTGCTCCAGCACGAAATGAGCCGCCGCCTTGGCAAGCGTCGTGGTCTTGCCGACCCCCGTCGTTCCGATAAAGGCGACAACGCGGGAACTTCGCCCAGCCATCTGCAGTCCATCCGTGAACTTCATCACCTGCGCGAGGTAACCGGATAGAACACTGACGGCGCGCGGGTCCAGACTGTCTAGATTCACATCGGCAACCGGAATCTTGCCGGAAAAATCCTCGCAGAGTTCATCGCGCACATCCTGACGGCGCAGGACATCCCGTATCGTGACCGTTTCCTTCGGCTGATTCGCCGCCATCATCGAGGCGAGCATCGTCTTCATCTGCGCAAGCTCATCCTCAAGCATACGGATGCGCTCTGCTGAGCCATCCTTCTGCTGATCGGCATGGGCTTCAGCGGGCTCTAATTCTGCCGCCTGTATAGGAGGTGGTTTGACCGCCGTCTCATAGGCGGGCGCCGCAGGCTGCGGCACAGGCGCAGCAGGTGCCGGTGCGAGAGGTGCCGCATACACGTCCCGCGGATAGATGGGTGCCGCTGCCGTGGCATAGGGGGCTGCAACGGTAGGCTCTGCCCCGTAGCTGTCATATGCAGGCAAAACACTCCGTGCCGGCCTTGCGCTTGCCCCCTCTGCGGGCGCCTCCGTCATCCGATATTGATTAAGGACATTGGAGGGGAGAATTGGTGCAGCAGGCGGCACGTACACAGATGGCGCGTGTGGTACGCGTGCCTGGGTCTCATCGACCGCAGCCGTCACTTCGATCATCTCTGCGCCGCCGAGCACCCCGCTCTCACGATATTTTTTTGTATGGAGGAGTACGGCATCGCTGCCGAGCTCGTCCTTGATCTGTTCCATGGCTTCCTTTACAGAGGAGGCACGCACCGTCCTGACCTGCACTTAGATTCTCACCACCCCAAGGATCTGGATTTCAACATTCTGTTCGATCTCCGCATGGGAGAGCACAATCAGCCCCGGAATGGAGCGTTCTACAAGATTACGGAAGTAGGGACGCACGGTCGGACTCGTCAGCACAATGGGCTGATAGCCCTGATCGGTCAGCTTCTTGAGCTCCTCCTGCAATGCTATCAGCAGTTTCTGCATGGAGTCGGGATCTAGGCTGACATATGAACCGTGCTCCGTGCGCTGGACGCTGCCCGCAATCTTGTTCTCAATCGCAGGGTCAAGCGTAATGCATGGCAGCACACCGTTCTGGACGTTCTGCTGTGTGATATGCCGCGCCATCGCATGGCGGACATATTCTGTCAGGATGTCCGTATCCTTCGTTGCTGTACCGTAGTCGGCGAGCACCTCGAGGATCGTACTCATATCGCGGATCGAGATGCGTTCGCTCAGGAGATTTGCCAGTACCTTCTGCACCTCGCCCACGCTGAGCAGGTTCGGGACGACCTCGTCCACGAGCGCCGCGTTGGTCTTCTGGAGATTGTCGAGGAGGTTCTGCGTCTCCTGACGTCCGAGGATCTCAGCCGCATGCTGCTTGATGATCTCCGTGAGATGGGTCGCGAGCACGGAGACCGCGTCGACCACAGTATAGCCGTTTAGCTCCGCCTGCTCGCGCTCGTTCTCCGAGATCCAGAGGGCGGGCAGACCAAATGCCGGCTCCGTCGTCTCAATGCCCGGCACCTCCTCGAACACCGTGCCGGAGTTCATCGCGAGGTAGTGGTCGAGCATGAGCTCGCCGCGTGCAATCTCAATGCCCTTGAGCTTGATGATGTACGCGTTCGGCTTGATCTGTATATTGTCGCGGATGCGGATGGTCGGCACGACGAGGCCGAGCTCAAGCGCACACTGCCGACGGATCATGACAATGCGGTCGAGCAGATCGCCCCCCTGCCCTGTATCGACAAGTGGGATGAGGCTGTAGCCAATCTCGAGCTCCATCGGGTCGACCTGCAGCAGGGATACGATGTTCTCGGGGGTCGTTGCCTCCTTCTTCGCCTTTGCCTTTTGCTCGACCTGCTGCACCTCCTGCTCCACTGCCTGCCCCCGATGAAGATTCCATGCAATCAAGCCGCAGATTACAGCGAGCACCGTAAATGGCACGCCCGGCAGCCCCGGCATGATGGCGAGGAAGAGCAGAACGCCCGTGAGGATCATAAAGATACGCGCATTGCGGAAGAGCTGCTTCACGAGATCGCCGCCGAGGTTGCCCTCAGCCGCTGAACGCGTGACAATAATACCGGTTGCCGTCGAGATGAGGAGCGCCGGAATCTGTGCGACCAGGCCTTCGCCGACGGTCAGCAGCGTATAGGTCTGCAGCGCCTGCGCCGCGTCCATATCGCGCTGCAGCATGCCGATGACAAAGCCGCCACCGATGTTGATAATCATGATGACGATTGCGGCGATTGCGTCGCCCTTGACGAACTTCGAAGCACCGTCCATTGCGCCGAAGAAATCGGACTCGCGCTGCACCTTTTCACGCCGGCGCTTCGCCTCCGCATCCGTGATCGCGCCCTGGTTGAGATCGGCATCGATCGCCATCTGCTTACCAGGCATCGCGTCGAGGGTGAATCGTGCCGAAACCTCAGCCACGCGCTCCGATCCCTTCGTGATGACGATGAAGTTGACAATGACGAGGATGACGAACACGATGAAGCCGACCACCGCATTACCACCGACAACGAAGTTGCCAAACGCAGTAATAACCTCTCCGGCATAGCCATTGAGGAGGATGAGACGGGTCGAGGAGATATTCAACGCCAGACGAAACAGTGTCGTAATCAGCAATAAAGATGGAAAGACTGATAGATCGAGTGCCTCCACATTATAGATCGCTGACATCACGACGAGAAGTGCAATTGTAATATTCAGGCAGATAAGAACGTCCAACAAAATCGTCGGCAACGGAATAATCATCATGATGACGATTGTTACGATGGCAACGGCGATCAGGACGTCACTGTATCGTTGTATGAGATTGCCGGATGCAAGAGGATTTACACTGCCGGTCTGCGGTGCCGCCATACTCTCACTCACTCCCTCATTCCCTACGAGGACAAATAATTATTCGTCCCCTAAATATTATACCAAATATCGCAAGTACGTCAAATATTTAATAAGACTTTCGTCATGGATTAGAGAAATTGCCCGTTTTCTCATGCACCGCGCCGCGCGTGTTTCAGTCGATAGACGTACGCGAGCACCTCAGCGACCGCCTGATAGAGCTCCTGCGGCACACTGTCGCCGACCTGCACGGCGGCGTAGAGCGTGCGTGCAAGCGGCTTGTTCTCGATGATCGGCACACGTGCCTCACGTCCGATCTCCTTGATGCGCTGCGCAACGAGATCCTGCCCTTTGGCAATGACCGTCGGCGCAACCATGCCCTGTTCATAGGAGAGCGCTACAGCGTAGTGTGTCGGGTTTGTAATGATGACATCCGCCTTCGGGACTTCCTTCATCATGCGCGCCATCGCCATCTGCCGCTGCTTCTGACGAATCTTGCCCTTGATCTGCGGATCACCTTCCGTCTGCTTCATCTCGTCCTTGACTTCCTGCTTCGACATCTTGAGATCCTGCGTCGTCTGCCATTTCTGGTAGCCGTAGTCCATGAACGCCATAACCATGATGACGCCAATGACGATGAACGCCATCTGGAAGATGATCTCCGCAACGAGCGCAAGGCTCGTCGTCAGGTCAAAGAACATGAACTGTGGCATCGCAAGGATCTGTTCGTGGATGAAACGGTAGAGGAAGAAGCCGATGACGATGATCTTGAAGATGGACTTCGCCAGCTCCACGAGGGAGCGCTTCGAGAAGATGCGACCGAACCCGTTGATGGGGTTGAGCTTGTCCAGCTTGAACTCGATGGACTCCGTGTTGAAATTCAACCCCACCTGGAAGAAGTTGACCGCAAGTCCGATAATCATGATGAAGATCATGATCGGAAACGCAGTCTTGGCGAGGACGATGACGATTCCGATGAAGATGCGGAGGATGTTCTCCGTGTCCACTGTCTGGTTCAGATTGCTGAACACATAGGTTGTATAGGTTGCAATCGATACATAGATCGAATCCCACAGCAGCTTGAGCCCAAAGAAGCCAATGAGCAGCACGAATGCGCTGTTGACTTCCTGGCTGCGTCCAACCTGCCCCTTCTTGCGCGCGTCGGCGCGCTTCTTCGCCGTTGGTTCCTCTGTCTTTTCCCCCGCGAAACGCTGGAGATCAAAGACGAACGGCGCGCTATTGGAGGGCGCGTACCGCAAGTGATATATTTCCATACATTTCATGAAACAGCACATCCAGGAATAAGACATAGAACGGAATGATCATCGACAGGACAGTGATGCCAATCATCAGCTGCATCGGAATGCCCACGACGAAGATGTTCATCTGCGGCATCGTGCGCGCGAGGATGCCCAGCCCCACATTCGTGAGCAGGATCGCGAAAGTGATCGGCATCGCGATCTTCATCCCCGTGAGGAAAATGCCGCTGACGAAATTCGCCATGAGGAGCGCAATCGAGATATTCGGCTCGATCCCCGCAATCGGTACAACGCGGAAGCTCTCCGTAAGCGCGGCCAGTATCATATGATGCCCATTTGTCACGAGCAGGATGATGATCGCCAGATTATAAAGAAAACTTCCGATGAGCGGTATCTGCTGACCGGAAGTCGGATCCACAACATTGACAATGGCAAAGCCCACCTGCATATCCATGACCTTGCCTGCCATCGTAATGGCGGCGAAGGAGATGTATGCCACAAAGCCGATCAGCCATCCAATGAAAAGTTCTCCGATCGCGGCGGCGGCAAACATGATGATGCTCTCGGGCGCCGCGGGCGTCCCCAATCCGTCGATCATGGGAAAGAGCACAACCGTTATTGCAAGCGCCAATCCGACGCGGAAATATGCCGAGATATTCATACTGCCGAAGAACGGCGATATGAGAAAGATACCACTAATCCGCGTGAGCGAGAGCAAAAATGCTGCGATATGCCCCTGAAGCAGCTCATACAAATCCATGCACTGCCGCCCCCTTCAGCGCAGATAGATCGGCAGGTTGACAAACACATTCGTCACATACTCGACCATGATGCGCAGCATCCACGGGCCAAAGATCAGGATTGCAACAAAGACTGCAATGATCTTGGGGATGAATGCCAGTGTCTGCTCCTGAATCGAGGTGGTCGCCTGAAAGACCGCCACCAAAAGACCAACAATGAGTCCAAGTCCCAGCATGGGAGCAGAGACCAGAAGGACGATGAAGAGCGCCTCCTGGGCAAGCTGGATGACCAAATCTCCGGACATCGCACGCCTCCCCCGCTAACGGAAACTCATGATGAGCGACTGGATCAGGAGATGCCACCCGTCGACCATGACAAACAAGAGGATCTTGAACGGCAGGGAAATCATCACCGGCGGCAGCATCATCATACCCATTGACATCAGCGTACTCGCAACGATCATATCGATGACGATGAACGGGATGTAGATCATGAAGCCGATCTGAAACGCCGTCTTCAGCTCACTGATGATGAATGCCGGAATGAGCGTAAATGTTGATACATCCTCGGGTCCCTCCGGTCGGGGGGCTTCCGAAAGATTGACAAAGAGCGCGAGATCGGATTCTCGCGTCTGGCGGAACATGAACTCACGCATCGGGTCAACGATATTGTCAAGCGCCTGCTCCTGCGAGATCTGCCCAGCGAGATAGGGCTGTATCCCGTTCTCATTCGCCTGCCCCCAATAGGGTGCCATGATGTAAAACGACAGGAAGAGCGAGAGCGCGATGACGACCTGATTCGGCGGTACGTTCTGCGTTGAGAGCGCGTTGCGCAGGAAGCCGATGACGACCACAATACGAACGAAGGAGGTCGTCATGACGAGAATCGCAGGTGCCAGTGAAATAATGGTCAGAACCGCAAGCAGCTGCATCGTCGTTGCAACATCCTGCGGATTCTCCGACGTCCCCACACCGACACTAAGCGTCGGAATCAAGGGTGCTGCGCTCGCATGTCCCGCGCCCATCAGGAGGAGCGCCGCGCCTCCCAAAACAAGCAATTTGCGCCCCAATCCTGTCCCCCCATTTCTCTCCCCCGCCTTTACTTTCGGAAAAGCGGTGGTATTTTTTGAACAAAATCCGACAGAGAACCGAACTGCTCCTGAAAGACGCCGCCCCCTGCGGGTTCCGAACTGCGAATCTCGTCCACCGTCTCCGGATCGTCAATCTCTGTGATCAGATGGATATTCGCATCGGTGACGCCCAGTACAAAGACGCGCCCAAAGAGCTCTACGACACAGACCGAGCGGTTCGGCCCGAGCGGCAGCTGCAGATAGATCTGTCCCCCGCGTGCCGCAAGCCTCTGCATGGAGTTCTTTCCAAAGGCACGCGCTGCGAAGTAGGCGAGGATGACCACGAACGCAAAGACAGCAAAAAGACTGACCACATAGGCGACCGTCGACCACCATGATACGGCCGACGGGCGCGGGTCAGCCTCTTCATATCCGGCTAAATATCCACCGCCCGTCTCACCTGCGGCAGACACGTCTCCCATGCACAAGAAAAGTAGGAGCCATCCGATCAGCAGGGACAGTGAAAATATCCGTTTGTTCATCAGCCGACGGCTTTGCGAATGGCCTCCAGCACGCGATCCGCCTGGAACGGCTTCACGATGAAGTCGCGCGCGCCTGCCTGAATGGCCTCGATAACCATTGCCTGCTGTCCCATCGCGCTGCACATAACAACCTTTGCAGCGGGATCGACCTTCTTGATCTCCTTGACAGCGGTGATGCCATCCATCTCCGGCATCGTAATGTCCATCGTCACGAGATCCGGCTTCAGCTCCTGATACTTCTCGAGAGCCTTCATGCCATTCTCAGCTTCGCCAACGATTTCATAGCCGTTCTTCGAGAGGATGTCCTTCACCATCATTCGCATAAAAGCTGCATCATCAACGATCAGAACGCGAGTTGCCATTTTCTCATCTCTCCTTAATCCGACAGAACATCCCTATTCCAAAGGGCACAAAACACATAGAAATCATGTGCATTTTTATCGTTACTCATTATAACGAAATCTGCCCTCTGTGACAAGGATTTTCTACACCAGTCCCAAAAGAACCATATTCCTTCCGCTACTGGAGGCGTGCAGCGCGCTCCAGCGGGCTGACAATCTCCGTAATGCGAACGCCGAAGTTCTCGTCGATGACGACAACCTCCCCCTTCGCGAGGTACTTGCCGTTGACCATGATGTCCACGGGCTCGCCGGCAAGTTTATCCAGCTCCACAATAGAGCCCTTCGTCAGGTCGAGAATGTCCTTGATGGACTTCTTCGTGCGCCCAAGCTCGACATTGACCTGAAGCGGAACGTCGAGGATCAGACCGATATTGGCGTCGTTGACCTGTACCGGCGTAGAGCTGAGCGGTGTGAACTGCGCCGACTGTACCGGCACATTGGATGCTACATGTGACTGCATAGGCGGTGCTCCATATCCATAGTTTGCAGGTGCAGCTGCTGCCGGCGCCGCTGCTGCCGGAGCTGCCGGAGCTGCAGGCGGAGGCGGTGCAGCCGCTGCCACAACGGCTTCTTCCTCGTTGTCGACATCCGGCTGCTGATTCATCAACGCGTCGACCATATCCTTTGCGACGTCGAGCGGCAGGAGCTGCATGATCTCACTGTCGATGAGACCGTCCACCTCCATGCGGAAGGACGCCTGGATGATCGGGTCGACCTTGTCCAGCAGCTTGGACACCACTTCCTCTGTCCCAAGGTCAACCAGCGTGACCACTGGGGGAGTAATATCCACCTTTTTATTAAACATCGACGAGAGCGAGGTTGCAACGCTGCCCATCATCTGGTTCATGCATTCGCTGACCGCGCTCATGTGGAGCTCGCTCAGCTCCTGATCGGGATTCGTGCCGTCATTGCCCATCATGAGATCGGCGATGATCGCGGCATCCTTCGCCTGAATGCAGAGGACGTTGTTGCCCTCAATGCCGATGCTGTAGCCCACCTCGACAACGAGGAAGGGCACGGGATACTTTTCCTTCAGCTTGCGCAGATTGGATACGGAGACCGTCGGGGTCGTGATCGATACCTTGCGTCCAAGCAGGACGGAGAGGGTCGTTGCAGCGCCCCCCATCGAGATATTGCCGATCTCCCCGAGCGCATCGCGTTCCAGGTCTGTAATGCCGGCATCATCCTCTTCAGAAGACGAGTCGGCAGCAGGCGCAGCGTCATCGGCAGGCGCATCATCGCCGCCGCCCGCTCCACCGCTCAGGAGGGCATCAATCTCCTCCTGCGAGATCATTTCATCACTCATTCGCGTCGTCATCTCCTTCTATAATGCCGGATATTTGCACAGCCATTCGCTTTCCGGCGGTACCCGGATGTGCGCGGAACTTCGCATTCGACCCAACGTAGCAGACGAGCTCATCCTGTGCCAGCGTGTCGAGCTGTAGCACATCGCCGAAGCCGAGCGTCAGGAACTCGTGGATCGTAATGTCGACCGTGCCGAGTTCCACTGAGAACGGCACCCATGTCCGCTCAATCTTGCGTTGGAGCTCCGCCACCTGCTCGGGCGAGCTCTCCTTGTCCACAGAGGACGCCACCCAGAACGACGTGGTGAGCTTCGACATGACCGGCTCGAGCACCAGATAGGGAATGCAGATGTTCATCATGCCGTCGACATCGCCCATCTTGATGTGAATCGTGACGAGCACGACCATATCGCTGGGCGGGACGATCTGCGCAAACTGCGGATTCGTTTCCATCGTCTCGAAGTTCGGACGGAACTCCACCACGTTGCTCCACGCTTCCCTAAAGTAATTGGTGACCGTGTCGATGAAGCGACGCATGACCGCCGTCTCAATATCCGTCAGGGCACGCGACTTGAGGCCGCTTTTTCCCTCGCCGCCAAAAACGCGGTCGATGTAGGCAAAAGCCAGATCCGTACCGACCTCGATGATGATATTGCCCTTGAGCGGCGGAAGTGCAAGTATGCCGATCACGGACGGATTCCCCATCGACTGAACAAATTCCTGATAGGTCATCTGCTCGACCGACAAAACCTCGATATCGACCATCGTGCGCAGACTCGCCGACAGATAGGTGTTCAGGAGACGCGAAAAGGTCTCATGCAGCATGAACAGCGTGCGGATCTGATCCTTAGAGAACCGATCCGGGCGCTTAAAGTCATAGACCTTGACCTTGCGTTCCTCTTCTTCCGCCTTGACTTCCTCGGCGGAAACCGAGCCGTCCGAAAGCGCTGAGAGCAGCTTATCTATTTCGGATTGAGACAGTACGTCCTCAGCCAAGACTCTTCCCCCTTCCCTTTGTGCAGTGGTTCATGTTACTTACTGCAGCAGGAAGCTCGTGATGTAAACATCATAAACAGAGCCTTGTCCCAGACGCTCGTTGAGCGCATCCTTCAGCTGCTTCTTGAGCGCATCCTGCTTGGATGCGTCAAACTCCTCCAGCGGTGCAGCACGCAGGAACTGCATCGTCGTATCGAGGATCTTCGTCTCCGCGACCGAACCGACCTTGCCGTCCACAACATTATCCGACTTGCCGGGGTTGAGCTCCAGAACGATGCCCGCCTTGAGGAACTTGCCGGAGCGTCCGCCGCCGACATTGACGAGAATGCCTTCCTTCGGGTCGCCAAGCTTGTAGAACACCCCGGGATCGTGATTCGATTTGCCCCCGCTGCCATCCTCCGAATGCGACGGTGACTCCGCCTGTGAGAAGATGTAGTACGAGATGCCCCCGGCTGCCGCCACTGCGACAAGTACTGCCACGATGACCACCACGACCATCATGAGCATGGGTGATTTCTGCTTTGGCTGCTCAGCCGCCTGTTCTTCCTTTTCCTCCGCCATGAGTTACTCCCTCCCTAAAAATGACCACGAAGCCACAGGGGCTCCACACCCGGGCACTCCCTTGCCACGTAGAGGAACACTGTTCCCCCCATTATACCAAAGGAATGGAAATTCGCCAACTAATTTTGATGAAGCGCGCGACGATACTTGATCGTGCGTCGCACAATCTCCTCCATCGGCTCCTCGACGATCAGCTTTTTCCCGTTGGTAAGCGTTATTACAGTATCCGGCGTTTCCTCAATGCTCTCGATGATCTCTGCATTGAGGACAAACTCACCTTTTTTGTTCGTCTTGGAGTTGAACTTCGTCAGCATGATCATGACAGGCTTTCCCCTCCGTTCCCTCTCTCATTTTTTGCGCACAGCAAAAACTATACACAAATGATTACCTGATATATTTTCGCCATCATCTTTACTTTTCCTTTTTTTTTCGGGTTATTTTTTCATCATGCCTTAAATTTTTCAAAAAAAATTATCCGAGCTGGGCTAAAAACGACAGTGAACGCAGGGGATGACCGACAAGTTCCTGCACGTGCGCGAGCACGAGAGACTCTGCAGCCATCAGGGTTCCGCCGCGCAGCTGCAGGCTCGGCGGGTGCGCCCAGTCAAGCTGCTCGAGTGAGATGAGGAGCAGGCGCAGCTCCTCCGAAAAAGCTGCACTGTCCTCTGTACGGCAGTCCGCACAGAGGACTCCGTTCTCCCGTGTGTGGAAGAAAGCGTCCCCCTCGATCAGGACACCGCAGTGCAAGCAGCGCTCATAGCTCTGCTGCAGTCCGGCTGCGGCAAGTGTCTGTAAGACGGCGGCGAGCGCCGTGACGCGCGGGTTGCGAGTCTCGAATGCCGTCAGGATCGCAGAGAGTCGGTCAAAGAACGCTTCGTCCGTGATGCCCTCTGGCATAAATTCGCGGATCACCTCCGCGACAAAGGTCGCATAGGCAAGTGCCGTGAGGTCGAGTGAGAGCTTTGCGTGATGGGCACGCACGCTCGCCGTCTTGACTGTCTCGAGGCGTCCGCCCTCGGCAAATTGCAGCTCGGCGTGCACGAACATCTGCATCGCACCCGCAAGGGGACTCCGCGGGCGGCGGCAGCCGAATGCGGCGGCACGCACGAGACCGCGCTCGCGTGTGAAGATCGTCATGACCTTGTCTGCCTCGCCCCAGCTGCGCGCACCGAGCACGATGCCCTCTGTTCCGTAGAGTGCCATCTACCCTTCCGCCTTCTGCCCATCGTCAGCGAGGCGGTTCTCCGGATTTTTCGATGCGCCCTTCTTTTTCTCTTCGGCAAGCGGCATGACGGCGCCCGCCGTCAGCATGTACTGCAGAGCCTCCTCCTTCGGGATGTCGATCGTCACCGCGTCCTCCTCCTTGACGAGCAGCGTCGTCCCCGAGGTCATATTGAGGCTCCACGGGACGAAGACGCAGACGTAACCGCCGCCCATCGCCTGCTGGAAACGCGGCGGCAGATCCGCCATGACGAAGCCGAGCGCACGCGCGCCCTGATAGGGCACGTGGACGACGCGCTTGAAGTTGCTGCTCGAGTCGAGCACGGCTTCCGAGAGGCGCTTCACGCTCGTGTAGATGAACTTCACAAACGGAATCGTGCCCATCATATTTTCTCCAAATGAGATCAACTTTGCGATCGCCCAGTTTGTTGATGCCCAGCCGACGGCGTAGATGACGAGGACGAGCGTGATGATGCCCATTCCTGGGAAGTAGAAGGGCAGATACTGCCCGAGCACGCCCTCGGTGAAGCGCAGCGTCCACTCGATGACGAGCAGGGTAATGATGACGGGCACGAGGACGAGCAGCCCGTTGACAAAGCGGCGTGACATGCGATTCAGTTCCCGCTGATACATCTGATCAAAGGATGGTGTCATGACCGCCGTTTCTTCAATCGGTTTCATAAAACCCAAACTCCCGCAGGGCATTTGCCCGATTACGCCAGTCCTTGCGCGTCTTGACCCAGAGGTCAAGATAGACCTTCGCCCCAAGCAGCGTCTCCACATCCGCGCGCGCACGCTGTCCGATCGTCCTAAGGAGTGCTCCGCGCGCACCGATGACAATGCCCTTCTGCGATTCGCGCTCGACGTAGATCACAGCGCGGATGTAGACATCGCCCTTCGCGCGCGTCGTCATCTCCTCGATGTCAACGGCGACCGCGTGCGGGATCTCGTCACGCGTCAGCTCGAGCACCTTCTCGCGCACGAGCTCAGCGATGATGAGGCGCTCGGGCTGATCCGTCACCATATCGGCGGGATAGTACTGCGGTCCCTCGGGCAGATGTTTTTTGATCTCCACGAGCAGCCCGTCCAGGTTCTCCCCCTCGCGCGCCGAGATCGGCACAATGCCCGCGAAGTCGTACGCCTTTGCATAGTTTGCAATGACGGGCAGACTCTCCTCGCGTGGGATGCAGTCCACCTTGTTCACCGCGAGTAGGACGGGCACGCGCACATTTGCTAGCTGCTTTAGGATATACTGCTCGCCCGCGCCCATCTTCTCCGTCACGTCCACGACAAAGACGACGACATCGACGCCGTGCAGAGCCCCCTCCGTCGCCTTTGCCATATAGTCGCCAAGCTTGTGCTTCGGCTTGTGTACGCCCGGCGTGTCGAGGAAGATGATCTGCGCGTCCTCCTCCGTCAAGATGCAGAGGATGCGGCTGCGTGTCGTCTGCGGCTTGTCGCTCATGATGGCGATTTTCTGCCCGATGAGCGCGTTGATCAGCGTGGATTTGCCGACATTTGGCCGCCCGATCACGGCGGCGAAGCCCGATTTATGTGCATTCATCGTGTGATCCCCAGTTCCTCCATGACCGCGCGCTGCTCCTCCTCCATCTCGAGCCGCTCCTCCGCCTCCATGTGGTCGTAGCCGAGGAGGTGCAGCATCCCGTGCACCGTGAGAAAGGAGAGTTCGCGCAGCTCCGTATGCCCGTACTCCGCCGCCTGTGCCCGCATGCGCTCGAGCGATATGATGAGATCGCCGAGCACTTCATGTTCCCCACCGCCGATAATCTCGGGCTCCTCGCTCTCCGTGAGGGCAAAGGAGATGACATCCGTCGGACGGTCGACATTGCGATATTCCCTGTTGATGACGTGGATGTGCGCGTCGTCCGTGAGTGTTACGCTCACCTCGACGCCCTCCGCCCCGTAGAGGCGTCCGACCGTCTCAATCGCGCGGCGCACCGCCGCCCGCTCCTCCTCGGAGACGGGCAGTTCCTCCGGCTCCGTCCGAATCTCAATCTCCATACTTTTGTCCCCGCTTCTTCTCCCACGCGCCGTATGCCTCGACAATGCGTGTCACGACCTCGTGACGGATGATGTCCACAGGCTCAAGCCGCACAATGCCGACGCCCCGCACACCCTTTAGAATCTGGCACGCCTGCTTCAGCCCCGACACCGTGCCGCGCGGCAGATCGACCTGCTCGAGGTCGCCCGTCACCACCATGCGCGAGCCGAAGCCGAGGCGCGTGAGGAACATCTTCATCTGCGCGCCCGTCGTATTCTGCGCCTCGTCGAGGATGATGAAGGCGTCCTCGAGCGTGCGCCCGCGAATGTAGGCAAGCGGCGCAACCTCGATCAGCTGGCGGCTCATCATCTTCTGATACGCCTCCGCGCCGAGGATGTCCTGCAGGGCGTCGTAGAGCGGCCGCAGGTATGGATTGATCTTCTCCGTCAGATCGCCGGGCAGGAAGCCGAGGTGCTCGCCCGCCTCCACGGCGGGACGCGTCAGGATGATGCGGCTCACCTCGCGATTGCGCAGAGCCGCGACTGCCATCACGACCGCGAGATAGGTCTTGCCCGTGCCCGCAGGGCCGACGCCGAGGGTCACGGCATTGCGTCGGATCTTCGCAAGGTAGTCGCGCTGTCCGAGCGTCTTTGCGCGCACCTCCTTGCCCTTTGCCGTCACAAGCAGCACCTCGGCAAAAAGGGAGTGCAGTTCCTCCACGCGCCCCGCCCGCACGAGCTGCGCGCCGTAGTTCACCTCATGCGTCGTCAGCTTCGCGCCCTGCCTGTGATAGAAGAGCAGTTCCTGTATGAGCACGCGCGCGGCGGCGACATCCTCCTCCGCCCCCGTCACGGCGAGCGCCGTGCCCCGGCTCACGATGCGGCAGGCAAAGACCTCCTGCATGCACTGCAGCAGCGTATCTCGCTCCCCGAGGAGCGCCGCCGCCTCGTGCATATCCCTAAACTCAATCGTCTCCGTCGTCTCCTGCAAGAACAAACCTCCCGTCAAATAAAATACTCGATCGTATCGTCTGCCGTCCGCCTCGTCCGCTCGTCAAAGAGCAGCACCGCCTCACGGCTGTCCACCGCACCGAACGCATAGAGCTCCTGTGTCTCGCGGTTGAACACATCAAAGGGCACGATGCGGTTGTAGCTATGCGGATGCGCGAGCGTCACCGCAATGCCCGCCTGCACGAACTCCGGCTCCGCCTCCGCGAGATAGTAGGGATCGAAAAGATAGATGTGCCCCTCGGACGCACCCGTGAGCAGCGCATAGTGCTCGACCTCGTAGAAGATGCGCACGACCGCAGCACCGCCGCGTACAAGCGCGTCGTTGATATAGCTGTGCGCGCCGATGTGCACCGCGCGCCCCGAGATGTACTGACAGGTGAGCGGGAACTTCGTCGCGCGAGAAAAACCCTCGAGCCAGTTCGCGAGATACATCATCGCCATGCGCGACGTCCCCGCCTTGCACGCCGTTCCGTCCATGCCGTAGCAATCCAAGGTGTAGAGCATGACGCTGCGGATGATCTCGGGCGGCACCTCACGGCGCGGGAAGAGATAGCTCACCGCATTGAGCAGCGCCGTCGGCCCACAATCGTACTCCGACATCTGATAGCGCAGGGGAATCTTCATGTGTACCCCCATTTCCGCAGCACATTCGGCGTCAAAATCGCCGCAATGACGAGCACGATCCCAACGATCTGCATCATGACAAAATGTGTATCAAAGATGAGCCATGCAAAGATGACGCTTGCCACGGGCTCGATTGTCGCCGTGATCGCCGTCTCCTCAGGACTCAGCCAACGCAGCCCGAGGTTGAACGCAAAGAACGCGACAATCGTCCCAAAGCCAATGATGACGAGGAGATCGAGCCACGTCCCCGTCGTAAAAAAAGATCCGACATCAGCGATTGCCTGCGTCATCGGCAGGAGCGAAATGCCACCGATCAACATGCAGACGGCGAGCAGAAAGAAACGATCAAAGAGGCGTAGCAGATGCACGGGATAGAGCATGGCAAAGGTGAAGGTCGCTCCTGAGATGAGGCTCCAAACGATGCAGGACATCGGCACGGAGAGACGCCCGATATCACCGCCCGTCACGAGGAGAAACACCCCCGCCACCGCCACGATGACCGTCCCCGCCTCCGCTGTCGACGGCAGACGCCGCCAGCGCACAGCGAGGTAGAGGATCATCATCGCGGGGCTCGTATAGCCGATGACCGTCGTCGCCGCCGCATCGCCCTCCGCAATCCCCATGAAATAGGAGTACTGCACAATCATGATCCCGAGAATGCCGTGGATCGCCAGCTGCACAAGCAGACGCGGATCACGCCTCAGGAATCGGATGCCGCGCCTGAGTCCCCCGCTCCACCACGAGAGCAGGAAGAAGAGCGCGCTCGAGATGAATAGGCGCACCTGCGTCAGCTCGATGGGGACGTGTGCGGACTGCGTGTAGAAATGCTGTGCTGCCGTGCCACTCGCTGCCCACATCGTCCCTGCGAGCAGAACGAGTAGGACGGCGGAGAGATGCGACATTACGCCTCACCCTGCTCCCGCTTCACAACCTCGACGATCGCGCCGCAGACCTCCTCGAGCTGCGCCTGATCGCTGCCCTCCGCCATAACGCGGATGAGCGGCTCCGTGCCCGAGGGGCGCACGAGCACGCGCCCGTCACTGCCGAGCACGCGCTCGCCCTCCTCGATCGCAGCGCGGATCGCGGGATTCTCCTCCCAGCCCGCCTTCGTCTTCACGCGGACATTGACGAGGAGCTGCGGGTAGGTCGTCATCATCGCGTTCAGCTCCGACGCCTTCTTTCCGCTACGGCGCAGCGCCGCGAGCACCTGCAGCGCCGTGATGAGCCCGTCGCCCGTCGTCGCATGCTCGGCAAAGATGATATGCCCCGACTGCTCGCCGCCGATGCTGTAGCCGTTCGCGCGCATGGACTCGAGCACATAACGGTCGCCGACCGCCGTCACGTCGACGCGCCCGCCCAGCTCTGCGATTGCCTTGTGGAAGCCGATATTCGCCATCACCGTCGTCACGACCGTCTTGTGCGGCAGACGCCCCGTGCGAATCATCTCCGAGGCGCAGGCAACGAGGATGTGATCGCCGTCGATCAGCGCGCCCGTCTCATCGAGGCAGAGGCAGCGGTCTGCGTCCCCGTCGTGCGCAATGCCGATGTCCGCGCCGCGCTCGAGCACAGTGCGCCGCAGGGACTCGAGGTGGGTCGAGCCGCAGCCGTCGTTGATGTTCACGCCGTTCGGGAGCGCATGGATGACCTTCACCTCGGCGCCGAGGCGGCGTAGCACCTTCGGCATCGCCTCATAGGCGGCGCCGTTCGCGCAGTCGAGCACGATCTTCATGCCGTCGAACCGCTCCGTGCATGTGCTCACCACGTAGTCGATATACTGATTAAGGAGATCGTCGCGGTACTCCACGATCCCGATCGCCTTGCCCGTCGGGCGCGCTGCATCGTCATTCGTCTGCAGGCGGCGCACAAGTGCCTCGAGCTCATCCTCCACAGCATCGGGCAGCTTGTAGCCGTCCCCGCCGAAGAACTTGATCCCGTTGTCGGGAAACGGATTGTGTGAGGCGGAAATCACAATGCCTGCCTGCATCCTGTGCTCACGCGCGAGATAGGCGACCGCAGGCGTCGGAACGACACCCGCGAGGAGTGCAACGCCGCCAGCTGAGCAAATGCCCGACGTGAGCGCCGCCTCGAACATCTCGCCCGAGATGCGCGTATCGCGTCCGATCAAGATGCGCGGGCGCACCTCCGACTGCGCGCCGAAATAGAGCGTCGCCGCGCGCCCGAGATGATATGCCAGCTCCGGCGTCAGCTCTGTATTTGCCTCACCGCGCACGCCGTCCGTACCAAAAAGTCTCACCATGAACAGCCCCCTATACTATATTGTCTCTATAATCTACTGTATCTTTCCCAAAAATGCAAGCGCAGCTTTCAGCCCGTCGAGCGCCGCGCTCATAATGCCGCCCGCATAGCCCGCACCTTCACCGATCGGATACAGCCCCGCCGCCGAGACCGATGCCATCGTCTCCGCATCGCGCAGGATGCGGCAGGGCGCGGACGAACGTGACTCCACGCCCGTCATCGGCACATCGGCAGCCCCGAACCCCGGCACGCGCTCCTCCCAAAATGTAAGCGCACGCGCAAGGGATGCCGTGCACGCAGGAGGCAGCAGCGCACGCAGATCCGCGGCGCGCACACCGGGCGCATACGTCGGCGTAACGGCAAAGTCCTGGGTGCCCGTCCGCCCCGCACAGAAATCGCCAACGGACTGCACGGGCGCACAGTAATCCCCGCCGCCAAGGCGATAGGCACGCTCCTCAAGTTCCCGCTGGAAGCGGATGCCGCCGAGTACATCCCCGCCCCAATCCGAGGGGCTGACCTGCACTAGCAGGGCACTGTTCGCCACGCCCGAGTTGCGGCGATAGTTGCTCATCCCGTTCGTCACGAGCCGTCCCTCCTCAGATGTCGCCGCGACCACCATGCCGCCGGGGCACATACAGAACGAGTACACGCCACGCCCGCCCGCCTCGTCGCGGTACGTCATCGCGTAGTCCGCGACGGGGAGCCGCGGACTGCCCGCCGCCGCGCCGTACTGCATACGGTCGATGAACGTCTGCGCGTGCTCGATACGCACACCGACGGCGAATGCCTTTGCCTCCATCATAAGCCCCGCCTCATGCAACATAGCGTACGTATCGCGCGCTGAGTGCCCTATGCCGAAGAAGGCGGCATCGGCGGAAATCCGCTCCGTATCGTTCACAACGAGCGCCGCGAGCCGTCCTGCACACAGCTCCACGCCCGTCACCTGCGCGCCGAAGCGCACCTCGCCGCCCATGCGGATGATCTCGCTGCGCAGATTCTTCACCACGCGGCGCAGCACATCCGTCCCGATATGCGGCTTTTGGAGATATCGGATCTCCTCAGGCGCGCCCGCCGCGACAAATGCCTCGATGATCTCGCGCATGCGCGGGTCATTGCTGCGCGCCGTCAGCTTCCCGTCCGAGAACGTCCCTGCGCCGCCCTCGCCGAACTGCACATTCGATGCAGGGTCAAGCGCGCCCCCCTGCCAGAAACGCGCGACATCCGCCGTACGCCGATCGACATCCTGCCCACGCTCAAGCACGAGCGGTGCACAGCCCGCGCGCGCGAGCGCCCACGCAGCGAAAATCCCCGCAGGGCCGAATCCCACGACGACGGGACGTGTGCTGCTGCACCCGACGCGCGGGATCATCAGCGGCGGATCGGCGGGTACAGGCATAACTTCTTTATCGCGCCTCAGTCGCGAGAGCACCGTACGCTCCTCCTCCACCGCAACATCGAGGGTATAGAGCCACAGAATCGGCGCGCCACGCCTACGCCGCGCATCCAGAGCCTTATGAACGACAATCACCCCGTGCACGGCACAGGGTGATTGCTTGAGGCGCTCCGCTGCGATCTCCGCGAGCGGCCGCGTGCTGTCATAGGGAACGCGCAGATTTTTCACGCGAATCATTGCATTGCTCCAACTTTAATTTCCACCGTCACATTCGGGTCTGCAACCGTCACGCCCTCGGGCAGTGCGAGCTTCACCTGGCGCTTCTCCGTCTCGCGCACATGAGAGAGAGAGAATTCCTCGGTTCCGATGCTCGTGATCTTTCTGATCACATCCTCCGCACCCGCAATCTCGATGCGTGCGGGTTCCACCGTGATGCCCTCGAGCTTCAGCTGCGGCGGGAGATCGCTCTGTGCCTTTGCCTGCACCTCGACCACCTTGCGCGAGAGGCCGCGTGCAAGATTCACCGTCACCTCCATAGAGGACGGTGTCAGCGCGATCCCCGAGACCTCACGGCCATCGGCATTCAGTGCAAAGAGCGTCACATTTGACGTATAGTTACTCGACTGCCCGTTCAGATTGATGTGCCCCACAATGTGCACAACCTGATTCACGAGGCTGCGCGGTCCCTCCACCGTCGCGGCTTCGCTTTCCTGCGCAATCTTATCCACCGTAAAGCCCGTCGCGGGCGAGCCACTGAGTGTCAGCTCAGCCTTGAACGTCTTCTGAATCAGCCGGTCAAGGTTCACTGTAATCTTATCCGGCGAAACACTCACGAGCTCAAAGCCATACGGAATCGCCGTTTCCACAGTGTACTCTTTGTCCCCCTCTGTGAAGTCGGCGAGGTTCATGTGCGCATGGAAATCGTTGCGGTCTGCCGCGACAAAGAGGGAGCGCGGTCCGCGCACGCGGATCGTCACCGTGTCCGCAGCGGCATTCATCAGATAGCCATCCGGCGCATTCTCAATCGTCACAGGCACCGTATAGCTGCCGTCAATCGCGGGGTTCTGATCGTTCATCACATAGAGCCAGAGCACAATCGCCACAATGACCGCCGCAATCTTCACGGGCAGATTATGCTGCACAATACTCCGAAGCCTTGTCATCATTTCTTCCTCCAGCTCCGAACGAGTTCCCAAATGGACGAACGCGAGTTATAGGCAAAAGCGGGTGTCAGGATATGGGTCAGCTCATCCCCATCCAGATGACGGTGGATGCGCCCGTTCTCCGCAATCGAGATCGTCCCCGTCTCCTCACTCACCACGACGACGAGCGCGTCGCACTGCTCCGAGAGTCCGATCGCAGCGCGGTGACGCGTCCCGAGCTCCGTCGAGAGGCTGCGGTTTTCCGTCAGCGGCAGGAGGCAGCCCGCCGCGATGAGACGCTTCCCACGGATCACCGCCGCGCCGTCATGCAGCGGCGTATTTGGGATGAAGACATTCATCAGGAAGTCCGATGTAATGAGTCCGTCGATCTGTATGCCCGTCGCGCTGATGTCGTTCAGCCCCATATTGCGCTCAATGACGAGCAGTGCACCGATCTTGTTCGCCGAGAGGATCTTCACAGCGTTGCGGATCTCACGGATCGTGCTCTGCGCCTCCTCATCGTCGAGGAGTCCGCCCGCACGGAAAAAACGCCCCTGCCCCAGATGCTCGAGCGCGCGTCGCAGTTCCGGTTGGAACACAATCGGCAGCGCAACAAAGAGCAGGGTCACGGACTTCTGCAGGAGCCACGAGATCACATGCAGTTCGAAATAGCTCGCGATCACCGTCACGCCAAGCAGCACGAGAATGCCCTTTGCGAGCGTGATCGCGCGCGTGTCCTCGAGCATGACGTAGACGCGGTAGAGAATGAACGCCACAATCAGAATATCGAGAATATCCAACGGCGTAATCGTCGATAGGATGCCTCGAAACTGCGTCGGCACCGTAAAATCAAGCGGCATAAGAACCCCCAAGGCAAACGCTTCCCTTTGTATGTCGTCTGATACATCCCCGCAGGCAGTGATGCGCTTCCCACGCGCGCACTGCTACTATGTTAGAATTTCTCTCTGAATATCGAAAATCCTTGTGACCTGTCCCACTCTTTCAAAAAAAATTTCGTCCTCCGTCAAAAGGATTCCGAACGCATCGGAATCCCCTTGCAAAGAGAACGAAATCATTATCTGCCTCAGCAGATCTTGCGAATCCAGCCCTCGGGTGCTTCCACCGTGCCGAGCTGAATGCCGCGCAGCGTGTCATAGAGCTTCTGCAAGACAGGTCCCATATGCTCCATGCCACTCGGGAATGCGATCACATCATCGCCGTGCGTCACCGAGCCGATCGGTGAGATCACGGCCGCCGTTCCGCAGAGTCCGCCCTCGGCAAAGTCGCGCAGTTCCGCAAATGCGACGGGACGCTCCTCCACCTTCATGCCGAGGATATGCTCCGCAATATAAACGAGCGAGCGGCGCGTGATCGACGGAAGAATCGAATCCGACTTCGGTGTCACGACCGTGCCGTCCTTCGTCACGAAGAGGAAGTTCGCGCCGCCCGTCTCCTCGACATACGTGCGCGTTGCAGCATCAAGGAACATATTCTCATCAAAGCCCGCCGCATGCGCCACCATATAGGCATGCAGACTCATCGCATAGTTCAGCCCCGCCTTGATGTGCCCCGTGCCGTGCGGCGCCGCGCGGTCGAAATCGCTCACGCAGAGGCGCACCGGCTTTGCCCCGCCCTTGAAATACGGCCCCACGGGCGTTGCAAAGAGACGGAACTGGTAGGCATCCGCCGGCTTTACACCGATCACCTCGCCCGTTGCGAAGATGAGGGGACGCAGATAGAGCGAGGCATCCGAGCCGTACGGCGGCACATAATCACGATTCGCCGTGACCACCGCATCCACCGCCTCGACGAAGCGCTCCTCGGGGAACGACGGCATCTCGAGATACGCCGCCGACGCGTACATACGCGCCGCATTGAGATCGGGGCGGAACGTCACAATATGACCGTCCACCGTCTCATACGCCTTCAGCCCCTCGAAGACCTCCTGACAGTAGTGCAGAATGCCCGCACACTCACTAATCGTCACCGTCGACTCGGACGTGAGTCCGCCCGCATCCCACGCACCGTCCGCATAGTTCGACACATACCGCTCGGGCAGCGCGCGGTACGCAAACCCCAGATTTCCCCAGTCAATATCCGCTCTTGCCATAACTCTGCCTCTTTCCTACAAAAATGTAGTCCTATCATAGTACGATGATACGCACTTGTCAACGACGTAATGTCTCAGTACGAAGCATTCACATGGGACTTGCTCCGTAAACTCATACCGTTGTATTCGTCAGCTCCTTCAACGCACGCGGCAGAAGCTCCAGAATATCACCTGCCACAAGACCGTTGCCGTTGTACTCATACGCGAGATCACCCGCGCGCCCGTGTGCATACACGCCAACAATCGGCGTCATCCCGCTCTCCATCTGCCGCATCAGACCCGCGATCGTGCCTGCGAGAACATCACCCGCCCCCGCCGTCGCCATGCCTGCGTTGCCGCAAGTCGTAAAGAACGCATCCCCGTCGGGATAGACGACGACCGTACACGCGCTCTTCACCACGAAGACCGCCTGATATGCGCGCGCAGCCTCGCGCACCACGCCGAGCAAATCATCCTCGACCGCGTCCACCGTCTTGCCCAGGAGCGCCGCAAACTCTCCGAGATGCGGCGTCAGGATCGGCACCTGCGGCAGATCGCGCAGCGCGTCGAGATGTCCTTGGAACGCCGCAATTGCATCCGCATCCATCACGAGCGGTACCTTGACATCCGCCGCAAAGAGGCGCACAAATTCACTTGTCTCCGCCTTGCGCCCAAGCCCCGGCCCGATGAGCACGGTATCCATATTCTGTGCGAGCGAAAGGGCTGCCTCGAGTGCCTTCATCCCGCCGAAATATCCCGTTCCCGCATCCGGAATAGGGACTACCATGACCTCCGTCAGCTTCGCCGCGAGTACGGGATAGAGGCGCTCGGGCACGGCGAGGGTCACCAGCCCCGCCCCGATGCGCAGCGCCGCCTCCGCCGCAAGTGCCGCTGCGCCCGTCATCCCGAGCGAGCCCGCGAGCATGAGAATGCGTCCGCAGCTGCCCTTGTGCACGTCGCGCGCACGTGCGGGCAGGAGCTTCGCCGCGGCTTCACGCGTAATGAGCGACTGGCGCAGCGCCTCCCCTTCGAGCAGAGCACGGGGGATGCCGATATCATCCACGAGCAGCTGTCCCGCCGCGTTTGCCCCTGCGCCAAGGAGATGCCCGACCTTCGGCAGACCGAGCGCGAGCGTTCTATCTGCACGCACGGCGAGCGAGCCGATCCGTCCTGTATCCGCCTCCACGCCGCTCGGGATATCGATCGCCATCACAGGCCTTCCCGCAGCGTTGATTTCCTCGATAACACGCAGAACGGGCTTACGCAGCTCACCATGCGTCCCCGTACCGAGGATGCCGTCCACGACGGCATCGGTAAAGCGCAGCGAGACACGCAGGCGATCCCAGTCCCGATCACTCACGAGCGGACGGATCTCCACGCCCATTGCACGCAGCGCATCATGCATCGCACGCGCCGCCTCGCTCAGGCGCTCTTCCTCTCCTGTGAAGAAGAGTTTCACCCGCGCGCCCATATTCATAAGATGGCGCGCCGCAGCAAAGGCATCCCCTCCATTGTTGCCGCCGCCGGCAAAGACAGTGAACGTCTTATCCTCCGCGCCGCCAATCATCGCAGCGGCCTCCTCTGCCGTCCGACGCCCGGCATTCTCCATCAGAGCAATGGCGGGCAGACCGTAGTCCTTTACCACAGACTCATCAATTCGGCGCATATCCTCTGCAAACGATACATTCATCGCTGACCCTCCAATATACAATATGCCGTCGCATAGTCGCGCTCATGAGAGAGCGTGATCCACACGTGCTTTACGCCCATATCTGCCGCAAGACGCGCAAAATGTCCACTGAGGTGCACAGTGGGTGCACCGAGTGCATCAGGCAGGATCTCCACATCCTGCATCTGCCCATCGCGTAGCCCCGTGCCAAACGCCTTGAGCACGGCCTCCTTGCCCGCAAATCGCGCGGCAAGACTTGCCGCCATTCCCTTTCCCCGTGATGCAGCGTAGGCGCGTTCCTGCGCCGTGTAGACGCGTTCGAGAAAGCGCGGGGTCTCAATCGCACGCGCGACGCGCGGAATATGGATAATGTCGCTGCCGATGCCCAGAATCATACGCCCTCCGCCTGATGATACAAAAAGGAGCCATTGCGCCCGCAATAGCCCCTTTCAATTCCTTTTTCTCTTACATTCAGCGCTGTAATGGTGCCGGTACCACCCCTGGTGAGTTCGGGGTCGGTCGCTGAGCAGCACCCATGATCTCAGACGAACCTGCCTGTGCCCCCGTGCCCGTCGAGGTCGGCATTGCATTCGACGGCGCATTTGCACTCGTCTTTACCTGCCCGTCAGAGGCGCTGATCGAGTCGTCCTGGCTGAAGCGCATGCTGCGCGCAATGAAGACCTCAACACGACGATTCTGCGCACGCCCCTCCTCCGTATCATTCGATGCAATCGGACGATATTCACTATAGCCCAGCGCACTGAACCGCGCGGGATTGAGTGACGGCTGTGCGCCCATGAGACCGCGCATGAGATTCACGGCACGCGAGGAGCTCAGCTCCCAGTTCGACGGGAACTGCGCCGTAGAGATCGGCACATTATCCGTGTGTCCCGAGATGGTCACGCGCTCCGGCAGAGAGGAAAGGAGAGCCGCGATCACAGGCACAATCTGCTCCGCCTGCCCCTGCAACGATGCAGAGCCGGAGGCAAAGAGCGCCTTTTCCTTCAGTCGGATCATCAGCCCGTCCTCAGTGAGCTCCGTACTGACCTGATCCTCAAGATTGTTCTCCTTGATATACTGCTCGAGTTTCTCCTGCGCCTCACGCAGATTCTCGTTTTCTTCCATGTACGCACTGTTGGAGCTCTCAGCTCCTGAGCTCGGTGTCGACGGCATCGACATGGAGGGTCCCATACCGGAGAAGAAGGATGGCCCGCCCATATTGAACGCCGCAGTGAACGCCTGCGCGAGGGCCTGCATCTTCGACGAATCCGTCTGGGACATTGCAAAGAGAGCAATGAAGAGAGCCAGGAGCAGCGTCATTAGATCCGAATACGGGAGGAGCCAGGCCTCGCCTGCTTCTTCTTCATGCGGCTTCGCATGCTTCTTTCTCGCCATATCAGCCCTCTCCCTTCAGCGCCTCACGCTCCGTCTGCGGGATGAAGACCATGAGCTTCGCCTCGATCGCCGTTGGGGAGTCGCCCGCCTGCAGCGAGAGAATGCCCTCGATGATCATACGCTTCTGACTGACTTCCTGCTCGGACATGATCTTGAGCTTATTTGCGAACGGCATCCAGAGAACGTATCCGGTAAAGATACCCAGAATCGTCGCAACGAATGCAGCTGCAATGGAGTGACCGAGTTTATCGATATCGTTCAGGTTACCCAGAGCAGCAATCAGGCCGACAACGGCACCCAGAACGCCCAGCGTTGGTGCATACGTGCCCGCCTGTGTGAACATCGAACGCCCCTCGGCGTGGCGCTCCTGCATGATCGCCAGCTCTGCATCCAGAACATCGCCTACGAAGTCCGGATCCATGCCGTCGATGACCATGCCCAAACCCGTGCGGAAGAACGGATCCTGAATCTCCTGCGCCTTGCTCTCAAGGGCAAGGATGCCCTCACGGCGCGCAATCTGCGACAGCTCGATGAACTGCTGCACGAGCTGCCCCTTTTCCTGAAGCTGCGGAACTTGGCAGGTCTTCTTGATCAGGTTGATGAAATTTCCCAGCTGCTCCATGCGAAAACCAATGAACAGGCACGAGAACGTACCGCCAATGATGATGAGGAACGCCGCCGGATTGTTGAGCGCCGTGAGCGGTGCTCCCTTTAGGATCATGCCGACAAAGATCGAGATGACCCCCATGATAAGCCCGATGACTGTTGATTTTTCCAAAACAAAAGCCCCCATTCCATTTCTCTCGATCAGCGAACGCACACATATCCGCTCCGTCAGATACACGTCCACATCTTCCTATATTATTCCATAATTCCCTAAAAAATCCTACCTATTTTTTAAAAAAACTCAAGAAATTTTTCCAATAAATTTGCATTATCCTATCATACATTCACCGAAAATATGGTATAATAGAAAGCGCATAAAAAAAAATTATTAGGAGGATGGTCTCATGGAACTACGGCAGTTGGAATATTTCCAGATGGCGAGCCGCCTGAAAAACATCACGCGCGCCGCCGAACGCCTCCGCGTCTCCCAGCCGAATATCACTGTTGCGATCAAAAAACTGGAGGGCGAACTTGGCATACAGCTCTTTGACCGCAGTCAGAAGCAACTCTCCCTAACGCCTGAGGGTGCAGTCTTCCTCGGGCGCGTCGAGGTAGCGCTGCGCAACATACAGGACGCCGTGCTCGAGGTCAACGACTACAAGCAGCTGCAGAAGGGCACAATCAAGATCGGCATCCCGCCAATGATGGGTGCCTACCTCTTCCCAAAGATCTTCTCGAGCTTTCAGCGCCGCTATTCCCATCTCGACGTATACCTGCATGAGGAGGGTTCCGTCGCAATCCGCGAGCAGCTTGAGCGCGACGAACTGGACTTCGGCATCATCATCATCCCCGACACCTCGCCGAATCTCCAGCTCCTCCCGATGGCGCGCAGCCAAATTGTCTGCTGTGTCCCCGAGGACAGCGATCTCGCTGCACGCAAGGCGATCACGCTTCAGGACATTGAGGATCACAACCTCATCATGCTCAAAGAGGGTTCCTTCCTACGACAGACCATGCTGCAAAAGATGAAGACAGCAGGATTTACGCCGAACATTGTACTCGAATCCAATCAGGTCGTCACCATCATGGGGCTCGTCGCGAGCGGCGTCGGCAATGCCTTCCTGCTCGACATGATCGTGCGCGACACGCCGGGTATTCGCGCCATACCACTCGCTACGCCCGTATACGTCGACGTCGGTCTTGCGTGGAAGCGCGACCGCTACATTTCGCGCGCCGCGCAGTCCTTCATCGAATTCAGCAAGAACATTCTCAGCCACCAACCCGATCATACGATGCTCTGATATAGACAGAGCAAGCCTCCTCCGCAGCAAACGGAGGAGGCTTTTCTATGCGCAATTTATACTGCTCAGAAAATCAGATGTGCTACGACGTAGCCGACGCAGCAGCCCGAAATGACGCCGATCAGCCCTGGAATCATGAACGAGTGGTTCAGGATGTACTTGCCGATGCGCGTCGTGCCCGAGCGGTCAAAGCCGATGCACGCGAGGTCGGACGGGTAGGTCGGCAGGAAGAAGTAGCCGTAGCATGCCGAGATGAACGAGAGTACGAGGATCGGATCCATGCCCACATTGATCGCCATCGGCACAACGATTGCAATTGCCGCGCCCTGCGAGTTCACGAGCTTCGACGTGAGGAACGCGAGGACGGCGTACGCCCACGGATAGGTCTGCACGGCAGAGCCGAGGAACTCCTTCAGGAAGCCAATGTGGTTCATGAAGTACGTGTCCGCCATCCATGCAACACCATAGACCGAGACAAGCGCCACGACGCCCGAGCGGAACACCTGCGAGTTGCCGACATCCTTCGCCTTCACCTTGCAGCTGACCAGAATGATCGCCCCCACGAGCAGCATGACCATCTGGATGACGACAACCATCGAGATCGCCTTCGGTGCAGCATCCGGCTTCGGTGGGAACTTCGGCAGCAGTTCGGGGAAGTTGCCGAGAATCGCGATGGCAATGATACCCGCAAAGAAGATGAACATCGCGCGGTAGTATTCCTTTGGCAGCTCCTTATCGAGCAGTGTCTCCGCATCGCCGTAAACATACTTCTTGTTCTCAGGGTCACGGATGAACTCTTGGAATCGCTCATCCTGCTCGAGATCCTTTCCGCGGCGATAGCTCCAGAGCGCTGCAAAGAGTACTCCGAAGCCTGTCGCAGGAATCGAAACCGACAGCACCTGGAACACAGTGAACTCATGCCCCGAGGCGGAGAGGAAGGCAACCATAGAGACGACAGCCACGGACACAGGCGAGGCACAGATGCCCATCTGCGAGGCAACGGACGAGACCGCCATCGGACGCTCGGGACGGATGCCCTGCTTGATCGCGATATCGTAGATGATCGGGAACATCGTATAGACAACGTGCCCCGTACCGCAGAGCACCGTCAGGAACCACGTCGTGAGCGGTGCGAGAATCGTGACATGCTTCGGATTGTTGCGCAGGAACTTCTCCGCATACTTGAGCATGACAGTGAGTCCGCCGGAGGTCTGCAGGAAGCCCGCACACGTCACCACCGCGAGGATGATCAGCATGACATCGACCGGCGGCTTACCTGGCTGATAGCCAAAACCAAACGTGTAGATCACAAGGCCGAAGCCACTGATCACCGCAAGGCCAAGACCGCCGTGCCGCACACCGACAATCAGGCAGGCCAGCAGAACAATAAAGCCCAACAGCATTTCCATAAATATTATTCCCCCATTCTGATGCTTCCGCAGAGTCCCCACTCCGCACAGATATAATACATCTTGCGTCATTATACAGCATGAATGCGTTATTAGTAAAGTCTTCTAGGTATAAATGCAAACTATATCTTAAAAAACATCTGCCGCAATACAAAGAGCCGCCCATACGGGCGGCTCTTGCGCGGGAGATATTCGTTTACCGCTTCATATTGATGAGGGTCTCAAGCATCTCGTCGGATACCGTGATGATCTTCGAGTTCGACTGGAAGCCGCGCTGCGTGATGATCATGTCGGAGAACTGGTCGGCGATGTCTACGTTGGACATCTCGAGTGCCGACGTAGTGAGCTCTGTGCCGATGTCAGACGCACCGCTGATCGTACGCGTACCAGAGTTGTTCGACTCCTGATAGAGGTTGCCGCCCATCTTCGTGAGACCGGACGGGTTGTTGAACTGCGCCATTGCGATCTGCGCCTCTTTCTGGCGCACGCCGTTCGTGTACGTGCCCGTGATGACGCCCGTGCTGTCGATGTCAACACTCGAGAGCGTACCTGCCGCATTGCCGTCCGAAGTCGCCGAGATCGTCGACGTGCCTGAGTACTGAGTGATTGCCGCGAGGTTCATAGAGACCTGCTGCGGCGCCGCACCGTTCGTATAGGTGAGGTTCAGCGACGCCGAGCCGCTGACATACCCACCCGCCGTATCAAAGTTGAGGTCGGTCTTGGTCAGCGCAACCGTCGTCACCGTACCGTCCGCCTCAGTGATGTTGAATGTGTCTCCGCCACTGCCGAGCGAGAGCGTCCACTTATTGTTCGCAGCCTTCGTGTAGACAACAGGAACGGAATGTTTTGCACCAAGCGAATCATACACGGTAACCGTCGTCGCCACCGACGGATAGAAGGTATCGCCCGCGTTGTAGGACTTGCCGATCAGTCCGTCGATGGAAGTGCCACTCTTCGTATTCAGCACAACGCTGGAAACGGTTCTGCCTCCATACTCATAGAAGGCCTCTCGTGTGATCGAGGCAATCGTTCCATCTGCAGCAGTACCACCAGCTGTATGCGTGTATGCCTGATTAGGCGCCGTTACCGCTGTAACAGCATTGAGTGCCACTTGGTTGCCATCAGCAGTTGTCACCATCGCTCCAAGCTGACCTGTCACCTTGCCAATCTTGAGCTGACCTGTATACTTATCATTAACCGCATAGGTGAAGCTCGTCGGATTCGGGACACGTACGGTGATCTTAGTGCCCGGCGTAATGTTGTTGTCCTCCTTCAGCGTCACATATACCTCAGTTGACCCTGCACCGACGCTGTCAACATGGTCGATTGTTCCACTAATGTCATATTTGCCGTCAACGGAATAGGTTCCGGAAGTCAGACCAGTAAGATTTACGGGGGTAGCCATGGCTGTCGGCGTGCCTGGCCATGTAGCAGGGGGCGTATATAACCCAACAGGACTGGACGGATTTGTCGAATCAAGGCCGAGCTCCAGATCGACTGTGCCGCCTGTTTTTGCGGTAATACTAGTAATGGTCGAGGAGTAGAGCGCTCCCGTTGGATGCCCGCCAGCTGTCTGTGTAGGTGCCGTACCCGAGAGACGAATCTTGCTGCCGTCAGCCATATTCAGAACAAGCTTGCCGCGTTCTGTCGGGCTATAGTTTTGCACCGTCCCCGATGTGCCGTCCGCGTACCGCACCAGTGTGTTTGCCACCTCATAGCCCGGCGTCGATGCATTCAGATTCTTCGTATAGGATGCCGTTGCCGTCGTCGTTGCATCCATCGACTTACCTGCGGGGATCCGGATCTTCGTCGTATTGTCACCCGCGACATTGAGGACGCCGTTGTTTGCCATATAGCCCTGCACATAGAGACCCGTGCTCGGGATCGTGAGGTTGCCCTCTGCATCGAAGCCGAACGCACCGTTACGCGTGTAGAACTTCTGCTCACCGCGCGAGACAACGAAGAGCCCGTCGCCGCGCGAGATTGCAACGTCCGTGTTCTTGCCCGTCTGCTGGACGGAGCCGTTCGTGTAGATCAGATCGGTACTCGCCACACTCATGCCGAGACCGACCTGCTTCGGGTTCACGCCGCCGATCGTGCCGTTCGGCGAGGATGCACCCGAGAGGTTCTGCGAGATCATATCTGCGAACGTAACGCGGCTCGCCTTGAAGCCTGTCGTGTTGACGTTCGCAATGTTGTTGCCGATAACATCCATGCGGGTCTGATGGCCTTTGAGACCGGAAACACCCGAGAACATGGAACGCATCATAATGAATCTCTCCTTTGCTGTGTGTGACAGTGCAAAGGAAAGCCATCGCTCTGACAGGACGCAGATCTCCGCAGAGATGCCCTGCGCTCCTTTTTGAGACAATCCCCTTGTCTCTCTGCTGACCGCACCAGTCACGCGCGGTCAAAAGCCTCCCGTAGGTCCAGCTTTTCTCAGATAATGGCTGCACTGTCAATGTTCGTAAAAATACTGTCTGCCGCGGTCACGTCGTCAAGCGCCGTAATCACGGTGCGGTTCGTCACAGAGACGACCATTGCCGTACTGTCCTTCATGTAGATCAGGGCTTCCCTTGCGCCCTTCTCCCGCATGCGGTCAATCGTACTGCCGAGCTTCTCAAGCTCTGTGTGTGTGAGCATGACACCGCGCCGCTGCAAGCGTTCCTCTGCATGCTGCGAGAAACGGACGCGCTCCCTTGCCCCCTTGAGTACCTGTGCAAACGACGCTCCGCTGCTGCCCATCACATTTCGTCCGTGGTCGGTTCCCCTGCATCCTTGCCCGACCAGCGCTATCGAATCGTCTGCAATCCTCATCGCATCACCTCCTTATGTAAGGAATCGCTGATAAAATTAAGTCCGTCAGATTGGTGCAGATTTTTTGTCCTGCCAAGGAAACAAACCGGACGCATAGCAAAGGCTATGTGGAGGATTTGTTGACACAGGCAGGGCGAAAAGGATGCATCAAGATGGCGGTGCTGAATTTATCAGTGCTTCCTTATTTTTAGAATAAAACATTCCACCGTGTATATCGGTGGAATGTGGGATAAACTTAAATGGAAATAAAAATTTTTATAGCTCCATCACACCGTACGCGATGCGGCTGTACTTGCCGCCCGTGAGGGTATCGAAACCGAGGCGGGCGAACTCGGCACTCTCTCGCCGCTCCTTCATGGCGACGCGGCGGCGTGCAACGCGGCATGCCTCAGCAATCGTCTCCTCCGTGAGCGCGCGCATATCCGCGAGAACACGCAGGGCGTTCATGCCCGCGCTCTCGTGAAGCGGACGGCGGAACATGGGGTCGAAGTAGACAACATCATGACTCCCCGTCTCCTGCGTGCGCAGATAGTCGAGTGCGTCCGCATGATGCACCTCGATGCGGCGCATTGCCGCGTGCATATCGTAGTTGTCGCCCGTCGCGTGTGCGAGCCCGTCCGCAATCACCGCCGCAATCAGCGCGTTCGACTCGAGCGCCGTCACCGCACCCGACGCACCGACGGCAAAGCTCTCGACAATCGCGTCTGCCCCCGTACCGAGCGTGCAGTCAAGGACGCTCATACCCTCGGTCAGCCCAAGCGCACTCACAAGGTGGTCGCCGTGTCCGAGGAGGAGATTCTTGATCCTCAGATGCGACATGCCGGGGTGAAAAAAGAGCTCTCCCTCCGCCGTGACGAGCGTGAGGAGTCCGCGCCGCGCAACGAGCACTGCATCCACGCCGTATGCCGCGCGCATCTCCTCGAGCGAATCATTGCCGCGCGGGACGTTCGGGATGGAGAGCGCTGCCGCCGTACGCTCCGCGAGTGCACGATTCGCCTCTGTATACCGCTGTCCGCGCCGTACAGTTGTGACGATGGCGCTGATTTTGCTTTGCTCCGGCATCAGAGGTTGAACCCCGTGCGCTTGAACATCTTTGCGAGGTCGTGTGTATCGAACTTCAAAATGGTCGGGCGTCCGTGCGGGCAGGTAAAGGGGAACGGCGTACTGCGCAGCTCGTCAAGCAGGATCTCCATCTGTCGCACGTTCAGTTCCTCGCCCGCCTTGATTGCGGCGCGGCATGCCATCGTTGCAATCCCCGCCTGACGCAAATTCGCAGGTGTCGCCGCGTGCAGGTCGCCGAGCGAGACGAGGATCTCGCGAATTGTCTCCTCTGCCTCATCGAGCGGGATGTCGGCGGGCGCCTCGGTCAGGCGATATTCCCGCTCGCCCGCAGGCTCGAGATGGAAGCCGAGACGGTCAAACAACTCTGCATTCTCATCGATGTACTGCGCCTCATGCGCATCGAAGGAAAGGATCGCGTGCACGAGCATCTGCTGAGACGGGATGCCGTCCGCCTGTGCCGAGAATCGGTCAAAGAGAATGCGCTCGTGCGCTGCGTGCTGATCAACGATGTAGAGGGTCTGCGCGCTCTGTGCGATGATGTAGGTGAGATCAACCTGCCCGATGGGGAGAAGATTCCCCTCAATGCCTGTGTTCTCTGCCGATGATGCCGCCGCAAGTGTGTCGCGCTCATCCATGCGCGCCGCACCAACTGCATCTTGTGCCGCACGCAGGTCGATGCTCTGCCCGCGCCATTGCAGTGCCTCATGCACGGTCTGCGGACGGATGGGCGGCATGGCATAGTTGTGAGTGGAGTGGGACGCTGCGGGCGGTGTATTCATCTGTGGGGAAGCTGCGGCAAACGCCCCGTGTGCCCCCGTATTCATCCCTGCACCGACGTTCAGAGGGACGGCTTCATAGTGAAAGCTCGGCTTTTCGACCGCCGCCGCGATCGCCGCCGTCTCTCCCGCCGCGCTGCGGATCGCGTCGAGGACGCTCTTATAGACCGCCTTGAAGATGCGCCCCTCATCCTCGAATTTCATCTCCGTTTTCTGCGGATGCACGTTCACGTCAATCGTACGCTGGGGTACTTCGATGCGCAGGACTGCGAGCGGAAAGCCCATCTTCGGCACGAGCGCACGGTATACATTGTCAATTGCCTTTGCAATCGCACGGTTCTGTATCGTGCGCCCGTTGACGATATACGTCTGCCACGCGCGACTGCTGCGGATCATCGAGGGCTTCGAGATGTAGCCCGTGATCCGAATCTCCGCTTCCTCGTCCGCAAAGTCGAGCGGGATGAGTGCGCCCGCCGTGTCGTGCCCGTAGAGGCTCTCAATCGTACGGCGCAGGCTGTCGTCGCCCGCCGTCATGATGGTGAGGCGGTTGTTGTTGATGAACCGGAACGCGATGTCAGGACGCGAGAGTGCGAGGCGGATCACGTAGTCGCTGATTTTGCCCGCCTCGGTCGTATTCGTCTTGAGAAATTTCTTGCGCGCAGGCGTGTTGAAAAAAAGATCCTCCACGCGCACGGTTGTCCCAATCTCGCAGCCCGCGTCCTCAATCTCGGGCGTCTTACCGCCGAGGATATCCACGCGCGTGCCAAGATCATCTGACGCCTGCCGCGTAAGGAGGGAGAAACGTGAGACGGAGGCAATCGTCGGCAGTGCCTCGCCGCGAAAGCCGAGGGTTGCGACCGTTTGCAGGTCGGAGACGGACGTGATCTTGCTCGTCGCGTGGCGCAGGATCGCTGTCTCTGCATCCTCGCGCGTCATGCCGCGCCCGTTGTCCGTCACGCGAATGAAACTGACACCGCCGCCCATTATTTCGATCTCGACGGCGGCCGCGCCCGCATCCACCGCGTTCTCGCCCAGTTCCTTCACGAGGGAGGCAGGACGCCCCACGCCCTCCCCCGCCGCAATCTTGTTGATGGTCGTATCGTCCAGTACATGAATTCGCGTCATGCCTCTCCTGCCTCCTTCCGTGCCTGCTCCTGCAAACGATAGAGTGTGTTCATCGCCTCGAGCGGCGTCATGGTCATCACATCGAGCGTCCGCAGCTCTGCGAGTGTTCCGTCCGCAAAGAGGGATGCCATGCCGTCGGTGAGCGGCGTTTCCTGCGCGCTCGCGACGGGTATCTCGGCCGCCGCGCTTGCAGATTCCTTTTGCTCAAGTGCGTGCAGAATCTCCTCGGCACGCGCCGTCACTTTCGTGGGCAGTCCTGCGAGACGTGCGACGTGGATGCCGTAGGACTTGTCTGCCGCACCCGCGACAATGCGCCGCAGGAAGGCGACGTTTTTCCCCTTTTCGCGTACAGCAATGCAGTAGTTGCGGATGTGCTCATTCTCCATCTCCGTCAGCTCGTGGTAGTGGGTCGCGAAAAGCGTCTTTGCGTGGATACGTGTGTCAATGTGCTCCACGACCGCACGCGCAATACTCATACCGTCGAAGGTGCTCGTGCCGCGCCCGATCTCGTCGAGGATGACGAGGCTATCGCGCGTCGCCTCACGTAAAATCTGGGCGACCTCGTTCATCTCCACCATGAAGGTGCTCTGTCCGCTCACGAGGTCATCGCTCGCACCGATGCGCGTGAAGATGCGGTCGACGGGTGCGATCTCCGCTGTGCGCGCGGGGACGAAGCTGCCGACCTGCGCCATGAGTGTGAGGAGCGCGACCTGCCGCATATAGGTGGATTTTCCCGCCATATTCGGCCCTGTAATGAGCATCGTCTCCGTGCCGCCGTGACTGAGTTCCGTGTCGTTTGGGACGAAAATCTCACGCTCCAAGATACGCTCCACGAGTGGATGACGTCCGTCCCGTATGAGGATCGTCCCGTCCGCCGTCACCTTCGGGCGGACGTAGCGGTAGGATGCCGCCGCTTCGGCGAGGCTCTGCAGAACATCGACGCGCGCAATCGCCCGCGCGACGTTCTGTATCGGCACAAGCTGTGCCTTGACCTCGTCGCGCAGCGTCGTAAAGATATGGTACTCCAGCGCCGTGATCTTCTCCTCTGCGCCGAGAATCTTCGCCTCGAAGTCCTTCAGCTCCTCCGTGATGAAACGCTCCGTGTTCGCAAGAGTCTGCTTGCGGATGTAGTCGTCGGGCACTTGGTCGCGCCCGCTATGGCGCACCTCGATGTAGTAGCCGAAGACCTTGTTGTAGCCGATCTTGAGCGTCTTGATGCCCGTGCGCGTGCGCTCGCGCTCCTCCATCTCCTGCAAAAGACTCTTGCTGTCGTGGGAAAAGACGCGCAGTTCGTCGAGCGCCGCGTCGTAGCCCGTGCGGATGATGCCGCCGTCGCGCACGGACAGCCCCGGCTCGTCCACAATGGCGCGTTCGAGAGTGTCGCGCAGAGCGTCAAAGGTCTGAATCGAAGCGGCTGCGCGCATCAGGAGGCGGCTCGCTGCTCTGCCAAGTGCGGTGCGCACAGCGGGGAGTGCGGCGAGGGAGACGCGCAGGGCGACGAGGTCGCGTGCATTCGCCGTCTGTGTCTCGATGCGCGTCAGCAGGCGCTCAAAGTCATAGACTGAGCGCAGCTGCTCGCGCAGCGTGCCGCGCAGCCCTGCATTCTCCACGAGTTCCGCGACAGCATCAAGGCGCGCATCGATGCGGTGCGGCGTGAGCAGCGGATGCTCGAGCCACGCGCGCAGGAGGCGCGTTCCCATCGGCGTGCGCGTGAAGTCAAGGACATCGAAGAGCGTATTCTTCTTGCCGCCGTCGCGTAGGCTACGCGTGATCTCAAGGTTGCGCAGCGTGTAGGTGTCGAGCTGCATCGTCTCGCGCGTATCGAGGAAGGAGAGGCGGTTGATCTGCGAGAGATCGGTTCGGACGGTATCGTGCAGGTAGTGCAGGAGCGTCTCGACCGCCGTCTGCGCACCTGCATCCGCCGGAATCTCCGTCGCTGTGAAATGTTGCGTGAGGAGCACACCGTCCGCCTCCGCCGCAACCATCGAAACGGCACAGCGTGGGAGGCGCTGCATGAGGAAGGCGCGGACGGTATCGGAGAGAGAGAAGCCCTCAGTCAGCAGCAGCTCTGCCGTCATGCGGCGGTAGAGTTCGTCCATAATCTGCTGTGCGGCAGTCTCCCCCGCATAGGACGCATAGAACGCCTCGCCCGTCGAGATATCCGCGCCCGCGAGGACGAACTTCCCATCACCGCAGTCATGCAGGAGTGCGATGTAGATGTTCGCCGCGTCGCGCAGCACCTCATCTGAGAGGGCAGTGCCGGGCGTCACGACCTTTACCACCTCGCGGTGCGTCAATCCCTTTGCCTTCGGGTCGCCGATCTGCTCGGCGATGGCGACCTTGAACCCCTTTGCGACGAGGCGCGCGATGTAGCTGTCCGCTGCATGGTAGGGGACGCCGCACATGGGGCTCTTGTCGAGGTCGCCGCTGCGGCTCGTGAGTGTCAGCCCGAGTTCCTTTGCCGCAATTTTTGCGTCGTCAAAGAACATCTCGTAGAAGTCCCCGAGGCGAAAGAAGAGCAGTTCGCCCGGATGCGCCTCTTTTGCGCTCAGATATTGCTGCATCATCGGCGTGACGTTCTGCGCGTCCATAACGAACCTCCTGTGTTGAATGCAATTACGGAATATTAGCTTCCCCCGTCGTTACGGGGGAAGTGCCGAGCAAGGCGAGGCGATAGGGGCGCTCCGAGAGCAGCCCCCGTTTTATGACACGACTTCCCCTTTAAGCACCCATGTCTGTGGCTGCGTCACGCGCACCTGCACGAAGTCGCCCTCCTGCTCCGCGCCATGCGGGAACAGCACAATCTTGTTCGTGCGCGTGCGCCCGCTCCACACGGCGGGATCATTCTTGCTCGCTCCCTCGACCATCACCTCGAGCGTCGCACCCATCAGCCGCTCGTTGATCTCCCTGCTGATCGTGTTTTGTTCCTCCATCAGGGCGTTCAGCCGCGCGTGCTTCACCTCGTCAGGGACTTGCTCCGCCATCGTCGCGGCTGGTGTACCCGAGCGCTTTGAGTAGAGGAACGTATACGCCGAGTCGTAGCGCATCTCACGCAGGAACGCAAGCATCTCGGCAAAATCCTCGTCCGTCTCCCCCGGAAACCCGACGATGAGATCGGTCGTCAGGCTCGCACGAGGCAGTTCCTCGCGCACGCGCAGCGCACGCTCGCGGTATCTCTCCACCGTATAGCCGCGGTTCATCGCCTTCAGAATGCGGCTACTGCCGTACTGCACGGGCAGATGGATGTGCTCGCAGATATGCGTGCCGTTCTTGATCGTGTCGATCAGCTTGTCGCCGATGTCCTTCGGGTGCGAGGTCATGAAGCGCACGCGGCGAATGCCCTCCACCTCGTCCACCATGCGCAGGAGGTCAGCGAAGTCCGCACGCTTGTGGTCTTTGCCGTACGAGTTCACATTCTGCCCGAGGAGCGTCACCTCAGTATAGCCCTCCGCCACGGCACGCTGCACCTCTGCGACGACCTCCTCCGGCGCGCGACTGCGCTCGCGTCCGCGCACATATGGAACGATGCAGTAGGTGCAGTAGTTGTTGCAGCCGTACATGATCGGCACCCACGCCGAGAACTTGCCGCCGCGCGCAACGGGCAGATTCTCCGCAATCTCGCTGTCCGAGAGGGCTACATCGACCACGGGCGCGTGCTCCGACGCAATCTCTGCGATGATGCGCGTGAGTTCCTGTACCTTGCCCGTGCCGAGCACAAAGTCGATGTGCGGCGCACGGCGCATGAGGTTGTCGCCCTCTTTCTGCGCCATGCAGCCCGCGATGCCAAAGATCAGCTTCGGATTTTTTTCCTTTATTTTTTTTATTTCGCCGATCTTTCCATAGACCTTGTCCTCCGCCGTCTCACGCACGCAGCAGGTATTGATGAGGATGATGTCGGCATCCGCCGTCTCCTCCGTCCGCGTGTAGCCCGCGCCCTGCAGCTGCCCCTCCATGCGCTCGGCGTCCGCAATGTTCATCTGACATCCATAGATAAGGATTTTATACCGTCCCCGCATTCGTTCCCTCTCACCTTTATACAGTAAAAAAGTCTGGAAGAAATCCTTCCAGACCGCATTTCATATTGGAGGCGACACCCAGAATCGAACTGGGGATAAAGGTTTTGCAGACCTCGGCCTTACCACTTGGCTATGTCGCCGAAAGATGGAGCGGAAAACGAGGCTCGAACTCGCGACCCCCACCTTGGCAAGGTGGTGCTCTACCACTGAGCTACTTCCGCATGTGATCTTCCTATGCCGCCGAACGCGACACTTAGACATTATATCGATAAGGATGAATTCTGTCAAGGAGAAAATATGAAGGGCACAGAATCTGATAGGACACTATGATTCCCTCGTGAGCAGCTCGGCGCGAAGCGTATCAAATCTCTCCTGCAGGGGAGCAACATGACCGCGGCGCACATCTTCCTCCGCTTCGCCAAGGGTTTCGAGAAGTTCAATCCGCGCCTTCATCTGTTGATACTGCTCATATCCGAGCAACACGGTATCTCCGCGTCCGTTCACCGTGATGATGACGGCTGTCCGCTCATCCCGACACTGACGCGAAATCTCACTGTATCTGCTGCGCAAATCCGCCGAGGGACGGATATTTTCGGCTAATGCTGTCATGTGACTTCCTCCTATGTGGTCATATTATATACGAATTTGACCATTGTCAAGTGCTATCCTATGGGCACAAGGAAAATATAAAGTTTTCATGCATAACTGCATGCCAAACATTTGACAGCGCCCGTTTATTCTGTAATAATGAAGGATATTGCTTTTCTATCGTTTATGTGTATCAATTTTGGAGGGAATTGCCATCAACGCACTCAAAAAGAAAGACCTCTTGACGCTCGGCTTCATGATGTTCTCGATCTACTTCGGCGCGGGCAATCTGATCTTCCCGCCCGCACTCGGTCAGGCAGCGGGCGATCACACGCTGCTCGCGATGCTGGGCTTCATGACGACGGGCATCGGGCTGCCGCTCCTCGGGATCACGGCGATTGCGCTCGCGGGCGGCGAATACGTGCCGCTCCTGCGCGCGAAGACGTGGCCGATGTTCGCAACGGTACTGCTCATCATCCTCTATCTCATCATCGGCCCGCTGTTCGCCATGCCGCGTACGGGCGCTGTCTCGTTTGAGATCGGCATACGCCCCTTCCTCACGGAGGAAAATCTCGGGCTCGGCCAGCTCATCTATACGGCGATCTTCTTCGCGGCATCCTACTATCTGGCGCTGAATCCGAACAAGATCATCGACCGCGTGGGCAAGATGCTGACCCCCGCGCTCCTCATCGTGCTCGCCATTCTCTTTGTGCAGGCATTTCATTCACCGCTGGGAGACGTATTCGCGCCGACGGGCAGCTATATCGAGGCACCGTTCGCGCAGGGATTCCAGGACGGCTACCAGACGATGGATCTGCTCGCCTCGATTGCGATCGGCGCGCTCGTAACGAACGCCGTGCGGCTGCGCGGCATCACGGACACGCGCGCCATCGGAGCCGCCTGTCTCGTCTCAGGGCTTATCACGGTCACGCTGATGGCGATTGTCTACGGCTCGCTCGCCTACATCGGCGCAACAAGCGCATCGGTACTCAGTCACTCGGAAAACGGCGGTCAGATTCTCTCGGGTGCGGTCGGTATCTTCTTCGGCTCTGCGGGCAATCTCCTGCTCGCCGTCATTATCGGACTCGCGTGCCTGACGACATGCTGCGGCATTACCTCGAGTGCGGCGATGTTCTTCAACAAGCTGCTGAAGGGGCGCATCTCGTACGAGCGTCTGCTGCTCTTCTCGATTCTCTTCAGCTTTGCCGCGTCGAACGTAGGTCTGACACAGATCATTGCGCTTGCTGTTCCGTTCCTCGTTGCGATCTATCCGCTCGTCATCGTCTTCGTCATTCTCTCACTCTTTGACCGCGTGATCGGTTGGCGCAAGAGCATCTATCAGGGTGCAATGGCGCTGACACTCGTATTCTCGCTGATCGACGGGCTGCATGCGGCGGGACTCAGCAACGCGGGAATCCACGCCATGCTCGTTGCGTACATCCCATTCTATGAGATCATGATGGGCTGGGTCTGCCCCGCCATCTTCGGCGCGCTCGTCGGACTCGGTGTCTCGCTGTTCCAGACCGCACCCGCAACGGTGAAGGAAGCGTAACAGAATCAAAAAGACTGCTGTACGAAAATGCTTGTACAACAGTCTTTTTTACACTCAGCACAGATCGTGCTTCTTTTTCTTCTTCCATTTCAGATAGAAATAGCTGATTGCAATGACGGAGCAGATGATGAAGATGATGCTCGCCTCGTGCCCGTACGCCATGAGATCCGTCCAGTTCTCCCCGAGCATCATGCCCGCATAGATGATCGCCGCCGTCCACGGGAGTGAGCCCGCGATCGTGTAGGTGAAGAACCGCTTCGGATCGACGCGCGCAAAGCCCGCCGGCAGCGAGATGAACGTACGGATCACGGGCAGCATGCGGCTGAAGAAGACCGCCTTCAGCCCGTAGCGGTCAAACCAATCCTGCGCCGTATCGACGTGGGATTTTTTGATGAAGAAATACTTCCCGTACCGATCGACGAAGGGACGCCCACCGCGCGCGCCGACCTCATAGGCGAAGATCGAGCCGAGCAATCCGCCGACCATTCCCGCCAGCAGTGCGCCCTCGAATGACATATGGCCCGCAGAGATGAGATAGCCCGCAAAGCCGAGGATGAGTTCGCTCGGAATCGGGATACACGCATTTTCCGCCGCCATGAGCACCGCGACGGCAACATAGCCCCACGAGGCGATGAACGAGAGAAAAATCTGAGAGAAATATTCCACGGCAAAATCTCCTTTACAACCCCTACCCCATTATCATGCTACAAAAAAATCCCCAGTTACTTCTGTACTGGAGATTCATACCCAAGGTGGTGCCTCAGAGCGGAATCGAACCACTGACACGGGGATTTTCAGTCCCCTGCTCTACCAACTGAGCTACCGAGGCAAAAGGAAAAATGGCGACCCGGATGGGACTTGAACCCACGACCTCCGCCGTGACAGGGCGGCATTCTAACCAACTAAACTACCGGGCCGAACTTTGGTGACGCGTACGGGATTCGAACCCGTGAAGCCGCCGTGAAAGGGCGGTGTCTTAACCACTTGACCAACGCGCCGTACATCATGAACTGCGGCGGACACCCGCGGGTATCCGCCACACACTCACGAAGGCAATTATATGGGATTTTTGACCGCTTGTCAACATCTTTTATTTACGCTATAATACGTCATCAGAGGCTGACACCGCTGCCGAGATTTGCCCACTGGACATCCGAGGCATACTCCTCGAGTTCGGGCAGCTTCTCCATGAGGTAGGAGTTCGTGACGCGCACGAACGTCCCCTTCATGCCGAGCGACTTCGACTCGATGACACCTGCGGACTCGAATTTGCGGAGCGCGTTGACGATGACCGAGCGCGTGATCTTCGCCTCGTCCGCAATGCGCGACGCGATGAGTCTGCCCTCGAACTTCCCTTGGCTCGCAAGCTCCTGCAGGATCGCATGCGCCGCCTTGCGCTCGGAGTACGAGAGTGTCTCCACTGCAATGCGTACCGCCTCGCGCTGACGCGCCTCGACCTCATTGCGCTGCGCCGCATCGCGCAGCATCTCCATACCGACTACGGTTGCGCCGTACTCCGAAAGCAGGAGGTCAGGATCCCCGAACTCTTTCTTGCCGCTTGCCACAACGAGAGTCCCCAGTCTGCGCCGTGGGCCGTAGATCGGTGTGATGACAATGTTCTGCTCGCGGAAGAGCTCCGCCATCTCTTTTTCATAGGACGCCCCGTCCGCATCCACCCGGATGTTCGCGTGCGTCTCCTCCAAGCGATTGAGCCAGTCGACATACTTTCTCGGGAACTGTCCCATTTCGATCGCTTTGTTCACCATGAGGTCGTCATCATCGTCAAAGAGCGCATATCCGCAAATTTTGCCGCCCTCGTCCGTGATGTAGACGTTCGCCTCAAGGACATTGCTCAACACGCGCGAGATCCCGTCATACTCAACGCTTTCCGAACGCTGAAGCAGACGATTGATTTGCCGTGTTTTTCCCAGCAATGAAATCATCTGAATCCCCCTCTTTCTCGAACTGTCCGCACAGTCCGAAACAAATAACCACACCCCGTAAAAGACATTTTTCCTTCTATAGATATAATACTACATTTTTTCCAAATATCAAGAAAAACTTGAATGTTTTTCATCTTTGACCGATAAAATCCTACTATCGTTCCATAGGAACAGGCGATATTGCCGAAAAAATTTTTTCTGCATCTTGCCTAATGGGGGGAATCATAGTATAATAGCACGGTATTGCGCGCGACTTGAGTGAAGTGCGCGTCGAGGAGGTGTAGCAATGGCAAGTGTATGCGAGGTCTGCGGCAAGGGGCCGATGAGCGGCAACAATGTGAGCCACTCCCATGTGAAGACGAAACGCAAGTGGAAGCCGAATATTCAGCGTGTCCGCGCCCTTGTGAAGGGTGAGGTCAAACACGTCAATGTGTGCACGCGCTGCCTGCGTTCCGGCAACGTCGAGCGTGCCGTGTAACAATCAGCGCATAGAAGAAGCCGTCCGCAGTTCGGGCGGTTTTTTCTTTCGAAATGTGAAAGGGATGATGTGATGTCGAATGTGAACGAGATTCTGGCGGCGAACGAGGACTATGCTGCCGAGTTTGGGGATAAAGGCGCGCTGTCGCACGATCCGGCGCGGCGCTTTGCCATTGTCACCTGCATGGACTGTCGCCTCGACCCCGCAAAGTTCGCTGGGCTCCTCGAGGGGGATGCGCACGTCATCCGCAACGCGGGCGGGCGCGTCACGGCGGATGTGATCCGCTCGCTTCTCATCTCCTATGAGATGCTGGGGACAAATGAGTGGTTCATCATCCAGCACACGCACTGCGGCATGCAGGGCTTCACGAACGAGGAGGCACGGGCACGCTTTGCGGCGGATGCGGCGAAGCAGGGAATCGACGCCGTCGAGGCGCATTACATCGACTTCATGCCGATCAGCGGGACGATCGAGGAGAATCTCGTGCGCGATGTCAGCCACCTGCGCCATCATCCGCTCGTCCCCGCCGCGATCACGATTCACGGCTACGTCTATGACGTACACACGGGGCGCCTGATCGTCTCCGAGGAAGCGGAACGGATTGGGGCGGGAAAATAAAACAAAGCAGCAAAAAATAACGCTCCATGCGGGGCGTTATTTTTTGCTGTCAATTTTCCTCTGTGCGAGCCCACTCATTCAACCTCCTCCGCACCTCACGCCAGTCCGGAAAATACATATCCATACGAGCGTAAAAACGTGCGTCGTGTCCACGCACCCAGAGATGTGTGAGTTCGTGCGTGATGACGTAGCGGAGGGCGGGCACATCATAGCGGGCGAGGTCGAGATTGAGTGTAATTGCCGCCGTTCGGACATTGCAGCTCCCCCATCGCGTCTTCATTGCGCGGATGCGCCAGAGAGAGGCACGCTTGCCGACCGTCTGCTCACACGCAGGTGCTTCGCGCTCGATTGCCGCCGCAAGCTGCGTGCTGTAGAGCGCCATGATTGCCGCACGTCTCACGTCCGCATCTGCATCCTCGGGCACATGGAGCAAAATCTGATTCTCCACGCGTTCAGCATACGGCTTCCCGCACAGGAGTGGACGGTAAACGAGGGGATATGCCGTCCCCCAGAGAGGAATGCTCTCCCCCTCCACATACTGCGGCTCGGATTTCTCTGCATGCACAGAAAGCAGCCGCCGACGCTCATCAATCCATGTGCGCCTGCGGCTGACAAAGTGCTCAATCTCCCTCTGGGACGTCCGCTGCGGCACGCTCAGCTCGATGTGCCCGTCAGGCGGGCAGACACGGAGGTAGAGATTCTTGATATTCTTGTAGCGTATCTCAGTCGGAATGCCGTCGATGAGGAGTGATTTCTCCCGCAGGAGGCGCACCCGCTTCCTCATTTCCCCTCTTGTGCGCGCATCTCACGCATCTTTGACGCGACATTGTAGATGACGTTCAGATCCTCGCTGTCAAACGTATAAGCCTCGTTGCAGAAATGGCATTTCACCTCTGCCTCGCCGTCGTCGCGCAGTGCCCGCAAATCAGCTTCGCCGAGCGTCAGCAGACGGTCGGTGATGTAGTTCTTCGAGCAGTTGCAGCGAAAGGCGAGGTCGGTTGTCGAGAGGATCTTCACATCATCGAAGCCGCCGAGGATTTTCCCAATGATGCCCGCAGCGTCCAATCCCTCCTCCACCATATGGGAGACGGAGGAAATTCCCTTGAGGTTCTCCTCGAGACGGTCAATCACATCATCAGATGCACCCGGCAATGGCTGAATGAAGAAGCCGCCCGCGCCGAGACATTTCAGCTCGGGGCTGACGAGGACGCCGAGCCCGATCGAGGACGGCGTCTGCTCCGAGGTGTAGAGGTAGCTGATGAGATCCTCTGCGACCTCGCCGTTTGTGATGTCGACGCTGCCCGTGACCGGCTCTTTCAGCCCCGTGAAGCGCGTGACCGAGAGGATGCCACGCCCGATACCGCCGCCGACGTCAATTTTTCCGTGTGCGTTGAGCGGCAGATTGACATGCGGATGATCGACATAGCCGCGCACCGAGCCGTCTGCCGTTGCATCCGCCGTCACCGTGCCGAGAGGGCCGTCGCCCTTGAACTTAATTGTCACGGATTCCTTGTTCTTGAGGTTCGCGGCAAAGAGGAGCGCGCCCGTCATCGTGCGCCCGAGCGCCGCTGCAGCAACGGGATAGCAGTCGTGCCGACGCATCGCCTCGGCAACGACATCCGTCGTCACCGCCGCATATGCACGCAGCATCCCCTCTGCCGCCGTCGCCTTAATGAGTTGATCCATATTCTGTCCTTACCAGTCAAGTGCGAGTTCATGCAGGACCTCGCCCGTATCTATGTCAAAAATCCGAATTGCACCGTCCTCAAGGACTGCGACGGTATTGCGCCCATCGGAGCGCTTTGTGAGTGCGGCAGAGCCGGGGTTGAGGAAGACGGTATTGCCGCGCTTTTCGAGTACGTTCACATGAACGTGTCCGCTGATAAAAAGGTCGGCTTTCAGATGCTGCGCCATCGCGTCCTTCTCCGCATCTGTCATGACGGCGTCGCCGTGCGTGACGATGATGCGCCGCCCCTCCCACACAACGTAGGCATAGGGGGACATCAGAGGCACTTCGAGACAGCTCGCATCCACGTCTGAGTCGCAGTTGCCCTTCGCGATGATGACAGGGATCTCGGAGGCGTTGATGCGCTCGATCAGCCCCATCGGGTTGTAGTCCGGCTTCATCGGATTGCGTGGGCCGTGGTAGGCGACGTCGCCCGCGTGGAGGATGAGATCAGCGCCCGTGAAGAATTTCTCACAGGCGCGCACCCATGCACCTTCATGTCCGTGCGTATCGCTGAGTATTCCGATCTTCATGGTCTCACATCTTCCCGAGGAGACTTGCCATCTCCATTGCCGCCATCGCCGCATCTGCGCCCTTGTTGCCCGCCTTCGTGCCCGCGCGTTCGATTGCCTGCTCGATGTTCTCCGTCGTCACGACGCCGAAGATCGTCGGCACACCCGTCTGCAGCCCGACCTGCGCGACGCCCTTCGACACCTCATTGCAGACGTAATCGTAATGCGTTGTCGAGCCGCGAATGACCGCACCGAGGCAGAGGACGGCGTCGTACTTGCCGCTCTCCGCCATCTTCTTCGCCGCAAGCGGAATCTCGAACGCGCCCGGCACCCACGCGACGTCGATGTCCGCATCCGCCGTCTCGTGACGGTGGAGCGTATCGAGCGCACCGCTGACGAGTTTCCCTACAATGAACTCGTTGAACCGTGCGGCGACAATGCCGAATTTACGCCCTTTTCCGCTGATGTAGCCCTCGATTATGTTTGCCATGTCAGTTTCCTCCCAATTCCTCATCACTGAGGATATGTCCCATCTTTTCCTTCTTCACCGTCATATACTTGCGGTCAAAGTCATGTGTGCTCATGACGATCGGTACACGCTCGACAATCTTCAGCCCGTAGCCCTCAAGTCCCGCGCGCTTCGCAGGGTTGTTCGTCATGAGACGGATCGTCGTGAGCCCAAGATCGGCGAGAATCTGCGCACCGAGCCCATAGTCGCGCAGATCCGGTGCAAAGCCGAGCTCGACGTTCGCCTCCACCGTGTCGCGCCCCTGATCCTGCAGTGCGTAGGCACGCATCTTATTTGCAAGCCCAATGCCGCGCCCCTCCTGCCGAACGTAGAGGACGACGCCCTCGCCCTCCGCCTCAATCTGCTCGAGCGCCGCCGCCAGCTGGTCACCGCAGTCACAGCGCATCGAGCCGAGCGCATCGCCCGTCAGACACTCCGAGTGCACGCGCACGAGCACGTTCTCCTTACCGCGCACATCGCCCTTCACAACGGCGAGATCACAGCGGCTGTTGAGCGTGTTCTCATATGCAAGCAGACGAAAATGCCCATATTTGCTTGGGAAATCCACGTCCGAAATGCGATGGACAAACGTCTCCGTATGCTTGCGGTACTCGATGAGATCGGCGATGGTAATGATGTTCAGCCCGTGCTTCTTCGCAAACTCCTTCAGCTCGGGCGTGCGCATCATGTGCCCGTCATCCGCCATGATCTCGCAGCACATGCCCGCAGGGTACAGCCCCGCCATGCGAGCTAGATCGACCGTTGCCTCCGTATGCCCCGCACGACGGAGGACGCCGCCCTCAACCGTGCGCAGGGGGAAGACATGACCGGGGCGGCGGAAGCTCGACGGCTTTGCCGCAGGGTCGATGAGCATCTTTACCGTGTGGCAACGCTCGAATGCGGAGATGCCCGTCGTCGTATCGTAGGCATCGACGCTGACTGTGAACGCCGTCTCGTGGTTGTCCGTGTTGTTCTCGACCATCTGCCCGATCTCGAGCTCGTCGAGTCGGCTGCCGGCGATCGGCGTGCAGATCAGCCCGCGTGCGTGCGTCGCCATAAAGTTCATATGCTCGGGCGTGAGCTTCTCGGCGGCGACGATGATGTCACCCTCATTCTCGCGATCCTCATCGTCAACGACGACGAGCATCTTGCCGTTTTTGATGTCCTCAATCGCCTGTTCAATCGTTGCAAAATCTGACATAGTATCTCTCCTAAAATCCATTTTGCAGGAGGAAGTCCTGCGTAATGCCGCAGCTGTTCGCGGCGGATGTCCCGCCGAGCAGCTTCAGCGCATATTTGCCCAGAATGTCCGTCTCGATGTTGAGCGAACTGCCGACACGCTTGACGCCAAGGTTCGTCACCGTGCGCGTATGCGGGATGAGACTGACAGTAAAATCCCGCACCCCCACCGCCGCGACCGTGAGACTGATGCCGTCGAGCGCAACCGAGCCCTTCTCAACAATCCCGTGCAGAATTGCAGCGTCTGCCGCAACCGTCATCAAGATCGCATTGCCCTCTTCGCACATCTCCGTGATCTCACCCACACCGTCGATGTGTCCGCTGACGAAATGCCCACCGAGACGCGTCGTCGGGAGCAGGGCACGCTCGAGGTTGAGCGGTGCGCCGTGGGTCAATCCTGCGAGCGAGGTGCGCCGCAAGGTCTCCGGCATGACCGCCGCGCGGAAACCGCGCGCATCGAAGGCTGTGACAGTGAGACAGATGCCGTTGACTGCAATGCTGTCACCGATGTGTCCATCCGACTGGACAAGCTGTGCCCCGATAGAGATATTGCCGCCCGAAAGCCCCGCGAACGTGCCGACCTCCTCGATGATTCCTGTAAACACACTGTCACCCCCCTGCTGCACGCGGATAACCCGTAACGAGGATATCCGCGCCCACCTGCTCCACCGTCATATCCGTGAGACGGAGCGCCGCCTGCGGGCTGTCAAAGCCCGTGCCTCCGATGGGTGTCGGCGCTGCTGTGCCGCCCATCAGCATAGGCGCAATGAAGGCGTGTACCTTGTCCACGAAGCCCCCCGCGAGGAACGACCAGTTCACCTGCGCGCCCCCCTCGACAAAGAGTGAGGAGATTTCATGTGCGCCGAGCCAGTCAAGGAGCTGCCCGATGTCCACGCGCTCCGCGCCAAGCGTCACAACCTCCGCACCGCACGCGTGCAGGAGATTCACACGGCGATGGTCGGCGCGCTCGCTCACGGCAATCACCGTTGGCGCTGCGCCGTCCGTCAGGAGTTTTGCATCAATCGGCGTACGTGCCTCGGAGTCGAGCACGATGCGCGGGGGATTGTGTCCCGTGCGCCCCTCCAGGCGCGTCGTGAGGCTCGGATCATCCGCGAGTACCGTGCCGATGCCGACGAGGATCGCGTCCTGCACATCGCGGCATTCATGGACGCGCGCACGCGCCGCCTCGCCCGTAATCCACTGTGATGCGCCCGTATGACTTGCGATCTTCCCGTCGAGCGTCATTGCCGTCTTGAGCGTGACAAAGGGGTGCTTCGTTGTCACCCATTTCAAAAACACCTCGTTCTGCCGCCGCGCCTCTGCCTCACATACGCCGCTCACAACCTCGATTCCCGCCGCCCTGAGCAGGGAAAACCCGCGCCCCGCAACAAGCGGGTTCGGGTCGGAGAGCGCCACCACGACGCGCGCAATGCCCGCCGCAATGACCGCCTCGGCGCACGGCCCCGTGCGTCCGTGATGCGCGCACGGTTCGAGTGTCACGTAGAGCGTCGCGCCGCGCGCCAGCTCCCCCGCCATGCGCAGTGCATGAATCTCCGCGTGCGGCTCCCCCGCCGCGCGATGCCAGCCGCTCGCGACGATCGTATCATCCCGCACAATCACCGCCCCGACGAGCGGATTCGGCGACGTTCGCCCGCGCGCATACGCCGCCATGCGCAGCGCCTCGCGCATATAGGATTCGTCAATTTCCTTCATAACAATCCCATTCATAAAAAATGCCGCCGGAAGAGTTCTCCTCCGGCGGCACAAATCGTCCTAAATAGACGCGCCTTTTCCCATCCAGACTGCGGAGTTGCCTCCTTCACTGTCGGCTTCGGAATCTCACCGAATCGTGCCCCTCACAGGGGCTTGCGGGCTATACCGCCGGTGGGGATTTGCACCCCGCCTCAAAGAGCATCGTTCGTATGCTATTGTAACACTATGGGTTTACCGTGTCAATCGGCAATCTTGCGCGCGCTGCGCGTTTCCTCCGCGCGCTGTACAACCTCATCGAGATTTGCTCCGCAGACCGAGGCAATCGCCGCGACAACGCCCCCCTCGATGAGGGGACAGTCCACCATACGCAGACGACGCTCCGGCATCTCCTCCACAATCGTCTCGACCGTGAGGATAGAGCTGCCAGCATCCATGAGGATGACAACGCCGTCGTCCGTATACACCGCGTCGATGGCGGCGACGATTCGCGCATAGCTCGTACCGAAGCCGCCGTCCTCCATGCCGCCTGCGACTGCGAGGCGCACATCCTTTGCCATCATGCGGCAGGTCTCCGCAGCGCCGTGCGCGAGCGCAGCGCTGTGCGTTACAATCACAAGTCCGACCATATCAGCCTCTCTGACGCAGCCATCCGCCGATGCCGCACACTGCTCCCGCGAGTGCCGCGGGCAGGAGTGTCGCCGCCTGTGGGACAGCCTCCAATATCATCACGCCGATCGTGCGGTCATGTACGATCATCGCACCGCCCGTCCAGCCGAGAATGGCAGTACCGAGCACGACGAGCACGGGATATTTATCCATGAGTTTCCCAATGAGCTGACTCCCGCCGACCACAATAGGGATGCTGATGATAAGACCAAGCACAACGAGCAGAAAATCGCCATGCGACGCTCCGGCGATCGCAATCACGTTGTCAATGCCCATTGCCGCATCGGCAATGATGATCGTCTTGACCGCTCCTGCAAACGTCTCTGCTGCCTCAATATGCTCCTCGCCGCCCGACGGCTTCATCAGCTTCACCGCAATCGGCAGCAGCACCAGTCCCCCGAGTGCCTGCAAGTAAGGCACAGAGAGCAGCTGCACGGCGAAGTACGTCATGATCAGACGGATGATAATCGCACCCGCCGTACCGACGTAGATCGCACGCTTTCGGAGGTGTGTGGGCAAACGGTTGGATGCCATTGCAATAACGACGGCATTATCCCCCGCGAGCACGAGGTCGAGCACGATGATCGAAAAGAGTGCCACAAAGAACTGCGACGAAAAGAGTTCGACTTCCACAGCTTCTCCTTATTTTGCCATCATCTTTGCGAGCTTCTGCGCAAAGGCGACGGGATTCTCCGGCAAGATGCCCTCAATCAGCAGTGCCTGCGTATAGAGCAAGTCGCAGTAGTCCTTGAACTCCTCGCTGTCCTTGCCCGCTGCGTGCACCTCTTTCAGCTTCGCAAAGAGGTCGTGATGCGGGTTGATCTCGAGAATGCGCCGTGCCTTGAACATCGGATTGTTCATCTCGGCAAAGGTCTGCTCCATCGACAGCGACGGCCCTGCCTCATCCGCGACCAGACAGACCGCGCTCGAGCGCAGACGCTGCGAGATCTTGACCTCCGCGATCTTATCCCCGATGGCTTCCTTCACATCCTTGATGAGATCGTCGTTCGCCTTGGCGATATCCTCGGTCTCCTTCTTCGCCGCCTCGCTCTCCGCATCTCCTAGATCGAGATCGCCACGGCTGATCGAGTGGAAGTTTTTCCCCTCGTACTCATGCACCGTCTCGATTGCAAACTCATCCACGGGGTCGAGCAGGAAGAGCACCTCCAGACCGCGCTCGCGCAGCTGCTCCATCTGCGGCAGCTGTTCAATCGTCGCCTGATCCTTCGCCGTCGCATAGTAGATGCTCTTCTGGCTCTCGGGCATACGCGCAACATACTCCTTGAGGGAGACAAGCGCCCCCTCCTTCGAGCTGTGGAAGAGCAGGAGATCCTTCAGCTTGTCCACCGTGTCGCGCCCCACGTACATGCTGTTGTAGATGCCGATCTTCAGCATCCGCCCGTATTCGTTCCAGAACTTTTCGTAGTCCTCACGGTTTTTCTCAAGCTTCTTGCCGAGTGCCTTGAGCACATTTTTCTCAAGCGCACGTCCGATGGTCTTGAGCTCACGGCTCTGCTGCAGAAGTTCACGCGAGATGTTCAGCGAGAGGTCGGGAGAGTCCACGAGCCCCTTGACGAACCGCAGATAGTCCGGCAGGAGATCCTTGCACTTGTCCATGATGAAGACGTGGCGCGAGTAGAGCTGAATGCCCGGCTCATAGTCTGCCTGATAGAGGTTGAACGGCGCACGCGCAGGGATCTCAAGGAGTGCCGTGTACTCGACTGTCCCCTCCGCCTTCGTGTGGAACACCTCCATCGGTGCTTCCCACTCGTGGAACTGGTCACGGAAGAAATCGTTGTACTCCTCCGCCTTGATCTCCGACTTTGCACGCGTCCAGAGCGGCTGCATCGAGTTCAGTGTGCGCAGCTCCGTCTTCTTGATCTTCTCCGCGCCCTCGATGACCTTGCCCTCATCGTCGCGCGGCATCTCCTCCGTCGTGACATTCATGCGGATCGGATAGCGCACATAGTCCGAATACTTCTTCACGAGGCTCTCGAGCTCGAACGTATCCGTGTAGTCCGTCTCGCCCTCCGTGAACTCCTTCGCGAGGTGGATCGTCACCGTCGTGCCGCGCTGCTCCTTCTCCGCATCCTCAATCGTATAGCTGCCGTCGCCTGCCGACTCCCAGCGCGTTGCCTGCTGCTCGCCCGCACGGCGCGTCACAATCGTCACACGCTCCGCGACCATAAATGCCGAGTAGAAGCCCACGCCGAACTGCCCGATCAGCTCCTTGTCAGCTGTGCCGCCGCTCTCCTCCTTCGCCTTGGCAAGCTGCTCCATGAACGCCTTCGTGCCCGACTTTGCAATCGTACCGATGTTCTCCACAACCTCCGCACGCGACATACCGATGCCACTGTCCGAGATCGTCAGTGTCTTACTCTCCTTGTCGGGAACGAGGAAAATCTCATAGTTTTCATTCCCCTCGAGCATATCGCGGTTCGTCAGGCTCTCGAAATGCAGCTTGTCCATCGCATCCGACGCATTCGAAATCAGCTCACGCAGAAAAATCTCGCGGTTCGTATAGATCGAGTGGATCATCAGATCGAGCAACTGCTTTGTCTCGGCTTGAAACTCAAATGTTTCCTTTGCCATAGTATCATTCTCCCCTTGTATTCGATTATTTTGCATAGTTCTCTAAAGTATGCAATTCCAAACTGTGAATATAGTACACCAAAAATGACAAAAAGTCAAAAGCAAGTTATTCGCTGCAATCATTGAGGAAGCACTGATAAATTCAGCTACGCCATCTTGACGCATCTTTTTTGCCCGTACTGTGCCCGCGATCCTCCACATAGCCCTTGCTATGCGTCCGGTTTGCCTCCTTGTTCGGACGAAAAAATCTACGCCAATCTGACGGACTTCATTTTATCAGCGATTCCCTAACTTTGGATTTTAGAGGAATCATGTGGGGCAGCAACCTCACGCATCAGATTCTCCCACTTTGTCCAGATGATCTCGGGTGCATAGGCGCGCATGGAGCCACGTGCCGCTGCGCCCATCCGTACGCGGAGATCGCGGTCACGCATGAGGAGCGCCATACGTTCTGCAAGCGCATCTGCACCGTCTGCCGCAAGGAGTCCGTTATCGCCGTCACGAATCAGCTCGTTGACGGCGACACAGTTCCGATAGCCGACGACAGGAAGTCCCATGCTCATCCCCTCGGCGAGGGAGAGTCCGAAGGCCTCGTAGGCGCTCGGCATGACATAGAGATCGGCATCGGCGAGCACGGCGGGCACATTCATTGTTGTACCGCAGAACAAAATGCGCTCTGCAAGCCCTGCTCTTTCGATCATCGCCTGTAACTCTTTTTGATACCGCTTGTCGTCCTCTGCGCCCCAGAGTTCGAGCGTCCAGTCGGGGAACTCTGCGGCAATCTTGATGAACGCCTCGATGAGCAGATGCGGTCGCTTGTGGTTACGTACCATGCGCCCGACAAAGATGATTTTGTATTTTTCTTTTTCGCGCTGCAGATCCGCTTGTTCCTCATACTGTGGGACAACGTTGCCGATGACCTCGACGCGTGCCTCAGGCAGATGTGCCTTCAGATGCTCCGCAAAGCTCGGCAACAGCACCTGACAGACGGCACTCAGAGAGAGTGAGGGGAGCTCGGCGGTCGGATATGTGTGAAAATAGTCCTCGGGGTCGCCGTGCGACATCGTGATGACAGGGATCTTCGTATGCAGATCTGAGAGCAGGCTCTTTGCCGAGGCGGGCTGAAAGGAAATAATCACCTCGGGCACTGTCTCCTCGAGGATGGTCTGCACATGAGGCAGCAGATACTTCTCCGTAAAGTCATTGTTCACGGCGCGCCCGGCCTTTTGACTGAATGCGCGTAGAATCTCCCGCCGCACCTTGTAGCTCAGGGAATAGAGATGCGTCTGCCCACGAAAGTGGCGCAGATTGTAGGCCGTGACGCGCGGATCGAGCGGGTAGAAGAAGTCGCCCTCGCGGTCATCGCTGTAGGCTGTCGTCACCGCATGACCGCGCCGCACCATTTCGTTGGCAAATGCCACATTCACCTTGGCAAGACCGCCGCTGTCCCCGACCATCTTCGCAAAATTCGCCAGCAGTATACGCATCGCGGTACTCCTATCCGTTCTGTCCGTCTTGTTGTCATTTATTTTAACAAATTCAACATCCAATCGCAAACCCTCATGAGAATTTCTTTGTGGAAACGGGACGGTTCTCCTATTTGCAATTCGTGTACTTTTCGATTATACTCGAGCAGGTAATTGTTACCATTTTATGGTTTATGGGAAAGGGAGATATGATTATGGATCAGGAACAGAATGTACAGAAGCCGCAGACAATCATTGTGAAGTCGACGAAGAATGTCGGGCTTGCGGCAGGGCTTGCGCTCTTCTTCGGGCCGCTCGGCATGTGCTACTCAACACTTAAAGGTGCACTTGTGATGTTCATTGTCAATGTCGTGGTCGGCTTCCTCACGCTCGGCATGGGATGCCTCCTCACGCTCCCGATCTGCGCGATCTGGGCGTATATTGCGGCAAAGAAGTACAACGAGGAGCTGCTCGCGGGAGCCGCCTAATTCCATTCTCATTCATCTTCTGTGAGCGTATGCTATAATAAAATATAGTTTTATTAGCTACCATCAGGAGATTGGAGGATTTCTATGAAGCGTATTTCATTGGGATCGCTGGTATGTGCAGCGATTTTCGCGCTCGCGATCGTCCTGCCGACGGGTACGGCTGCGGCAGAGGAGATGATGCCGACACTCACGATGAATGGTTTCGGTGTTGCACGTATGGCGCCCGATATGGCTGAGGTCACGTTGGGCGTTATCACGGAGGCAAGGGACGCGGCAAAGGCGCACGCGGACAATGCAGCACAGGCGACGCAGGTACAGTCTGCACTAAAGGCACTTGGCATCGCAGAGCGCGATATTCAGACGACGCGCTATGATTTCTCCCCGATCTACGACGTAAAGGACAACGGGCGCAGCGTCACGACGGGCTACACAGTGACGAATGCAGTCGTCGTCAAGGTGCGTAATCTCACGAATGTGGGCAAGGTGATTGACACGGCACTCGCAAACGGCGCGAATCGCGTGGATTCCCTCGAATTCTCGGCGAGCGATCCGAGTGCGGCAAAGAACGCCGCGCTTGCCGATGCCGCGCGTGATGCACGCAGCAAGGCGGATGCCGTGGCACGTGCGCTCGGCGTACGTATTGTCCGCATTCTGAATGTCCACGCAGATACGCAGTCCCACACGTCGCACAACTATATGCCCATGATGATGGCAAAGGAGGCGTACGATGCCGCGACGCCCATTACGGCGGGCGAACTTTCCTTCGAGGCTTCGGCGAGCATCACCTATGTCATCGAGTAAACGGGGGCGGGTGTCCGCCGTTGAGGCGATTCGCGGCATCTCCATGATGGGCGTGATTGGCATTCACATCGGCGCGGAGTACCTCGCGAATCCATCGCCCAACATTCATCTTGTAGCGCTTTTTGACATCGGCACGCGCTTCAGCGTGCCGATTTTTTTCTTTATCTCGGCGTTCGGACTGTTCTATGGACAGTCGCCCTCCGCTCCCTTTTCCTATCGGGATTTCCTCGTGCGACGTGGACGCGCGGTCATGATCCCCTACCTCGTATGGTCGCTCTTCTACCTGATTCATGACGCATACGCCTACGGAGTCGGCTTTCCGCCACTCACCGCGCTGCCGGGCATCCTCTTTTTCGGAAATGCAAAGTACCAACTCTACTTCATGGTGATCCTGATCTGGTTCTACCTGCTGATGCCGCTCTGGCGGATCCTGCTCGCACGTATGACGCTGCCGTTGCTCGCCGTGATCCTGCTCGTACAGATTGGATTCGACTACTGGTCGAGCTTCAGCACGGCATTCAATCTCTACGTCTACGGGCTGCCCGAAGGGACGCTGCTGCGTGCCCTGCTGTTCTACCGACTGAACTACTGGGTGATGCACTACGTCTTTATCTTCCTGCTCGGTGGGTATGTCGCGCTCCATTTCGATGCGTTCCGTGCATGGATGGAGCGCAATACAGCGCGGCTCTATGCGCTCGGCATCGTCAGTCTCGGCGCACTCCTCGCGTGGTACTACAAGCTCATCCTCGTGGACGGATATACACCGCTCGAGGGCATCTACACAGCGCATCAGCTCTCGCCGCTCGGCATCTTCTACACGATCGGCGCAACGCTTGCACTCTTTGCGTTCTTTACCCGTCTCGGGACGGAGAATGCCCTCGGGCGTGCGTTCCAACTCCTCGGAAAACACTCCTACTTCATCTATCTCGCGCATCCCGTTGCGATCACCTATCTGCTGATGATGATTCATGGCGCGGGCTATGTACTGACTGCACCGATTGCGCTCTCCATGTATATGGCTACGCTGCTCCTCACGCTGTTAGCAGCTGTGATAGTGCGAAAGATCGGTGAGCGCATTCCGGTTGTGAATGAACTGACGATTGGGCTGAAACCAAAGAAATAAAAATAGGGGCTGTTGCACGAAACCAACGTGCAGCAGCCTCAAATTTTGTGCAAAAAACCCAGAAGCCGGTGTTTTCAAACACCGGCTTCTGGCGTAAAATATGAGTATGCAACAAATTTTACATAAGGATTATACATCCTACGGAGGCACATTTCAACCCAGCCTCCCCCTCAACTTTGAATTTCAAATCAAGAAGGACGATCCCGTTCGCCTCCTGCTCCACTGCATCCATCAAATGGATCTTACACCACTGTACAGGAGCTTTCGGCGTGCCGAGCGGAATCTCGTATCACCGCATCAGCTGCTTGCCATCCTCATCTACGCATACATGAATCAAATCTACAGTTCCCGCCGCATCGAGGAGGTATGCCTAAGGGACATCCACTTCATGTATCTGCTCGAAGGGCAACCCGCACCGGATCACACAACCATTGCCCGTTTTCGCAGGGATCACTTTGCCCCCTGCGCCAAGGAGATTCTGGCACAAATGGCACAGTTTCTTGCATCCGTTGGAGCCATCTCGTTTGAGAACCTCTTTGTCGACGGTACAAAGATCGAAGCCGTTGCGGGCAAGTACACCTTCGTTTGGAAAAAAGGCGTTGCAAAGAACCGTACCAAACTCATGGAGAAACTCGACACCTTTCTTGCCGGCGTAGAAAAAGAGTTCGGTATTCACCTGCGCCGTGGCTCTGAGATTCGCCTGCACCATCTGAAACGTCTGCGCCGACGTTTGAAACGCATCCAAAAAGAGCAAAACATCATCTTCGTTTACGGGAGTGGAAGACGAAAGACCGTGCTTCAGCGTACCATGGAGTCATTGGACTGTTACGGCAGCCGTCTGAAGGACTACACAGAGAAACTGCACATCTGTGGGGAGCGCAACAGCTTTTCCAAGACAGATTATGAAGCAACCTTCATGCGGATGAAAGAAGATGCAATGAAGAACGGTCAGTTAAAGCCGGCATATAATCTGCAATATGGCGTGGAGGCATCCTTTATCGTATGGGCAGGTGTTTACCCGAACCCAACAGATACACGGACACTCATCCCGTTTTTGGAGGATTTTCATGCACACATCGGAAAAAGGAGCCGAAAACTCGTCGCCGATGCAGGATATGAGAGTGAGGAGAACTACCTGTATTTGAGGGAAAAGGGACAGGCCTCCTACATCAAGCCGAACAACTACGAAGTGAGCAAGAAGCGCAAATGGAAGCAGGACATCGGGCGGCGGGAGAACATGAACTACCTTGCGGCGGAGGATGTCTACCGGTGCGCTGAGGGGCGGCGACTTGTTGTGACGGGGACGCGCAGGACAAAGAGTGCGCGCGGGTATGTGAGCGAAAAGACCATGTACACGTGTACCGACTGCAACGGCTGCGAAAGAAAGAAGCAGTGCATCCATGGCAACCACAGCAAGATACCAATGGAGGAACGAACCAAGAGATTGGAGGTTGCCAAGGTCTTTCAACGAGAGCGTGCAAAGAACCTTGCACGGACCAAGAGCACGGAAGGAATCGTCCTGCGGATGAACCGCAGTATCCAAGCAGAGGGTGTCTTTGCACAGATCAAGGGAGCCTTTGGATTTCGCCGCTTTCTTACGAGGGGGCGTGCGAATGTCTTGGGTGAGACGATTCTGCTGGCACTGGCACACAACGTCTTCAAACTGCATCAAAAGATACAGAGCGGCACGTTGGAGCGGCATCTGGTATCATTGAGAGAAGCGGCATAAGAAGACGTTGGAAAGAAACCAATAAGGGCACACGAATAAGGGCGAGTATTGCAATCGTCCTTATTCGTGTGCCCTATTTCTATAGAGGTACAAGTTTTCATCACCGTTGTTTCGCCGATCTGCCCCTATACGAAAAGATGGACTGTTGCACAAAGATAAATTTACCTTCGTGCAACAGCCCCTATTTTTATCTCAGCCGCCGCAACGCCTCCTCCGCCATGCACGCAAGATAGTGTGCCGTCTGCGGGATCGCGGCAGGGTCGACCGCGAATTTCGGATGATGGTTCTCGGGGGAGAGTCCTGTGCCGACGAATGCAAAGCAAGTCTCCATCGCTTCCTGATAGTAGGCGAAGTCCTCGCCCGCCATCCACGGCATGGCATCCACTACAGCAAAGTCCTCCTCTGCCGCCGTCTCCCGCGCGAGCGTGTTCCAACGCTCCGTATTCACAACAGCGGGCGGCCCTGCCGTCCATGTGACCTCTGCACGTCCGCCGAATGCTGCCGCAATCCCCTCGGCAAGTGAGGCGACGCGCTCCTTCACGAGCGCACGGTCATCCGCGTCAAAGAGGCGTATCGTCCCCTCCATCCATGCCCGCTCGGGCAGGACGTTCCACGTCGTCCCTGCCTCGATATGCGTCACGCTAACGACGGCGGGGCGCAGGGGGCTGATGTTCCGCGCCGCAATCGTCTGCGCCGCCGTCACAAACTGTGCCGCCATGACGATGGGATCACAGCCGCGATCCGGCTGTGCCGCGTGCGTGCCAACACCGTGGAATGTGATCTCGAATTTATCCACGGATGCCATCATGCCGCCCGTGCAGAGTCCGAGCGTGCCCACTGGGTAGATGGGACGCGCATGAATGCCAAAGATCGCCGCAACATCGGCGAGCGCGCCTGTATTGAGTACGGTACGCGCACCGCCCGGCGCTTCCTCTGCTGGCTGACAGACGATATAGACCGTACCCGCAAGCTCTGCCTCACGCTCCTTGAGAAGGAGCGCCGCCGCGAGTACCGACGCCATGTGAAAGTCATGCCCGCAGGCGTGCATCTTTCCCTCGTACTGCGAGCGATACGGCAGGTCTGTCTCCTCGTGAACAGGCAGCGCGTCGATATCCGTGCGCAGGGCGACGATGGGCTTTCCCGTGCCGATCGCAGAGATCAGACCCGTTGCAAGCGGCAGATCAAGTACACGAATCCCTGCATGTTCAAATGCTGCACGCAGGCGCGCCGTCGTCTCGAACTCCTCATAGGCAAGTTCGGGATGTGCGTGTAGCCACTCGAATTCACCACGCGCAAAATCCATGATTTCCGTCTCTGTCATATGTCACCTCGTTTCATAAAGGAAAGGCTGCCGCCGAATAAAATTTCGTGCGACAGCCTTATTTTATTCTGCTGTACGGCTTACAGCCCCGCTTCCTTCTTCAGCAGCTCTGCCTTATCCGTATTCTCCCACGGCAGATCGACATCCGTGCGGCCGAAATGTCCGTACGCCGCCGTCTGGCGATAGATGGGACGGCGCAGGTCGAGCATCTTGATGATGCCCGCAGGACGCAGGTCGAACGTCTTCTGCACGAGCGCGACGATCTTCTCATCGTCGATCTTGCCCGTGCCGAACGTGTCCACCATGATGGAGACGGGATGCGCCACGCCAATCGCGTACGCAAGCTGAATCTCAACGCGATCTGCAAGCCCTGCTGCAACAATGTTCTTCGCAACATAGCGCGCCGCATACGCCGCACTGCGGTCAACCTTCGTGGGATCCTTGCCCGAGAACGCACCGCCGCCGTGACGTGCCCAGCCGCCATATGTATCGACGATGATCTTGCGCCCCGTGAGCCCCGAGTCGCCGTGCGGACCGCCGATGACGAACTTGCCCGTCGGGTTGACGAAATACTTCGTCTCCGCGCGCAGCAGCTCCGCCGGAACAATCTCCTTGATGACCTTCTCGATCATATCCTTGCGGATCGTCGCGAGATCGACATCCTCGTCGTGCTGCGTCGAGATAACGACCGTGTCGACATAGACGGGCTTGCCGTCCTCATAGGCAACCGTGACCTGCGTCTTGCCGTCGGGACGCAGATACTTTAGCGAGCCGTCCTTGCGCACATCCGTGAGGCGGCGCGCAAGCTTATGGGCAAGCACCGTCGTGAGCGGCATATACTCAGGCGTCTCGTTCGTCGCATAGCCGAACATCATGCCCTGATCGCCCGCGCCGATTGCGTCAGCCGCATCCATATTGCCCTCGCGGGACTCAATCGCCTGATTGACGCCCTGTGCGATGTCCGGCGACTGCTCGTCGAGCGAGACAAGGATGCCGCAGGTATCAGCGTCAAAGCCATAGCTTGCATTCGTGTAGCCGACTTCGCGCACGGTCTGACGGATGATCTTCGGAATATCCGCATAGCAGGTCGTCGAGATCTCGCCGACCACATGTGCCTGTCCTGTCGTGACAAGCGTCTCACACGCAACGCGCCCCTGCGGATCCTGCGCGAGAATCGCATCCAGAATGCTGTCCGAAATCTGATCGGCGAGCTTATCCGGATGCCCCTCAGTGACAGACTCAGATGTAAAAAGCATCTTCTTCATTTGGAACCTCCCTTAGTTCGTAAAAACTTTGAAATCCTCATCCGCATAAGAAAAGCCTCCCCGCTAAGATAAGGGAGGCTTTTTACTGCCGCTCTCATCTCATAGGCGCTTCGCCTAAAGGAATTGGCACCGTTGGCGCAGTCGCCATGGTTGCCGCAGCTTCATCGGGCCATTCCCTCCACTGCTCTGGATGAGGTATATTCTCTTCTATACGTCGCATTGTAACGAATGTATGGGGCGTTGTCAAGGGCTATTTTCACACATTCTTCTCATTTTTGTTTTTCAGCGCTTCCTCCAGCCGATCCAATATCACACCCGCAAGCGCGGATTTCGCCATCAACGGGTGATCCTCTGCGCGCCCGTCCGCAAAGAAAATCTGTACGTGATTCGTCGGAACACCAAAGCCCGCATCCTTCTCCGCGACATTGTTCGCGACGATAAAGTCGAGGTTCTTCTTTGCGAGTTTCCCGCGCGCATACTCCGCGACATTCTGCGTCTCTGCCGCAAATCCAACGAGAATCTGATGCCGTTTCTTCTGCCCGAGCTCATAGAGGATGTCGGGATTGCGCGTGAGGGTCAGCGTGAGTTCGCCGTCCGACTTCTTGATCTTGTGCTCCGCCGTCTCTGCAGGACGGTAATCCGCGACTGCAGCCGCCTTAATGACAGCATCCATACTGTCGTACTCCGCGAACACCGCCGCATGCATATCGCGCGCACTGCGCACATTGACGCGCCGCACACCCGCAGGTGTCGCAATCGGTGTCGGCCCTGCAACGAGCACAACCTCTGCACCACGCCGTGCCGCCTCGGCGGCGACCTCGAAGCCCATGCGTCCCGTCGAGCGATTACCAAGGTAGCGCACAGGGTCGAGCGGCTCCTCCGTACCCGCCGCCGTCACGAGGATGCGACGCCCCGCAAGGCTCTGCGCACTCGCAAAATACGCCTCGACGATGCGAACGATTTCCTCAGGTTCGGGCAGACGTCCCGCGCCCGTTGTGCCGCAGGCAAGCTGTCCGACGGCGGGCGGGATGATCTGCGTGCCGCGCTCTGTGAGGCGGCGTACGTTCTCCTGCGTGACGGAGTTCTCCCACATGCCCGTATTCATCGCGGGCGCAATGACGAGCGGTGCGCGCGTGGCGAGCACACTCGTCGTCAGCATATCATCCGCAATGCCCGCCGCCGCCTTTGCGATGAAGTTCGCCGTCGCGGGCGCGACGAGGACGAGTTCTGCGAACTCTGCGAGGGCAATGTGCTCGACGTGATGATGTGGCTCGCCCCACATCGTCTCTGCGACAGGCGCACCTGTGATCTCACGGAATGTGAGCGGCGTGACAAAGGAGCACGCCGCCCGCGTCATGATGACGCGCACGTCTGCTCCCGCCTTTTTGAGGCGGCTCGCAATCTCGACCGCCTTGTATGCGGCAATGCCGCCCGTCACACCGAGGACGATGCGCCGCCCTGTGAGTACTCCCACGTCAGACGCTCTCCTTGCAGAGGTCATAGCTGATCTTGCCCTCTGCGATCTCCTCAAAGGCATTCGTCACATTCTTCGTCGAGCGTGCACGCTCGGACTTCACGGGGTCACCCTCGAGCAGCTGCCGCGCACGCTTTGCCGCGAGCACAACCACGCCGTAGCGGCTGTCCACCTTCGTCAGCAGCTCATCCGTCGAGGGATTCACCATACCGATTTCCACATTCGTCTTCATTGCTGTACCTCTATCTTTCAAATTTCAAACTGCTCAGGATCCATATCCGCACGCAGGCGCTCCGCCGCAAGGATCGTCTGAATCCGATCCGTCGCTGCCTCCACCGTATCGTTCAGCACAGCGTAGCGATAACGCTTGCCGAGCTGTATCTCATCACGCGCCGCCGCAAGACGCCGCGCGAGGCTCTCCTCCGACTCCGTCCCACGCCCCGTAATGCGACGCTGCAATTCTTCAAGCGAGGGCGGCAGGAGAAAGATGAACGTCCCGTCAGGGCAGCGCTCCATCACATTCAGCGCCCCCTGCGTGTCGATCTCGAGCAGGATGTCCTCCCCCGCCGCGCGGCGTTCCTCAATTGGGGCAAGCGGCGTGCCGTAGTAGTTGCCGTACACATCCGCGTACTCGAGGAATTCCCCCGCCGCAATCATCGCCTCGAACGCTTCGCGCGTGCGGAAATAGTATTCGCGCCCATCCATCTCACCCTCACGCGGCGCGCGTGAGGTTGCAGAGACGGAATAGGCAATGCCTGCCTCACGCGTGAGCAGCTCCTTGCAGACCGTGCCCTTGCCCGTGCCGGACGCACCCGAAATCACAATGAGAAGTCCCTTTTTCACTCTGCGTCCTCCTTCGTTGTCATGCGTCCCGCAATCGTCTCCGGCAGGAGCGCCGAGAGCACAATGTGACCGCTGTCCAGAACGATGACGGCGCGCGTCCGCCGCTTGTACGTTGCGTCAATGAGACGCCCCACATCACGCGCATCCTGCACCATGCGCTTTGCGGACATGGAAGTCGGCGCAACGATGGCGACCATGCGCCCCGCGAGGACGATGTCGCCGAATCCGATATTGACCGTCTCCATGCTCACTCCAAGTTCTGTACCTGCTCACGCAGTTTCTCGACCTCGTTCTTCATCGCGACAACGATCTGCTGTGCGGCAGCATTGTTCGCCTTCGAGCCAATCGTATTCGTCTCACGATTGATCTCCTGCAGGAGAAAGTCCAGCCGTCGCCCAACGGGCTCCGCCTCGGCGAGAATCGCGCGGAACTGGGCGAAATGGCTCGCAAGCCGTACGAGCTCCTCCGTGATGTTCACACGATCGGCATAGAGTGCCGCCTCCTGCACGATACGTGTTTCATCGGGCGTGACTTCCTTGAACTCCGCAAGCACCTCCGCGAGATGCGCACGGTAGTCCGCGACAATCGTGGGCGCGATCTCCTTCACCTGCATCCGCTGATCTTCGAGGCGTGCAAGGCGCTTCTCAAAGTCGCACGCGATATGCGCGCCCTCGGCGAGCCGCATCGCATCGAGCGCCGCAAGTGCCTGCTCTGTGGCATCCAGAAATACCGCGCGCCCCCCCACGATATCCGCCTGCTCACGCACCGAGATCACGCCCTCATACTCCGCTGTCATCCGCACGCCGTCATTCAGCGGTGCATCCACCGCGCGGGCGACCTTTCCGAGTGCCGCATAGTACGCACGCGCCAGTCCCTCATTGACATGGACATCGTACTGCTTTTCACTGCGATCCTCGAAGTTCACATAGATATCGAGCTTACCGCGGGCAACACGCGTGCGGATGAGATCACGCAAATCGTTCTCCCACGCGCCGAACGCGCGCGGCATGTGCGGTGCAATCTCAAGGAATCGTTGATTGACCGCCTTGATCTCAACCGTGACACGGTAGTCTGCTGTCTCCGCCGTGCCCGCACCGTAGCCCGTCATGCTCCTGCGCGGCGCACTCATAGCGAACCCTGCCATATACCCGTAAAGACCGGCTCGGCGGGTCCCGTCATAAGGATATGCCCGTCCGCACGCCACTCCACATGAATGATTCCGCCGTCGACCTCAATGTCCGCCGCACGGTCAAGCACATCGTTCAGCACGCCCGCCGTCAGCGTCGCGCACGTTCCTGTCCCACACGCGAGTGTAATGCCCGCGCCGCGCTCCCAGACGCGCATGCGCGCATGCGTGCGGCTCTTCACCTCGACAAACTCCGTATTGATCTTGCGCGGAAATGCAGGATGATTCTCGAACTGCGCCCCCAGTTCCGAAAGAGGGAAACCCTCTGCATCGTCCACAAAGATCACGCAATGGGGATTGCCCATCGACACACAAGTCATTCTATACTCCGTGCCATCGACCATGAGCGGCTGCGCGATAACACGTTCCGCACCGAAGCCCGCTACGGGGATTTTCTCCCCTTCGAGCACAGGCCCGCCCATATCCACCTCGACCGCCGTCACTGCACCGTCCTGCGTGATCACGCGCGGCACCATCGTCCCCGCGAGCGTCTCAATCGTGAACTGCTGCGTTTTCATGCGCCCATAGTCATAGAGATACCGCGCGAAACAGCGAATCCCGTTCCCGCACATCTCCGGCTCCGTTCCGTCCGGATTGAACTCGCGCATCCGCACATCCGCCGTCTCCGAGGGGCAGACCACCATCAGACCATCCGCACCGATGCCGAAATGCCGATCGCACATCTTCACCGCGAGTGCCGCAAAGTCAATCGGCTCTTTATCCAGGAAGTCCACGACCACGAAATCGTTGCCGCAGCCCTGCCATTTTGTAAACTTCATCTATCACACCGCCTTGCTGCACGTATTGTACTATGAAATCCCCGCGCGTGCAAGGCGCAACGCTTGCCTATTGTATGATTGACGTGTATAATTTTCTGTAGAGTATAAAAGATTACGGAGTACCAAAGCGAACCCTAGTGAAGCAAGTGAGTAAAGCGCTCGGTACGCCCCGTTGGAGTTCTTTCGTTCAAGCGAAGCGCGTTTAAGAACTCCGACGGTATTTAAGGAAGCACTGATAAATTCAGCCGCGCCGTCTTAGCACATCTTTTTCGCCCTGTCTGTGTCGACAAATCCTCCACATAGCCCTTGCTATGCGTCCGGTTTGTCTCCTTGACAGGACAAAAAATCTGCACTAATCCGACGGACTTCATTTTATCAGCGATTCCTTAAGCGTACAAGAGCGCGATCACTTGCGCAACGAGGCGTTCGCGTGGCATCCGTATGACGTTTAGAATATAAAGAGGTACTACTATGAGCCTTGACGGCTTCTCCATGTCCGCCCTCGCACGTGAACTCGCGGACGCACTCACGGGCGGGCGCATCGATAAAATTAACCAGCCAAATAAGCAGTCCATCGTCCTTTCCGTGCGCCAGCCGGGGGAAAACCTGCTTCTCTATATCAACACCAACGCAAGCAATCCATCCGCACATCTCATCGAGAATGCACCCGAGAATCCAGCCGAGCCGCCAACCTTCGTCATGCTCCTCAGGAAACAGCTCGAAACGGGACGCATCGCCGCCGTGCGGCAGGAGGGACGCGACCGCATCATTCACCTCGACATCGACGTAATCGCGGGCGGCGGGCGCATCACAACGCGCACCCTCACCCTCGAACTCATCGGCAAATACAGCAACATCATCCTCCACGAGGACGGTATCATCACCGAGGCTCTGCGCCGCATCGGCGAGAATACGAGCCGCGTGCGCACCGTCTTCAAGGGCATTCCCTATACCCTCCCGCCCGTACAGGACAAATATGATCTCTTTACGGCAGACATCGCAGACATTATCACACGCATACAGTCGGACAGTGAGGCAAAACTCTTTCAAGCCCTTATTGGCTCTGTCCTCGGCTTTGGTCCCATCTCAGCAAAGGAGATCTGCTTTCTCGCGGGACTTGCACCGAACATCAGCGTCTCCGAACTGGACGCTGCGGACTTTGCCGAGATTTCCCACGCACTCAATGAGCTGCGTACATGGATGAAAGAGCCTGTTCCCTCCCTGCGTCTTGAGGAGAACGGCAAAGTTACGGCGATGGCGGCATTCCCCCTCAGCGAACTTCCCAATACCCAGCGCAGCTCCTATCGCACGCTCAGTGCACTGATGATCGACGCAGACAAACGCCTCGGCAGCTATGTCATCCCCGACCGCGAACGCTTTCGTCGTCTCGTGCGCACCGAGCTCGCGCGCGCACGAGAGAAATATGACAAGCTTGGCGCAGAGATTGCGGCGGCTGAGAATGCCGAGGAACAGAAAATCTATGCCGACAACCTGATGACCTATCAGTATCAGTACAGTGACCACGCCGACGATGAAATCACCGTCCCGAACATCTACAGCGAGACAGGCGAAACACTGACGATTCCACTTGACCGCCGCATCGGCATCATCGCAAATATGCAGGCGTACTACAAGAAATACGACAAGCTGAAGCGTGCCCAACAGCTGCTCGCCGTCCAACAGGAGCACTGCATGGCGAACATCCGCCACCTTGAGAGCATCGAGGCATCCCTTGACTCCTCCACGCGTCTCGCCGAGATCGCAGAGATACAGGACGAGCTGATTACCTCGGGTTACCTCCACGAAAAACTGCCAAAGCGCAGCAAAGACCGCCGTGCGCATCCGTTCTCCTTTACCGCCCCCGATGGCAGCATCATTCTCGTCGGCAAGAACAATGTCCAGAACGACACACTCACATTTAAGACCGCCACCCCCACAGACGTATGGCTGCACGTCCGCGACATTCCCGGCTCGCACGTCATTCTGCGGACAAACGGAGACGAGCCGAGTGAGACATCCCTCCACCTCGCCGCGCAGATTGCCGCACATTTCAGTAAGGCGCGCGGCTCCTCGAACGTCCCCGTCGACTACACCACCGTCCGCTTCGTCAAGAAGCCCTCGGGTGCCGTCCCCGGCTTCGTCCGCTTCATCAACGAAAAGACACTCTTCGTCACCGAGGACGAGGATGTGCTTGCGCCGATTCTTGCACAGGATCCGACAGTGGGATAGTTTGGTATAGTTGGCACAGGCGCCCCTTCCACCGCTATCGCGGTCCCCCTCCCCCGTGTCGCACGGGAGAGACCATATAAAAAAGACCGCCCGCAGGCGGTCTTTTTGTGTGTCAGATCAAACGAGCTCGATGATGGCCATCGGGGCAGCATCGCCGCGACGGGGGCCGAGCTTCAAGATGCGGGTGTAGCCGCTCTTGCGATCCGTATACTTCTCTGCGATTTCACCGAAGAGCTTGCGCACGACATCCTCTTCTGCCAGAGCCGCGATGGCCTGACGACGCGCACTGAGGTCGCCGCGCTTGGCGAGCGTGATGAGACCATCGGCGAGAGAGCGGAGCTCCTTTGCCTTTGCCTCGGTCGTCTCAATGCGTCCATACTTGAAGAAGGATGTGAGGATGCTCCTGAGGAGAGCCTTGCGGGCCGCGGAATTGCGTCCGAGCTTTCTCATGTGTTTCCCACTCCTATCGTTATTCGTTTTCCTGTCTCAAGGAGAGTCCAAGCTCCTCAAGTTTTTTCTTCACTTCATCCAGAGATTTGCGCCCGAGATTGCGTACCTTCATCATGTCGTCCTCGGTCTTCTGCGCGAGATCGGCAACGGTGTTGATGCCGGCGCGCTTGAGGCAGTTGAAGGAACGGACGGAAAGATCCAGATCGTCGATGGTCATCTCGAGCACCTTGGCGCTGTCGTCGACCTCTTCGGGCGGGAAGTTCGGGACTTCCTCCTCCTCCTCGATGACCGTGCCGTCCATGTTCTGGAACAGACGCAGGTGCATGACGAGGATGGCAGCCGCCTTGCTCACGGCTTCCTCCGGACGGATGGAGCCGTTCGTCCACACGTCGAGGATGAGGCGGTCGTAGTCGGTGACGTTGCCGACGCGCGTGTCCTCTACCGTGTAGTTGACGCGCTGGACGGGGGAGAAGATGGAGTCGATGGGGATGACGCCGATGCTGTCATCCGCCTTCTTGTTCTTGTCCGCCGCCACATAGCCGCGCCCGCGCTCGACGGTCATCTCGATCTTGAGCTCGCCCGTCGCATTCAGCGTTGCAATGTGAAGATCGGGGTTCAGGATCTCGATGTCGCTGCCGCATTCGATGTCGGCTGCAGTGACCTCGCGCTCCCCCTCCGCCTCGATGCGGATGGTATGCGGCTCGCTCCCCTGCATGCGAATGCAGAGCTGCTTGAGTGCCAGTACGATGCTCGTCACATCATCCCGTACGCCCGGGATTGTGGAGAACTCGTGCAGCACGCCGTCGATTTGGATGGAGGTGACCGCCGCTCCATCCAGTGAGGAGAGCAGCATACGCCGCAGACTGTTGCCGAACGTCGTGCCGTAGCCCGGCTCGAGTGGCTCGCAGACGAAACGCCCGTAGCGTCCGTCCTCGCTGATCTCTGCGATCTCGATTTTCGGTTTCTCGATATCTGTCATCTATGTGCCTCCTCCATAATAAACGCGTAATGCAGACACATTCACATTCATTATTTGGAGTAGAGTTCGACGATGGCCTGTTCATTGACCGGAACGTCGATTTCCTCACGATGGGGGAAACGTGTGACCGTGCCCGTCAGGTTTGCCTGATCGGCGGTCAGCCATGCAGGTGCGGAAAGGGCATTGCTGCTCTCCTTCAGCTCCTTGAAGAACGCGCTCGCGCGGCTCTTCTCGGCGACCTCGATCACGTCGCCCTCGCGGACGAGTGCGGAGGGGATGTCAACGCGCTTGCCGTTCACGGTGAAATGACCGTGACGGACGAGCTGACGTGCCTGACGGCGCGTGTTGGCAAGCCCGAGGCGGAAGACGACGTTGTCGAGACGGCGCTCGAGGAGGCTCAGCAGGTTCTCACCTGTGACGCCTGCCATCTTCTTCGCCTTGTCATAGTAGCCGCGGAACTGACGCTCAAGGACACCGTAGATGAACTTTGCCTTCTGCTTTTCCTTGAGCTGGAGTCCGTACTCCGAGACCTTGCGGTTCGTGCGGCGCAGCTGACGCGTCGACTGACGCGAGCGGCCGAGGGTCGCAGGCTCGAGTCCGAGTGCGCGGCAGCGCTTGAGGACTGGTACTCTATCGATTGCCATGTTGTTTCATGCACCTCCTGTTAGACGCGGCGACGCTTCGGCGGACGGCATCCGTTGTGCGGGATGGGAGTCACGTCTTTGATCATATTGACTTCGAGACCCGTAGCCTGCAGCGAGCGGATTGCTGCCTCACGGCCTGCACCAGGACCCTTGACATAGACTTCGACGGACTTCAGGCCGTGCTCCATCGCAGCCTTTGCAGCCGTCTCTGCAGCCATCTGTGCTGCAAACGGCGTGCTCTTGCGCGAGCCACGGAAGCCGAGACCGCCGGCGCTCGCCCACGAGAGGGCATTGCCGCTCTTATCGGTGAGCGTGACGATCGTGTTGTTGAATGTCGAGCTGATGTGTGCAACGCCCGACTCTATGTTCTTGCGAACTTTTTTCTTGGAACGTGTTGTTTTCTTAACAGCCACCTCTACGAGCCTCCTTTACTTTTTCTTGCCTGCAACGGCCTTCTTCGGGCCCTTGCGCGTGCGCGCATTGTTCTTCGTGTTCTGTCCGCGGACAGGCAGGCCGAGACGGTGGCGGCGGCCACGGTAGCAGCCGATATCAACGAGACGCTTGATGTTCATCTGAATTTCGCGGCGAAGGTCGCCCTCCACCACGGCGTTCTTGTCGATGGCATCACGAAGTCTGACGACTTCATCCTCCGTGAGGTCGCGCGTACGGGTATCGGGATTGACGTTTGCGATCGCGAGCAGCTTCTTCGCGGTCGTCAGGCCAATGCCGTAGATGTACGTCAGGGAAATCTCAATTCTCTTGTCACGGGGCAAATCTACACCGGCAATACGTGCCATAAGTGCACCTCCTTTTATCCTTGTCTTTGTTTATGCTTGGGGTTCTCGCAAATGACCATGACACGGCCCTTGCGCTTGATGATCTTGCATTTCTCGCAGATTTTCTTGACAGACGGTCTTACCTTCACTGCGCTTGCCTCCTTCCGTCTCCTTACATTCAAGGTTCAAGTCGATCTTTTCTATTCTAGCACAGATCATTCTGTCTGGCTAGGTTTTTTCAGGACTATTTGAAGCGATACGTAATACGTCCACGAGTCAGATCGTACGGGGTGAGTTCGATGGTTACCTTGTCGCCCGGCAAAATACGGATGAAGTTCATGCGTATCTTTCCGGAAACATGAGCCAGGACAACGTGTCCGTTCTCAAGTTCGACCTGGAACATCGCATTGGGAAGTTTCTCAACGACTCTTCCCTCTACCTCGATGACATCCTGTTTTGACATACTTCCCTTTCGCTCCTTTTACGCCTCAAGGACGGCGGCGAGATCCGCCTCGACCTTCGCGATGTCCTGTCTGCCGTCGATCTCCTTGTAGACGCCCGCCTTCGTGTAGTAGTCGATGAGGGGGCGCGTGGAGGATTCATAGACGGAAAGACGGCTCTTCATGGTCTCCTCGCTGTCGTCGGCACGCTGATAGGTCGTACCGCCGCAGTCGTCGCAGACACCCTCAACCTTGGTCGGGTTGAACTTCACGTGGAAGGAATGTCCGCAGCTCTTGCAGATGCGGCGTCCGACGGCACGCTCGATGAGATCGGCGGCGGGGACGTTGATGTTGAGGACGCCCGTGAGCGTCAGCCCGTTGTCTGCAAGGATTTCATTGAGTGCATCCGCCTGCTCGACCGTGCGCGGGAATCCATCGAGGATGAATCCCTTCTTGCAGTCGTCCTTACTGAGGCGCTCGCGCACAATGCCGATCGTCACCTCATCGGGGACGAGCTTGCCCGCGTCCATGTAAGACTTCGCCTCTTTGCCGAGCGGTGTGCCCTCTTTCACGGCTTCACGAAACATGTCGCCCGTGGAGATGTGCAGAATACCGTATCGTTTTACGAGGTTTGCCGCCTGGGTGCCCTTGCCGGCACCCGGAGGCCCCATCAAAATGATGTGCATAGTGATCTCCTTACGTCATTATTTCATAAAGCCTTCGTAGTGGCGCATGACGACCATCGACTCAATCTGCTTCATGGTCTGCAGTGCAACACCGACGACGATCAGCAGCGCTGTGCCGCCGAAGTACACGCCCTGAATGTTCGTCGCGCCCGCCACCATGTTCGGCAGCACCGCGATGAATGCGAGGAAGAATGCCCCCGCAAGCGTGATGCGCGTCAGCACGTAGTCAAGATAATCCGCCGTCGCTTGCCCCGGGCGCAGCCCTGGGACGAAGCCGCCGTATTTCTTGAGGTTGTCTGCCATATCGGGGATCTTCACTGTCACCGAAGTGTAGAAGTAGGTGAAGAAGATGATCATGAGGACGTAGAGCGTGGTCTGGAGCGGTTTGCCCCACTCGAGATACGCCGCCGCCGTCTTGACCCACGGCACGTCGATGAACTGCGCGACCGTGATCGGGAACATGAGCACCGACGAGGCGAAGATGATCGGGATAACACCCGCCTGGTTCACCTTGAACGGGATGTGACTCGAGTGCCCACTGCCCACGCGCCCGCCAACGAGGCGCTTCGCATACGTGATTGGGACGCGGCGGAAGCCCGTCTCGATGTGAATGACGAAGACAATCATCGCGAGTGCGATGACGGCAAACGCGAATACACTGAAGTAGCTGATCGTGCCCGCCTTGACGTAGGCGTAGATCGTGCCAATGTTCTTCGGCAGCGCCGCGACAATACCGGCAAAGATGATCAGTGAGATGCCGTTGCCGACACCGTTCGCCGTAATCTGTTCGCCCAGCCACATCAGGAATACCGTACCTGCAGTGAGCGTAATCGCGATGATGAGGATGTTCACGGGGTTCGGGTTGAGGATTGCGCTCTTGAGACCGATCGACATGCCGATCGCCTGGAAGAACGCAAGTGCAACCGTGAGGTACCGCGTGACCTTCGTCGTCTTCTTATGCCCCTCCGCGCCTTCCTTCGACCACTGCTCGAGTGTCGGTACAACGACGTTGAGCAGCTGGATGATGATGGCTGCATTGATGTAGGGCGTGATGCTCATTGCAAAGACGGAGAACTTGCTGAACGCTCCGCCCGAGAAGAGATCGAGCAGCCCGAACAGGGTTCCCTGTGCGAAGAGCTGCTCGATCGCCGTCGGGTCGACGCCGGGCACGGGGATGTGTGTCCCCATGCGGAACACGGCGAACATGATGAGCGTGAATACGATCTTTTGTCTAAGTTCGGGAATCTGGAAGATGTTTCCAAGGGCTTGGAGCACCTTAGATCACCTCGACTTTGCCGCCTGCCGCTGCAATTTTGTCCGCCGCGCCCTGCGTAAAGCCCTGTGCGCGCACGGTGAGGTTCTTCGCCGTGAGCTCGCCGTCGCCAAGGATGCGGATGCCGTCACGGACATTCTTGAGGATGCCTGCCTCAATGAGTGCAACGGGATCAACCGTTGCGCCGTCCTCGAAGCAGTTCAGGCTGCCGACGTTCACCTCGGCAAAGGTCTTTGCCCAGATGTTCTTGAAGCCACGCTTCGGGAGACGACGGTAGAGAGGCATCTGACCGCCCTCAAAGCCGCTGCGGACGCCACCGCCGGAACGGGACTTCTGCCCCTTCATACCGCGCCCCGAGGTCTTGCCAAGGCCGGAGCCGATGCCGCGGCCGACGCGCTTCGTCGTCTTGCGCGCCCCCTCAGCCGGCTGTAATTCATGCAGTTTCATAGATGTTTGCCTCCCCTCTTCAGTCTGCAATCTCTTCCACCGTGATGAGGTGGGAGACCTTGTGAAGCTGCCCACGCACGGCGGGCGTGTCGGGAAGCTCGGTAACGGAGTTGCGCTTGCGCAGTCCGAGCGATTTCACAGTCTTGCGCTGCGTCTCAGGACGACCGATCAAGCTGCGCGTCAGGGTAACTCTGACTTTTGCCATGTTCGTTCCTCCTTATCAGCCAAAAATCTCGCGTACGGTCTTGCCGCGGAGAGCTGCAACATCGGCGGGGTTCTTGAGGCCGATGAGTCCCTCCATCGTGGCACGCACCATGTTGTTCGGGTTGGACGAGCCGAGCGACTTCGTGAGGATGTCACGCACGCCTGCGAGCTCGAGTACCGCACGTGCAGGGCCGCCGGCGATGACGCCGGTACCTTTGGCAGCGGGCTTCAGCAGCACGCGGCCGGCACCGAAGATGCCCGTGATCTCATGCGGAATCGTGCGCTCCTCGCGCAGCGGAACCTCGATCAGGCTCTTCTTTGCGTCCTCGACGCCCTTGCGGATCGCCTCGGGTACCTCAGCGGCCTTGCCCATGCCAAAGCCTACCTTGCCCTTCTTGTTGCCGACGACAACGAGCGCACTGAAGGAGGAGCGTCGGCCGCCCTTGACAACCTTCGATACGCGGTTGATGAATACGACACGCTCCTCAAACTCCGGCGTCTCGTTTTCGTTATGTCTAGCCATGCTTTCCCTCCTTTAGAATTTCAGTCCGGCCTCGCGGGCTGCCTCAGCGAGAGCAGCGACGCGGCCATGGTAGATGTAGCCGCCGCGGTCAAAGACGACCTCGGTGATACCCTTCTCAAGAGCCTTCTTCGCAACAGCGGTGCCGATGGCCTTTGCCGCTTCGACGTTGCCGCCGTACTGGGAGAAGTCCTTATCCTTGGAGCTCGCGGAGACGAGCGTCACGCCCTTTTCATCATCGATGATCTGTGCGTAGATGTTCTTGAGGCTGCGGAATACATTGAGGCGCGGACGTGCCGCAGTGCCTGCAATGTGATTGCGCACGCGCAGATGGCGCTTCTGGCGCGCCTTATTCTTATCCTGCTTGATAAGCACAGTGTGTCACTCCTCTCCTTCTTATTTCTTGCCCTTCGCGCCGGCTTTGCCTTCCTTGCGGCGGATATGCTCTCCGGCGTACTTGATGCCCTTGCCCTTATACGGCTCCGGCTCACGATGTGCGCGGATCTCAGCTGCAGTCTGACCAACGACTTCCTTGTTGATGCCGGAGATCGTGATGACCGTTGCAGAGGGGCACTCGAACGTAATGCCCTCGGGCGGCTCAACGACAACGGGATGCGAGAAGCCGAGCGAAAGGTTAAGGTTCTTGCCCTGCTTTGCCGCACGATAGCCGACGCCGCTGATCTCAAGGGTCTTCGTAAAGCCTTCCGACACGCCGACCACCATGTTGTTGATGAGTGTGCGGGAAAGGCCGTGGAGCGACCTGTGCATTTTATCGTCCGAAGGACGGATGACGGTGACGACACCGTCCTCGACGGTTATTTTCATATCCGGATGGATCTCGCGCGAAAGCTCGCCCTTCGGGCCCTTCACTTTCACGAGATTATCCGCACCGACCGTGACGGTAACGCCAGACGGAATGTGAATCGGTGCTCTTCCAATTCTTGACATTGTTACACCTCCTGCCTGTGCATTACCATACGAATGCGAGCACTTCGCCGCCGAGACCAGCCTTGCGGGCATCCTTGTCGCTCATGATCCCCTTCGATGTGGAGATCACAGAGATCCCAAGGCCGCCGTAGACGCGCGGGAGCGCATCATGCTTTGCATACTGACGAAGTCCGGGCTTGGAAACGCGCTTCAGGCCGGAGATAACGTGCTCACGCTTAGCTCCATACTTCAGCGTGACGGTGAGGACGCCCTGCTTGCCGTCCTCCTGGAAGGAGTAGTCCTTGATGAAGCCTTCCTTTTTCAAGACCTCGGCGATTGCCGTCTTGACCTTTGACCCAGGGATCGCGACGCTCTCGTGGTAGACCGAGTTTGCGTTGCGGATGCGGGTCAGCATATCTGCAATAGGATCAGTCATTGCCATGAATCGATATCCTCCTTTGTTTTGATAATTACCAGCTTGCCTTCGTTACACCAGGGATGGCGCCCTTGTAACTCTGCTCACGGAAGCAGATACGGCACATATCGAATTTGCGGATGTAGCCGTGCGGACGTCCGCAGATCTTGCAGCGGTTATACTTGCGTGTCGAGAACTTGGGCTCTTTGCTCCACTTCTCAATCATTGCCTTCTTTGCCACAGTTGTTCCTCCTAGCCCGTTACGCGCGGAACGGCATACCCATGAGACGGAGGAGCTCTTTTGCCTCTTCGTCCGTATGCGCGCTCGTAACGATGACGATGTTCATGCCGCGAATCTTGTCGATCTTGTCGTAGTCAATCTCGGGGAAGATGAGCTGCTCACGCAGACCAACGGCATAGTTGCCGCGGCCGTCGAAAGCCTTCTCGCTGACCCCGCGGAAATCGCGGACGCGCGGAAGTGCGACATTCATGAACTTGTCGAGGAACTGGTACATACGCGTGCCGCGCAGCGTGACCTTGCAGCCGATCGGCATGCCCTCGCGGAGCTTCCACGCAGCGAGCGACTTCTTCGCACGCGTGAGCTGGGGCTTCTGACCTGCGATGGCGGTGAGATCCGTCACAGCGGCATCGAGTGCCTTCGGGTTGCCGACAGCCTCGCCGACGCCCATGTTGATGATGACCTTCTCCACCTTCGGGAGCTGCATGACGTTCTTATAGCCGAACTTCTCCGTCAGAGCCGGTGCAACTTCCTTCTGATACTTTTCCTTGAGTCTTTCCACTTTGCGTATTCCTCCTTTCCGCTAAAGATTACTGCTCGATGGGCTCGCCGCACTTCTTGCAGGCGCGCACCTTGCGCTCACCGATGATGCGGTGCGCAACGCGCGTTGCCTTGCCGCACGCGGGGCAGACAAGCTGCACCTTCGATGCGAACAGCGGTGCCTCCTTCGTGATGATACCGCCCTGCGGTGCGCTCTGGCTCGGCTTCGTGTGACGCTTCACCTTGTTCACGCCCTCAACGATAACCTTGCCCTTCTTCGGCTGAGCCTCGATGACCTTGCCCTGCTTACCCTTATCCTTACCGGAAAGAACGACGACCGTATCGCCCTTCTTGACGTTCAGTTTTGCCAGCGACAAAATAACACCTCCTCCTTAAAGAACTTCGGGCGCGAGCGAGACGATCTTCATGAAGTCCTTCTCGCGCAGCTCGCGTGCGACAGGTCCGAAAATACGCGTTCCGCGCGGCGTGTGGTCGTCCTTGATGATGACGGCCGCATTCTCGTCGAAGCGGATGTAGGAACCGTCCGGACGACGCAGTCCCTTGACGCTGCGGACGACAACCGCCTTGACGACGTCGCCCTTCTTCACCGTGCCGCCCGGCGCTGCCGCCTTGACGGAGGCGACGATGATGTCGCCGATATTGGCATACTTGCGGTACGAGCCGCCCAGTACGCGAATGCAGAGGATTTCCTTCGCTCCTGTGTTATCGCCGACATTCAGGATTGTTTCCTGCTGTATCATTGATTCTGTTCCTCCTTACTTCGCGCGCTCGACGACTTCGACCACGCGCCAGCGCTTCGTCTTGGAGAGCGGACGCGTCTCCATGATGGAGACACGGTCGCCGACGTGCGCGTCGTTCTTCTCGTCATGCGCGTGGAACTTCACCGTCTTCTTAACCGGCTTCTTATACATCTTGTGCTGCTCGAGCTCCTCGACAGCAACGACAACGGTCTTGTCCATCTTGTCGGACACGACCTTGCCGATTCTCACTTTGCGTACGTTTCTATCGCTCATCTATGTGAGCCTCCTTCCTTCTGCGTATCTGTACGAATGTCCGTAACTTGTCTTAGGCGTTTGCCTGCTCGCGCTGAATCGTCTTGATGCGGGCAATCGTCTTCTTTACGTCCTTGATACGCATCGGGTTATCGAGCTGTCCGGTGGCGTGCTGAAAACGGAGGCCAAAGAGCTCCTCTTTGAGCGACGCAAGTTTCTCCTTGAGCTCATCGGCGCTCAGGCCGCGGATCTCATCAACCTTCATTCACTTCACCGCCCTCTACTTCTTCGCGTACGACGAACTTCGTCTTGATCGGGAGCTTGTGTCCCGCGAGACGCATCGCCTCTGCCGCAACGTCACGTGCCACGCCGTCCATCTCGAAGAGGACGCGACCCGGCTTTACGACGGCTACCCAGTACTCGGGCGAGCCCTTGCCGGAACCCATGCGGGTCTCTGCCGGCTTCGCCGTGACCGGCTTGTCCGGGAAAATCTTGATCCAGACCTTACCGCCGCGCTTGATGTAACGCGTCATCGCGATACGCGCAGCCTCGATCTGGCGGTTCGTGATCCATGCCGGCTCCAGAGCGACGAGACCGTACTGGCCATGGCTGACCGTGTTGCCGCGCTGTGCCTTACCCTTCATGCGTCCGCGGAACTGCTTGCGGTACTTTACACGCTTTGGGAGTAACATTACGCCTCGCTCCTTTCCTTACCGTTCTTCGGCGCCTGCTTCTTGTCGGGGAGAACCTCGCCCTTGAAGATCCAGACCTTGATGCCGATGCGGCCGTACGTCGTATGCGCCTCGGCCGTGCCGTAGTCAATGTCTGCACGCAGCGTGTGCAGGGGAATGCTGCCCTCGCGATAGGACTCACGGCGTGCGATTTCCGCACCGCCGAGACGGCCGCTGACTGCGATCTTGATGCCCTTCGCGCCGAGACGCATCGTGCGCCCGACAGCCTGCTTCATCGCACGGCGGAAGGCAATGCGGCGCTCAAGCTGTGCCGCAATGTTCTCGGCGACGAGCGTCGCGTCGAGATCCGGCTGCTTGATCTCTGCAATATTGATGTCAACGCGCTTATCCGTCAGACCCTTGAGGCCTTCCTTGATCTGCTCGATCCCGGAGCCGCCGCGTCCGATAACCATGCCCGGCTTTGCCGTATGGATCGTGAGCTTCAGGCGGTTCTTGCTGCGCTCCGTCTCCACGCGGGGAACACCTGCGGTCTGGAGGCTCTTCTTGAGGTAATCGCGAATCTTGATGTCCTCATGCAGATTCTGCGCGAAATCCTTGTCTGCATACCAGCGGGCATCCCAATCCTTGACGATGCCAAGGCGAATGCCATGGGGATTTACTTTCTGACCCAAACTGTTTCCCTCCCTATTACTTTTCGTTTACGGCAACCGTGATGTGGGACGTGTGCTTCAAAATCTTGAACGCCTGTCCACGCGAACGCGGATGAATGCGCTTCAAGGTCGGCCCCTGGTCAACGAAAGCTGAGGAAATGAACAGACGGTCTGCATCCATGTCGAAGTTGTTCTCCGCGTTTGCAATGGCAGAGCGGAGCACCTTCTCCACGGCGTCCGCGCCGACCTTCGGCGTGAACTTCAGGATTGCGAGAGCGTCAGCAACGCTCTTGCCGCGCACGAGGTTCATCACAATGCGAACCTTGCGCGGTGCGATACGGATGTATTTGGCAGTAGCCTTTACTTCCTGTGCCACGAATCGTCCTCCTCTCTATCAGCGCAGCGAGGTCTTGCGCTCTTCGCCCGCGTGACCCTTGAATGTACGTGTCGGCGCAAATTCGCCGAGCTTATGTCCGACCATATCCTCCGTGACGTATACGGGGACATGCTTGCGTCCGTCATGGACAGCGATCGTGTGGCCGACGAAATCCGGGAAGATCGTCGAGCTGCGCGACCATGTGCGCACAACCTTCTTCTCGTTCTTTTCGTTGAGCGCATCGATCTTCTTCATCAGGCTCTCTGCGACGAAAGGCCCTTTCTTAATCGATCTTGACAAAGTTTTTCCTCCTTTCGCCGGACTGTAATCAATCCGACGAGGTTCTATCTGCAAGTTACGACTGAATCAACTATAATTAGGAGGACGCCCAGATTGGAGCAGATTTTTCGTTCTGTCAAGGGAGCAAACCGGACGCATAGATAATCCTATGTGGAGGATTTGCTCTTCGCAGACAGGGCGGAAAAGATGCCCAAGACGGGTGTCCACCAAGCCGATTACTTACGGCGGTGAACAATCAGACGGTTCGACGCCTTCTTCTTGCGGCGCGTCTTCTTGCCCATCGCAATCTTGCCCCACTTCGTCATCGGGCTCTTGCGTCCGACCGGCGAACGACCCTCGCCGCCGCCATGCGGATGGTCATTCGGGTTCATCGCAATACCGCGCGTCTCCGGACGGCGTCCGAGCCAACGGCTGCGGCCTGCCTTGCCGATGGTGATGTTCTCATGCTCGAGGTTGCCGACCTGACCGATCGTCGCACGGCAGTTGATGTGCACGCGGCGGATCTCGCCGGACGGCATGCGCAGGAGTGCGTAGTCGCCTTCCTTTGCCATCAGCTGTGCGGACGTACCTGCGCTGCGGACGAGCTGTGCACCCTTTCCGATCTTGAGCTCGACGGCATGGATGACCGTACCGAGCGGGATATTCTTCAGCGGAAGCGTGTTGCCCGGCTTGATGTCAGCCTCGGCACCCGACTCCACAACATCGCCGACCTTCAGGCCGTTCGGTGCGAGGATGTAGCGCTTCTCGCCATCTGCGTAGTTCAGGAGCGCAATGCGTGCGCTGCGGTTCGGATCGTATTCGATCGTCGCGACGCGGGCGGGGATGCCGTCCTTCGTGCGCTTGAAATCAATGATGCGATAGAGTCGCTTGTGACCGCCGCCGCGATGACGCACGGTCAGCTTGCCCTGCTGGTTGCGTCCACCCGTCTTCGTCAGGCGAACGGTGAGGGACTTCTCCGGCTTGTCCGTTGTGATCTCATCGAAGGAAGAGACCGTCATGAAACGTCTGCCGGCAGAATACGGCTTAAAACTCTTTACTGCCACGTTCGTACCTCCCTTTCGTCTCAGCCTTCAAAGAACTCGATGGTCTCGCCCGGAGCGAGTTTCACGATGGCCTTCTTGTAGTCCGGGCGCTTGCCCTGTGTGCGACCCATGCGCTTTTTCTTGCCGAGGACGTTGACCGTGTTGACCTTTGCGACCTTCACCTTGAAGATCTCCGAGACTGCCTTTGCAATCTCGATTTTGTTCGCAGCCTTCGCGACGACGAAGACGTATTTGCCCTCAGCCATGAGCTGCGTCGTCCGCTCCGTGATGAGCGGGCGTACGAGAATATCACGTGCTTCCATTATGCGAATACCTCCTCGATACGGGTGATGGCATCCTTCGTAATGAAGAGCTTGTCGTGATGGAGAATGTCATAGACATTGATTCCACGTGCCGAGATGGCTTTTACACCCGGAATATTGCTAGTGGAGCGCTCTACATTGACAGCTTCGTCCGCCGTGATGAAGAGGCTCTTTGCATTCACACCGAAATCGCTCAGGAGCTTCACGGCTGCCTTCGTCTTCGGTGCCTCGAAATCGAGCTGGTCAAGGACGATGAAGTCGCCCGTACGCACCTTGTCCGAGAGCGCACACTTGAGGGCGAGACGGCGCTGCTTGCGCGGCATCGTAAAGCCGTACTTGCGCGGATGCGGTCCAAAGACCGTGCCGCCGCCAACCCACAGCGGGCTGCGCGTCGAACCTGCGCGGGCACGACCCGTGCCCTTCTGGCGCCAAGGCTTGCGTCCGCCGCCGCGCACAAGACCGCGCGTCTTCGTCGCGTGTGTGCCGAGACGCTGCGACGCGAGCTGGAGGACAACCGCCTGATGAAGGAGGCCGGCATTCATTTCGACATTGAAGAACTCATCGTTCAGGCTGATCTCGCCAACCTGATTGTGCGACATATCGTATACTGCTACATTCGCCATGCTGCTTTTCCCCCTTCCTTATTCTTTCGTCGCCTTTGCAGGCTTTACGGTATCTTTAATCACGACAAATCCCTTCTTCGGGCCCGGAATTGCGCCCTTGATGAGGATGAGGTTTCGGTCACTGTCCACGCGGACAACCGTCAGGCGCTGCACCGTGACGCGCTCGCCGCCCATACGGCCGGGGAGCTTCTTGCCCTTGAGGACGCGTCCGCCGGGACCCGAGATCATCGCACCCGTCGAGCCCGGCTCACGGTGCGACTTCGAGCCGTGACCCATAGGGCCGCGTGCAAAGTTGTGGCGCTTGATGCCGCCCGCAAAGCCCTTGCCCTTGGACGTACCGACCACATCGACGAGATCGCCCGCAGCGAAGATATCGACGCCGATCGTGTCACCAACATTGTATTCGGAAGGAGCAGCGAGACGCATCTCACGAATGAAACGCACCGCCTTCACGCCCGCCTTCTCAAACTGACCCTTGAGCGGCTTCGTGACGTTCTTCTCCTTGATATCGCCAAACCCGAGCTGCACAGCGTTATAGCCGTCCGTCTCGTTGGTCTTGTTCCGGAGCACGAAGTTGTTGCCGGACTCAACGACCGTCACAGGAACGACGCGGCCTTCCTCTGTGAAGATCTGGGTCATGCCCAGTTTTCTTCCTAAAATAGCCTTAGCCAAGGCTTCCACCTCCTATTAGAGCTTAATCTCGATATCAACGCCGGCAGGCAGATCGAGACGCATGAGCGAATCGACCGTCTTGTTCGTCGGCTGCAGGATGTCGATGAGGCGCTTGTGCGTGCGCATCTCGAACTGCTCGCGCGAGTCCTTGTTGACGTGCGGAGAACGGAGAATCGTATAGACATTCTTCTCCGTCGGAAGTGGAATGGGACCTGAGACCATCGCGCCCGTCTTTTTTGCCGTGTCGACGATCTTCGCCGCACTCTGATCGAGAGCCTTGTGGTCGTAGGCCTTCAAACGAATTCTGATTTTCTGCTGTTTCGCCAAAGTAGTTTTCCTCCTTCGTCCGGGGTCTCGCCCCAAACATTTCTCCACGGCAGTTCCCTCTGCCCCGCCGGGGCATAGCCATCTGCCATGTCATCGCATGGAGTACGTCGTCTGTCGTATGATTCCAAAAGATGAAAAGAAGTTTTATCATACTCCCTCGAAAAGGAGCGACGCGAGCGCGCCGCTCCTCCTCCTAGGGAATATCAAGAGACTAAGAATTAGCCTTCAATCGCCGTAACACGACCCGCACCGACCGTGTGGCCGCCCTCGCGGATAGCGAAGCGGAGACCCTGCTCGATCGCGATCGGGGTGATGAGCTCGACTTCCATCTCGACGTTGTCGCCAGGCATGACCATCTCAGTGCCCTCGGGGAGACGGACAACGCCCGTCACGTCCGTGGTACGGAAGTAGAACTGGGGACGATAGTTCGTGAAGAACGGCGTATGACGGCCGCCCTCTTCCTTCGTCAGGACGTAGACCTGCGCCTTGAACTTCGTGTGCGGGTTGATGGAACCCGGCTTCGCAAGAACCTGACCGCGCTCGATGTCCTTACGGTCAACGCCACGGAGCAGTGCGCCGATGTTGTCGCCCGCAACAGCGCTGTCGAGCAGCTTGCGGAACATCTCGATGCCCGTAACAACCGTACTGCGCGCCTCTTCCTGAAGGCCGACGATCTCAACCGTATCGTTCAGCTTCAGCTCGCCGCGCTCCACACGACCCGTGGCAACCGTGCCGCGCCCCGTGATCGTGAAGACGTCCTCAACCGGCATGAGGAAGGGCTTGTCCGTGTCACGCGTCGGCGTCGGGATATACTTATCAACCTCATCCATGAGCTCGAGGATCTTCGCCTTCATCGCCTCGTCGCCCTCGAGCGCCTTCAGCGCAGAGCCTGCAACAACGGGGATGTCGTCGCCGGGGAACTCGTACTGCGAGAGCAGCTCACGAACTTCCATCTCGACGAGCTCGAGGAGCTCGGGATCGTCAACCTGGTCAACCTTGTTGAGGAAGACAACGAGAGCCGGAACGCCGACCTGACGTGCGAGCAGGATGTGCTCACGCGTCTGGGGCATCGGGCCGTCAGCAGCGGAGACAACGAGGATCGCGCCGTCCATCTGTGCAGCACCCGTGATCATGTTCTTGACATAGTCCGCGTGGCCCGGGCAGTCAACGTGCGCATAGTGACGATTGTCCGTCTCATACTCAACGTGCGCCGTGTTGATCGTAATGCCGCGCTCGCGCTCCTCCGGAGCCTTGTCGATGTCCGCATAGTCCTCGAACTTCGCATAGCCCTTCTCGGAGAGAACCTTCGTGATTGCAGCCGTCAGCGTCGTCTTGCCGTGGTCAACGTGGCCGATCGTGCCGATGTTGACATGGGGCTTGCTGCGGTTAAACTTTTCCTTTGCCATTCTAAAATTGCCTCCTTATTCGCCTTTGTTCTTGGCGACTACAGCGTCAGCTATATTCTTAGGAACTTCGTCATAGAAGGAAACTTCCATGGAGTAGTTCCCGCGGCCCTGGGTTTTGGAACGGAGATCCGTCGAGTAACCGAACATCTCCGAGAGCGGAACGAACGCGTTGATGACCTGCACGCCGTTGCGCGGCTCCATGCCGTCGATGCGTCCACGGCGCGAGTTCAGATCGCCGATAACGTCGCCCATGTACTCCTCGGGCACCGTGACCTCGACCTTGACATACGGCTCGAGGAGCACGGGGCTTGCCTTCTCGGCACCAGCCTTGAACGCCATCGAACCAGCCACCTTGAACGCAGCCTCGGACGAGTCGACCTCGTGGAACGATCCGTCGTAGACGATGACCTTGATGTCGACCATCGGATAGCCGGCGACAACGCCGCCCTCCATCGCCTGGCGAACACCGGCCTCGATCGGGTTGATGAATTCCTTCGGAATCACGCCGCCGACGACCTTGTTCTCGAAACTGAAGCCCTCGCCTGCATCCTGCGGGATGAGCTCGAGCCAACAGTGACCGTACTGACCATGACCACCGGACTGACGGACGAACTTGCCCTCCGCCTTGACCGACTTGCGAATCGTCTCGCGGTATGCCACCTGCGGCTCGCCGACCTTGCAGTCGACCTTGAACTCGCGGAGCATACGGTCGACGATGATCTGCAGATGCAGCTCGCCCATGCCCGAGATGATGACCTGTCCCGTCTCTGCATCCGTGTGCACGCGGAACGTCGGATCCTCCTCAGCGAGCTTCTGGAGCGCAATGCCCATCTTCTCCTGATCGTTCTTCGTTGCAGGCTCAACCGCAACGGAGATAACGGGATCGGGGAACTCCATCGACTCGAGGATGATCGGCTTGTTCTCATCGCAGAGCGTATCGCCCGTCGTCGTATTCTTGAGACCGACCGCCGCCGCAATGTCGCCGCTGTAGACCACCTCGATCTCCTTGCGGTTGTTTGCGTGCATCTGCAGGATGCGGCCGATGCGCTCCTTGTTGTCCTTCGTCGCATTGAAGACGTAGGAGCCGGAGTTCAGCGTACCGGAGTAGACGCGGAAGAACGCGAGCTTTCCAACAAACGGATCCGTCATGATCTTGAACGCGAGTGCCGAGAACGGCGCACTATCCGATGCCGGGCGGCTGTCCGCCTCACCTGTGTCGGGGTTCACACCTGCAATCGGCGGGATATCCGTCGGTGCCGGCATGTAGTCGACGATCGCATCGAGGAGCGGCTGCACGCCCTTGTTGCGGTACGACGTACCGCAGGTGACAGGCGTCATCTGGCAGGCGATCGTCGCCTTGCGGATTGCACGGCGGATCTCCGCCTCCGTAACATCCTCACCGCCGAGATACTTCTCCATGAGCTCATCGTCCGCCTCAGCGCACGCCTCGACCAGCTTCTCATGGTATTCCTCAGCCTGTGCCTTGTACTCCTCGGGAATCTCAACCTCATCGGTCACCTTGCCGAGATCGTCCTCGTACACGATGGCGTCCATCTTCACGAGGTCGATGATGCCTTTGAACTCATCCTCTGCACCGATCGGCAGCTGAATCGCCACCGGGTTCGCGTTGAGACGCTCGCGCATCATGTTCATAACATTGAAGAAATCGGCACCCGTGATGTCCATCTTGTTGACATACGCCATGCGCGGAACATTGTAACGTTCCGCCTGACGCCAGACCGTCTCCGTCTGCGGCTCAACACCGCCGCGCGCGGTCAGAACAGCCACCGTGCCGTCCAGCACGCGCAGCGAGCGCTCTACCTCGACCGTAAAGTCAACGTGACCAGGCGTATCAATGATATTGATGCGATGGTTCTTCCAGTGGCAGGTCGTCGCCGCCGACGTAATCGTAATGCCGCGTTCCTGTTCCTGAACCATCCAGTCCATGGTGGCAGCGCCCTCATGAACCTCGCCGATCTTGTGCGTTACGCCCGTGTAGAAGAGAATGCGCTCGGTGGTCGTCGTCTTGCCGGCATCGATGTGTGCCATGATGCCGATATTCCGCGTTTTTTCAAGGGAATATTCTCTTGCCACTGTTTCCTATCGCTCCTTACACTGCTGGATGTTACGGAATCTCCGTTTAGAAGTTCCTACCAGCGATAATGTGCGAATGCCTTGTTGGCCTCCGCCATCTTGTGCGTATCTTCCTTCTTCTTAATCGCTGCGCCCGTATTGTTCGCAGCATCCATCAGCTCTGCCGAGAGGCGTGCATCCATCGTCTTCTCGCCGCGCAGACGCGCATAGCCGACAAGCCAGCGGATACCGAGCGTCATGCGGCGATCCGCACGAACCTCGACCGGAACCTGATAGTTGGCACCGCCGACACGGCGTGCCTTGACCTCGAGCACAGGCATGACATTGCGCAGAGCCGTCTCGAACACCTCGAGCGGATCCTGCCCTGTCTTCTCGCGAATCGTGTCAAACGCATCGTACACAACGCGCTGTGCAACACTCTTCTTGCCCGAGAGCATAACCTTGTTGATAAACTTCGTCACCGTCTTGGAATGATATACCGGATCCGGCAGAACATCCCGCTTCGGCACGGGGCCCTTACGTGGCATAGCCCAACCTCCTAACGATATACTTCCTTACTTCTTCTTTGCACGCTTCGCGCCGTACTTCGAACGTCCCTGTGCGCGATCCTGCACACCGGCCGTATCGAGCGAGCCGCGAATGATGTGGTAACGAACACCCGGCAGATCCTTCACGCGACCGCCGCGAATGAGGACGACGCTGTGCTCCTGCAGATTGTGCCCGATTCCGGGGATGTATGCGGTCACCTCGATGCTGTTCGTCAGGCGAACACGAGCAACCTTTCTAAGAGCAGAGTTTGGCTTCTTCGGCGTGGACGTATAGACACGCGTGCAGACACCGCGCTTCTGCGGGCTGTTCTTCAGTGCTGGTGCTTTCGATTTCTCCTCAAGGCTCTTCCGGCTCTTGCGAATGAGCTGATTGATCGTTGGCATACTGCACCTCCTTCCTTTGTCGTCATTTCAATTCTTTTGTATGAAAACGCAGAGGCTGCGTTTTTACCGTAGTGTAGCGACCGCCGTAGCACCCACATCGAGGCGTACGTACTCTCCGAGCGCGGCCTTCGTCGCCGTGCGGTCAGGTATGATTCCCGCGTCCCCGCAAGCCGCAAGCAGTGCGCCAAGCACACGCTCATCGACATCCGAGGCGATGAACACCATCTCTGCCGCGCCGCTCTCCACCGCGCGGCAAACCTGATGAATGCCGGCGACCGTGCGCGCTGTGTGTAATTTCTCCAGAGACATAGCTCACCTCCAAAAAGGGGACTGTCACATAATATCATCCGTCAAAACGCTTGTCAATCCATATTTGACAAAGTTTTCTATTTACACTTCGCCTAGCGTATCTTTCTTGTGCCTTTCGGTAAAAAATCAGAAAAAAGAGGTTGTTGCACGAAGTTGCTTTGACTTGTGCAACAGCTCTTTGTGCGTGTTGTTCAAAGGCTCAAGGCGCCCCATTCACCAATTCTTACCCACAAGCAGCTCCGGATGTCGCACATAGTACGCCGTCAGCTCACAGTACGCATAGCGCTCCTCCGTGAAGCGCTCCGTATCGACGCGCCACGGCAGTGCCCCCGCCGTCACCTTCAGTTCCTGCGCCTTGCAATCTCGGTAGCGTCCGACCTCCTCATGCGTAAGCCATGCATAGGGTGTCACAACCCGCTCGATCCGCTCCGTCAGCGGCTTCTCAACGGCATAGTAGGAGAAGCCCTTTGGCGCGATCAGCTCGATGAGCGTCGGGAGGATATTCATATGTCCGCCGATCTCGTTGTGGGCCAGATGTTCCGCTGTGAGCTGTGGATGATGCATCGAGAACGATGTGAGAATCTGCTCGCGCAGAAGGAGCTCCTGCCGCTCCGTCACCCCTTCAATGAGCGGCACCTCCCCGCCCATGTGATCGCCCGTAACGATGAATAGACTGTCGGGAAATGCCGCGCGCATCTCTTCAATAAATTTGCAGAGCGCCTGATCAGCGTACCATGCGCAGCCCAAACCACGGTATTTTTTCATGGAGTTCTTCAGAGCTTTCGCCATCTCGGGGTTGAGGCGCGCCGCATCAAAGCCATACTCCTCAAAGGGAATGCGGAAGGGGCCGTGATTCGAAGTCGTATAGAGGAAGTGGAAGGACGGTACCGCATCCCCCTCGTCACGAATCCGCCGTGCAGCCTCGTTTAAAAAGATATGATCGTAAACGCCAAGCCATGTGCGCGGCGCATCGGAAGCGCAGATCTCCACGCCGCCATATGCCTCATCGAATCCAAGTGCGGGGAGAAAATGAGACAAACTCCCCCAGTTCAGTCCCCCGCCATACCAAAAATCGGTATGATAACCGAGTTTTTTAAGCTGCAACGGCAGCGAAGTGGGCAGTGTATGATTCCAAAACAGCACATTTTCATTCAGCTCCATGTCCGCATCATAGACACCGAGGAGCAGACTGACAAGGGACGGCTGCGAGATCATCCCGCTTGAGAGGAAGTTGTTGATGCAGACCGTATGCGGCTCTGCACGAAAGCGTGCACCCGCCTCCATCAGATTCAGCCCGACATAGGGCGCATCGAAGTGCACCTGCCCATAGCTCTCCGCCAGAAGGAAGAAAATATGCTGCGGCGGATCGATGCGCGGCCCGCCCGCTGTCCGTCGGAATACCTCCAGAGGTGTTTCCACAGGCGAATCGGGCGGAATCATGCATTTCAAAATCGCGTACGACTCCTCATCCGAATGATTCAAAACATCCTGCACGGGACGCTTCCATACCATCTTGAGCGCAATGAGATCGTCGATCGTCGCCTTGCCCAGAACAAGATCTTCCTTAACGAAGGCGGGCACCTCGTCCCACTCGGGCTTCAGCCGATGCCGCAGCGTCCCACCATAGCGCAGCCAGTAAAAGAGTACAATAGAGGCGATGAAGACGAGCGTATTCACCGCATACTGCACCGCGCCGTCCGTCAGCACGGGATAGGCGAGAGACGGCAGGGCGAGAACGGCATGCGCCGCAAATGCACAAAGTACAAGATAGGGCAGATAGCCGAGGAGCAGCCACGCGCCGTGATTTTGATGGAAGAAAATATCGGCAAAATTTTTCTTATCCGCATGTTTTCCAAGCCAGATCGTCTGATTGAACGTGTCGTGAAAATGCGCGTAGAAAATCATCTTGCCGATGAACGCCGTATAGAGTGCTGCCGCGTAGACAAGGAAGAGACCGATGCGCACCGCATCCCCCACGGCAAAGTACGCAGGAAGGAACGCCCCCGGCACGGAGACGAGGACGAGCGGAATCAGGAAGGCATAGGCGTTGAAATCCATCCCCCACCAAAATCCGTAACAGAAGCAGGTAATCCACTTCCGCCACTCCCCGACGGGCGACTTCTTCGGCCGGTAGACCAGAATAAAAATCAGGCGAAAGACGGCGCAGATGACGGGCGGCAAAAGAAAGATCTTCAGATCCTGCTGCATCCCCAAAAAGAAATCACTGAACATCCAATAACCTCACTAAAATGGGGCTGACGCCGAGAATGGCGTAGCGCCTCCCATCATCGGACTGCGTGCATCTTGCTCCGCCGCTCCTCCGCCGTCTCCGGCTTTTTCTTCGCGGGCGGCGCATCCTGACTGCGATCGGCAATACCAAGCAGCATCCCCATACCCGCCATTGTCACGATCAGCGACGAACCTCCGTAGCTGATGAACGGCAGCGGCACCCCCACGACGGGCAACAGCCCCGCAACCATTGCGAGATTGGCGAGTGCCTGTCCGAGCACGAGAAAGATAATACCGAGCGCGAGTACCTGCCCAAACGTATCCTTTGCACGCGCCGCAACACGCATGCAGGTGATGAGCAGCACGGCGAATAGGAAGAAGATCAGCAGAACGCCAAAGAACCCGTGCTCCTGACTGAAGATCGCAAAGGCAAAGTCCGTATGTGCCTCAGGCAAATACTCGTACTTGCTCACACCATCGCCGAACCCCATACCAAAGATCCCGCCCGAGCCGATCGTCGAGAGTGACTGCACCATCTGATAGCCCGCAGCACGCGCATCCGACCACGGGTCGAACCAGACATCAATACGCTTCATGCGGTACGGCTGCAGCGTCCCGATCGCAAATGCCAAGCCAAAGGTGACCGGCACAATCCAGAGCCAGAGCAGCGGGCGGACGAGCAGGACAAGTGCCATCAGGAGCGGCACGCCGAACACAATGCACGCCGTACCAAAGTCCGGCTCGCGATAGACAAGGAATGCCATCACGAGAATTGCCCCGAACGGGATCGCAACTTGGCTTCCATCCCGCTCCATGCGAAAATGCTCCTTGCTGAGCACCGCCGAGATCGAGAACGCCCCCATGAGCACCGCCATCAGCTTTGCAAACTCCGCGGGTTGAAAGCTCAGCGGGCCGAACGCGAGCCATCGCTGCGCCCCATTTATCGTCGTTCCAACAAAGAGCACCGCAACCAAAAAAAACACTGTGATGCCCATGCCGACGAACATCAGCCCACGCATCCGCTGATAGTTCATGCGGCGGCAGAACCAGCACGCCACGATCCCGATCACGAGCCACTGCAGATGGCGCTGCAGGAAGTAATATGGATTCTCAAAATCCATCGCCGCAAGCACATAGCTCGAGCTGAAGACATTGATCGTCCCCGTCACGAGCAGGATCGCCATAATGATGACGATCGGCTCCGTGTCGCTCTTAAAGAGTGTATAGCGTGTACGCATCAGACCGGCTCCACGGACGGACGCGCAACGAGGCGTCCGATCTTCGCCCCGCGCGCGCTGAACTTACGCTCGTACTCTGTCATGATATTATCGGCTTCTGCAAGCGCGTGCAGATCATGCGTTACATTGGAAAGCTGCCATGCTTCCGCTGCCATCGTCTCGATCGAGTAGTCGAACAGCCCCATATTGTCCGTCTTAAAGCACAGCTCCCCATCCGCCTTCAAGACAGTGCGATAGCGCGCGAGAAAAAGCGGACTTGTCAGACGTCGTTTCGCATGGCGCGCCTTCGGCCACGGATCAGAGAAGTTCAGATAGATGCGATCCACCTCACAGGGCGCAAAGAGCTCCGTCAGACGTGCCGCATCGAAGACCACGAGACGGAGATTTTCCAGCCCGCGCTCCGCCGCCTTGCGCGCGGCAAAGTAGAGCACCCCCTGCTGCATCTCCAGCCCGACATAGTTCACATCGGGGTGCCGCGCAGCAAGCTCCGTCAGAAAATCGCCCTTGCCCACACCAATCTCCACATGAAGCGGTGCCTCACGACCAAACGCCTCCGCCCAGTGCCCCGTAAGTGCAGCCCAATCCCCGCCAAGCGGCGTGACGAAATCCGCATAGTCCAAAATCGCCGTATCAATCCACGGCTTTCGCCTCAGTCTCATAGACTATCCTCTCTCCCCCGTTCTTCCCCTGTCCACATGAACGCGCTGCGCCCCCGTTCACATCGAGAGCGCAGCGAAAGGAATCGATGCGTTATTACCAGATTTTCCCTGCCATGAACCAGACACGGTTCCGCGCATTGTTCTTCGCCGATACGGATTCATCCAACCCAATCCGCCGCGCATAGTCCACGCGTGCGAACCAATCTCCCGGATTGTTATATGCCGCCGCGAGCCCCCAGCCACGCAGCGTGATGGCGTTATCCTCAGAGAGCGGCGCCCTGCTCTTTCGCACCGAGCCCACATCATAGAAGGTGCTGAACGTCAGACCGCGCACAGGCGTATGATAGCGCAGCTCCGCCGTCGCAAGGATGCCCTCATCTCCTGCACCCTCACCCTGCGCATAAGCCCGCACGCCATTCGGGCCGCCGAGGTAGAACTCCTCCGAGCTGTCGAGATTGCGACTCGCCTTCTGTCCCGAAACCTTCACGAGGAAGTCCGTCATATTCCCGAGGCGCTGCACCGCAGTCGCATCCGCCTCCAGCTTCGCATACATCCCCTCATCCGTCTGATTCAGACGCCCGAGGATCTCGCTATAAGGCGAGTCATACCCGAGCCAGCCCATCGTCAGATTGGCATTGTAACTCAGCGTCGTCCCGCCTGTAAAGCGCTGTGTGCCGACCAGACCCGCATAGATACTATGCGAATGTTTCTTGCCTTCGAGGTCAAACGCCGTGATGTCATCGTTCAGATCGCGGTAGTTATAGCCATAGCGTACAAGCAAGCTGCGATCCGTCAGATGATAGAGCGGCGTCTGTCCGAAGACCGTGAACGTCAGCGACTGTCCCTCCGCACCGATTGCAGAGAGCGTTCCGCCGACCTTGTAGTTCATCCGCGAGATACCAAGGCCAAGCGTCGTGCCACCATGTCCGACCACAGTCTCATAGTTCGCATAGAAATTGCGTAGACTCCCATTCGAGATCAGCGTCCCAAGACTCACCTTATTGCCCGTTCCCGACGGGTTGTAGAGCGTCTCCTGCAAACCGTAGCGATAGCGTCCCGTCGACGGGCTGCCGTAGTTCTCCACATAGAAGACCGTATTCGACGCCTTCGAGTCTTCAATTCGCACTGTCAGCTTGCTTGTGCCAAACGCCTCGCCCGGACTCAGCACACCGACCGCGCGTGCGCCCGTCGCATCCGACACTGAGTAGAGCGCCGTCTCCAGCTTCGACGTTGTGATGATGTCATCCGCCTTCAACCCTGCAATAATGCTCTGCGCAACGGGCGTCTTGAGACGGCTGTTATTCTCGATTACAATCTCATCGTAGCGCCCTGGCAGCACACGCAGAACGACAACCCCATCGGGGCTGTCCTGCGGCGGCAGATACACCGCCGCGGCAGGGTAGCCATGTGTACGGCAGTAAGAGGTCAGCGTATCTACCGTACGACGCAGCTGTGCCATCGTCCGATTCTCGCCCATCCCCTCCTCGAGAATGCGCGTCAGCTCCGCTTTATCGAGGAAGAGATCAGGCGCCTCCATAATGAAATTTTCAATCGTGAACTGCGCATCGTCACCATCCTGCCGATAGCGCGGCGTCACATCCTCAATCCCGATCTCAGAGCGCGGCTGCTCACTCGCAATATCTGCCCCTGGACGCGCGAGCGACGGTGCAGCAAAGCTTGTCCCCGACGCACACGCAAGCCCCGCACAAACGCACACGGCAACTCCCGCACGCAACATCATACCCTTTTCCATACGGCTCATCCCATCTTGCATGATCGCATTTCACCCTCTATAAACACACAATCGTTCAGTGTTATTCTAGCATTTTCAGGGGGAAAACACAAGGGAAGAGGAACGCGCCGCAGTTGCAAACTGACGGGCTTCATTCTATCAGCATCCTCTCAAAACTGGAGATTATGCGATAAAACCACTAAAAAAACTTGGGGATTATGCAAAAACATGATAATATAAATAACGGGATTGTGCATAGCCTGTGTTTTGAAAAGAGGCATCTCATGTTCAAAAGAAAGATTTTAGCCGAAATGATCTCATGGAAAAGGCGTTCTCGCGGACGTTCCGCGCTTTTGATTCAAGGAGCACGGCGCATAGGAAAATCAACCACAGCAGAAGAATTTGCCCGTAGAGAATACAAAAGCTACATTTTGATTGATTTTTCCAAAGCTCGACAGGAAGTAGTTCGCCTCTTTCGAGACATCAGCGACTTGGATTTTTTCTTTTTACAGCTGCAGCTATTCTACAACGTACGTCTTTACGAACGAGAATCGTTGATTATCTTCGACGAAGTACAGCTACAGCCTTTGGCAAGACAAGCCATCAAACACCTCGTTGCCGATCATCGTTATGATTATCTCGAAACAGGTTCACTCATCACCCTACGGAAAAACATTCGTGACATCCTAATTCCAAGCGAAGAAGAATGTCTGTCCATGTACCCGATGGACTATGAAGAATTCTTATGGGCAAAGGGGGATGAGACAACAATCCCCCTTCTGCACGAATGCTTTTCGCGAGGACGCGGTCTAGGAGACGTTGTTCACCGAAAACAGATGCAGGGTTTCCGTCTCTATATGCTGATCGGAGGCATGCCTCAGTCCGTTGAAAGCTATCTCTCAACGAACAATTTCAATCAAATCGACCAGGTAAAGCGCAACATCCTGACACTCTACGAGAACGATTTTCGCAAAATAGATCATTCCGGGCGGGCGACACAGATCTTTGATGCAATCCCAGCCGAACTCAGTAAAAACACATTCCGCTACCAGGTATCAAAGATCATTGAGAAACAGCGCGCGAGCAACGTCCGGGAGATCATTGCCGACCTCCAGGACTCCATGACAGTCCTGCCCGCATTCCGCATCAACGATCCGGGCGTCGGTATGTCGCACTATAAGGATATCGATCATTTCAAGCTCTACCTTTGTGATACCGGGCTATTTGTGACATTGGCCTTCAAGGATAGGAGCTTCACCGAAAACATCATTTATGAAAAGCTCCTTCACGGAAAGCTCCCTGCAAATCTTGGCTATCTATACGAAAATATCGTTGCTCAGACATTCCGTGCCGGCGGCAATGAACTTTTTTACTTTACATTCCCATCTGATACATCCAACCGCACCTATGAGATTGACTTCCTTCTACCAAGAAAACACAAAATATGCCCGATTGAAGTGAAGTCCTCAGGCTATAAGAAGCACGCCTCACTGGATCGCTTTCGCACGAAATACCGTGAGCGTATCCAAGAAAGCTATGTTCTATACACAAAGGACTACGCCCCCTCCGATATGCTGAAATACGTGCCGGTCTATATGGCGCAGTTTCTCTAAGGAATCGCTGATAAAATGAAGTCCATCAGATTGGTGTAGATTTTTTGTCCTATCAAGGAGACAAACCGGACGCATAGCAAGGCCTATGTGGAGGATTTGTTGACACAGAGAGGGCGAAAAAGATGTGCCAAGATGATTGGGCTGAATTTATCAGTGCTTCCCTAAACCAAACCAAAAAGGAGCCTATGTTATGAAGCACATCCTATTCGTCTGCCACGGCAACATCTGCCGCTCCCCGATGGCAGAATTCGTCATGAAACAGCTCGTGCGCGAGGCGGGGCTGTCCGATGAGATCAGCGTAGCATCCAAAGCCCTCCACCGTGACGAACTCGGCAGCGACACACATCGCGGTACACGCGAAGTCCTCCGTGCGCACGGCATCACGTTCACGAAGCGGAGCGCAACACTGATGACTGCCATCGACTACAGCGCCTATGACTGCATCATCGGCATGGACACAGAGAACATGCGCGACCTTGACCGTCTCACAGGCGGCGATCCGCAGCACAAAGTCCACCGTCTCCTCTCCTATATCGGCGAGGAGCGCGACGTCGCCGACCCGTGGTACACCGGCAACTTCGAAGTCACCTACCGCGATGTCGACGCGGGCTGCCGCGCACTGCTGCGGACGCTGACAGAAAACAAATGACACCTGCACAGGAGACGAACAAATATGAACTACGAAGAAGCTGCCGCATTCTGGACAGAGAAAGACAGGAACGCTGTCAAAATGCCCAAAGATGACCTTCATGCGGCAATCGAAACATTCATCAAAGAACGCAGCACCTGCGCCCTCGCCACAGCGGATGGGGACTTCGTCCGCTGCACCCCGCTCACCTACAAATACCGTGCGGGCAAATTTATCATCTTCTCCGAGGGCGGACTAAAATTCCGTGCGCTCAAGGAAAACAAACACGCAGCGCTTGCCATCTACGATGAGTACAAAGGGCCGGGCAGTGCAAAGAGCCTACAGGTTGCCGGAATCGCCACCGTCATTGGCGCTGACGATCCGGACTATACCGAGCGGCTCGAGAGTCTCGGCATCAACGCCGCACACATGGCAAAACTCCGCCTCACCCTCATCCTCATTACACCAACAACACTTGAATACCTCGACTCCACACTCAAGGAGCAGGGATATCACCCGCGTCAACAACTCACAATATCATAACGTACAAAACAGCGCCCCATCGACCATTGATATCGTCGATGGGGCGCTCTTTTATACATCGTTTTCATTCCGACCATAGTTCACGTATCTCTTTTGGAAGTACTTCTTTGTTTGCTTCGTGCGCAATCTTCTGATCAATATACACGCACTCCCATAAATTCTCTCTGCTCACAGACCTAGAATACACGGCATAAACCACTCTTATTTTATCAACATTATGCCGCACAGATTGATTCTTTAACGACACGGGAACATCTTTCCTGTTCGCATGGCGGATTCCCAAACTCAAGTGATTTTTTGTATCTCCAACAAAATAATCCGCATTGATGTATATGTCGTTATTGATTGATGTGCCAATCCAAAATCTGTTATACATAACATCTGCTAGGTAAGGAAGAACCGCCAGTTTCAAATGAGTTACACCATCTTTGCTAAACCGTAATTTTGAGGGAGACAGTCTATTATTGCAGCACATTTGAAAAAACACCTTTGCATCTGCTTTATCTGTATATCGAACGCCTGTAAGATGTTGAAAGTTGCTCGTCGAAAATACAATGCGTTTGTATGCTGTACCACCTTCTACAGATTCATCTCTGTAGACAACAATAAAAACACGCCCCGCAAGTTTTTCCCGATAAGCAATCGCAGATCTATGCAAGATTTGTATTGCTTCATCACAGCTGTATTTCTTCATTTACAAAACCACCATATACACATAAAGATTGGGGTCATCTCCAAGGATGACCCCAATCACACCGATTTTACCGCCGCTCCCCGGCTTCCTAGCCCTTATGTCTAGGTTTTATGTAGAGTTTTACCGTCGCTCTCCGACTTCTCAGCCCTTACGTCCGAGTGTTACTGTGGAGTTTTTAGGTGTCGGCTCACCTTTTGTATTTATATTATATAACACATTTTATAATTTTACAAGAACATTTGTGCAACAGCGCCCCATCGACACTCTCTCGAGGCGTCGATGGGGCGCTGTCATTCTTATATACTCAGTTTTTCATCACGCACCGAACACCTCGTTCACGAGGCGGAATACCGTCTCATCCGTGATCTCTATGCCGTTCTTGCTGATGTCGACACCATCCTTGACCATGTTGAGGGAGGGCGGTTCATAGGAAATCTCCGCCTCGGGATCGCGGCCGAAGTGGCTGCGACGATCAAGTGAGGCATTCTCATAGGCGTACTCATCGGGGAGCATCTTGCTCGTCTGCGTGAGTGCCTGATAGTAGTCGGTATCGGGGACATACGGTCCGATATGGAGCGCGGTCGCGTTCGCAGGGTCTTGAACGAAACGATAGTTCCGCGCGACGCTGTCCCCGTCGTACGTGCCGTCTGCGAGCTGATAACGCGTGCCGTCGGGACGCTGATACTGCGCCTTGTCCGACGGACGATAGTAGCCGTTGATTGCGTAGTCGCCCCAGCGCAGGCGGCCATCCGGCGAGTTGTAGTAGATCTCGCCGGGGAGTGCTTCGCCATTGACGCCCGTCGCATAGTCCTTCCCTGTCGGCGTGCCCGTATAGCTGTCGGGCAGCCCCTCGTTGATCCAGCGCGTCTGCGGATCGGCTTTCAGATGAATCTCCTTCGGCGTGATTCTGCCCGTCTTACGGGTAGTTGACGCAATCTCATTGCCCTTCTCATCGACGATCTTGTAGTTCGCGGCATCCGTGCCGGAAAGTCGCAGATCATAGTCGACATCCTTGTCCGCTACTGTACCGTCGCCGTTCTTCCACGCATTGTCCTGCCACGCAACATTCGCGTCACCGTACGTTGCTGTGGAGCTGTTCCGAACCTTATCCCCGTTGATGAATGCGTTCGCTCCCGATTTGTGGCGGAACGTCACGAGGCTGTCACCGACACTTGCGATATTCTTCGTGCCGTCGTAGACCTTCGTCTGCTTCGGCAGATAATCTGCGGTGAGTTCGCGCGGGGTAATGTCGCCCGTTCCCTCTTTCTGAATCACCCCATCCCAACCGACAAAATTAAAGTTCCGATTGCTGAGTTTCAGCGTGTAGTCAACAATCTTGTTTGTACCGACATCCTTCCCTCTCTTTGACGAAGTTCCTCTGTATGATCCTGTAAGAGACTCGATATTGGACTGATCCAGCTTATGAGCGTTCCAGAAACTACGCGCCTCGTCATACCGCTCGTCAAGGTTCTGCACGTCGGACGTGCCATCATACTCCTTGTGTGCATGCGTAAAGTTGGGATCAAATTCGTTCCTAGAGACATCCGCCTGTCTGATTGCTCCGTCGCTGTATGCGTTGTCCGGAATCGGCTCGTAGTTATCGGCATAGCCGCCAAGGAGGTTGCGGAGTGCATTGCCGACGCCGCGGTACTGCACATCCTTGTGCTTATCTGCATTCGCATCTGCACGGAAGGTCGCATCGGTACTGCCGTAGCCATAGTCGCTCTGGATATTCCCGTTGTTGAGCTGGGCGAGGCGGTCGCCAAAGACGCCCATGCCGTCACGCTGGAGCACCGTGCGCGTATGTCCATTCGGATCGTCCGTAATGCGTGCCGTTATCTGGTCATTCTTCGTATCCGTATCGTATGCTTTTTTGACATACGGAAGCCCGTCAAAGACGATGTTCAGCTTGCGCTTCGCGATGGTGTTATTGTTGGTTTCCAACGGTTTGGTGATCTTCCCGCCGAACACATCGACAAAGCGATAGTTCGCAGCATCCGTGCCGCTGAAAGAAGTGTGATATTTCACCTTCTTCCCCGTCCCTGCATTCTCATCCGTGAACTCTGCCCACGAATCATTCTGAACGACATCGCCGCTGATGATTCCATTCGGCTCAAGCTCCAGAACGCTATCCCCTGTGGTGACACGCTTCCCCTGTTTGCCACCGCGCCGCGTGAAAATGCTGTCGTCACCTTCGACATAGACATCACGCTCGGAGTCATAGGTCTTCCAAAGCTGATCGACCGGCAGAACTTTGACATCCTTCCGCTTGATCTCTCCCTTGACATCACTCTCCCTCGTAAAGTCAGCAATCTCGAAGTTGTCGCCCTTATACTTGAACCCGTAGGTGACGGTCTTGCCTGTCCCCGCGTTCTTGTCGTCGTAGTGCGTCTTCGTCGGGTCGATCTCAATTTCGTCCCTGATGCTCCGTGCCTTCCCGCCGACCATCACCGTCGCATCTGTGAGGTAGTTCTTGAGCGCCTCAGAGGTGCTCTGCCCGTTGTACTTGACCGCACGCGTACGATCGTAGATTTTCGTCGCACCTGCGGCATCAAAGGTCGTAGTGACTCCGTCGGTCGGATGATTCGGATTGATCGAGAGCGGGTTGATGCGTCCCTTCGCATCGTTGACAGTGTAGCTCTTGCTGCCGCCCTCCACACGATAGTTCTTTGCCGTATTGTTGCGCGTTGCGAGATCGCTCAGTGCATTGTCAAAGCCGGTGTACTTCACTGCCTTATCCAGCACATTGCGGTGCACATCGCGGCTGACATTGGCATCCGCATTCCCGTTCGAGTCGAGGTACTGCCCCTGCACCTTGTTCAGTGCCCCACTGTCGAGCGACAGGGTCTCACTGCCCACGAGCCCGCTGAACGTGATATCACCTGCAACGAGGTTGTTGACCACTGCCGTACCATCGTAGTCTTTTTCCTTGCGTGCGACATCGACCGTCAGCGTCTTCTTATAGATATCAGCAGCCTTGCCCGTTACCGTATGCGTGGTATCGTGTCCCGCGATCGTGTAGTTGGCAAGTGTCGCTGCATCGCCCGAGAGGGTCAGTGTGTATTTCACCTTGCGCCCATTGGGTGCAGCAGGCAGATGGATCCCCTTTTTTGCATCGCCTTTCGTCTCTGCCGACGCATTCGGATCGTCGTATTCCCCCTTGACTTTGAGTTGGATCTTGCCCTGATCTGCCTTGACGATATGAGTGATATTCTCATTCGCCAGGGCGTCTACATAGTCGCGGTTCGTCTCGTCAAACGTCTGCTGCCCATCGTACTCCTTGATGAGATGCTTCGGGAGCATGGTCGCCAGATCGCGCTTCGTGATCGTCCCCACGCCTTTTCGGGTCGTATCCCGCTCCCCCTCCACATCAAAATTGGTGGTATTGATATGGAGCTTGTAGTTGACCCAGTTACGATGCGTATTGCCATTCGCGTCCGTCCACGTCTCGGTGCCCCCCGCAACATTTTTGTTCTGATACGCAGCCTCGGTGAGGGAGAAGTCCGCAGGGTTCACCTTCACACGCCGCCCATTCGCGAGCTTTACGGTGCTGCGATCGCCGAAATAATATTTCTTTGCACCATTGAGCCCTTCCTCGCCCTTTGCCTCCTGCCACTGACCTTCTTTATCCTTCCAGTAGACGGTTGTAGTGCCGTCATACGTTTTCTTGGATGGGTCAATCTGAAAGTCAAAGTCGGCTGCCTTGATCTTCGCGCGCGTGATCTCCCCTGTGCCGTACACGGTATCTTCAATATCATAGTTGCCCGCTTTCGCTCCTGAGAGTGCGCTCTTGACGTTGGTATAGCGCACATCCTTCTGCCCGACGTTGGGGTCGGGGGTAAAGGGATTCGCAGGATCATTGCTGCGGGTGCCGTATTCGCTCACCACATTGTTTGTGTTAAACGCACCGGTATTGACCGTCCCGTCCGCCGCGAGGATGCGGTCCCGCTTCAGCGTGTCAACGCCGCGTGCATCGGAATTGTCGGCGATGGCAGACATGAGCTTTTTCTGATCCGGGTTGTCCGCTTCTGTGTCATACTGCTTCGATGCCTTGTCAAACCCGAGGGTCAGCTTGCGCTTTGCAATCGTTCCTGTTGCGGCGAAGTTGATTTTCGTCTCAGCGTTGCCCTCGGTCGCACCGTATTTCAGCGTGTAGTTCTTGCCCGCGTCGCCCTCGATCTGGGCGGTGTAGTTGACGTTCTTCGTACCGGCATTTTCGTCTGCATACTCCGCCGTCACCTTGACCGTCGTCTCGGGGTTCCCCGCCTTGCGGACGAGCTTCGTATCCTCTGTCGTCCCCGCTGCATAGGTGACGTTGCCCTTCGCATCGTGGTCGGCAAAGGCATTATAGTGACGCTCGTCCGTATCGTGTACCGTCTTTGTGGTATCATAGATCTTGTCGATGCCCGACTTCTGTGCCAGATCGAGGTTCAGCACGCGGCGCTTGATCTCGCCCGTGTCGTGCATCTCGAACTCATTTGTGCCGGAGATTTCGATGTTGCTGTTGGTCAGCCGGAACTTATACGTGACGCGGATGCCCGTTCCCGCATTGGAACTTTTATACTTCGTCCCTTTCTCGTCAATCACGAGATCGCCGCGCAGGTCGGCAGTATGCCCGCCGCCGAGATCCGCCGTCGCCTCCGTGATATAGTTCTTTACCGCATCCGACGCACTCGACCCGTTGTATTTGACCCGATCGGTGCCGTCGTACGTCTTGGTCGCGCCGGAGGTGCGGAAGGTGATCTTTGACGTGTCGATGTTCGCCTTGTTGATGGTTCCCTTGGCGTAGGCAGTCTCGTTAAACTCGTAGTTCGACGCGTCCGCACCAAGCGCATTGTTCATCGCCGCAGACACGTTGTCAAACCGGACGAGCTTGTCCTTGCCCGCATTTGGATCTTCCGTCACTCTGTCATTTTGGACGTACTTACTGGCAATCCCCGCAAGGTTCTGCACGTCCGTACCGTTCACGAGCGTCTGCTTGTCTTTGCGCAGAACTGCCGCATCGGCAGACGAAACAAACGGGTTGATCGCAGTATTCTCCGCAGACCCGTTGTATGTCCTTGCCGGTGGGTTCTTAAACTGCACATCCACTTTGCGCTTTGTGATCGTGTTGTTATTGGTCGAGAACGCCCCTGCATTGTCCGCGCCGTTATACTTCAAATTGTAGTTACCGCCGTTCGCGGTAAAGTTCAGCGTGTAGTCAATCTGTTTATTCGTTCCCGCGTTCTTGTCGGCATACCCTGCGGTCGTCGTGTATGTCGTGCCATCGCCCGCGACAAGTCCGTCGAGGGTGATATTGTCGCTTGCATTGGCGACCACCTGATTCGCATTGTTCTTTGCAACGCCCACGACATCCTTTCCCGCATCGTAGGTCTTTGTGAGTGGGCTCTTGACCGTCGCCGTGACATCCTTCTTCGTGATGATGCCGTCGCCCTTCGTCGTGAACGAGGTGACCCCCGCCCCGAGGGAGAAGTTGCCCTTCCCCGAGCGATCCGTATAGCTCAGTCGATAGGTGACACGGTCGGTCTTTCTGCCGCCGTCCACATCCTTCGTATCATACTTCGCCTCCTCGAGCTTTAGATCGCCGAGGATATCCACCGCAGGAGCAGAGCCGACCGTCACCGTCGCGCTCGTAATATACTTCTTCTGATTGGTGGTCGTGCTCGAACCGTCCGTCCACTTGACATCCCGTGTCCCGTCATAGACCTTCGTCGCCCGGGTCTTCGTAAAGGTAATCGAACCATCATTCAGCTCATATGGCGTGATCTCGCCAAGCCCCTTCGCCGTAGGCGCAAGCGTATAGTTGCCCGCATCCGTGCCCGAAAGGGTGAGATTCGAATAGTTGACCCAGTTCTTCTGCGCCGTGCCGCCGATCGTCTCCGTCGTGCCGTCGCCGTTCACGTTCTCACTCTGGAACGACTCCGTGTGCGAGCCAAGTGTGACCCTATCGCCCGACACAACGCCATTTAAGCCGCTCTCAAGACCAACGGCTAAGGGGTCGACATTCTTCGTCCCGTCATAGACCTTCGTGACCTTTTTGAGTGCACCCGAAAGATCCTTCGGCGTGATCTTTCCTGTCGCCGAAAGTGTAAGCCCGCTCTCGGCATCTGTAACAATGCCGTTCTTGTCAAAGGAGTAGTTCGTTGCGTCGCCATTGAGAGTGATATTGTAGAGAATATCCTTGTCAATCGGATTGTTGGAGCCGTCGCGGCGCACATTCTTGTCCGGCGCCGTATTTGCATCATTGCGATAGTTCGACGTGATATTAAAGCTCGTGCCGTCCGTCGTGACCAGCTTGTTCGCCGCCGTCGCGCCGTCTGCATACGTCACATTGCCCGCGCTGTCGTTATCCCTCAGCGCGTTCCACTTCTTCGCGCCGTCTTTGAGCGTCGTCTGACCGTCATACACCTTGTCGATGCCGGAGTTCTGCACGAGGTTGAGACTGAGGGTGCGGCGGGTAATGCTGCCATTCCCCGAGACCTTACCCGTGCCGTTCTCAAGCGCAACGCCGTTCAGCGTATAGTTCCTGATCTTTGTGGCGTCCCCTGTAGCCTCCACATTGTAGAGCACCTTCGTCGCAGTCGCAACATTCGCCGTTGGATTGTTGCTGCTGTCCGCAAACTGCGCACCATCCCCGCTGAGGCGGAAGAATACATCGTTCTGGTCGGTCGCAATGATGCCCGTCGAGGGACCGGAGTTGGGTGTCAGATGGTCGCCCGTTTTCAGCGTATAGCTGCTCGTGCCGTCATAGACCTTCGTCGCGTTTGCAATATTGCCGTTCGCATCCCGCACCTGGAAATTATCCGGGGAGATGTCGCGGCGGTTGATCGTGCCCTTGCCGTATACCGTCTCGTCGACGGTATAGTTGCCCGCATTCACACCAAACTCGTTGTTGAATGCCGTACGCATATTCGTATACTGGACATCATGCTGCGTCCCGTTGCTCGCATTCGCATTCGCTGTAAAGGAGGTCGTGCCGCGCCCATAGGTGCTTGTCGCCGTGGCGGGCGAGGCAGACATCATCCCCTGATATTTTGTCGTAAGACGCGATGCCGTGACATTGTCCACACCGAGAACATCTGCGAGTACCGAGCTGGCGGGATCGTCGGTAAAGCCCGTGACCGTTGCAGAGTTGTTCCCCGCTGTACCGTCGTAGGTCTTCGACACATCGCGCATCGTGACGTTCAGCTTGCGCGGCGTGATCGTCCCCGCATTTGCCACCGTGCCGAGATTCGCCGTGACGGTCTTCGCTGCGCCCGAGCCGGTGGGCGGCGTACTGATGACAGCATTGCTCTGATTGACAATCTGATAATCGTCCGCATACTGACCCGTGAGCTGCGCCGTATAGGTGACAGACTTCTTGATGACATTGTCGCTGCTGTCGCGTGCAACATCCTTGGTCGCATAGAGTGCCGTCGAGGTGTTGTCGCGTGTCTGTCCGCTCACCCACCCCGTGAAGGAGACGACCGTGTTGCCCTTGACCTCAGTGCGATTTCCGTCCGTATGCTCCCGCATCCCGTCGTAGACCTTCGAGATCTCCTTCGTCTGCGCCTGAATCGAGGCAGGGGTAATAGACCCCGCCGCCGTCACATGAGCGGGGTTTGTGTCATTGACCGTCTCGAGATTGCGGAGCGTGTTCGCCGTCTCCTCTGCCGCTGAGCCAAAGGTATAGTTGTCGAGGGGGCTATTGCTTGCGTCACTCGTGCGTGCTACGACATCATAGGCGACATGATGCGCCTCCGACTTATGCGAGGTGCGGTTATTGCCGTCCGCATCGCTCGAGAAATGTCCCACCGAGCCGGTCTTGAGCGCAAAGGTCACCTTGCCATAGTCGTCCGCAACAATGCCGGTATTCCCGGATGCCGCAGAGCCCGTGAGATATGCCCCCGGTGCAAGTGTATAGCGATCGTGCCCGTCATAGACCTTCGTTGCGTTCGCGACCGTTCCGTCTGAGTTGTATACCTGAAAACCGGACTTGTCGATGCGGCGGCGCGTGATCGTGCCCACACCATACTGCTTATCATCGATTTTATAGTTATGTCCGCCTTTGTTGAGCGCGCCGGAGAGTCCCACGTACTCTACCGTACGTGAGCCTGCATGCTTGGATGCTGTGAATGCGCTGCCTGTGCCGTCTCCATAGCGGCTCGTGACATTCGTCGTAATGACATTACTAGGCTTGATGTCGTCCGCATCAAGCACATCATTCGATAGGCCGTCATCGAGCGATGCAACGCTCTTCATGTTATTCGTCGCAGTGCCGTCGTAGATCTTCGACGCATCGTTGAACTTTACCGTGATCGTACGCGGGGTAATCGTACCTCTGTAACTCGAATCCGACAGCGTCAACGTGTTCGTCACATTTTCCGTATCCGTTGTCTGATCGAAGGTATAGTTGTCCGACTCTGCCCCCGTCCCCTTGACAAAGGAGGCATAGTACTCCACCCCCTGCGTCGTCGGATCGCCCGAGATATCGACAACAACATTTTTCGAGTCATACTTCGCTGTCGAGGTATTCGTGCGCGGAGAATCGCCGCTGACATACCCAGTGATCCTGACCAGCGTATTGCCTGTCGTAATATTGCGGTTGCCGTCGGTCTGCTCCTGCATCGCGTCGTAGACCTTCGTGATATTGTTGTTCACGACCGTCGCCGTGAGTGCCTTCGGCGTAATCTTGCCTGCGCCGGTCACGTCGAACGTATTGTTCAGATCTTTCTGCGTCGTACCTTCCAGGACATAGTAATCCTCGAGACGATACGTATTCGGAGCATCCGACTCCCCCATGACCTGATAAGCTAGCTTCGTTGCCTCCTTGACGTTCTTGGTGCGGGTTCCGCTGTTATCGGTAAAGTAGCCCTTATCCCCGATGAGTTTGAATGTGATGTGATTCTCATCACGCGAAACAATCCCCGTATCACCGACCGCCGGTGCATGAGAGGAGAGATAGACATTCGTCGGATTAAATTCAGTTGTACCGTCATAGACCTTCTGCGCAGGCTTCTCTGCATGCGTTGTCCTATCGTAGACCTTGAAGCTGTCCTTCGTAATCTGGCGGCGATTGATCGTGCCGTCCAGATAGACAGTCTCGCTGCTGACTTTCGACTGGTTGTTGTCGGCGGGTGTATAGTAAAGCTCGTAGTTCTGCCCATCCTCATAGCCTGAGTCCGACCGCAGTCCGACGTTCGTATACTGGAGCTTATGCGTCCCCGCATGAAGCTCCTCATTGCCACTTGCATCCGTATACTTCGGGTCATTGATGGTCTTAAGATCAACCGTATCTACGGTATCGTTTTCATCCCGCATGATCGCGCCGTCGGGGATCGTTTGATCGGAGGCAGTGGTAAGCGGCGCCGTTTTCGTCTTATCCAGTTCGATGTTCGGCGTCCCGACACTCTGCTTCATCACGTCATCTTTGACGACAGATGTCCCGTCATAGATTTTAGCATTCGCTGTTGTTTTGTGAATCGTGAGATAGAGCGGTGCCTTGGTGATGGTCGCCTTGCCTTTGAGATTGTTAATGGAGGTTCCATCAAATTCATAGTTATTCTTATCGTCACCGTCAAAGCCGATCGATCCCGTGAATGTAACTTCTTTATTAGTACCGACGTGCTTATCCGCCATCTGGGCCTTGAAATTGCCCGCGGTAAAGTTAAGCTGAACGCTGTTGCTTGCTATATCCTCGGCAGTAAAGCCCTCGGATTTGATAGTCCCGGATGTAAGCGCGTCAATAAAAGCCTGTGTAACGTCTTTTTTGCCGTTATACACGCGTGTCGGATTGATATTACCGTTATTGAGTTTCACCTGACGCTTGTCGATCGTGATATTCACGCCGCGCAGATTCGGGCCGTCCTGATCCGTCCATAGGATTGCCTTGGTGCCTACGTTGCGAATGCCGTTCGTCTTGTCAAAGTCCTTGGTCGTTCCGTTTTCGTAGTCCTTGATCTTCGCCATGTCAGGAGCGTCACTGTAGATCACGTTCGTCTTATCGCCGACCGTCGTATCCGGCGCCCCGACAATCTTTATATACTGACTGTTGTATGTCAGCCCCGTGACATCTGCACCGTTATTCGATTTTACAGTATTAGACGTATCCGAATTGTAGGAGCCGTCCGCATTAAAATAGCGATAGTTGTACGTCGCCGTTGACGTACCATTCATAAACGCCGTCAGCATCGGCATGGTACGCCCCTCATAGATGCGCCACTTCGCACCGGGTGCGCCCGTGTTGTTGATTGCACTCCCCCAAGCGGAGTAGGTAGCAGAAGAAGTTGCAGTTTTCTTTGTTCCCGAAACAATATCTTCTGCTATATAGTTATTATTAATGTCTTTATCAATAAGATAGACATTATGCGTTTTACTTGGAATCAACGCTGTCCTAGTAGTCGTAAATCTCGTTCCAACGGCATAGGAATTATTAATCGTAGTATCTCCACTCGGATCTACAATATAAACGAAGTCCGTTCCCAAAGTTCCCGCTAGGGTGGAAGAATTACTATAAGAATCATTCACTACAGTTCCAGAATCAGACCAGCCGATGATACCGCCACCCTCGCCAATCTTCGCCTGACTATATGCACTGTCAATCGTCGTATCTTTGGTATATCCAACAATTCCGCCAACAAAGGTATCGTTACCATTTACCGTAGTATCTTTCACGTATACATTTTTTAGCTTCGTTCCAGTGGCATATGCGATAATCCCGCCAGCTGAATACGCCGTGGGAGGAGCACTGCCTCCAGAGAGACCTGTTATCTCTGCACCCGTGACACCAAGATTTTCAACCCGTGCTCCAGTGTCAGTCTTTCCAAAAAGTCCTGCGTATCCAACACCGCTGACTGTAAAGTTCTGCACTTTGAAGAAATTCCCGTCAAGTTTACCCGTAAATGCATTTTTTGTATTTCCGCCAATCGGTGTAATCGCCGTCTTATTGCCAGCAACAGTAAAATCGATGTCATTCTCGAGCATATAGTTCTTCGTGAGATCGTTATTGATATCTTGGAACTCTGTTGTAGTGGAGACAAGTTGGTAGTAGTTGTTTGCCGCCGTTGCCGCAGCACCATTGACCGTGTATCCGGATGTCGGTGCCGTTCCCCGATAGCCAATATGTGCCGTGCCATCATTCACTGTATCGGTATGCATCACAACAGAGCCAGTCACATCCCCTGCATTGAGAAAGCGAATATGCTTTCCGTACACCTCGACCTTCGTTGCTTTGAGCGTCCCCATATTGACGACATCAGAGAGACCTGCCGTTGTGCCGAGCGGCGAAACATTGTTCGCCATATCCGCATCCTTATTCACCGTATTGGTCGCCTGCGTGGAGACATAGAAATTCCCGACATCAACCTCAGCCCCCTTGCCGAAGATGACGCCGTTCGGATTGACAATATAGACATTGTTTCCGCCCAGAATCTTACCGTTAATATTCGAGGTATTCGCGCCCGTAACGATGTTCAGATAGTTCTTCGTCTTTGCCTTACCGTCATGAATCACACGTTCGACACTTGTGAGAGAATAATCCTTCCACTCGATCACATTGTTCGTTGCCCCACCCGTGATATTCGTATCATTGCCAACGCGTGAGATTGTTGCACCGCCGCTGACGACGGTTCCACCCGTCGGTGCGGCAAAACCGATCTGAGGAATCAGAAAAGCGCCCGCCATCCCTGCAATAATGGCGTAGCACACACGCTGCGACAGTTTCGTTCGATGATTCTTCATTTTCCGCTCTCCCATAGACATATTGCTGCTTATGTAGTATATCGGACATTATAGTACATTTAATAATAGCATATGCAGTAAATAAAAACAATAAATCCTCCAATCGTCCTAAAGATGATCGGAGGATTTTCCTAAAAACTATTTTACTGGAGCAGACTCAGCACTGCGCTCGAGTTCTGATTCGCCTGTGCGAGCATCGCCTGCGCCGACTGCGTGAGCACGTTGTGCTTCGTATACGCCGTCATTTCCTTTGCCATATCCGCATCACGGATCGTGGACTCCGATGCCTGCACATTCTCCGAGGCAACAACGAGATTGCTGCTCGTATAGCCGAGACGGTTCTGTACCGCACCGATAACAACCGCCTGATCTGTTGCCTTAATCAATGCATTCTCAAAGACATTGATTGCAGCATTTGCAGCTTCTTTCGTCGTTACCTGAACCTTTGGTCCAGTTCCAACGACAGTTCGGGTGCCCACAGACGGCGCCGGAAGGGTAGGAGCAGCTGGAAGCGGTGTCCGATCCCAACCATTGCCGTTAGGTGACTGTAACCCAAGCGCCGCCGAACGCATATCCGTAAAACCGACCTTGATCGCTTGATTTGCCTTTGTTCCCGTCTGAAGGACGAGAGAATTATCAACCGACGGATTCTGCGCACGCACCGTCTCCTTAAATGCATCGAGGACAGCATTCACCTCATTGCGCATTTTCCCACTGCTGTCCGTAACCGAGAAGGTAATTCCTGCAATCTGGTTGTTTGCTCCAGCAAGGGAAGCACGAATTGTAAGAGCAGGCTGATTGTCTGGCGTGAATACCTCTCTCCCGTATTCGTCTACACCTACTCTTGCATTTCTGCTATAATAACTGGCATCGCTGTTTGTGATAATATCAATCATATTGGTGACATTGATATTTCCTATTGGAGATATCGTCCCAGTATACGTAACGCCATTCTTCACCCACGATGCAGTGAGCGTATCCGAAGAATGAATTCCAACCGCATTGCCATCACGGCGAACCAAGTTCACCAAGCGCGTCGATGGCGACGTGTCTGTGGCAAGACTGGTGTTCGTGAAGCTCGAATATGTCCCCGTACCCGAGTCCCCCAAAACCAATCCATTCTGCGATCCGTCAACGAGATACATCCCGTTGTAGGTCGTCAGCGCATTGTCGTCGATCTGATCGATCAGCTTGTCGACTTCCTTCTGAATCAGCGCGCGATCTTCGTCCGTATTCGTATCATTCGCAGCGTTGATCGCCTTTTCCTTGAGGGTCTTCAGAATCTCGATCGTGGACTGCACTGCCCCCTCTGCCGTGCGCATGAGAGCGGAACCATTCACCGTATTGTTGTTATCCTGATCGAGTGCACGGATCTGCACACGCATCCGCTCCGAGATCGCCATCCCTGAGGCATCGTCACCGGCACTGTTGATCTTCATGCCCGAAGAAACCTTCTGCAGACTCTTCGACAGCTCGCTCTGATTCTTGTTGAGCGTATTGAGCGTATTCACCGCCGACATATTATTTTTGACCACCATCGCCATAAAGACTGCCTCCCTGACTGTTATCTATGGTTTTGTTCCGAAATAATTGCATAAATGGACGGAGATACGCCGTCTTGAAAGTTATATCGTCGAAATGAGGGAGGGACTTAAATATATTCTGTGAGATTTTCATCTCGTACGTCATGTAACCCACCGCCTCTCCTTCGATCATCTTGTCCCTCTGTATCTCCTCGTCAATCTCCTGCACAAAGCGATCTGCCGTCAACACGCCATTAACATACTGCAAGAACGCCTTGATGGAGGAGTCGATCTCTCCTATCGTGCCCTTCGTATTGAGAACTATCTTGCGCGCATCATCCCGCAGCCGTAAATCCGTATCCTCGACACAGCGGTTCTCAAACGTATAGAGATATCGTCCTGCATCAAACGGATCGAACGGACAGATAAAGATGATAATGGTCGGGTTCAGGCTGTCATAGTCCGCGCCCGATGCGAGCAGGTCAGCATCACCTCTCTGCTTCTATTTTACGAATTTTTGAGATAGAGCGCAAGAAAAACAAGGAGTTAAATAATCTCTGCTTGTCATACATCGTCTGCTCTGATAGGATATATATAGCGGAGGTGAAAAAATGCCGGAAATCACCAGATTCTACGGAATCGTTATTAAGATTTTCTTCCGAAACGAGCATAACCCGCCCCACATCCACGCCATCTACGGCGAGCACAACGCTCTGTTTTCAATCAAAGATATGCAAATGATCGAAGGCGACCTACCTGCAAGAGCGGTTAAATTAGTGCAGGAATGGGGCAGACCGTTTGCTAAAGACCTTCAGCAGATGTGGGATACAAAAGAGCTGAAAAAACTCCCTCCGCTGAAATAAATCACATCGAAAGGAGCTAGTTCCCATGCTGTCCATCAAAGTTACAAAAGTCATACCGCTCGATCATCTGCGTCTGTTGGTTTTTTTCGAGAATGATGTGAACAAAATATTCGATGTCGCCGCACTCATGGAAGAATGTCCGGAGTTCGAGATCCTGCGCGATCCCGCCCTGTTCCAGTTGGTCAAGGTCGAGCCGGGCGGCTATGGTATTTCATGGACGGATGAGCTCGACTGCTCGGAAGGTGAACTCTGGGAAAATGGCGTCGAGATTCCTCTGACCGCCGCTGATTTTGCTCGATATGCAAATTACGAGATGATGCACATAAAGAAAGCCTCGTAGAGATTTTATAAACACAACGAATGCCCCTCGGAGACGTGAAATCTCCGAGGGGCATTCGTGAGTTTAGTAACTATTTCATAAGTCTACGCAAAAAGCTCCACCTGATTGCTCTCCATCATGCCGTCGAGACAGCCGTGCGTGCGCAGGAGTTCGATGGCGGGGGTGGGGATGTGGGAGCGGGTGGCGAGATCCTCGATGGAGATGAAGCGTCCGTATTGGCGCGCCTCGACGATTGCCTGCGCCGCTTTCTGACCCATGCCGGGGAGTGCGGTGAACGGCGGGAGGAGTGAGTTCTCTCGCAGGATGAATTTCTCCGCATCGGATGCGTAGAGATCAACGGGGTCGCAGGAGAAGCCGCGCAGGTACATCTCCCATGCGAGTTGGAGCACGATAAGGATGTCCTGCTTTTTGTTGTCGAGCTTGCCGCGATGCTCACGCGCCTCGGCGTTGAGTGCGTCGATTGCCGCCTTGACCGCCGCCTGTCCCTTCGCGATGATGTTCGCGTCGAACTCATCGGCGCGGATGGAGAAGTATGCGGCGTAGTACGCGAGCGGATAGTGTACCTTGCAGAAGGCGATGCGGTAGCCCATCATGACGTAGGCGGTCGCGTGGGCGCGCGGGAAGAGGTATTTGATCTTCTGGCAGGAGTCGATGTACCACTCCGGGATGCCGCCCGCGCGCAGCTTTTCTACGACGTCCGCAGTGATGCCCCTGCCCTTTCGCACGTTCTCCATGGTCTTGAACGAGAGCAGTGGCTCGATGCCGTTCTGCATGAGGTAGTTCATGATGTCATCGCGTGCAGAGATCGCGTCTTTCAGCGTACTCGTCCCCGCCTTGATGAGATCCTGCGCGTTGCCGAGCCAGACGTTCGTGCCGTGGGAGAATCCCGAGATGCGCACGAGATCGGCAAAGCAGTCGGGGTGCGAGTCGTCGATCATCTTCTGCGTGAACGAGGTGCGGAACTCGGGGATGCCGTACGTGCCCATGTTCGCGCCGAGCTCCTCGGGCGTGATGCCGAGCGCCTCGGTCGAGGTGAAGATGGACATGGTGGCGGGATCGTCGAAGGGAATCGTCTCAGGATCGCGGTGGGTCAGCTCCTCGAGCATCTTGATGACGGTCGGGTCATCGTGCCCGAGAATGTCGAGCTTGACGAGACGCTCACTGATGGAGTGATAATCGAAATGGGTGGTGAGGGTGTCCGACTCCATGTTGTTCGCGGGACGCTGGATGGGCGTGAAGTAGTGCACGTCCATGTCACGCGGCACGACCATGATGCCGCCCGCATGCTGTCCCGTGGTCGCCTTGACGCCCATGCAGCCGCGCATCATATGCTCAATGTACGGCCGCCCCTTCGTCTCGCCCTGATCCTCGTAGTAGTGCATGGCGTAGCCGTAGGCGTTCTTGTCCTGCAGACCCGAGATCGTGCCCGCGCGGAAGACGTTCATCTTGCCGAAGAGAACTTCGGTGTATTTGTGCGCCGTTGGCTGATAATCGCCCGAGAAATTGAGATCGATATCGGGAACCTTGTCCCCGTCAAAACCCAGAAAGACTGCAAACGGGATGTTGTGCCCGTCCTTTGTGAGCGGCGTCCCGCAGACAGGACAGTCCATCGACGGCAGGTCAAAGCCGCTCCCGACCGAGCCGTCGTCGATGAATTTGTTGTACTGACAGTGGCGGCAGCGGTAGTGTGGCGGCAACGGGTTGACCTCGGTGACGCCGATCATGGTCGCAACGAAGGACGAGCCGACCGAACCTCGCGAGCCGACGAGGTAGCCGTCGTCGTTCGACTTCTTGACGAGGCGCTGCGCGATAATGTAGAGCGCGGAAAAGCCGTGCCGCAGGATCGGTTTCAGCTCGAGCTCGAGGCGGTCGGACACAACCTTCGGCAGATTCTCGCCGTAGAGTTTGCGCGCGCGCGCGTACGACATCTCCTGAATCTCACGGTCTGCGCCCGGCACCATCGGTGCATAGAGCTCGTCCGGGATCGGGAGGAAACGCTCGACGCTCTCCGCGATCTTGCGCGGGTTCGTGACGACGCACTCGTAGGCGCGCTCTGCGCCGAGGTAGTCGAACTCGGCGAGCATCTCGTCCGTTGTGCGCAGGTAGAGCGGCGGCTGACGATCCGCGTCACGGTAGCCGTTCGCCTTTTGCAGCATGGCGCGATAGACGGCGTCCTCTGGGTTGAGGAAGTGCACGTCGCAGGTCGCAATCAGCATTTTGCCGAGCTTCTTTGCGAGCGCGTCCACCTTGCGGTTGATGTCCCTCAGATCCTCATCCGTGTGGATTGGGAAGCGGTCGTCGATCTTGAGGAAGTCGTTGTTGTGAATGGGCTGAATCTCGAGGAAGTCATAGAATTTCGCGATTTCCTCAAGTTCCTCGTCGGGACGCCCCGCGACGATGCTGCGGATGAGTTCGCCCGCCTCGCACGCAGAGCCGACGATGATGCCCTCGCGGTACTGTTCGAGCACAGCACGCGGCACGCATGGACGCCCGCGCTTCTTCGTGCCGCGGAAATAGCGGATGTGCGAGAGCGAGACGAGCTTGTAGAGGTTGTAGAGTCCCGTCTTGTTCTGCGCAAGGAAGATGATATGATGCGCGCGCTGATCCTCGGGCTTATCGAGGAGATAGCCCTCCATACCGTAGATGATCTTGATATCGACACCCTTCTTCTTGAGTGCGCGCGCCGTGTTCATTGCCTCGGGAAATGCCTGCACGACGCCGTGATCCGTGATTGCCACCGCCGGCCAGCCCCAGCGCGCCGCCGTCTCGACGAGCACCTTTGGCGGGACAACGGCATCGAGCGCGCTCATCTTCGTATGCGCGTGCAGCTCGACGCGCTTCACCTCTGCCGTGTCCTCACGCTGCGGCACATTGCGTTTTTCGATGGAGTCGATGAAAAGAACGTAGTCGCTGACAAATTTATCGTATTCGATCTTGCCCTGGATGCGGACGGCGCAGCCCTTGCCAATCGCCTTCAGGATGCGGTCGACCTCTGCGTCGATGTCCTCCTGCGTCGTCTTGCCGCGCACGCCAAAGAATTTTTTACACGCAATGCCGTTCGTCTTGTCGGCGAATTTCAGCAGGAGGATGTACGCGCCCGATTTGAGCTTGTTCGCCTGCGGGGAGAAGATCTCGCCCTCGAGGACGATGTTCTTCACCTCGTCCTCGATCATGCCGAGCTCGCGCGCCTCACCCGATACGCCGCGCCCGATGATAACGCCTGCGGGCAGTTCCTTGGTTTTTGCGCCCTTTGCAGCGCGTGCGGAGGCAGAGGCGGCAGGTGCTTCCCTTTTCACGGGCGCAGGCATGGGCGGCGGTGTCCAATCCGGGGCTGACATCTCGCCGAGCGCGCATTCCATGCAGACGACCTGACAGGCACAGCCGACGTGCGTGCGGACGGCAGCCTCCACGCGCTTTGCAACGGCGCTCTGCGCGAACAGCTCCACGCCGAATGTGCCCGGCGCAGAGAGACGGATGATGTTGCCGTCGACCGCGTACACCGCCTGACGTAGCGTGTGAAAGAGAACGGCATCCTCCCCCGCTGCCTCGCGCACGACGCGCTCCCAGAGCGGCGCAATGGCAGGTGCGAGCGCGACGACATTCTGCTGCACGTACGCGCCCGCGAGTCCGTAGTTCTCCTCGACCTGCCGCGCCATCGCGGCGATCAGTTCCTCATCGAGGACAGCGGGCGTTCCGATAACAAGCTCCCACGTATTTTCCTCTGCCGAGACCTCGACGTGGCGCAGGGCGCACGCACGCAAAAGCGCCCGCTCCTCGTCGGAGAGGGCGAGCCCGCGCAGGAGGCGGAGGAGCATGTCCTCCGCACTGGGTAGAATCCGATAGGTCTTGTTCATTCGTCGTAGAGCCTCTTATACTGCTCCCTGTCCTCGAGCACGCGGCGCACGTAGAGCCGTGTCTCGGGGTAGGGGATCGCCTCGATCTCGTCAAACTGATCGTTCCAATGATAGCGCTCCATCCAGTCGCGCACGTTGCCGCGCCCCGCATTGTACGCGGCAAGCGCGAGGATGTCGTTGCCGCCGAACTCATTTTCGAGCTCCGCAAGATACCAGACACCGTAGCGGATGTTGAGCGCGGGGTCATAGAGATAGTCCTCGGTAAAGGGTTCGTCGAGCTGCCGCGCAATCCATGCGGCGGTCTGCGGCATGAGCTGCATGAGCCCGAGTGCGCCGCCGTCGGAGCGGGCGCGCGTCTGAAATTTGCTCTCGTGCTTGATGACGGCAGCAACGAGATAGGGATCGGCGCGGTAATGCGCAGCGCTGGTCTCGATGTAGCTGCGGTAGTCGTAGGGGTAGATGTAGCTGCGCTCCACCCAGCCCCAGCCGCCGACGATGACAAAGACGACGACGGCGACGACGAGTGCGCGCAGCCCCCACCAAAACACGCGCCGCAAATTACGAACACCCAATGATCCGTTCCCTCCAAAGTTGTTCAATACATTCCCGTGTTTCTTTCGCTGTGCCGCTGTTGTCGATGACGATGTCCGCACGCGCGCATTTCTCTGCGAGCGGCATCTGAGCGGAGATGCGTGCCCGCGCCTCTCCCTCGCTCATTGACTTGTCCCGCGCGAGAAGACGCGCGAGCTGCTCCTCTGCCGGGAGCGCAACAACCCATACCTCATCGGCGAGTACATCCCAGCCCGCCTCAAAGAGCAGAGGCACATCCAGCACCGCTGCCTTCTTTCCCTCCGCGCGTGCCGCACGCAGACGCTCCTCTGCCGCTATGCGGATGAGTGGGTGCGCAATGTCATCCACCTCGGCGCGCACGGCAGGATCGGCAAAGACGCGCACGGCGATTGCCGCGCGGTCGAGCGTACCGCCCGCCGTCACAATCTCCCTGCCAAAGCGTTCCACATAGGCGTTGAAGATCGGCTGTCCCGGCTGCGAGAGCTCATGTGCGAGCGCATCCGCGTCGATGATTGCGGCGCCGAGCGCGCACAGTGCCCTGCTGACGGTGGATTTGCCGCAGGCAATGCCGCCCGTGAGCCCGATGATCCGCAATTATTTCGCCTCCGCCCAGTTCTTCCCGACGTGCACATCCACGGCGAGCGGCACGGCGAGCTCCGCCGCGCCGCTCATCGCCGCGCGCAGGATCTCCGTGACCTGCGCGATCTCCGCCTCCACCGTCTCAAGCACGAGTTCGTCGTGCACCTGCAGGAGGATGCGGCTCTTCACGCCCGCCGCACGCAGCGCGTCATAGGCGCGAATCATCGCAATCTTGATGAGATCGGCAGCTGTGCCCTGGATGGGCGTATTCATCGCCATGCGCTCGGCAAAGGAGCGCTGCATGAAGTTGCGGCTGTTGATCGCGGGCAGATCGCGCCGCCGCCCATAGAGCGTCGTAACATAGCCGTTTGCATGCGCATCTGCAATTATTTTGTCGAGGAATGTGCGCACGCCGTGATAGCGCTCGAAGTAGCGTTCGATGTAGCCCGCCGCCTCCTTGCGCGAAATGCCGAGGTCGCGCGAGAGTCCGTAGTCGCTCAACCCGTAGACGATGCCGAAGTTGACGGCCTTTGCGCGGCGGCGCTGCTCCCCCGTCACCTCCGCGAGCGGTACGCCGAACACCTCCGACGCCGTGCGTGCGTGGATGTCCTGTCCCGTGCGGAATGCGTCGATCATGGTCTCGTCGCCCGACATATGCGCGAGGATGCGCAGCTCGATCTGCGAGTAGTCCGCCGAGAGGAGTGCGTCATAGCCCGCGCCCGGCTCGAAGAGCGCACGTACGGCGCGCCCCTCCTCCGTGCGCACGGGGATGTTCTGAAGATTCGGGTCGGAGCTTGAGAGCCGCCCCGTCGCCGTCACCGTCTGGTTGAAGCTTGTGTGCACGCGCCCCGTTGCGGGACGGATGAGCGCGCCGATGCCCTCGAGATAGGTCGAGCGCAGCTTCGTCCACATACGGTAGGTCAGCACCTTGTCCACGATGGGATGGCGGTCGCGCAGCTCCTCGAGCGTCTCGGCGCTCGTCGAGTAGCCCGTCTTCGTCTTCTTGATCTTGCTGCCCTCTGCGAGCCCGAGACGCTCAAAGAGAATCTCACCGAGCTGCTTGGGCGAGCTGATGTTGAACTCCGTGCCCGCCAGCGCGTGAATCTCCGTGACGAGCGCCTCGATACGCGCATTCGCCGCCGTCAGCTCGCGCTCGAGTGCCGCGCGGTTCACATAGATGCCTGTCTGCTCCATCGCCGCGAGTACGGGCACGAGCGGCAGTTCGATCTCCCGATAGAGCGGCATGAGCCCCGCCCCATCGAGCGCCGCCCGCAGGAGATTGGCGAGATGCGTGGCAGTGAGTGCCTCATGCACGGCGCGCTGTTCCTGCATCGCCTCTTCGGGGACAGCAGGAAAGTCCGCGCTGTGGGCAAATGCCGCGCGCGCGAGGTCGCGCTTATTCTCCTCGGGGCGCAGGAGGTAGTCCGCCAGCTCGAGATCGAAGATATTCGCGCCGACGGAAAGCCCCGCCTGCGCATAGCGCTTTGCATTCCAGAGCACGATGGGACGCTCCGCAAGCACGGCGCGCGCCTCCTCGAACTCCGGCGCATCCGCGCGCAGCACGCGCCGCTCCGCCCCGTAGGAAAGGGCGAGCACGTCGATCTGCACAAAGGGCGCCGTGCCGCTGAACACCGCACTGACGGCAATCTCCTCCGCCGCGCGCAGCGATACGAGATCGGCAGCGGAAAACGCCGCCGCCTCGAGGTTCGCCTCTGCAGCGGCTGCAGTCTCCTCTCCAAAGAGCGACTGTTCCACCCCGACGGTGGGCGCAGACACAGAGAGATAGTCCGAGAACGCGCGCCCCACCGTCCGCAGCTCGTATTCTTTGCAGAACGCATCGAGCGCTGTGCGGTCGGGCTGCATGCGAAAGCCCTCCGCTTCATAACGGAGTTCCGGCACATTGCATTCAATTGTCGCGAGCTGCTTTGAGAGCAGAGCCTGATCCCGATACTCCACGAGCGAGGCACTGAGTTTCTTCCCGCTGACCTCGGCGGCGTGATCGAGCACGTTCTCGATGCTCTCATATTGCAGGAGCAGCTTTGTTGCGGTCTTTGGCCCCACGCCGGGTACGCCCGGAATGTTATCCGAGCTGTCCCCCATCAGCCCCTTCAGGTCGATGAGACGAATCGGCGCGAAGCCGTACTCCTCCTCGAACGCCGCCGTATCGTAGCGGCGCGTGTCGCTGATGCCCTTTTTCGTCAGGACGACGGTGAGATTCGTACGGATGAGCTGCAAGGCATCGCGGTCACCTGTCACGACGATGGTCTCCGTCCCCGCCTCTGCCGCCTGTGTTGCGAGCGTGCCGATGATGTCGTCCGCCTCGTAGTCATCCATCTCGAGGAAGGGGATGCCGAGCGTCGCGGACAGCTCCTTCAGCAGCGGAATCTGAGCGATCAGCTCCTCTGGCGTCTTGTCGCGCGTGCCCTTGTACTCCGGATAAAGCGCCGTACGAAACGTCGTGCGGCTCTTGTCAAACGCGATGACGATCTGCGTCGGTGCGAGCTCCTTCAAGAGCTTCACGAGCATCATTGCAAAGCCGTGCACCGCATTCGTGTGGACGCCGCGCGCATTCGGCGGGAGCTGCAGCGCATAGAACGCGCGAAAGAAAAGGCTGCTCCCGTCGAGTACCGCAAATTTCTCCCCGCTCACAGATTTGGCTTGTCCGCATCCTCAAGGCGCATGAGGACGAAGCAGTAGTCGGAGAGGCGGTTGAGGTAGCGCAGGTCGACCTCTGCCACAGAGCCGCGGCGTGCGAGCGTCCATGCGTGGCGCTCTGCGGTGCGCGCGGTCGTGCGTGCCAGATCAAGTATTGCGCTCGACTTCTTATCGCCGGGGATGATGAACTCCTTCAGCGCGGGCAGGCTCTCCTCGATGTTTGCAATCTCCGCCTCGATTCCCGTGATCATCTCTTCCGTGATGCGGGGCGGCTTGTTGCGGCTCGCAAAATCCGCCATGAGCATGCCAAGCTGCTTCTGTACAGCGAGGATGTCGTCCTTCACGCGCTTGTTCTCCGAGAACGCGCGCGCCATGCCGAGCGTCGAACCGAGGGTATCCACAATGCCGTACACCTCGACGCGCAGATCGTCCTTTGCAATGCGCTCCCCCGTGAAAAGGCTCGTCTGTCCCTGATCGCCAGTTTTTGTCACAACACTCATTGTACTTCCTCCTCTGTGGATAAATGTACCCAGCCGCGCAGAGAGGCGCGACCGGGCAGTCAAAAGCAATTTTTTAGAAAATCTCCGTCTCACTGAAGAAGATGTGCACCTCGCGCGCGGCGCTCTCGGGGCTGTCGGACGCATGCACTGCGTTCTCGCTCCCGTTCTTTGCAAAGCGCTTGCGGATCGTGCCATCCGCCGCATTCGCCGGATTCGTCGCACCGTGGAGTTCGCGCACACGCGCAATCGCGTTCTCACCTGCAAGCACCATCGCCACGAGCGGCGCGGAGGTCATGAACGCGGAGAGCTCGCCGTAGAACGGCTTCTCGAGATGCTCCGCATAGTGAATGCGCGCAATGCGATCTGTCATCTGCATCATCTTCATCGCGCGAATCTGGAGCCCTGCCTCCTCATACGCCTTCGTAATGTCTCCGATGTGATGCGCTCCGACGGCATCCGGCTTGATGAGAACCAGCGTCTGTTCCATTACTTCATCTCCTCAATGATACGTTTGTACTCCGCTCCGAGCCCGGCATAGTTCTCCGCCGCCGCCCGCAGCGCCTCGATCTCATCGTCGCGCAGCGCGCGCACGATCTGAGCAGGGTTGCCGAATACAAGCGAGTTCGACGGAATCTTCTTGTGCTGCGGCAGGAAGGTGCCCGCGCCGATAACGACGTTCTCGCCGATCTCGGAGTAGCCCATCACGATCGAGCCCATGCCGATCAGCGTATTGTCCCCGATGCGGCTGCAATGCACGACGGCATTGTGCCCAATGAGCACATTGTCCCCAATGTGGACGGGTACATCACGCATGACGTGAATCGTCGCGTTCTCCTGGATGTTCGTATTCGCGCCGATCGTAATCGGCTGAAAATCGCCGCGCACCACAGCGCCGAACCAAATGCTCGAGCCGGCGCCAACCGTCACGTCTCCGATGACAGCCGCCGTCGGCGCAATGAATGCGGACGGATCAATCGCAGGAGTCTTGCCCCGATAGGGCAGGATAATCTTATCCATCAATACACGCCTCCTTTAACTCTGCTCAGATGTATTATACCACGCCTTTTCGTTCTCCAACAAGAATTTTTTCAGTATTCGCACGCGCTGCTCGCGCAGCCAAATTCCAATCTCCGCCCCCGCGAGATCTGTCGGAGCGGAGCGCCCCGTGATGGTCTGCATCGCGCGGAGTGCCGCCGCACCGTGCGCAAGATAGGCGGGCAGCGGGCCGTGATCGGCGCGGATGATAATGTTGAACTCCGCCATCGAAAGCCCCGACGCGCCGATGCCAAGCAAGAGATCGGCAATCTTGCCGAGACGCGTGAGGCGCGGGGCGCGCATATGCTGACGAATGACGAACGATGCCGCCTTCATCCAGTCGTGCGGGAGGGTCATGCGTCTGTTCCACGCCGCGAGTGCCGTGAGTCCCGTCTTTTCGTGCCCGTAGTGATGCGGCAGCATCTCCTTCGGGGTCAGCCCCTTGCCGAGGTCGTGGACGAGCGCGGCAAAACGTGTGCGTATATCCTCCGTTTCCTCGGCAACGGCATCGACCATCGCAAGCGTATGCGCGAGGGCATCGCCCTCGGGGTGAAACTCCACGGGCTGTACCTGCCCCTCGAGCGCCGCGATCTCGGGGAATGTCACCGCGAGGAGATCCGCCGCCCGCAGCACGCGGAAGAATACGGATGGATGCGGGGCGGCAAGCGCGCGGCGCAGCTCCGCCATCAGGCGCTCCGTCGGCTCGCGGCGCAGCTCATCCGCGCATGCACGCATATAGAGAAGAGTACCCTCCTCCACAGTAAAGCCGAACTCTGCCGCCTGCCGCGCGGCGCGCAGCGCGCGCACGGGGTCATCCGTAAAGTGTTCCGAGACCGCACAAATCACACCCGCTACGAGATCGGCACGCCCGCCGTAGGGATCGAGCAGAGTGCCCTCGGGGAGCTCAATAGCCATCGCATTCATCCGCGTGTCGCGCCGATAGAGATCCTCCTCAATCGTCACCGTCGGATCGAATGTGACATCGAAGCCGCGATAGCCTGCGCCCGTCTTGCGCTCCCTGCGTGCAAACGCGACCTCGCGGCGCACGCCGTCCACGCGCACATGATAAACGGGGAACGCCTTTCCAATCTTTTCCGCATGCGGAAAAAGTGCATGAAAACGCTCCTCGGCAATGCCCGTCACGGCATAGTCGATATCCTTTGCCTGGGCACCGCGAAAATGATCGCGCACGCAGCCACCGACGCGAAAGATACGTGCGCCCGCATCCCGCAATGTGCGCACAAAATCCGCCTCCGTCATCTCCTCACCTCCTTTTGGAGAGCAAACAAAAAAGCATCACCGTGCGTGATGCTCTCATTTCGATTGGTGGGCCCACTTGGACTTGAACCAAGGACCGACCGGTTATGAGCCGGTTGCTCTAACCAACTGAGCTATAGGCCCCAAACAAAGTGGAGAGCACGCAAGGCTCTCACCCGTGGATGAAGCGCAGATTCATGCAGATCGGCAATCCTCCCGCTTCTTCAAAAAAACCTGCGCAGAGCGCAGGTGTGATAAGCGATGGAGCGGAAAACGAGGCTCGAACTCGCGACCCCCACCTTGGCAAGGTGGTGCTCTACCACTGAGCTACTTCCGCGGAATGGAGCGGAAAACGAGGCTCGAACTCGCGACCCCCACCTTGGCAAGGTGGTGCTCTACCACTGAGCTACTTCCGCATCCGTCACTGACATCTCTGTCAATCAACAAGAGATATTTTAACAAGAGAAGGAACTTCTGTCAAGGAGTATTTTTCAATCAAAAAGGGGCACGTTCACCATGCGCGCCCCTCCAAAATATTGCTTACACCTTAAACTTATCCGTCTCGGACTGCAGATCCGTTGCCATGTCGGCGAGGCTGCGGCTCGAGGAGGCAATCTCCTCCATGCCCGCCGCCTGCTCCTCAGTTGCTGCGGAGACGTTATGCGACTCGCTGCCGATGCCCTTTGCCGAGGTATCCACAGCGCTCATGCCCTGAATGATCGAGTTCATGTTCTCGCGCAGTTCGAGGACACGCTTGCTGACGGCGAGCGATGCGGTCTTGACATCCTCGACCATGTTCAGGATCAGCGAGAAGGTCTCGCCCGTCGCCGTGACGTTCTCCTTGCCCTTCTCAGCCTCACGGCGCCCTTCCTCCATCGAGGCAACGGCGTGGTTCGTCTCCTCCTGGATGCTGCGGATGAGCTCGGAGATCTGCTGTGAGGCGTTCTGCGACTCCTCCGCGAGCTTGCGGACTTCCTCTGCAACGACAGCGAAGCCGCGCCCGTGCTCTCCTGCACGCGCCGCCTCAATCGCCGCGTTGAGCGCGAGGAGATTCGTCTGTCCCGAGATGCTCGAGATGATCTCGACGATGTTGCCAATCTCCTTCGAGCGCTCACCGAGCTTGCTGACAATCTCGCCTGTCTGCTGAACGGTGCGCGCGATCGAGTTCATCTGCTCGACCGTCGTCTGCACGAAGGCATTCCCCTCCGCCGCCTTCTCCGCCGTCGCCTGCGTCTGCTCACGTGCACGGCGCTGATTTGTAATCGCCTCTTCCAAGCCGCGCTGGAATTCCTCCACAGTCACGCGGCTCTCGTCGATGCTCTGCAGCTGCTTCTCCGCTGCCTCTGCGACCTCCGTGATGGACTGGGCAACATTCTGCGTCACCTGCGCCGACTGGTTTGCATTCGCCGTCAGTTCCTCCGACGAGCTGGCAACATCCGTTGCCGTCGTCTTGATCTTGCGGATCATTGCCTGCATGCTCTCGACCATCGTGTTGAACTGATGGGCAATGTGTGCAAACTCATCATCGCCGTCCAGCACAATCTTCGAGCGCAGATCACCGCCCGCAATATGGCGCGCCCCGTCGAGAATCGTATCCACAGAGTTCTTGATATTTTTGAGAAGCAGGACAAGGATGACGATCGAGAGAATGACAACAACGGACAATGCAATGATCGTCGTCAGCCACACGCCCGAGAAAACATCCTCACTGTGCGCCATCTCCGCGCGCGCGAGACGCACGCTGTCCGCCTTGTCCTCCTCGAGGATGTCCGTCATGCGCTTGTAGACATCCGCCTGCTCATTGAATGCCAGCTCGACGGCGCCCTCTTGGTCACCTGCATCCATGAGATCTGTTGCGTGCTGACGCGCCTCCGCATAATTCTTGCGTTCCTGCTTGAGTTTTTCGAGACGCGCAAGCTTCTGCGTGCGATCTGCCTCGTTTGGGAACGGCGCTTCCTGGATCGCCTTCTCATACTCCTCGTATGCCTTGTTCAGCTTCGGCGTGAGCTGGGAGATCAGTCCTGCTGCACGCGCACGCTCCTCCTCGTTTGGCGCGGTGATACGCATGAGTTCGTACTCACGCCCGTCCGCCGAGAGTGCCTGCACCTGACCGCCCACATTGAGAACGTGCGCCCAACTGAACACACTGACCGTGTTGTTGTTGAGCACGCCGCTCGCGTGATTTGCATAGAATCCATAGCCGGCAAACATGACGACCAGGAATCCAATGCTCAGTACGATTTTCTTTGCTACTGACATTTCTCAATTCCCTCCAAAAACAAACAAAGGGTTCTCTCAGCTTCAGTAAAATGAAACTTCCCTTAGAGTATTTTGATTATAACACCGACTCTTTCAAAAAACCATATGGCGACAAAGTTTTTTATATGATATACTGACACTGTGCTTACAATAAATAAACAAAAGGACGGACAACAATGGCAAAAATGTTAAAAAAGCTGCAACAGAAGATTACACCACCGGAAAAGCCAAAGGCAGCGCCGCCCCCGGGCAAGGATTATCTGCTCCTCATCCTCATGGCGTTCACGGTGATGGTCGTGATTGCGGCATGGGAAAATCTGGACACGCTGACGCTCACCATGTATATCCTGCTGACGCTCTCGCTCGGGCTCACCTACACGCGTCGACATGCGGTCGAGCGCCTCACCGAGACTCAGATGATGATCGTCACACGCGCGAGCTTCGTCACCATCGGCATGGCAGGCGCACTCTTCCTCATCGACGCATACCGCCGCTTCTTCGCCTGACAGCATTTTGCTCCCCCACCGATGAGAGAGCCAGACCAAGTAAAAGGAGGCACATCATGAAAGTTTTGATGATCAACGGCAGCCGCAGAGAGCGCAGCTGCACCTACACAGCGCTCTCCATCATTGGGGACATCCTCAAGGAGGAAGGCATTGACTCTGAAATCGTCTTCGTCGGCAGGGATGCTGTGAACGGGAATCTGAATGCACTCATAAAATCCTTGGGAGAAAAATGTGCCGAAGCGGACGGCTTCGTCTTTGGATCGCCCGTGTACTACGCTTCGCTCACAGGAGAGATCAAGCTCGTTCTCGACCATTTATTCGGGAGACATCGCGACAAGATGCGCTGCAAGCCCGCAGCGATTGTCGCATCTGCGCGGCGCGCTGGAACGACGGCCACATTGGATGTGCTCGCAAAGTATCCGGCAATCACCGAGATGCCAATCGTCTCCTCCAGCTACTGGCCGATGGTTCACGGTAACACGCCGGAGGATGTCATGAAGGATGAAGAGGGCGTCGGCGTCATGAAGCAGCTCGGCAAGAATATGGCATGGATGCTGAAATGTATCGCAGCCGGCAGAGCTGCGGGAATCGACACGCCAAATCCTCCTGATTACCATAAGACAAATTTTATCAGATAAAGCGCGATTGCACTGCGCTAATGGGATACATGGTCTAACACTTTTTGCTATGTATCTTTCCAATAGAAAAGCCGACCTGCAATAGATCGGCTTTTTGTTTGCGCTCAAAGACTGAAATTCTCTCCAAGATAGAACTTGCGCGCAATCGGACTCTCGGCGATGGTCTTGCTGTCACCCTCGAGGAGGAGTTTGCCCTCGCTGAGCAGGTAGACGCGGTCGACGATGTGGAGGGTCTCACGCACGTTGTGATCCGTAATCAGGATGCCCATGCCGCGCTGACGCAAGTACTCGATGATCTCCTGGATGTCGGCGACGGCGAGCGGATCGACACCCGCGAACGGCTCATCGAGGAGGATGAACTGCGGCTCGAGCGCGAGACAGCGCGCGATCTCGACGCGGCGGCGTTCGCCGCCCGAAAGTTCCGTACCGCGGCGATCGCGGACGTGTCCGATGTGGAACTCCTCGAGAAGCCCGTCGAGCTTGTGCTTCTGCTCCGCCTTCGAGAGCTTCGTCGTCTCAAGGATCGCCGCAATGTTCTCCGTGACGGTGAGCTTGCGGAAGATGGATGCCTCCTGCGTGAGGTAGCTGATGCCCAGCTCCGCGCGCCGATACATGGGATAGTCCGTGATGCAGATGTCAGAGAGGTAGACATCGCCGTGCGTGGGCTTTTCAAGGCCGACGATCATGTAGAAGGTCGTCGTCTTGCCCGCGCCGTTGGGCCCTAGGAGCCCCACGATCTCCCCCTTGTCGATGCGGACGGAGATGCGGTCAACGACGGTGCGGCTGCCGAATTTCTTGACGAGGTTGCGGGATTCGAGATGCACGTTCAAGCCCCCTCACTCGGTCACGGCGCTGCCGTCGTCCGAAAGATAGACGGTCATGTGATTGCTGCGCGCCATGTTGTTCCCTTGGAAGACCCACGCATTCCCATCGAGCACGACATAGGGCTTCTCCGCGCTGCCAAAATACTCCATGCGGTCGCCGCCACCCTCAAGATCGCGCGGTGGGCTGACGATGTGCGCACTCCCCGTTCCGACGAAGCGATTTTCCTTCATCCATCCCTCGAGACGGTCTGCCGTGAGCGTTCCGTCAGCGCTCGTGATCGTTCCGCCGGACGCCGCAAGGATGTAGTCATTCTGAGATGGATAATAGTCAACCTGAGAACCCGTAAACGTGCGGTCTGCCTTCGTCATACTGACGCTGCCCGACGCCTGCCAATGATCCTGTCCGACGCCCGAGAGCCTGTCACAGGAGAGATTCATATCGTCGCGCACGGCGCGGACACCGCCCTCGACCGTGCCCTCCTCGGTCTTCGTATTATACGTTGCACGCGCCCCTGTGACCCAGCCCGTCCCCTGCTCCATGCGGACGTTCGTCTCCGCTGTGATGAGCCCCGTACGCGTGTCGTAGGTGAGGCTGTCTGCCGTGAGATTCGTCGGCTCCGTGCCCTGCTGTGCCGCCGATGCTGCCGCAGAGAGTGCACCCGCCGCGAGCAGCACGAGAATGCCCCGATAGAGTTTCTTCTTCGTCATTGTGCCCCACCTTTTTCTATACGTGCGTTGCCGATCACGCTGAATTTCTGAAAGCCATCCGTGCTCACAATGCGGTCGCCCGTCGCACGGATATCATCGCGTACGATCTCGGCATCCCCTTCGGCGCTAAGACTGCCCTCTGCCGCCGTCCACCGCAGCTCCTTTGCACGCAGGCTCGCTCCGTCACTCGTCTGTGCCTCAATGTTTCCTGTCACCACAACATCGCGCGTCACACTGTCCATGTGCCCCTCCGCCGCCTTTAGCGTCAGGCTACGCCCGTCCTCCGTGTAGAATGTCCCATCGATCTGCACCATGCTCGTATCGTTGGTATCGATGTCGACATTCACCTGCGAAGCGGTCATCTTCCAGACAGTACGTCCGTCGCGCTCTTCGCTGAGCGTATTGTCCGCATAGGACATGACGCGCGAACCAGGCTGCGTGTCCGTCTGCTCCGGGATCTCGGGCACTGTTGCAATCGCCCAGACGATGAGTCCTGCGAGGAGGGCGGCACCGCCGCCATAGAGCCATTTGCTCTGCGCCATCAATCCCCCTCCTTCGCTGCTGCCGATACGTGATGTTTCCCCGTCTTCTGCTCCTCGGGCGGGGTGTTCCAACGCTTCTGAAACCAGATCCACTGCGTTGGATTTTCGCGGATGACGCGCTCGACGATTGCCGTCATCTGCACGGTGAATTCATGGAGGTCGCGGTCACTGTCTCCCGTGTCGGGGCAGCGCATGATCTCGCCGACGATTACCTTGTGCTTTCCATTCGGTTGACGCAGGATGAATGCGGGCACGACGGGCGATTTGAACTTGCGCGAAAAGACCGCAGGGCCGAGCGGCGTCGATGCCGTACGACCGAGGAACTCAATGAACGCGCCGCCGGGTCCGCCGTCCTGATCGGCGAGAAAGCCGAGGAGCCGCCCGCGCTTCAGCGCACGCGCCGCCGCGATCAGCTCGCTCGTACCGCGCGAGAAAATCTCGACGTGGATGGTCGCGCGCAGATCGTCGAGCACGCGCGTGTACTGGATATTCGGCTGTGGCTTTGCAATCGCGCTGACGGGGATGCCGTTCAGCGTAAACGCCGCGGAGAGCCACTCCCAGCAGCCAACGTGCCCCGTGAGCACGACGACGCCGCGCCCCTCGTCAAGTGCCTCCTGCATGCGCTCGAGATGATCAATCTCGATGTAGTCGTTGAGATTCTGCTCGTTCAGCATGGGCATCGCGAGGATGTCGAGGACGTTGCGCGCCATATTGATAAAGGAGGCGCGCACGAGCCGCTTTGCCTCCCGCTCGTCAATGCCGAGCGCAGGCATCATATGCTCCACAGAGCGGCGGCGCATCTTCGGGATCAGCAGATAGTAGAGGTTGCCGAGCACCCAGCCCGCACCAAGCAGGAGGGGGCGCGGCGTACGGCACGCAAGCCAGCTGAGAAACATGAGCGTATTATAGAGCACTGCCGCACCTCCTCTCTGCGCTACTGTGCAGCTCCATCGCTGTCCGTCTGAAATACTGTAAGCACACGCTCCCAAAGCCCCTGTGTCTTTAGAATGATCTCGTAAATTTCGCGCACGGCACCGCGCCCGCCGGGTGCGTCTGAAATAATCTGCGCGGCCTCCTTCACCTCGGGCACGGCGTCACCCACGGCACACGGCAGACCGACCATGCGCATGATCGGCAGGTCGACAATATCGTCGCCAATATAGGCGATTTCCTCGTCGCTCAGCCCCGTTCGCGCCTTGATGTCCGCGTAGGCATCGCGCTTGTCGAGGCTGCCCTGATAGACGAGGTCTATGTGCAGCTCGCGCGCGCGATTCTCCACGATGGACGAAGCGCGTCCCGTGATGATAGCGGGCACAATGCCCACCTTGTGCGCCAATGTGATGGCGAGTCCGTCACGCGCAAAGAACGGCTTATACAGCTCGCTCCCGTCAGGCGCGACGTAAATGCCCCCGTCGGTGAGCACGCCGTCCACATCGAAGATGACGCATTTGATTTTCTTCGCACGCGCAATCGCGTCCTGCCGAATCGGCATCACACAACCCCCTGCCGCAGAAGATCGGTCAGATGTACGATGCCGACGGGTACACCCGCATCATCGACGACGGGCAGAACGGTGACGGGGCGCGGCTGGTGTTTCTCCATGACGGAGAGTGCCGCCGCCGCCATCTTGTCCGGCGCAATCGTGAGCGGCGTGGCGAACATGATGCTCTCCACGTCCTTGTCAAGGAAGTTGTAGTCCTTCGCAAGCGCGCGGCGGATGATGCCGTCCGTGACGAGTCCGATGAATTTGCCCGCCGCGTCAACCACGGACACGGCGCCGAGCCCCTTGTCCGTCATGACGAAGAGCGCGTCCTTCGCCGTCGTATTGTACGCGACAACAGGGTTTTCCTCACCCGTGTGCATGACATTTGCGACCGTGAGGAGCAGCTTGCGCCCGAGCGCGCCGCCCGGATGGAAGAGCGCATAGTCCTCCTTCTTGAAGTCGCGCGCCTCCATGAGCGCCATCGCGATCGCGTCGCCCATTGCGAGCGTCGCTGTTGTGGAGCTGGTTGGTGCGAGCCCGAGTGGGCACGCCTCGCGCTCGACGCCAATGTCGATGTAGAAGTCAGCGCTGCGCCCGAGCTGTGATTTGCGTCTGCCGCACATGGCGACAATTCGCGCCCCGATACGGTGGATGATGGAGAGGATATTCACAACCTCGTTCGACTCGCCGCTGTTCGAGATGGCGATAACGATGTCGTCCGCCGTCACCATGCCGAGATCACCGTGAAACGCCTCGGCGGGGTGCATGAAGAACGAAGGTGTTCCCGTACTCGCAAGCGTCGCCGCGATCTTGCGCCCGACGTGACCGGATTTGCCCATGCCCGTGACGACGACACGCGCCTTGCATTCCAAAATCGCGCGCACCGCCGCCTCGAAATCATCGTCAATGCGCTCTGCGAGCTGTGCGACTGCCTGCGCCTCGAGCTGAAGCGTCTCGATTGCCTTTTCGCGAATGCTCTGTGCCATATGTCTCTCCTACTTCAGCTTTTTGCGTACCACCTCGTAGATAGCGAGGGCATCCTTCAGGAGGTCTTCGAGTTTGTCGAGATAGACCATATTTGCCCCGTCCGACAGTGCCTCAGGCGGGTTGTCGTGCACCTCGAGGAAGAGTCCGTCAATGCCCGCACCTACAGCCGCACGCACAAGGTACTCGACGTACTCGCGCTGTCCCCCTGAGCTCGTGCCCGCGCCGCCCGGCAGCTGGACGCTGTGCGTTCCGTCGAAGATGACGGGATAGCCAAAGCTGCGCATGATGGGGAAGGAGCGCATATCCACGACGAGGTTGTTGTAGCCGAAGCTCTCGCCGCGCTCCGTGAGGAGGATGCGGTCGCTGCCGCTCTCGTGAATCTTGTCGACGACATTGCGCATATCGTTCGGCGAGAGGAACTGCCCCTTCTTCACGTTGACGATGGCGCCCGTCTGCGCTGCCGCGTGCAGGAGGTCTGTTTGACGTGAGAGGAATGCGGGGATCTGCAGGATGTCCGCAACCTTTGCGACGGGCTCTGCCTGCCACGTCTCGTGGATGTCCGTCACGACGGGCACGCCAAGCTCGTCGCGGATTGCGCCGAGGATCTTCACGCCCTCCTCGAGCCCGGGTCCGCGGAAGCTGTGGTAGGCGGAGCGGTTCGCCTTGTCAAAGGATGCCTTGAATACGTAGGGAATGCCGAGACGATCCGTGATCTCCTTGATGCCGCGTCCGATCAGGAGCGAGCGCTCGAGACCTTCGAGGACGCAGGGCCCCGCGAGGAGCACCAGCGGCTCACCGCCGCCGATCTCAAAATTCGCCAGCTTCACTTTGTTCATCTTCATGGCTCCTTTCAACAATCATGTGATAACACCGCACGAATTTATGCGGATTTATGCTTATTATAAAATTTTCGCGCGCAGAGGTCAATAAATGCTCTGCTTTTGATAAACTTCGTTGACAGCCGCAAGATCTTCCTCGGTGTCGACACCGATAAAGACGGCATCGGTCTCGATGACGCGGATTGTGTGCCCGTTCTCGAGCGCGCGCAGCTGCTCGAGGGACTCGGAGAGTTCGAGGGGGGTCTGCGCCATGCGCGCATACGCAAGCAAGAAGTCGCGGCGATAGGCATAGATGCCGATGTGCTTGTATACCTGTGCGCCCGGATTGCGCGCGTACGGGATGCGCACACGGGAGAAGTAGAGCGCATTGCCGCGTTGGTCGGTGATGACCTTGACGTTGTTCGGATTCGCCATCTCCTCCTCATCCGTGAGCAGTGTCTTTGCCGTTGCCATTGGTAGGCTGCCGTCCGCGAGAAACGGTTCAACAAGTGCATCGATCACGGCGGGGTCGATGAGCGGTTCGTCGCCCTGCACGTTGATGATGAGGTCGTAGTCCGTCATCTTCTCTGCGACCTCGGCGAGGCGATCCGTCCCCGTCGCATGGTCGGCACGCGTCATGACGGCACGTCCGCCGTGCTTCTCGACGGCAGCGAGGATGCGCTCGTCGTCCGTTGCAACGACGACATCCTGCACGAGCCGCGCCCGCACGGCGCGCTCATAGACGCGCACGATCATGGGCTTACCTGCGATGTCGCGCAGCGGCTTGCCCGGCAGACGTGTGGATGCGTAGCGCGCGGGAATAATGCAGAGAACCTTCATGCGATCACCTTCCGTGTCAACATATGGCTGTATAAGTATGAAGCAGTGCGATGCCCCTAAACGTTCGCGCAGGGTTCGCTCTGCAAACGGTTACGATGTAGTAGGTCGCAGTTTCGCAGCAAGCTGCTCTTCGAGCGTGCGGAAGAACTCCTCGCGCCCCTTCTGGAACGTGACCTCGACGGAGATCACATAGATGGGGACGCGCCACTTCGCGCGCACGACATCTGCCGGCACCTTCACCGCGTCCTTCTCCGTGATGACAATCGCCTCGACACCGAGCGTCTCCGCACGGTACAGTACCTCCGCCATATCGCGCTCGCCGTAGTCGTGGTGATCGGGATAGCGCATGCTCTCCACCATCTCGACGCCGAGATCGGCAAGGGTCTGCTCAAACGAGGCGGGGTTGCCGATCGCCGAGACGGCGAGCACCTTCTTGCCCTCCATCTCCGTGACTGGTACACCGCCCGCCGCAATATCCTCGTACCAGTCCGAAAGCCGCACGAACTGACGTGGCTGATGGATACTCTCGAGGATGATGCCGTCCTGATTGTAGCTGCGGAACGTCTCCCAGATGTGTGTGATTGCGCCTGGCGCCGCCTGATCGACCTTCGTCATCAGACAGACATCGGCACGATCGATATGCGAGAGTGGCTCGCGCAGCGTCCCGCGCGGCAGGAGATAGCCGTTACCGAAGACGTTCACCGCGTCGACGAGCAGGATGTCCATATCGCGCGCAAGCTGCCAGTGCTGGTAGCCGTCGTCGAGAATCGCCACCTCCGCGCCAAAATGCTCGATAGCATAGCGTCCCGTGACGGCACGCTGCGGTCCAATGAGCACAGGCACGTTGGGCAGATGCTTTGCCAGCATAAACGCCTCATCGCCCGCCGTCTCCGCGTCCATCTTCAGCGTGCGCCCGTCGGAGACAATACCGACCTCGCCGCGCCACTTCGCACGGTAGCCGCGGTTCAGAATGACGACGCGGTAGCCCATCGCGTCAATCGCACGCGCGAGATGTTGTGCCGTCGGCGTCTTTCCCGTGCCGCCGACCGTGACGTTGCCGAGGCTGATGACAAAGCAGGGCAGCTGCTCCTTCTTGACCCAGCCCCAGCGGTACATTGTGAGTTTCAGATTCACCAGCTGCTCATAGATGAGCGAGAATACGTAGAACACGCCCATGATGAGCCTGCGCGAAATACCGCGCACCTCCTTGTCATGGACGAGATCGATAAAGTAGGTCTGGAAATTCGCGACCTTCTGCGTCGCCCGCACGCGATGCTTGCTGATGCGCTCCTGCGCGCGCAGGGCACGACGCGACTCATACACCGCGAGCATATCGACAAGGATCTGTGCCGACTTCGCCGACGCCCCCTTGTTCTCGTTGATGATCGCAAGTGTCTCACGCTCAAGGCGTTCACGCTCGGCATCATCGCCAAACAGGCGTAGGGTCTCGCGCGTAAGTTCCTCCCCGTTCGTGACGGTCACGACGGCATTGCGGTTGCGGAAGAGCGCGTGAATGTCCTTGAAGTTGAACATCTGATTGCCGACGATGATCGCCTTGCCGTGCGCCGCAGGCTCGAGTATGTTGTGCCCGCCGTGCGGGATGAGGCTGCCACCGATGTAGATGACATCACCAAGCCCATAGACGCGTCCAAGTTCGCCGACCGTATCGAGGATCACGATGTCCTCGCCGCCCTCGGCGCCCTTTTGCAGATTCTTGCGCGTATTGACGGTAAAGCCTGCCTTGCGGCAGAGATGTTCGACCTCAATCGTGCGCAGCACCTCGCGCGGCGCAATGATGAGCCGCACATTTGGATCTTCGGCACGCACGGCGGCGAACGCTGCAAGTACCAGCTCCTCCTCACCGCGGTGGGTCGAGCCCGCAATCATGATATGGCTCGCGCCCGTGAGGCCGAGTTCCTGGATGAGCGCGGCACGCTCCTCGGGGCTAACGCTCGTATACGCCTGATCGAATTTCGTGTTGCCCGTGACCGTGACGAGCTCGCGCGGCGCGCCGAGGCGCATGATGTAGTCTGCATCGATGCTCGACTGCATGGCGAAGCATTTCACCGTCCCGATCATCTCGCGCAGCATGCCGAGCAGATATTTGTACTGCTTCACGCTGCGGTCACTGATGCGCCCGTTGACCATCATGACGGGTACGTCGAGCTGCTTTGCCTTCTTGAGGAAATTCGGCCACAGCTCCGTCTCCACGGGTAGGAAGACGCGCGGACGGATGCGCCCCACGACGCGCGAAGCGAGGAAGGGCAGGTCGAGCGGAAAGTAGATGATCGCGTCCGCGTCCTTGATGATGCGGTGCGCCATCTCGTATCCGCCCGTTGTGACGACGGAGACGAGGATGGGGCTGTGGGGGAATGCCTTGCGGAATTCGCGTATGAGAGGGCTCGTCGCGACAATCTCGCCAACGGATGCCGCGTGTACCCAGATCGCATTTTTCCCCGCGACCTTCTCAATCGTCTCCTTCGGGTAGAACCCGAAGCTCTGCTTGATGCGCTCGACAAAGCCGCGCTCCCGTGTGGCGCGCAGCATGAAGATCGGTATGATGATGGTGACGATGAGGATTGCCGCTAGATTGTAGAGAAATCTCATGCTCACTCTCCCCGAAACTGAATATCATAGAGGTGCTGATAGAGCCCGCCCTTTGCGAGCAACTCCTCGTGCGTTCCCTGCTCCACAATGCGCCCCGCATCGATGACATAGATGCGGTCAGCATGGAATACCGTCGAGAGGCGGTGCGCAATGACAAAGCTCGTGCGCCCAACCATGAGGTTGTCGAGCGCCGCCTGCACGATCTTCTCGCTCTCCGTATCGAGCGCAGAGGTCGCCTCGTCGAGAATGAGGATGCGCGGGTCTTTCAGAATCGCGCGTGCGATGGCAATGCGCTGACGCTGTCCACCCGAGATGCTCACGCCGCGCTCGCCGATCTGTGTATCGTAGCCGTGCTCGAGCTCCATGATGAAGTTGTGCGCGTTCGCTGCACGCGCCGCCTGCTCGATTTCCTCATCCGTTGCGTCGAGCCGCCCGTAGCGGATGTTCTCGCTAATGGTCGTCGAGAAGAGCATCGTCTCCTGCGGCACAAGTCCGATCTGCCCGCGCAGGGATGCAAGCGTCACGTCACGGATGTCATGCCCGTCCACGGTAATCGCGCCGCTGTCCACCTCGTAGAAACGCGGAATAAGGTTTGCAATCGTCGACTTGCCCGCGCCCGAGGGGCCGACAAAGGCGATCATCTCGCCCGGCGCCGCTTCGAGCGAGATGCCGTCAAGCGCAGGACGCCCCTCCTTGTAGGAGAATTTCACGTTATCGAAGCGCACGCGCCCCTCCACGGGCGGGAGCGGCTGCGCATTCGAGCGATCCGTAATGCTCTCCTCGAGATCGACAATCGAAAAGACGCGGTCGACCGCAGCCATTGCCTTTTGGAGGTTGCCGTAGATGCGCGAGAGGCGCTTGACAGGATTTGCGAGGTTGACGGCATAGGTAAGGAACGCAACGAACGCGCCCGCCGTGATATCGCCGTTGACGACCTCATAGCCGCCGAACCAGACGATGAAGGTGACGGCAATCGCCGCGAGGAATTCGACGGTCGGCGTCAGCATGCTCGTCTGCTGGACGTTCTTCATCACCGCCTCGAAGTTGCGCTGATTGCTGTGCACGAAGCGGTCAATCTCATAGTCCTCACGCACAAAGGATTTCACCACGCGCGTCGCAGAGAAGCTCTCCTGTAGCAGCGCCGTGATCTCGGCAAGGCGCTGTTGGATGACCGTGCTCGACTTCTTGATTTTGCGCCCGAAGATCTTCATCGCCTGGCCGACCATAGGGATGACGACGAGGGTCAGCAGCGAGAGTTTCCAGTCGAGATAGAACATGAGGGCAAGCGAACCGATGAGGATACAGCCCTCGGTCACAAGGTCGATGAGGTTGTCCACGAGCGCGGACTGGATCGCGGCGACATCGTTCGTGACGTAGCTCATGATCTCGCCCGTCTGGTGACGGTCATAGTACGCGAGCGGCATGCGCTGGAATTTGCGGAACATGACCTCGCGCACGTCGATGATGACCTTCTGCCCGATGTAGGAGACGAGGTAGGACTGCCCAAAATAAAAAATCCCGCGCAGGAAAAAGATGACGACGATGCCGATGCAGATGGCGTTCAGAAGTGCCATGTTCTTGTCGGCAAGCACGTCGTCGATCATGTCCTTGATGATCCACGGGACGTAGAGATTCGCCGCAGAGGCGAGGATGATGCACACGATCGCGAGTCCGAATTTCTTCACGTACGGGCGCATATAGGCAAGCAGTCTTGTGTAATTCTTCATAGTTCTCCTGCGGAAAGGATAAATAAGGGGAAGTCCTGTCAGAAGACGCTCAAAGCGCCCCTTCCACCGCTTACGCGATCCCCCTCCTCCGCTCTGGCGGGGGAGGCTTTGCACTACGGCATATTAGCTTCCCCCGTTGCTGACCTGTCCGAGAAGCAAGCCTGAAAGGCGCAGCTGAGCGGGTAACAGGTCGTATGCGAAAACGTCCCAAGAACACGAGCTTTAGCGAAGTGTGATTGGATGACGTTGACCGCCACGGGGGAAGTGGCACGCCACAGGCGTGACGAAAGGGGCACTCAGAGCGCAACTCCCTTCCGCACGCCAATCAAATTCACGTTTCAGAAGTTCTCGCAAGCGCAAGAATCTTCTCCGCCACGCGGCGCGCGGCATTCGGCTCTCCGAGCACAGCGACGGCGCGCGCGAGACGCTCCGTCACATAGTCGCGCGCCGCACCGTCCGCGATGATGTTCTCCATCGCCTCGGCGATGCGCTCAGGCTGCACTTCGTCTTGCAGCAGCTCTGTTTCAAACGTTTCCCCAAGCAGAATATTCGGCAGGGAGAAGCGCGGCACATCGACAAGCAGGCGTCCGACGAGATAGGAGAGCACAGACATCCGATAGAGGACAACAGCGGGCAGCCCCATAATCGCTGCCTCCATGATGACTGTCCCCGACGCCGCGATTGCCGCGCGCGCGATCCCCATGAGCGCATAGCGCGCGTCATAGGTGAGCGTCACCTCCACAGAGGACGCCGCAAGATGCCGCTGAATCTGAGCTGTATCGACACCGCCCGCTACGGGCAGGAAGAATCGCCGCGCGCTGTCCCGCGCGGCAAGGATCTCCGCCGCACCGAGCATCGGCGCCAGCAGCCGCTCAATTTCCTCGCGGCGGCTGCCCGGCATAAGGAGCACGGGGATCTCCCCATCTGCGACGCCGAAGTGGCGCCGCGCCTCCTCTTCGCCCATCTCCGCACGCACGGTGTCGATGAGCGGATTGCCGACGAAGGAGATGTTTGCGCCCGCCGCCTCATAGGGCGGCAGCTCGTGAGGGAAGATGGCGACGATCTCGTCCGCAACCCTGGCGCAGGACTTTGCGCGTCCCTTGCGCCACGCCCACGCAGAGGGCGGAATATAAGAAAAAACGGGGATGCCCCGCTCTTTTGCTCGCGCCGCGAGCCGCCAATTAAAGTCCGGATAGTCGATGATGACGAGAACATCTGGACGCTCCTCCTCCATGAGCCGCGTGAGGTCGTCGAGGAGGGCAAAGATGCGTCGGAGATTCAAGAGAACCGCCGAGATCCCCATGACGTTGTAGTCTGTATAGTTCTGACGGAGGACAACGCCCGCCGCTGCCATCTCCGCACCGCCGAAGCCGATGAGGCTGACGGCGGGGTCGAGCGCGCGCAGCTCACGCGCGAGCGCTGCCCCGTGGAGATCGCCCGAGGTCTCCCCCGCCGAAAGCATGATTTTCAAAAGGGAACTCCCTTACATCGCCGCAATCGTAATGCCATTCGCCTCGGCGAGCGCAATCGCGCGCTCCTTGTCAATGAAGAGGGTTCTGTCCGCCTCGATCACGAGTGCCGCCGCCTTTGCTGCGACCAGCGACTCAATCGTATCAAGTCCGACCGCCGGCACATCGAAACGGCTGTCCTGCTGCGGCTTCGCCGCCTTTGCAACGACCGCACCGCCGCCCGCGAGCTGACCGCCGCGACGAATGCACGCATCTGTGCCCTCGATTGCCTCGAGCGCCATGACCGCGCGATTCTTCACAACGGCAGTCTGTCCCACATCGAGACGTCCGATCTCGCGTGCCATATGGAGTCCATACTCCATATCCGCACGCTCGGCGTCCGTCGGCTGACGGCTCGTCAGCACCCCTGCCGAAGGCATGAGCGGGCGGATGAGTGCCGTCTGGTCGAGCGGGGTCACGCCAACCTTCATCAGCGCTCCGACGAACATCATCATGATTGTATCGTCGTTCTGGTTCGGCAGCTGCATGAGCATCCCACGCAGCATCTCGTCGGGCTGGATTGCGCCCGTGAAGAGCAGTTCCTTCGTCACCTTGCCGATCATCGTAACCTTCTTGATCTCTTCCTGCTGCAAATACGCAAGAATCGATGCAATCGAGCCGATGCTGATCTCACGATAGACCGATGCCGCATCCTTCAGCTCCGGATCGCAGTCCGGCAGGAGCGCAATCACATGTACCTCGAAGCCCTGCGCACGCGCCGCACGCGCGCACGCGGCGGGCAGATGTCCGACACCCGCGAGCAGACCCAGTTTTTCCATTATTACCCCTCACTCATCCTCGTGACGTTCGCGGCAGATCCCACGCTCCGCGTTGCGGAGAAAGCGCAGGAGATGATCGATCTCCTCACAGGAGTCCACCTCCTGCTCGATGACCGCGATCGCCTGCGTGAGGTTCAGCCCCGAACGATAGAGAATCTTATATGCCTGTTTGATGCGGCGGCGCACGTCGACGGGAATGCCCGCACGTGAGATGCCGACACTATTCAGCCCCACGGCGCGTGCGGGATGCCCGTCCACCATCGTGAACGGCACAACATCCTGCACGAGCTTTGACGTGCCGCCGATCATCGCATTGCGCCCGATCTTCACAAACTGATGGACGCCCGCCATGCCGCCGATGACCACGCCGTCCTCAACGATGGCGTGCCCCGCGAGCATCGCCGCATTGCTCATGATGATGCGGTTGCCGAGTATGCAGTTGTGCGCGATGTGCGTATACGCCATGAGCAGGCAATCGTCGCCGATGCGCGTCTCCTCACCCTCGCCCGTCGCGCGGTGCACGGTCGCGCACTCGCGGATCGTCGTGCGGTCACCGATGAACGTATAGCTCTTCTCGCCCTTGAACTTCAGATCCTGCGGCACCTCACCGATGGATGCGCCCTGGAATATATGGCAGTCACGGCCGATCTGGGTCCACTCCTTGATCACAACGTGCGGGCCGATCTTCGTCCCCTCGCCGATCTGGACATGATCTGAGATGACCGCATAGGGGCCGATCTCCACGTTCTTCGCGATGCGCGCTGTCGGCGCAACGACTGCAGTCTCATGGATATAGGCAAGAACCTTGCTGCTGCCTGTCATCTATTTCAACTCCTTCAGCCCCAAACGAATTCAGGGCAGACATTTTCCACTCTCTCTTATCATCCGGCAGGAAGGCTGTGTATTCACCTTGGAAAATCAGCCGCATTCGCCGAATAATCCTGTTTATCTGTGGATTATGTCCGGTTTTCCTGCATTTATAGCTCAGTTTTTAGAGCTCATCCCCGTTTTTCAGCGCAAATTTGAAATCCGCCGAGGCAACGAGTTCATCCTCGACATAGGCATCCGCGTGCAGCACACCGAAGACACCGCGCACGCGCACGAGCTCCGCCTTCGTCACGACGACATCGCCGGGCACGACTGGGCGCTTGAACTTCACATTCTCCATTCCGCCGAAGAGCGCGATCTTGCCGCGATGTTCCTCGGGGTAAAGCATGGTGACGCCGCCCACTTGCGCCATCCCCTCGAGGAGAAGGACGCCGGGCATGATCGGATGTCCTGGGAAGTGCCCGAGGAAGAACGGCTCGTTCATCGTCACACACTTGATGCCCGTCGCCGATTTGAACGGCACAAGCTCCGTGATCCGATCCACAAGCAGCATCGGCGGGCGATGCGGCAGAATCTGCTGAATCTCATTGATGTCCAAAGTCATGCTATTCCCTCTCCTCTGCAATCTGTTTCGCCAGCGCCGTATTGAGTGCGTGCCCCGACGCAACTGCTATGATATGACCGCGAATCATGCCCGCGAGGCGCAGATCCCCGAGTACATCGAGGATCTTATGCCGCACGAGCTCGTTCGGGAAGTTCAGCGGATTCATCCATCCCTCATCGTTGTAGACGATCACCGTCTCGAGCGAGCCGCCGAGACCGAGTCCGTTCGCCTGCAACGCTGCGACCTCCTTCTCATAGGCGATCGTCCGCGCGGGCGCAATCTCCTTCTCATACGCCTCGGGCGTGACCTCGAGATCGTAGTACTGCACGCCGATCAGCGGATGATCGTTCAGCGACGTGAACGAGACGCGCAGCCCGTCATAGGGCAGAGCCATGATGAAGTGACTGCCGTCGTCTACGCGATAGATGCGGTCAATCACCGTCACCCGCCGCTCTGCATCCTGCTCCACCGTGCCCGCCTCCGCAATCAGGCGGAAGAATGTGCGTGCACTGCCGTCCACCACGGGCGGCTCCTCCGCATCGAGCAGGACGAGGCAGTTGTCCACGCCATGCACGTGCAGGGCGCTCATCAGATGCTCAATCGTAAAGAACTTCAGCGAGCCCGCACCGATCGTTGTTGCGCGCAGCGTCGCCGTCACATGTGTCGCCGTCGCAGGGACGGGCACAGCCTCGGGCAGATCGGAGCGCGCGAACAGTATGCCCGACCCCGGCGCCGCCGGAGCGAGTTCCATATGTACCGGCTTTCCCGAGTGCAGCCCGATGCCATCGTAGACCACACGCGCAGCCAGCGTTCTCTCTTTTTGCAAGTCATATCCTCCCAGGACACTGACATAGACTCATACATTTACATGATACTAAAATTTTTTCCATCTTGCAAGGAAAAACACGATTTGACACGAATCGGGACATCTGTTATTATAACGTTAAGCATATTAGCTTCCATTATCGGGGATGTAATGGTCTCGACGGGGATGGGTAGTATGTGGACAGCGAGCCGGGGGGTCATCAACCCGTTAGTAAGGTGAAACTTTTATTTAAACATAAAAGCAAACGAAGACTACGCTCTGGCGGCTTAAGCCAGCCCCTTTCCATCTGCCTCCCGCACGGAGGGATACAGGGGTCAACTGCGGGATACCTGAGAGCCATCGCACGATAACTCTCACGGGAACACCATCGTGATCGGTACGTCACAGCCTGTCTGCGGGCGGCGTCGCACCTAAAAAAATACACAGACTGCGCTCGGAGAAATCCATGTAGTATTATCTTCGGACAGGAGTTCGATTCTCCTCATCTCCACCAACTCGACTGTATGAGCCGCCCATAGGGGCGGCTTTTTTGTTTTGCGGACACAAAAGAGCGGGACAGCAGACGACAAATTTTCGTCTGCTGCCCCGCCTCGTATGTCAGCTTATTCGCACGCCGTCGTTATCCCTGATCCGAGAAGGTAATGCCCTCGGCGGCCTCGCTCATATCGAACGGATTCGTCACGTCGGCGTACTCCGCAACCTCGACGGCATCCGCTGTCGTCACAACGGTGGCTCTATCCTGTTCTGTTGTCACCCTGTTTGTCGTGTCGTCCGCATTGATGACGATCTGCATGAGAGCACGCTGCTCCTCCTCTGCAAGACCCGAATCACTGATCGCCTGAATTGCGCCCATGACAACACCGATGGAGGCACGTCCCGACGGACTGTTTTGGCTCAGCTCACGCATCTGAATCGCCATATTCTCACGCCGCTCGACAGAGTTCTTGCTTGCGTTGAGGACTGCACGCGCCTTGTTCATGCCCGTCGCCATGTTCTCCGCATCACTTGCAGAACCGGCATCTGACGGCGCAGGCATCGGCATAACAGCTGCGTCCGGAATCTTCGGAGTGGTAGGAACGGCGGGGACAGTCGTGACAACCTTCACATCCGCTGCCTCGATGCCATTCAGCCGTACATGAGATGCTTCATCCCGGAGGAGGGAGAGGTTGGAACCGTCCGTACGAACAACAGGATTGTCTGCATTCAACTTCTCAGTTGCATCAATCGTACTGCTATTCCAGATGCCTGCACCACCCGCATGGAGCTCAACATCACGACCCTCGATCTTCGAGTTCCAGAGATTGACCTTGTTGTCCGCTGTAACTCTCGTGGTCGTACCGTCATGGGAATGCCCCGCACCGAAGGTCAACTCATCACCTTTGATCGTCGTCCCATTGACGAGATTCACGGTTCCGCCGCCGATAACGAGATCGCCGTCCAACGTCACCTTCGTATTGTCGAGGTGAAGTACATTGTCAACATCCGCCGTCTTGTTATTGCGCTCACCGACCACAGTCCACGTCTTAATCGCCGCGATGTCTGAATCCTCGGTCACATTGGCAACGGTGTCCTTCAACTGCACATTGCCGCCCGCCATATACATACTGTTCGCCTTGATGTCAGCTCCATCCGTGCGCAGTGCATTCCCCTTCACCGTCGCAATATCGTTGCGATCGGATCTGCCATACATACGCTGGACAGCGCCCGCATTGAACTGACCTGCCGCCTCGATCTTAACGCCATTGTTCAGATCGACGGTCGATCCGATCAACGTGAGGGAATCATCCTTTTGTCCGGTATGCCCCGCAAGACGCCCGCCGCTGACGGTCAGTGCGTTGTCCTTCGTCGTTTGCCAGTCAAACTCCGTGGTCTTGTTCTCCCCGCTCTTCACTTGCGTACGCTTGACATACTGCGCGGCGGAGATATTGCCCGTCTGCGTGGTCTCGATGGTCGAGCCGTTCTTGATCTCCGTCTTACCGCCGTTGATATAGAACCACGCGTACTCGTCCCCGCGATATCCGTTCTGCGTCAGTGTTACATTATCGAGGCTGACTGTGTTGTCCGTATCCGCACGCTGCTCCTGTATGGCATTCCCCCGCTGCAAATCGCCCGTCGTCTGATAGTCTTTTTCGCCGCGAATCTCGATCTTACTGCCATGAATCGCACTGTTCTTCAGATCAACCTTGCCGCCCGAGAGGGCATACTGACCGCTGTTCCCTGTAAAATTATTCGCGGACAAGACATTGGACTGATCTGCCGACTCATAAAAGACATTGCCATTATATGACGCCTGCTTGACTGCCATCGCCTCGAATTTCGCACCGACAGAGACATTCGCCCGGTCAAGATTGACCGTCGATCCTATGACACGCGCATCCGTATTACCATAGATATTCATATTTCCATGAAAATCCACCGTATTGTCCTTCGTTGTCGTAACGCGCACGGGCTGCGTCTCGCCGTCCTTCGAATCCATCCACATTGTTGCGCGGTCCCCTGCGAGGATAAGCGCATAGCTCTTGTCCGCTGTTTTCTTGTCGGACTGGTTGAATATAACGCCATCCGCAACGACAACCTTGCTGCCGTAGATGTTCATCGTGTTTCCAACGCCGAGCCGCGCCCCGTTGTCAACCGTTACTTCCTTGACCCCCTTACTTCCCTGCACCAGATTATAGTTACTCTTACGCGCCGCATTCAGGAAGTCGCCAGAGCTCATCTCAAGGGTCGACAGCGTCAGGTTCGCCGCATCAATGTTTGCACTGCCACCGACATGGATGCCGTTCGGATTGACGACAAAGAGCGGGTTCACACCCGTCTGCGTCATGGTGCCGAGGAGTTCCGACACCTTGTCGCTCGTCACGCGGTTGAGCAGTGCCCCTGCCGCCGTGTTGAAGTTCAGACTCTGCCCTGCGCCGATGCTGAAATCCTGCCAGTTGATGATGCTGTTCGTCTGTGTGGTGATCGTCGCGCCGTCTCCGACCACTGCAAGATTGCCGATGTCAACGCCAACATTCCCCTGCTCGATAACGCCGCCCGTCGGCATTGCAAATGCCGAACTGCTGAGTGCAAGCGTGATGAGTGCCGTGAGTGTACTCCTGCGCAGATTCTTCCATCTCTTATTCATGCGAATCCTTCCTTTCTCCCCTATTTAGAAGCTCATACTTGCTGAGAAGTTCCACGGACGGCGGTTCTGACGCAGAACACTGAGGTCAACCTTGTTCGCCTGCTTGATGATATGCGCGTAGTCCACCGCGAGGGACAGCCTGCTGCGCGGGTTCGTATAGCGGACACCAAGACCGATCGAGCCGATGGCGTCATGATCGAAGCCGACGCTGCGGTCATTCACATTGTTCCAGAGCCATGCATAGTCCGTAAAGGCAACGAAGCGCAGTCCCTTTTCGACTTCAGGCGTATAGATCTCGATCTTGCCGACAATGCCCTTGTCCGAGCTCATCGCACGCTCATCAAAGCCGCGCACGCTCATCGCGCCGCCCGCGCCGATCTGTTCGGCGGAGATGATGTGCTGCCCCGTATACTGCCCTTGTAGGCTGACACCCGTAATCCAGTCACTCTTACTGCGCGTCTGATAGTTGAGCCCTGCGCGCAGGAGAAGGAACTGCTCATCGCTGCCCGGCGTGATATTCGCATACGCCTGCTCGTCGCCGCTGACATTCGCCGCGAGTCCAACATTGTAACCAAACGAGGAGTTTTCCCTGCGCTCCGTATGGCTATAATCAATGGAGGCAAGGATGACGCGATAGTCGTTGCGGTATCCGATTGGTATCCCACTAAAGCTAAAGCCGTAATCGCTGCGCATCTTGTGATAGCCGATGCCGAAGTCAAGAGTGTTCTTCGTGCGTGACGTGTAGGTGAGGAACTGACGATAGTGCAGGTCAAGCCCCAGACTCCTGCCCGCGAGATCCATGTCGAGCAGCCCCGCATACGGCTGCAGATCGTCGATGTGGACGTTGCCGTAACTCGCCTGTACAGAGAGTTCGCCGCCAAGCTCGGGTAGGAGCTTCCGATAGGCGACAGCACCCGTCTTGACATCGGAGAAATGCCCCGGCGAGGTGACAACGGAGACACCGAGAGTGTCCGCTGCGCCCGAAATATTATTGTTGACATAGGTGAGCGAGGAGCGCACCTGTCCCGTGTACTTCGTCCCCGTATTGCTGACATTCAGTCGGAAATGGTCGTTGTCCTGTGCGTCCGCATGCACAAGCACGCGATAGCCGCCCGCGCCGTCCGGCGTGAACTCCGTCACGAAGATGAGTGCACCCGTATCGTTCACGGTCTGGATCTGCATGGAGAGTTTGCGGATGTTCACCTCATCCTGCTTGAGTTCGGGCAGGAGAGAAAGCACGCGCTCGGGCGTGAGGTTGAGCGTCCCCGTGACCGCTATCTCACTGACGCGGACGTGATCGCGCTGCAGATCCATCTGCGGCGCATTCTGCTCGGCGCTGTGACGCACATCCGCCTCGGAGCGCGCAATCTCGCCGCGCGCATTCCGCTCCTCCTGTACGGCGGCATCTGCGCTCGCAGCATAGAGACAGAACCCCCCCGCCAGCAGTGCTGCGGCGATTCTTTTCGTCTGAGCTTCCATGTTCATCTCTCGACCAACCTTTCCTTAGTCTTATTATGCAAGCATCATAAAATCTGCTCATCTTTTAACTTTGATTAAAATTATAGCACTTTTCAGATCTCTCGTCCATCATTCTTTTAATCTTCCTTTCCATTGATTTACGTTCCAGACACATAAAAACACCGTACGCAAGATTGCGTACGGCATCATTTCATAGATCAAAGATTATTCTTCAATTTTTCCAGATCGGGGAAGAGATCGCCGATCGCGTCGGAGAGCCCTTCGCTTGGTTCGAGAATCTCTAGGACGGGGCGCATGGTCTCGCGGAATTTCGCATCGTCCTGCATGAGTGCGAGGACAGCGCTTGTATTCACCGCGTCCGCGAGCGCGGAGTGCTGACTGCCCTCGAATCTGCGCCCCATCGCGCCGAGTGCATGCTTCAACGCAAGGCTGTTGTGCAGCCCTAGGCGGTCGTCGAAGGCCTGTTGCAGGTCAACCCAGCGCGCATCGAGCCAGCCTACATCGAATGCGGGCAGCTTCAGGCGGCATTCCTTGCGCAGCTGCTTGATGTCGGACATGCTCCACGAGTAGATCTTCGTCTCCGCCTCGCCGATCCATGCGACGAAGGAGTGAAAGCTCTCAGAGAATGCGGGGCGTCCTGCGACCTGCTCCTGCGTGATGCCTGTGAGCTCCGTGATGTGTTTCTTCACCATCCCGTACTCGGGGCAGACATAGCACTGGAATTCGTCCTCCTGCTCGAAGTTCTCATTCAGGCGGACGGCACCGATCTCGATGATCTCCCCGTTGAGTTTTCGGCGTACTTCCCTGTGCTCCTTCGAGACAGGGTTCATCTCAAGGTCTACGACGATGTGTTTCATGAGCAATCCTTACTTTCGAAAAAATCTGCCGCAAATGACGCACGGCAGACGGTGTAGCGGTATTTTGTGGCGCGGCTCAGCTGACGCGCGTTTTCTGCATGAAATGTTTCGTGTTTGTATTACTATAGCACAAGATTTTCAGAAAATCAACGTCTAGGTATTTTGTCCTATCGTTTTCCTGTTTTATTTTCCTCAAAACGTGGTAGAATACAAGAGGGGAATTAGGGAAAGGAGAATCTGCTCATGAATTGGAAAGTCGTCCTCGTGCTGCTGACATGCAATGTGCTCTTCATGTCCGCGAGCTATACGATGATTATTCCGTTCCTGCCGATGTATCTGACGAGCGAGCTCGGCGTTGACGATGCGACGGTGAATCTCTGGTCGGGCGTGGCATTCTCCGTGACCTTCTTCGTCTCGGCGGTCATGGCGCCGATCTGGGGGCGCATTGCCGACCGCAAGGGGAAACGCCTCATGGCAATGCGTGCGAGCCTCCTCATCTCGCTCAGTTACTTCCTCGGCGGCATCGTCACCTCGCCCGAGCAGCTCGTATTGGTACGCATCTTTCAGGGATTTGCCTCAGGGCTCTGGCCGATGGATCTTGCAATCATGACGCTCTATGCGCCGCGCGAACGGCTCGGCTTCTCACTCGGCATCATGCAGGGAACGCTAACGGCGGGCGGTGTCGTCGGACCTCTGCTCGGCGGCGTGCTCGCGGAGGCGTTCGGCATGCGCGCAAGCTTCTACATCGGAGGACTTGCGCTCTTCATCAACTTCCTCGCGTTCACCTTCATCATCAAGGAACCGCCGATGCCGCAGGATGCCACGCCACTCACGAGAGAGGAGCAGAATCCATGGCATCTCTGGCGCATCCCCATCCTGCGCACAATGATGATCGTGAGTACGCTCGCGCAGATGGTGACATTCATTCTAATGCCTGTCATCACGACCTACATCAAATACCTCGCGGGAGACATGGAGAACATCGTGCTCGTCGCGGGTGTTGTGTTCTCGCTCGGCGGCATTGCAGGTGCGATGTCCGCGCCGCTCTGGGGCATCTTCGGTACGCGGCGCAGCTACTTTGTCGCCATGTGCCTCGCGATGTCCTGTGCAGGGACGATGCTCGCACTGCAAGGCATCCCCAAGACGCTGCTCCCGTTCGCCGCGATGCAGTTCGGCGTCGGGCTCTTCCTCGCGGGGATTCAGCCATCGCTGAATGCGGTCATCGCGCAGCATACGCCCGCGCAGCTCAAGGGCAGCGTGTTCGGCATGCTCTTCGCCGCACAGCAGGTGGGCGGGGTGACGGGACCGCTCCTCGGCGGTGTCGTCGCAACCTACCTCGGAATGCACTACCTCTTTCCAACGGCAGGATCGATCCTGCTTGTGCTCGCTGTGTTTGTTTGGTGGAGGTATATTATGCGAGGACACGCCCCCGCATGATTTCATAGCAAAAGGGAATGCCGCGCAGGCATTCCCTTTTGCTATATATGCTTACAGATGCGCGAGCACGGCGTCCGCCATCTCGCGCGTGCCGACCTTTGTGCAGCCCGTGTCTGCGATGTAGATGTCCGCCGTGCGCTTGCCCTCTGCGAGCGCCTCGTCCACCGCCGCCTCGACAGCGTCCGCCGCATTCTCCTCATGGAGCGCGTAGCGCAGGAGCATTGCCGCCGAGAGGATCGTCCCAAGCGGGTTTGCGATCCCCTGCCCCGCAATGTCGGGCGCGCTGCCGTGAATCGGCTCGAAGAGACTCGTGCCCGTGCCGATGGACGCGGACGGCATGAGCCCAATCGAGCCGCCGATCACTGCCGCCTCATCGGAGAGAATGTCGCCAAAGAGGTTGCCCGTCACGATTACATCGAACTGCGTCGGACGCACGGCAAGCTGCATGGCACAGTTGTCAACGTAGAGATGATCTAGCCTTACATCCTCATACTCCTCGGCGAGCGCCGTCACCGTACGCCGCCAGAGGCGCGAGGTTGCAAGGACATTTGCCTTGTCCACAGACGTGACCTTCGAGCGTCTGAGACGCGCCGTCTCGAATGCAAGACGCGCGATGCGTTCCACCTCGGGCACGGAGTAGTTCTCCATATCCCACGCGCGTTCTGCACCGTCCACCTGCTCGGACTCACATTTCTCACCGAAGTAGATACCGCCGATCAGCTCGCGCACAATGACGAGATCGACACCGCGCACAAGCTCAGGCTTCAGCGGAGAGTGTGCAATGAGTGCGTCCGCGACCTTCACGGGGCGCAGATTCGCATAGAGCCCAAGCCCCTTGCGCAGCCCCAATATTGCACGCTCGGGACGCAGGGCTGGCTCGACCGCATCCCACTTTGTCCCGCCGACCGCACCGAAGAGCACGCCGTCCGATGCCTTGCAGACCGCGAGCGTGTCCTCGGGCAGCGGCGTTCCATATTTATCATATGCCGTGCCGCCCGCGTCGCGCGTTTCATACGTCAGGTCAAGCCCGAATTTCGCATCGACGGCTTTGAGGACGCGCACAGCTTCCTCGGTGATCTCCTGTCCGATGCCGTCGCCCGGAATGACTGCAATCTTATACGCCATGACGGAAGCCCCCATTCTCGCGAATGTAGTTGAGGAGCCCGCCCGCACGCGCGATGTCCTGCACGAAGCCCGGCAGCGGATGCGCATGGAACGTATCGCCCGTCGAGAGGTTCTCGATCGCCCCCGTTGCCGTGTCCACGCGCAGACGGTCGCCCGCACTGATCTTCTCCACAGCGTCCCCAATCTCGAGCAGCGGCAGGCCGATGTTGATGCCGTTGCGGTAGAAGATGCGTGCAAAACTCGCTGCAATGACGACGGGCACGCCCGACGCCGCAATCGCAATCGGCGCGTGCTCACGCGAGGAGCCGCAGCCGAAGTTCTTGCCACCGACCATGATGTCGCCCGCGACAACCTCTTTCGCGAAGGTCGTGTCGATGTCCTCCATGCAGTGCGCCGCGAGCGCCTTCGGCTCGAACGTATTGAGATAGCGCGCGGGGATGATAACGTCCGTGTCGATGTTATCGCCGTAGCGCCAGACCTTTCCCTCGAACATCACGCCACCTCCTCGGGGGTCGCAATCCGCCCCAGTATTGCACTCGCCGCCGCGACGTGCGGCCCTGCGAGATAGACCTCGCTGTCCACGTGTCCCATGCGCCCGCGGAAGTTGCGGTTCGTCGTCGAGACACAGCGCTCGCCCGCCGCGAGGATGCCCATGTAGCCGCCGAGACACGGCCCGCAGGTCGGCGTCGAGATCGCCGCGCCCGCCTCCATGAAGATGTCGAGATAGCCGCGCTTCATCGACTCCTGATAGACCCACGGCGAGCCGGGGATGATGATGCAGCGCACACGCTCGTGCACCGTATGCCCCTTCAAAATCTCCGCCGCGATCTCCATATCCTCGAGGCGCCCGTTCGTACACGAGCCAATGACCACCTGATCGATTGCAATCGGTTCTGGGATATCCATCACGCGCTTCGTATTCTCCGGCAGATGCGGGAACGAAACGACGGGACGCAGCTCGCTGAGGTTGATCTCCACCGTACGCGCATACCGCGCGTCGGGGTCGGGGTTCACGGGCTCAAACACGCCCGTCATGCGCCCCTCAACGTAGTCCTTGCACACATCATCGTACGGGAAGATGCCGTTCTTGCCGCCCGCCTCGATTGCCATATTGGCAATCGTCAGACGGTCGGTCATCGTGAGATCCGCCACGCCCTCGCCCGTGAACTCAAGGCTCTGGTAGAGTGCGCCATCCACGCCGATCATGCCGATGAGCGTGAGGATCACGTCCTTGCCGCTGATGTCGGCAGGCTTCTTCCCCGTCAGATGCACGTTGATCGCCTCGGGCACCTTGAACCACGCCTCACCCGTCGCCATGCCGACCGCGAGATCGGTCGTGCCGACGCCCGTCGAGAAGCCGTTCACCGCGCCATATGTGCACGTATGCGAGTCCGCACCAATCGTCAGCATGCCCGGCCCCACGATGCCCTTTTCGGGCAGAATGACGTGCTCAATGCCGACACGCCCCTGCTCGTAGTAGTGCAGAATGTCGTGTTTGCGCGCAAAGTCGCGCATGATCTTCGCCAGCTCGGAGGACTTGATGTCCTTTGCCGGCTGAAAATGATCGGGGATCAGCGCGATCTTCGTGCGGTCAAAGACGGGGCGACCGGTCTTTTCAAACTCCTTGATGGACGGCGGCCCCGTCACATCGTTTGCGAGCACCATATCGAGACGGCACGTCACGAGCTGCCCCGGCTCGACGTGCTCCAGTCCCGCATGGCGTGCGAGAATCTTCTCGCTCATATTCATGCCCATATAGCCCTCCTAAAATCCTCCGAAATGGCAGATTTTCCCATCGCCGAAGCCTTTGAAAAAAGAAGTCTCTCCGCGTGGAAAGACTTCTTCTTGTCGTATGAAATGACCCGTGCGCTCAGATCAGAATTCGAGTTCTTTCTTGTCACGCAGCCACGGCATCATATTGCGCAGCTGTGCACCAACCTGCTCGATCTGATGCTCCTTGTGAAGGCGGCGCTGTGCGAGGAAGTTCGCACGACCGGCGGCGCGGTTCTCGAGCAGCCAGTTGCGGGCGAATGTGCCATCCTGGATCTCCTTGAGAACCTTCTTCATCTCCTTCTTCGTCTCTTCCGTGATGATACGTGGTCCGATCATGTAGTCACCGTACTCCGCTGTGTCGGAGCAGGACTGGCGCATCTTCGTCATGCCGCCCTCGTAGCAGAGATCGACGATGAGCTTCATCTCATGGAAGCACTCGAAGTATGCCATCTCGGGCGGATAGCCCGCCTCGACAAGCACCTCGAAGCCCGTCTGCATGAGCTGGCAGACACCACCCATGAGCACGCACTGCTCACCGAAGAGATCCTCCTCCGTCTCGTCACGGAACGTCGTCTGGAGCACGCCGGAGCGCGTCGAACCAACACCACGCGCATAGGCGAGCGCAATCTCAAAGCACTTGCCCGTCTCATCCTTCTCGACCGCGAACACCGCCGGAACGCCCGATCCCTCCGTAAACGTACGGCGAACGAGATGGCCGGGGCCCTTCGGGGCAACCATGAACACATCGACACCCTCGGGCGGGACGATCTGCTTGAAGTGAATGTTGAAGCCGTGTGCGAACGCGAGTGCGCTGCCCTTCTTCAGGTTCGGGCCGATCTCCTCTTTGTAGACATCCGCCTGTTTCTCATCGGGGATGAGCACCATCGTGATGTCCGCCTGCTTGACCGCCTCGGCAACCGTCGCGACCTTCAGCCCGTGTGCCTCTGCCTTTGCCTTGGACTTCGAGCCGGCATAAAGACCGACAACGACATTCACGCCGCTCTCCTTGAGGTTCAGCGCGTGTGCGTGTCCCTGACTGCCGTAGCCGATGATGGCGACCGTCTTGCCCTCGAGCACGCTCCAGTTGACATCCTGATCATAGTAAGTTTTTGCCATAGTACTCCCGCTCCTCACAATGCTCATAAATTGTGTGTTCCCCCCGCTCGAGCGCAATGAGCCCCGTGCGGATGACTTCGACGATTCCGTAGGGTTTGATTACCTTCAGAAATGCCGTCACCTTGTCATCGCTGCCCGTGATCTCAAAGATGATCGAGGAGGACTCCACATCGACGACGTGCGCCCGGAACAGCTCGCCCATCTTCAGCACGTCGAGGCGATTGTCGTCGTCCGCCCGCACCTTGATGAGCGTCATGCCGCGGCACGCCGCACTCTTTTCGTCCAGCCGCTGAACCGCCCGCACAACGGGCATCTTTTCGAGCTGCTTGATCATCTGCTCGACGAGATTTCCATCCCCCTGCATCACAACCGTGATGCGCGAGAAATCCGGCGACTCCGTCACGCCGACAGACAGGCTGTCGATGTTGAACTCGCGCCGCGAAAACATGCTCACGACGCGCACCAGAACCCCAGTCTGGTTCTCAACAAAGACGGACAGCACATGTTTCATGATAACAAACTCCTCTCCGCCGCATCGCAAGTAATTTCGTGAAAACTTCTTCATTATCGCCCACATATGAGCATTTGTCAATAAGTTTTAGATAACTCCGCGTGTATACGTGTATACGTCTATACCCGCACCTCGAAGCGCGGCTTCTCCTCCTCGTTTTCCTGCGGCTCGATGCGCTTTACGGGCTGCGGCGCAGGAGTGGACGGGGCTCCGCTCGTCTTACGTGCCGTCAACTGCGGGGGAGAAGGCTCGACGGTCGGCGCTGGCGTATGCCGTGCATCCGTCCCTTGCATTGTTGCACGCGGTTCCTCCTTCATCAGACGCTCGAGTGCCTCCCCCGCTGTCAGCCCCGTGTACTCGGGCAGGATCTCACCGCGCGTATCGCGGGCACGCTGGGTGCGTTCCGCCGCCGCAAGCAGATCGTCGTGCGCGCCGCGCTCCGATGTCGGTCGCGGCTGCTCCTGTGCGTCCGTCGATATCGTCCCCTGTGCCTCGGCGCGCTCACGCGCAAGGATACGCTCACCGAGCGAGGGCTCTGTCTCCGCCCCCGTCTGCGGCTTCTTTTGAAAGAAGCGTCGAAAGGCGACGACCCCCACGACGAGTGCCACGCCGATCATACCTGCCCAGTAGAGCCCGCTCGTTGCCGTGTAGGACGTCGGTACCTCGGGCGGCTTCTGCTCCGTCCCTGCAAGCTGCTGCTTCAGCGCCGCATTCTCCTGCGCGAGATCGAGGCCGTTTGCCACATCCGCGCCCGTCTGCCCCTCAACCGTTGTACCGCGATCTACCTTCGAGGCAGAGGTCTTCACGGGATCGCCCTTCGCCGCATCCGAGCGCGCAGCGGCGTTCGGACGCTCCGCCGTGTCGCCGGTCTTTGGCGCACCCGTCGTCGTCTTCGAGAGTGCGCCGTTTCCCTGCGCTACGGAGTCACGTGCCTGCTGCTCCGCCTGCGCATCGCCCGTCGTGTGCGTTGCGTTCGCCTGCGCATCGCGCGCCGCATCCCCGAGCGTGATCTTCGGCGGTGTCGGGGGTGTCGGCGGTGTCGGTGGGGTGATTGCCATAGCGCCACTCCTTTCTCAAGATTTCTTGTCTCTACTATAGCAGAAAATCTCATCTGACGAAACAGGAAAAGCGTCCCGCCGTCACGGGACGCTTTGTTGTTTTCAAAAAAGCGCTCAGTCCTTATATGCGCGCACGTTGAGGCGGTCGTGCTCCAGATCCTCGTCGATCACGACGCGTGCAAAGCCTGCGCCCGTGAGCAACTTCTCCAGCTCCTCGCCCGTGTAGACGGACATATTGTCGACGATCTTCTGCCACTTCTCATGACTCTTCGTCCTGCCGCTCGCCTCGTTCGTAATCATGAAGACGCCGCCCGGCTTCAGCACGCGATGCATTTCTCCAAAACAGCGCGGTAGCTCCGGCCAGAAATACACGGTCTCGAACGCCGTCACAACATCGAAGCCTCCATTGTCAAACGGCAGCTCCTGCACATTCCCCTGCACGATACTGCACCGTCCCGCCGCAATCGCCGCGCTGTTCACCTCACGCGCCTTTTCCACGGAGACGGTCGAGTAGTCCAGCCCCGTCACATGCCCCTCGTCCACCATCCGCAGGAACACGGCGACGTTCGCACCGCCGCCGCAGCCGCAGTCGAGCACCTGCTCATTCCCCTGCAGGTCGAGATGCGAAAAGCCCCACGCCGCAATGCCCGCATGCACCTTGTTCATCATCGCAACAACAATCTTGCCCATCACGCCCTCGGGTTTTCCCGTATTACTAAAAAATTTCCGAAGCAGCCCCATGACCGCCCCTCCTTTCTGAAAATAACAAAAATTTTCCTGTTAAAAAGTACCTCGCGCACGATGCACAAGGCACTTTGAAAACACACTATGATATTACAGCAGCGAGGCACGCAGCTCGTCGCCACTCTTCGCCGAGAGATAGGCGGGCGCGATGTCGAGGACGGTCTTGCAGCCCGTCACGCCCTCGGAGGCGAGGCGGTGCGCCGCACGCGCGTAGGCAGCAAGGACACACGCCGTAAACTCGGGGTTCGAGTCGAGCTTCAGGCTGAACTCGATGATGTGCTTGTTCTCCCCATTTGCACCCGTCGCGCCGGAGCGGAGGACAAAGCCCGCATGCGGCAGACCCGCATGATCGCGCAAGAGTTCTTCCTCGCTGATGAAATGCACGGTCGTATCGTAGTCCGAGAAGTAGTTCGGCATCGTCACGATTGCCTTCTCAACTGCCGCCGCATCCGCGCCCTCCTCGAGCACGACGTAGCACTCGCGCGTATGCTTCTCGCGCGTCGTGAGCGTCGGGTTCGAGCCGCTGCGCACGGCATCGAGCGCCGCCGGAACGGGAACGGTGTACTGCTTGGCATTCTTGACGCCCGGAATGCGGCGAATCGCATCCGAGTGCCCCTGGCTCACACCGCGTCCCCAGAACGTATAGTCCGCACCGTTCGTGAGAACAGCGTTTGCATAGGCGCGCGTGAGGGAGAACATACCCGGATCCCAGCCAACCGAGATCACGCCGACGTGTCCCGTTGCCTTTGCTGCCGCATCCACCGCCGCGAAATGCGCGGGAATCTTTGCATGCGTATCGAAGCTGTCAACCACGTTGAACAGCTTTGCAAACGCGGGCGTCTGCTCGGGCAGATCGGTGGCAGAACCGCCGCAGAGGATGAGCACATCCACCTTATTCTTCCACATCTCCGCATCATCGGCAGAGATGACGGGCACGTTCGTGCGCGGCTTCACCGACGCAGGGTCGCGCCGCGTAAAGACGGCGACCAGCTCCATATCCTCATTTGCCTCAACGGCGTACTCCACGCCGCGGCCGAGATTACCATAGCCAAGAATACCAATACGAATCATAAAAACTCCTCCCACCATCCCCCCGGACGGCGTAAATCATTGGAGAAAATGTAAATACACTTTCTCAGTAGTGCGGGTGCGCCTTCACATAGTCGACCGGACGCGACCAGTCCACCTGGACGTTCGTCTCATTCCACAGGCGCGTAAGAGCCAGTTCGAAGCTCTTTCGATCCGCGAGCGGAGTGACGGTCTCCTTCGTGAAGTCCATCAGCGTCTCATGCGGCACCTCGACCTCATGATTGGTCGCGAGGAAAGCCTCCGTAGCCGCGCGCCCCTTCTCATCCGCGAGATTCACCGTCGCAGAACGCGAAGCCGCATCATAATCAATCCAGCCGAGAACGTCGCCATAGCTGATGGCGACACTGTACGTATCACTCACTCGTATCACCTCTTATATTTGGTGGTCAACAATAAATATGTTTTATCGTCGCCTCCATCGGATATATCCAACCCTTGCGGGCGTTTTTTATTATAGAACGATTCCCCCACACGCGCAACCGCCCGATAAAAATAATTCTGTATACAGAAAAGGCAGCCCGAAGGCCACCTTTCCAAAAAAGTTTATATTTCGTTTAGAACGCCCACGTAATCTGTGCGCCGCCCGAGATACCATCACGCTTGCCCTGCGTGCCCATAATGCTCACGCCGTAGCTGACACTGCTCTTTTTCGGTACGAAACGGTAACCCAGCTCGAGGATGCCCGTGCCGCCGCGGAGCGAGGGGCTCGGCGTGGAGTAGCCCTGATACGTCGCCGTCGCATCACCGCCAAACTCGTGCTCGTACGCAAGTCCCGCATAGAGCTCTCCGCCGCCACCGACCGCATGCGTATAGCGTGCGCCGACGCGCAGACGGTGCGAGTCCACATCACCGAACTCGAGGATTCCGCCCGAACTCAGCTTCACCGTATCGCCCGCCTGATGCGAGTAGAAATACTTCGCGTAGCCTTCAATCTTGTTGCCGTTCGCGAGCTTCCACTCCTGACCGACACCGACGTGTCCTGCGAAGTACGTGCTCGCATTATCGTAGCTCAGCTCCGCCGCATCGTCACTGCCCGTATAGTCGCTTGAGACGCGTCCCGCGCGCAGGCTTCCCTCGACATACAGACCGCTGTCCTGCGCCATCTTCGCCATCACACCGCCGCCGATGTAGTGCATCGCTCCGCTGCCGTGCGTACCGTCGTCCAGATAGGAGTCATACGTACCGCGCCCATACTCGACAAAGGGTCCGTAGGTCAGCGTCGCATTGCCCATCTTGTTTGCGCGTGCAAAACCGACATTGAGGTTCCAGCCCTTCGCATCCACATAGGAGCCGGAATTGAGCCGCACAGACGAGCCGCCTTGCGCCGCCCACGGCTGGAATGCACCGTTGACCGCCGCCGACGCATTTACACCGGCAGATGCCGCAGTACCCGCAGCCGCAAGTCCTGCATCCGTGTTCCGCACGCCCTCGGCGGAGGAAGGAGCGGGAGCAGTCTCTGCCGAGATCACAGCAGCCGCCTCAGCCGCAGCTGTATATCCGACATTCGAGAGGAGGTCTGCACCTGCGTTCAGCAGTGCGCTCGCCGCCACACGCGTCTCGACCGGCGACTTGCTCCGATCGTTCACATCAACGTTCTTCACCGTTGCAATGAGTTCATTCTCTCCACGCTTCGCAATCCCGAGCGTATAGTCAAGGATGCCGCCCTGCGTCGCCTTCATCGTCTGCGGCGTTCCTGTATTCCGCAGCGCCGCATCCGTCGTCAGCGTGCCACCCACCTTCAGCAGGCTGACCGCATCGCCCAGCTGGAACACCTTTGCATCGCCCGCAATGGCGACGCCGAGGTTCAGCCCCTGGATATTCTTCTCACCCGTATTCGTGAGCGTGAGCATCGTCCACGTCTCTGCCAGCGTTGTTCCCGCTGGCAGATAGAAATGCAGATTCTGCACATTCGCAAAGTCCGCCGCCTGCGCGCCGAACGCATGGACTGCGAGCGTGTTGTTCACACTGCCCGATGTGCCCGCGCCGCCGTGGATCGTGCCGCCGATATTGACAGCTCCGAAGAGGCTCACCGTGTTGCCCGATGCCGCTCCGTTTGTCGCACGTCCGCCGTAGACATCGCCGCCGATCGTTCCACCGAAGATATCCACGGTATTATCCGATGCCGACGCACCAAAGCCGCCGACGAGATTCTGCGCCGTGCCGCCACGCATGACGAGCTGATTGCTCCTTGTAATGCCCCTGCGCGAGGTGCCGCCGTACGCCGTATCCGTGATCGTACCGCCCGTGACGGTGAGGACGTTGCCCTCCACCGTATTGCCGAGCTCCGAGCGTCCGCCCCATACAAAATCATGCGAGCCGTCCGACTCCGTATAGGAAGCCGTCTTGTTGTCCTTGAAGCGGTAGGTATCCACATATACATAGCGTGCGGCGTCCTTTGTGCCGTTATCCGTGTCGACAAGGAATTCAAGGTCGCCGTGTGTCTCGCCCTTCGCCCCGTTATAGTTCGTAAAGCCGATGCCGTGCGCATTATCCATCAACAATGCCGCCCATCGCTTCATCACCGAACGTGCCGCTCTTGAGCGTCACCGTATTGCCCGTGACAGCGCCCGTGCCTTCCGTACCACCGCCTTGGACGTCACCTTCCACGGTGCCGTCTGCGACCGTGACAGAGTTGCCCGTGACTGCCTTTGTCGCAGACAAACCGTTGAAGCCGCCGTAAATAGGATCTTTCGACAGACCGTTGTTGAAGCACACGCGATTGTTCGTAACTGCACCCGTGCCGCCGACGCCGCCGTAGATCATGCTCTGTCCGCCGCCATTGCTGACCTGCAGTCCGTGAATCGTCAGCGTATTATTGCTGACATCCTCTGTAGCTGTCTTTTTCCCGCCTCCAGAAATCGTACCATAGGTACTGAACGGCTTATTCGTCGAACCGCCTTCCGTTCCGAGCGTGATCTTGTTGTCGCTCATGGAGGGGGTCTTATCCGTGCCCTCAAGACCGTTGATGCTGGTCGCTGTCTCCGTGTAGTCATGCGTCTCCGCTGCATACGCCGACGGCGTGTGAAACAAGAATCCGCCGCCCGCAGACAATCCCAATGCAACATACAACGCCAACTGCCGCCTTGCCTTCAATCCGTTGAACATTTGCTCCTCCTCTAACGCTCGCGCGAAAAAACTTGCACCATCACAGGAATGCTTCCGTAGACCTCAACTATAGAATGAGACTCATTATATGGTTGTCTATGATACATGACATTTATTGTCATTATCAACTTATTTTCTAATCTTTCCTCCTATTTTTGCAAAAGTTTTATCAAAATATGAACCAAATAAATATTAAATTCTATCATGTATAAAGTATGCTTGCGATTTGTACGCGCTGGAACAGTTTTCGACAATTTGCACAGCTGTCTATGCTGGACAGCGATGTGCATTGTGCTTATAATATGTGTAGAATTTCAAATGCCAGTATATACTATGGTAAAAAGGAGCAGTCACATGGATTTCAATAGCAATATCGCAGTCGGCATGACCCATGAGGTCACGAGCAAGGTGACGGATGCAAATACGGCGCTGACGGTCGGCAGCGGATCACTCGCGGTGTACGCAACGCCCGCAATGGCGGCACTGATGGAGCGTGCGGCGGCTGAGCTTTGTCAGAGCGAATGTCCCGAGGGTTGGACGACGGTCGGCACATCGCTGAACATCACGCACCGTGCGGCGACTCCGACGGGGCTGACGGTACGCGCCATTGCCCAGGTGACGGCAGTGGACGGACGCGCGATTTCCCTCAAGGTCACGGCATACGACGAGCGCGAGGAGATCGGCGCGGGCACACACACGCGATTTGCCGTCGCTGTGGATAAATTCATGGCAAAGGCGGAGGCGAAACGATAAATCCCCCAAAAAAGAGACAAGAGTGGCGGTACGAAATGTGAATTTCGTACCGCCACTCTATTCTTATGTTTGATTTGATTTTATTAGAACGCCCAGTTGATCTGAACACCGCCGGAGATACCCTTGCGCTTGCCCGTCATGCCCATAAGGTTCACGCCGTAGCTGACGCGCTCGTTCTTCGGTGCAAAGCGATAGCCCAGTTCGAGAATACCCGTGCTGCCCTTGAGGCTTGGGCTCGGCGTGGAATAACCGTCGAAGGTCGCCCCTGCCTCGCTGCCAAACTCGTACTCGTATGCAAGCCCTGTGTAGAACGCGCTGCCTCCGCTGAGTTTCTTCGTATAACGTGCTCCGATACGAATGCGGTGGGAGTCGACAGCATCGAACTCGTACGTCTCGCCCGTGCTTATCTTCACCGTATCGCTCGCCTGATGCGCGTAGAAATACTTCGCATAGGTGTCGATCGTGTCGCCGCCCTTCAGTTCCTTTTCCTGTCCGACACCGAGATGGATGCCGTAGTAGGTGCTACTGCTGTCGTAGGTGGTGCCGGTGTTGTCGATATTGCCGCTGTAGTCGCTCTTGACACGGCCGGCGCGCAGACTTCCCTCGACATACAGACCGCTCTCATTCTTCGACTTCGCCATCACGCCCAGACCGAGGTAGTCCATCGAGCCGTCGCCGTGTGTACCGTCGTCGAGATAGGAGTCGTAGCTGCCCCTGCCGTACTCAATCATCGGGCCGTAGGTGAGCGTGTTGCGTCCCGCAACCTTCTGCTTGGCAAAGCCGAGGTTCAGATTCCAGCCCTTCGCGTCGACGTACGAGCCGGAGTTGAGGCGCATTGAGGAGCCGCCCTGCGCCGCCCACATCTGGAATCCATTGTTTGCGACAGCATTTGCTGCGACACTCGCCGCCTTCGCGGAAAGGTTTTGCGCCGAGATGGCCTCCTCTGCCGCACGGAATCCGTTGTCCGTGAGGAGATCCGCCGCACTGTTGATCATCGCCGTGGTCGCGGCACGCGTCTCCACAAGGGACTTCGTCTGGTCATTCACCTCAATGCCCGCCACCTCGGCGACAAGCTCGTTGTGCTTGTGATCTGCGTTCGTAGTCGTGGCATCCGCCTCGTTGAGAGCTTCACGTGTGAGCAGGTTGAACTTGTAGCGCAGACTGATGCCGTGCATCCCCTCTGCATTGGTGAGACTCGGCGCATTCGCGATCTCGACCGCCTTGCTGTTGCCGCCGTCCACCTTGTACGTCTTCATCAGACTGACGGTATCGCCGACGTGCAGCGTCGGACGGTTGCCTGCGAGTGCAACGCCCACGTTCACATTCGAGAGGTCTTTCTTGCCGTCCGTCAGATCCGTCGCCTTCGTCAGACGTAGCATTGTCTCTGCAGCGGGGTCTGCCGTCGTTCCCGCCGGCAGGTAGAAATGCAGGTTCTGGATGCCGGCAAAGTCAGCTGCCTTTGCGCCGCGCTCATAGATGGCAAGAGTGTTGTTCCTGCCGCTCAAAATCATATCGCCCGCAGCATTCTTTGCCATGCCACCGTAGAGCACACCGTCAATCCGTGCCGCATAGAGAGCAATCGTGTTGCTGTCCGTCGCTGCGGTCATGTTCGACGCATCCGCATCGGCATAGCCGCCGTAGACATCGCCCGTGATCACAACGTCGTGACCGAGCGTCACCTTGTTGTTGCGCAGTGCGGAGACTTCCAGCTTCTTAGGAGTTGTGGCTGTTGCCGGTACTTCAGGGATACCTGCCGTGGTTGCATAGCCGCCGTAGATCGTGCCATTGACCATACCTGAAAGGATTGTGACGTCATTATCCACTGCCGTCGCACCGTAGCCGCCGACCAGCTTGTCAACGTTCACAGTCGCTACGCGGGCAGGTGGCGTCGCCGCATCCGTTACGATCGGGGCATTGACATAGACCTCATTCTTCCGTGCACTGCCCGTGCCGTCAGTACGTCCGCCATATACACTACCGGTGTAGGTGGTCGTTACACCTCCATGCTCATAAGAGCCACCGACTTTCCCCCCCGTGATAAACACGCGGTTTTCTACGACATCCGACGCAGTCTTGTCGGTCCCCGCAGGAACAGACGAGGTGTCGATGTAGCCGCCCATAAGGTCTTTGAGTGTTGCCCCCTGCGAGAAGCGCACCGTATTGCCGCGCACCACACCTGCATTCGCACCCTTTGCATAGCCGCCGTAGATGGAGTAAAGTTCACCCGATGCCACATTGTTTGGTAGATTCGTCACATCCACATTGACCGTGTTGTTTTCCGAGCCACCACGGACACCCGCCGTGTAGCCGCCATAGGCTTTGAGGTTACTGGTTCCGTTTGCAACGCCTGTGATGTTCAGCACATTGTTCTCAGTCGTCGTTCCAACAATGACGTCATGCCCGTCTTTATTTTTCTCCGTATGGTCGTAGGCAGAGTATCCGCCGTAGATCTCGCCGGACGGGACTGCCGCACCACTGTGCGTCACTGTATCGTCACGGAAACGGTTCAGCGCAAGCAGAACCTTGCTTGCATTGATTTCCGTACTACCCACAGCGGGAGCATCCGCATCCGTCGAGAGCTTCTTTTCGTAAACACGGTCGATGTCTGCAATCCCCGCCGTATCTGTATAGCCCGTAAAATGGAGATCCTTCGGTGTAGTGTATGCAGGGGGCGGTGTCTGGTGCGGCACACGCACCTGCATCATTATCATTTGATTTTTTCCGTGAATGCCTTCGCCTCGTCCCGCAAGGAGCTGACTTGTATCCGCCGAAACCTTCGTCCAGTCGATCTTGACGGGAGCCGCAGGAAGAGTGCCGGAAACCGTACCGAATCCACCTGCCTCCGAGAGCGTCAGCATCTCATCGTTGTCTTGGAAGTTATTGCCAATGGTGAATTGATACTTGTCAAAGTTGCGGACTTTCTTCATGGATACGCCCGTCGTTGTGATGTTGAGCGTGTTGCCGCGAATAGCCTCGCTGTCGCCGGCAAACGTCAACTCCACACCTGTTGTCGCGTCTTGATAATGCGTACCATAAACCGCGGTATCGGCGATCTGCAAAGGCAGTGCGCGGGTCGCATTCGCTTCACCGAGTCTGACCGTGTTCTTGTTCGAGAGCTTATGCGTTGTCGCCGCCGTATCGTATGCAGCGCGCGCACCTGCAATCACCCCCGTCACCGTGCCGCCGCGAATCTCGGCAAGATTCTCTGTCGCCGCGCCGGTCACATCGTTCACAGCACCGCCGTAGACATTTGTCGCCGTGCCGTTGTAAACAAAGACATTGTTTCCGGTCGCCGTGCCGTCTGTTTGGGTCGCTACACCGCCATAGACGTTCGTTACCGTACCGCCACCAACGATAGCCTTGTTCGTCTGTGCCTTGCCCTTGTTCCCGTCTGCCAAGCCGCCGAAAAGATTATCCACGACTCCGTTGTAAACGACGGCATCGTTGCCCTCGGCAACGCCCGCGATGGCGACGCCCTCGCGGTCAGCCTGATAGTCGGACACCGTATAGCCGCCATAGACCTCGTCGATGCCGCCAACCGCAGCGTTCGTCTGCGGCATGGTTCCCTGAATCACAACATGGTTGCTCTTCGAATTCGCCGCCCCCGCCGCTGTCTTGCCGCCATACGCCGCCGCAAGGCCACCATCTGGGACGCCCTTCACCACGAGCGTATTGTTCTCGGTCGTATGTCCCTTGTAGGAGATGCCGCCGAACACCTCATTATCCTCACTCGTAGGGCTAGTCAATGCGCCGTCATATGTCCATGTATTGTCCTTGAACTTCGCGTAGGTGAGAAGAAGCGACTCTGCCGTTGCGTGATTCCCTGCACCTGCTGCCTCGGCAAGTGTATCCGGATCCAACTCGATCACGTGCTCAGTATTTTCAGTTGTATGGTCACGCTTCGTATAGCCCGCAACCTTCAAATCGTCTGCTGCAGTTCCCGCCGCAAGCGTAACTCTGCCGCCGGGATTGCCGTCCTTCATCATCGCGGCTTCGTTTTCGACCACAACGCTATTCCAGTCGATCTCCCGACCGAAACCGCCCTGATCGATGGTCAGCATCGTCGCGCCGTCGGTAATCGCCCGATCGAGGATGAAGCGATGCTTGTCAAACTTCGCGACCGACTTCACATCGGCGTTCTTTGCGTACACATTCAGTGCATTGTCCGATATGTTGCCGGTGCCGGCGACACCGATACTCCCGCCGACAAGATCAGCAGCTCTGAGATTCGCATTCGTAAGATCATGAACGCTCTCATCGCCAAGGTTCACGGCATTGTTCTTGATATTGCCGCTGCCCGTCGCTTCACCGGCATACACTGTGCCCGTAACCGTACCGCCCGTGATCGTGACATGGCTGTTCTCAACCGATCCGCTGCCCGTTGTGCGCCCGCCATAGACCGTGCCCGTGACCGTACCGCCCGCAACGAAGACCTGCCCCTTCGTTACATTCCCGTCTGCACTCTGCGTACCTGTGACGCTGGCGACCGAACCTCTGCGCACAAATACTTTGTTATTGTCCGCATTTCCGTTCATCGACAGTGCGCCGTAGAGCGTGCCCGTCGCTGTGCCGCCCTCAACCCGAACGCTGTTGTCCGTGACTGCCGCGCCGCCCGATGCATAGCCGCCATAAGCATTGCCCGTTATGCCACCATTCAGCGCAACGACATTTTCCGTAACTGTACCGTTTCCACTCGAAGCACCGCCGTAGACATCCGCCACCGTGCCGCCTGCGACATATGCGATATTCTTCTGAACCGTCCCCGCCCCTGCAGTATCGCCGCCATAGGACTTTTCAACCACAGCACTGCCTTCGGTTACAGCAGTATTATATTGCACATTACCTGCACCCGCCGTATAACCACCGTAGGCGTTCGTGACCTGCCCGCCGCTGACAGCTACACGATTCCCCGCATGCTCTTCCGTTCCGCCGACCGTACCCGCATTATTTGCGTTCGTGATCGCACCGCCATAGGCGTTCGCCAGTGTCCGTTTTACGGGTGTGGGTGACGTTTGATCATCCGTCCCCGTAATGTCAAGTGTATTGCCGAACACAGCGCCCACAAGACCCGCGACCTCGCCGCCATAGGCGGCATTCAGTCCCGTCGTCTGGAGATGGGTGACCTCCAGTATGTTCTTCGTCACATTATGACCGTATTTGGAATAGCCGCCGCGCACGGCATTGTCTGCATCCTGCGCAGTCCCCGCATAGACCGCATCTGCATTCTGGATGCGGTTCAGCGTCGCCTCGACGCGGGCAACCGAAATAGATCCGCCTGCCGTAGCCACAGCATCGGTATTGTCAGCCGCGAGTTTGTACTCAAAATCGCCGCTCACGCCCGTTCTGTTCAGCGACTCAGCCTTACTATTATGAATGGTAAGATGGCGATTTCTGTCCGAGGTCTTGATGAGCGTTATCGTACCGCTCTTTCCATAGTGTGTGCTGCTGTCGTCTGCATTCTTTACGTCATTCCACTTCGCTGCATCGAGCTGAATATCACTCCACTGCACATTCGCTCCAGGACCGAAGCCATGCGTATCCACAACCGTCAGCATGGAGGCATTTTCATCAATACCCTTCGTCAGGTTGAACTGATACGTCTGGAAGTTGCATACTTTTTTGACAGAGACATCCTTCGCGTTAACTTCAAGCGTATTGCCTGCAATCCGTGCATCACCGCCTGCAATCACGCCGGAATTGCCATAGCGCGTGCCCCAGATCTCCGCATTGGAGAGTTGTGCCGCATACGCTCCAGTATCTGAGCCGAGCACGACCGTATTGTGATTGGACAGGCTGGCAGAATCGACTGTAGGAACCGTTGTCGGCAGTACTGCCTCACTACCAACAACCCTGTCATTGACCGTACCACCCTCAATGACTACCTTATTCTCACGAACGGCAGCGCCTTCCTTACCGACACCGCCCCGTACACTCGCCAGAGTCCCCTTTTTAACGGTCACAGTATTTTTCTTGACCGTAGCATTTTTTCCGGAAACGCCGCCGCTCACCTGGTTGCTGATGTTGGTAGAAGCTCCATCAATGGTGACTACGTTGTCTGTGACAGAGGCATTATTTCCTCCGACACCGCCGCGCACACTCCCCATCGAGCCGCCGGAAACCGTTACCTCATTCCCAGTAACGGCAGCATATTCTTTGCCAAGGCCGCTGGTGACGTGCTTATGGATCGTTCCGCCATGAACCGCGACCACATTCCCCGTTGCACCATGTGTCGAATTTGCCACAGTAGAGGTGCTTGCACCGCCGATCAGTGCATTTGCTACACCCCCGTTGTATGTGATATGATTCTTCGAAGCCGTCCCTACCCCAAAGCCTGCGTAGACACGTCCATAGCCCGCAGACTCCGCTTTGACGCTGTCAACTGTAACTGTGATCTTCTTCGCATCTGCCGCTTTACTGCCAACGATGTCTCCGTTGGTGATTGTCGGAATGGTCGTCCCCGCAGCATTCTGACGAACCTTCACATCATCTCCTTCGGCAGCATTGGCAATATATGTGCCTGTTTGGTCTGTATCCAGCACAATATCATGCGCATACGCCGTCGATGCGTCGAGCATCAGCCCGCTTCCTGCAGAGAGACCGAGTGCTACATAGAGCGCCAGCCGCCGCCGATCCTTCATTCCAGTCATCACAGTTCCTCCTCATAATACAGTTCAATCGATTTAACAAAAACAAACATTCTTTTATTTAAGTCAAAATCGAACAACCCCCGTTATCTTTTAATTATACATCTAAGTTTTTCAAATGACAATGGTGGATTGCGAGAATACGTTAGGGGTAGATTGTATAATTAAAGAATCGCTGATAAAAGGAAGTCCGTCAGATTGGCGTAGATTTTTCGTCCGAACAAGGAGGCAAACCGGACGCATAGCCAAGGCTATGTGGAGGATCGAGGGCACAGTGCGGGCAAAAAAGATGCGTCAAGATGGCGCGGCTGAATTTATCAGTGCTTCCTTAAGTCGAACGGTAAAAAATTAGCAGATGGAAGCCTTAGGGAACAGACAGCGTGAAAAAGATGCACCAAGATGATGTGGCTGATTTCATCCGTGTTTTCCTCACATCTCCTGCCCGTAGATGCTGCGGATCTCCTCGGTATACCGCCCCTTCGCGTCGCGCACGATAAGTGCAGGTTCATGGCGCATTCCCGCGAGCGCAGTGCCCTTTACCGCCTCGATGAGCATGAGGTTCGGTGCTTTGTCCGCACGCGGCTGTACCATGCGCAGGCGTTTGACGGCGAGCCCCTCCGCATGAAGTGCGAGGACGATCTCGCCGAGGCGTTCGGGCAGATGCACCATTGCAAGGCGCCCGCCGTGCTTCAGCGCATATGCTGCCGCACGCACGGTATCGGCGAGGGTTGCCGTGATCTCGTGACGCGCCGCTGCGCGTGCGCCCACGCTGAGGGCTCCGCTTGTCACGGGGCGGTACGGCGGATTACTGAATACGAGGTCATATTCTCCACACGCAAAAAGAGCGGGAGGGTCGCGATAGTCACCCTCCCGCACTGAGATTTTGTCTGTGAGGTTGTTCATGCGCACATTCCGCGCAGCAAGTTCCGCCTGCACGGGATTCAGTTCCACTGCCGTGATCTCCCGCGCCCTGTCCGCAATGAGCAGAGGGATCACGCCCGTCCCCGTGCCGAGGTCAAGCACATGCTCACGCCCCGTCATGTGCAGAAAATGTGCAAGCAGGACAGCATCCATGGAGAAACAGAATTCATCCGTGCGCTGGATGATCTGCCGTCCGCCCATGCAGAGATCGTCAAGCCGCTCGTTCGGACGCAGCTGCACCATCTCACTCATGGATCTCATCACCCTGCTGCGCGCGCGGCGCACGGCGCGGCTGACGCCGATTGCCCTGCGGACGGCGGCGCTCGTCTGCATTCTTCGCGGAACGCTCCGTGCGCTCTCCTGGCTCTCTCCGCTCGCTGCGTTCCCCGCGCTCGCGCAGTTTTGCCCCTGCGGGACGCTCACGACGTTCGCGGCCTTCGCGCGGCATACGCCCCTCACGCGGGGGACGCTGCCGTCCCTCGCGCGGCACATGAGTACGCGGTGTCCCGTCCTCCCCCTCGACGCGGGCAATGTCCTCCCATGCAGCGATCACTGTTTTCCCGTCGTCCATGAGGATGGTCGCCGTACGCCGCTGTTCGCTGACGGCGACAACGCGCCCCTCACCGTCCTCCGCGATAACGCGATCGTTCTGCGCGGGGGTATACTCCGCCTTTTTCACACGCATGCAGCCGCCGCAGCCATAGCCGTCGCTCTCGTATTTCAGACAGCACATGAGCCGCCCGCAGATGCCCGAGATCTTCGTCGGGTTGAGCGAGAGGTTCTGCTCCTTTGCCATGCGGATGGAAACGGGCACGAAATCACCGAGGAAGGTCGCGCAGCACAGCGGCCGCCCGCAGCAGCCCATGCCGCCCATCATCTTCGCCTCGTCACGCACGCCGATCTGGCGCAGCTCAATGCGCGTGCGGAAGACACCTGCGAGCTCGCGTACGAGCTGGCGGAAGTCAACGCGCCCATCCGCCGTAAAGTAGAAGAGCATCTTCGAGAGGTCAAAGGTGAGCTCGACATCGACGAGCTTCATCTTGAGGCCGAGTTCCCGTATCTTCTCCTCGCAGACCGTACGTGCCTCACGCTCGCGCGCGCGGTTCTCATCAATGCGGGCGAGATCCGAGGCATCCGCGATGCGGTGCACTATGCGCAAATTCGGCGGAACAGATTCGTCCGGCACCTCACGCGGTGCGATGACGACCTTGCCACACTCCATGCCGCGTGCCGTCTCAACGATGACGTGATCGCCCTCGGCAATCGTCAGCTGTCCCTGCCCGAATGAATATATCTTGCCCGCTGCCTTGAAGCGGACACCTACAATCGTTTGCAAAACTTCCTCCGGAATCTATATCAACAACTCATGTGAATTGTTTTCGTGCACGTAATAAAAATGCCTCTGCCTGCAGTGCAGGGTTCACGTTCGCAGCAAAGCGCCGTGATAGCTGCCGCGTCCCGTCTATCAGTGCAAAGATGTCGGCATTCGTCATGTGGGTAAGGAGTGCAGCGAGCTCCTCCCGTCGATCCACGTGACAGAGTGCATCGCTCCCGCCGTCCTCATGCAGGATGAGGAGGTCGCGCAGTGCCATCTGCATATAGGAGAGCCACGACGTACGCTCTACATGTGAGCGTGCACCGAGCGCCTCCGCACGCGCCCAGATGTCCTCGACACCGAGGTCGGGCAGATGTGTAAGGAGGTCGATGGCATCGTCCCGCAGGGAGAGCCCCTCCTCGGCGAGTGCATACGCCCGCCCGAGGCTGCCGTCTGCGAGGGCGGCAATCGCCGCTGCATGCTCTGTCCCGCGTGCCCTGAGCTCTGCCTCGATCTCGCCGCGCGGCAATGCGCCGAACGCAATGCGCACGGCACGCGAGCGGATGGTCGGCAGGATGGCATCATATGCATTCGTTATGAGAATGAAGAGCACCGCACCCGCCGGCTCCTCAAGTGTCTTGAGGAGCCGATTTGCCGCCGCCTCATTCATGCGATCAGCGCCGTCAATGAGGATGATCCGCCGATCTGCGCTGACCGGCGCGCCTGACGCCGCGATGAGGATGTCTCGTACGGCGTCCGTGCGGATCATCGCTGCACTCTTGCCGCGCGCTTCGGGTGCAACCTCGAAGTAGTCGGGATGGACACCCGCCGCCATCGTACGGCATGCCTCGCAGTGCCCGCATGGCGCATCACCCGCAGTCTCACAGAGCAGCGTTCGCACAAGCACGTGCGCCGTGCGTCGCTTGCCAACTCCCTCGATGCCGCAAAAAAGAAGTGCATGGGGCAGGCGCTTTGCAGCCGCAAGCGCGCGCAGACGGGAGATGATCTCCGCATGACCGCGGATGTCTGTCCAGTCCGCAGGGAACGCCTCGTGTACCTCTTCACTTGCGGGCGCCGCAGACGCAGTCGTCTTCGTCCGCGCCATCACATATAGAGATCGACGAGGAGGCCTCTGATGGCATCATGACTCGCGATGATATCGAGCTGATCTGCCTGTCCGAGGCGGATTTTCTCTGCCATCTCCTCCAGCTTCTTATCGATCTTGCGCACGGAGGTGTATACCTTCTGCCGCCCAAGGCGATCCCAGCCTGCCTGCGTATGCAGTTCATACATACTGCCAACTGCCTCACCGATGAAATTCTGGATGAGAGAGCGATAGGAGCGCAGCTCGTCAAACGTCGGCGACTTTGAGAGGCGTGCGCCCTGCTCATCGATCTGCTCAAGAAGGCGATCCATCGCCTCGCGCGACATGGCGGACTCCTGATCCGCCAGTTCCGTACTAAAGTCCGTCGCTGCGCCGCGCACGCCCACATCCGTCTCTGCACGCGGCATTGTGAGCGATGTACTCCGCGCAATGCTGCTGTCTATCTTCATCGCCATTGCGTCCACCAATCCCTTTTCAAGATGAGTCAATTTACCCATTGTTCATTATAGCCCGAACAAAGGGCAAAGTCAAAGAGGTAAATTGACTTTGCCGCCATACTTTGTTATCCTTATCTAACAAAAAGAATTAATTGTGGAAAGGGTTTGAAGACTATGATTGAGGGCGAAAAACTCGCTGCACTGCTGAAGCACGGGGCTGCGATTCACATCATCGAACCAGATACCGAGATTGACTACTACGGTGCCCTCGAGCTCAGCGATGAGGAGCAGGCAGCGGGAAGGCCTGCAGGAGCACTCGCCGTGCGCTTGGATGTCCCCGTGGGAAAATTTGTCAACACACCCGAGCCCGGCCGTGTTTTTCAATGCCATCTCACAGGCTCCGGCTGCGTCTATCACTTCGACGTTCCCTATCGCTCTGCCTCGCCGCTGCCCGATACGATCTGGTACATGGCACTGCCGGAGAGCGCCGAGCGCATTCAGCTGCGCGATTTCGTCCGCGTACCGATTCCAATGTCCATCGAGGCGAAGCTGCCCGGCAATCACGGCAGCCTCAAGGACTACCGCGAGGTCGCCCTGATCGACATCAGCGGCGGGGGGCTTTGTTTCGTGCACGACGAGCCGCTGATTATGGACGCACCGATCTCCGTACGCGTACCCGAGCTGCCACGCATCGGCACGCTCGAAACGGAGGGCACGATCCGCCGGGCAACTCCCATTGAGACGAATCTCGGCATGACGTATCACATCGGCGTCATGTTCGGCGACACGCTCGGGACGCGCGAGCGCGAGCGCCTTGTCCAGAGTATCTATCAGCTCCAGCAGAGTTACCTGCGCAAGGGACTGAAGATCCCGCAAATCGACCATACAAAGAGAAGCTGAATATGCGAAAGGGGCTACACCTGTCGTGCAGCCCCTTTGAGTTTCAAAGAAAGAGAGCCCCCTTCCACCGCTTGCGCGGTTCCCCTCCCCCGTGTCGCACGGGGGAGGCTTTTTATGCCCAGCGCAGCTTCATCATCTCCGGATAGACCTCCTCGAGCACCTGCAGGCCGACACCGACCATCGCCATGAAGCTGTCCGCCTGAAATACGCCGACGTGCAGATCGAGCGGCAGATCGATGTCCACGACGACATCCCGCTCATCATCGACCACAAATTTTACGTAGCGATACTGACTGTTCCAATCGTTGAGCTTCTCATGGAATGCCTTTGGATCGGCTCCCTCCTCCAAGCGCACGAGCCCGAAGTACTTGATCTTGATAAAATCGTTCGTGTCGCCGTTCTCCGTGACGACGATCGCGATGCTCACAACACTGCCGTTGTCGAGCTGCTGACGCATGCGGATGATGTGATCCTCGCCGTCCTCGGTCACATCCTCGCCATATTTCATATCCTGCTTGTCAAGTTCCGCCTTGATCGCTTCAAATGCGCTGTTCTTGAGCCCTTCTTCGCTTCCGCTGAAGCCGTCAAAAAGTCCCATACAGTTCCTCCGTTCAACTTGCGTATTTTAGGATTTCCTGATAAATTCAGTGATTCCTTTATTCCTGCGGACGCGGCTTGTGTCCGCGCGTGCAGAGCTCCATCAAATCATCATAGACCTTCTCCACGATACGCATGCCGACGCCCATCATCGCCATGACGCTATCCGGCTGGAACTTCCCCTTGTGAAGGTCGAGCGGCAGGTCGATATCCACGACGACATCCTGATCGCGGTCAAGGCAGAGCTTCACATAGCGGAACTCACCATTCCACGCGTTGATCTTTGCAAGGAGCTCAGCGCGCAGGTCAGACTTCTCCAGATAGGCGATGTCATAGAGTTTGATCTTGATGAAGCCGTCCGCATCATCCACCTGATCGTACAACTCGCGCACGACGATGACTGCCGTGATGGCCTCGTCGTTCTCGAGTTCATTCCTCATGTAGAAATATGTTTCCTGGCGATCTTCCTCACTCTCATCACTGATCTCGTAGTTCCAGTCGTTGCGATCCAGTTCTTCCTTAATCGCATCCTTGATTCCCATTACGGCGGTCTTTTCACCGCCTTTGAATCCATCAAAAAGTCCCATTTGTCCCCTCCATATCTGCCCTCTTCTGAGGGCAATGTCCCCATGTTTATGGCGCCGGAGCAATGAAACCGACCGCGTCAAGCGTATCGATTGCAGCAGTGCCGCGTGCATTTTGAAAATCAAGCGTTGAGACGACGACCTGTCTGATATATTTCTTTTCGCCGTCTTCGTAGTAGCTGCTGATGTCATGAATCACGAGCGGTCTGCCCCCCGCATCCCGTCCGAGATAGAGCATGACGTGGCCGGGACAAAAGAGGAGTGCGCCCGGCGGCACATCTGCAAGCAGTGCATAGCGCTCTGCCGCAGATAATCCGGCAAGAGGCAGAAGCGAACAGGCACGCTCCTGCATATCCGCATCGCGCGGGAGATCCAGTCCCATCGCGCGATAGATGTTCTGTACGTAGGATGAGCAGTCCATCCCCCCGTTTGCCCCGCCCCAGCCATACTCTGTATAGAGGGGTGCAAATGCGAGGCGCATGAGATTGTTGCGGGTGAGCGGCAGACGCCCTACAACGAGGCGTCCGTCCTCGGGTACGCGTACCTCCCGCAGGGCGAGCTGCCCCCCAGCATCCCGCACGGGCAGGAGGAGACGATCTGTCCCATCCACCGCCCGTCGCCTTGGGATCTTTGCCCCGAGCTGATAGAGCCGCCCATCAATCGAGAGCTGCGCTGCCGTCACGGTGAAGAACTCCTCCGGTGTAGCAAAGTCGCGCCATGTCTTCCAATCTGTCGCAGCAAGCGCGTGCACATCAACCCAGCCGCGATAATCGCGCGTCTCGACAAAGGCAAAGCGCGTATCCTGCGAGCGGTGGAGCACGAGGACTGCCTCCCCGGGATCGAGCACCGTCCCCTGTAGCTCGTCATAACGCAGATCATCGGGGGACTCAAACCATCCATCCTCCGTCGGCAGGAGGCGCACATCGGCACGACGTACAGCGACGGCAGGACGTGCAGTCACAGTCGCGCCAATGCCCTCAATAGCACGATTGTCGCATACTGCCTGCCACTGTTCTGTGCAGAGGAGTTGCCCCTCTGCGTAGAGATCCGACAGAGCACGATCTGTTCCCTGTGCAGCCTCATGAATCTGTGCACGTACCGTTTCTCCCGCGCGCGTCTCCGACGTGTTGATGAGGTCATGCACCAAATCCTTCGCCGCAAGACGACGCGCATACGCCTCTCTCTCCTCCCCACGGAGAAGCGGTGCATCGCCATCCGCACGCAGCCAGTAGTCAGCAGTTGCTGCCGCTCCCTGAACGGGCAGCGCCGCATGTGCCGGAACCACCATCAAGAGGAGGATCAGAACTGCACCGAGAACGCCTGCCCACAGGCGTCCCCGCAGAGCGTATTCAGGCACCCTGCTCCCCGCTGAGCTCGCTGAGTCCCCAAGCGAAGAACGCCTCCATGCCGAGGAAGGCGAATTTGTTGTCTGTCACCGCCTCGCCGAACTCCTCCATCGTACCGATGGCAAAGGAGCCGGCATATCTCCCCGGTGCGCGTGTGGGGAGATCCCCCCGCGCCCCACGCTCGAAGAACGCCTTTGTGTCGTTGTTGACAGCGACAAGTTCGTTCAAGAAGTTGCGCGCCATCTTCATTTTACCGAGGCGGTAGAAGAGCATCGCAAGCGGCAGATACATCATCGCCACGCCCTCTTCGTAGCGCTGATACAGCTTGATCGCGGCATCGCCCTCCTCGATCGCCGCATAGATGAACATGAGCTGGTAACGGCGTCCGAGCGCATCGTGCTCCGAGAGGCGGAGCATCTCCTCGCACTCCTTCGCTGCAAGACGGAGCTTGCGCGCCGCGAGGAGCGCCTCGAGATAGGAGAGCCGCAGGAACATATAGGGCTTTGTCGCTGGCATCGACCAGAATTTTCCGATGTTCTCCTCGGCGAAAAGCCCCTGCTCCTTTAGGCGCTCAGTCGCCTTGCGCGTCAGATCCTCGTAGTGGTGAACCCGGTCGTCGGCGTTCTTGGCGAGGTACTCGATCTCCATGCAGGCAGCGGTGATGTTGTCCGGTTCCTCCCGCAGGGCGCGCTTGATGATGCGGTAGCGTTCCTCCCCCGTCTTCTTGCGCGCGCGTGCAATCAGCTCGTCCGCGGTGAGCGTCTTCACCTCACGCGGCAGATTCGGATTCTCACGCAGTCGCTGGCTGAGTTCCGATACGATCTCAGTCATGCGTTCGACACTGACCTTGCCACCTTCAGCCTTTACCATGCGGTTCAGTTCAAGCTGCATCCATTCCTTATCTGTCATGCGGTGTCCCTTCCTTTGCTGGTAGTTCCTGGTACTATTATACCTTGTTTTTTGGGAAAAAGCTACAAAAAAGAACTGCCGTCGCGCGTATTGCAGGACGGCAGTCCCTTTGCTATTTTTTATTCTTCTTTTTTTCTTTCTTATCCTTCTTCGCGGGCTTTTCAGGGGTATTGTCGGCGGGTTCCGCGAGCTTTTCCTTCTTTTTCTCCAGCGCTGCACGATCCGCATCGCTTAGAATGCCGCGCGAGCGTCGGATCATCTCCTCCTGATGCCCGACGGCGTAGTTGATGATGGCGTCAAAGAATTTCTTCTCGACATCCTTATTCGAGAGGGACGAGAGCGTAATCTCTTTCGTATTCTCCTCGCGGGAAAGCGTCCCCCAATGGCTGTCCAGATCCTCATGCGACGTCACGTGCACAACGCCCGCGCGCAGGTCGATCAGAAGGTACTCTGCCGCACCTGTAAGGTCGCTGTAGCCGTTCAGCGGCAGCATGCGCCAGCGGCGCTTGGACACCACGTCCTGAATCTGGATGTTGTCATAGATGCGAAGCGTTGGCACCACAATCTTCGTGAGGTCGATGTAGCCATGCGCATCCGAGGCGTATTGAATCTGCTCTTTGTTAAAGTAATAGCCTTGCCGCGCCGTCGACTGCACCCATTCATAGATGTGCTTCGGTATTTCCTCCGCTGCAGACGCGGGACGGGTGCCCATGAACAGGGCGGCACAGACGAGGAGTGCCGCTCCCCATTTTTTTTGCACGTATCATCGCTCCCATCAAAAACTGTTTTCAACAACTCCCTATGCTAGTCCAAAAAACTGAATTTTTGCTGAACATGAAGCCCGCTTAAAGCCCCGAGTGGTACTCCCAGTCATCCGCGTTGTCGAGGCTGTCGAGCTCATATGGCGTGCCCTGATAGACGTAGTAGTTCAGCCAGTTTGCAAAGAGGAGGTGCGCGACGCTGCGCCAACGCACGACGGGCGCGCGGTTGGGGTCATCCTCTGGGTAGTAGTTGCACGGGATGTCGGGATCGATTCCCGCCGCGAGATCGCGGTCGTACTCCGCCTTGAGCGTCATAGGATCGTACTCGGCGTGTCCCGTGATGAAGAACTGACGGCGGCGCAGATTCGCAATGATGTAGACACCCGCATCGCCCTCGGAGAGGATCGTAAGCTCGGGCACGCGCTCAATGTCCGCACGCAGGGTCTCCGTATGGCGCGAATGCGGCACATAGAACAGATCGTCAAAGCCGCGCAGGAGCGGCTCATGCTGCACGCAGAGACGATGCTCGAAGACACCGAAGATCTTCTTCTCCGTCCAGTGCTTGGGGATGTTGTAGTGATAGTAGAGCCCCGCCTGCGCACCCCAGCAGATATGGAATGTGGAGTAGGCGTGTTTACGGCTCCACTGCATGATCTCGGCGACCTCGTCCCAGTATGCGACGCGCTCGAACGGCAGCTGCTCAATCGGCGCGCCCGTGATGATAAAGCCGTCGTATTTCTTATGCCGCACCTCTGCAAAGGTGCCGTAGAACTCCGTGAGATATTCGCGCGAGGTATGCGACGGGACGTAGGACTCCGTGTAGATAAAATCCACCTCCACCTGTAGCGGTGTATTGCCGAGGAGTCGCAGGAGCTGCGTCTCAGTCACGTCCTTGATCGGCATGAGGTTCAGAATGAGGATGCGCAGCGGACGGATATCCTGACCATACGCGCGTGCCGCATTCATGACGAAGACGTTCTCCCCCTCGAGCACGTTCGTCGCAGGCAGATTGTTTGGTATCTTAATCGGCATTGTTTCCCGTTTCCCTTCCCTATGAAAGCGCGGAGCTATTCCGCATTTCCAAAATCAACGCACCTGATAGCGGTTGACCCATGTACTGTAGCCGTCTGCATAGGCGCGCAGGCGAATGAGACCACGCCCCTCGGGCGCCTCGCGCACAATCATGCGGTAGGCACCCTCATAGCCGTCATCAAGGGGCTGCCAGCCATCCGATGGCGACCAGTAGCGCCCCGTGACGATGCGCTCCGTGCCCTGCGGCAGGTTCACCGCACGCTTGTCGAACTTGATCTCGACAGCCTTGCCGTTGGCATCGCGCACCTCCGTCCATGCCCAGAAGACGAGATTGTCCCCCGTGCGGCGCATCGTCGAGGTGTCTGCCGTCACCTGCGTCTTGATCCCGGAGGCCGTCTCATCTGTCCACAGGAGAATCCAGCGGTCATCGGCGCGCAGACGAGCCATCTCGCCCTGACGGAAAACGATGTCGATAATCGCGGCATAGAACTCCTCATCGAACTGCTGTGAGTTCATCTCCTTCTCGGTTCCCATTCCCTTCGACCAGAGGACGTTGCCCGCCGCATCGTAGAATGTCTCACCGACGTATTGCAGGAGACGCGTTTGCGGTACGACACGCACCTGCGCGATCGCATAGGAAAGCTGACTCGGACTCGTGATCACATGTCCGATCTTATAGTTGCGAATCGTCTCCTCTGCACCCTCGTAGCTGAACGATGTCCGGATGTCCGCCGTGATCTCCGTCGCCACCGTCTGCTTTTTCCCCGCAGGCATGACGCTCTGCGTCACACGAACAGATGCCGGCGCGTAGAATTTCGAATACTTGTCATTCGAGCTCAGCCACGTCCATGCCCGCCCGTCATCGGCGAACGCCGCAGGGCACAGCAGCAGCAAAAAGAGCAGGGATAGAAGCACCCCTGTTCCATATCGTATCGTTGTGCTCATCTCATACGCTCCTCTCTCATGCGAGCGCGACGCTCTCCCGCGCGCGTCCGCCCGTGAACCGTATTTGCTCGGCGTAGCCGAAGGAGCGTGCGTACTGCACTGCCTCCTCGTTGTAGCGCGCACAGTCCTCGGGCTTATGCGCGTCCGAGGTTGTGATGATCGGCAGATCGTATTCCTTCGCCGTGCGCATAAAGTCCGGGTACGGCGAGAACTCCTCCACGGGATAGCGGTAGTACGTCCCCGTGTTGAGGTCGACAATCATATTGGCACCCTTCATCGCCGCTGCGACGCGTTCCAGATACGGTGTCACGTCGAAATTGGGGAAGTGGCGGTAGAGCCTGATGTTGAACGGGTGCCCGAGCGCATCGTAGAGCCCGGACGCCGCGAGTTTTTCCACTTCCTCCGTATACCATTCGTAGATTTCTTCGAGCGGATGATTGTCCCACTCCGCTTTGATTGCCCCCGTATCATATGCCCATCCGCGCAGGAAATGCACAGAGCCGATGACGTAGTCAAACGGATAGGCGCGGAGGATCTTCGCTACTGCCTCCTGATCATGAAAGTTGCAGACCTCGATGCCTGCGAGCACCTTGTGCTTCCTACGCAGCTTTTCAATAAACGCAAAATATTCGTCGAGCGTGTACTTGAACTTGTTCGACTTCAGCCATTTACGCTGAAAACTGCCCACGAACGAATCGTCCAAGATGAGATCGTCGTAGTAGAGCTGCTCGAACTCCGGGAATGTGTGCGAGTGTTCCGAGAAGCCGATCTCATAGACGCCGCGCTCCGCCGCCGCGCGGAAGAAGCCCTCCGCATAGTCCTCGTCATAGGAGCCGTACTCCAGATGCATATGATAGTCAAAGCGCATGATATACCTCAGTCAAATTCGCCCGCGAGAATGCGTTCGCAGACCGCCATCACACCGTCTGCACTGTTGCTCGGCGCCATGTGACGCGCGCGTTCCTTCACCGCGGGAATGGCGTTCTCCATCGCAAAGCTGTGCGTCACCGCATCCATCAGATCGAGATCGTTCTCATAGTCACCGAACGCGGCGCACTCATCGGGCGCAATGCCGAGGCGCGCCTGAATCTGCCGCGCGGCGACGCCCTTGCTCACGCCGAGATTGTAGAGATCGACCCACTCTGTACTCGAGAGCGAGACCTGCAGTCGATCCGCGTATGCCTGCATGACGGGAAGAATCTTCTCCTGCGCATGCCCCGTGAAATCACAGAACGACATCTTGATCGGCAGATCGTCCACAGAGGCAAAGTCCTCCACCACCGCCGACTGCGACACATATTTCGCCAGCTCCGCGCGAAACTCCGGCGCATCATCGGCACTGTGGAGATAGCCCTGCTTCTTCCCACAGAGCACGGAGCGCACGCCCCCGATCTGCTCACCCGTACGCATGACATCGAGCGCAAGCGCGCGATCCACGGGGCTCGAGAAGAGCTCGCGGTCATGCTCCATCACCATCGTTCCATTCTCCGCCACGAAGATCAGCTCATCCCGCCATGCGGCAAAGGTCTGCATGAGGGAGGCGTATTGCCGACCCGACGCTGGCGCAAAGCGGATGCCGCGCTCCTTCAGCCGCTCATACATGGCGCCGAAGCCTGCGGGCAGCTTTCCGTTTTCATCGAGCAGCGTCCCGTCCATATCCGAAAAAATCAGCCGTATCATCTCGTCACCTTTTCTTTGTATACAACGCTTTCATTATAACAAAGAATCATTTTCCCCGCAATCAAAAGACGCCTGCAAAAAGAGCCGTCATCGGACGCATATGCCCAACAACGACTCTCTGCCCTCCCCCTCTACTCCTCCTCGGGATATTTCATGCCCCACGACTGGCGAATCTCCGTCATCAGATCCATCACGTCGATTGTATAGCCGAGCTGCATATCGTCGTGCTCGCCCGCGACCGCCGCCTCCATATCGCGTACCTCATAGACGAGTGCATCTGCCGTGCTGCCCTCACTGATCTCCTCCGTGCGCCCGTCCACCGTCCATGTGATGCGTGCACTCTCCCCACGCGGGTACTCGAACATCTCCACATAGCCGTTTTCAAACGCAATCGTCCCGCGCTTGGGTTGCTTGGCATGCAGGGAGAGCGTGATCGCCGCCATCTCCTCTTCTTTATTTTTCAGTAGGATGGATGCCTGCTCATCGACACCCGTCGGCGCAAACTTCACCTGAGAGAGCACCTCCGTCGGCTGTGACGAGAGGAAGTATCGGACGAAGGAGAGCGCGTACACACCGATGTCGAGCAGCGCTCCGCCCGCAAGGCTGCGGCTGAAGAAGCGATTCTTCATATCGTATTCTTTGAAGCTGCCGAAGTTCATCTGTATCATGCGCAGCGGCCCGAGCGAACCGCCCGCGATGATCTCGCGCAGACGCCGATAGATCGGCATATGATAGATCGTCATCGCCTCCGCGAGTACAACGCCGTGCTCGCGCGCACAGGCGACTGCACGCCCCAGTTCCTCCGCATTCAGCGTGATGGACTTCTCGCAGAGGACGTGCTTGCCCGCAGAGAGCGCGGGGATCAGATAGTCGATATGCGTATTGTGCGGCGTCGAGATGTAGATGATGTCCACATCCTCATCCGCGAACACGGCCTCCATCCGCTCATACACCTTCGGAATGCCGTACTGCGCGGCAAATTCCACCGCCTTCGCGTGCGTCCGATTGCCCACGGCGTACAGCCCGCCCCCGAGCTTTTGGAGCGCCTCTGCGAGCTGATGCCCAATTACACCGCAGCCAAGCGATGCCCAACGATATCTGACGTTTGACATAAAATCCCCTCCTTGCCGATTCATTCGACATGAAGAGGTTTTTTCCTGTTATGTGCGACGCATTTCAATCCTCCGAATATGTGCTATAATAGGGAAAAAAGGTCGGAGGGGAAGATCATGCTCACGGAACGAATCAACGCACATCTGCGCGAGCTCAGCGAGGCGGATCGCTGCATCTGGCGCTATATCGAGGGCAACCGCACAGCGGCGAGCCGTGCCTCCATTCACGAGCTGGCGCGCGCGTGCGCCGTCTCAAGCGCGTCCGTCGTGCGCTTCGCGCAGAAGCTCGGCTTCGACGGTTTCGGCGAGATGAAGGCGATCATGCGCATGGAGAGCTCGGAGAGTGCCATGCCCGCGCACGATGTGAGAGCCGCGCTCGGCAGCTTCTACGACCAGACATGGCGCGAGCTCATGCGGCGTGACTACACGGGGGCGAGCCGCCTCATCCGCGAGGCGCACCGCGTCTTTGCCTATGCCTCGGGCTATGTGCAGACGAATGTCATGCAGGAGATGAAACGACTCTTTGTCTACGACAATATCTTCATCTACGAGATTGCGGGGCGCGAGGAGTTCTACTCTGTCTATCAGGCGGCGGGTCCCGACGATCTCTTCATCTTCGTTTCGCTCTCGGGCGAATCTGAGCGCGTCGTGGAGTTCGCCGAAAAGCTGAACCTCAAGGGCGTCCCCATCCTCTCGATCACCCAGATGTGGCACAACGCACTCGCGAGCCGCTCGACGGAAAACCTCTACGTCACGCCCGCCGAGTTCGGACTGCCCGAGAACGAGGCGCGCCTGCAGTTCAAGTCCATGCTCGCCTACTTCCTCCTCCTCGAGATCTGGTATGTGAACTACAGACTCTATGTGCAGGAGCGGGAGGAGTAGTGTGGAGGAGGATCCCCCTAAGCGAACCCTAGTGGAGCAAACGGAGCAAAGCGTGCGACCCGCCCCCTGCGGATTTCTTTCGTTCAAGCGAAGCGCGTTTAAGAAGTCCGCAGGTATTTAGGCGGACGAGCACACGACCGTTTGCGTAACTAAGCGTTCGCGTGGGGTATCTCTGACACATTGACGCCGTGTAACAAATTTCATCCTGTGTACTTTGATACCATCCCCGTACATTCTGCCCGAATGCCGCGAACCTATTGCGTTCGCGGCATTTTTGCGCTATCTTTGGGACAGTGGATTTCATATTAGTTTCAGTTTCATTCTCGGGAGGCACGAACCTTCCCCGCCGTTATTTAGGATTTGGGAGTTTTCAGTGGTTAAGGAGGAACGCACATGGCACTCAGTAAGGATGTCATCATGCAGAACATGCAGAGGTTCGGCGGCGCGATGTATACGCCCGTCATCCTGTTTGCATTCTTCGGTCTGACGGTGGCGGTGTCCATTGTCTGCAAGAACGAGGGACTGCTCGGCAGTCTCGCCGCACAGGGCACACTCTGGTATGATTTCTGGTTTGTCGTCGAACAGGGCGCGTGGACGGTGTTCGCGCAGATGCCCATTCTTTTCGCGATTGCCGTTCCCATCGGCTTTGCGAAAAAAGAACCTGCACGCTGTGCGATGGAATCATTCGTCATCTATATGCTGTTCAACTACTTCATCTCCGCGTTCCTCACGCTCCATGGCAGCGCATTCGGCGTGGACTACAGCCAGCCGGCGGGGCCGGGCACAGGCCTTGCGATGATCGCAAACATCAAGACGCTCGACATGGGCATGCTCGGCGCGATCTTCATCGCCTGCTGCACGGCGTTCCTGCACAACCACTTCTATGACACGAACATCCCCGACTGGCTCGGCATCTTCAAGGGTCCCGCGTTCGTCGTGGCAATCGGCTTCGTCGTCATGATTCCGATGGCGCTCCTCTTCTGCATTGTCTGGCCGGCCGTACAGCACGCCATCGAGCAGTTCCAGTTCTTCCTCAAGACCAGCGGCATCCTCGGCGTCTGGGCATACACCTTCTCGGAGAAAATGCTCCTGCCGGCAGGTCTGCATCACTTCATCTATCTCCCGTTCATGTTCGGTCCTGCGGTTGTCGACGGCGGCATCCAGGCATACTGGCTCGGACACATCAATGACTTCATGGTCAGCGGTCAGTCCCTGCGCGAACTCTTTCCCGAGGGCGGCTTCGCCCTCCACGGCAGCGGCAAGGTCTTTGGTCTGCCCGGCGCGGCACTCGCGATCTACATGTGTGCGAAGCCTGAGAAGCGCAAGAAGACTGCCGCCCTTCTCATCCCCGCGACGATCACGGCGGTTCTCTGCGGCATCACGGAGCCGATCGAGTTTACCTTCCTCTTTGTCGCACCGCTTCTCTATCTCCTGCACGCACTGCTCTCGGCAACGCTCTCCGCAACGCTCTATGCGATCGGACTCTCGGGCAACTTCGGCGGCGGTCTCATCGACTGCTTCGTTCAGAACTGGATTCCCCTCTTCCCGTATCACTATGCGACATACCTCACGCAGATCGGCGTCGGTCTCTGCTTCACCGCCATCTACTTCTTCGTCTTCCGCTGGGTCATCCTGCTCAAGGACTACAAGACACCGGGACGCACGGACGACGATGTGGAGGACAAGCTCTTTACCAAGGCGGACTACAAGGCAAAACAGGCGGGTGCTGCAGGTGCTGCGGCTGCCGCTCCCGGCATGAAGCTCGATGAGCGTGATGTCAAGGCACGCGCCTTCCTCGACGGTCTCGGCGGCGCGGCAAACATCAAGGACGTGACGAATTGCGCAACGCGGCTGCGCGTCACGGTCAACGATCCCGAACTCGTCGCTCCGACGGGTGCATTCACCGAGGCAGGCGCACACGGGCTTGTCCGCAACGGTCACGCATTCCAAGTCATCGTCGGTCTCTCCGTCCCGCAGATCCGCGAGCGCTTCGAGGCGCTCATGAGCGCTCCTGCCTCCGATGTGAACGAGGTCGCGGTCGGCACGGAGAAATCCTTTGCCGTCACGGCAGTCACGACGGGTCATGTAATCGACATGAGCGAGGTCAAGGACGAGATGTTCTCGCAGAAGATGATGGGCGACGGCGTTGCAGTCGAGCCAACCGAGGGCATCGTTGTCGCTCCTGCTGACGCCGAGGTCACGATGGTCATGGAGGACAGCCGTCATGCAGTGGGTCTCCGTATGGACAACGGCGCGGAACTCCTCATCCACATCGGCGTGGACACGGTGAAACTCGAAGGCAAGGGCTTCGACCTCCTCGTCAAGATGGGTGACCGCGTAAAGGCGGGTGCACCGCTCGTGAAGTTCGACCGCGATGTGATTCATGCGGCGGGCTATCAGGACACGGTCATCATGGCAGTGACGAACTCCGCTGAGTACCCACTTATGAAGAAGACGACGGGTATGGATGCAAAAGCGGGCGAGACCTTTGTGCTGACGTTCTAAATGTGATTTGATCGTGCGTGTGCGAACTCCACGCAAACGCTTAGTTACGCAAACGGTCGTGCGCTTATCTGCCTAAATACCTGCGGACTTCTTAAACGCGCTTCGCTTGAACGAAAGAAATCCGCAGAGGGCAGAACGCGCACTTTTCCCCGCTTGCTCCACTAGGGTTTGCTTAGGAGCATCGCATGATGCACAACCTCCATCTAGGCATACAAGCACATCAATATACGAAAGGCAACACCAATGAAAGCAACAAAATGGTGGCAGAACACCGCCGTTTACCAGATCTACCCGAAGAGCTTCAATGACACGACGGGAAACGGCACGGGCGATCTGCGCGGCATCACCGAAAAGCTCGACTATCTGAAGGATCTCGGCGCGGGTGCGCTCTGGCTCACCCCCGTCTATCCATCCCCCATGGTCGACAACGGCTATGACATCAGCGACTACACGGGCATCAATCCCCAGTTCGGCACGCTTGCCGACATGGAGGAACTGATCGCCGAGGCAAAGCGCCGTGACATCCGCATCGTCATGGATCTCGTCTACAACCACAGCTCCGATCAGCATCCGTGGTTTATCGAGTCGAAGTCGAGCCGCAATAACGCAAAGAGCGATTGGTACATCTGGCGTGATGCGAAGCCCGACGGCAGTGCGCCGACGAACTGGCGCGGCATCTTCGGCGGCTCTGCGTGGACGTACTGCAAAGAGCGCGGGCAGTACTACCTCCACACCTTTGCCGAGGCGCAGCCCGATCTCAACTGGGAGAACCCGGAGGTACGCGCAGCCCTCTTCGCGGCGGCGAACTTCTGGCTCGACAAGGGCGTCGGCGGCTTCCGCATCGACGCGATCACCTACATCAAAAAGCCCGCTGTCTTTGAGGACGGCACGCCCGACGCGGCGGATGGCATGGTGAGCGTCCACACGATGACGGCGAACACGCCCGGCATCCTCGATTTTCTTCACGAGTTCCGCAGGGAGGTCTTTGACGGGCACGACATCTTCACCGTCGGTGAGGCAAACGGCGTCTCGGTCGCAGAGCTCCCCGACTGGGTCGGCGAAAACGGTGTGTTCTCGATGCTGTTCGAGTTCGCACACGTCCTCGTTCCATACGAGGGCGGCGAATGCTGGTCGAAGATGGTTCCGTGGAAACTCACAAAGCTCAAGGGCGCGCTCTCGGCAAGTCAGGCGGGCGTTGCCAAAGAAGGTTGGTACCCGATCTACTTCGAGAACCATGACCGCGCACGCTCCGTCAACTACTTCTTCCCGAAGGGCGGCGATACACGCCTCGCCGCAAAGGCACTCGCGACCGTCCTCATGACACTGCGCGGCACGCCCTTCATCTACGAGGGCGAGGAGCTCGGCATGACCAATGTCAAATGGGACACGATCGACTCATACGACGACATCTCCTCCCACGGTCAGTACGAGCTTGCGCTCAAGGAAGGATTCAGCCCCGCAGAGGCGCTGTCCTTCGTTCACTTCAACAGCCGCGACAACGCACGCACGCCAATGCAGTGGGACGATACGGCAAACGCAGGATTTACGACAGGTACGCCGTGGCTGCCCGCGAACGAAAACTACCGCGAAATCAATGCGGCGGCTGAGGAAAAGGATGCGGATTCCGTCCTCTCCTACTACAAGCAAATCATTCGTCTACGCAAGACGAACCCCGTACTGCTCAGCGGTGTCTATGAGGAACTGCTCGCGGACAATGAGCAGATCTACGCATTCTCGCGTACGGCGGGCAATCGCCGCATCGTTACGACGGTCAACTTTTCCGCGGAGGAGGCGGCACTGCCCGCAGGATTCCTAAAGGGCGTGCGTCTCATCGGCAGCTATACAGATGCGCCGAGCACAGTGCTCCGCCCGCTTGAGGCGGTTGTCTATGAGGAGGAAGTAAAATGAAGGTAGCGGCAAGCGATTACGACGGTACGCTCCTCAGGGGCGGCAAGATCGACGCGGAGACGAAGGAGGGCATCGCCCGTTGGCGTGCGGCAGGGCACAAGTTCGGCGTCATCTCGGGGCGCGACTACGGGATGCTCGTCCCCCAGCTCATTGCGTACGGCGTAGAGTTTGACTACACCGTCTGCAACAACGGCGGCATCATACGGGGTGCGGATGCATCCGTACGATTTCAGGCGGAGATTGATCCTCGCGCGCTCACGGCGATTGCGTCGGAGCCGAGCGCACAGAAGTCCTTTCACTTCGCCTTCTCAGCGGCAGATGTGACCTATCTCTGCCACCACTCAGAGGGCTCGTGGATCGAACGCGAGGCAAAGGACTGGGACTTCCCCATCGTCTATATCACGGAAGCCGACATCGGAGGACTGACGGGGATTCAGCAGTTCTCGCTCGGCTTTCATGAGCCTACCCTGTCCGATGAATGTGCCGCCGTGCTGAACGCAAAACTGGGGGATAAGATTCACGCATTCCCGAACGCGTGCAGCCTTGACATCACGCCCGCCGGCATCAGCAAGGATCAGGGCATCCGTACTCTCCTCTCCGTCATGGGATGGGACGGCGCGGAGGTGTTCGCCATCGGCGACGAGACGAACGATCTGCCCATGCTCAAGGCATGGGACGGCTACTCGCTCACCACGGCACGCCCCGAGATACAGGCACAGGCAAAGCAGGTATTCCCGAGCGTCGGCGCGATGCTCGATCACTTTTGTTAAACAGATTTAGGTCAGTACAAGCCCCACGCGAACACCTCGTTGCGCAAACAGGTTCGTACGATCCAAGTTCATCACACAAAAACTACTTTGGTTGGGAGGAGTTACCATGGGATTTGATCGTGAAAAATTTGACGAGATAAAGGCAGCCTTCACCATAGACGACGATGCGCTCCGCAAGATCGCCGATGATTTCCGCGCCGATATGTGCGCGGGGCTCGCGGGCAAAGAGGGTGCAACACTCCGTATGCTCCGCTCCTATGCAGGGCTTCCAAGCGGCAAGGAGCTCGGCTCCTTCCTTGCGCTCGACTTTGGCGGCACGAACGTCCGCGCCCTGCGCATCCTCCTCAAAGGCGGCGGCGAATACGAGGTGCTGAGCAAGGTTGCAAAGCCGCTCACCCTCCCCGGTGTCTACGACTACGTCAGCGCAGATGCGACGGCAGAGGAGATGTTTGACTTCCTCGCGGAGATCATCGACGAAGCAATCGACGGAAATCGGGAGACAAAATACCTCCTTGGACATACCTTCTCCTTTCCCTCCACACAGACCGACCTCTACAACGCACGGCTCATCGTCTGGACGAAGGAGTTCGCCACGCAGGGGGTCGAGGGCAAGGTTGTCAACGACCTGCTCAAAGAGGCACTCGCACGGCGCGGCATGACGAACGTTGAACCCGTCGCCGTCATCAACGATACGGTCGCAGTGCTGCTCGCAGCGGCGTACAAGCACGAGCACACCTACATCGGATCGATCTACGCCACGGGGCAGAACACCTGCTACTATGAGGAGTTCGCGGACGGCAGCGAGACGCCGACCGTCATCAACATGGAGTCGGGCGGCTTTGGGCGGCTGCCCTTCTCCAAATACGACGAACTCCTTGACAAGGAGTCCGAGCAGCCCGGCGCACAGCGGCTCGAAAAGATGGTGTCCGGGCGCTACCTCGGCACACTCTACGGTACGGCACTTGCAGATCTCCTCGGTGCGGACGGGGTCTATCCGTTTTCGAGCATCGAGCTCTCCGAGATCATCACCGATGCCTACCTCGACCGCCATGCGGCAGGTGCGGTCATCGAAGCCAAGACAGGCATGACCTTCACCGCCGCCGAGCGCGCCCTGCTGCAGGAACTCGCGACTGCCGTCATCGTCCGCTCCGCACGCATTGTTGCAGCAACGTACGTCGCCATCATCCAGCACCGCATGGGTGAGAACGAGCTCGAGAACCAGTTCGTCGCCGTCGACGGCTCCGTCTATGAGAAAGTACCGCTCGTCGCACATCACCTACGTGGTGCGCTCGACACCCTCCTCTTAGACGAGGCGGTCAACGTCAAGATCATCCTCGAAAACGCCGGCTCCGCCCTCGGCGCAGCGCTTGCCGCCGCGATGACGGAGAGAAAATAAAGATACACACGAAACCGCCCCGCAAGGTTCAACCCTGCGGGGCGGTTGTGTTCGTTTATCTGTACTATTGTTTTCTCTGCTCCAGCAGATCGAAGACCTCGTCCGCGTCCATCTCGAACATCTTGCTGTCCGCATCAATCGGTGCGAAATAGTAGTCCAGAGTCTCCGCACCGAACTCCTGCGCGAGCCGCCTCCACTGCTCCGCCTGCAACACACAGAACGCAAGCGTATCGCTGCCGAGCGAGCCCATATACCAGCGAATCTCATACATGGGCGCAAGATACTCCTGCGCTGCCTTCAGCGTGGTGTCCCTGTCCGCCGCATCCGCCGCGTAGGGAATGGCGTGCGCTGCTCCATCCACCTTTAGGAGAATATCAAAGCCGCGCTCCTCCGCCGAATCCGTACATTCGTAATCAATCTGCGCCGCCTCGGGGAGAACATCGTTCAGATAGCCAAGAACGGCATCGTCCTCCTCTCCCCAATCCACCCAGATCAGCGCATCGCTCGCGTCAAATTCGTCCGCGTTCTCAGTCGGAGCCGAAAGAAAAGCGCGAATCTGCTCAAATAAATTTTCCATACTGCCTCTCCTTCTGTAAATATGCCCTGCAAAGCACATTGAGCTTTGCAGGGATTTATACAAGCTTATAGTGTTTCAGCTGCCGATACAGGCTGTAGATCGCGGCAGGAAAGCCGAGGAGAATGCCCACGATGGTGCAGACATGCCCCGTGCCGAGGAAGTCGTCGGCACATTTGCCGAGAAAGATGAATACGCCAAGAAAGACGACAAAGTAGATGCCGACACCCGAGAGGAGACCGCATGCACGCAGAGCCTCAACGCCTGCGGATGGCGGCGTATTTTTCTGCTCCATCGGTTCTCCCTCCCTGCGCACGCGAAAGAATCCCTATGCCCCGAACGGTTCCGGCGGTGTCTGTGCGTGTCCCGCATGATAGAGGATCGCCTCGATGATGCGGCGCGATGCCTCTCCGTCACCGTAGGGATTGACCGCCTCCGCCATGTGCGTATAGGCGGTCGGCTCGGTCAGGAGGCGCATAGTCTCGTCATAGACGCGCTGCTCATCCGTACCGATGAGCCGCACGGTCCCCGCCGTGACTGCCTCGGGGCGCTCTGTGGTATCACGCAGCACGAGTACGGGCTTGCCAAGCGAGGGAGCCTCCTCCTGAATGCCGCCCGAGTCCGTGAGCACGATGTCAACACGCGCCATAAGATTTGCAAACGGCTCATAGTCGAGCGGATCGATGAGGTGCACGCGCGAAATTCCGCCGAGCTCCTCGCGCACGATCTCGCGCACCTTTGGGTTGCGGTGGACGGGGAAGATGACCTCCACATCGTCCATCTGCTCGATGATGCTGCGAATCGCACGGTAGACGTGACGCATCGGCTCACCGAGGTTCTCCCGCCGATGTGTCGTGACGAGGAGGACGCGGTGATTTGCAAAGTCCACACCCGCCAACTCTGCGGGAAGGACATAGTCGGGGCGTACGGTGTGATGCAGTGCGTCGATGACCGTATTGCCCGTGACGAAGATGCGCCGCTCGGGCACGCCCTCGGCGACGAGGTTCGCGTGTGCGGTCGGCGTCGGTGCGAAATGTAGGGTTGCGATCCCACCCGTCAGGCGGCGGTTCATCTCCTCGGGGAACGGCGAATAGATGTCATGCGTCCTGAGCCCCGCCTCGACGTGACCGACGGGGATCTGATGGTAGTATGCGGCAAGCGCGCCCGCAAATGTCGTCGTCGTGTCGCCGTGGACGAGCACGAGGTCGGGTCTCTCCTTTTGAAAGACCTCGTTGATGCCCATCATCGCACGCGTGGTGATGTCGAAGAGGGTCTGCCCTGCCGCCATGATGTTGAGGTCATAGTCGGGGACGATGTGGAAGAGGTGCAGCACCTGATCGAGCATCTCGCGGTGCTGCGCCGTGACGAGCGTCCGCATCTCGATCTCGTCCGTGTGCTGCATGAGCGCCCTGACGACAGGTGCCATCTTGATTGCCTCGGGACGCGTGCCAAAGATCGACATGACTTTGATTTTGCCGGTCATTCTGCCTTTGCTCCTCTCTGGATATGGAATCCCCAAATTTATATTTCTAGCTCAAATATTTTGAATCCTGCGGTTGAAGTCCCTTGCGGGGGTGCGCTTCGGAAAAGTTTCTTTTCAGTTCTATTTCTGCGGCACATCCATGCGGAAAATGCCCAACTTGCGCGCGCCGATAAAAACCGCCGCCGCGACAATCAGGATGATGAGTGCTGCCGCCTGGGGGCTGACTGCCGTGAGGGCAAGCGCACACAGCCCAAAGAGGCCGCTCACAACGTACATGAGCAGCACCGCCTGTTTCTGCGTGAAGCCGTGCGCGAGGAGGCGATGGTGAAGATGCCCCTTGTCCGGCTTGAAGATCGGGCGATGATTGCGCGCGCGCCGCACGATGGCAAACGTCGTGTCGAGGATCGGCAGCCCGAGCGCGAGAATCGGAACGATGAGCGCAATGGTCGCAGCGCTCTTGACTGCGCCGACGACGGAGATGCCCGCGAGCATGAAGCCGAGGAACATGCTCCCCGTGTCGCCCATGAAGATGCGCGCGGGGTTGAAGTTGTAATAGAGGAAGCCAACCGCCGCGCCCGCGAGCGCCGCCGTCATCATCGCGACGAAGGGGATGCCCTCCTCCATTGCGACAAGAAAAATTGTAATCGCGGCAATCGAGGAGACCCCTGCCGCAAGACCGTCCAGCCCGTCGATCAGATTCACGGTATTCGTCAGACCAACAACCCAGAAAATTGTCGCGGGAATTGCGAACCATTCCAGATAGATAAAGTCGCCAAGTGGGTCGGTGATAAAGTCGATGCGCACATCAAACGCGATGACAAGCACAGCGGCGGCAACGATCTGCCCGAGCAGCTTCACCTTAGCCGGCAGGTCGCAGTAGTCGTCGATGATGCCGATTGCGACGACGATCGTGCCGCCGACCATGAGTCCAATGAGGCTCATCATGAACTCAGGGCTAAGATCGACAAAGATGAGCTGTACGAGGATCGACACCATGAATGCGGCGTAGATCCCGATGCCGCCGATGCGCGGGATCGGGCGCGCGTGCACCTTGCGCGCGTCGGGCTTGTCGAGCGCCCCCGTGCGGCGCGCAAAGGCAATGACGCCGGGGGTGAGCACGAGCGCCATGCCAAGCGCGATCATAAATGCTAAGACATTATCGGGCATGAATTATAGCTCTCCTTCATTGAGGTTCTCTGCAAGCATACTTCTAGTAATCTTACCGCAGGATAGGTGCTCTGTCAATCAAACAATTTGTATCTGCAAAAACCGCCGTGCGAGGATCACAGCGACGAAATCATCTACAGGCACGGGCGGCACGAGCATGCCGCGCGGCACGAACCGCCGCCATCCGCACGGAGGGTGTACCTCCCAATAGAGCTGCTTCGCCCCATCTGTCGTGCGGTACTCATCGACCAGCGTCACCGTGGCGCCCAATGCCTCTATACGGGTACGCGCCTCTGCACTCGTCGTCCCGTTTCCCATGATAATGGTCGGCTCATATGCCGCAGCAAGTGCACCGACCACATCCGTCAGCGCCTCTGTCTGCACAATTTCCTGCACAAGAATGTGCCCATCTGCCGCAAGCACGGCGACGCCGCATTTCTCGCGTCCGGGGTCAATCGCAAGGACGGGGCAGCTCATGCGCCGCCCCCGTTTTCACTTTCAATCTTGAATTTCAGCCGCAGAGGCCCCATTGCGTCCGTATCGCCGTCCGCATAGGCGGAGATGACAACCGCGCCCGACTGCCCCGCGAGATCCTGCACAAGAGTGTAGAACTCCGCGCCTTCGATCACGCCAACCGTTCCGCGAATCGGATCGGGCAGGATGCCCTTTGCCGATGCCGCAGCATTGACCTCGCGCAGGAATGACATGACCGACTGCTCCGCAGCCGCCCCCATGCCCTCGGGCGCATAGACACGGGCAATGATGAGCTCGCCGTCGTGATAGATGACACGGTTCGGGTACAGCTCGAAGGACGCGCGGATCTCATCCCCGCGCACGAGATTCCCCGCCGCAACGATGCGCACGATCATATCGACGGAACTCGCCTCGATTGCTTTCACGGCGGCATCGTACTCCGGCCCATAGATCCAGATGTCCTGATCCGTATGGTTCTCCCCGAGGCGCGCGGAGATGTTGCGTGTGCCGAGCTGCGCAATCCCCGCTAGTCCGCGCTCAACCTCATCGTGGCTGAGTCCTGCGGGAATGATGCCGCTCGCGATGATCTCACCCGCCTGATAGGTGATGTTCCCCTCGCGCAGATTCAGGATGTTCTCGCGCAGCTCATTTGCACGCACGCCAAGCGCCTGAATGTCGGCGAGCAGCGTTTCATTTTCGCCCGAGAGCCGCCCGTTGATGGAAATGAGCCCCTCTTTCTCCATCATGAGCGCGCGGTTGCCTGCCGACAGCCGATCCGACTCCGCGCGCAGATCCGACTGCTCACCCTCAAGCCGCGCGATCTCCTCCTCGGACTTCTTGAGATCGCTGCTTGCCTTTGCCTGCGCCTCCTGCGCCTGCTGCAGCTCCCCAGATGTGAAGTCAAGCGCCGCGCGTGTATCGGCAATCATCGCATTCAGCCGATCCATGCCGAAGAGCGCCGTGCGCACATTCTCTGACGCCGCCGCGAGAATGCCGAACGTCACCGTCGTGATGCAGATCCCCGTAAAAATCGTCACAATCACTGCCGTATGGCGTGGGCGCAGCCCAAAAATAGATAGCTTCTTCTTTCCGATGCGCGTCCCGAGGCGATCACCAATGAAGGCGATGACGCCGCCGACAACCGCGAGAACGAGGATGAGCGTGATACCGTACATGAGCGTCACCCCTTTCTATCGTGTTCCAAATTTTACTGTGAGGCACGCTTCAGCAGAACCGCCCCCGCGATGATGCCGACGATATTCGGCAGCCAGACGGCAAGCATCGCCGGCAGTACTTCACCACGTGCAAATGCATTGCCCATCGTCATGAGTGCATAGTAGATAAAGATGATGATGACGCTCATAGCAAAGCCCGCCGACGAGGAGTTGCGCGTCGGCTGGAGGCCGAGCGGCACGCCAATCAGCGTGAAGATGAGGCTCGCCATCGGGATCGAGACGCGCTGATAGAGCTCCGTCTCGAGCTTCGAGGTATTGACATACTGCGTCTGCATGAGTGCAATCTGCTCACGCAGCTCACGCATCGTCATCTCCTCTGGTTTTTTCTGTTCGCTTATGATTTGACGCGGGTCTTTCTGAATGGGCAGCACCTGCGTCTCAAAGCGCATGCGACGCTCGAGATGTTCGTCCGCGATCTCATAGACATCGCCCTTGTGCATGATCCACTCCGAACCCGTCCACTCCGCGTACTCCGCATTCTCGACGTACGTGACCTTGCCGTCCGCGCCGAACACCTGCAGACTCACGCCCGTGAGGCGCTGCTGCTCCGCATCGTAGGAACGCGCATACACGAGCCGCTGGATCGCGCCATCCTCGATCTCCTTGATGATGAGATGCTCCTGCGACTTCATGCCCGAATTGCCTTCAATCTCATAGTAAATGACGTTGCGGTACGCCGTGTTCGCACGCGGCACAATGTGCTCGTTGAAGAGGATCGCGCCGACGCTCACGAGAAAGCCGAGCAGGATCGCGGGCGCGGCAATCCGCCCGAAACCGATGCCGCAGGACTTCATCGCCGTGATCTCGCTCGCGGACGAGAGACGCCCGAACGTCAGGAGGCTCGCAAGCAGCATCGACATTGGGAACGTCCACATGACGACCCCGGGCAGGCTGAACACGAAAATTTTGATGATCGACGGCAGTGATGCGCCGTAGTCCGTAATGTATTGCGCAATGCGAAAGAGCGTGCCCGAGCCGATGAAGACCGCTGAGAACGCACAGATTGCAAAGAGGAAGGACTGAAAGACCTCCCGAAAGATGTATTTGTCGAGGATTCGGATGTTCAGGCGCATAGAGCCCTCCTCTGATCGTTTCTGTCATGAGTGGTATCGCTCTATTTTATCATTTTCGCCTCTCCTTGACAAGGATAACAAAAAGGAGCCCCTTGCGGGGCTCCCGATCGAGCTTTATCGCTATGCGGCGATTAGCCGAGGATGACCATGGACTCGCGCACCTTGACCGACTGGCCTGCGGAGACGTTGACCGCCTTGACCGTGCCATCAGCGGGCGCAGCGATCTCGTTCTGCATCTTCATCGCCTCGAGGATGAGGAGCGTGTCGCCAGCCTTGACAGCCTGACCGACCGAAACCTTGACCTCGATGATCTTGCCGGGCATCGGAGCGTCCACGGACTGCTCGCCAGCTCCAGCCGTAGCAGCGGGAGCTGCCGGTGCTGCGGGAGCAGCCGGAGCCGGTGCAGCAGCAGGTGCGGGAGCGGGAGCCGCAGCGCGCGGTGCAGCAGCAGGAGCAGCAGCGCCGCCTGCGCGTACCTCCTCGACCTCAACCTCGTAAGCAGTGCCGTTGACAGTGATGTTGAACTTCTTCATGTGTTATTCCTCCAACATTTATATTCCCAAGGGGAGCGCGGACAACATCCGCTTATGCCCCCTCTCGGCGACAGACTACCTGCGTGCGCAGGAATTCTCAAAGGTTGCTACGGTTGGCAAGCGTCCAGACCTCTGCGGGCTTGATGCGCACAGCGACGACCTTGCCCCCCATTGCCGACTGAACGGCAGCGGTGATGGCGGCGACGATCTCCGGCGCCACGGTATTTGTAGCCATATTTTGCCTCCTGCTTTAGAGAGGAATGTTCCCGTGCTTCTTCGCGGGATTGTCCTCACGCTTGCTCGAGAGTGCGTTGAGCGCCGTGATGATGTACGGGCGCGTCTCGCTCGGCGTGATAACCATGTCGATGTAGCCGCGCTCTGCCGCCTTGTACGGGGTCGCGAACTCCTCGATGTACTCTGCCGTGCGCGCATCCTTGTCCGGATCCTTGCGGAAGATGATGTTGGCAGCACCCGCAGGTCCCATGACGGCGATCTCAGACGTCGGCCATGCCATGACCTGATCTGCGCCGAGCTCGCGGTTGCACATTGCGATGTAGGAGCCGCCGTACGCCTTGCGCGTGATGACCGTGACCTTCGGCACTGTCGCCTCGCTGTATGCATACAGCATCTTTGCACCGTGGCGGATGATGCCGCTGTACTCCTGATCGACACCCGGCAGGAAGCCCGGCACGTCGACGAGGTTGACGAGCGGAATGTTGAACGCATCGCAGAAGCGGATGAAGCGCGCCGACTTGTTGGACGCATCGACATCAAGGCAGCCTGCCATGACGTTCGGCTCGTTCGCAATGATGCCAACCGTGCGGCCGTCAAAGCGTGCGAAGCAGCAGATGATATTTGTCGCGAAATGCTGGTGCACCTCGTAGAACTCGCCGTTGTCGACGAGGCTGCGGATGACATCCTTCATGTCGTACGGCGCATTCGGATTGTCAGGGATGAGCGTATTGAGGCTCTCGTCCTGACGGTTCGGGTCATCGCCCGTCTCCACGCGCGGTGTTTCCTCCATGTTGTTGCTCGGGAGGAAGGAGAGCAGATAGCGGATCTGATCAATGCAGTCCTCATCGTTCTCCGCTGCAAAATGTGCAACACCGGAGCGGCTGTTGTGCGTCATCGCACCGCCGAGCTCCTCCGCCGTAACCTCCTCCGCCGTAACGGACTTGATGACGGCCGGACCCGTGATGAACATCTGGCTCGTGTTCTTCACCATGAAGATGAAGTCCGTGAGCGCCGGGCTGTAGACCGCGCCGCCAGCGCAGGGTCCCATGATGACGGAGATCTGCGGGATGACACCCGAGGACTTCGTGTTGCGGTAGAAGATGCCGCCGTAGCCCGAGAGAGCGTCGACCGCCTCCTGGATACGCGCGCCGCCCGAATCGTTGATGCCGATGCAGGGTGCGCCCATCTTCATCGCAAGATCCATGACCTTCCAGATCTTGTGTGCATGCTTCTCACCGAGCGAGCCGCCCTCGACCGTGAAGTCCTGCGCGAATGCGTAGACAAGACGACCGTTGACCGTGCCGTAGCCCGTCACAACGCCCTCGCCCGGCAGCTCCTTCTTGTCCTGACCGAAGTTCGTGCAGCGATGGCGAACGAACATATCCAGCTCGACGAAGGTGTCCTCATCGAAGAGCAGGTTCAGGCGCTCACGCGCGGTGAGCTTGCCCTTGCTGTGCTGCTTCTCGATGCTCTTGGCACCGCCGCCCTGCATGAGATGTTCTTTCTTCTCAAGCATGAGCTCAATTTTTTCCTGGACTGTGGACATCATATCCCTCCTGTATATTTACCTGCAGGGCGCCGGAATGAAGCGCCCTGCGGCTTTGTGTTAAAGAAGAGTTCGCTCAGCGATCCTCGTGCTCACAAATCTCGAGGAGAACGCCCTTCGTCGATTTCGGATGGAGGAACGCGATCTTCGCGCCGCCCGCACCGATACGCGGCTTCTCGTCGATCATCTTGACGCCCTTCGCCATGAGGTCGGCGATTGCGTTCTCGATGTTGTCAACGCGCAGAGCGATGTGCTGGATGCCCTCGCCCTTCTTCTCAATATATTTCGTGATCGGGCTGTCGTCAGCCGTGCCGATCAGCAGCTCGATCTCGCTCTTGTTCGGGGTCGGGTGGAAGGTCGTCGTAACCTTCTGCTCGGCAACCGTCTCCTCAGCCGTGCAGGGAATGCCGATCACGTCCGACCAGAAATTCTTCCCCTCTTCGAGATCCTTCACGGCAATGCCGATGTGATCTACTGCCAGAACCTTGAACATAGGTGCTTCCTCCTTGGGAAATTGCTATCAATTTCCACTTTTAAGATAACATTTCGGCCATGACATCGCCCACCACGGTGTAGGGGTCGGTCTCATGCGCCTTGATTTTCGCCACATAGTCGTCGAGTCTTCCCGTGTCGACAATGCGGTGCTCGATGTGACGGCGGACGCCTGCGTGCAGGATATCCAGCATCTCATCGCGTGTGCGGCGTGTGCGCCGCTCTGTGAGGACACCGTTGCCTTCAATGTGGGCACGGTGTTCCTCGATGGTGTCAACCAGCTCCGCGATCCCTTCGCCGCGATTCGCGACGACCTTACGGATCGGCGGACGCCAGTCCGACATATGATCGTCCAGATCCAGCATCATATTGATCTCACGGACGAGCTTATCCGCGCCGTCAAGATCGGACTTGTTGATCGCGAACACGTCGCCAATCTCAAGGATGCCCGCCTTGATTGCCTGGATGTCGTCGCCCATGCCCGGAATCAGTACAACCATGGTAGTGTCCGCCGCCCGCACGATATCCACCTCGGATTGCCCGACGCCGACGGTCTCGACAAAGATGATGTCCTTGCCGAACGCATCCATGACCTTTACTGCGTCCGCAGTCTTGTGCGAGAGGCCGCCGAGGCTGCCACGCGTTCCCATGCTGCGGATAAAGACGCCCTCGTCGAGGGTCAGGTCATTCATACGAATGCGATCGCCGAGGATCGCACCGCCGGAAAAAGGGCTCGTAGGGTCGACGGCGATGATGCCGACGGTTTTCCCGCGCTTGCGGTATTCCTTGGCAATCTTGTCCGTCATGGTGCTTTTGCCCGCACCCGGAGGGCCGGTAATGCCGAGAACGTAGGCATGTCCCGTATGCGGATAGAGCGCTTTCATGATGTCGGTCGCCGATGCACGCTCATTCTCGATCGCCGTAATGGCACGCGAGAGTGCGAGGCGGTTCCCTTTCAGCACTTCGGCTGCAATATCCATGCGCCCACCTCCTTCGCGCAGTCGCTCCATAGGAAACAAACGAATGGACGACAGACGGAAGTCCCTCTGCCTGTCATCCATACTTTCAAAGCAGCGTTTTACGCCACATGTTCCTTGATGAAGTCAACTACTTCGCCGGTCGGTGTGCCGGGCGTGAAGACTGCGGCAACGCCCGCATCCTTGAGTGCGGGTATGTCGCCCTCGGGGATGACGCCGCCGCCGATGACGAGCACGTCGTTCATGCCCTTCTCACGCAGGAGATTCACAACCTTCGGGAAGAGATGCGGATGCGCACCCGAAAGAATGCTCATCGCAACGACGTTCACGTCCTCCTGCAGAGCCGCCTCAGCGATCTCCTCAGGGGTCTGACGCAGCCCCGTGTAGACAACCTCGAAGCCTGCATCGCGCAGGGCGCGGGCAACAACCTTTGCGCCGCGATCATGACCATCCAGACCCGGCTTTGCAACGAGCACTCTGATTTTCTCTGCCATTTTGATATTCCTCCTGAACGGGGCTGCCGCAGCCTGCGCTGCGGCGCGCCCCCATTGCATTCACCTAATCGTTTCCGAACCCCGTTCTTACAGGTTGACGTGTGCCTCGTACTCGCCGAAGACCTCGCGCATGACGCCGCAGATCTCTCCGAGCGTTGCATAGGTCTTGACCGCTGCGAGGATGTGGGGCATGAGGTTCTCGTTCTCGTCGCCACACGCCGCCTTGAGGTCTGCGAGCGCCGCCTGCACTGCTGCATTGTCGCGCTTCGCCTTCATCGCCTCGACCTTCGCCTTCTGCTTCTCGCCGACGGATGCGTCGACGCGGAGCAGGTTCTTCGGTGCCTCTTCCTCCACCTGGAACTTGTTGACACCGACGATGACGCGGGCACCGGACTCGACGTCCATCTGCCACTTGTAGGCGCTGTCCTGAATCTCCTTCTGGATGTAGCCCTTCTCGATCGCCGCAACAGCGCCGCCGAGATCGTCAATCTTCTTGATGTACTCCCAAGCCTCTGCCTCGATGCGGTTCGTCATCGCTTCGACGTAGTAGGAGCCTGCGAGCGGGTCAATCACATCGGCAAGTCCGCTCTCGTACGCAACGATCTGCTGCGTGCGGAGGGCGACCATGACCGAGTCCTCGGTCGGAAGCGCAAGCGCCTCGTCGCGGGAGTTCGTGTGGAGGGACTGCGTGCCGCCCATGACCGCTGCTGCGGTCTGGAGGGCAACGCGCACGATGTTGTTGTTCGGCTGCTGTGCGGTCAGCATGGAGCCTGCCGTCTGCGTGTGGACGCGGAGCATCATGGACTTCGGCTTCTCCGCCTTGAAGCGGTCCTTCATGACCTTTGCCCAGATGCGGCGGGACGCGCGGAACTTCGCAACCTCTTCGAGCACGTTGTTGTGTGCGTTCCAGAAGAAGGAGAGGCGTCCTGCGAAATCGTCGACGCTGAGACCTGCCTTGATGGCGGCCTCAACGTAGGCAATGCCGTCCGCAATGGTGAATGCAATCTCCTGCGATGCCGTGGAACCGGCCTCGCGGATGTGGTAGCCCGAGATGGAAATCGTGTTCCAGTTCGGGACGTTCTTGGAGCAATATTCAAAGATGTTTGTGATGAGGCGCATGGACGGGCGCGGCGGGAAGATGTACGTGCCGCGCGCCGCATACTCCTTCAGGATGTCGTTCTGGATCGTGCCCTTGAGCTTGTCCGCCGAGACGCCCTGCTTCTCCGCCACTGCGATATACATCGCGAGGAGGACGGACGCGGGAGCGTTGATCGTCATGGACGTGGAGACCTTGCCGAGGTCGATCTGATCGAAGAGGATCTCCATGTCAGCGAGCGAGTCGATCGCTACGCCGACCTTGCCGACCTCGCCCTCAGCAATGGCATCCGTGGAGTCGTAGCCAATCTGCGTCGGGAGGTCAAATGCACAGGAAAGTCCCGTTGCGCCGCTCTCGATGAGGTAACGGTAACGCTTGTTGGACTCCTCCGCCGTGGAGAAACCTGCGTACATACGCATCGTCCAGAAGCGCCCGCGATACATGGTCGGCTGAACGCCACGGGTATAGGGGTAGACACCGGGGAAGCCGATGTCCTCTGCGTAGTCCGTCTCCTTGATATCGAGCGGGGTGTAGAGTCCCTGCTCGGGGATGTGGGGACGCGCCGGGAACTTCGCCGTTGCTTTTTCTACGGTAGCATTGTACTTGTCAAGCCCCGCCTGGATCTTTTCATTGCTCATGAAAGTATTCTCCTTTACCTTTACAGTTCTTTTGTTGGGGGTATATCCCCCTAAAGGGCTTTGTGCCCTTTTTTATAATTTATTTCTGCATCGACCCCGTCGCGAGGAAGCGCTGATGGAAGGAAAGCGCCTCATCGAGCAGGTGCGGCGTCTGTGCGCCCTTGGTCGCTGCAAGTGCACGCTCGTAGTAGTCGAGCAGGATCGGACGGAAGTCCGGATGCGCGCAGTTGTTGATGATCTCGAGTGCGCGCTCACGCGGGGATTTGCCGCGCAGATCCGCAACGCCCTGCTCCGTGATGACGATATCGACATCATGCGCACCGTGATCGATGTGCGAGCAGAACGGAACGATCGAGGAGATCTTGCCGCCCTTTGCCTCGGACTGCGTGTAGAAGATCGTGAGGTAGGCGTTGCGTGCGAAGTCGCCGCTGCCGCCGATGCCGTTCATCATCTTCGTGCCCGTGACGTGCGTTGAGTTGACGTTGCCGTAGATGTCGACCTCGATCGCCGTGTTCATCGCGATGACGCCGAGACGGCGGACAACCTCGGGGTTATTCGAGATCTCCTGCGGGCGGAGCATCATGATCTTCTTGTACTTGTCGATGTCCTTGTAGAAGCGCTGGAGACCGTCCGGCGAGGGCGAGAACGCCGTGCCCGACGCGAACTTCAGCTTGCCCGCATCCGCAAGGTCGAACATGCCGTCCTGGATGACCTCGGTGTAGACCTCAAGATCCGTGAAGTCGGAGTTCACAAAGCCCGCGATAACCGCGTTTGCGACGTTGCCGACGCCCGACTGCAGGGGCAGGAGTCCCTTCGGCATACGACCCTCGGCGATCTCCTTCTTGAGGAGTTCGACCGTGAATGCGCCCATCTTGCGCGCCGCATCATCGAGCGGAGCGAGCGGACGCGTCTTGTCCGTGATGTCGCAGGGGACGATGTACTTGATCTTCTCGAGCGGGCAGGGTATGAACGTCGTTCCGATCCGGTCTCCCGCCTTCGTAATGGGAATCGGCAGACGATTCGGTGGATCGAGAGGAATGTAAATATCGTGCATGCCGACAAGCTCCATCGGCTGGCTCGTGTTCACCTCGACGATGACCACGTCTGCACTCTGAATGAACGACGGCGTATTGCCGACCGAGGTCGAGGGGATGATGCCCTCCTCAGTGATGGCAACCGCCTCGACGAGTGCGACGTCGATCTTGCCGAGGAAGCCCTCGCGCGACTGCTGTGCCACCTCGGAAAGGTGCATATCGATGTAGTTCACGAGACCGGAGTTGATCGCATTGCGCAGCGGCGTATTCGTCTGATAGGGAAGACGCTGCTTGATGCCACCCGCTTCAGCCAGAGCACCGTCCAGCTCGGGCCCTGTCGAAGCACCCGTCCAGATGTTCACCTTGAACGGATTCTTCTTCATGCGCTCGGCGATGGCAAGCGTGACTGCCTTCGGATAGCCGGACGGGGTGAAGCCGCTCGCACCGATGGTCATGCCGTCGGCAAAGTATTCTGCCGCCGTCTCCGCGCTCACAATCCTGTCCATCAGGGACTTGGGTATGCGATCGGAAATATCGATCATAGAAAAACCTCCCTCTGATACGCCGGACAGCAAACGCCGCCGTCGTCCATTGCTCCTGTAGGAAGCACTGATAAATTCAGCGCCATCATCTTAGCGCATCTTTTTTGCCCGCACAACGCCTGCAAATCCTCCACATAGCTCTTTGCTATGCGTCCGGTTTGCCTCCTAGTTCGGACGAAAAATCTACGCCAATCTGAGGGTCTATTTTATCAGCGATTCCTATGACTCACGCAGGAAACAACTTGCAGGCATTCGGAACATCTTGTTTCATCTTGTGAATTATTCATGGTAGGAATGTTCAGAATAACTGCAAGTTATCGTAGCTGCATAAGTCAATTATATCTGTCCATAGGATATCACGAAAAAAAAATGCCGTCAAGATTACATTGACGGCATTTTCTGTGATTTGTGAAAAAAAGGGCAAAGAAGTTTTAATTCGTTAAATTTTTGTCTGATAACTCCCCGTCTTCCGCACTCGTGTGCGTCAGATAATACGAGAGTGCGCTGAGTCCGACAGACAGATCTTCGCTGACAAACGGTATGCTCGGCGGCACTCTCAGCTTCACGGGCGCGAAGTTCCAGATCCCGCGAATGCCCGCCGCTACAAGCTGATCGGCGACACCCTGCGCATGCGCTGCGGGCACGGCGATGACGCCGATCTGAATGTCACGCTCGGCGATGATCTCCGCGAGATAGGCAATGTCCTCCACGCGGCGCTCTCCGACGCGCGTGCCGATCACGACGGGATTCGCGTCGAAAATCGCGGCAAGTCGGAAGCCGAGTCGCGCAATTCCCTGATAGTTTGCGAGCGCCGCACCGAGATGCCCCATTCCGATGATCGCGACATTCCAATGCTGATCGAGTCCCAATATGCCGCCGATGCTCTCCTTGAGCTCTGCGACATAGTAGCCGACGCCCTTCTTGCCAAATTGTCCGAAGAACGCCAAATCTTTACGAATCTGTTCGGGGTTGATGGCAAGGCGGCGGCCAAGCTCCTCCGAGGAGGCAATCTCCACGCCCTCGTCTGTCAGCTGACGCAGACAGCGGTAGTAGCGCGGCAGACGGTCGACCGTCGCCTTGGATATCGATAGATGTTCCTGCATAGTCATCCTTCCCTCATCTCCCCCGCAATCGCATGCACCGCCGCCGTCATAGCGGCGAGCATCCAGAGCAGCATGGAGGACGGTATATTAAAGAGCAGATGATCTGTGATGCCGTTGAGAGCAACGGAGATGAACGCGAGTCCAAGCCCGAGCGAAAGTCCCTCGACGAAGCGGCGTCTGCGCCAGCGTGCGAGCGCGGCACGCACATCGGCAACGGTCTTCCACTCGTGCTCATGCGCGGCGAGCACCGCCTCCCACGGCGGCGTGCGCTTCGGCAGACGAAAGGCGAGCACGAGCGAGCCGAAGAAGAACCAGAGGAAGGAGAGTGCACCCGGCACACCAATCTCCGCTGCATAGTTCAGATACATATTGTGGGCGTGCACGATCTGCACGGGCGCGCCCTGCAAGTAGAAGTCGTACTCGGGGTAGACCATGAAGTACATGCCCCAGCCGATGCCGAGGAAGGGATGATCCATCACCATCGCAATCGTGCTCTCCCAGAACGCAAGCCGCATCTCCGACGACGTATCCACACGCGTGAAGACGGAGAGCAGACGATCTGCGAGCACGGGATCAACGAGGAGCGCTCCCGCACCGACGACGACGATCCCGAGGAGGACGCGCCAGTCGCGCAGCGCGCCGTAGCCCGCAAGTACGAGGGCGACGACAAGGCATGCACCGCGCGCATAGGTCATGCCGAGGCAGGCAAGTGCCGCCACAAGGAGCACGAGTGCGAGGATGCGCCATGAGCGCGTGAGCGCGCTCAGCAATCCAACGAAAATGCAGACGACGATATCGAGATAGCCCGCAAGGATGTTTGGATTCTCCCACGTCGAGAAGACGCGCTTCGAGAGTTCGGGGAACGACGCCCCGTCCACCCATTTCATCGCGGAGATGTCGATGCCAAAGATGAACTGATAGAAGCCGTAAAGGATGACGAGCGCCGCCGACACTGCCATCGCAATGACAACGCGCCGCAGTTCATGCGCCGTGCGCAGGGTCTGCCCAACGAGCAGATAGGTCATGGCGTAGATCGGCACGAGATGGTAGAAATTGTAAAAGCTGAACACCTTGTCCGGCGCAACCGCCACGGACAGGAGTCCGATGACGACAAAGAGCAGCGCCGGCGCATCATACGGCAGACGGCGCAGATGAAAGTTCCGATCGATCCGCAGCCGCAGGAGCATCGCCCCACAGCCGAGGAGCAGCACAACCATCGCCGCCAGCGGTGCGAGCGGGATGAGAAACGCCTCAGCGACAACGGCATACATCATCATGCGCGCCATACGCGCGCCCCAGCGACGGCGGCGCAGCACGCGCCGCCGCTCCTGAAAGTAGTCCTCTGCCACGCCGTCACCTCCCCGCCGTGAGGAGCGCACGGATGCCGCCCACGAGATAGAGCGAGCCGGCGGCGACGAGGAGCGCATTACCTGCGCGTGCGCGTGCGACAGCCTCGGCGAGCGCCGTCTCCGCATCGTTGCACGCATGGGTGGAGAGCCCTAGCCCCGCAGCAATGCCCGCCACAACATCCGCCGCCGCCGCGCGCTCGGAGTTCGGACGCACGGTGACGACCTGATCAGAGGGGCGCAGAAGCGCGGCGAGCATACCATCAATATCTTTATCCTTGAGAATACCGAGCAAAAAGACGCGCGGCGCATCGGGAAAGTAACGGTCGAGTCCCGCGCGCAGTGCCTTCATGCCCGCGGGATTGTGCGCGCCATCCACGACGACGGGCACGCCCTCATACGAGAGGATCTCAAAGCGTGCGGGATGACGCACGCTGCGCAGCCCCGCGCGCACGGCGTTCTCCGTCACGCGCGCGTCCTCGCGCTCGAGCAGTTTTGCCGCCATGATGACGAGCGCCGCATTCTCCGCCTGATAGACGCCCGCAAGCGCGAGTTCGAACGGCTCCGGTTCACGGCAGACGACGGAGTGGAAGACGACGCGCTGTCCGCCGCCGTTTGGAAAGAAAAGCTGTGCAGAGAAATCCTCACCGCAGACGAAGACATCCGCGCCCAGTTCCTCAGCACGCCGCTCGATGATCTCGAGCGGTTCTCCCGTCGCCGCCGTGATGACAGGCACGCCCTCCTTGATGATGCCCGCCTTGTGCTCTGCGATGCCCGCGAGCGTCCCGCCGCAGCGGTCGGCGTGATCCATCGCCACATTTGTAATGATCGTAAGGATCGGCTCGACGACATTCGTCGAGTCGAGGAGGCCGCCGAGCCCCGTCTCGATGACGGCGACTTCGACCTGCTCCTCTGCAAAGTAGAGAAAGGCGAGCGCCGTCAGCGCCTCGAACTGCGTCGGGTGCTCGTGTCCCGCCGCGACCATCTCATCCGTAGCCGAGCGCACGCGCGTGAGGAGCTCTGCAAAGCGCTCCTCAGGGATATCGTGCCCGTCCACACTCATGCGCTCCGTATAGGAGATGAGATGCGGCGAGAGATAACGCCCCGATCGGATGCCCGCCGCATGGAAAACAGCGTCCATCATCTGCGTGACAGAGCCCTTGCCGTTTGTCCCCGCGATGTGGATCACCGCATAGGCGCACTCAGGGTTTCCGAGGCGCGCGCACAGCTCCTCCATGCGCGCAAGCCCCAATCGAATGCCGAAGGTATTCAATTCCTCAAGATAGTGAAGCGACTCCACATAGTTCATCGGAGCACCTCAGAGCTTCGCCAGATCCGCAAGACGCGTCCGGATGAGGGCGACCTTCTCCTCATAGCCCGCCAACTTCTCGCGTTCCGCCGCCACGACGGCGGCAGGCGCCTTCGATGTAAAGCCCTCGTTCGCGAGCTTGCCCGTGAGGCGCCCAATCTCCTTCTCGAGATTATCGCGCTCCTTCGTCAGGCGCGCCGTCTCCTTCTCTACGTCGATGAGCCCCGCGAGCGGCAGATAGACCGCCGCTCCTGCCAGTGCCCCCGTCACGACATTCTCCGGATCGGGCGCATCCGCCGCGAGGAATGTGACCGCGGACGCGGACGCAAGCGCATGGAAATAATCGACGTGCGATGCAAATGTGTCCGCAAGCGCCGCGTCGCGCACGCGCAGGATGAGCGCGCTCTTTTTGCCCGGCGGCGTGCCGAGCTCCGCGCGCAGATTGCGCGTCACCTTGATGACCTCCATGATAGCGATCATCGCCGTCTCAGCCTCTGCATCGATGTCATTGTCACTGACCTCGGGCCACGGCGCGCGCATAATGCTCTCGCCCTCATGCGAGAGTTTCTGCCAGATCTCCTCCGTGAGGAAGGGCATGAAGGGATGCAGGAGGCGCATCGTGCGCTCGAGCACCGTGCGCAGGACGTAGAGCGCCGTGTTCTTTGCGCGTATATTTTCCTTGTCGTAGAGGCGCGCCTTCGTCAACTCGATGTACCAATCGCAGAACTCGCTCCACAGGAACTCGTAGATCATGCGGCCGGCTTCGCCGAGCTCGTAGCGCTCGAGATTCGCCGTCACATCGCGCGCCGTCTCCGCCGCACGCGAGAGAATCCAGCGATCCGCAAGCGTATAGTCGCTCTCCTCGGGCACAAAGCTGTCGTCCGCGCCTTCGAGATTCATCAGCATATAGCGCGACGCATTCCAGATTTTATTTGCGAAATTGCGCGCTGCCTCGACGCGCTCCCAGTAGAAGCGCATGTCGTTGCCCGGCGTATTGCCCGTGATGAGCATGAAGCGCAGCGTATCCGCACCGTATTTCTCAATGACTTCCACGGGGTCGATGCCGTTGCCGAGAGACTTCGACATCTTGCGCCCCTCACTGTCGCGCACGAGCCCGTGGATAAAGACATCGCGGAACGGCACGTCGCCTCCGAAGCGCAGCCCCATCATAACCATGCGTGCAACCCAGAAGAAGATGATATCGTAGCCCGTGACGAGGGTCGCCGTCGGGTAGAAATGGCGCAGGTCTTTCGTATCCTCCGGCCAGCCCAGCGTCTCGAACGGCCAGAGCGCGGAGCTGAACCACGTATCGAGCACGTCCTCGTCCTGATGGATGTGCGTGCTGCCGCAGTGCATACACGCCGTAATGTCCTCACGCGAAACAGAGGTCTCGCCGCAGTCTGCGCAGTGCCACGCGGGAATACGGTGCCCCCACCAGAGCTGACGCGAGATACACCAGTCGCGGATATTCTCGAGCCAGTTTTCGTATATCTTTGTAAAGCGTTCAGGGACGAAGCGGATGCGTCCGTCCTTCACCGCTGCAATCGCGGGTTTCGCGAGATCCTCCATGCGGACAAACCACTGCTTCGACACAAGCGGCTCAATCGTCGTCTTGCAGCGCGAGCAGTGCCCGACAGCGTGCTCGTGCTTCTCCGTGCTGACGAGCGCGCCGATCTCCTCAAGCTTCTTGACGAGCTGCTTGCGGCATTCGTAGCGGTCGAGCCCCGCGTATTTGCCCGCGCCCTCGCCCATTGTGCCGTCTGCATTGATGACGACAACCTGCTCGAGGTTGTGGCGCTGCCCCATCTCGAAGTCATTTGGATCGTGTGCAGGCGTTACCTTCACTGCGCCCGTGCCGAATGCGGGATCGACATAGGAATCCGCAAAGAGCGGAATGCGCCGCCCCACAACGGGCAGGATCAGCGTCTTGCCGACGAGTGCCTTGTAGCGCGCATCGTCGGGGTGCACGGCGACACCCGTATCGCCGAACATCGTCTCAGGGCGCGTCGTTGCAATCTCGACGTACTCGTCCGTCCCCTCAATCTGATAGCGGAGATGCCAGAGATGCCCCGCCTCCGTCTCGTGCTCGACCTCGATATCCGAGATTGCCGTCGTGCAGTGCGGGCACCAATTCGTAATGCGCGTCCCCTGATAGATGAGCCCCTGCTCGTAGAGACTCACGAAGACCTCGCGCACGGCGCGCGAGCAACCCTCGTCCATCGTGAAGCGCTCGCGGTCCCAGTCACAGGATGCGCCGAGCATGCGCAGCTGGTACATGATGCGGTCGCCATATTGCTGCTTCCAGTCCCATACGCGCTCCAGGAACTTCTCGCGCCCGAGCTCGAAGCGGTTCGTACCTTCCACGCGCAGGCTCTCCTCAACCTTTGCCTGTGTCGCAATACCCGCATGGTCGCAGCCCGGTACCCAGACGGCGTTCTTGCCGCGCATCCGCTGATAGCGCACGAGGATATCCTGAAGCGTATTGTCGAGCGCGTGCCCCATGTGCAGCTGCCCCGTCACATTCGGCGGTGGGATCACGACACTGTATGGTTCACGGCTCTCGTCCGCCTCGTCGTGAAAGAGTTTATGTTCTTCCCAATAACTGTACCATTTGCGCTCAAACGATGCAGGGTCATAGGTCTTTGGAATGTTCGCACCGGATTCCTGACACATATATCTGTTCCTCCCGAAAGAAACGCCCCCGTCCCGAGGGGACGAGGGCGTCCGCACGTCGTCAATGCTGTTGCTTCTATAATTGCAACGATAAGATTAGCATAAATCGACGTATTTTGCAAGAATTACGTACACACTCACCGACGGAAGCTCTCCGTATACTGCCACACAATATCGAGGAAATACCGTGCAAGCGCGTCGTCAAACACCTCGCGATAACCTTCATTGCGCTCGTGAATATGGTACGTATACCGATCAAGTGAGATCGTTCCATCCTCGCGCGTGAACTCTGCAGTCTCGAGATGGAACGCATATTGCTCTGTGCGCACGCAGATCTTGTACGTCTGCCCCGGATAGATGGAGTTGCTGACGGTGTATTCCCGCCGCTGTCCGCCAAATGCCTCGGGCAGGTTTCCGTCCAGATGCGCCGCATCGATCGGATAGCCCGCGAGCTTTCCGAGGATCTTGTAGATGTCCACGGAGCTCGTCAGCTCATCCACGCGCCCAAGCGCAGGAACACCCGCTCCGCGCGCCATCAGTGCCGCTCCCGTCTGCTCCTCGCTCAGCAGATACGGACTGCGTGCATGCACCGATGTTCCGTGGTCGGAATAGAGCATAACAATGTACTCATCGTCGTCGTAGTGTGAGGTGAGATAGTCAAAGAGATAGCCAAGCTGCCGGTCCACAGCTGCAATTTCACTGTGATTCACATACTTGCTCAACGGATTCGGCTTCAAAAATACAGAGGCGCTCCTATCCTGGTTCTGTAATACATCCGATAAGGGAAGATGGGTTGACGCATAGGCCGGAGTGCTGACATCCGCATTGTACGGATGTGTATCCGCAAAGTGCATGAAAAGGAAGTTATCGCATTCGTCAAAGGTTTCGAGATGACGAATCGTGCGCTCAACCCCATCCGTTGCCCGCAGCATCCAATGGTTCACGATGAGCCGGTCATAGCCTCGTGTCACGCCATTATAGATGCCTTCCCCATCTCCTTGAATGTTCGTGCAGTAGTATCCAAGGGTCTTCATTTGTTCAGATATCGTCACATAGGATGGATCGAGAGCAAGCGGAATGCCCGGCTTTGCAATCTGGGTCTTATGCTGATACAGCCCTGTCTCGATCGTCGCCAGTGCTGGATACGTATACTCTGCAGTAGAAAAATGATGGTCAAAAATGATCCCCTTGGAAAAGAATTTCAGGATGTTGGGGACAAGTGTTGGCGCTCCCCTATCTATCCCCTTCCAGCTGAGACCATCCGCAAGGATGCTCAATACAAGCTTTCTGCACTGAGGTCTATGTTGGAGTATGATCGGTTCTCCTACAATAAACGGAGTGGCCGACTGAAAGGCCACCGCCTCCTCAACACGGTAAAAATTGAGCTCCCCCTTACTGAACATTCGAGTGCGATCCAAAGCTGCAGTACGGAAACGTATCATCTGATGCGACTGCTTAGCCGCAATAGGAATAAGTACAGGAGCAGATGCTGCCGGCGCTGCACGAAACTCAGATGCCTCTTCCGCTTTCACAACATCAAAAACAAAATCGTTAAAAATTAATAAGTTGTCCTGCTCTGTGGCAGTATTCATGAGTTCAATTACTTTACTCTTGATGTACATTTGCCCATATGGATTATAGATTCCTGTCCTGTAACGCGGCATTGACTCAGAAAACCGCGGCAACTCCTCGCACAAATCTATACAGAGCACCGATTTCATTCCATGGTCTGTCTGCCTTGTATCTGTGATAAAAGGAGCAAATTGAGCGCCTGTTATTGCAATTTTGATTGCACGCAGCCATTTCGCCATTTCCTCCGGGTCATTCGTAAAAGATATGTGGGCGTTTCCTTGCGGAAGAATCATAAACAGCAATGCACGATCCATCTGCCCTGACTGCTTATATATACGATACAACAGGTCATACACGACCCGGCTCATCTTACGTTTTTCATAGGCCGCTTCACCATATCGAATAGCAGCCTCTGCATCTCCATGTGCAAGAGCTTCCTCCGCACGAAAAACTTCGTACATCTCTCCATAGGGGCATATACGCTTGTAGGTCTCAGCGCATGCCCCCATCTCTGCACAAAAATTGCTGTTATGAACCGCCTCCATGAGCTGCCTGCCAAGTTCTTGTATCTTGCTGTCTTGATCAGCACGAGAAAGCCGCTCCTCGCAAAGTGCAATGTTCTCATGCAAAGCATCATTTAAAACCAGATCACGGTACAAAATCTGCAGACTGCTTTCCTCCACATTGAGAAGAAAACGTTTCTGGTCTTTATCAAAAATCACACTGTAATCATCTGTCAGGCGAAAGAATCTGATCGGCAACTGTTCATAGTCGGACAGCGGAGGGAAATGCTCAATTGACGAAAAAGCGGATCGATTTGAAGCATAGGTCGTACGCATCAACTCTTCGTTTGGCGCACAGGAAATCGTGTATAAGAAATGATACAGATCTTCGTTGCCTCGCTCGTTGTAGGCCTGCATCAAAAGATGAATCGCTTCTACATAAGCATTTACATCACAGGAGTCGACAGACAGGCTCAGCAAAGTTTCACCGAGCAGAATGCGCATTCTATATGCTGTATCAAGATCCTGTTTTTTCTCATCACAGGCAATGTAGCCCCGAGCTAAGACACAGGCTTCTTCATGAAATCCCTGTGCGCACAGGAGCTGAAAGCGTTCCTCTACATCCACGTCCAACACTCCTCCCCCCCCTTCTGCCGGCGCTTTTTAAGTCAGAACAATCCCATAACTACGCCGTCCTCTGTAATGTCCATGCCCATCGCCGCTGGCTGCTTTGGCAGTCCCGGCATGGTGAGGACGCTGCCCGTGAGTGCAACGACAAAGCCTGCCCCGCAGGAGGCGCGCAGTTCGCGCACGGTGATGCGAAATCCCGTCGGACGGCCGAGGAGGGCGGGATTATCCGAGAAGGAGTACTGCGTCTTTGCCATGCAGACGGGCGTCTCCGTCATGCCGAGCGTCTCCATCTCCGCCAGTTGTTTTTTCGCCTCGGGTGTGAAGTCCGCGCCGTCCGCGCCGTAGATCTCGCGTGCAATCGTCTCGATCTTCTCTGCAATGCTCTTCTTCTCATCGTAGATCGGGTGGAAGTTCGAGGGCTTTGCAATCGCCTCCTCCACCGCATCCGCGAGTGCGAGACCGCCCGCGCCGCCCTTCGCCCAGACCTCGGAGCGCACGCATTTCGCGCCAAGACGCACGCAGAGTTCTTCGAGGAGAGAAAGCTCCGCCTCGGTATCGGTCGGGAACACATTGACCGCAACGACGGCGGGCAACCCGAACTTGCCGATGTTCTCGATGTGCTTTTCGAGATTTGCTGCGCCCTTTTTGAGGGCATCCAGATTCTCCGTGCCGAGTACGTCCTTCGGCACGCCGCCGTTCATCTTGAGCGCACGCACGGTGGCGACGATGACGACGGCATCGGGCGCGAGGCCCGCAAGGCGGCACTTGATGTCAAAGAATTTCTCCGCACCGAGATCCGCGCCAAAGCCCGCCTCGGTGACGACGTAGTCCGCGCATTTCAGTGCGTACTTCGTCCCCATGACGCTGCTGCAGCCGTGCGCGATGTTCGCAAACGGACCGCCGTGGATGAGCGCGGGAGTACCCTCGATGGTCTGCACGAGGTTCGGCTTGATTGCGTCCTTGAAGAGCAGGGTCAGTGCGCCCGTTGCGCCCAATTCGTCCGCATGAACGGGGCGACCGCCGCGTGTCCAGCCGATGAGGATGCGTCCAAGACGGCGCTTCATATCCGCCAGCCCGTCCGCAAGGCAGAGAATCGCCATCATCTCCGAGGCGACCGTGATGTCAAAGCCCGACTCGCGCGGGATGCCATGGACGCGTCCGCCAAGCCCCGTGACAACGTGGCGCAAGGCGCGGTCGTTGATGTCGAGGACGCGCTTCCACACAATGCGGTTCACGTCAAGGTCGAGCGCGTTGCCCTGAAAAATGTGGTTGTCTATGAGCGCGGCGAGGAGGTTGTGCGCCGTTGTAATCGCGTGGAAGTCCCCCGTGAAGTGGAGGTTGATGTCCTCCATCGGCACGACCTGCGCATAGCCGCCGCCCGCCGCGCCGCCCTTCATGCCGAAGCACGGGCCGAGCGACGGTTCGCGCAGGGCGACGACGGTTTTTTTGCCCTGCTGATGAAGTGCGTCGGCAAGCCCGACACTCGTCGTTGTCTTGCCCTCACCCGCAGGGGTCGGGTTGATCGCCGTGACGAGGATAAGCTTCCCGTTCTTCTCTGCACCCGCAAGTGCCTCGGGCGTCAGCTTCGCCTTATAGCGTCCATAGGGTTCGATATGTTCCTCGGCAATGCCGAGCGTCTTTGCAATCTCCGCGATGGGGCGCAGCTGCGCCGCGCGTGCAATCTCTACATCCGATTTCATCATGCTCTGCTCCTCCCCTATGCCGTCTGCGCCGCTGCCGCCTGCACGACGTTCTCCATCAGCATTGCAACCGTCAGAAGTCCCACACCACCCGGCACGGGTGTGATCGCACCCGCGACCTTCTCGACCGCCTCGAAGTCGACGTCCCCGACCAGCTTCTTCGGCGCAATGCGATTGATGCCGACGTCGATCACCGTCGCGCCGGGCTTCACCATATCCGCTGTGACGAAGTGCGGCTGTCCGACCGCCGCAACGAGGATGTCCGCCTCGCGCGCGATCTCGGCGAGGTTCTCCGTCCGCGAGTGGCAAAGCGTGACGGTGGCGTGGCGCTCCAAAAGAAGCATCCCCATCGGCTTGCCGACGATATTGCTGCGCCCGATGATGACGGCATGCTTCCCCTCAATGGGGATGCCCGCATACTCGAGCATACGGATGCAGCCTGCAGGCGTGCAGGGACGCAGCCCCGGTGCACCGATCGAGAGATGCCCGACGTTCATGGGATGGAATCCGTCCACATCCTTGCGGGGATCGATGCGGCTGAGGATCTCATCCTCGTGCGCTGCGAGCGCGGCGGGCAACGGCAGCTGCACGAGAATGCCGTGCACTGATGCATCCGCGTTCAGTGCATCGATGCGGGCAAGCAGATCCTCCCGCGTTGTCTCTGCGGGCAGGGCAATATGATCTGAGAGAATATCCAGCTCCGCACAGGTCTTCTGCTTGTTGCGGACATAGACCTCGGATGCAGGGTCATTGCCCACAATGATGACGGCAAGGCGCGGATGGATGCCGCGTTCACGCAGGAGAAGAGCCCCGTGCTCCGCGCTCGCCTTGATGCGCGCCGCGAATTCTTTCCCGTATAAAATGCGTGCCATATGCTCTCCTTTATACCAAATAGCTGATCCACGTAAAGACAAAAATCGCAATCGACACAATCCCGTTTCGCATGAAATACATCTGCGTCACGCGCGAAAAATTCGTCGGGCTCGCAATGCGGTGCTGATAGACGAGCGTCCCCGCCGCAATGCCGACGCCGATGTAGTAGGGAAATGCGAGGTGCATCATCATGCCGAGCGCAATAAAGAGGAGGATCGAAAAAATATGCATGGCGCGCGCAAGTTGGAATGCACCATGCGCACCGAATGTGACCGCGAGGGAGTGGAGTCCCTGACTGCGGTCGAACTCCTCATCCTGTGCACCATACATCGCGTCGAACGCCGCAATCCAGAGTGCAACTGCGATGAAGAGCACGACCGTCGGCAGCTCAACTTTGCCGCTGATCGCCACCCAACCGCCCGCCGGTGCCATGCCGATGGCGATGCCGAGGAAGAGATGCACCCACCCCGTCACACGCTTCATATACGGATAGATGAGGAAGGGCACAGCCGCAAACGGCAAAAGTCGGATGCAGACGGGATTCAGCTGCAAAACCGCAAATACAAGCACAAGGAGGCACACGCCTATAAAGACGAGCGCCTCCTTCTTTGTCACGCGCCCCTGCACCATCGCACGATAGGCGAGGCGGGGCTGCTGCTTATCGTATTTCAGATCGGCGAGATTGTCGAGGGCAAGCGCCGCCGAGCGCGCCGCCGTGATGGCGAGCACGATCCAACCGAGCTCGCCGAGCGGGGGATTGCCCCCTGCCGCGAGCAGCGCCCCCATTAGGGCAAACGGCAGGGAGAACACCGTATGGTGAAAGGCGGTATTGTTCATGTGCGCCCGCAGGCGCTCCATCCACCAGCTCAATCCAGACCGAACTCCTTCCACCGCGCGTCAACGCGCTTTACAATCTCCTCGGACATCTCGATCTCATCGGGCCACTCACGCGTATGACCTTCCTCCGGCCAAGTCTTGGTCGCGTCGATGCCGAGCTTCGAGCCCCACTTCGCCATCGGCGAGGAGTGATCGAGCACATCGAGAGGTCCCTGCACGATCTCGAGGTCGTATTTCGCGTCGATGTTGTTGAAGACGCGCCACCAGACTTCCTTCATGTCCTGCACATTGACGTGCGCATCCACGACGATAATCATCTTCACGTTCATCATCTGCCCCATGCCCCAGAGCGCATGCATGACCTTGCGCGCGTGCATCGGGAACTGCTTCTTGATGGAGACGACAATGCAGTCGTGGAATACGCCCTCGAGCGGCATATTCACGTCGATGACCTCGGGGAGCATCTGCTTGAGGAGCGGCAGGAAGATGCGCTCCGTCGCCTTCGCGAGGAAGCAGTCCTCCATCGGTGGCTTGCCGACAACCGTCGCAGAGTAGATTGCATCCTTGCGATGCGTGATCGCCGTAATGTGAAAGACGGGATAATCGTCCGCGAGCGAGTAGTAGCCCGTGTGGTCGCCGAACGGCCCCTCGCGGCGCATCTCGTTCGTATCGACGTAGCCCTCGAGGATGATCTCCGCCGTCGCGGGCACCTCGAGATCGACCGTGATGCACTTGACCATCTCGACGGATTTGTGCCGCAGGAAGCCCGCAAAGACCATCTCATCGATGTCGCGCGGGAGCGGCGCCGTCGCTGCATAGGTGACGACGGGGTCGGTGCCGATGGCGACCGCCGCCTCGATGCGCTGTCCGCCGCGCGCTTTCATGTCGCGGAAGTTCTCCGCGCCGTTCTTGTGGATGTGCCAGTGCATGCCCGTCGTGAGGCTGTCGTACTTTTGCAGACGATACATGCCGACGTTGCGCTTGCCCGTCGCAGGGTTCTTCGTAAAGACGAGCGGCAGGGTCACGAACGGGCCGCCATCGTCCGGCCAGCATTTGAGGATGGGGATCTCGTCGAGGTTCGGATGCTCCGTCTCGATGACCTCCTGACATGGCGCGTTCTTCACGTATTTCGGGAAGTTGATCGCCTTACGCGCCATGGGGATCAGCGTCATGAGGTTCATTTTGTTTTGCAGGGAGATGTGTGGGATCTTCAGGATCTCCGTCAGCTCGTCCGCCACATCGTCGAGCTTCTCCACGCCGAAGGCGAGTGCCATGCGCTCGTAGCTGCCGAATGCGTTCATGAGCACGGGCATCTTCGATCCCTTGACGTTCTCAAAGAGGAGGGCGACGTTCTTCTCCCCCTCCTGTTTCGAGATGCGGTCGGTGATTTCGGTGATCTCAAGCTCTGGATCGACCTCTGCGGTGATGCGTTTCAAAAGCCCGCGCTCCTCGAGCGCGGCGATGTACTCGCGCAGATCCTTATATGCCAAGATTTTCCCTCCTAGATTATTTTCTCAGTATAAATCTCACGATCAGATATCCCACGCCGTAGAGTGCAATCATGGGCAGGGCGATCATCGACTGCGTGAACACATCCGGTGTCGGCGAGATGATGGCAGCGATGACGAACGAGAGGAAGATGACGATACGGGCGTATTTCCGCAGGAAGTCCGACGAGATGAAGCCCAGCTTGCCGAGAATCGTAATGACGAGCGGCAGCTCGAAGACGAAGCCGAACGGCAGGACGAACATGATGACGAACTCGAAGTAGCGGTTCACGGAAAAGAGCGCCTCGAGTTCCTCGTTGCCGAATCCCTTGAAGAACACGATTGCTGCGGGGAAGACAAGGAAGAACGAGAACGCCAGCCCGAGGAAGAAGAGGACAACCGAGACGGGCACGACGATCCCAAGCACGAGTCGCTCCGCACGCGTGAGTGCAGGCAGGAAGAAGCGCCAGACGTGATAGAAGATCACGGGCAGCGCGAGAAGAAAGCCCACGACGACGGCGATCTTGATATAGGTGAAGAACGCCTCCGCGGGCTGCATATAGTAGAGCTTTCCGACCGGAACGGTCAGATAGTGCATGATGTCGTCGATGAAGTAGTAGCCGACGCACGAGCCGACGGCGACTGCCAGCAGACATTTGATGAGGCGCGAACGCAGCTCCGTCAGATGCGCAATCAGCGTCATGCTGCCGTCGTCCTCCGGGTTTGCGGTATCCTCGCGCTGTGTTTCCGTCTGTGGGGCGGGCGGCGTGATGGGCGGGTGCTCTGCGTGCGCGGACTGCTCCCCGCTTACGCTGTCGCCTTGCTCAGTCGCAAGGGGTTTCGATTCCTCCGCCATGGATCAACTCTTCGCCTCTTTTTTCTCGCCGCTCTCGAGCTGCTTCGCCTCCTCGGTGACATTGATCTCCGTACGGGAATCCTGCGGCGACTCGTTGTTTGCCGATTTGAATTCCTTGATACTCTTCCCGAGCGCCTTGCCAATGTCGGGCAGGCGGCCGGGGCCGAAGATCACAAGGCCGATGATGAGGATGAGTACGAGTTCGGGAACTCCCAGACCAAACATAAGAACCTCCTAAAATGATAATTCACTCATTTATGATACTTGTGCAAATCTTACACATTATGATTGAGACTTGCTTTCTGTTCCACTCTGCTCCGCTGCATGCGCCGCGACTGCTGCCGCAGCGGTCTCTGCCGTCGGCGTTGCCGTGGGTGCGGCGGGTGCTGCCTGCGCCTCTGTCGGTGCGGCAGCCGGCTGTGCAGCGGGCTGTACCGGTGCGGGGGCGGCGGGCGGCGGCTCGGGTGCGTTGATTGCCGCCGTCAGCGCATTCGACGCCTTGCGGAACTCACGGATGCCCTTGCCGAGCGAGCGCCCCATCTCGGGGAGCTTGCCGGGACCAAAGACGATGAGTCCCACGACCAGTATCAAAATCAGTTCGGGTACGCCAATGCCAAACATGCTGACTCCTTCTTATGGCTATGCCATGTTCTCTCCTAAAAGGTCTAAAACTCTCTGCGTCCGATAAAGTCCGCCGCCATCAGGCAGGTCTCACGGATGCGCTCGTCAAGCGGCTCCGGCAGTGCCGCCTTTGCACGCGCGAGATAGGCATCCGCCTTCTCCTGCGCATAGTCGAGGCCGTCCGTCGTGCAGACGATTTCGAGCGCACGCGCGACCTCCGCTTCCGACATCTTCGGGTTCGTAATGAGTGCCGTGAGTTCCCTACGCCCTGCCTCATCCAGCACTTCGAGCGCGCGGATGACAGGCAGCGTCACAAAGCCCTGCGCGAGGTCATGCCCTGCAGGCTTTCCGATGTGCTCCGAGGTCTGCCGATAGTCAAGCAAGTCATCCGTGATCTGGAACGCCATGCCGATGGCGTGCCCATAGAGCGCCATGCGCTCTGTATCTGCCGCACTCATGCCGCCGATCACGCCGCCGAGTTCGCAGCAGATCTCAAGGAAGTCCGCCGTCTTCTTGCGGATGCGCTCATAGTACGCATCCTCGCTCGCGGGCACCTGATAGGCTGTGTGATCTTGGAGAATCTCACCCTCGCTCAGCGTACAGACGAGCTGCGCGAGCTTGACGTAGACCGAGGAATCATAGCCCGCCTCCGCAACGAGTTTGAACGCACGCGCAAAAAGATAATCGCCGCTCAGAATGGCGACCTGATTGCCCCATTTTGCATTCGTCGTCGCCGATCCCCGCCGCGTATCCGCCTCGTCGATGACATCATCGTGCACTAGGGATGCCGTGTGAATCAGCTCGAGCGCAACGGCAACAGGCATCGCACGCGCACGATCAAACGCCGCACCGCCGCGTGCCGCAAGCAGGAAAAGGGCGGGACGCAAGCGCTTCCCCCCCGAGGAGACAAGATGTGCTCCCACATCTGTTATGAGAGCGGTCTCGGAGATAATGGATTCTGCAAGCGCAGGTTCAAATTCCTCAAGATCCGCCTGTATGACATCAAACATGTCGTTCTTCAACGTCGTATCACCTACATCGGGCGCAGGAGCGCTCCGCCAACATTCTTCCATCGAGTGTAAACCTTTACACATTCTATCATATTGCGCCCAGACCGTCAAAATTATTTCATGACTCTCTCATCTGCGGGAAAATCATTTTTTCTGCAAAATCAGCGCACTGCCGACCGCCCGCTCCGACCCGTCCGAGGGAGAGTTGACAACACCGCCGTTCACATAGAGCGCAGAGGAGCCTCCGCCGTCGAGATTGATTGCATTCTGGACGCCGAATTTCACGAGCAGCTCGGCGAACTCCGTCAGCGTCAGTCCGTGGCTGTGCGACTGCCGCCCGTCGACCACAGCAAAGACCACTTTTCCACTCTTCGTCACCCCAACAGCACTGCGCGGCGCGCGTCCGTAACGAATGTCTCCGGGGAACTGCTCCTCGCCCGCCGTCACATGAACGACGCCATTCTCGACCAGACGCGGTCCTGCGCCGACGATCTGCACGGCACGATCCCACATCGCCCCCGTCTCTTCTCTCAGCACTGTCGGGTCACCGACGCGCGTTCCCGCTGCGGCAAAGGCATCCATCGAGGAGCCGTGCACGGAGACAACGTAGCCGTCCGAGGGAATCACGGAATCATTCGTATTGATCTCTGCCACGCGGCCCCCCCGAATCACATATTCGAGCCCGTACGGATTTGTCCCCGTCGTTCTGCCGTAAGCGCGGTTGTAAATGATGAGTCCGTTCTCACCGCGCTCGGCGTTGACCCCCGAAACGGGCAGCGTCACCTGATCGATCTTCACCGTGCCGTTGTAGGAAACCGTGCCGAATACAAAGGAGCCGTCGGGCATCACGCCGAATGCGCTGCGATCGTAGTAGGTCGTCCCGACAATCGTACCGTCGATCTTCGTCACGCCGAGAATCACGCCGTTTACCGCAAAGTAGGAGGCATTGATCGCCGCTACTGCATTCGTATCGCGCGCAATCCCCGTTACAGTCTGCCGCCCCGGGATGATGCCGCGCGCAAGCGCGGAGCGAACGCTGTACTGCACGGGATCTGCCTCAACGAAGTACGAAGTCACCTGCCCGTCCTCATCTTCGTAAATGTACGTGCGCTGCATAAGCCCCGGCGCAATCGTTTCTTCCTTCAGAATTGGGAGCGTGGGCTTCTTCGGCTCCTCTTCCGCAGCTTTTCCGGGCTTTGGCTGCGTCGACAGCTTTACGGGAGGTTCGGCGGGCGTCGTCTTCGACGGATTCGCTCCCGCAGGCGACACATCGAGAAAAACACGCGCAGGATTCATCAGATTGCCAAGTGCATACTTCATGCCCTTCGCCATCGTGACCGTCACATAAAAATGCCCGCTGCGCGACGCATAGGAGACGGAGTCAATGCGCTTTGTGTGCACAGAAGCTCGTTTGAACGCCGCCACATCCGCATCCGCAAAATCAAAGGTCAACTCGCGCCCATCCTCGGAAAGGCTGACATGATAGATGGGCATCTCTGAAAAGTCAAAGACGAGCCGATCGCGCTCCGCCGTACTCGACGTGCGCAGATCGTTCAGCTCCGCCGCCCACGCATAGGAGGACGCCGTCAAGAGCAGCGCCGCCAGAAGCACAAGGATTTTCTTCAAGATACGCATAAACACTCCAAACTAAGGACATAATATCCGCAATAGAAAAGGGGAAGCTGCGCTGGCAGCATCCCCTTATAAGTCTACATTATATCTCATCTGGTCTTGATGGTCAACTGCTTATACATCATATCTGCGATGCCGATGCCGCCGCTCTTTGCCGCCGCATTCATCATCTCCGTATCGCGCATATCCTCGAAGATCTCAAGCGCGTTGGACTTTTTTCCAAAGAGGCCTCCCTCCGGCACGGTCGCCCGCATTTGCTTATACATCATGCTGAGAAACATTGCCTCGAAGCCCTCGCACGCCTCACGTAACTTCTTCGCCTCACGCTCCTCGGCGCTCATTGGATTCTTCGGGACGTAACCCGTCTCCTCTGTCTCAGGTGCTGCCGCAGCCTTGCGCTGCAGCTCGTCAAGCGTCGCCTGAAAGGATTTGCTCTCAGCGCTCATGCGCGCCGCATCGTAGGAGGGCTGTGCGGCACCGCCCAAAAGTGCGTTGTCGCCAATTGGCTGAATCGTCATAGGCTACCTCCTTAAACTATATCGAGTTCGGCGTGCAGTGCCCCTGCCGCCTTCATCGCCTGCAAGATGGAGATGATCTCACGTGGATTCGCTCCCACGGTGTTGAGTGCGCCCACAATGTCGCTGATATTGGTCGTTGCGGGCAGGATGATCGTATTTCCCTTCATATCGTTCACTTCGACATCGGCATCCTGCGTGACGACCGTATTTCCATAGCTGAACGGTCCCGGCTGCGAGACATCTGTCGCCCCCTGAATGCGGATCGTCAGCCCGCCCTGCGTGATTGCAACCGTATCGACGGAGACATCGCCGCCCGTGATGATCGTCCCCGTGCGCTCGTTCACAATGACACGCGCCATATTGTCGGGGCGGACGGGCAGCTCTTCGATTGAGGCAACAAAGCCGACCACGTTCCCGCGGAAATAGGACGGAATCGCCACATCCACGCGTCCGGGATTGCTTGCCTGCGCGATACTGCCATACTGCGCGTTGATCGCCCCCGCGACCCGTGTCGCTGTCGTAAAGTCAGGGCGTGCAAGCGAAAGGGAAAGCTGCCCGTTCGCACCAATCCCATCGTCCTCCACCGTACGCTCGACAATGCCGCCGTTCACAGCAATGCCGACCGTCGGGAACGCCTTCGTCATGCTGCTACCGCCGCCCGCCGCGGCAAAGCCGCCCGTCGAGACACTGCCCTGCGCAACGACATAGACCTCACCGTTACCCGCACGCAGCGGTGTCTGGAGCAGCGTACCGCCGCGCAGGCTCTTCGCATCACCAATCGAGGAGACCGTCACATCGAGCGTATCGCCCTCGCGCACGAACGGCGGCAGAGTCGCCGTCACCATGACCGCCGCGACGTTCTTCAGCTTGATCGAGCTGCTGTTGACCGTGATGCCATAGGTGGTCAGCATATTTGCAATGGACTGTACCGTCTCCCCCGAGCTTGAGCCGTCGCCCGTGCCGTCCAGACCGACGACGAGACCGTAGCCCATGAGCTGGTTGGAGCGCACACCCTGCACCTTGGAGATATCCTTGATTCGCGTCACAGCGGAATCCGCCGAAGCAATTCCCGGCAGTGTTCCGACCACAAGTCCAAGGAGGAGCAGAAGGATGCCCAATTTCTTCATAAAAAGCGCCTCCCGTCAGAACAAAATGTTGAAGATCTGGGTCAGGATGCCCTGCCGCTGCTTTGCGTTCAGAGGCCCCTTTCCGTCAAAGCGCACCGTCGCATCAGCCACACGCGTCGAGAGGATCGTATTCGAGCTCGAGATGTCCTCGGGACGACAGGTGCCGCGGAAGACAATCTTGTGCTCGTTGCGGTTCTGCCAAATGGACTGTGTGCCCTCGAGGACGAAATTGCCATTCGGCATGACATCCACCACGGTCACGGTGACATTGCCCGCAACGCGGTTCGAGGAGGAGGCAGAGCCCTTGGCGCTGAACTTGTCCGAGCCGTTTGCAGATGCGGCCTGCAGGAAGTCGAAAATACCAAGCCCTGCACCAATACTGACCGACCCGCTCTTCTCATTCGAGGAGTTCCGCGTTGCCGAAGTCGTTGTTGTCTCACTGATGACGATGGTGACGATGTCCCCGATGCCCGTCGCCCGATGATCGGAAAACGGACTCTTCGTTGGATGTCCGCTCGGATTATTCCACAGGGATTCTGCCGAGACAGTGGGAGCGAGACTTGCCGTGCAGAGTGCAGCGGCGAGCACGCCTGCGAGCCATTTTTGTTTACTCATATCGAACTCCTTATGGAAAATTGAGGGAAAATTTCATCCGATGACCTGAACCGTGTGCGCATCAATCACCTTGCCGCGCAGGATTTTACCAGAGCTCACATTGCGTACGCGGATCGTGTAGTCGATGCGTCCCGGCTCGAGCGCCACGCCCTCAGCGCGAATCACGATGCCATTTGCATCCAGAACGAGCTCCACGGGATTGCCTGCACGTATGACGAGCGGCATCGCAAGCAGCGAGGGTGTGATCGTCACATCCTTGCGAATGTAACGCCCCGCAACACGACCATCCACACGTGCAAAATCAGTGAGCGTCAATTCGGGCAGGGTATCCACCGCCCGTTCCTCGACGCGCGCATTTGCGGGAGAGATTGCCTCCTCCGCACGAATATCCGTCATCGCCACGAGCACGCGGTCATAGACGGTCAGCTGATAGTAGCTCGTCGCCTTCCGATGCATGACGCCATCGATGTAGATGGCAAATACCGCCGGGAACTCCCGTCCATAGGGCAGCCCGCGGGGAAACTCGACAACCGCTGTCACCTCGCCCGCAGGGAGGTGCATCGTCGACGCCACACGCTGCAGGCGCAGCTCATGCCGCCGCGTCTCGCCGATCCCGGCAAGCTTCTCCTCGATCTTCTGCTCTGCGAGTGCAGAGAGCTGCGCCGAGGACAGAATGGTGGGGAAGTGATCGCCCTGGGCAGGATTGTAGGCAGAGGCCTCTGCTGTACCCACCCACAGAAAAGCGAATAAGCCACTCCATAGGCATAGAATGGCTGTAATCGTACGTCTTTGAAAGCTCAACGCTTGAGTGAATTCGCAATCTCGAGCATCGAATCCGATGTCGTGATCGCCTTCGAGTTGGACTCGTAGGCACGCTGGGAGACGATCATCTCAACCATTTCCTCAACGATCTGCACATTGCTCATCTCAAGGGTTCCCTGTGTGAGCGTACCCGCACCATCCACGCCGGGATTCGACTCGATCGCCTCGCCCGAAGCATCGGACACAACGAAGAGATTCTTGCCAATGGAGGTAAGTCCTGCCGGATTGACAAAGCGAGCAAGTGTGATCTGCCCTGCCTCCTGCTGCTGATTCTGTCCTGCCTCGCGGTAGGACACACGCCCGTCACCCGAGATCGTGATGGAGTCGAGCGGCGCATTCTGACCGATCGTGATGCCGTCGGCAAGCAGATAGCCGTCCGTCGTCACCATGCGGCGATCGCTGTCGAGCTTCCACGTGCCGTCACGCGTGTATGCCGTCGTACCATCGGGCATCGTGACGCGGAAAAAGCCCTCGCCCTGAATGCCGATGTCCGTGGGGTTGTCCGTCGTCTGGAGCGGTCCCTGTGTAAAGACGCGCTGCGTCGCAGCCACACGCGTACCGAGACCGATCTGGAGCGCCGTCGGATACTGCGAATCCGCGCCGTTCTGTGCGCCCGCCTCACGCAGCGTCTGATAGACGAGATCCTGGAACTCCGCACGCACCTTTTTTCCGCCGTAAGTGTTGACGTTCGCAATATTGTGCGCAACGATGTCCATATGCACCTGCTGCGCCTTCATGCCGGACGCCGCAGACCAAAGTGCTCGCATCATAGTCGATATCCCCCTCCAAGGAAAGATGATAAGTCATTCACATTTTTATATCGAATAAAAGGGGTCGTTCCTTAAATAATTTTAACTCGTGCGGCCGACATCATTGACCGCCTTGTCGAGCAGCGTGTCCTGTGTCTGCACGGCCTTCGAGCCTGCCTCGTAGACACGGTAGTTGTTGATGAGCTCGACCATCTCCGTGACAATGCTCGTATTCGACATCTCAAGCATCCCCTGCTCGATCGTGCCCGTCGCCTGCTGTGGACGCGCGCCTTCCTGGGGGCGGTAGAGATTGTCTCCCTGCTTGATGACCGCATTCTTCCCAGCAAACTGCACAAAGCCGAGCTGCGCAACCTCTGCACCGTCCGCGTAGATGCGTCCGTCGCTCGAGACATTCACACGCTGCGCATTCTCCGGAATCCTGATTGAGCGCCCGCGTGAGGAGAGCACCTCCTGCCCGCGCATATTGAGCAGAGTTCCGTTCGTCGAGCGGTAGAAGCCGCCATCACGTGTATAGCGCGGTCCATCAATCGTATTGACGACGAAGTAGCCTTGTCCCGAGATCGCAAAGTCATAGGTGTTGCCCGTCGTCTGCATCGCGCCCTGCAGATGCTCCGTCGCAATCTCATCCACGGCAGACCCGAGCCCGAGCGTACCGACGATCGGCGCACGATTCCCCTCGACGCGAAAGCCCTTGAAGCTCGTCACCTTGGTATCCGCAGAGTTGTCATTGATGCGGCGAAGCAGCATCGGCTCGAACTCGCGGATCGCCATGTCGTCGCGCTTGTAGCCCGTGGTCGACGCATTCGCGAGGTTGTTCGCGATCATGTCCGTGTGCTTGGTCTCCGTAATCATGCCCGAGGCTGCAATATAGAGTCCTCTCCACATAGTTCATCCCTCTTTTTCACGAAAGTTGTCCAATGTTTATAATTTCGCTGTAAAATAGAAATTCCCTTTATTTTTTTCGCCCAAAACTTGTATTTGTCGCCTTGCCGTCAAATTTATCGAAGATATCAAGAGCCTTGCCGCAGCCGAGCACAACACAGGTCATGGGATCATCTGCCACAAGCGTCGGCGTCCCCGTCTCGCGCTGAATGAGATCTGCCATGCCATAGAGCAGTGCTCCGCCGCCCGTCAATACGATACCGCGATCCATGATGTCCGCCGCGAGCTCCGGCGGCGTCTCCTCGAGCACCTTCTTTACGCAGTCCACAATGCGCATGACCGAGCCCTCAATTGCGGAGGAGGCCTGTGCCGTGGAGATCGTGATATTCTTCGGCAGACCCGTAAGCAGATCACGCCCGCGGATGTCCATCTGCTCACGCCGCGCAGTCGTATACGCCGCACCGACGCGCAGCTTGAGATCCTCCGCCGTGCGCTCGCCGATGAGCAGATTGAACTCGCGCTTGACGTAGTTGATCAGATCCTCATCGAACGTATCGCCCGCAATGCGGATGCTCTCACTCGTCACGACGCCGCCGAGGCTGATGACGGCGACATCCGTTGTGCCGCCGCCAATGTCGACAACCATCGACCCCTGTGCCTCCACGATGTCGAGTCCTGCGCCCATCGCCGCAGCAAGCGGCTCCTCGATGAGCTGGATGTGCCGCGCCCCCGCCTGCTCAGCGGCCTCCTGCACGGCGCGCTGCTCCACCATCGTCACCCCCGAGGGGATGCAGATCATGATGCGCGGGCGGAAGACAATGCTGCGCCCGACCACCTTTTCGATGAAGAAGCGCAGCATACTCTCCGTTATATCATAGTCCGCGATGACGCCGTCGCGTAGCGGACGAATTGCAACGATGTTGCCGGGCGTGCGCCCGATCATCCGCCGCGCCTCTTCGCCGATCGCAAGCACCTGATTCGTGTCGCGGTTCACCGCGACCACGGAGGGTTCCTTGAGGACAACCCCCTTGCCCTTGACGTAGACGAGCACATTGGCCGTCCCAAGGTCAATTCCTATATCCATCGACATACCGAACATCAGCGGCGAGCCTCCTACAATCTGTTGCTGTCAATCGTTCTCGGTGCTCTCGCTCTCAGCCACCTGCTGCGGCGCCGCAGGAACGAGTGCCACGCGTATCTCCTCAAGACCTTTTTCGAGCGATGTCTGATACTCCTCCTGCACAGTCTCATTGTCCCATTCGGACTGCTTTCCAAAGAGAAGAATCGCATCGAGATACCGCAGAACCATTTCCGAAACGTAGGCTCTTGCAACCTCGTTCGCAGCCATATAGACATCTTTTGTCTGCAGTTCAAAGGCAATGCGGTCGATATAGTGCTCGCCCTCGATCAGATAGGCGAGAGCGCGCAGGCGCAGCGTGATTTCCCTTGCTGTTATGGCATCCTTTGAGCGCGCGGAACGCTCTGCAGCGATTCTTTCAAAAAGCGCCCATGACTCGTCGCAGAGTTTCCCCACGGTATCGAGCATCTGATCACGCGCACGCTTTTTGCGCCAAAGCACATCGCGCACCGACGGTTTTTTCTGTGCTGCCATGCCCTGCCTCCCATTCGACATACATTCCCTATTTTGTCTTTCCATTATAAGATGTTCGTCCCCTATCGTCAATCTATAATTATGGTGCCGGCACAGACGCCTTGCATTTCCATGTCCGTTCAATGTAAAATAAAGGAAAAGATTGAAACAAGGGAGGACATTATGTCTGAAATATTGAAAGAGGGTTCACGCCTGCGTCTGCGCCGCGCAGAGATTGCAGATGTCGACTACATCTGCGCCCTGCAGGAAGAAAAAGACAACAGCGACTACATCGTCCCGTTTTCACGCGCAGATCACGAGACGATCGTCACACAGGGACGCGCGGCGATGGACATCATTGTCGAAGAGCGCGAGAGCGGCGAATGTGTCGGCTATCTCCACGTCACGGGACTCCTGCTTGCCTCCAAGGAGCAGGAGTGGACACATGTCATCATCGGGAAGAAAGGGCTCAGTTACGGACACGAGGCGATGAAACTCCTGAAGGCGTGGGCGTTCGAGGATATGGGGGCGCACCGCGCGTGGCTCGACTGCAAGGACTACAACGCGCGCGCCCTGCATCTCTACGAGAGCGAGGGCATGGTGCGCGAGGCGCTGATCCGCGAGACGATCCTGCATCGCGGCGTCTACGAGAACCTCGTCGTGCTCGGTATTCTCGACCGCGAATATCACGCGCGCAAACGCGCGGGGTTGGAACTGTAGGAAAGGTGACAATTATGCAAAAAAGTGGAATCAAACGCGTATTTCTCATCGTGCTCGACAGCTTCGGCTGCGGCGCTGCGCCCGATGCGACGGACTTCGGTGACGCTGCCTCGTGCAGTACGCTGCGCTCCGTCACAGAGAGCGGACTCTTCCCCGCCGCAAACCTCACGCGTCTCGGCATTTACAACATCGACGGTGTGAGAACGGGCACGCCTGACGCAGCACCCATCGGCGCACATGCGCGTCTGCGCGAACTCTCACGTGGAAAGGATACAACCATCGGTCACTGGGAGATGGCGGGCATCGTGCGCAACGAGCCCATGCCGACCTACCCCGACGGCTTCCCGCCCGAGGTTGTTACGGAACTTGAGGAGGCATTCGGGCGCAAGATACTCTGCAACAAGCCCTACTCTGGCACGGCGGTCATCCACGACTACGGACAGGAGCACGAGGAGACGGGTGCGCTCATCGTCTACACCTCCGCCGACAGCGTGCTGCAGATCGCAGCACACGAGGAGCACGTCCCCGTAGAGGAGCTGTACGATTACTGCCGCAAGGCACGTACAATCATGCAGGGCGCACATGGCGTCGGACGCATTATCGCGCGCCCCTTCGTCGGTACGTATCCGAACTACACGCGCACGGCGCGCCGCCACGACTTCTCCCTCGATCCGACGGGCGATACGATACTCGATGCACTCAGCCGCGCGCAGTATGACGTGATCGGGGTCGGCAAGATCTCGGACATCTTCGGCGGACGTGGACTCACGCGTTCGCTCGGCGTCAACGAGTCAAATGCCGACGGCATGAAGAAGACCACAGCGCTTCTTGACGAAGACTTTACGGGGCTCGCGTTCGTCAACCTCGTCGACGGCGACATGATCTACGGACACCGCCGCGACGTGCCCGGCTATGCGCGCGCCATGCAGGAGTTCGACGACTGGCTCGCGGACTTCCTCCCCTCCATGCGTGCAGACGATGTGCTCATGATTACGGCAGATCACGGATGCGACCCGGGTGCTGCGGGCACGGATCACACGCGCGAGTACGTCCCCCTCCTCATCTACGGAGAGAAGATCGCGCCCGTCAACCTCGGCACCTATCCGACCTTTGCCATGATCGGTGCAACGATTGCCGATATATTTGGAGCGGAGCTGACGACAAAGGGCGAGAGCTTCCTGCCGCGCATTCTAAACTAGGAGCTTTCCTATGAACATGTATGACATCATCACGAAGAAGAAGCACGGCGGCGAACTTGCTGCGGATGAGCTTTCCTATATCATAGACGGCTATGTTGCCGGAGAGGTTCCCGACTACCAGGTCGCGGCGCTCCTCATGGCAATCTGCCTGCGCGGCATGACGATCGCGGAGACCACCGCCCTCACCAAAATCATGGCGGCATCGGGCGACCACGTCGACCTCTCCGCCATCGCGGGGCACAAGATCGACAAGCATTCGACGGGCGGCGTCGGTGACAAGACCACGTTCATCGTCAGCCCCATCGTCGCTGCGTGCGGCTGCAAAGCCCCGAAGATGTCGGGACGCGGACTCGGCCATACGGGCGGCACCATCGACAAACTCGAATCCATCCCCGGCTTTCGTACAAATCTCTCGCAGGACGAATTCATTACTGTCGTAAAGGAATGCGGACTTTCCCTTATCGCGCAGACGGGCACCCTCGCGCGCGCAGACAAGCTGCTCTATGCCCTGCGCGACGTGACAGCAACTGTCGACAGCATTCCGCTGATCGCATCCTCCATCATGAGCAAGAAGCTCGCCTCGGGTGCGGACGCCGTCCTCCTCGATGTAAAGGTCGGACGCGGCGCCTTCATGAAAACACTGGAAGAGGCGCGCGAACTTGCAGAGACGATGGTTGCCATCGGAAAGACAGCAAACTTCCCCACCGCCGCCCTCCTCACGAATATGGATGCGCCGCTCGGCAATGCCGTCGGCAACAGCCTCGAGGTTGCAGAGGCGGTCAGCGTCCTGCGCGGCGCGGGGCCTGACGATCTGCGCACGGTCTCGCTCGCACTTGCGGCGGGCATGCTGCAGCTCGCAGGACAGGGTGCATTCGAGGAATGTCATGCACGCGCAGAAAATGCAATCCGCAGCGGCGCAGCGTTCGAGGCGCTCCTGCGCATGACGGCGGCGCAGGGTGGTGATACTGCCGTCCTGCACGATACGGCAAACTTCCCGCAGGCGCGTATGCAGCGCACGATAACGGCAGACGCGGACGGATATCTTACACGTCTGGACGCAGAAGCCGTCGGGCGCACCGCCGTCCTGCTTGGTGCGGGGCGCATGACAAAGGATAGCACGATCAACCATGCGGCAGGCATCATCCTCCACAAGAAATATAGGGACGCCATCACAGCGGGCGCGCCGCTCGCCACCCTCTATGCGGAGAGTGAGGAGCAGATCGCAGCGGGAGCGGAGCGCTTCCGCGCCGCGTTCGAGATCGGCGCAGCTGCCCCTGCCCCGATGAAGCTCATCTACGGCGCTGTCGATGCGGAGGGCTGGCATGAACGATAAAGAACTGATCGCACGCGCGGCAGAGTTCCGCCGCCATGCCTACGCGCCCTACTCGGGATTCGCCGTTGGGGCAGCGCTCCTCGCACGGAGCGGCAGGGTCTACGGCGGCGTCAACGTCGAGAACGCCTCCTATCCCGTCGGCATCTGCGCCGAGCGCGCGGCAATCGCAGCTGCTGTCACAGCGGGTGAGCTGGAATTCGAGGCGCTTGCCGTCATTGCAGACAGCCCGGAACCATGTGCCCCCTGCGGCATGTGCCGCCAGGTGCTCGTGGAATTTCCAATCAAACGCATCATTCTCGCCAACACACGGGGCGACGTGCGCATACTCACACCTGCCGCGCTGCTTCCGCACGCCTTCGGCGCGGCGGCGCTGCCTACAAAGGAGACCTCTCATGAAGATACTGATTGTTGACGACTCACGCCTCGTGCGCATCAAGCTCAAGGCGGAACTCTTCGACCGCGGGCACACAGTCATTGAGGCGCGCGACGGTGAGGAGGCGCTGCGGCGCATTGCGGACAAGAAGCCCGACGCCGTCTTTCTCGACATCATCCTGCCAAAGCTCGACGGCTGCACTGTGCTGCGCAGTCTGCGCAAGACGCATCCAAAGCTCCCCGTCGTCATGCTCTCGACAGCAGCAACAGAGGAAAACATCGCGTGTGCCAACGAGCACCACGCGCTCATGTTCATCCAAAAGCCCTATTCCGATCACGAGATCAGTACGGCACTCGCCAAGATGCGGCAAGCGATGGAGGAGCAATGAGCGAACTGTATACTTCGTACATTGAGACATTTCTCACGGGACTTGCCGACTACGCACGCGCGGAGGCAGTAATCGACGAGGCGCGCGAACAGGAGCCGACCTACGTCACCATATCGCAGCACCTCGATGCGGACGGCAGTCCGTTGATCGTTGCACTTGCCGCCTCCGTAGATGCCTTCTATTCCCTCGCAAGCGGCTACAGCGGAGTCTCTCTCGATGGCATGGACGAGCTTGCCGTCGATGCAGTCGGCGAGCTCTTCAACGTCATCAACGGCCATTTCTCGTCGCGTATGCGCGCAGAGGGACGCGCCGTCTCCATCATCGACCCGCCGCGCCACCATCACGGTGCAGCAGCGCCGGGTGCATGCGAATTCACCTGCACCGTTACAAGCCCCATCGGCCCCATGACGCTCATCGGCACGCGTGAGGAATTTGTTCCGGCACATGCACATTGAACTTTAGGAAGCACTGATAAATTCAGCGCCGCCATCTTAGCACATCTTTTTTGCCCGCACTTCGTCGGCAAATCCTCCACATAGCCCTTGCTATGCGTCCGGTTTGCCTCCTAGTTCGGACGAAAAAATCTGCGCCAATCTGACGGACTTCATTTTATCAGCGATTCCTTTATTTTGAAAGGAGTTTCCCTTGACCATATTCTCACATACCATAGACTTCAACACGCTCATCGAGCTCCTGATCGTTCCCGTCGGCATCGTCCTCGCCTCGCTCACCGTCGGCATCATCGTCGACCAGCTCATCCGCCGCTACATCAACCATCATCTCGACGTTGAGGAGAGCACGTGGAAATACGTCTTCGTCCGTTCCATGCACGGCGTGCCGATCTTTTTCAGCTTCATCATCGGACTCTACTGGGCGATTGATGCCGTTGAGATCTCCCCGACACTCACCAAGCTGCTCTCGTATCTCCTCTTTACGAGCAACGTCTTCTCCATCACGCGTGTCATTGCGCGCACGGTGGACGGTGTTGTCACCATGTACTTTGAACGCTCGGGGAGAAACCTGCCCAAGACAACGCTGCTCAACAGCATCCTCATCGGGGTCATCTACGCCATGGGGCTGCTCGTCATCCTCCAATACTACGGCATCTCCATCGCTCCAATCCTGACGGCGGCAGGTGTCGGCGGTATGGCGGTCGCCCTTGCCCTGCAGGAGACGCTTGCCAATATCTTCTCCGGTCTCCACCTCATCCTCTCCAAGCAGCTGCGCATCGGCGACTACATCAAACTCGGCTCGGGCGAGGAGGGACGCGTCACGGACATCACATGGCGCTTTACCACCATCATCCCACTCGGCGCGAGTAACACCATCGTCATTCCGAACAAGACCATCGCGGGCGCAAACATCACGAATTACAGCCTACCCACGCTGAACATCAACATCAGCGTCCCCGTCGGGGTCGCGTATGACAGCGACCTCGCCACTGTCGAGCGCGTCACCATCGAGACGGCGAAGGAAGTGCTCGCACGCGTGGACGACAATCCGAACGCGGAGCCGCTCGTGCGCTACACGGACTTCGGCGACTCCTCCATCAACTTCAACGTCATTCTGCCCTCAAGTATGTTCGACCATCAGGGCATCATCAAGCACGAGTTCATCAAGGCGCTCACCGACCGCTACCGCGCGGAGAGCATCGACATCCCCTATCCCATCCAGACCATCATTCAGGAGAAGGATGAAGCGGCAAAAACTTCTCCACAGGAAGCTGCTCACGCAGAGAAGTAACGGCGTAGATCGTGTTCCTTTTATCCACAAATTCCACAGTTTCTCCCTAGGGAAACTGTGGATAACTTTCACTCCAGCAACGTGTCCGCCACGCCTTTTTTCATCGGTGTTTTTTGGAAAAATACCCCATTTTTCCAAAAAATCCCTGTGGATAAGTCTGTGAACAAACAACTATATATAGATTTCCTATTGACGAGTACCCACTAGATGTTGTATAATCCTCACGAAACGGCGATACATCGCCGAAGAGGAAACCGCGCCGACAGGGCGCGCAAAAAAAGGAGAATGCAGCATGATCGTCAACGACATCAACGTCACAGTAAATGGCCTCTCGGATATCACCCCGCACGAGGTTGAGAACTACATCGCATACATCGAGGGACAGACCCACGAGAAGCTTGACCGCCTCTCCATCACTGGGACGGATGACGGTCGTGTCACGCTCGGCTACGAGATGCGCCAGCCGAAGTTCGAGCGCGTGCGCCGCATCACGGGCTACCTGGTCGGCACCACGGACCGCTGGAACAATGCGAAGCAGGCCGAAGAGCATGAGCGCGTCAAGCACGGACTCCACTGAGATCCACATCTCGGGGATTGCACGTGATTCCATCGTCGACGGCGAGGGCATACGGCTGACAGTCTTTACGCAGGGCTGTCCGCGCCGCTGTCCGGGCTGTCACAATCCGGACACACAGCCGCGCACCGGCGGGCGCATGACGACCGTCGGCGCGGTGCTCGCCGAACTCGACGAAAACCCACTCCTCACAGGGCTCACCCTCAGCGGCGGTGAGCCCTTCTTGCAGCCCGCCGCCCTGCTCCCGCTCGCACGTGGAGCACACGCGCGAGGACTGGACGTGTGGAGCTACACGGGCTACACCCTTGAGGAGCTGCGCGCACAAGAAAATCCCGCCGTGGATGCCCTGCTCGATGAGCTCGACGTACTCGTCGACGGCGACTACCGCGAGGAAGAACGCGATCTCACACTGCACTTTCGCGGCTCGCGCAATCAGCGCGTCATCGACCTCGCAGCAACGCGTGCCACGGGCACACTCACACTGCTCTACAAAGACGAATAGGAAAATCCCCTCACACTGGCAAGCGAAATTTTCTTGTGTGGGGGGATTTTGTTAGAAAATCTTGGCATATTCATAAAAAAATGGTATGATTCAACCATGAGAAAGATTTTGTTGGGAGGAATCGAATATGGCAGAGAAATCGTCACGAGCAGAAAAGGTAAAGGAGACAAAGGAGCTTGCGCTGAACATCGATGCAACCGATGAAATCGGCATGCTTGAGATCTCGACGACGCAGGCACTGCGCGTATCCATCATCCGCTCACGCGGACGCCGCTACACCGCCATCACCCCCTTCTATCGAAAACGTGCCAACGACCGGTGGAAGCCCAAGGCCTCCGTCTGGATCCCCGTGGAGCACACGGGTGCCATTGCCGAATTCCTCGCGCGTGCAGACGAAAAGATTCGCGAAAACGACTAAGCATAGAGCAGCCCCCGCACATCACGAAACAGATGCACGGGGGCGATTTTATTGTATTGATTGTGAGGCGGAAATACTTCCTAAGGAAAGATCGCAAGCAGCAGTCCGCCCGCCGCAATCATGGCAATCGCGATGCCGTGCATGAAACTCACGCGCTCGCCGAAGATGAGGGCGGCAATCACGACGGCAAAGACGACGCTCAGCTTGTCGATCGGGGCAACCTGCGTCACCGCACCGTCCTTGAGTGCCAAAAAGTAGAAGAGCCACGAGAGCGCGCCCGCGATGCCGCTGAGCGCAACGAAGAGCAGCGCCTTCTTGTCCGCGAATACCTGCGGGAGGTCAGCCGTATGCCCCTCGGCGATGACGACACCGACGAGGAATACCGCCATGATTACGGCGCGCACAGCCGTTGCGGCGCTACTGTCGAGCCCCGCGACGCCCACCTTGCCAAAGATGGACACGAACGCCGCGCACAGCGCCGAGAGCAGCGCGTAGATCAACCAAGAACTCATGCCATCCTCCCCCATTCAAAAAGTGTGATTCAGTATAGCATTATTTCCCCTTTGCCGCAAACGCTTCTTTCAAAATATCTGCAAATCGTGTAAAATGAGTAGAAATGGGGTGGTACATTATGGTACGGCAGGCACAGGAGGGGGATGTCACGGACATCCTGCGCATCTATGATGCGGCGCGCACCTTTATGCGCCGCACGGGCAACATGACGCAGTGGAGCGGCGGCTATCCGTCAGAGGAAATCGTACGCGCAGATATTCTGCGCGGTGTCAGCTATGTGCTGGAAAACGAGGCAGGGCATCTCCATGCCGCATTTGCGCTCATCCCCGGCGACGACCCGACGTATGCGCACATTGAGGGGGCATGGCGCGACGACTCCCCCTATGCCACGATTCACCGTGCGGGCAGCGACGGAACGGAACGCGGTACATTCCGCGCCATACTCGCCTTCGCACGCGCGCAGCATGAGCACCTGCGCGCCGACACCCACGCGGACAACATCCCCATGCAGAACTGTCTGCAAAAGAGCGGCTTTACTTACTGCGGCATCATCTATCTCAAAAACGGCGACCCGCGCCGCGCCTATGAGTGGAGCAGCAGACACGACTGACCTGTTCGCCTCTGTGTATGTTTAGGAGAGAACATCTATGGCAATGATCTTTTATCCGAGCTGCAAAATCCAAGCAGACTTTCCCGCCGAGAGCGCGGCGGTGCGCCGCTACCTCGAAGCGCACTATGGGGTGGAGACGACAGGCTGCTGCCGCCCGCATCACCCGAAGCTGACCCCCGAGGATCACGTAATCGTGACGTGCAACAACTGCGCGAATATCGTCGAGGAAAGTTCCAATGCAGACACATTCACCTATGTCTGGGAGCTGATTGATCGGGACGAGAGCTTTCCCTTCCCCGACTACGGCGGCGAGCGCATGACTGTGCAGGACTGCTGGGCGGCGGTGGAGCGGCGCGGGATGCAGGAGGCGATTCGCTCTCTCCTGCGCAAGATGAACGTGACCATCGTCGAACAGGAGGAGAACTTTGACAAGACCCGTTTTCACGGGCCTGCACTGCTCGCACCCTGCTTTCCCGGCAACGCGAAACTCATCCCGCGCCGCTACGAAAACGGCAAGTCCCCCATGTTCACCCCCATGACGGAGGAGGAACAGCACGCCTACTTCCAGCGGCACGCACAGAAGCTGCCGACGGAGAAGGCCGTCTGCTCGTGCAAATACTGCCGTGACGGCATTGACGCGTGTGGCAAGACGGGCGTTCACATCCTCCAACTTCTATTTCCCGCAAGATGAGGAGAATCCACATGATCGAATGTATGACCGTCGGTGACATGATCCCGACCAATGCCTTTTTCTATATCGACGATACAACACAGCACGGCTTCCTCATCGACGCGGGCTCGGACGGCGACCTGCTTGCCGAACACGCGGAGATGCGCGGATGGACGATCGAGCGGCTCCTGCTCACGCACTGTCATTTTGACCACATCGGCGGCGCAGAGGACTTCTCCATACGCGCAGGTGCTCCCATCTATGCCGCCGAGGACAGCCCGCGCTACTACAGTGATCCGCGTTGGAATCTCTCGCTCTGGGGCAGCGGCAGTGTAACGCTCTCGGACGTGACAACCTTTTCCGACCGCGAGGTCATCACGCTCGCGGCAAATCCCGACGTCGCTCTGGAGGTGCGCTACACACCTGGGCATACCACGGACTCCTGCATCTTCTACAGTGCACGGGACGGTGTCGCCTTCGTCGGCGATACGATCTTCTGCGCGAGCGTCGGCCGCACCGATTTCCCGGGCGGCGATGAGCAGATGCTCTGGGACAGCATCGCACGCGAGGTCTTTACCCTACCGCCCGATACGGTTCTCTACTCGGGGCACACGGAGCCGACCACCGTGGGTGCAGAGATGGCACGCTACCGCCGATGAACTACGCAGAGTTCATGGCATCGCTCGCAAAGGGTGAGCCGCCGCACGTCTTCCTGCTTGCGGGCGAGGAGAGCTACTATGTGCGGCGCGCCGAGGAGGCGATCCTGCGCCGCCTTCTGCCTGTGCCGGAGGAACGTGCGGACGCACTCATCCGCTACGAGGAGATGCCGCCCCTCGACGCACTGATGGAGTCACTCGAAACGGCACCATTCTTCACGGACAAGATTGTTGTCCTCGTACGCGATGCCGCTATCTTCCGTGCGACGAAAAAAAAGGACGGGGACGAGGATGCCCCTGCGACAAAGGATACGGCGGCGGATGCGCTGATTGCCCGCCTCGCCGACCTCCTCCCTACCACCTATGTCATCTTTACGCTTGACACGAAGCCTGACAAGCGGCGCAAGCTCTATCAGACGGTTGAAAAATACGGGCGCGTGCTGGAGAGCGAACCCGTGCGTCCATGGACGGTGGAGAACTGGCTGAACGGGCGGCTGCGCGAGATGAACCGCTCCATGCACAGGGAGGCGCGCACCTTCTTTCTGAATGTCGTCGGCATCATGCCGACGATTTCGCTTGAGTTCCTCGACCGCCAGCTGGAAAAGCTAACGCTCTACACAGACAAGCCCCAGTTCACAGAGGACGATCTGCGTGCGGCGTTCTCGGAGATGCCCGAGGTGTCCGTATTCGCGCTGATGGATGCCGTGAGTGCACGCGATGTCAGGCAGGCACTCGACCTCCTCGCACGCTGCCGTGCGGACGGCGTACACTTCACCGTCCTGCTCGCCCTCCTCGTGCGCCATGTCCGCCAGCTCTGGCAGGCAAAGCGTCTGCTGATGAACCGCACACCGCCGAAGGGGCTCGGCAAGATCATGGGACTGCATCCCTTCATCGCCGAAAAACTCGGGGGACACGCGAAGGCATTCTCCGAAGCGACACTCGAACGCACCGTCCTCTCCCTCGCTGATGCGGACTATCTGCTGAAAACGGGACAGGCAGGAGACGAATTGCTCGAGGATGTCGTGATTCGGCTGTGCAGGAAATAAATAAGGGATGTTGTACGAAGCGCATCGTACAACATCCCTTATTTTATTTCTTCAAATATCCCGTATACTCCCCCACGCGCAGAATCTTCTCCGCACAGGCAATCTCCTCCGCCGTCGGTGCGGGTGTGTCCCCGAGCCGATACGGCAGACGTAGCTCCTCATACTTGTGGAGTGCCATCGCATGATAGGGCAGCACCTCCACGCGGTCAACCGTCCCCAGTCCCGCGATGAACTCCGAGAGTCGGGCGAGATCGTCCTCCCCCGTCGTCCATCCCGGCACGAGCACATGGCGAATCCACATCCGCTTGCCGCGCTCCGAAAGGAACTGAGCCAGTGCAAGCGCACTCTCATTCGATACACCCGTGAGTGCCCTGTGCACTTCATCATCGATGTGCTTCAGATCGAGCAGGAACAAATCCACGAGCGGCAGCAATTCCTCGAACGTGTTAAAAAATGGCTCATCCCGTGTGAACGGCTCGCCCGCCGTGTCGATGACGGTATTCACCCCCTTTGCCTTCGCGAGACGGAACAGCTCCGTCACGAATGCGAGTTGGAGCAGCGGCTCGCCGCCGCTGACCGTGATACCGCCCTTCTGCTTCCAGTACGGGCGGTACCGCCACGCCTGCCGAAAGATCTCCTCTGCCGTCGCCTCATAGCCGCCCTCCCGCTCCCATGTCTCTGGGTTGTGGCAGTACTGACAGCGATAGCGGCAGCCCTGCACAAAGACGATGAAGCGGATGCCGGGGCCGTCGACCGAGCCGAAGCTCTCTGTCGCGCTGATTCTGCCTTTACATATGCTCATGGAAGGTGCGCGCGATCACATCCTCCTGCTGCTCACGCGTCAGACTGATGAACTTGACCGCGTAGCCCGAGACGCGGATGGTAAAGTTCGCATAGGCGGGATCCTCGGGATGCTCCATGATGTGCTCCAGCGTCTCGCGCCCGAACACGTTCACGTTCAGATGGTGCGCCCCCTGATCGAAATAGCCGTCCATCGCACTCACAAGGTTCTGCACGCGCTCATCCTCGTTGTGTCCGAGCGCCGAGGGATTCATACTCTGCGTGTTCGAGATGCCGTCGAGCGCCCAGTGATACGGCAGCTTTGCGACCGAGTTGAGCGAGGCGAGCAGACCGCAGCACTCCGCGCCATAGCTCGGATTTGCACCCGGCGCGAGCGGCGTCCATGCGGGGCGGCCGTCCGGCATTGCGCCCGTGTACTTGCCGTAGACGACGTTCGACGTGATCGTGAGGATGGAGGTCGTCGGCTCGGAGTGGCGGTAGGTGTGACGCGCCTTGATCTTCGAGAGGAAGGTCTTGAGCACCCATTTTGCAATCTCGTCCGCGCGGTCATCGTCGTTGCCGTAGCGCGGGAAGTCCCCCTCGACCTCATAGTCCACGACGATGCGGTCGTTGTAGATCGGCTTCACCTTTGCATACTTAATCGCCGACAGCGAGTCGACCACGTGCGAGAAGCCCGCAATGCCCGTTGCGAATGTGCGGCGCACGTCCGTGTCGATGAGTGCCATCTCCGCCGCTTCGTAGTAGTACTTGTCATGCATATACTGGATGATGTTCAGCGCGTTCACGTAGACGTGTGCAAGCCAGTCCATCATACGCTCGTACTTGATGATGACGTTGTCGTACTCAAGGTACTCCGTGCGGATCGGGCGGTAGGCAGGCCCGACCTGCACGCCGCTCTTCTCATCCATGCCGCCGTTGATCGCGTAGAGCAGGCACTTCGCGAGGTTCGCACGCGCACCGAAGAACTGCATCTCCTTACCCGTCTGCGTCGCAGAAACGCAGCAGCAGATCGAGTAGTCGTCGCCCCACTCGGGCTTCATCACATCGTCATTCTCGTACTGGATCGAGCTCGTGCGGATGGAGATCCGCGCCGCGTAGTCCTTAAACTTCTCCGGCAGCTTCGAGGAGTATAGCACGGTGAGGTTCGGCTCGGGAGAGGGTCCCATGTTCTCAAGCGTGTGGAGGAAACGGAAGTCATTCTTTGTGACCATGTGGCGGCCGTCCATGCCGATGCCCGCCATTTCAAGCGTTGCCCAGATTGGGTCACCCGAGAACAGCTCGTTGTAGGACGTGATGCGCGCGAACTTCACCATGCGGAACTTCAGCACGATGTGATCGATAAGCTCCTGCGCCTCCTCCTCGAAGAGGATGCCGCGTGCGAGGTCGCGCTGGATGTAGATGTCGAGGAAGGTCGAAATGCGCCCGACGCTCATCGCCGCGCCGTTCTGCGTCTTGATCGCCGCGAGATAGCCGAAGTACAGCCACTGCACCGCCTCGCGTGCGTCCTTCGCGGGTGCTGAGATGTCAAAGCCATAGAGCTGCGCCATCTCCTTCATGCCCTTCAACGCACGAATCTGCTCCGCGACCTCCTCGCGCTGCTGAATGACATCGTTGCTCATGATGCCGTCGCCGTAGTTCAGCAGGTCGCCCTGTTTGAACGCAATGAGATGATCGATGCCGTAGAGGGCGACACGGCGGTAGTCGCCCACGATTCGCCCGCGCCCGTACGTGTCGGGCAGTCCCGTGATGATGTGACTGCGGCGCGCCGCGCGGATCTCGTCCGTGTACGCATCGAATACTGCCGCATTGTGCGTCTTGTGGTACTTCGTAAAGATCTCGTGGAGCTTCGGGCTGACCTTGTAGCCGTAGTTCTCGAGTGCCTCCTCCGCCATGCGGATGCCGCCGTATGGCATGAAGGCCTGCTTCAGCGGCTTGTCCGTCTGGAGGCCGACCACCTTTTCGAGGTCTTTCAGCGCGGGGTCGATGTAGCCCGGCCCGTATGCCGTCAGACCAGATACAACCTCCGTCTCCATGTCGAGCACGCCGCCCTTCGCGCGCTCCTCCTTCTGGAGTTCCTGCACGCGTGCCCACAGGCGGTTCGTCGCGTCCGTCGGCGGCGCGAGAAAGCTCTCGTCGCCGTCGTACGGCGTGTAGTTGCGCTGAATGAAGTCGCGGACGTTGACCTCCTCCTGCCAGACGCCCCCTTCAAAACCGTCCCAGCTCTTGCTCTGCAGCATATTCTGCCTCCTATTCTGTTGATCGAAACCCATCTGAAATAGATTCCCATATGATGCTTCCATAATACTTGAACCGTGTTCACTTTTCAATAGGAGAAGGCAAAATAAATGCTATCAATATTTTTCATGTGAAATATAATTTATGTATATGTCATCTGTTCTTCGGCTCCGGTGTGATATGCGCGAGGATAGCCGCAAGGGGGAGTGCAAGGACGGAGACGAGGAGGGCGGGCGCGAGCCCGATGACATCGCCGAGTGCCGCCGTCGCCGCCACACCGAGACTGCCGAGTCCGAACGACATACCGAGCATCATGCCCGATGCCATCGCTGCATTCTCGGGCAGTGCCTGCTGTGCCCATATAATCGAACTCGGCTGTGGTGCCATCAGAGCAAAGCCCGCGGCAAAGAGCACGATGCCGCCGAGCACATCCGCGCTCACATGGGTAAAGTAGTAGGCGCACGGCAGAATCCCAAGCACGAGGAACGTCACAATGATCGCACGCCCCGTGAACCTGTCCGCGAGATTGCCGCCGACAAGACCGCCCGTCATGCCGCCGAGCATAAAGATCGTGAGGAAGAGTCCTGCCGCGCTCGTATCCTCCCCATTTCCAACGAGCAGCAGCGGCAAGAACGTCCCGAATGCGCCGTGCGTCCAGCAACGCAGCCCCATCGCGAGATTCAGCGTGATCGTCGTACGTGCAAAGAGGACGCGTGCGAGCTTCGGGCGCACCGCCGCCCGCCGTTCCGGCAGAGACGAGACCTCACACAGACCCGAGCGTGCAAGGAGCACTCCCATGAGTACAGCAGGCAGGATAAGGAGCGGCAGCGCATTCAGCGACAGTTTTTCAAGGAATGCCACGAGGACGAGCGGCACAAATGCCATGCCCGCATTTCCGCCCGCAATGAAATAGCTCATCATGCCGTTGCCCCGCCCCCGCGCCGCCGTCCGCCCGACGAGCATCGACGAGAGAGGATGATACGCCGCGACCGCCGTCCCCGTCACCGCGACAAGCACGAAGAGCAGTGTCTCATGCCCTGCAAAGCCGACCATGCAGATCGGCACAGCTGCAGCGGGCACGATGTACGGAAGCACGGGGCTGAAGTTCCGCTTGTCCATGAGATAGCCGAAGAAGGGCTGCAGCATATTCGTCGTCACCGACGCGACCATGACGAGCACACCGCACATCGTCAGCGACAGTCCGAACTTGATCATGAGCAGCGGCAGGAGGATCGGCAGGAAATTCGCATAGAAATCCACCATCGCGTGTCCCGCCGATAGCAGTGCTGTCGCGTACCGTATTTTCTGTTTCATGCCGGATTCCCCCTGCCAGTCTGTCCTTTTGCATTCTCTGCGGTGCTGTCTTCTCCTGTGACCTACATCCTTGCATCCCCTTAGAAAATATGATGTAATGTATTGTAACAAAGCCACAGGAAAAGTAAAGGAGTATTCATAATGAGAAAATGGGCTGTTATCTATTCATCCACCACGGGCAATACAAAGGCCATCGCCGAAGAGATCGCGGGCACGGCGGGCGCAGATCTCTTCCGCGTGCAGGACGCACCGGCGGATCTATCCGCATATGAGGTCGTCGCGCTTGGCTACTGGCTGCGGCGCGGCGGTCCCGACGATCTTATGAAGGCATACCTGCCAAAGGTCAGAAATGCGTGCGTCATCCTCTTCCAGACGCACGGCGCAGATGTCGGCTCCGAGCACGCCGTCACCTCCTTTGCACGTGCCGCCTACCTCCTCGGCGCAAACTGCGAAATCCTCGGCACCTTCTCCGCACAGGGGAAGCTTGCCCCCGCCCTCATCGCCCGCCGCAAGAAATCCGATCCCGATGATACACACAACAGTCCCGAGGCGCAGGAGCGTTGGGTACGCGCTGCGGATCATCCAAACGAGGAGGATCGTGCCGCCGCACGCGAATTCGTGCACAAGATGGAGCACAAACTTGACCTCCTCGAGAAGTTCCGCCGTGCACAGGAGGCGAAGGCGCACGCGAAACTTTCATAACCCCTTGCCATCTTCCCCATAAAGGAGTAAAATAAGCGCAGGATTAAAGCTATAAAGGGGAGGATTTTATGAAGTACCGCGTCACATTGACCGCCATCGGAGATTTTGCACTCCAGCTGCTCCAGACGCGCGGCAACCTCATCATCTTTGACAAGGACGTTCCCTACTCCTACGAGAACATGGTCATCTCGCACACGAAGGGCAGCTTGACCGAGGATGTCAGGGAGGGCGACACTATTGTCATTGCCGAGCGCAGCTACAAGGTCGCACGCGTCGGCTCGGATGCAAATGCGAACCTGCGCGCACACGGACACGTCACCCTCCACTTCGAGAGCGAGGACTCGGGCACGGAGGCGCAGCCCGGCGAGATCCACCTCATCGGCGAGGGCTTCCCACGCATCATGGTCGACGACACTCTCGAGATTCTGTAACGAATGCCTACGAATGCCGCCTGTTTGCGTACGGGCGGCATTTTTGCGGAAATATCCCGCCGCCCCTTGCAGAACGAAATTCCTACATAGTATACTGTCTATAGACTTTTCTAAAAGGAGCACGCACATGGATACCGAACGAAAACGCACAATGGAGGCGGAGGTCATGACGGAGATGATCGCCCTCTACTGCCGCGGGCACAGCCATGCACATCGTGTACAGGAATACCCCGCCGAGGGAATCCCCGCGCTCTGCCCCGACTGCCGCCAACTCCTCGAATACGCGCGCACACGCATCATCCGCTGCCCGCGCATGGATGTGAAATCGTTCTGCTCCGTCTGCCCCGTGCACTGCTACAGCATGGATATGCGCGCGCGCATCCGCGAGGTCATGCGCTACAGCGGGCCTCGGATGCTCCTGCACCGTCCCTTCATGACCCTGCATCACATCTGGATCGATTTCGCAGCGCGCAGGCGCGAAAAGAAAGGTACGCCCTCATGAAAATCCTCCTCCTTGCCACGGGCGGCACAATCGCCTCACGCGAGACTGAGCATGGGCTGCGCCCCGCCCTCACTGCCGAAGATATGGGCGCGGCAATCGGTGCAGAAGACGGCTCACTGGAGGTCGTCGATCTCCTCGCCCTCGACTCCACGAATATCGCTCCATGTCACTGGCAGATCATTGCGCGCAGGATCGCGGAGTGCCGCACGACATATGACGGCTTCATTGTCACCCACGGAACAGATACGATGGCATATACCGCCGCCGCACTCTACTATATGCTCGAGGGGATAGACCGCCCCGTCATGCTCACGGGCTCACAGCGCCCGCTCGGACTTGCAGGTTCGGATGCAGAGAGCAATCTCCGTCTCGCATACGAGGCAGCGTGTAGCGGCTTTGCGGGTGTTGCCGTCGCCTTTGGCGGGCGGCTCATCCACGGCAACGCGGCGAAGAAGATGTACTCCCTCGCAGACGACGCATTCCGCAGCATCGGACGCCCTGAGATCGACCTCGCCGCGCCATCTGCACCAACAGCCCTCTTCCACCTGCGCGATGCACTCGATGAACGCGTCGCTGTCATCCGTCTCTACCCTGGCATGAAGCCCGTCACAATTGATGCACACATCGCGTCGGGCTATCGCGGCATCATCCTCGAGGGCTACGGGCTCGGCAGTGTCCCGGGCGACGATGCGGAGGAGAGCTTCCTCCCCTCGCTTGACCGCGCAAAGACGCGCGCCTGCACCATCGCCCTCACGACCCAGTGCATTTACGACGGCGCCGACATCACACACTATGAGGTAGGTGTCCGCGCAGCAGAGCTCGGCGCACTCTCGGGCGGCACACTCCCCATTGAGGCGCTCTACGCCCGCCTCATGATTCTCCTCGCAGAGACACCCGAGGGAGAGACTGTGAAAGCGCTCTGCTAGAAAGGAACATCATGCAGCTGCAAGAAATCGGCATCGTCCGGAACGCATACAAGAACCTCACGGATATCCCGCGTCAGGGGCACATGAGCGAGGAGGTCTCCGAGATCGAGATTCACCCCGACTTTGCGGACGGACTCCTAAAGATCGAACAGAACAAGCACCTCATCGTCCTCTACTGGGCGCATCTCGCGAAGCGCGACATCCTAAAGACCATCCCGCCCGCCGCGAAGGAGCTGCACGGTGTCTTTGCCAGCCGCTCTCCCGGCCGTCCAAATCCGCTCTCGCTCTGCATCGTCGAGCTGATCGAGTGCAACGGCAGCGTCCTCCGCGTGAAGGGACTCGACGCCCTCGACGGCAGCAGTGTGGTCGACATCAAGCCATATACGCAGATGGATGCGATTACTGAGATATCGTAATTTCCGCTGAAAATTTTTCTCATAGACCTATTGATTTTCTTTCTCATGTGTGCTATATTCTATACAGGCTTTCGTTAGGGAACGTCCTCGGACGTTTCCAAAGCTCTCCTAAAATATAATACACAGCAAAGATAGTCCACAGTGGAGTGTGGGCTATTTTTGTGCGCTCTTGTCTGTCACGAAGCAACTAATAAAGAATAATTTCTTTTTGGTAGATACTATCCAAGTATTGACAGCTGTGTTATAATAAATCAAAAGGTCAATATAACTGCAAAAAGTTCAGGCAGATGTATATACGCCCGTTCCCTCTATAGCGGGCAGTCAAAGGAGATGAATCCATGGCAAAGGAACGTATTCAAAAGGATGTCGTCATCATCGGCGCAGGCATGGCGGGGCTAACCGCCGCGCTCTACGCAGGTCGCATGAACCTGCGCACACTTGTGCTTGAGAACTCGCTCGTCGGCGGGCAGATCGCGACAGCGGCGGACATTGAGAACTATCCGGGCTTCGAGCGCGTGAGCGGGATGGAGTTGATCGGCACGCTCGAAAAACAGGCGACGAATTTCGGCGCGGAGATTGACGAGTTCGACCGCATCGAGCGCGTTGACCTCAAGAGCACGCCGAAGATCGTGGAGACGGAGACGTATATCTATGAGACGCCCGTTATCATCATCGCCTCGGGTATGAACCGCCGCAAGCTGCCGCTGCCGCAGGAGCCGCACTATTTCAATCGCGGCGTGCACTACTGCGAGCTGTGCGACGGACACACGTATCAGAACAAGGTGATCTCGGTGATGGGCGGCGGCAACGCGGCAGTGGATGCGGCGAACTTCCTCACGAAGTACGCTTCGCATCTCTATCTCATTCACCGCTCGCAGCTGCGCGCAGACAAGTCCTCGCAGGATGCGCTCTATCGGAATCCAAAGGTGACGGTGATGCTCGAGACGGAGATCACGCATCTAAACGGCGAGGATCGGCTTACGTCGGTTGACCTCCTACACAAAGATACGGGCAAGACCGAGACGCTACCTGTGGACAGCATCTTCGTCAACATCGGTGTTCTCCCGAATACCGATCTCTTTGTAGGGCAGCTGAAGCTTACGGAAACGGGCTACATCGCGGCGGATGAGAACTGCCGCACGGAGATCCCGGGGGTCTTTGTCGCGGGCGACATTCGCGTCAAGGAGATCCACCAGCTGACAACCGCCGCCGCCGACGGTACGACTGCTGCGCTCCATGCGGAGAAGTATCTCGCAAGTTTGAAGAAGTGATGAGGGGCGCCCCTTCCACCATGCTGCGCATGGTTCCCTCCCCCGCTGTGGCAGGGGAGGCTTTCGAAAACGGCATATTAGCTTCCCCCGTCGCTACGGGGAAGTGGCGAACGCAGTGAGCCGATAGGGGCGTCCAGAAGTAACGAACTATTCGATACAAACGATAAGGAGGGCATTTCCATGATTCAGGTTTTTTCATTCGACGCGTGCCCGTGGTGCACGAAGGCAAAGAAGTATCTCGACAAGAAGGGCGTCGCGTACACCGTCCGCGATATCGAGAAGGAGCCTGCCGCCTACGATGATCTCATCAAGCTCACGGGCGAGGGCGCATGCCCCGTCATCCTCGCGGATAGCGGCGAGTATGTGCGCGGCTTCGATCAGCCCGCCATCGACCGCCTCATCGGCGCGTGAGGAGGGATGGCTATGGTAAAGGTCTACTCCATCACGGTCTGCCCGTGGTGCGTCAAGGTGAAGAAATACCTCAAATACCGCGGCATCCCCTACGAGGAATTCAACATCGAGAAGGATGAGGCGGCGCGCGAGGAGTGTCGCCGCCTCTCGGGCGACACGATTGTCCCCGTCACAACGGCGGACGGCAAAGACTTCGCCCTCAGCTACGACCGCGAGAAGCTGGACAAGATTCTCGGGATTACGGCATAAATTCATATGAGCGGACGCATTTACTGTGTCCGTTTTTTATGTTTCTGCTTGCCAAAATTTTTGAATGGGATTAAAATAGCAGTGCAGGGACGTTTCATTTGAATGGGCACAGCGAATCATTGTGCCCCAATGCAAGGAGGTTTTGATATGACCGGATTACCGCTTATCCTCGCCTTTTGGGTCGCGATTGTCATTATGATCGTCATGATCTCAAAGCTGCGCATTCATCCGTTCATCTCGATCATGTTGGTCTCGCTCGCACTCGGACTCGTCGCGGGCATCCCCCTCGTGGATCATAGGCTCGCGGACGGCACGGTGCAGCACGGTCTTGCAACTGTTGTCGGGCAAGGGTTCTCGGGGACATTTACAAGCATCGGTATCGTTATCATCCTCGGTGCGATGATCGGCATGGTGCTGGAAAAGACGGGCGGCGCGCTGAAACTCGCGGACATGATGATCCGCCTCGTCGGCAAGGACAACCCCGTCATCGCCGTTCAGCTCATGGGCTGGGTGGTGTCGATCCCCGTCTTCTGCGACTCGGGCTTCGTCATTCTCGACCCGATCCGCAAGGCGCTTGTGCGCCGCACGGCGGTCTCTGCAGTCTCGATGACCTTTGCCCTGAGCTCCGGTCTCTTCATCTCGCATGTCTTCATCCCGCCGACACCGGGGCCGATCGCGGCGGCGAGCACGCTCGGCATTGGCGACTACCTGCTGCAGGTCATCGGGCTGGGTCTTCTCTGCTCCATTTTCCCGCTGATTGCAGGCTATTTCTTCGCACGCTGGATCGGCACACGCGTGCAGTCCAAGGACGAGGTCGATCCTGAGGAGGTCGCAAAGGTCTACAACGATCTCATTGCCTCCTATGGCAAGCTGCCCTCGGCGTTCAGCACACTCGCTCCGATCATGGTTCCAATCTCGCTGATGGCGCTGTCCTCCGTGGTCGCAATGCTGGGACTGACGGGATTTGTCCCCGAGCTCATCCGCTTCCTCGGCACGCCGATCATCGCACTCGCTGCCGGCATGGCGCTCGCAACGCTGCAGCTCTTCTCCGTGGGACGCTCGGAGGAGTTCTATGCGATCTGCAACAACAGCCTCATGACGGTCGGCCCGATCCTCTTTATCACGGCGGCGGGCGGCGTGCTTGGCAAGGTGATTGCAGTCTCGGATATGGTCAAGTACATCTCGGCGCACGCGGACGTGTTCGGCGGCATGGGCATTTTCTTCCCGTTCCTGCTCGCTGCGGTGCTCAAGACAGCACAGGGCTCGTCCACGGTCGCAATGATTACCACGGCGGGCATCATTGCACCGCTGCTCACCGTGCTCGGCTTTGATACGCCGATTCAGGCGACGCTCGTCTGTATGGCGATCGGTGCGGGCGCAATGACGGTCTCGCACGCAAACGACTCCTACTTCTGGGTCGTCTCCGAGTTCAGCGGACTGACCCCCGATCAGGGCTACCGCGTCCAGACGATGGGTACGCTCGTCCTCGGACTCGCTGCCATGCTCGAGATCACGCTGCTGAGTTTCGTGCTGCGCTGATATTTACAAAAGTATTTACAAAAGCAAAAGGAGCATTGCCTCATGCAATGCTCCTTTACTATGCAGATTTTATATGGATCTCCTGCTGTCCGCAACGTATTCCAATCTATCTTTTTCTTGCCAGTGACAGCAAAAGACCGTAGAATAAAATATAGGAAGCACTGATGAATTCTGTCGCGCCAATCTGACGCCTTCATTTTATCAGGGTTTTCTATCGTTCATTTCTATTACCATACGGCAAGGAGGTCACCATGAAATTCCCAACACGGCTTATCATCCTCACACTCACACTGCTCCTCGCATTTTCAGTCACGGTACTCGCCAAAAGTGCAAATCAGCAGCGCACCGAAATCCAAGGGCTCCACACGCAAGCACTCACGAACCTCTATGAGCTCTCTCCCGATGCGCGCGATGTCATCAACAATGCCTATGGATACGCAACAATCAGTGCTACGGGCTCGCAGGTGGGGCTGCTCGGCGGCGCACACGGACGAGGTCTTGCCAAGAACAACCGCACCGGTGAACAGCTCTACATGAAGATGGAGGCGTATCAGGTCGGCATCGGGCTTGGCGTGAAGGAATACGATCTCATCTTTGTCTTTGGCACAAAACACGCATGGGATTCCTTTATCTCAGGCAAGTTCAAAGTCGGCGGCGCAGCGGAAGCCTCCGCAACGGACGGCTATTCGGGTGGTGCGATTGAGGGCGCGGACATCGTCGCAAAGGACACATGGGTCTATCAGGTCACGACGAAGGGTCTCGCCGTTGGAGCGATGCTCAAGGGGCTCAGCATCTATCCAAACCGAAAACTCAATTCATAATGCCCACGAAAAAGAGGATTGCAGCGGCGCAATCCTCTTTTTCTATTGCATCAGCGATCCATCGTATTTCAATGTCGCAAAGTAATCATCAATCGTCTGGGCGCGGCGGATGAGCTCAATACTGCCGTCTGTGCGGCGGAGGAGTTCGGCGCACCAGAGTTTGCCGTTGTAGTTGAAGCCCATCGCGCTGCCGTGTGCGCCCGTGTCGTGGATGATGACGATGTCGCCGACTGCAATCTCGGGCAGAGTACGGTCGATGGCGAATTTGTCATTGTTCTCGCAGAGCGAGCCTGTGATGTCATAGATGTGGTCGGCGGGCGCGTGCTCCTTGCCGAGTACGGTGATGTGATGATACGCGCCATAAAGTGCGGGACGCATGAGGTTCGCCATGCAGGAGTCGAGTCCAACGTAATGCTTGTACGTGTCCTTCTTGTGAAGAACGGTGGAGACGAGCCAGCCCGCGTCGCCCGTAATGGCGCGCCCGCTCTCCGTGCGGATGCCGACATCATCCAGTCCTGCGGGGCGCATGATCTCGTTATAGAGGCGCTCCACGCCCGCGCCGACAGCGGCGTAGTCAACGGGGCTCTCCTCGGGGCGGTACGGGATGCCAAACCCACCGCCGAGGTTGATGAACTCGACATGAATGCCGATGTTCGCCTTGAGTTCTGCCGCCAGCTCGAACATGATGCGCGCGGTGAGGAGAAACGCCTCGGTGCGCAGCTCGGACGAGATCACCATCGTGTGCAGTCCAAAGCGCTTCACGCCCATCTCGCGTGCACGCTGATAGCCCTCAAAGAGCTGCGGACGCGTAAGGCCATACTTTGCTTCCATTGGCTTCCCGATGATATCGTTGCCCTCGATAAGGTCGCCGGGGTTGTAGCGGAACGAGAGCACCTCGGGCAGCCCCGCGTGCTCCGCCATATAGTCGAGATGGGTGATGTCGTCGAGGTTGATGACGGCACCGAGCTCGATTGCCTTTTGAAACTCGTCGTAGGGTGTGTCGTTCGAGGTGAGCATGATCTCCTCTCCCGTAACACCCGCCGCCTCGGAGATGATGAGCTCGGCGATGCTGCTGCAATCCGTGCCCGCCCCCTCCTCGTGGAGGAGCTGCACAATGCGCGGATTCGGCAGCGCCTTCACGGCGAAGTGTTCGCGGAAGCTCGGCGCCCATGCGAATGCATCGCGCAGGCGGCGGAAGTTCGCACGGATCTTCGCCTCGTCGTAGATGTGGAACGGTGTCGGGTATCGCTCAATCAGCCGCAGGGTCTCCTCCTGCGTGAGCGAAAATGTCTTTTCGTTCATATTGTCCTCCCTCTGGTAAGTTTCCCCATTATAGCAACGAAAAAACACGTCTGTCAATCAGACTTCATATTGTATACCTTGACGAAATGCGCGCGCTCCCCTATAATGAGTGCTATCTTTTTCTATATGGGGAACTGATTAAGGGGGTATATTCATGATATTTGGCAGAAAGGCTCTGAGTCTCGCAGCCGCGCTCGTCGGCACCGCACTCCTCGGCTCCGCGCTTGCGGGCTGCGGCGGCGATGCGGCGAAGTCGGATGAGATCCGCATCGGCGCAAACTTCGAGATGACGGGCAACACGGCGAACTACGGTACGTCGACGCTGGAGGGTCTGAAGCTCGCGATCAAGGAAGCGAACGACGCAGGCGGTATCAACGGCAAGAAGATCGTCCTCGTCGAGGCAGACAACAAGTCCGAGGCGGCGGAGTCGATCAACGCAGCGACAAAGCTGATCTCCGACGACCATGTCCGCGCAATCGTCGGACCCGCGACGACGGGCAACGTCATTGCGGAGTCGCAGGTGGCAACGGACAACAAGGTTCCCGTCATTGCACCGGATGCGACGGCAGTCGATGTCACGGTAGAGAACGGCATCGTGAAGCCGTGGATCTTCCGCAGCTGTTTCATCGATCCGCAGCAGGGCGATGTCATGGCAAAGTTCGCACTGGACACGCTCAAGGCAAAGACGGCGGTCATCTACATCGACAACTCGACCGACTACTCCAAGAGCCTCGCTGCCGTGTTCGAGAAGGTCTTTACGGCGGGCGGCGGTCAGGTACTCATGACCGAGGGCTTCCTCGCAAAGGATCAGGACTTCAAGGCGACGCTCACGCGTCTGCGCGCGGCAAATGCGGATGTCATCTTCGTCCCCGCCTACTATGAAGAGGTCGGCAAGATCGTCAAGCAGGCACGCGAGATCGGCATCACCGCGCCCATCATCGGCACGGACGGCTGGGACGATCCGAAGGTCGCCGAGCTGGCGGGCGCAGCGGCACTGAACAACACGTACTTCAGCACGCACTACTCCGACAAGGACGAGTCCGTACGCCCCTTCATCGAGGCGTTCCAGAAGGAATACAACCATGCGCCGAACGTCTTCGCGGCACTCGGCTACGATGCGGGCAAGCTGCTCGTGGATGCGCTCAAGCGCGCGGGTTCGGATGATCCCGAGGCACTCCGCAAGGCGATCGAGGAGACGAAGAATCTCGTCGTCGGCACGGGTACGATCACGATGGATGCGCAGCACAACCCGATCAAGCAGGCGGTCATTCTCGAGAACAAGGACGGCGACCGCGTTGTCGTCGCAAAGATTATGCCGAGTATGTAATCCATTCGGCTAAGAGTGCACAAAGAGCCGCAAACTGCGGCTCTTTTTTATCACATGGAGGTGGTTATTCTATGGAGTTTATGCACCAGATACTCCAACAGCTGATCAACGGCATCTCACTCGGCAGCATCTACGCGCTGATCGCGCTCGGCTACACGATGATCTACGGCATCATCAAGCTCATCAACTTTGCGCACGGCGACATTTACATGGTCGGCGCGTACCTCGGCTTCTACGCCATCACGCTCGGCATCCCCGTTGTGCCTGCGATTCTCATTGCGATGGCGGTCACGTCACTGCTCGGCGTTCTCGTCGAGCGGTTCGCCTACCGTCCGCTGCGCCACGCGCCGCGCATCTCCGTGCTCATCACGGCAATCGGCGTGTCGTTCCTCCTCGAATACGTCATGATGGCGGTCGTCTCCCCCACGCCGCGCACCTTCCCCGCAACGATCAGCGACGTATCCTTTGACGTAGCGGGGCTCATCATCAGCGGGCAGCAGCTCCTCATCATGGGCGTGACCTTTGTGCTTATGCTCATCCTCACCTACATTGTCCGCTCGACCAAAATCGGCAAGGCGATGCGCGCCGCATCGTACGACACGGAGGCGGCGCAGCTCATGGGCATCAACGCGAACCGCATCATCTCGGTCACGTTCGCCATCGGCTCGGCACTTGCGGCGGTCGCAGGCGTGCTCATCGGCATCTACTACAACTCCATCGATCCGCTGATGGGACTGATGCCCGGCATCAAGGCATTCGTCGCGGCGGTGTTCGGCGGCATCGGTATCCTGCCCGGCGCGGTGGTCGGCGGGCTCGTCCTCGGCATCGTCGAGGCATTTATCTCAGGGTTCGGCTTCTCGATGTTCCGCGATGCGGCCGCATTCGCCATCCTGATTCTCGTGCTGCTCCTCAAGCCCGCAGGAATTTTCGGGAAAAATGTCAAGGAAAAGGTCTAAGGAGGTGCGCAGATGAATTTATTGCAGAAAAATGATCTCAAAATGCTCGTCTTCGCCCTCGTCATCTACGGCATTATCATGGGGCTGACGAGTGCAGGGATGCTGAGCGCGTTCTGGCAGCTCAACCTCATCTTTGCGGGGATCAACATCATCCTTGCGGCAAGTCTCAACCTCATCAACGGGTATACGGGACAGTTCTCGCTCGGACACGCCGGATTTATGGCGGTCGGCGCGTACGTCGGCGTCGTGCTCACGACGAATTTTCAGATGGCATTCCCCGTCGCCATTCTCGCGGGCGGTGTCACGGCAGGACTCCTCGGTGCACTCATCGGTCTGCCGACACTGCGCCTGCGCGGCGACTACCTCGCCATCGCAACGCTCGGTCTCGGCGAGATCGTCCGCATCGTCATCATCAACGTCCCCTATGTCGGCGGCGCGGCGGGCTTCAAGGGCATCCCCCACCACACGGATTTTACCTGGGTCTTCTGCCTGATGCTCGTCACCCTCTTTATCATCAAGAATTTCGTAAACTCGCGCCACGGCCGTGCTTGCCTCGCGATTCGTGAGAACGAGATTGCAGCGGAGTCGATGGGCGTGAACACGACGCGCTACAAAGTGCTCGCATTTACCATTGGCGCGTTCTTCGCGGGTGTTGCAGGCGTGCTCTTCGGACACAATATGTACATCCTCAGCCCCGCCTCGTTCACGTTTATGCAGTCGTTCAACATCCTCATCATGGTCGTCATGGGCGGCCTCGGCTCGATGACCGGCTCCATCGCGGGCGCACTCGTCGTGACATTCCTCTCGGCGGCACTCGCGAGCTTCCCGAATGCGCGCATGATTATCTACGCACTCGCGCTCATCCTGCTCATGTTCTACCGCCCGCAGGGGCTCTTCGGCTATGTCGAGGTGACGGCGATGCAGCCGCTCCGCCGCTTCTTTAAGAAGGGAGGCGAGGCATAATGGCAAAGGAACTCTTAACAGCGACCGATGTCTCGATGGTCTTTGGCGGACTGAAGGCAATTGTCGACTTTAACGTCCACATCAAAACGGGCGAACTGCTCGGACTCATCGGGCCGAACGGCGCGGGCAAGACGACAGCGTTCAACCTCTTTACGGGGGTCTATCAGCCGACCACGGGCGAAATTCTGTTCAAGGACAAGAGCATCGTCGGGCTGAAGCCGAACCAGATCACGGAGCGCGGCATTGCGCGTACGTTCCAGAACATCCGCCTGTTCGGCGAGCTCTCCGTGCTCGACAATGTCAAGATCGCCTACCACTGCCACATGAACTATGGTCTCCTCGAATCGGTGCTCCGTCTCGGACGATACTGGGAAGAGGAGCGGAAACTGGAGGAGGAGGCGTACCGTCTGCTCAAGATCTTCCACCTCGCAGACGCAGCGCAGGAAAAGGCGAAGAACCTCCCCTACGGTGCACAGCGGCGGCTTGAGATTGCGCGTGCGCTCGCCGCGCAGCCAAGCCTTTTGCTCCTCGACGAACCGGCGGCGGGCATGAACCCGCAGGAGACCCTTGAACTCATGGACATGATCCGCTGGGTTAAGAAGGACTTCGGCATCACGATTCTCCTCATCGAGCACGACATGTCGCTCGTCATGGGCATCTGCGAGCGCATCTACGTCCTCGAGTACGGCGCAATCATCGCGAACGGCACCCCCGAGGAGATTCGCTCGAACCCCGAGGTCATCCGTGCATATCTCGGAGCGGAGGAGTAAGATGGCAAACGAAACGAATATGAAAAACACCCCCATGCTCCGCATCTCGGATCTGGAGGTCTACTACGGCGCAATTCACGCGCTGAAGGGGCTGTCGCTTGAGGTTCATGCGGGCGAGATTGTCACCCTCATCGGCGCGAACGGCGCGGGAAAGTCCACGACGCTCCGTACCATCTCGGGGCTGATCGCCCCACGCGGCGGCAGCATCGAATTTGAAGGCAAAAATATCGCAGGAACGGGCGCACATGAGATTGTTCGTGCGGGGATTTCCCAAGTGCCCGAGGGACGGCGCATCTTCGCCGAGATGAGCGTGCTCGAGAACCTTGAGCTCGGCGCATTCACGCGCAGCGACAAGGACGGCATCGCCGCCGACATGGAGATGGTCTTTACGCGCTTCCCGCGCCTGAAAGAGCGCATCGCCCAGCAGGCGGGCACACTCTCAGGCGGCGAGCAGCAGATGCTTGCGATGGGGCGCGCGCTCATGAGCCGTCCGCGTCTCCTGCTCCTCGACGAGCCGTCGATGGGGCTTGCACCGCTCCTCATCAAAGAGATCTTCTCGATCATCGTCGACATCAACAAGACAGGCACGACCATTCTGCTCGTCGAGCAGAATGCGAACATGGCACTCTCGATTGCCAACCGCGCCTACGTCCTCGAGACTGGCCGCATCACCCTCGCGGGCGATGCAAAGGAGCTTGCGGAGAGTGAGGATGTTAGGAAGGCATACCTCGGAGGATGATACAAGCCTCCCCCATATACAACACATACTTTCCCCATAAAAGCAGGAAAAATCAACGCAAAACGCGAATATCATAGAATATATCGCGCGTTACCATTGGCAAGGAGGAAGCATTTATGTTTGTTGCCAACTGTATGACCAAGAACCCTGTCACCATCGGTCCCGATGCAGGCATAGATGAAGCATCGAAGCTCATGGACAAGGGGCATTTTCGCCGGCTGCCCGTCGTGGAGCACGGCAAGCTCGTCGGCTTTTTCACGAATCGCGATCTCCTGCGTGCCTCGCCCTCGTCGGCGACCACGCTCGATCGCTTCGAAGTGCGCACCCTGCTCTCAAAGATCAAGGTCGCCGATGTCATGCAGAAGAACGTCATCACCGTCACGGACACGATGACGATTGAGGAGGCCGCGCTCATCATGGCGCGCGAGAAAATCGGCGGCGTCCCCGTCCTCTCCGAGGTCGGCAAGCTCGTCGGCATCATCTCCTCGACGGACATCTTCCGCGCCTTTATCGCCGTCATGGGACTGGACAGCGGCAAGACGCGCCTCACGATCGATGTCGCCGACCGTACAGGCGTCCTACGCGACATCTCGACCGTTCTTGCCGACCTCGACATCAGCATCGACAGCATGGTCACGCTCCCGCAGCCAAGCGGTACCTATCAGATCATCATCCGCGCCGACATCGACGACGTGGATACGGTCAAGGATCGCCTCTGGTCAAAGGGATTCAAAGTCAGCCACGTCATCCAGATCGGCTGAACACACCTTTCCTTCATCCATACAAAAACTCTGCCGCAGCCAAAGCGGCAGAGTTTTTGTATGCGTTTTTCACTCCCCAATGAGTCTCCCATCCGTCCCGATGAGAATGACGAGAGCAGACGGAACGTCCGCAAGCAGCTTCCGCCCCTCCTCTGCACCGAGCACAAAGACCGCCGTCGACAGCATATCCGAGAGCAGCCCCATATGCCCCTGCCATGCGGGTAAATCATCTGCGCTCATCGGCAGTGTCACCACCACCGAAGCAAGCCCTGTGTCCGCAGGATAGCCTGTGCGCGGGTCGATCAGGTGATGATACCGCCGCCCCTCATAGAGAAAGAAACGCTCATCATCCCCCGATGCCGAGAGGACTTCATCGGAAAGAGGAAGAACGGCGAGCGCATCCCCCGCTCTCTCGCCGCGCGGATTGCGGATCCCGATCTGCCACGGCTCTCCCGCCTCATTCACCCCCATGCCGAGAATCGAACTCGTACCGAGATCGGCGAGCGCGTTTTTGATGTCTGCGTTTTGCCATGTGCTGCGGATGCCGTCGAGTGCCAGCCCCTTGATGAGTGCGCCACGGTCAATCTTCATCCCTGTGCGAAGGAGACGCGCTTGATATCTTTTTTTCCCGTTTTCTTCCACCGTATTCAGTTCCAGGAACTCATACCCGACACACGCATGCGCCTCAGCAACCTCCTCGGGAGACGGCGGCAGTTTCTCCGTGCGTGCCCGCTCCCAAAGTTCCGTCAACGCACCCGCTGTCACATCGAACGCGCCATTCGAGCGGTGTGCGAGCTCCTGCGCGAGAGTCAGCGTCTCATAGAGTGCGGGCGATATCTCCCGCCATTCGCCCGTCCCCGCCGCAGCCTCAAGGTCGGCAATCGCCGCCCCGTCCGCGTCGCGTTCCACCTGTGTGAGTGCGGCGAACCCATCGCGCAGCCCTGCCTGCGACGTGATCTCATCCGCACGCACCGTCAGCCGTGCCACAGTCCCCATCACAATCTTTGTGTCTTCTGCCGTCACATTCCCTCCGCAGCCACCAAGAAGGAGAGAGCCGCAGAAAATGACGATGGCAGGATTTTTACATAACGCGAAGAATCTTTGTATCATATGTATTCCTTTCGATTTATGTGAGGTGCTCTATGCCGCGTTCCAGACTCTACGAAATCGCCCGCTTCGTCCTCGTCGGCGGCGCGTGCTTCCTCCTCGACTACGGACTGCTCTACATCCTCACCGAGTACGGCGGACTCCACTACCTCCTCTCGGCAGGCATCTCCTTCACCGTCTCCGTCTTCGTCAACTACTGGCTCTGCCTCGTCTGTGTCTTTCGCGGGGCAAACGCGCAGACACGGCGCGCGAAGATGCTTTTTTTCGGCTCAAGCATCGCGGGACTCGGGCTCAACCAGCTGCTCATGTGGGTACTCGTCGACATCGCTGGCATTTACTACATGATTGCCAAGCTCATCGCCGCCGGCATCGTCATGGTGTGGAACTACATCCTCAAACGCCGCGCCGTCCTCGGCAGATGAATCCATTCTAACAACTTCACACATGGACTTCAAGTCTCCCATAGCGAATGGGAGGTTTTTTCAAGTGCAGTTTTCTCCCCATACAATGCAGGATTTTCCACCCATAACAGAGAAATAGCATCGTGATAGATTTTATCAATCGTTGAGATAAATTCTACGTATCATCGAAGGGGAGACGAAAGCTATGGCAATGGAAATCTCACGCCGCACCTTTATCAAGGGTACAGCGGCAGCGGGCGTTGTGCTCATGTCCGGCGCCTACCTCGGCTGCGGGAACCAAAACATTCCCGCGCAGGTCAGGCGCGGCGACGTGACCTACGATGTGCTCATCATCGGCAGCGGGGGAGCCGGTATGCGCGCGGCGCTTGCAGCGGCAAAGGACAAGAATCTGAAGGTCGCCGTCATGTCGAAGCTCATGCCCACACGTTCGGCATCGACAATGGCACAGGGCGGCATGAACGGTGTCACAGGAGTCACGGACGACAAGGACAGCGTCGAGTCGCACACGTTTGACACGATCAAAGGCGGGGACTACCTCTGCGATCAGGATGCCGTCGAATACTTTGCGGAGAACGCAGGTAAGACCATCTATGAGATGGACTACATCGGCTATCCCTACAACCGCCAAAAGGACGGACATTTCCATCAGCGCAAGATGGGCGGATCCTCCCACGCACGCGCATCCTACTTCGAGGATCGTGCGGGGCACGCGATGGTGCACGCGCTCTTCGAGCAGTGCCTTGCGCATGACGTAGACTTCATCTCCGAGTGCCAGATGCTCGAGATCGCAATGACCGATGCGAGCAAGCTTGCGGGCGTCGTTGCAATGGATATGCGTTCGGGCGACCTCATCGGAATCCCCGCAAAGACTGTACTCATCGCAACGGGAGGCTACGGTCGTGCCTACTGGGTGCGTACCTCCAACCCGTACAGTTCGACGGGCGACGGCATCGTCGCAGGCATGAACGCAGGCATCCCGTTCAAGGATCCCGAGATGGTGCAGTTCCACCCGACGGGACTCTCCGTCAACGGCGTGCTCCTCTCCGAGTCCAGCCGCTCCGAGGGGGCGCTTCTCGTCAACAAGAACGGCGAGCGCTTTATGGCGCGCTATGCCCCCGAGAAAATGGAACTTGCAACACGCGACATTGTGGCGCGTGCAATCGCAACCGAGATTGAGGAGGGGCGCGGTATCGGCGAGGGGCTGACCGCAGGTGTCTACCTCGACTTCACAAAGATTCCCGCCGAGCGCATCCGCGAACGTCTCGGACAGGTCGCCGATCTCTCTCTCCGCTTCGCAGGCGTCGATATCACAAAGGCACCTGTCCTCATCAGCCCAACCTGCCACTACTCGATGGGCGGGCTTGAGATGGCGGACTTCCATACGGGCGCGACGCGTGTGCCTGGCATCTTCACGGCGGGTGAGGCGAGCTGCGTCTCCGTGCACGGCGCGAACCGTCTCGGCGCAAACAGCCTATCCGAGGTGCTCGTCTTCGGCAAGACCGCCGGAGAGGGGGCTGCCGCCTATGCAAAGGAGCACCGCTACGAAGGCAGTCAGGATGCTCTTACGGCGAGCTGCACGAAGTGGAAGGATACGTTCGACAAGGTGACATCGCGCCCACATATGGGCAACCGCACCGTTCCTGAGATCCGCGACGCGATGGTCGATACCATGTGGTTCAAGGCGGGCGTTTTCCGCAACGGCACACAACTGGAGGAGGCTGCAAAGGAGCTGCGTGCCCTTGAGGAGGACTACAGGAACTGCTACGTCGGCGACAGCTCCCATGTCTACAACACGGCATTCGCACAGTACGTCGAGCTCGGCAATCTGCTCCAGATCTCCCATGCCATCGTACATGGCGCGATGGCACGCAAGGAGAGCCGCGGTGGTCACTCACGCCGTGACTTCCCGAAGCGCGACGATGTGAATTTTCTCAAGCACACGCTGATCTTCAAGAAGCCGGACGGCAGCTATGCGGCAGAGTATCAGGATGTTGTCATCACGAAGTACCCGCCGAAGGAAAGGAAGTATTGACATGGACGTGCAGCTCAAAATCCATCGCTTCGTCGAGGGGAAAAAGTGGGTGGACACCTACAATGTCCCCGTCACCACGGGACTGACCGTCCTCAATGCGCTGACCTATATCAAGGAGAAGCTCGATCCGACACTCTCCTTCACGAGCGCCTGCCGCTCGAGTATCTGCGGCGCGTGTGCCGTCCGCGTGAACGGCAACGCCGAACTCTCCTGTGAGGTGCTCGTTGAGAATCTCCTCGCACGTTATCAGACAGAGGAGCTAACCATCGAACCGCTCGGCAACTTCACCGTCATCCGCGATCTCGTCGTCGACTGGGATCCGAAGTACGCACGCATCAAGAAGGTAAAGCCCTCACTGCACCCGAAGGACGATTTCACATCCGAGACCGGCTGCCTGCAGTCGCCGGAGGACTTCAACAAGTACAAGAAATATGCGGGCTGCATCCTCTGCGGCTCCTGTGTCTCTGAGTGCAACAAAAACACGCTGAATACAGATGACTTCCTCGATCCGTTCGCCTTTGTCAAGGCAGAAAAACTCGTCGCCGACTCGCGCTCAAAGAGTCCTGCCGAGCATTTGAAGGCGGTCATCGATGCCGGACTCTGGCGCTGCTTCAACTGTCAGGAGTGCACGGCAAAGTGTCCGAAGGGACTCGATCCTGCGGGTGCGATTGAAAAGCTCAAGGAAGAGACGTTCAAGCATCATCTCGACGACAACGTCGGCGCACGTCATGCGAAGGCGATCTATGACGACATCTCCGAGTCCGGGACACTTGATGAGTCGAAGCTCAACATCAAATCCGAAGGCTATATCATGTCCGCAATGCGTCTGCCGATGGCACTGCGCCTCATGAATACGGGCAAGATGGACCCGCTCGCAAGCCATCCGGTCAACCCCGAGATCAAGACCATCGCGGCGATTGTAAAGGCTGCAGAAAAAGCTGACAAGGAGGAGGCATAAGGCATGAAGTACGCATTATTTCCCGGCTGTGTCCTCGATGGAGCAGCAGCCGAAGCATATACCTCGCTCAAGAAAGTCTGTGAAAGGCTGGGCATTGAAATCGAGGAGATTCCGAACTGGACGTGCTGCGGCGCCTCGCACGCACAGGGCGTGAACGATCTCGCCGCGCTCGCCGTCAACGCACGCAACATCTCCATCGCCGAGCACATGGGGCTGCCCATCCTGACCGTCTGCAACACCTGCACGCTCCAGCTGCGCACAGCGAAGCACCGCCTCGATCAAGATGCGGCGCTCAAGGAGAAGGTCAATGCCATTCTCAAGGAGGCGGGACATCCATACGAGTATCAGGGAGCGAGTGAGATCACTCATTTCCTCTGGGTGCTCGACGAACATCCGGAAGTCTTGGACGGCAAGGTCACGAATGCGCTGAAGGGCACACAGGTTGCCTGCTACTACGGCTGCCACATCCTGCGCCCCGCCCCCGTCATGAATTACGAGAGCGGCGACTATCCCGAATCGTTCGAGCGCCTCGTACGCCGCCTCGGAGCAGAGCCGGTCTGGTTCGACGCGGGGCGCAAATGCTGCGGCTTCCACGCCCAGTTCACAGCAGAGCGCGATGTGCTGACCGTTACGGGGCAGATTGCTGCGAGCGCGGACCGCGCCGGAGCAAACCTCATCGCGACCCCCTGCCCGCTCTGCCAGATGCAGCTCGACATGTACGGTCCCGAGGGACGCGAGGCGGTGCACTCGCAGACCGAGATGCCCGTCCTCCACCTGCAGCAGCTCGTCGGACTCGCGCTCGGTATGACAAAGGACGATGTTGGATTTAACCGTCACGTTTCCGCGCGTGAAAAATTGAAAATCGGCGGCTGAGCCGCTTTTTAGGGAACTGCCCGCAGAAGCCCCCAACGCATATGGGTCGGGTACTGCCACAAACGGCATATGATCCGACGCATAATACGGGAGAATGCGGGCAGTTTCTCATTTTATTTACCTATAATTGCAATTTAACGAAAGCATATAGAGGAAATTGTCTATTATAATAGAATATATGCAATGAATTCACTCTTATAAATTTGCTTCAATAGATAAAATAGTCTTGCTATTTTCGTAATTTTGCGTTACACTGAAAAAAAGAATGGACGGCTCATTGACAGCAGATATGTGAGCGCTGCCAAATTCATCTGCGTAAAGGGAGTGAATATCATGTTTCTGGAGGAGCGCCAAGAGCTCATCGTCCGCATGGTGGAGCGTGACGGTAAGGTAAAGGTCAAAGAGCTCAGCGCCAAATTCAAGGTCACCGAGGATTGCATCCGCAAGGATCTGGGATCACTCGAGCGGCAGGGGCGGCTGAAACGCACCTATGGCGGCGCCGTGAAACTGACGCAGAGTGTGCACATGATCGAGGTCAGCCGTCATCGTCACATGGATGTCGAAGCGAAGCGCCGTATTGCGCAGGCAGCCGTATCCCTCATTCAGGAGAAGGATATGGTCTTCCTCGATGTCTCCACGAGCAATCTCGCGATTGCAGAGCTCCTGATGAAGAGCGACCGTGATTTGACGGTTGTGACGAACATGGTCGACGTGCTCGGCGTGCTCGCACGCAACCCGCGCATCGAGTTGATCTTTGCGGGCGGGCAGATCAATCGCGGGCGCGATGGATTCTGGGGCGGCATGACGCAGGACTTCATCGGCAGGCTCAAGCCCGACATCGCCTTTGTGGGCGCGGTCGGCGTGGATGTCAAGGGCAACAGTGTCTCCACCTACGACATCGACGACGGGCTGAACAAGGCGCGCATCATCGCGCGCAGCAAGCGTGCCTATGTTCTCGCAGAGGCACGCAAGCTCTCGACGGACGGCAACTATGACTATGCGCCGCTCAATGCGCTTGCAGGGCTCGTGACGGATACGGAGCCGCCCTCGGACATTCGCGCGGCGGCGGCAGAGCTCGGTGTGGACATCGTGCTGCCGTAAAGTTTATAGTATCGTAACAAAAACCGGGACGGTCTTGCCGTTCCGGTTTTCTTGTGCGAAAATATGGAAAGGAGGAATGGTATGGAGAATCTGCTCGATCATTGTACGCTCTGCCCGCGCCGCTGCGGGGTGAATCGGAATGCAGGTGCGCGCGGCTTCTGCAGCGCGGGGGCGACTGTGTGCGTGGCGCGCACGATGCTGCACCGTTGGGAGGAGCCGTGTCTTGTGGGCGCGCATGGCGCGGGCGCGGTATTCTTCGCCCACTGCACGCTGCGCTGTGTCTACTGCCAAAATCATGAAATCAGCCATGATGGCAAAGGCACGGAGATGGACGAGGAAGAGCTTGCCACGTGCTTTCTCGCACTCGAGCGTAAGGGGGCGGCAACGCTCGATCTCGTGACGCCGACGCACTACACGCCGCAGATTCTCTCTGCGCTCACGCTCGCACGGGCACGTGGGCTGAATCTCCCCGTCGTCTGGAATACGAGCGGCTATGAGACGGTGGAGAATATTGCGCGCCTTGCGGGTGCGGTGGACATCTACCTCCCCGATCTGAAGTACGATACGGAGGAGAGCGGACGGCTCTACTCCGCTGCACCGAACTATACCGCAGCGGCGTGGTGTGCCCTTGCGGCAATGGTCGCACAGGTCGGCGCTGTGCGCTTTGGCCGCGACGGCCAGCTGCTGTGCGGCGTGCTTGTGCGTCACCTCGTGCTGCCCGGGCACCGCCGCGAGAGCATCGCGCTCGTCAAGCGGCTGTGGGCGGAGTTCGGCGATGCAATTCAGCTGAGCCTCATGCGGCAGTATACGCCGCTCTATCGCGCGGCTGAGTTCCCGCCGCTCCACCGCCGCCTCACGACGTTCGAGTATGAGTCCATAGTGGATGCGGCGCGCGAGATTGGCATGACGAGGGTCTATGTGCAGGGGGCGGAGGCAGTGGGAGAAGAGTATGTGCCGGAGTTTACATAAAAGATTTGCATTGATTGATACAGCGGAGCAAGTCCCACGCAAACGCTTAGTTACGCAAGCGGTCGGACACTTATCCACCTAAATACCTGCGGACTTCTTAAACGCGCTTCGCTTGAACGAAAGAAATCCGCAGGGGGCAGAACGTGTCCTTTGCTCCGCTTGCTCCACTAGGGTTTGCTTAGGGACACCGCTCCGCTTCCTTCTCACGCCTTTTCTCCGCTTGCGTCTCCTTCCCATACCCTCATGATCCCCCTCCACACCGCTTTCCTCATCAGATCGACAGGAATCATGGTGGCGGCGAGGAGTGTGACAAGCGCCCAGCCGCCCGCATGGATGGGCGTCGTGCTGAACATGCCGCCGATCCATGCGCCGACGGCGTGCGGGATGTAGGGCGCGTTGATGATTGCCGCCATGATGAGCACAATGCCTGCCCAGACCTTGAGGAACCCGACGTTTTCCGACAGATCCCGAAAGATCCCGAAGCCCGTGGAGCGCACGTTGAAGCCGTTCATGAGCGCGGCGATAACGAAGAGGAGGAAGTATGCCGTATAGTGCTCCGCCTTTCCGTCGAAGACGGCAGCGATGCCCGCATCCGTGAGGAAGAAGAAGCTCAGGACGACGAGCCACGCACCCATGCAGACGATCTGCACGGTCATTGCGGGGCTGATGAGCCCCGCGTCGCGGCGGCGCGGCTTCTCGTGCATATAGCTCTCGTGTGCGGGCTCGTTGCCGAGCATGATTGCGCCGAGGCTGTCCATGACAAGGTTGATAAAGAGGAGATGCGTCACGCGCAGCGGCTCAATGATGCCAAAGAAGGGCGCAACGGCGCTGACGACAACCGCCGCAATGTTAATGACGAGCTGGAAGCGGCAGAATTTCAGGATGTTGTTGTAGATTGTACGCCCGTAGAGGATCGCGTCCTTGATCGAGCGGAAATTGTCGTCGAGGATGACGATGTCCCCCGCGTCGCGCGCCGCCTCCGTGCCGCTGCCCATCGCAAAGCCAACATCCGCGCGCCTGAGCGCGGGCGAGTCATTGACCCCGTCCCCCGTCATGCCGACAACGAGGTTCATCTGCTGCGAGAGGCGCACAATGCGCGACTTGTCCGTCGGCAGTGCGCGCGCAATGACACGCAGCTGCGGCAGGACGCGCTGCACCTCCTCGTCACTCATCAGGGCGAGGTCGCTGCTCGTCAGGACGAGATCGCCATCCGCGCGCAGGAGCCCCGCGTCGCGTGCAATCGCGACGGCGGTCTCGCGGCGGTCGCCTGTCACCATGACAACCTGCACGCCCGCCGCCTGTACCTCCGTGATTGCCTCGCGCGCCTCGGGGCGCACATCGTCTCGAATTGCAGCAAGCCCGATGAGCACGACATCGTTGTTGATTTCGTTTTTGCGGAAGGGCTGCGTCGAGTATCCGAACGCCAGCACGCGCATCGCACGCGCGGCATAGGCGTTTATTTTTTCGTTCAGCTGCGCCGCATCAAACGGAACGACTGCCCCGTCCGCCGTGAGCGCGTATTTCGCCCGCGCGAGGAGCGCCTCGGGCGCGCCCTTGTAGACGACTGTGCCGCGCGCAGGCAGCTCTGCATGACTGAATTTGTTCGTCGAGTTGAACGTCTGCCTCTGACCGACGCGATATCCGTCATTTGCCTGCAAGGCACGGTAGGTCTCTGCCCCGAGGAAGCGCATGACTGCCTGATCGGTCGGATTGCCGCCGACAACCGCGCCACTCTCGTCATACATGGCGGCGGAGTTCATGCCAATCGCGAGTTTCAGCTTTTCATGGAGCACTGCATGCGCCTCGATATCCGTGATCACACATCCACCGGCAGTGAAAAACTCCACCACCTCGAGCTGTCCGCCCGTGATCGTGCCCGTCTTGTCGCTGAAGAGGATGTTCAGCGAACCCGCCGTCTCGATGCCGACTGCACGGCGCACGAGGACGCCGCGCGCGAGCATGCGGCTTGTGTTCTGCATGAGCACGAGTGAGATCATGAGCGGCAGCCCCTCGGGCACGGCACAGACGATGATGAGGATCGCGAGCGAGACGGCCTGAATCAGATCCACGAGGATCTGACTCCAGCCAAGCATGACATACGCCTCCAGCCCACCCGCACGCAGGGCAAAGAACATCATGTAGAGCGAGATGATGACGAGCCCCGAGACGTAGCCGAACGCCGAGATCTGGTCGGCGAGCTTCGAGAGTTTCACCTGCAGGGGCGAGTCCGGCTCACGCGCCTGCATCTCCGCCGCCATCTGCCCCATCATCGTGCCCGTGCCGACGCGGCAGACCTCCATCACGCCCTCGCCGTCAAAGACGACGCTGCCGCGAAAGAGGGTCGATGTATCGACGAAGCTGTCGCCTGTAATCTCCTCGGGAAAACGATAGTCCGTGTCTGCGGGCAGTTTCGGACACTCCTCCGTCTCCCCGTTCAGCGCGGTATTGTTGACGCGGAGTTCCCCCGCAATCAGCATGCCGTCTGCAGGAATCTTGTTGCCGCCCTGCAATATCACGTGGTCGCCGACAACAATGTCGTCCACGGGCATGACGACAAGCCCGTCGTCGCGGCAGACCTTTGCCGTATCCTTTGCCGTTCGCGCGCGCAGGGCGCGGTACTCTGTATCGCTCGCGACATTCGTCCGCGCGGTCACCGTCGCCACAATGATGACGGTCACAATCGTGCCGACCGGTTCGTAGATCTCCGCGTGCCCCGCGAAATACATCGCAATCATGAGCGCGACCATGACGAGCAGGATGCGGATCATCGGATCGCGGAACGTCTCCATGAACGCCTGTCCGAACGTCATCCACTGCGGCTCGGGGATGACATTCGCCCCGTGCGCGCGGCGCGACGCCTCCGCCTCAGCCGACGTAAGTCCCGTGAATTTCAAGACCGCTCCCCTTCCCTATACCACAGCATCATCTGCGCATGGCGTGTACAAAGTAGTAGACGAGATAGGCGCTGAGTGCAAGCGCCAGCCCCTCCCCGACACCGCCGTACATCGGCGCAATCATGACGATCAGCGTCAGCACAGCAACGCGCGCGGGCTCCTCCCACGCCGCATTTGTCCGCCTCTGTGCGGCATCGGCGGCGGCAGAGACCACGTTGCGCCAGCGCGTCAGCCAGAGCACGATCCCCGTGACAATCATCGCCGCCGTCATGAAGATGAGCAGCGCCCAGAATATTTTTTCCCCGAGCAGCTCATGATTGTGGATGTGCATATTCAAAAAGAACGGCGCCATCGTCAGCCATGCGGGCACGGGGACAAAGAGCGGCGCGCCATCCCCCGCTGCCGGCAGGTACGCCTGTTCACCCAACGCAAAGTCCGTTGCGCGCACAGTCGGCGCTGCAATCTGGAAGATATAGTAGGCGCTGTCCGCCGTGGGCAGCCGCATGGAGATGACATCCTTCTGCGGGAACTCCGCCGCAATCCGCGCATACGCCTCCTCCTCCGAGATCTGCGGCGCATTCGTCTGCGCGGCAAAATGCTCCGCCGCAAGCGCGTGCGCCGTGCGGTGATAGTCGCGGATGCCCACGGAATAGAGCACGATGAAGATGCCGCTCACGCACATGAGAACCGCCCACGTGCCTGCAAAGATCGAGGCGATCTTGTGCCAGTCCGACCAGAAGAGGCGGCTGCTCCTGCGTCTGCGGATACCGAAGGCAAGGTTTTTCATCATCGGCAGATAGAGGTAGATGCCCGTCACAATAGAAAGAACGGAGAGCACGCACATCGCGGCGAGGAAGTCGCGGCCGCCCTCCTCCATCCCCATGCGGACGTGCAGGACGTGCATTGTGTGCATGAACTCCTGCACCGCCTCTGAGCGGTAGACGCGATCCTTGCGGTCAAAGAGCGCCCCCGTCCGCACATCGTACATGATCTGCTCACCCCCCATGCGCATATGCGCACGCGATGCCTTTCCGCCGCGATCCTTGACGAGGAAGTAGAGCATCCCGTCCGAGGCATCCGGCGTAACCGCGAGAATCTCTTTCGTGGGAAACGCCTGTGTAAGGGCATCCGTCCCCTCCGGCAGTGCCGCCCAGATCTCGGAGAGCGGGAGCGCACCGCCGCGTGCGGGCAGATTCACCGTATTCCACGCGTTGATCTCCCCGCGAAAGAGCAGCGGCAACCCCGTCAATGTCAGCAGCAAAAGAAAAAGTGCGCAGACGAGGCTCACCCACTGATGAATAACGTATATTTTCCGCATAAAAAGTCCCCATTTCAAGAAATACGTTTCTTATCATATCATAAAATCAGGAAAAAGGGGACGAAAAAAAGAGGACGGCTGCGCTCCGCGGCGCAACCGTCCCCCATTCTCTCCAATCAGCCCTCTTCGACTTCGATCAGGGCGTACTTTCCATCATTGCGGCTGTAAACCACATTGACCTCCTCCGTCTCCGCGTTGCGGAATACGAAGAAGTGGTGATTCAGCAGATTCATCTGCATGATCGCCTCCTGCACGTCCATTGGCTGCAGGGCAAAGCGCTTTGTCTTGACGACCGGGAATACATCGTCCTCCTCGGGCACGGGCTGGACAAAGGTCTCGACCGCCTCAGCCTTGAACCCGCCGTGGCGGAAACGGCGCTCGAGCTTCGTCTTCTGCTTGCGAATCTGGCGCTCCAACTTCTCGATGACGAGATCAATGGAGCTGTACATATCCTCCGAACGCTCCTCACCGCGCAGCAGCACGCCGCGCACGATGGGAGCCGTTACCTCTACCTTGTGATGCTTGCCCTCCACAGAGAGCAGCACCGAGATATCGCCGACATTCTCGAAGTACTTCGTGATCTTGCCGACCCGCTTCTCCACATAGTCCCGCAGCGCCGGTGTAACCTCGACATTCTTTCCCCGAATCGTGAATGCAGCCATGAAACACAGCCCCTTTCTATCCACGGGAGCGCTCTTCTCACCGCTCTCCCTTATATCTATGTATTTCGACATGGTGCGAAAAAAACCTGCAAAAGAATTGTACTTTCCCTAAATTCTGATTTTTTAATGATTGTGCTTTTATTTCCGCGCAAATGAAAAAGCCCGCTGTGTAAGCCGGGCTTTTCAAACCTTTGTTTTTATTCCTTTTTGACCACGTTGTCCGCCTGGGGACCGCGCGCGCCTTCGACGATCTCGAACTCAACTTCCTGACCTTCGCTGAGGGTCTTGTATCCCTCGCCCTGGATCGAGGAAAAGTGTACGAACACATCGTCGCCGTCCTCGCGGGAGATGAATCCATATCCCTTGTCCGCGCTGAACCATTTCACTTTGCCCGTCATGTCGGCTCTCCTTTCACTGATAGAGAAATCTGCCTGCATACAGTATTTCTCCAGTCTCGCACGTATGCTTCTTCTTATTATAAGAGCCGTATGTATTACTGTCAATGGGATAACATGAAACGATGAGAAAAACAAGTATTCATGCTCTTTGACATTTGTCACAATCATGTTGATTCTGTCGCCGGTATGAGAAAATCCATCTAAATCTACGTCAAATAAAGAACAATGCGGATGATTCAACCTTCATAACAAGGCTATCTCATCCGCAATTTTTTATAAATTCGGGAAAAATTCTTCCACGCGCCGACGGCGCTCCTGCTCGAACTCCTCGCGCCGTGTGAACATCTCCCGATAGGCAGCAATGTACTCGTCCAGATGTTGGTCGAGCAGGCGATGTTTCGCAACATAGCGGTAAGCATTTTCCGCGAGCGTGCGCCTGAGATCCGCACGCTGTATGAGGAGATCGAGCTTCTCGGCAAACTCCTTGGGACTGTGATAGATCAGCCCCGTCTCTCCATCGCGTACCGTCCCCGCATAGACCGTCGGGGAGGCAAGCGCGACAGCGCCGTGTCCTGCCGACTCGATGAACTTCAAATCGGACTTGGCACGGTTGAACTCCGTATCGCGGAGTGGCAGGAGCGCAATGTCCGAAGCGTGCAGAGCTGCTGTATAGCGCTCATAGGGAGCTACGATAGAGGCGTCTCGCATACCACCCGCAAACTCCTTCGCCTCCGTCCGAAGTTCCTCATAGAAGCCATGATCAGAGATCACGCGGAAATACAGCCGATCTCCATAGCGCCGGATCGCTTCATTGATCGCCGGCATCAGTAGCTCCCAATCCGGACGACGGTTCAGCGCACCGAAGAAGATGGTTACACGCTTCTGCTGTGCGTCATACGTGCGTCGCTCGGGCAGCGATTCCAGCTGATTCTCAAATAGATAGACATAGGGATTAAACTGACGCAGAAAATCCGCCAGGTATTGCGTCGACGTCTGCACAGCGGAGACCGCACGGAACGTGAAGTAGTCATCCTGCACAATTTTCTTCGAGATACCAGGATGATCGTCAAACTCCTGCAAGAGGATATTTCCCCGTTCTGCAAGGGCTAAAAGCATCTGCTTTCGATCCGATCGGCGTTCAATCCTAGAGCGCTCCAAAAGCAGGATACTATCATGCTGATTCCCAACATCCCGAAGATCAATCTCTACATCGCCCACATTCACACACCCGCCCAAAGTTATAAGGCTACGAGCTTCCAGCTGCTTCAGAGGTGCATCCAATCGAATTGACGCGCATCCCTCAATGCGATTCATCAACATGATATGAATATCGGGCAATGTGGCCTCATATTCCTGACGCAATGCGGCGGACACGCAAGGGAGCAGTGCTGCGATCTCCTCGCGATCTTCCTCTAACTTTCTCAGCGCATATCGATAATCTTCTTCGTCCGTCAAAAACACACGCTGCCGCCAGTAGTCCTCAATGAGACGTCTCCATTCGACACGGCTAAGGACAATCGCATGCGGCTGTTGACCTTCCTGCCCGCCATGCTGACGAAACAGGCTGAGCGGTCTGCCAAAGATGACTGCATCTCCCTTTTCGAGGAGCTCCAACCACATAGCGCAATCCGATATTGTTTCATACCCCCGCGATTCCGCACGCCAATAATGGTGTGTCAGATCACGCCGCCGAAAGAGAACCGCAGATGGTTCCCCCAAGAAATTGGCACAATCCATCAGGGTCGCATGTCCGACAGCCTCCCCCCGAAAACATTCATAGGTTCCATGAATGGGCGGTGCATCCTGCCACAGGCCTAAGAAGGCACATTCTCCATCAATGACGCCGCGCACAGATGTGACAAGGGTCGCAGTCGGTTCACACAAGAAAGCGTCGATCATCTGCGTGATCTTATCCGGCAGGAGAATGTCGTCATCCATGCACCACTGTAAAAATTCTCCCTGTGCCAGATGCTCAAACGGCATAAAGTTCTCCGCCTTCGTCTTTGCCGCTTTGTTCCGAATATAACGCACACGCACATCATTCTGATATTCCAGCATCAGCATTTCCGTGCGGTCATCCGTAGAATTGTCGCAGACGATCACCTCGATGTTCGGATAGGTCTGAGACAAGGCACTCTCCAAGGTCTCACGAAAGTATTCCGGACGGTTGTACGTCGGGATCATGATGCTGACAAGCGGAGCAGACAGAAGCGCACTGCGGCACGTCGCCCGAATCAGCGCCGCCCCCTGCTGCCAGTCAATCGCCATCAGCGCATCCGTCCACAGCTTTTCGGGAACACCGACATCAAGCCCCCAGCGTTCTAAAAGAAGCGGACGTGACGATGTGCGCTCCACAGCAAGCAGATCATAGAGCTGCGCACCTGCATGTGGCAAATAGACGGGCACACGCAGCAAATGATAGCCCGCACATTTTAAACGGAACGAGAGATCAATGTCCTCTCCGCCAGTCCCTTGGAAATCCACAGAAAACTTCCCAATCCGCTCAAAAACACTGCGCCGCATAAGCAGCATAAAGTTCTCAAGGAAGATGCTGTCCGTCGGGCCTATGATACGTCTGCGCAGCCACGCCGAAGGAGATTCCTCCCCCTCCTGCATATGTGCAGCATTCAGATCCTGCCATGAATAGATTGTACGGTTCGTAAATGGCGCAACTGCAGCAATAGATTCGTCGAGTACAAGCGCGTTGAGCAACGCTTGTAAGGCATCCTTTTCCAAAAGGATGCCTTCGCGCAAGAAGAGAAGAAGCTCTCCCCCTGCTGTCCCCGCTCCGGAGTTATAAAGCGAGCCAAGGGAATCGGTGTCTCTCAGCACAATCTGTATCTCAGACCAAGCAGAAAGAGCCTCTTGCACAACGGATGCCTTTGACGCAGGAGCAACAATGGTAATGCTGCACTTCATGCCGCCAACACGGCACGCACCGACAGCAGCCTCTGCTGACGCAGCTAAATAACGGCCATCCTCAGTTGCTGCCAGAATGATATGGAGATACTGCGACTGCATATATGAACACCGCTTCCTTATTTCAGCACAGACCTATAGCAATTCAAAAATGCTTGACGCAAGGAAGGGTCTACCATTTGTGAAACGGGTTCAAGGCGTGAACACATCTCCTTTATTCCTTGCTCACACATATGATATCCTTCCTCTGTCAAGAAAACGCTGCCCCTATATTCATCCATCAAGCTCTTCCACTCAATGACGCCCGAAATGTAATTCTCCGGTTTTTGCCCCTCCTGATGTGTATGACGTCTCAGAAGGCCTAATGCACGGGCGAATATCACACAATCTCCTTGAAGAAGAAAATGAAGCCACATGGCAACATCTGCAAGAGCATCATAGCCACATGCTACAACTGTTTCCACAATAGGGACATGATCTTCATTTTTGTAGAGGACAATAGATGGCTCTCCAATAAAATTAGAATGCTCAATCAACAGTTTTTTTCCAATATCCGCGCCGTGGAACACTTCATAAGCGCCATACAGCGGCATCGGAGCATTCCATTGTCCCATAAACTTCCCTTCTGCATCAATCACTCCCCGCTGTGATGTAACAAGGGTCACATTGGGATATCGCAAAAAAGCATCCACCATCAAGGTGAGCCGATCCGGGAGAAGGATATCATCATCCATCAACCATTGTATAAAATCTCCTTGTGCAAGCGGGTGAAACATCTTATGATGTTCTTTTCTCGGCGATACAGGAGCACGCACATAGCGTATGCGATGATCTGCCAAGTACTCCTGTACCAGCTGCTGCGTACGATCGTCTGTCCCAAAATCGCCGACAATGATCTCAATATTGGGGTAGGTTTGTGCCAGCGCACTTTCGAGAGCCTCACGAAAGTATTCCGGACGATTATAGGTCATGATGAATATGCTGACGAGAGGTGCACGCAGGAGGACACTGCGGCAGGTTGCATGAATGAGTGCCGGATTCTGCTGCCAGTCGATCGCCATCAGAGCTTTATGCCAAAGAGATTCCGGCAGACCGATATCAAGCCCCCATTTGTTCAGTAAAATAGGGCGGGCATATGCGCGCCGCATATCATAAATACGGTAAAGGTCTGCAGCGATGTGTCGAAGATAAACAGGGACACGCATGAGCCTATATCCCATACACTTCAGGCGAAAGGAGAGGTCAATATCCTCTCCCCCAGACTCCGGGAAATCCGCACAAAATCCGCCAACACGGTCGAATGCCTCCGTCCGTACAAGAAGCGCAAAGTTTTCTAAGAACAGGCTATCCGTCGGTTCCGGCGCGGACTGCGCTAGCTCTGTAGAGGGCGTGATTCCGTCTGCTTCGAGGCGCTCGGCATTGATATACTGCCATTCAAAAACCGTCCGATTGCTGAAGGAACCAACTGCACCAATGTCAGCACTCCGATCAATCATGTCCAGCAACATACGCAGTCCTTCTGCATGGAGAAGAATGCCCTCCCGCACAAAGAGGACACGGCTACCCGAAGCAAATGCACGCCCGTAATTATTGAGCTGCGCAAGGCTGTTGGTCTCAACAGGACATATCTGAATATCATCTATATGCCGCAGCGCTTCCTCTGCCTTTGAGAGATATGCTGTCGGAGTCACAACAATCAGCTCTGCATCCTCGCCGCAGTCCATATAGGCAGAGATCACAGCCTCTGCCGAAGCACGCAAATAGTCCGCGCCCTCTGTAATCGCTAGGATAATACTGGTCGTAATCATGACTTTAAAGAATGCAGGAGCATAAAGTCCGTCTGACGCATCTTTGCCGCAACTTGAAGTGCTTTCTCCTGTTCTCCCATATCGTGGAGAAGCAACGCCATATTTCGGAGCGTCACATCACAGCCCGAGTCGAGATGCAGCGCCGCCATAAGGAAGTTCTTTGCACTCGCATAGTCATCCGCGACATATGCGGCACCCGCAAAGGCGTTGAGTGCCTCCACCTTTTCCACGGGGCGGATTTCCTTCGCAAGGATCTCCTCTGCCTTTTTCTCAGCATCCACGGTCGGGGATGCTGCTTGTGCAGGCTGTACTGCGGCGGGTGCAGAAGGAGTCATTGCCCTGACAGGAGCCTCACCGAGTCCCAAGAGGGCGGCCAGATGCGGATATTCCGTACGTATCTTCTCCAGAGCAAGGCGCGCATCCAGCCCCGCAAGCCGTTTGATCTCGTCACGCTGCTCATTGGAAAGAGCATTTCCATGTATACGCAGGATAGCATCATAGAGCTTTAGCGCATCATCGGGGCGTTTCTCACGCTGGCAAATACGGCCCAAGAGAATACGCACTTCTACATTACTTGCATCCTTCGAGAGCGTCGTGGTCACCCAGCTCGCCGCGCGTGTATAGTCACCGAGTTCGAAGTAGGCGCGCGCCACATCCCCAAAGCACTCCTCTGGCGGATTTCCCTGCTCCAACATGTCCGCAAAGGCGTTGATTACCCCCGCATACTCCTTTTTCTCCATATGTTTACGAATCTGCTCGACCGTTGCTATTTTCTTCTCTGCCATCGTCATCGTCCCTTTCGCATTACGTTTTTCTTCCCGCCGCGCACGCTTTCTGCGCGTGCGCTCTGCACGGCTTTGCTTACGCTTCTTCATTGAGGTATCGCTCCCATATCATCTCATATGTCGCCTCCACAGCACGGACATAACGTGCACCATCCATCAGGGGGGACGCCCGCATCATTCTGGGAATCGCCGTGTGCAGAGCCGCAAGCAGCTCCGCGTCATTTGCCAGCCCGACGGCACGCTCCACATACGCCACGGAGCTCTCTGCTACAAGTTCGCCCAATCCCACATTTTTCAGCAGGCTCACGGCAAAGCGCGCCCCATGACGCGTCCCCGCCATTGTCACGACAGGAAGTCCCATGAAGAGCGCCTCGCAGGTTGTCCCTCCCCCCTGATAGGGATAGGTGTCGAGGATGATGTCCACGTCCAGATAATCGCGGAGATAATCCTTCGAACCGGGGCGCAGTTCCAAACGCGCAAGATCGATCCCCGCATATTCTGCACGCTGCCGCATGCGATTCAGTGTCTCCTCGCGCGGATGGACATTCTTTAAGAGAAGCCGCGCCGTCGGCACCGCGCGCAAGATCTCGGCCCAGAGAGCAAGCATCTCGTCCGTGATCTTCGCAAAATTGTTAAAGCTTCCAAATACAGGCGGATCATGCGGCATGCGGTGTAGGTTCTCGTATGCGCGAAAGCGCTCGGAGGGGGTAAAGCACAGATGCGTCTCGGGCAGCCGCAGAATCCGCTCCGTGAACAGCGCGTCCATCTCCGGCGGATCAACAATTGCATCACCGAGAAAGTAGTCCATCGCAGAGAGCCCCGTCGTATTGAAGTAGCCGATTCCAGAGATCTGCACAGGCGCAGGCTTATATGCCGCAATCTGCAGTGTTGCCCCGCCTGCCGAATGCCCGGCAAGATCAAAGAGAATATCCACCTGATCGGCATAGATATGCTCAACCGATTTTTGGGGGCTGAATTTCGAGAGGTCGACATAGCGATCCGCCATCCCTGCGACCCAGTCTGTCACCTCACTCTGCAGATCTCCTATGTCGTAGAGATAAACCTCGAAACGATCTCGATCATAGTCTGCAAAGAGCTGGATTGCAAAGTTCAGCACAATGTGATCTGTGAGATTTGGCGAGAGGTAACCGACCCTGATGCGTTTTCGCCGTCTCTTCCCATGTGAAAACTGAGTCAGCGTCCCCATCATTTCTGCATATGAGGAATGTGCTGCCCGCATTTCCTCATTCGTCACACCTTCGATATAGTGAAGGTACATGAGATAGTTGCTGAGTGCCGCCAGACGTGCACCATGATCTGTGCGCGGCAGTTCCCACGCAAGCTTCAGATGCGGGAGTGCAGCCTTCAAATCGGCAAACAAGAAGAGTATCTGCCCCATAAGCTCATGCAGTTCCCAGCGTCGCTCCATAGGGAATAAATCTTCTTGCTCCATTTTCTGCAAACGATGCAGTGCTGCCTCCATTCGCCCTGCCTTTGCATCCCGCTTCACACACTCAAATTCGCGTTCAAATGGATTCTGCATGCGCTTGCCACTGTGCCCAGATTGCACGATAACATCCCTCCATCTCACGAATATAGCCCTCCTGGTCCATGACAGGCGATGCCTTCATACGAGGGCGCAGCTCCCTGTGCAGGGCATCTAAAAGATCCAGATTGCCTGCAAGAGCCACTGCTGTTTCGATATAGTCTTCCATACGTTCAGAGGCAAGTTCGGCAAGCCCCATATTGGCAAGGATACTATAGCTAAAACGCGTGCTGTGGCGCTCCGTATAATAAGAAATAACAGGAACGCCCATATAGAGCGCATCGCAGGTCGTCCCGCCACCGGGCCAAGGAAATGTGTCAAGCGCAATATCCACATCGAGATAGCGCATCATATAGTCCTTTGTCCCAGGCTCGAAGGTTACACGACTCATATCGAAGCCCATTTCCTTTAGCCGCTTATATGCCGTCATTGCAACGCCGGGCTGCTGGTAGGCAGAATTTTTCAGCAGCAGGCGGGAATTCGGTATACGTTCCATGATCTGACGCCACGCCACAAGCATATCATCTCGTATTTTGCGGTACTGATTGAATGAGGCAAACAGAATATACTCCCGATGACGTGCGGGTGCCCCATCTGAGGCGGGCAGATGCGTATAACCATTATAGCAGAATTGACTTGTCAGGCGCAGTAATTTTTCAACATAGACCTGCTCGCTGCCCCCCCCTTCCGGATCACAGTAATGATCGGTCACAAAATAATCCACGGCAGGCAGCCCCGTCGTCGCCATATAGCCAAGCCCTGACAGCTGGATGGGCGCGGGCTTCCACGCAAGCGCAGCGAGCCCCGACTCTGCCGTATGCCCCGCAAGATCAAAGAGGATATCGATCTCATCCCGATAGATCTTTCCCGCAATTTTCGCCATATCCATATTGCAGTCCGAGAGATCACGCCAGCATGTCACAAGCGTCTGAAAGAATTGCGAAAATTGATCCGGCTCCCCCAAACTATAGACATAGACCTCAAAAGAGTCCTGATCAAAGCCCGCAAGAAATGGCCAGACAAAGTACTGCATAACATGATATCGAAAATCCCCAGAGATATATCCAATTCGGATCTTTTCCTTTTTACGTCGCCCCATGTGAGAATACGGCTGCACATCGGAAAAGAGTTCCCCATAATGAAGGCTTCTTTGGTAGACCTCTGCAGCAGGTAGATCCACTGCGTTCAAATGAAAGAGACTGGCACCATAATAAAAGCGGTGCATTTCTGTCTTCTCAGCTTGCATCGCGTAAAGCCTCGTGTACGTCGAAGCAGCTTCTCCCCCCTGCACAAGCCCCGCATAGATCATGCAGGCCTTTAAAAGTGCAGCCCGAATCTCCGGCACAGCGGGAAGCCCCTCCTCAATGAGCCGCAGCCCATAACGTGCGCGTTCATAGATCTCCTGCCCTGTCCCAGGCGGGCTCTTGCTGATGACGGACAGATAGAGCCGTGCCGCTTCACGATCCCGCGCAAGTCCGGTTGCTGCCAGAGCCCACCGTCCGGCATGGCTTCCCTGCCCTAGAAAATAATATGCCCACGCAAGACTCATGCGCAGCTCCGCTTCCAGCTGATTCATGCCGTCCAGTGCATGAGCCGCAAAGAGAACCGTCTCCCAGTCCTCGCGGGAGGCAGCATCCAAGAGAGTCTTTGTAATCTCAGCGCCCTGCTCCTGATTCATCTGTGCAAAAACACGAGAATAGGCACGCTCCACGGAAAACATGACAGCGCCTCCGTCAAAGAGATCCAAAAGCCGCCAATGCAGGCATTCGTGGAACTCTGAGAGGCGTGACTGATCGGACAGAAGTCTGCCAATTTCTGCAACAAGCTCCGCCCCATTGTATGCAGGTATGAGCTCCAGCTTCTCCAGCAACATCCGAGCACGATGACCACATACAGAAGCTTCTGTTGTTAGAAGGGGGACTCCATGGTCAGCCGCTCGACAAACATCGACGAGATCAACATCCACACCGACTACAAGATCGAGTACTTCGTAGGACAGTTCATCCACGAGCTCGAGCACAGCATCCTCTGAACCTGCCTCTGCAATCCGAGCAAAATCCTCCTCCGATAAGCCCTCTGCAACGCGTGCAGGCAAGATCAGGCGAACGACATGCTCACCTTGTAAGAGCTTTACGACAAGCGACACAAACCGTTCCGCCTCATCCCGCTTCAGCTCACCGACAACACCAATGCTCGGAACTCCCGTATCAAGCAGGGGTGGGCGGTAGGTATAGTGCTGCACCCGCTCAAACGGTGTATAACAATGGGAGAAGATTTTCTCCCCCTCGACAGATGGAAGTCTTTCTGCAAGCTCCTTGGGGCAGTCTGCAGCAAGTGAAACAATATATGGAGCGGGACGTAGCTGCATGATCGAACGGATGTGATCATCGGGCATGCGCAGCGAGAGATCGACGAGCAGATCGATTTTATCCCGTTGGATTTCCTCTGCCGCCTCCTGCGGGCTATGATGGCCAATCTCCCGCAGTGCCGCATTCTTGGCGAAGGATGCTGTATCCCCTTCCACACCCGTATGATAGGCATAAATGTCAAAGCGCGCGCGATCATACCAGAAAAAAAATGCGGGAAGGAGATCGCGCGTGCGCCCCGTACCAAAGTCCGAGGAGAGATAGCCGAGTCGGATCTTGTGCGAAGACTGAGGCACCCCTGTCGTACGTGCTTGCTTTTTCTTCTTTTTCTTCATGACCTCTCCCCTTCGTGCCAATCCTTCAGCGCGTTCACATACGCGCGCTCCAATGCGCGCATATAGCCTTCTTGATCCATAATTGCAGAGCCTTCCATGTGCGCACGCAAGCCAACATGCAGCTGATCCAATCTGTCGAGATCCCCCGCAAGAGTGACGGCGCACGCCACATAGTCCGCAGAGGACTGCACCGCCAGCACCTCCAGCCCCACATGCGTCAGCAGCGCATAGGAGAAGCGGGTACTGCGTCGCTCCCCGTACAGCGTCACAACGGGCACGCCCATGTAGAGTGCATCACAGGTCGTGCCGCCGCCCGGCCATGGGTACGTATCAAGTGCAATGTCCACATCGAGATAGCGCTCCATATAGTCCGTCGTTGCAGGCTCCAGAATCACGCGCGTGAGGTCGAATCCGAGCCGCTCCAATCGCATGCGTGCCGCCTCCACCATTGCAGGCGCAAAGAAGATCTGAGATTTCAGCAGCAGCTCCGACGTCGGCATACGCTCCATGATCTCGTGCCAGAGAAGCAGCATCTCATCCGTAAATTTGCGGTACTGGTTGAATACGCCAAAGAGGATATGCCCCCGCTGTCTTGCAGGCGTTCCCGTTGGAGCAGGAAGCCCTGCACGCGGCACGTAGACGAACTGGCTCGGCAGACGGATGAGCTTCTCCGTAAAGTAGCGCTCGCTTACACCGCCAACGGGATCGCAAAATCCATCTGTCAGGAAATAGTCAACGGTCTCAAGCCCGGAGGTCGCTGTATAGCCAAGCCCCATCATCTGCACAGGCGCAGGCCGACGCGCGAGCACGGGAAGCGCTCCGCCCGACGCATGACCCGCCAAGTCAACGAGTACATCAATCTCATCCGCATGAATCCGCGCGGCAATTTTCTCAGGCGAATCCTCTGCCAGATCACGCCACACAGTGACATGGGGACGCAGTGCCGCCGTCACCTCATCCGGGTTCTCTGCCGTACTGTACACATAGACCTCGAAGTGCGCGTGGTCATACGCCGTCAGCAGCGACTGCACGAAATGCTGCAGGACATTGCGGCGAAAATCAGGTGAGATATAGCCAACACGAATCTTCGCATGGCGATAGGGGGTATCATATGTATAACGCGGCGTTTCTTTGAAAAGCACACCATAGGAACAATGCGCGCGGAAGAGTTCGTCCGCGTCCACATCCTGCGCATTCTGTGCGAGCAGGAACGAGCTGTAGAGCCCCATATCGGACGGCTCCTCATCATAGGCACATTTGTAGTATTCCGCTGCCCGCACATCGCCCACGCGATAGGCAACGGCGGCGCGCAGCCGCATGAACTCATGACGGAGATCCGTGCGCCCCGTCGCCAGATACTCCTCTGCAAGTTTCATCGCACGCGGCAGATCGCCCTGTCGCTCTATCGCATACGCATGAAGATAGGAGAGCATGTCATCCTGTATGCCTGCAGCAAAAGCATGCCCTGTACACGCCTGTGCCTCGGCGTAGCGCTCTCCCTCAAGGGCTCTAAAAATACGGTTCTTCAGCGCCTTGACATCCATACTCATACTATCGTCACGAATGGAGGAGGACTTTAACAGCGACGCACGCTCTGCATACGCTGCCCAAACCTGCTCATACGCCGCTCCTACGGCACTACCGTAGGCTGCCGCATCCATGACAGGAGAGGTCTCCATCATCCCGCGCAGCCCTGCGTGCAGTGCGTCGAGCAGCTCCGTATCGCGTGCCAAAGAAACAGCGCGGTCAATATACTCCTCTGTTGTCTGCGCGATCAGTGCCCCCGCGCCAATATTCTCGACAAGGGATGCACCAAAGCGGCTGCCGAGGCTCTCCCCCCTCATCGTCACCACAGGCACACCCATGTAGAGCGCATCACAGGTCGTTCCGCCGCCCGGATAGGGGAAGGGATCCAGCGCAATATCCACGCGATTGTAGGCTGCGAGATAATCCCGTGACGCCCCTTCCGTATCGACGCATGCGAGCGGAATGCCTGACGTCTCAATGCGCTGGAATGCCTCCGTGCGTGCATCGGCATAGGAAAAGACATCCGCCTTGAGGAGCAGACGGCTCCCCTCCACACGGCGCAGAATCTCCGCCCAGACGCGCAGCACCGCATCATTCAGCTTCGTGAAGTTGTTGAAGCTGCCGAAAATGATGCTGCGTCCCGCCGCAGGTGCATGCATGGACATAGGTGGCGTGTGCAGCGGCTGCCAGCAGAAATGCGTTTGAGGAAGGACGAGCAGTTCCTCCACGAAGCCCTTTTCTGCATCCCCCGCCGCAAGAGTCGGATCGGCAAGGAAATAATCCACAGTCGAGAGTCCTGTTGAGGCAAAATATCCAATGCCCGAAATCTGCACGGGCGCAGGACGATATGCGAGAATCGGCAGTGTCCTGCCCGCCGTATGACCCGCGAGATCGACGAGGATGTCGATCTTATCGCGGCAGATGACCTGCGCCGCCTCCTCTGCCGAATGGCGCGCGAGATTGCGGAAGTGTTCAACAGATGCCTTTACCTTTTCCGTATAGGCATCCTCCGCATTCAGCGCATAGACGGTCACCTCGAAACGCGCGGGATCGAGTGCCGTCATCAGCGCATACGAAAAGGAGAGCACAACGTGCTCCCTCACATCAGGGGAAAGATAGCCAATCCGTAGCCGCGTGCCTCGCCTATGTGCCGTGTGGTCGAATTGCCGCACCGTCGCAAAGAGTGCGCCGTATTCCGACGCTGCCCCCCTGTCCTCTTCCAGTGTCGCAGGAAGATAGTGCCTGTTAAAGAGCACATTGCTCGCATTGAGCGCCTTGAGCGCAAGGTCGGAGGCGGCATCGCGCGCCCGCTCATAACAGCTCACCGCCTCCGCGGCGCGGCCAAGGAAGCGCGCACACTGCCCCGCGAGATTATATACCTTCTCCGCGATCTCCGCAGACATGGACGCATCGATCAGCGGCTCGAGCACCTCCAGCGACGCGCATCGTGCGCCCTCCAAGAGATATATGCGCGCGCGCAGAAAGTCCGTATAGGGATCATGGGGTGCATGTTTTGCGCGCTCATGCCACGCCGCAAGAGCCGCGTCAGCACGCCCCGCCTCAATGTGAAGTGCCGTGAGAAGTCCGGCTGCCTCTGCAGGGGCGTGCCGCTGCAATTTCTTGATGCCCTTCCGCGCCGCCCGCTCATCTCCGTATGCAAGCGCTGCATAGATGCGCTCGCGCAGAGCCTCGAGTTGATCCATTGTCATTTCATCCCTCTTGCAAGCCGACCGATACGCCGCAGCATGCGCGCGGCCTCGGGTGCTGCAGAATTTTCCCTACAGGAGTCCGGCAGGAGAAGTGTAAGCGCGCCCTGCTGCTGAGTCGAAAATCCTGCCCCACAGGCCGCAGCTACCGCTGCCGTGCGCTCCATATCCTCCACAAGCATTGCCGCTGCAGAGCCCACATCCCCCGCGAGCAAAAAACGCCGTCGTTCGGAGAAGTGGACATTTGCACGGTGGTCATAGTAAAGAGCCGCGAGACGAAACGAGGTTCCTCCCAATACGGCAGCGAGGAGCTGAGCATCGACATTCTTATCATAGATCCCGTTCAGTACCTCAATCACCGTCGCATCATCCGCCCCTGTACGCTCGAGCAAGCGGATGAATGTGCCAAGCAGCGGCGCGAAGTGAGGATTCATACGCACGGCTCGTTCATGCAGCAGCAACGCCTCCTCCATATGACCACGCAGAGCAGCGGCCTCGCCGAGCCGCACATATGCGGTCGGTGCAAGAACGCCGGAAAAATCCCCTTCGCGATAGAAGTCCTCATGCAGGCGGATTCCCTCTGCATATGCCGCACAGGCCGTTGTAAAATATGCCTGATCCCACGCATAGGTTCCGTAGATCAGAGGGAAATCTGCCTTTTCAGGCAGGGCTTCCCTTGCAACATCATAGGCTGCCGTGATCTCCGCATCTGCCGCTTTCATCAGAATCAGCGACTGAAGAAGGACAGCGTGCGGGCGATCCTCCGAGCCCACGGGGCGATGTTCACTATCCAGTGCTAGCCGTGCGTAGTGCGCGGCCTGCGGATAATCCTCCAACGTATAATAGCAGTCCATCAGATGATATTCATCGAGCTTTTTATGCGCACCGCGCGCGCGCCGTGCGAGCAGCAGCCCCAAATCGCGTTTGGATTTCTGCTTGATGATACGCGGCGAATATCCCGTATGATAGAGCGTCAGCCCCGGCGCCATCATCATCTCGCGCCCCATATCGCCGCTGAGATTCTCCACATGTTCGTGAATGCTCCCCACAAAGCGGATATGCGGTGCACGACGAAAGATACGCTGAACCTCGGCGGATGTCCCCATGAGAGCACCCGTATCCATATCAATATTGACAAGATGTACGATGAATCCGTCCATCGTATCTTTTTTATCGTATTCCTCAATCAGCGGCCGCACGCGCGGTCCACTTTCTTCGGTAAAATACTCATCCGCATCGGTAAAGACCACCCAGTCCCCCGTCGCCTGATCGAGCGCAAAATTCTTCGCTGCAGCGAAGTCATTGATCCAGTCAAAACGAAAGACCTGAGCCCCACCCATGCGTGCAATCTCCACCGTTGCATCCGTCGATCCCGTATCGACCACGATCATCTCATCGGCAAAGACACGCATGGATCTGAGCCAGCGCGGCAGATTCTCCGCCTCGTTCTTCGTGATGACACACGCCGAGATCTTCATTGTATCAGCTCCATCAATTCCTTCGATTGCCGGTGCATGGGATCGAGCACAAGTACACGTGCCAGATGCTTTTCCGCCTCTGCGCGCAGACCGAGCTGCAGCGAGGCAAAAGCCATCCCATAGATGCTGTCCGCTGTTTCTCCCTCCTGCGCAGTAAGAAGCGCCCATCCTATGAGCGCCCCCTCCCAGCGCTCTGCTCTGACGAAGCCTTCCGCGGCGGAGCGCAGACACGCTACGTCATAGTCTGCAGATATGCGCAGGAAACGCTCACTCTGCACAGAATCTGCATGGTGGATAAATGCCTCCCTCACGAGGTCATAGCCCTCCCTGCTTTCAGGTAGCGCCACCGCATCCGGTTCATCGTAATGCCGCCAAAATGTCCGCATGGACTGAGGCAGGAGCTCACGCAGGCGATGATAGAGCTGCGGACCCTCCGCATTCCGATCACGCTCCAAGCGCAGCAAGATCTCTGGCATTTCACGCACATATTCAGCCAACGAACCGACAACCTGGTTGCCCAGCTCCTCCGGCGCAAGGGTGCGTGCCGTTTCATAGACTGCGGGACTGAGGGCAGTGCGCCCCGTCCTGCGGGAGAATTCCGCACGCGCCGCCGCCGCAAGCGCAAGCCAGCCGTAGCTGTCCGCAAAGCGCATGAGATAGGCGCACGTTTCCTGATCTTCGCCGAGCATTTCGTGCAGAGAGCCCAGAAGTTTCGCCGCATCCTCAGAGGCGTGCAACTCCACATAGACATCCAGAGCCTCTTCACGCGCCGTATCAAACGCAAGCGCACGCGATACTCCCTCCTCTGCCGCAGCATTATCCCCCATCTCCATCAGGAGGCGCGCACGCGCAGCAGATACGGCACCCGCCCATGCAGGAAATTCAGAAGCCTCCCCGCTCTCATCCGCAGGACGTTCATATCGTTCGAGTGCACGTGTCAGCTCAGGCAGCGCAGCCCCATCCCCGCGCGCCGCAAGTAGAAGACCCAAGCGCCCATAAAAATCGGGCAGCTGTGGGAATGTGCGGCATGCCTCCCTTGCCGTCTCAATCTGTTCCGCAAGCGGAACATGTTCCTTTTCCATTGCATCCAAGAGGAGATGATGGAGATGACTCTGTGCGCCGATGGAGGTCACATCCTCCTCCAGGGCGGCACGCGCGTATATGAGCGCCGCCGCATACTGTCCAAGTCCGTAATAGGTATCGGCAAGATAGCGGCAGTCACCGGGCTGAAGCCCCGCCTCTGCAATCCTCCACTCCATCAGAGCAAGGTTCCGCTCGTGCTTGGCACGGATTCGTCCCGACGAGTATCCCACATGGCGGATGGAGAGCGCCACGGGTTCATGATAGAGTGCCGGCTTCCCACCTTCTTTTCGCAGTACTTCATGTACGCGCCCTTCATAGAAGAGCCCGCGCCCCATGCGCAGGAGGCGGACATGCGGCGCACGCCCCGTTACGCGCTCATTCGCATCCTCATCCACATGCACGATCGGCAGGAGCACGGCATCCACATGGGGCAGAATAACATCCACCATTGCAAGATAGGCACGCAATTCCGATGGGTCAAAGAAGGACTCATCCGCATCCAATACGGCTGCCCAATCTCCGCTCACCGCATTGATAGCAGCATTCCGCGCAGCTGCAAAATCATCCTGCCACGCAAAATCAATGACCTTCGCTCCTGCCTTTTCAGCAAGCGCGCGCGTCCCATCCTGCGATCCCGTATCGATGACAATGCGTTCATCCGCATAGACAGCCGTATTTGCAAGCCATGTTTCCATATCTCGTGCATCGTCGCGCACAAATACTGCAACCGAAATACGCAGCACCTTTGCTCTTGCTGCAATATGATGCCAGATGCCAACCCGTCGCCGTAGCTCCGCACACATCTCCGCCGTAAAGAGCGAACGATCCGTCCCTGTCTCTGGTGGATTTGCTGCAAGAGCAGTCTCCGCCGCCACGAACGCCTCCTCGTAGCGGTGAAATGCCGCCAGAGCCTCGGCATATTCCGCGTGCATCTCGGGAAGTTCCGGGAACTCTTTGGCGCCCCGCTCCGCAACGGCAAGATATTTTTCTCTACGCGCGGGCTGCCCCCCATAGATCCGCAGAAGAATGCGCCAACAGCTGCTCGCATAGACGACAGAGCGGCGCCCGAGTGCGATATCGCGAAGAGCATAGCGCTCCGCCATCCGTTCATCATCCAGATTGTCATACGTCTCTGCAAGATAGCGCCAGCAGCGCTCCGGATGCTCTGTATGCTTCACTTCTTGGAGGAGGAGTCGCAGATTGCGCTCCCCCTTTTCACGTGTCAAGACGGCAGAATAGCCTGTGTGCACAAGTGTCAGCATCTCCGACGGAATGATACGGGAAGGCGGAGCTGTCCCGTCCGCATCCCGCAGTTCCTCATGAACCCTCCCGACATAGTGCCGCCCCTCTCGACTGTGAAAGATGCGCGGCGCATAGGAGTCAAGCAGGACTTCCCCTGTCGCTTCATCAATATTATGCCATGGTACAAGAAGAACCTCTCCATCTTCAGCATGAGCCTGTTCTATCAAGGCGCGCAAATGTGTGCGAGTCTCTGCGGAGAAGTATTCATCCGCATCGATAAAGACAATCCAATCTCCCGTGGCATGGGAAAGTGCCGCATTGCGCGCAGCCGCAAAGTCATCTGCCCACGGGATATGATATACAGTCGCGCCAAAAGACTCTGCTACATGCATAGAATCATCAGAGGAGCCCGTATCAACGACGATCAGCTCATCGACTTCATCACATAGACTCTCAATGGACTTTGTCAGATGAACAGCATCATTGCGCACAATATAGCATGCCGTAATGCGAAGCTTCTGCTTCTCCTCGCCAACTGCAGCCACTTCCATATACGACTTCTCCTTCTCCAACCAAACACTCACCTTTTCCGGCTCTTCCAAATGCTTATAAATCTGCGCAATTCGATCTGCCACATGGGCTGCAGCAGCCTGATTAAAGAATGATGAATCATGGATTGCGGAAAAATCATGGTCGTAATGCTGCAAGGCTTTCTCAAAACTATCTGCAGCGTCCTCATAGCGCGCAAGCCCGCATAGAATCATCCCTCGCTGCGCATAAAAATCCGGCAGATTGGGAAACTTTGCAAGAGCCTCCTCTGCCAGTATTAGCATCTCCTCATCCGAGTAATGCAGAGCCCGCATGGACTCAATCATCTGATGATAGACCTTGCTCTCTTCCCCAATGAAGACGACATCTTCCTGCAGAGCCGCCTTGGAAAACTCCAGGGTTTTCGCATAGTCTTTCAGACCGAAGTAACAATCCGCCAAGTAAAAGGCATGCATTGCCTTCCATCCATGAAGCGCAGCATCCCGTTCAAGCATGGCAATATTGCGGCGAATCTTCTCCTCTCCCCGCTCCGTAAGATAGCCTGTATGTCCGGCAGCAAGGCGCTCATCTCCATAGACAAGTATGCGCTCCGCCCCATCATTGCGTATGACTTGCTCGTGAATCATCCCCTCGTAGTGCAACCCCGGCATACGCAGGATCCGCGGGCTCCACAGATACATGGCATCTGCGAAAGAGTTCTCTGTCATGAAATTACAGAGTGATATCATAATGATATCAAAGGTCGGATTCTCACGTACGGCAGCTTCAATTCCATCGCGCAAGTCTTCCGGATGGAAGAAATATTCATCGGCATCCAAAAAGCTGACCAAATCCCCCGTACATTGTTCGAGTGCATAATTGCGTACCAGAGCAAAGTCATTCTGCCAGGGGAAATCATAGATGCGTGCACAAAATTCATCAGCAGCATGCACAACCGCCAAGTTCCCACATGTCGAAACAACAATAATTTCATCAGCCGCCTGTCGAACAGAGGCAAGGGAACGGCGCAGTTCATCTGCTTCGTCCTTTACAATATAGCAGGCGGAGATCTTCATAGCGCACATCCTTTCATCTCTGTTCAAAGAATTATTATACGCGATATAAGTAAAATTAGCAAAGAAAAAGAACCCCTCCCCGAAGGGAGAGGTTCCTGTCATCCGTAAGTATGCGCCGAAGCGAATTACTGGAGGAGCGAGAGGACAGCCGAGCTGTTCTGGTTGGCCTGTGCGAGCATGGACTGCGCAGCCTGGAGCAGCACGTTGTTCTTCGTGTAGTTCGTCATCTCCTTCGCCATATCCGCATCGCGAATCGTGGATTCGGAGTTCTGAACGTTCTCGGACGCCGTCGTGAGGTTCGAGCTCGTGTAGTTGAGGCGGGTCTGGACAGCGCCGATGTTCGCCTGCTCATCAAGAGCCTTCTGGAGAGCCGTCTCGAGCGTGTTGATCGCAGCATTTGCCTTGTCCTGCGTCTGAACACTGAGAACAGAACCGTCCGTGCCCTTGAGGCCGAGTGCGAGCGAACGCATATCCGTCATGCTGACCTTGATCGCCTGGTTCGCCTTCGTGCCCGTCTGGAGAACGAGAGCATTGTCCTCGGACTTGTTCTCTGCACGAACGCGCTCGTTGAACGCATCGAGAGCGGTGTTCGCCGTCTTGCGGATTGCGCCCGTGTTGTCCGTGATCGAGATCGTGAACGAGGAGATCTGGAAGGTCGTACCCGTGCCCTTTGCCTCAATCGAGAGAGCGGACTTGTTGTCAGCCGTGTAGACGCTGTTGTTTGCCTTGTCGTAGCCAATCAGCGCTTCCTCACGCGTCGTGCCCATGAGATCCGTGCCAGCGAACGACTCCGTTCCGTTGTAAGCACTCTTCCCAAGAACATCAGAAAGCTTGGTGCCGGAGCCAACCGAGAAAGTCGTTGTGTAGGTGCGACCCTGACGGACATAGGAAACCGTGACGTTATCCGTCGACTGGATGTTGAGGCTCTCGTTCGTGCGGCTCTCAAGAGACGTCAGCGCAGAGCTCCACTTCGAAGCCGTGCTCAGCGCACCGTTCGAAAGAATCGTGCAGGTCGCCGCGCCCTTGCTGTTACGGGAGCCATCGACGAGATACTTGCCATTGTACGTTGCAAGCGCGTTGTCGTCGATCTGATCAACCATCTGGTTGATCTCCTTCTGGATCGTGCGGCGATCCTCATCCGTGTTCGTGTCGTTCGCTGCGTTGATCGCCTTTTCCTTCAGGGTCTTGAGAATCTCGACCGTGCTGGAAACAGCGCCCTCAGCGGTACGCATCATGCTGTTGCCGTTCTGTGCGTTCTGGTTGTCCTGATCGAGCGAACGGATCTGGACGCGCATACGCTCGGAGATGGCATAGCCGGAAGCGTCATCGCCAGCGGTGTTGATCTTCATGCCCGAGGAGACCTTCTGAAGGCTCTTCGCGAGTGCCGACTGATTCTTGTTCAGGATGTTGAGCGTGTTGACCGCCGACATGTTGTTCTTAACTACCATTGCCATGTGTAAATTCCTCCCTGGTGTTTCCGGACGTGCCGGAATGTTGAATGTATGTGCGGACATCCGTGCCCGCTGTATAATAGGCAAGTGACGCGTCTATCCTGTGTGGCTGCTAGCTAGCCATCCATGGCAGCCGCCCCGCTTGCTTATTATCGCCTTACATAAAGTATATCGTCGCAATGAGGACATACTTAAGTATCTGACTGGAAATATTTTACTTTTTTTTCATCTCTTTGTCAAGGGCGGTACGCCTCTTTTTTAGAAAAGAATTAGTACCGCCGATTGAGATTTCCGCCCAAGGGACTTGCCCCTGTGAGATCGTAGCTGTGGACGGCTGCGTTCTGACGGCGTGAACGGTTCAGCCATGCGCGCGCCTTGTACTGAATCTGCATCTCGAGCGGACGAACCTCCGCGTCATATGCCGCCCATTCCATACCCGTGCGGTAGGAATCCGACGGGAGCTCCTTGAGCAGATTGACAAGGTGTTCACGCTGCTCGACGAGTGCAATAAAGGTATCAATCTCGTCTTCATCCACGAATTTCAGAAGTTCATGCGTGAGTACACGGTACTTCTCCCAGAGGGAGCGCGCCGTCTCATAGGATTCATCCGGCATAGACGCCGCTCCCTTCCATGCCCTGTGCACCTTTCTCCTCACGCGCCTTCTTCATCGCCTGCGCCCATGCATCGCGAAGCTCGGTCATGATGTCCGTCGCCTCCGCAATGATCTCGGGATCACTCTTCATATTGCCCTCAACGAGGCGATCATAGGCGTAATTGTAGAGTGGCAGAAGCTGATGGGAGATCTCATAGTCCATGTTGAGCGTAACGCGGAACTCGGAGATGATATTCTGCGCTTTTTGAAGTGAAATATTGGCTCCCTCATAGTTCTTCTCCGCAATTGCCTCGACGCCCTCCTTGATGAACTTGAGACAGCCGTTGTAGAGCATGAGTGTCAGTGCCTCGGGCGTCGCCGTCATCACCTGCTGCTTCTTATATGCTTCCGCAGCACTATTTATCATATGGGAAGCCCCCTTGCATCACTGTGCATTAAAGAAGTTGAACTGTGTCGAGAGACGGGAGATTGCAACCTCCATCGCATTGTACTTCTCGTAGAGCTTGCTTTCAAAGGAAGACATGATGCGCTTGAAGTCGCTCATCTGCTTCTCGTAGTTCTGGATGAGCTTGCCCAGCTCGCTGAGATCCGTCTTATCCGCCGCAACGCCGGAGTGACGCTCCATCTCCTTCATGCGTCCGCTCATCTTGTTGTAGATGCGCGAGGCCACGCCGTTGTTGCCGAAGTCGTCGTTCTCATCATCGTAGGAGATGAGACGGTTCACCGCATCCGGCTCAGCAACGATCGCCGCCTTGAGCTTCGTCTCATCGAGCTGCAAATGCCCCGTCTGGTTCTTCGCCGTAATACCGATCGACGAGAGTGTGCTGTAGCGCCCAGGCACCGACTCCACGCGGTTGATGACCGCATCGCGCAGATCGCCGATAATGGAGCGCAGATAGCTGTCGCGGTAGAGGAGCCCCTCCTTCGCCTTTGCGTTCCACTTCTCGACCTGATCCTTCGTCATGCCGTCTTCCTGCGACTTCGTGAGCACACCGTAGTCCTTGTGTCCCTTGTCACCATACTGTTTGACGAGGTCATCGAGCAGGGCGTTGTACTCCTCAACGAATTTCTTGACGTTCTCCACGAGCTTGTCCTGATCCTGCGCGACATTGATTGTCGCGGCGCCCGCCGTCGGCTTCTTAAATGTATAGGTGACGCCGTTGACCGTCAGATTGTTCTCCTGCAGATTATTGTACGTGCGCCCGTCGATCTTGACATTCGCATTCGTGCCCGCAACCTCGAGGGAGCTCGTCGAACCGCTCGTTGTAAACGCCACAGGTGCGCTGATCGCACCGTTGCTGACAGAGCCGAGCTTCAGATTGCTCAGAAGCGTCGTCGTATGCCCCGCCGAGCTCGACGTCGTATCCACTGAGAGATTGATCTTGTTCGAGTCGCCCGTCTTCGTGTTGAAGAGGGAGAAACCGTCGGACACGGAGTCGTAGCCCGCGCGGATGTCCAGCGCAGTCTTCTTGCCGCTCGAATCCGTATAGCGCGCATTGTTGATGCGGTTCGCGAGGTCATTCAGCGTGAGGTTCTTCGTGAAGACTTCCTCTGCAGTGAACGTCACCTCTGCCGAGCCCGTTCCGTTCGAGACCTTAAATTTAAGCGCCGTGTCCCCCGCTGCCATGCCCGCCGGCATTGTGCCGCCTGCAAACGCAACGTCTTTGAGCATAACGCTCGAAGATGCACCGGTATTGGCACGATCCACATGCTGCCCCGTCGCCGTCATAAAATAGGCATTCGACGCCGCCTGCGTGACCTCGACGGTGTGGGACATAACACCCGCGCTCGCATTCGCCGTTGCCGTGACAGCATCCGCGAGCGAACTCGTCGTCGTCATCGGCTTCGTCGAGGAACTCAGGCGATAGTCCGACATACGGCTGCGGAACGTATTGACCTTGTCATAGACGTTCGCATAGGCCTCCTTGCGCCACTCCGTTTCGACTTCCTTCTTATAAATGCGATCGTATTTCTTCTGCTGCGAGATCATTCCGACCTTGACCAGAGACTCAACGTCGAGTCCCGAGCCGGAGAGCCCATAGATACCTCTTGCTCCTGCCATAATATCCTCCTTCAACCTCGCCTATGCCGTCTTGTCCAAGAAGGCGCCGATCCAGTCGTGCACCTTGATCATATGCTCTACCATCGCCTCGGGTGGAACCTCACGCAGAACCTCGCCCGTTTTCTTGTCGAGCATGCGCACGGACATGAAGTTCACCTCTTTGTGATACTGGAACTGCAGGTCAACATTGATGTTGCGCATGATTTCATTGAGCTGTTCCGTGATATATGCCGTCTGCTCCTCAGAGAGCGGCTCGTGCTGCTCCTTCTGCTCCGCAGCCGCCTCATCCTGAGCCTTTGCATCCTCTGCGGCAAACGTATCGACGGGCTGCGCCTGACTTACCTCCTGCGCAGGCGCTTCGGACGCATTCGCATGGGGCGTATCCGCACCCTTCATACCGCTGACAGCAACCGCCGCCAGCATGACATCCTGAACATTCTTTACGGTCATAAGGCACCCCTCCGTGTGTCATAGGGAACGCATCCGGCGTTCCCACTCTGTTCTTCCTTGAGCTATAATAATTACTTCTTGGGCAACGCACTGAGATCAAAGTTTGCAGGCGCTGCCGCAGCCTTTTGATTCTCTTCCTGAATCGCCCGGTATATCTCACCGCGATAGATCTTGACGCTGCGCGGCGCATCAATTGCAATGCGCACGTTGTCGCCCTGCACCTCCACGATGTTGACGATGACATTGTCGCCGATCATGATCTGCTGTCTGGGTTTGCGTGTGAGTACGAGCATTACCGAGCCTCCTTCTCAGAGGGAAAGAGACGGTGCTTCGTTGTGTAGGGGCTCCGGTCGAGCACGATCTGCTTTGCCTGACGCGTCGCCGCATTGATGACAATGGGCGCCATGAGGTTCGCCGTCAGATCGCGGATCTCCTTGCCCGCAAGCGTGAGGATCGCATAGATCAGCACCTCCTCAGGCGAGGTCAGACCGAGCTCCGCTTCGACCTCATCATCGATCGTGAACTCATAGTCCGGGAAAAACGCGAGCGGCATCGTCATGAGAAAGGCAAGTTCCGGTGTCTTTGCAGACTGCAGAAAGACGTACGGACTATCCTCCTCATAGGGGATGATGATGAACTCCCGCTCCTCCTCGAAGGCGGGAATGCCCGCTGCAAAATGGATAATAGACTCTTCTGCCGCCTCAATCTCGCCGAAGCGGCTCGTCATAATCTTCTTCATCAATGACTCCTGTCATGCATAGATATCGTATTTTCCCTCGCTGACCCACCTGTGTATATCGCCTTTTTGCTGCAGATAGGTCTCGATGCTGCCGCGGTTGAATTGGACGCGCGCCTGCCCCTCTGTGTTCCAGTGGGGCGTTGTCCGCCCGATGGTCGGCTCACCGACCACCTGCCCCACATCGAAGTGGATCTCGGGGTCGGGAATTGCCGCCGCCACAAGCTGCCGCTGCCGTGTCACGCGATTCTCCATATCGCGCTTTGCGAACTCAATGCCAACCTGACGTCCCTGCTTGGGACCATCCTCGGCAAGCGCCCACGCCATCTGCGTATGCTTCGAGGTGCCCTTCTGCACCTCGCTCATGCCGCGCTCGTAATTCTCGCGGGCAAAGTCCGTATTGTTCGTATAGCCGTAGCTGTGACGGCTCGGGTAGGTGTTGATCGTCAGTTTCGGCTGCGTCACCCCGCGATTCGAGCGCGCTGTCTGCGTCTCCTGTTCATAGCGCGGCTGATTGATACTGCTGTCCAGTGTATTACGCTGCACGCGCATGCCGATCATCGGAAGCGTGTGCCGCACGTTGAGATAGAGCATGGGCATAAAGGGCATCCTTTCCCGTTATTTTCCCGTTATTTTCCCGTTATGAAAGACAAATCAAACGATGTTACCGCAGATAATCCACGAGTGAGAGCGGCAGAATGCGCGCCCCCATTGAGAGTGACATGCTCATAATCGTCTGCTGCTGCATCATCTTCGTTGCGAGCTCTGCAACGTCCGTGCCCGAGACATTCGTAATATCACGCGTGATGTTCTCCTGATGATTCGTGAGAATATCCTTCATATCCGTATAGAGACCGCTGCGCGCGCCCGTCTCCGTATGTGCCTGCAGGGTCACCTGATTCGCAACATCGGCGAGCGTTACGCCGTCCGAGCTCAGCCAGTGGGCGTCGCACGCCTTTGTCTTGGCGTAGACGGTCAGCATATTGTTGACCATCGCCGTGCCCGAGGGATCGTTTCCGGAGTTCTTGTCATCAAAGAGGTCACGTCCGAAGATATCCATCCCCGTCTTGTTGACCGTATCTGCCGACGGCTCCGTCGAGCCGTTCTGCTTGACCATCGAGATGTAGCGCATGTCGCCGCTGTAGGTGACGATCTGCTGACGCACGGTGGAGAATCGAACCGTCGTGCCGTTCACCGCAGCCGACCATCCGGAGCCTGCCGTCGTGACCTCGCCCGTATTCTTAAAATTATCCTTGATGAATGTCGATCCCTTGATCGCAGCAGGCACATTTCCCACGAAGGTCGTCTCACCGGCGGCATTCGCTTCTGCCTCGGTCTTATATCCCTTCGCAATCATGTCCTTATAGCCCTCCTGCACGAATTCCTTCGTATAGACCTTGCCCGTCAGGGTGTTAAGGTAGTAGGTATTGCCGTCGTCGCCGTTGAGGGAAAGCATCTGATGCAGGAAGTCCGCGCTGTCCTTATCGCTCGCATTGCTGAAGAATGCCGACTGACGGTCGTCGAGCGTCTTCGATACGCCGCGCTGCTTGAGATCCGCCTCGCTCGACATTGCAAACGGCTGGCGCAAATCCGCCTGTCCCGAGAAGATGTAGCGATCGCCAAGCTGCGTATTGCCGAGAGAGATAATCTGCTCGATCCCGGCCTTCATCTCGCGTGCAATCGCAGGCCAGTCGCCGCCCTTCTCATCCTTGTCGTCGTTCGCACCCTGAATCGTCTTCGCCTTGAACGTCTTCTGGATGTCCTCCATGCCCGAGAGCGCCGTCTGTGTCGAAGCCATCCACGAGATGCCCGCCTTGACACTCTCCTGATAGCGGTTGTTCTCTCCCTCGTTGACATCGTAGCGCAGGTAGCGCGAGTAGTCCACCGAGTTGTCGGAGGGGCGGTGCAGTTTGCTGCCGTCGCCCTGCTCCATGAGCTTCGTCTTCGTGTAGTCGAGCGCGTTCAGATCTTTCTGATAGCGCTGCACCATATAGTTGCTGCTAATGCGTACCATATCTCACCTCTTACCTTCCGACGACACCGGTGCTGTTGATCAGCCGATCCAGCATCTCATCCATCGACGTGAGCACGCGCGAACATGCGCCGTAACCTGTCTGGAACTTGAGCATATTCGTCAGCTCCTCGTTCCAGTCGACCCCCGACGTGGACTGACGCCACTGCTCGATCTGCGTCATGAGATCATCCTGCTGCTTGAGCGTCTTGTCGACATTCTCGGCATCTGCACCAAGCTGGCTCATCATGCCGTTGTAGTACTGGTTGATGGATATATCGCTGATCGCGCGCGTCGTACCGCGTGGATTCATCGCACCTGCCAGATCGATGTTGAAGAGCTTGCTCAGCTCGACCGCCATCGTACCGTCGCCCGTACCGTTGATCTCAGAGACCTTGTATTTGTAAGTCGCGCCCGTGCCGCTCAGCGCTGTCGGCACAACCTTCGTCCCGTTTGCATCCGCAATCTGGCGCGCGGCAACAAGGTTCTGCCCGCCCTGCGCCGTCAGCTCGTCACTGATCTTGAGCGCATTGATGATCTGCATGGACTTGAGCTTGTCCGGTCCGCCTGTGACCGTCGCTGTTACGGTAACCTCAGGGGGAGGTCCTGCCGCAGCCGTCCGCGTGATTGTAGATCCTGCCGCCTCCATCCAGCGCTCGCCCGTCGTCGTATTGACATGCCATGTGTACTGCATCTGATCGTAGGTTGTACCTGTTGGGGATGTGAACTTGTTCTGTCCGAAGAAGTTCAGCCACGTCGTCGGGCCTGTGGTCGGATCGTTGTCGATGCCCGCCCCGAGCTTGTGCACGTCGTTGAACGTCGTGAGCAGTGCAGCGGAGATGTCCGCAAGCTGGTCGATATGCCCCTTGTCCTGCACGATCGTATCCGAGAGCGCCTTTAAAATGCCGCTCTGCGGGACATAGCCGATGCCGCCCGCCTCCTTGATGCGCAGGGTGTAGTCCGAGAGGCCGTACTGCTGGTTGTAGATGGGTTCACTCATCTCGACGGTCAACGTATTCTCGCGCTGGACGAGCGACATGCCGTTCGAGACGACGGTATACTGGCCATTTGCCTCTTCATAGACATTGACATTTGTGATCTCAGAGAGCTTGTCGACGAGGAGGTCGCGCTGGTCGCGCAGATCGTTCGCCTTGCCGCCGTTCGTCTCGGCGAGCATGATATTCTTGTTGAGGCGCGCAATCTCCTTCGTGATCCCGTTGAGCTTCCCGACCTGAATGCGCGTCTCTTCGTACTGTGCATTGATCTGTGCCTGCAGCTGCTTTGCACTCGTCTTGATGCGGTCAACGAGGTTGTTGCCCTTCGTGATCACCGCCGTACGCGACGCCGCGTCGCTTGCATAGTCGGACAGATTGACCCAAGAGGAGTAGAACTGCTGCATCGCGTTCAGGATACCCGTCTTCTTGGAGTCATTGAAGATCGTCTCCACCTTGTCATAGTTCGTCTTGTAGGTCTGATAGAGATTTTGCGCCGAGTTCTCCGACCAGAACTGCTTATCCGCGTAGATATTGCGCGCGCGGTTCAGCGCCACGACATCCACGCCGCCGCCGACATAGACCCCGCCATAGAGGGACGGGCGCTCCTGATAGTTCGTCGCCGCCGAGTCGACGCGCTGACGCGAGTACCCTTCCGTCGAGGCATTCGTGATGTTGTGTCCGGTGGTATCGAGCGAGAGCTGATTGTTCTGTATGCCCCGCACCATCGTATTGAGTCCGGCAAATGTTGACCGCATATGATCCCTCACTCTTTCCCTACTCTTATCTCTGACTCTTTATACATCCGCATCAAACATCGCAACCGCACGGTTCACACCCGGTGCAGGGCCCGCAACGGGCTGCGATCTGCCGTAGGTATCCTCGGCAACGGTGCCGGAGATGACGTTGAGCTGATAGTTCACAAACGCAGCGCTGTTCTGCAGCAGCTCCGCGCAGATCTGTATGCGCTCCCGCAGCTCTGCCTGACGCGCTGCAACGGCACGCAGGACACGCTCGACGGCGAGGCGTTCACGTAGATTCGGCTCACGCGAAACGATAACAGAAAGGCTTTCTGCGCCAGTATTTGCAAGGAAGTCCGACTGTCGGCGTGCGAGTGACCGCACCTCAGTCAGGCTGTGCTCCGCTGCCGCCGTCGGCTCCGCAACGCCGCCCCCCGATGCACTCTGACAGAGGGCATCGCTGAGTGCGGCGAAGCGATGTGCCGCCTCCTCGCAGGCAGCGAGCTGTGCCTTCAGGAGCACAAGCGCCTCACGGGTTTCATTCGTCATCGCCGTTCACGCCTTATAGTCCAGATTCTTCTTCAGATGCCGCACCTGCTCGCCGCCCGTGTTTCCATAGACGGGATCGACAACAGCGCCACCGATTTTGCCAAGCTGGCGGTTTACCGCGATGAGCGCCCCCTCGATCAGGAGGGAATTCGCCTCGCTGCGCTCCGCCGTCTCCTTGACGATGCGGCTGAGATTTCGGCTCGCGGCGAGCACGGAGCGGTGAGCCGCATCCGTCGGCGCGAGGAGTGCCAGCTCCTCCATATTCGTCTCGGCACTGACACCGGGCGTCACCTGTGCGATCTGTGCAAGCTGCGTCAGGCGCTGCTTTTCGAGCTGTTGCACGGCCTTTGCAAGAAAATCCTCTTCGGCGGTCAGCTTCTCGAGTGCTGCCATATCGAGCGCAACAAGAACGCCGCGCTTCTTCTCCTGCAGAGCACGGATCTTCTCATACTGACGATATAATTCCTCAAGGGTTGTCGTAAATACATTCCACATGAGTGCGCCCCATATCAGTAGCGCATTGCGAGCATCTTCGCTGCAATATCCGAGGATGCAGGCTCCTGTGTGCGTGCCGCGAGCGCCTCCACGCGCTCCGTGCGGACGTCGTCCATGCCCCGCAGTTTTTGCAGGATATCGCCAAAGCTCTGCACCTCGCCTGAGAGTTCGAGTGCATCGGGACGCTGTACGGCGCTGACTGCATCCACACGGCGCGTTCCTGTCGACTGGCTGCCCGCATAGAGACGGCTCACAGCCGCAACTGCATGATTGCTGATCAACATATTCTTCACCACCTATGTATTGCTCCGATATACCCTCCGAAAAAGGGTCGGAGTCCTTTCACATTCTTTATCGAAAAAAAAAGACGCGTACTTAAGAAATTTTTCCTAAGCACGCGTTCTTGAGTTTTTATTTATCACCGAGCGTCACATAGCCGCGCCGTCCGCCGGAGCCGTCCGAAGTCGTGCGCATGCCCGAGGCGGACTTCTTTGCAACAGCCGCCGTCAGCTCCTCGCGCATCTCCTTCTGACACTTGTCGCAGTACTGCCCCTTCTGGATCGGCGAGCCGCATTTGTCACACGGATAGAAGAGCTGGACATCGGAGGAGATAAAGCGCCCCTCGCGAATCATGCGGCGGATCACCGGCTCCTGGACCCCCGTCGCCTCGACGATCTCGGGGATCTGGCTCTTCGGATGATCACGCACATACTCTACGATCTGCTTCTCCCACTGCTCTTCCTTCTCGCGGCAATCCACGCAGATACGAGCATTGTTGATCGAAACAAATACCTTCCCGCAGCTTGAGCAGTTCTTCATCTTTCCTGCCATTGACAAAACTCTCCTCCCAAATAGCGGATCGGTAGATGCGTGATCCGAAACTATCTTTTCATTTCATTCCCTCGTATTCTACAACAGGATACAGGAAAAATCAATACTTTAAGGTAGGAGAACAGTTCACCCCGTCATGGCCGTGTGCGCCGTGCGAAAATGCCGCCCTCGGGTGTCAGGATGCGACAGCTGTTCAGCACGACGCCGAGTGTCGCCGTGTTGTGGATCGCCGCTGCCGCGAGCGGACTGATCGAGCCGAGTGCGCCGAGCAGCATCGCCGACGAGTTGATGAGCAGCGTTGCCTTGAAATTCTGGTGCACAAGGTGCATCGTCCGCTGTCCGAGACGCAGCGCCTCCACGAGGCGCGTGGGATCCTCCGCGTGGATCGTCACCGCCGAGGACTCCGCTGCAATGTCCGTCTGACGTCCGCCGAGCGAGACGCCCACATCCGCAAACGCGAGCGCAGGTGCATCGTTGATCCCGTCGCCGACCATCATCACCGTGCCGCGCTGGCGCAGTTCATTGACATAGCGCGACTTGTCCTCGGGCAGGATCTCCGCGTGATAGGAGTCCACATCCATCTCGCGCGCGACATCTGCCGCGACCGCCTTCGCATCACCCGTCAGCATGACGATCTCATCCACGCCGCAGCGGCGCAGCTGATTCAGCGTCTTCTTCATCTTCGGCCGAATGGGATCCTCGATGCCGATGATGCCGATGAGCTGCGCATCACGCGCCACGTAGAGGAGATTCTTGCCGACGACCTGGGCACCAAGCTCCTCCTCGTCCGTGATTCCATTCTCTTGGAGGAAGCGGCGGCTGCCGACGCGCACCGTTCCGCCCGTATACCCCTCGAAATCGGGCACCTCGGCAAGCATGCCGCGCGCCACAATGGTCTTTGAGGAGCGATGCTGCGGCGTTACCCACTCCTTCTCCTCTACATATTTCTGGATTGCCACCGCGAGCGGATGCACTGAGTGCTCCTCCGCCGACGCCGCGAGGAGAATGACCTCCTTCTCCGTCACACCTGCTGCCGTGCGGATGAACGTGATCTCCGGCACGCCGACCGTCAGCGTTCCCGTCTTGTCGAGCACAACCGTATCCGTGCGTGCAAGCGCCTCGATGTAGTTGCCGCCCTTGACGAGAATGCCGCGCTTTGCAGCCGCAGCGATCGACGCCGACATAGCCGTCGCCGTGGAGAGTTTCAGACCGCAGGAAAAGTCGATAAAGAGCAGATTCAGCACCCGCCCCCAGTCGCGCGTTGCCCCGTAGACAATCGCCGCGCCGAGGAAGGACACGGGCACGAGATAGTTCGCCATCTGGTCGGCAAAATTCTGCACGGGCGCACGGCGCATCTGCGCCTCCTCGACGAGGTGAACGATATGCGCGAGCGACGTATCGCCGCCCACCTTCTCCACCTTGACGACGAGCTCACCCGCCTCGACCACGCTGCCCGCGTAGACTGGCGCGCCCTCGTGCTTCATCGCGGGCGCGGATTCGCCCGTAATCGACGCCTGCGTCACCGCCGCATCGCCGCGCAGCACACGCCCGTCGATCACAATCTTCTCACCCGCGTGCACGGCGATCGTATCGCCGGGGCGCACCTCCTCCACAGGCACCTTCCGCTCAACCTCGCCGTCCGCCGTCTCTTCAACCAGCCAGACATCGCGCTGTCCGAGCGAGAGCAGCCCCGAGATATGCGTGCGCGCTTTCTCCGCCGCATAGCTCGTCAGCATTTCCGCGCCGTTGCTGAGCGCGAGCAGCATGAGACTCGACTCGGGCTTGCCCGCAAGTACGGAGGCGATGACCGCCGTCGTGGTCAGCGTATCCGCATTCGGCTGGCGGTCTTTGAGCAGACCTCCAATGCCGGTCTTGATGAAATTGCGCGAAATACCGAGCACGAGCAGAGACCGCAGAACCTTGAGCGAGGCAAAGAGCTCGGGTGCGCCGCGCCGCAGCAGCTCCATCGCCGCAAAACTCGCAAGCGAGATCACGGCATCGCGGCGAAACTCCGCCATCTGCTCCGTCGGTGTCACCGTCTTCTCTGCCGCCTCACGCACGGCACGCTCCGCGACGCCAAGAATGCGCGCAGCGGGAATCTGTCCCTCGTGCCAGAGTTCTACCGCGCCGTCGCGTACCGATGCCGCCGTCACGGCAGGGAAGCGGCGCAGCCGCGCCGCAAGCTGGAGGGCGTCTGCGCGCGGCAGCTCCCCACGCAGACGGATGCGCGTATGTACGAGCTTCGTCATACCCGCCACCCTCTCATCAGCGTCAGCGCCCACCAGAGCATCTGCGAGCCCGACGGCGTATTATTCGACAACACGAGCTGGCGAATGCCGCGCAGAACGAACACGCCCGCAACCACCGAGCTGAGATCGAGTGCCCCGCCCGTATGCCTCTGAATCCATCCGCTAAAATCATGTACCGAACGGCGCACACTCTGCGCAAGCGTCGCGGGCGGCGGAGCCGTACGCCCCTCGGAGAAGATCTCCTCCAGCCCCTCTGCGAGCACGAGGATATGTGCCTCATCCTCGGGCATATAGGTGAGCAATATACTTCCTGCAACCGCATTTGCGCGCACCCGCGTCACGAACGGGAGACGCACGAGGCACTCCTCGAGCACCTGTGCAAACTCCGGCGTCAGATACGGCGTCCGATAGCGGCGACGTCCAGGCGATGCATGCACGCAGATGAAGGGCAGCTCCGAGGAAGTCCGACCCTGATGCGCAGCGGCAGCAGAGGATTCAGCTGTCCCCGCAGACGGCAGAAGCCCCGCAAGACCGCCCGTCCGCCCGGAGCCCCCAAAGAGCCCCGTCAGCGCGGAAGCACTGCCCGCAAGACTTCCCGTCATCGAGGGAAAGGCGGCGGACTGTCCGCCCGGCATCATGCGCCCGCGCCCGCCGCGCATGCCCTGCATCGCATTCATATCGCCCGTACCGCTGAGTGTCTGCCGCAGCATATTCGCAATAGATGCGCCAAGCATCAATCCCGAAACATAGTTCATGATGCCCTCCTCTTCGCATGCGTGCGCATATAGTTCTCGACGCGCCGAAGCTCCGCATTTGCACGCAGACGCTCTGGCTCATATGTGATGAGGATCGAGCCCGTCGCAATATTCGTCTCCACGCGCTCAATCTCCGCGAGCGCGCTGAGATGCGCCTGCACCTGCGCCTCGAGTGCAGCGTTGTTCACGAGCTGCTTGCTGTAGAGACGCACACGCCCCGGCATATAGGATGCAATATCCGTCGTACGCACGAAGACATCCATCGCCGACTGCGGAATCGCGTTCTTGATCGTATCGAAAATATTCATGGGAAGATTGCTTCCTCTCTTTCTTTTAGAAAAAAAGGCTGCGCGCAAATGCGCGGCAGCCCCGTGACCTATGGAACTCTTACTGCTCCGATGCAGACTGCGCCGCAATCAGATCCTCAAGCTCCTCCTTCTGACGCTGAAGCTCTGCCAGCGAGAGATCCGCCTGTCCTGCCTCGAGTGCCGCAAGCTGCTGCGTACGCTCCTGCATAAAACGGTAGCCAAAGATACCCGCCACCGCACCGACTGCAAGGCCAATCCAGAAATCTGTCTTCGAGAACATGATAACTCCTCCTTATGTATAGCGCCCCATTGGGGCATAATCGAACGCGGCGCCTTGCCTCAGAACTGAGTGAACGATGCAACGTTACAGAACATCCGCATCGTTGACAATTCCTGCGCCGCAGAGCCTTGGCAGCATGCGTGCCCGCTCCGTCTCCGGAATCATCTTGTTGTTCTCAGTATATGTGAGAATACCAGTGTTGTCAATACTTCCGACGTAATCAGGAATAAGTATTGCCTTCATGCTAATATAAATATCATTATCAGCATGTATGATAATCTCAGTCGTCTCAATCATCTCAATATTCCATGAAGAGGTGCCCTTATGAAAATCCATCCGCAGCGCTTCGCGCGTTTCCTCGCTGTCTGCATAGCCATCCTCGTACTTCTCTATGCCCTCTTCCACCTGCCGGGCGGAGAGGACGGCGACCCGCCCACCTACAAGGCGGAGGTGCTCAGCGTCACAGAGACGGAAAACGAGATCAAGGAGTTCGCCCCCGGCAGCCTGCAGTACGAGGTGCAGCTCCGCATCGACTCTGGCTCTGCCGAGGGGACAGAGGCGACGATCACACATCGCACACTGAACAATCCGGCCTTCGACATCCACCCACAGGAGGGCGATAACATCATCGTCCGCGATGAGAACGACACCTACGCCATCGTCGACTATGACCGCCTGCCTGCCATGCTTTTCCTCCTCCTCGGCTTTGCTGCACTCCTCATCCTCTTCGGCGGAATGACGGGACTCAAGGCGCTCCTTGTCCTCCTCTTTGCCGTTCTCCTCATTGCAAAGGGACTCATTGCGTTCATCCTCTTTGCACCGTCACATATCCTGCTCTGGACAATCCTCATCGGTGCCGTCATCACGCTTGCAACCCAGCTCATCGTGAACGGGCGCAACGTGAAGTCCGCAGGCGCCATCATCGGTACCATCGGCGGCATCCTCGTTGCAGGACTCCTCGCCGTCCTCGCCATCCACTTTACCTATCTCACGGGTGTCTCCGAGGAACAGGCGGGCATGCTCAAGGCACTCTATCTGAAGGACGTGGACTTCCGCGAACTACTCTTCTCGGGCATCGTCCTCGGCGCGCTCGGCGCTGTCATGGATGTCGCCGTCTCCATCGCCTCTGCGCAGTACGAGATGAAGCTGCTCGCCCCCAAAACGAAGTTTCAGACACTCGTCTCCTCAGGGCTGAACGTCGGACGCGATGTCATGGGCACGATGGCGAACACTCTCGTCCTCGCGTACATCGGCGGCGCACTCCCCCTCATCCTCCTCATCTCCGCACAGCCCGACATCTCTCTCCTGCACATCATGAACCTCAACATGATCGCTACCGAGGTTGTCCGCTCCCTCATCGGCAGCATCGGCCTCCTCTGCGCCATCCCCATCACCGCCTATGCCACCGCCTTCCTCATCACCATTCGACCACGGAGGAAATAACAACACGAATTTTCGTATAGGGGCAGATCGGCGAAACAACGGTGATGAAAACTTGCACCTCTACAGAAATAGGGCACACGAATAAGGACGATTGCAATGCTCGCCCTTATTCGTGTGCCCTTATTGGTTTCTTTCCGACGTCTTCTTATGCAGCTTCTCTCAATGATACCAGATGCCGCTCCAACGTGCCGCTCTGTATCTTTTGATGCAGTTTGAAGACGTTGTGTGCCAGTGCCAGCAGAATCGTCTCACCCAAGACATTCGCACGCCCTCTCGTAAGAAAACGGCGAAATCCAAAGGCTCCCTTGATCTGTGCAAAGACACCCTCTGCCTGGATGCTGCGGTTCATCCGCAGGACGATTCCTTCCGTGCTCTTGATCCGTGCAAGGTTCTTTGCACGCTCTCGTTGAAAGACCTTGGCAACCTCCAATCTCTTGGTTCGTTCCTCCATTGGTATCTTGCTGTGGTTGCCATGGATGCACTGCTTCTTTCTTTCGCAGCCATTGCAGTCGGTACACGTGTAGATGGTCTTTTCGCTCACATACCCGCTCGCACTCTTTGTCCTGCGCGTCCCCGTCACAACGAGTCGCCGCCCCTCGGCGCACTGGTAGACATCCTCCGCCGCAAGGTACTTCATGTTCTCCCGCCGCCCGATGTCCTGCTTCCATTTGCGCTTCTTGCTCACTTCGTAGTTGTTCGGCTTGATGTAGGAGGTCTGTCCCTTTTCCCTCAAATACAGGTAGTTCTCCTCACTCTCATATCCTGCATCGGCGACGAGTTTCTGGCTCCTTTTTCCGATGTGTGCATGAAAATCCTCCAAAAACGGGATAAGTGTCCGTGTATCTGTCGGGTTCGGGTAAACACCTGCCCATACGATAAAGGATGCCTCCACGCCATATTGCAAATGAGATGGCTCCAACGGATGCGAGAAATTGTGCCATTTGTGCCAGAATCTCCTTGGCGCAGGGGGCAAAGTGATCCCTGCGAAAACGGGCAATGGTTGCGTGATCCGGTGCGGGGTGCCCTTCGAGCAGATACATGAAGTGGATGTCCCTTAGGCATACCTCCTCAATGCGGCGGGAACTGTAGATTTGATTCATGTATGCGTAGATGAGGATGGCAAGCAGCTGATGCGGTGATACGAGATTCCGCTCGGCACGCCTAAAGTTCCTGTACAGGGGCGTAAGATCCATTTGATGGATGCAGTGGAGCAGGAGGCGAACGGGATCGTCCTTCTTGATTTGAAATTCAAAGTTGAGGGGGAGACTGGGTTGAAATGTGCCTCCGTAGGATGTATAATCCTTATGTAAAATTTGTTGCATACTCATATTTTACGCCAGAAGCCGGTGTTTGAAAACACCGGCTTCTGTGTTTTTTTCACAAAATTTGAGGCTGCTGCACGTTGGTTTCGTGCAACAGCCCCTTTTTCATGCAACCTCTCACCCGCGCACAGCGTCCTTCACGACCTGCGCCATATAGTCGATCTTCTCATCCGTCAGCCCGGGGTAGACGCCGAGCCAGAATGTGTCGTTCATAATGCGGTCAGTCACATCGAGCCGCCCCGCGATGCGATAGCCCTCGCCCGTGCGACGCATCTCGTCAAAGCAAGGATGCTTCGTCAGATCCCCCGCGAAGAGCATGCGCGTCTGAATGCTGTGCTCCTCGATATAGCGCACAATCTTTGTGCGTTCGAGCCCTTCTCGGCAAGTCAGCAAAAAGCCGAACCAGCTTGGATCTGCGTGCGCCGTCGCCTCCGGCAGGACGAAGAACTCCTCCAAATCCGCGAGTGCGACGCGCAGCCGCGCGAAATTGTGCCGCCTACGCTCCACGAATGCGGGCAGCTTCTTCAGCTGCGCGACACCGACCGCCGCCTGCATATCCGTCACCTTCAGATTGTAGCCGAAATGTGAATAGACATATTTGTGATCATACCCGCGCGGCAGTTCCCCGTCCTGACGGTCGAAGCGATGCCCGCAGAGATTGTCCTGCCCTGATGCGCAGATGCAGTCGCGCCCCCAGTCGCGCAGGGAGCGCACAATGCGGTGCAGCAGGGCGTTGTTCGTATAGACCGCGCCGCCCTCGCCCATCGTCATATGATGCGGTGGGTAGAAGCTCGACGTGCCGATGTCGCCGATTGTGCCCGTATAGCATTCTTTTCCGTTCAGTGTATACTGCGAGCCAAGTGCATCGCAGTTGTCTTCGACGAGCCAGAGATTGTGCCTATCACAGAACGCCTTGACTGCCGCGAGGTCGAACGGATTGCCAAGCGTGTGTGCGATCATGACCGCCTTCGTCCGATCGGAGAGCGCCCCCTCGAGAAGAGTGGTATCCACATTGTACGTCGGCAGACTTACATCGACGAACACGGGCACAGCCCCATACTGAATGATCGGCGCAACTGTCGTCGGGAACCCCGCCGCCACCGTGACGACCTCATCCCCCCGACCAACGGCGCGCTCGCCGAGAAGCGGTGAGGTGAGCGCCATAAAGGCGAGCAAGTTCGCAGACGAGCCGGAATTGACGAGAGAGCAGTGCTTTACACCGAGATATGCAGCAAACCCGCGCTCGAACTCGTCCGTATAATGCCCCGCTGTCAACCAGAACTCGAGTGCACTCGAAACGAGGTTCTCCATCTCCTCGTGATCGTAGACGCGCGCCGCATAGGGCAGTCGATCTCCAGGCGTGAACCCCTCCTTCGGCGCATGATATTTGTCACAGTACTCCCGTACCAGCGCAAGAATCTCCCCGCGCATCTTCTGCTCGCTCACTCTTTACTCTCCCTCATATCACACAGAATTCCATCCTACGCAAAGAACACATCGATCTGCTGCTCTGTCACGGCGCGCATATTCGCACCAGCCTCCCATGCCTTTGCCCACGCCACTGTTTTCTCCACAGCTTCCTCGATATGCCAGCGTGGCTGCCAGCCGAGCTGCGCCTTAAGCTTCGAGCAATCCAGCTTTAGGAAATGAGCCTCGTGCGGGCCGCCGTCCGCCTGAGTCTGCCAACGCACACCATCGCCCCACGCGCGGCAGAAGATGTCCGCAAGCGTTCCTGTCGTCACGCAGTCCGCATCGTCGGGGCCAACGTTCCACGCGCCGACAAGACGGGGATTCTCCGTCTGCTGCGCTGCAATCGTGAGATAGACCGAAAGGGGCTCCAAAACATGCTGATAGGGGCGTGTCGAGTGCGGATTGCGGATATCGATAACCGCGCCGCGCACTGCAGCGCGGATACAGTCGGGGATGATGCGGTCGGGCGCAAAGTCTCCGCCACCGATCACATTGCCCGCGCGCGCCGTCGAAAGGCGCACACCGAGGTCCGCGAAGAAACTCTGCCGATAGCTGTAGACCGCAAGCTCTGCACAGCTCTTACTCGCCGAATACGGATCGTAACCCATGAGCGGCTCGTTCTCGCGATATCCCCACGCCCACTCTTTATTTTCATAGACCTTGTCCGTCGTCACCACGAGCGCGGACTGCACCGTGTCCGACATGCGAACACATTCGAGCAGGTTGACCGTACCCATCACATTCGCCGCAAAGGTGTCCACGGGCTGACGGTAGCTCTCGCGCACAATCGGCTGTGCCGCGAGATGAAAAACGACCTCGGGGCACGCTTCGTGAAATGCACGGGAGAGCGCAGTAAGATCGCGCACATCGCCGCGCACATCCCGTATTTCTTTCAATATGCCGAGGCGGTGCAGTGCCTCATGCCCGCCCTCAGTCGGCGCGTCGAGGGAGAAGCCTGTCACCTCCGCCCCTACCCGTTGGAGCAGGAGCGCGAGCCACATCCCCTTAAACCCCGTATGTCCTGTGAGGAATACGCGCTTCCCCCTGTAAAAGCTCAGATCGTCCATCGCACTCTCCATTTCTTCCCTATCCACACGCCCTGCGTTCCTACGTCCGCTTCTTCGCAATCACCGCGCGCATCTTCTGCAGGTTGCGGCGATACTCCCTCGGGCTCTGCATGGCGATAACAGTGTAGAGGGCATCGGTGATCGCCATATGAATGAGGCGTGAGGAGACGGCCTCGGAGCTGTAATGCACTTCGCGACCCATGCCGTGCAGAATGATATCGCCGAGTTTGGCAAGCGGCGAATGTGCGTGACTTGTGATGACGATGACGGCAGCCCCCGCCGCGCGCGCCGTGCGGACGGTATCGAGCAGCTCGAGGGTCGCACCCGTATGCGAGACAGCGATGACAGCGTCCCTTGCCGTGAGGAGGGACGCCGACGTCGCCTGCTGGTGTGCGTCGCTGTATGCCTGCACGACCATGCCGAAGCGCAGGAAACGCGTCTCGATGTCGCGGCAGACGGTCGCGGAGTTGCCGAATCCATAGACGGCAATGCGCCGCGCCCCGCGTATGATCTCGACGGCGCGCTCAATCGCCGCATAGTCGAGCAGCTTCAGGGTATCCTGCAAGCCGTCCATGATGTTGCGAAAGACCTTCTGCACGACCTTCTCGCTCGTATCTGCGGCATCGATGTCCTGATAGACCGTTTCCGCCTGCGTGTAGAGCTCTGCCGCGAGGGCGATCTTAAAGCTCTGCAGGCCGCTGAACCCGAGCTTTTTGCAAAAGCGCGAGATCGTGATCTCAGAACTGCCGACCGCCGCCGCAAGCTCCGAGATGGTCTGATCCATCACCTCGCCCACATGTGTGGACACATAGTCCGCAATGCGCTTCTCCGTGCGCGTCATATGCGCGTAACTGCCGCGCATCACGGGCAGCGGTAAGTTCTCCGCCGTCATCCTGCCACTCTCCTTCGATGTTACTTTTATGTCATTATAGCAAAGTTTGAGGCAAAAAGACACCTCCTGCAAAAATCCATTGCAGGAGGTGTTGTGCATTTTACGATACAGTGCGATCGGCGAGGATGGCACGAATCTCCCGATCCTCCGCCTCCGTCAGCACCGTTCCCGGCGCACGCGTGTATGTGGAGATGGGCAGACCTGCCGCACGCACCGCCGCCTTCATACCCGTGATGAAGAGCGGCGTCACGGCGTAGATCCGCATGAGCCCAGCAATCTGCTCGGCACATTTCACCGCCGCAGCGATGTCGCCGTTCTCGTACGCACTGTGCATCTTGACGAAGAGCTCGGGCACGACATTCGTGAGCCCACAGAGAACGCCGTCACCGCCCGAGATGCGGTTCACGATGTAGTATTCGTCAAAGCCCGAGAGAACGGAGAAGTCCGGGCGCACGGGCTTGACCGCCTGACAGATGCGCCGTGTATGGCTGATGTTGTCCACCGTGTCCTTGATCCCCGTGATCGTGGGGCAGCGCTGTGCAATCTCACGTACGATCTCGGGGCTGAGGTCACTGCCCGTACGGTCGGGGAAGTTGTAGAGCATGATGGGGAGCTCCACCGCGTTTGCAATACGCTCGAAATAGTCCACCGCTGCTGCCGCAGGCAGTCCGAAATAATAAGGCGAGACGATATTGAGCGCATCCGCCCCCGCCTCTGCGGCATACGCGGCGAGACGAACGACCTCATCCTCTGCTGTATTACCCACGCCGATCACAACCTGTGTGCGCCCCGCAATAGTCTTGACGGCACAGTCGATCAGCGCCCGCCGCTCTGCGTCGCTGAATGCGTAGAACTCGCCGAGACTCCCGAGAAAGAGCAGCCCGTTCAGCCCCGCTTCCACGAGATGATTCATATGCTGCTCCATATTTGCATAGTCGATTGTTCCGTCATCCTTCAAAATTGTGATGACCGGTGAGTTGACGCCCTTGAACATAATATCCTCCGCTTTCCGTATCAGCTGCCTGATTTATCACGCAGCGCCGCCTTGCCCGCCTCGAGCACGGCGAGAATTCGCTCCACATCGTAGACATTGCCGCGCCATGTACCGCCGCTGACTTCCTGCAGCGCCGCCCAGAGGCGCGTATCATCGGGGAGATCGGCATCGGGGCCGACGCCGTCCTGCATGCTGCGCGCTGCGAGCACACGCGCGCCCTCCTCATAGCTCAGAGGCTCCTCCTCGGTGCCGATGAAGTTCAGACTGCCCTCGAGTTTCTCCGTATCGACAATGATCTCGACGACATCGCCGTCGCGCAGCTTTCCGATGGGTCCCCCTGCCAGCGCCTCAGGCCCCACATGTCCGAAGCAGGCACCCGTCGAAACTCCCGAGAACCGCGCGTCCGTGATGAGGGAGACATGCTTGCCGAACGGCAGATGCTTGAGTGCCGAGGTGAGCTGGTAAGTCTCCTCCATGCCCGTCCCCTTCGGACCGCCGCCCATGACAATCATGATGTCGCCCGCCACAATGCGTCCATGCTCCTTGAGTGCCGCAATCGCCGCCTTTTCCGAGGTAAAGGTCTTGACCTTGCCCGTGTGGCGGAACACCTTGTCCGCGTCGATCACGGAGGGGTCAATCGCCGTGGATTTCACGACAGAGCCCTCGGGCGCGATATTGCCCGTGGGGAAGGTCACGGTCGAGCCGATGCCGCGCCGACGCGCCTCATCCGGCGTAAAGATGACCTCATCGGGCGAGAGCCCGTCGACCTCCTCGAGCCGCTTGCGCAATATCGCGCGACGCTCGGAGTGCTCCCACCAGTCAAGGTTCTCGCCGAGCGTCGCCCCCGTGACGGTGAGCGCATCCTCGTGCAGGAGTCCGAGGCGGCGCAGATACAGCATGACCTCGGGCACGCCGCCCGCCATGAACGCGAACACCGTCGGATAGTTGACAGGACCGATCGGCAGGACGCTCACGAGGCGCGGCACCTCCTTGTTGATGCGCGACCAGTCGCGCACGTCGGGCATATGACAGCCCGCTGCGTGTGCAATCGCAGGGAGGTGAAGGAGGAGATTCGTGGAGCCGCCGAACGCCGCGTGAATGACCATCGCATTCTCGATCGCCTTGTCGGTCAGGATGTCGCGTGCCGTAATCCCCCGTGCAGCAAGCGCCATAACTGCACGCGCCGAAGCGCGCCCGATCTCTCGCCAGATCTCCTCGCCCGAGGGCGCAAGCGCCGCATGCGTCAGTGTGAGTCCCAGCCCCTCGGCAACCACCTGCGAGGTACCCGCCGTCCCGAGGAACTGGCAACCGCCGCCCGGCGATGCACAGGAGCTGCATCCTGTGCGTGCGGCATAGTCGAGCGTGATTTCATCATTTGCATAGCGCACGCCGAGGGTCTGCACCGTGCCCAGATCCTCGCTGTTCGTCGGCGAGAGGGTCGCGCCGCCCGGGATGAGGATGACGGGGCGATCATGCATCCCCGCGAGCGCCATCATCATAGCGGGCAGGCCCTTGTCACATGCAGCGACGCCGATGATCGCCCGACGTGTCGGCAGGGAGCGCATGAGGCGGCGCATGACGATCGCCGCGTCGTTGCGGTAGGGCAGTGAGTCGAACATCCCCGTCGTCCCCTGACTGCGGCCGTCACACGGGTCAGTGACAAAGGCTGCATGCGGGACAAGCCCTGCTCCCTTGATTTCATCTGCGGCGGCACGCATGAGGTCGCCGAGCTCAAAGTGCCCGTTGTGCAGCCCAACCGCCGCCGTCGTCCCGTCATCGCGGCGAATGCCGCCCTGCGTGCTGATGATAAGCACATCGCCGCCGGCGAGGTCATCGGGATTCCAGCCCATGCCCGCATTGATCGTCATACCGAAGATATTGCCGCTCGGCGCCGTCCGCAGCATCTCATCCGTCAGCGGCAGTCGCCCCTTTGGGCCCTCTTTTCGCGTGTGGACATCGTACAGCCCCCGTGGGGCGCTTCCATAAAGCTCCTCCATAGACATCGCAGCTCCACCTCTCAATACATATACACAGACAGAAACGGGGCCGCCGCACGAACGTGAACGTGCAGCAGCCCCACCTAAAGTTTAGCCTTTTGAAATCATAAGATCCGGATGACGTGCAATATCTGCGGCAAGCTCTTCCATATGGGGGACGACCGCAACGCGCATGCCCGCCCGATGCTCTACGAGGTCGAAGCCGTGCACGATGTCTTCCAACGCAACGGCGTGGGTGAGGATGCGGTCGGCATTGATCTTCCCGCTGCGGATCAGCTCCACGGCGAGCGCATTATGGCGCGGCGCGGAGGAGAATGTGCCGTACAGCGTGATCTGCCGATAGTGGACGAAGTTCACATCGAACGAGAGCTCCGGCGTATCCTTCGGCAGACCTGCAAAGAGGCAGACCTTGCCCATCTTGCCTGTCATGGCGATGCCCGCACGCTGTGCGGCGGCGCTGCCCGCCGTGACAATGACGACATTTGCGCCCAGACCGTCCGTCGCGTCCAGCACCGCCTGCACGCCGCCGTCCTCGCCCGTCTCGATGTAGGCGTCATAGTTCAGATCCTGCGCCGCATCCAGACGGTTGCGGCTGCGGTTCAGGAGGAAGATCTTCCCCGCCCCGCGCGCGCGTGCCAGCTCCGCGTGCATGATGCCGATAGGCCCCGCGCCGATGACAGCGACAGTATCGCCGAGCTGGATGTCCATCGCCTCCTGCCCGTTGATGACACAGGCGAGAGGCTCCGAGAGTGAAGCGGCAAGGTAGTCGACCTCATCGGGGATGAAGTTCACATTGCCTGCGCGTACCGCGCTCGCAGGAATCCGCACGTACTCGGCGAAGCCGCCGTCATAGCCGTGCGCAATGGTCTCACGCGTGTAGCAGAGGTGCTGACGCCCAGAGAGGCAGTAGGAGCACGCGCCGCAGCCGATACCCGGCGCTACGATAACGCGGTCACCCACATGATAGCGCTCGACGCCCGCGCCGACCTCCTCGATCACACCTGCAATCTCGTGCCCGAGGATGATGGGCGGATGAATCGCCTTGTGCCCATGGCGGAATGTCCGAAGGTCACCGCCGCAGATGGCGCACGCCTTGACCTTGACGAGGAGTTCTCCCGCGCCGATTGTCGGCTTTGCGACATCCTCCACGCGCACATCCGCCGTGCCGTGATACATTGCTGCTTTCATATGCTCCTCCTCCCCTTATTTGAGTCCGGAAAAATCAGTCGAAACGGCGTCCGCATTGACCACCCAGCGCGGCGCACCGCCGCCGATTGTGCTCTTGACCTCCTCGAGCAGGAGATAGGGCGTGCGGTTGAATGCGTCGCGCGTCGAGCCCGCGAGATGCGGCGTGATTGTGACATTCTCGAGCGTCATGAACGGGTGATCCGCCGGCGGCGGCTCCGTCCAGAACACGTCAATCGCAGCGCCGCCAATCCGCTTGTCATGCAGGGCGGAGATGAGCGCCTGCTCGTCGATGAGCCCCGCACGCGCCGTGTTGATGACGTATGCCGTCGGCTTCATACGCGCGAACTCCTTTTCACCGAGAAGCCCCTGCGTCGCCTCGGAGAGACGCGCGTGCATGCTGATGAAGTCCGCCTCCGCACACAGCTCCTCGAGCGATACAAGGCGTGCGCCCGCCGCCTCCACATCCTCCGCCTTTGCATACGGATCGTAGACGAGGATCTCCACGTCGAAGCCCTTCAGCTTCTTCGCTACGAGATGACCTATGTAACCGAATCCGACGAGACCAATTTTTTTCTCGAGCATATCGCCGACAAAGGCAGCATTCGAATACTGTTTCTTCCAATGTCCCTGCTTCAGCTCTGCGTGAGCGCGGCCGATGTTGCGCATCTCTGCGAGCATGAGGCCGATCGTGTAGTCCGAAACCGCGTGTGCATTGCGCCCCATCGTGTGGAACACGGCAATGCCCTGCTTCGATGCCGCAGCCACATCCACGTTCTCAACGCCCGCACGGCACGCGCCGATGATGCGGCACTTCTTCGCCGCAGCAACGATCTCGGCGTTGATCGGCGTGTGATGCGTGATGATGATGTCGACATCGCTGACGTGGTCGAAGATCTCCTGCGGCGGTCTGCCCGCCGACGGCCCCTTCTTCTCTACCTCGCTGCGCAGAAACCAGAACTCCTCATCGCTCGCGGGCTTCCAGTCGACACGCGCAACGTCCACATCGCCCAGAATCTTTTTGACAGCGGCTTCCAAACGCTCCGACGAGAGCAGCGGATCACCAATAACCAGAACTTTCATCGCTGTCCTCCTCACTCAAAGCGAATGATATCGCCAACCATGAAGCGCGGCACGCCGTCGCCCTTCACCATGATCTGCCCCGGCTGCTCCGCCGCATCCTTGCCCGTAAACACAATCGTGCAGTGCCCGTGCTCGCGCAGGGTCTTCATCGCCTCATCGCCGACCGCCGTCACCGTATAGCTGCGGTCTGCGAGATGGAGCGTGTCCCCGACGACGATGTCCGCCTTCACCTCTGCCTTCGTATGCGCGACAACCATGTTCTCGTACTCGTATGGTACATCCTTATCAAAGATGATGACCGACTCGCGCGTCCGCATGAAGGGCAGTACGAAATCCCCAATGCCCGTAACCGTTACCTCATATTTCATCGCATATCTCCTCCGCTTCTATTTTTCTTCGTTGGTTCCCTGTGCGCGCGTGACCGCAGCGTTGAACTCCCGCAGAGCGGGATAGAGCGCGCGGTTCAACGTCTCATACAGCTCCATATACTGTGCGTGGTGCGCTGCATTGGGCGTATATTGCCGCTCTGCAAACTGCACACGCGCCGCAGCATCCTCGGGGCTTATATAGACACCCGCACCAAGTCCCGCGAGCATCGCCGCCCCAAGCGCCGCTGCCTCGGGAACATCCTTGCTGCGTACGGGGATGCCTGTGACATCCGCCTTCATCTGCATCCAAAACGCACTCTTTGCTGCGCCGCCGATGGCGTAGATCGACTCGACGCTCTGCCCCGAGAGCTCCTGCATCGCCTGCACAATGCTGTGCATCTCGTAGCAGAGCCCCTCGAGAATCGCGCGGACAAAGGTGCCGCGCGTCGTTGCACGCGTGAGTCCCACAAATGCGCCGCGCGCCGCAGGATCGCTGCCCATCGTGTGCCGTCCCGAGAAATACGGCAGCATCATACAGCCGCGTGCGCCGATCGGCTCACGTGCCGCCTCATCGACCAGCAGATCGAAGGACTCACACGCAAACGTGTTCTTGAACCATTCAAAGATACCGCCCGACGCCACGATCATACCCATGATATAGTAAGCGTCATTCACCACGTAGGCGACGGATGTGAAATTCTTCTCCATGCTGGCGCTGCTGATCTCGGGTGCGTCGAGAATCGCAAGCAGCTGCTCACTCGTCCCCGTGGAGTCCAGCATCTGCCCCGGACGGATAATGCCCGTTGCAAAGGTGCCGCAGGCATAGTCCACGCCGCCCGCAAAGACGGGCGTTCCCTTCTTGAGCCCCGTTGCCGCCGCAGCAGCTGCGGTCAGAGCACCAATCTGCTCTCCGGGGCGGATCGGCTCTGCGAGCAGAGAACGCTCTATGCCCGCCTCCGCGAGGATCTCCTCCGACCAGTCGCGGCGATTCAGATCGAACGCCATTGAGCGGCAGGCGTTCGTCCACGGCGCACGCGCCGTGCCCGTCAGTTTCAGACTGATGAAGCCCGCGATCGGAATCCAGAGGCGCGCCCGCGCCCATGCCTCGGGCACATAGCGCTTGATCCACTGCATCTTGGTGATGCTCGCGACGGGGTTCGGGTTGATGCCCGTGATCCGATAGATCCGCTCACGCCCGAACGGCTCCCACGCCGAGGCAATCGCCTCTGTACGCGTGTCGAACCACCGAATTGCAGGATACACCGATTGTGCCGCGCCGTCAAGCAGTACATCCTCGCCCGAGCTTGCGACGGCAATGCCGTCACAGCTCTCACCGGGCAGCTGCGCCGCGACCTCTGCAATACACGCAGCAGCACCCTCCCAGATCAGCTCGGGCGAAGTCTCCGCCCAGCCGTTTTCATGATATTTCGTATTTGCCGGCCGCCGCGCGGAGGCGAGAAATCTCCCCGCCGCATCACACGCGATTGCCTTATAGTTCGTAGAGCCTGCATCAATGCCCAAAAGATAGCCCATGACAGCCACGCTCCTTTGGTACGCTCATCAGCCGATGAACATATTGAGGATCAGAACGCCCGCAAGGCCGAGCACGGAGATGATCGTCTCCATCGTGCACCACGTGCGCACCGTCTCCTTGACCGTGAGACCGAAGAACTCCTTGAAGAGCCAGAAGCCTGGGTCGTTCGGCGGCGAGATGATGAGACTGCCCGCGCCCGTTGCGAGCACCATAAGCTCGGGGCTGACGCCCGTGAGCGCAACCACGGGAGCCGCAATGCCGCCTGCTGTGAGCGCTGCAACCGTCGCGCTGCCGCAGGCGATGCGGATGACCGCCGCAATCGACCATGCGAGGACGAGCGGCGAGAGGTCAGAGCCCATGAGGAGGTCGCCGATGTAGCGGCCAACACCGCTGTCGATGAGGATCTGCTTGAGCGCGCCGCCGCCGCCCACGATGAGGAGGATCATGGCGATCGCGAGAATCGCGGACTCGGAGATCTTCATGATCTCCTGGATGCTCTTGCCGCGTGAAATACCGAACGTGTAGAACGCGATAAAGATGGAGATCGTGAGCGCCATATCAGGCGAGCCGAGGAAGACCATGATCGCGAGTGCATGCGAGTCTGCGGGCAGCGTCATCTTTGCAATCGCAGAGCCCGCCATCAGGACGACGGGAACGAGTGCGGTGAAGACGCTGATGCCGAAGCTCGGCATTTCCTCATCCGTGAACACCTTCGGATTGTAGAGTCCCTCGGGAATCGCGGGGTTGAGATCCTTGACGAAGTTGTAGAAGATCGGGCCTGCGATGACCGCGATCGGCGCCGCGAGCAGCGCACCGTAGACGAGGGTCAGACCGATGTCCGCATTGTAGATGACCGAGATTGCCGTGGGACCCGGATGCGGCGGCAGGAAGCCGTGCGTAACCGAGAGCGCCGCAGCCATCGGGATACCGACCTCGAGGAGGCGGATCTGCGCCGATGCCGCAATCGTGAAGACGAGCGGGATGAGCAGGACGAAGCCGATTTCATAGAAGAGCGCGATGCCGACGATGAAGCCCGTAAGGCAGACCGCCCACTTGACCTTTTCCTTGCCGAACATGTTGATGAGCGTCATGGCAATGCGCTGTGCACCGCCGCTCTCCGCCATCAGCTTGCCGAGGATCGCACCGAACGAGACGACAATGGCAAGTCCGCCGAGCGTCCCCCCGAGGCCCTTCTGGATGACGGGAATGATCTGCGTGACGGGCAGCCCCTCGGCGTAGCCGACGAGACCCGCGACGATGAGCAGCGAGATGAAACTGTTCAGCTTCACGCGAACGATGAGGAAGAACAGCAGCAGGATGCCCACAGCTAGAATAATCAGCGGCATAGGATTCCTCTCCTTTCATGATGGGGGATCGCCCCCCCGCAGCGCGCTGCCCTCAACTACTGGCAGCAAGATCTATAACAATTCCTGATGTAATTATAGTCGATGGCCTTTCATTTGTAAATAGCATTTCATTTATTTAATTATATTTTGTTTACTAAATATCATTTTAGGGTGCAAAAAAGCTGCTACATGAATCCACGCAGCAGCCGATCCGTACTATTTACTTTTCGTAATGCTCCTGCCACACATGGTGGAACGAGCCCTCCTTGTCGACGCGCTCAAAGGTATGCGCGCCGAAGTAATCGCGCTGCGCCTGAATGAGGTTCGCGCCGAGCTGTGGGCTGCGGAAGGCATCGATGTATTGCATGGCAGCGGAGAATGCGGGAATGGGCACGCCGCGCTCCACGGCGAGGCAGACCGTGCGGCGCAGGCTCGGCGCATTGCCGTTGATGGAGGAGAGGAAGAAATCGTCAAACATGAGATTCTTCAGATTCGGCTCCTTCTCGTAGGCATCTGTGATGCGCTGGAGGAATTCCGCCTGAATGATGCAGCCCGCGCGGAAGATCGAGGCGATCTTGCCGAAGTCGAGCGACCAGCCGAACTCCTCCTTTGCCGCGCGATAGAGTGAGAAGCCCTGTGCGTAGGCGACAATTTTCGCCGTATAGAGGCTGCAGCGCACCGCCTCAATGAAGTCTGCATCCACGGTCACCGCAGCCCCCTCGGGTGCCGTCATGACCGCGCCCGCGTGTGCGCGCTCCTCCGTGAGGTTCGAGAGTACGCGCGCATTGCATGCGGCAGAGATCATGGAGAGATCGACACCGCGCGCGAGTGCCTCGAGGCTCGTCCAACGGCCTGTCCCCTTCTGCCCCGCGCGGTCGACAATGATGTCGACGAGCGCCGCCCCCGTCTCCTCATCCACCTCCGCAAAGATGTCCGCCGTAATGCCGATGAGATAGCTCCGAAGCTCGCCGCTGTTCCACGCATGGAAGATCTCGCCGATGCGCGCATTGGAGAGGCCGCCGACATGTTTCAGGATGAGATAGGTCTCCGCGATGAGCTGCATATCTGCGTACTCGATGCCGTTATGCACCATCTTGACATAGTGCCCCGCACCGTCCTCACCGATATAAGTGCAGCACGGCTCCTCTCCCGCACGCGCGGCAATGCCCTCGAGAATCGGACGCACGGATTCGTAGGCGGCACGGTCGCCGCCCGGCATGATGGCAGGGCCGAGACGCGCGCCCTTCTCGCCGCCCGAGACACCCACGCCGAAATAGCAGATATTTTTTTCTTTCAGCGCATCATGACGGCGACGCGTATCCTCATAGAACGAGTTCCCGCCGTCGAGAATGATATCCCCCGCCTCGAGCAGTGGCGCAATCTCCCCGATTGCCCAGTCCACGGGATCGCCCGCTGCGATCATGAGGAAGACGCGGCGCGGCTTTTTCAGCGATCCGATGAACTCCTTCAGATCGTAGAACGGATGAAAGTTCGCGGGCGGGTTGCGCTTTGCAGCGTCCTCCGTCATATCCGGCGTACGGTTCCACCCCGCCACCTGAAAGCCGTGATCCGCCATGTTGAACGCGAGATTGCTCCCCATGACGCCCATGCCGACGACGCCAATATCCATCATGCCATTACTCATCTCGATCTTCCTCCCTCAATGTCCCGCCTGATACGCCGCGATCTCCGCGAATTCTCTCTGCAAATTGTGATAGAGCCGCCCGCTGATGTCTACGAGCTGCGCGTAGGTCTTCGTATTGTCCGCATCCGGCGTGTAGATCTTCTTTGCGTGCACGAGATCCGCCGTATCCGCGATTCCTGCCATCTCGCCTGCGGAGATGAAGCCGAGCACCGCCGCGCCGTACGCCGCGCCCTCGCTGTTGTCGGGCAGGACGAGCGGCTCGCCGAGCACGTCCGCAAGGATCTGCATCCAGAGGGGCGACTTCGTAAAGCTGCCGCTCGCACGGATGTCCCGCACCTCGCCGAACTCACGCAGCGCATCGAAGACGGCGTGCATACCGTAGCAGATGCCCTCCATGACGGCGCGGATCATATGGGAGCGGCTGTGGTTCAGCGAGAGGCCGAAGAAGAGGCCGCGCAGGTCGGAGTTCCAATACGGGGCGCGCTCGCCCGTGAAGAATGGCAGGAGGATCAGTCCGTCGGAGCCCGCCGCCACCTTTGACGCCTTCATCGTCATGAGGTCGTAGGCATCCACATCGAGACCTTCCATCTGTGCCTCGCTGAAATGGCAGATGTTGTCGCGCATCCAGCGCAGAATCATGCCGCCGTTGTTGATTGCGCCGCCCGCAACCCAGAGGCCGTCGACCAGATTATAACACCATGTACGCATTGCGTCATCCGTGCGCGGTTCACCGACGAGCATGCGCACGGCGCCACTCGTGCCGATGGTCGCACTCAGCTGTCCCGCCGAGACCGCGCCGATGCCGACGTTGACGAGTACGCCGTCCGTCGCACCGATCACCACGGGCAGCCCTGCCGTGAGATGCATACGCTCCGCCGCATCCGCTGCGAGCGGCCGCGCCTCGGTCGTCGAAATCACGGGTGGCAGCATCTCCTCCGTGATGCCGATGAAGTTCAGAATCTCCGCATCCCACGCGAGTGCACGCGCATTGTAGAGCGCAGTGGTGCTCGCTGTCGAGCGGTCGATGAGGAATTCGCCCGTAAAGGCGTGGAAGAGATGATCCTTGATCGAGCCGATGTACTTTGTACGCGCAAAGAGCTCAGGACGATTCCGCTTCAGCCAGATGATCTTTGCCAGCGGATAGCACGCGTGCATGGGGCAGCCCGTCCGCTCGTAGAACGCGCGGCAGAGTTCAGGCTCATTTTCCTTCAGCTCTCGCACAATGCCCGCGCTGCGGCTATCCGCCCACGTCTGCATATCCGTGAGCGGCTGCTTCTCCGCATCGAGCGGAATGAGGCTGTGCATAACCGTACTGAGGGCAATGCCCGACGGCATCCGCCCCTGATAGCGCAGCGCATCCGCCGCCTCGCGCACGACCTGCTCCGTCGCCGCAAGAATTTCAGATGGACGCTCCTCCGCCCAGTCCGGATGCGGCGTGCGCAGCGGGTAGAACGCCTCCGCCGACGCCAGGCTCACGCCCGACGCCTCGTATGCAATTGCGCGCACGCCCGTCGTCCCCACATCCACACCAATCCAAATGCCTTTCACATGGTTTGCCATCATGCCGCCGCCTTTCCGTGAAAACGAGATGAATTTCCTATATTGTACCATGCTTTCTTTTGTTAAGCAACTAGTTTATCATATATTATTTCTTAAAATGATATTTTTATATCACTCTATTTGAAAAAAAGAGCAGTGCCATCGCAGCGCTGCTCATCGGTCAATGTATCGCTTTTTTCTTAAACCGCCCGCCCACGATGTCATGTACAGCATTGATTGTGACGAAGGCCCGCTCGTCCTTGTCGAGGACGATTTCCTTCAGCTTGTCGAGTTCGAGGCGCGTGACGACGCAGTAGAGTATCTCCTTCGGCTCGCCCGTGTAGCCACCCGCGCCGTGCAGCAGGGTCACACCGCGCCCGAGGCGCTCATTGAGCGCAATGGTCATCTCCTCGTGCTCGCTCGTGACGATCATAACGGCATAGGACTCATCGAGACCCTTGAGCACCACGTCGATCATCTTCGCGATGACGAAGTAGGCAAAGAGCGAGTACATCGCCTTGTCCCAGCCGTAGAGCAGTCCCGCCGAAGAGAGGATGAAGAGGTTGATGAACATGACGACCTCACCGACGGAGAACTGCGTTCGTGCGTCCATGATGATGGCGACAATCTCCGTGCCGTCGAAGCAGCCGCCCGTGCGCATGACGATGCCGACCCCGAGCCCCGTCACCACGCCGCCGAAGATCGCGGCAAGAAAGGGGTCGGTCGTGACCTGCGGCACGTGGTGAAGGACACCCGACCAGATTGAGAGCATGATGATGGCAAACACAGTCGAGAGCGCAAAGCTCTTGCCGATCTGCTTATAGCCCATGTAGACGAACGGGATATTAAAGAGGACAAGGAACACACCGAGCCCCATGCCCGTAATCGTCTGCGCCATGATCGAGAGACCGACCACGCCGCCGTCAATGACGTTGTTCGGAATCAGAAAGAGTTCGAGTCCTGCGGCGGTGATGAGTGCACCGAGAATCAGCCACAGCCCTTTTTTGATATAAAAAGCCGCGCCCTTGGGGGCTGACTTCTTCGGCTTTGCCGTCGCTGCCGGTGGCACGCCTCCTGTCTGACCATCCGTTTTCATCATACCCATTTCTGCAGTCATAATACTCCCCTGTTCCAATGTAATGTCTGCTCCTATTATAGAGGAAAGAAAATGCGCTGACAAGACTTCTGATGAGAGTGGTTTTCTTGACTTTCCCTGCTGTGCCGTTTATGATGTTTTTAAGGGGTTACATTGTAGGATACTTTAAGGGAGGGATATGGATGATCTACACCGTCACCTTCAATCCGTCGATTGACTATATCGTACGGTTGGAGAACTTCACTGCGGGCGAGATCAACCGCGTGAACTACGAGCAGATCCTGCCGGGGGGCAAGGGCATCAACGTCTCCATTGTGCTGAAAAATCTCGGGCACGACTCGACGGCACTCGGCTTCCTCGCGGGCTTCACAGGAATAGCCATGCAGCAGATGCTGCACTCGTTCGGCGTCGCGGATGATTTCGTGCGCCTCGACGACGGCTTCTCGCGCATCAATGTCAAGATCAAGGCGGAAAGCGAGACCGAGATCAACGGGCAGGGTCCCATCATTACGGAGGAGGCGCAGCGCGCACTCTTTGCAAAGCTCGACCGTCTCCAGAGCGGCGATACGCTCGTACTCGCGGGCTCGATTCCGAACACGCTGCCCGACGACATCTATGAGCGCATCATGGAGCGTCTCGAGGGGCGCGGCATCCGCATCGTCGTCGACGCCACAAAGAATCTCCTGCGCCGCGTGCTGAAGTACCGCCCGTTTCTCATCAAGCCGAACAATCACGAACTCGGAGAGATGTTCGGTGTCGAACTCAAAACGGATGACGACATCATCTTCCACGCAAAGAAGCTGCAGGAGGAGGGCGCGACGAACGTCCTTATCTCGATGGCGGGCGACGGCGCAATCCTCCTCACGGCAGAGGGTGTATTCTACCGCTCCGCCGCACCGAAGGGCACCCTCGTCAACTCCGTGGGCGCGGGCGACTCGATGGTTGCAGGCTTCCTCGCGGGCTTCATGGAGTCGGACGGCAGCTATAAGCGCGCCTTCTACATGGGCGTTGCAACCGGCTCCGCCTCCGCATTCTCGCCGAACCTAGCGACGCGTGAGGAGGCACTTGCGCTGCTGAAAACCATCGTATGATATAAACGCATCGCAGCTGTGCAATACTATGTGGCGTGAGTCCCACGCAGAACCCTCGTTACGCAAGCGGTCGTGTGCTCGTCCGCCTAAATACCTGCGGATTCCAAACGCGCTGCGCTTGAACGAATAAAATCCGCAGGGGGCGGGTCGCACACTCTGCGCCGCTCGCTCCACTAGGGTTTGCTAAGGGACTTCACGCCACTCCAAACAATGCGAATATTTGCGAGGAGTATGCACAGTGAATAAAACACAGCACAATGAAAAAGGAGGGATTTCCCCTTGCATATCAACGATCTTCTGAACCCTGAGAGCATCGCCCTCGGCGTTTCCGCCCCCACCTCGAAGGAAGCGGCAATCCGCCTGCTCGCGGACTACATGGAGAAGGGCGGCAATCTCAGCGATAAGGAGCAGTACGTCAAGGACGTGCTCATCCGGGAGGAAAGCGGCACCACGGGGCTCGGCGACGGCATCGCAACGCCGCACGCCAAGAGCGACGGGGTTAAAGCCGCAGGGCTTGCCGCAATGACCATCCCCGACGGCATGGACTTTGCCGCCATGGACGGCAACCCGAGCCGCCTTTTCTTCATGATCGCCGCACCGAACGGCGCGAACGACGAACACCTCGCCATCCTCTCGAAGCTCGCAACCATGATTATGGACCCCGACTTCAAGGAAGCACTCATTGCCGCCAAGACCGTCGAGGAGTTCCGTCAGCTCATCGACGATAAGGAGAACGATCGCTTCGTCGCACCGAGCACAGACACGTCTGAAGAAGCAGCAACGCCCACCGCCGACCATATCCAGATCCTCGCCGTCACCGCCTGTCCCACGGGCATTGCACATACTTTTATGGCGGCGGAGAGCATCGAGCAGCACGCGAAGAAGCGCGGTCTCACGGTCAAGGTCGAGACGAACGGCTCCGCGGGCATCAAGAACGCACTCACCCCCGAGGAGATCGCCGCCGCCGACGGCATCATTGTCGCAGCGGACAAGAACGTCGCCATGTCCCGCTTTGACGGCCACCGTGTCGTCATCACGAAGGTCGCGGACGGCATCAACAAGGCAGATGAACTGATCGACCGTGCACTCTCCGGCAGTGCCCCCGTCTACCGTGCGAGCGGCGCGGACGAAGCAGAAAGCGCAGACGGCGGCACGGACGAAAGCCTTGCCCGCCAGATCTACAAACACCTCATGAACGGTGTCTCGCACATGCTCCCGTTCGTTGTGGGCGGCGGTATCCTCATCGCCCTTGCATTCCTCTTCGACGACTACACCATCGATCCGTCAAAGTTCGGCTCGAACACCCCGCTTGCCAAGTTCTTCATGCAGGTCGGCGGTGCCTCGTTCGGCTTCATGCTCCCCGTCCTCGCGGGCTTCATCGGCATGTCGATTGCCGACCGGCCGGGACTCGCCGTCGGCTTCGTCGGTGGTTCTCTTGCCGGTGCGACAGGCACGGGCTTCCTCGGCGCACTGCTCGCGGGCTTCGTCGGCGGCTACGCCGTCAACGGCCTCAAGAAGGTGTTCGCAGGGCTCCCCGCCTCCCTTGACGGCATCAAGCCGATTCTGCTTTACCCGTTCTTCGGCATCCTCATCATGGGGCTGATCTCGCTCTACATCATCGCGCCGCCCGTCTCCGCCATCAACAACTGGATGATCGAGACCCTCGGCGGTATGGATCCCTCGGCGCGCATCCTCATGGGGCTGATCGTCGGCGGCATGATGGCAGTCGATATGGGTGGTCCCATCAACAAGGCGGCATACGTCACGGGCACAGGTCTCCTCGCTTCGGGCGAGTATCACGTCATGGCGGCGGTCATGGCGGGCGGCATGGTGCCCCCGCTGGCGATTGCCCTTGCGACCACACTCTTTAAGAACCGTTTCACCGAGAGCCAGCGAAAGGCAGGCATCACGAACTACGTCATGGGTCTCTCCTTCATCACCGAGGGCGCGATCCCGTTCGCGGCGGCCGACCCCGTCCGCGTCATCCCCTCGATGGTCGTCGGCTCCGCACTCGCGGGTGCACTCACGATGGTCTTTGACTGCACGCTGCGCGCACCGCACGGCGGCATCTTCGTCGTCCCGACCATCGGCAACCCACTCATGTACCTCGTGAGCATCTTCGTCGGTGCCGTCGTCGGCGCCGTCATCCTCTCGCTCCTCAAAAAACCGATCAAGGAATAACCCTAATAATGCAGCATCCCTCGGGCAAATGTCCGAGGGATTTTTCGTTTGCGCACGTAAAAACAGCCCATCCATATGGATGAGCTGCCGTTGATCTGATGAAACGCGCTCTATGCGAGGACGCGCGAAAGTCGTACGAGCTCCGGGTCGAGCGTCTTCGTATTGTTGACCGCCTCAAAGAGGTTGACCCCGACCACCTGTCCCTCGTTGAAGCTGTATACTACGTCGCTCACACCCGAGATGATCGCAAGTGCCGCCTTCTCTCCGAGCATGGACGCCTTGATGCGATCCTCGACCGTCGGCGAGCCGCCGCGCTGGATGTGCCCGAGTACCGAGACGCGCGTATCGATCTCCGTCTTCTCTCCGATGATCTTGCCGATCTCCACGCCCGAGCCCGCGCCCTCGGCGACCACGATGATGCTGTAGCGCTTTCCGCGCTCGTACATCTCCTTCAGCTCGAGGCTGATTTCCTCGAGATCAAACGCCACCTCCGGCACGAGGATGTACTCTGCGCCGCCTGCGATGCCAGACATCATCGCGAGCCAGCCCGAATGGCGCCCCATGACCTCAACGATGATGATGCGGCGGTGTGCCGACGCTGTATCACGCAGCTTGTTGATTGCATCCACGATTGTATTGCACGCCGTATCGCAGCCAATCGTATAGTCCATGCCCCAGACATCGTTGTCGATCGTGCCCGGCAAGCCCACGATTGGCATGCCCGTCTCCTTGCTCAGAAGCGAGCCGCCCGTGAGCGAGCCGTCGCCGCCGATGATAACGAGTCCCTCGATGCCGCGCTTGCGCAGATTCTCGAACGCCGTCTTTCGCCCCTCAGGCGTCATGAACGACTTGCTGCGTGCCGTTCCGAGGAAGGTGCCGCCGCGCTGGATCAGATCGCTGACACTGCGCGTCGTGAGCTGCACAATATCGTCATGCACCATGCCGCTGTAGCCGTTGTGCACACCGTAGACCTCGACGCCCTCGTAGATCGCCGTGCGCACGACCGCGCGCGCCGCCGCATTCATCCCCGGGCTGTCTCCGCCCGAAGTCACAACCGCGATTGCTTTTTTCAGCATAAAAATATCCCCCATTCCCTATGCCACGCTTACGCGAATGGATTGCTAATCTCTATTGTACGAAAGCGCAGGGGAAAAGTAAAGCATTTCACAGAAAAAACCGAAACGCAGCGCTGTCAGAACAGTTCGCCCTCGGCAATGCACCCGAGCAGCTCCTTCGACGGGATGAAGAAGAGCTGCCCCTTCTCCGCCGTCGAGTACTCGAGCAGGCGGTCATCCTGCGTGAACATATTCGTGACCATCTGGCGTGTCACGTCCCAGTGGCGCGCGTATCCGATGAAGTATGTGCCGCGCACGCCCTCGCCGGGATTCGCAAAGACGACGTTCATGCGCACGATCTTGTGCTCCTCACCGTCGCGGTTGTCCTGCGAGATGATGTTGTGCGCACGCGGATCCTTCTCCTCGTCGGAGAGCTCGAGGTCGCTGTACTTTCTGCGGCCGATGTACTTCTCCTGCACCTCGGTCGGCAGCGCACGCCACGCGTCGAGATCGTGGACGTACTTCTGCGCAAAGGCATAGGAGCCGTTGATAAAGTCGGGATCCTCCGCGCCGATGATCGCCCACTCCTGCGCCTCCGCGCCGACAGGGTTCTCCGTGCCGTCGATGAAGTCGATGATCGCACGCCCCTCGTGGTAGTGGAAGCCGTGCGTCTCATCCACCACGTCCACAATGGGACGCAGGAATCCCATGATCTGATCGACGACGAGATAGCTCGTCGCTGCCTGTGCCGCACGTACGTGCAGGAAGAGATCGGCAGGCGTTGCAGGTGCTGTGTGGTGCTCTCCATTCACGCCCGCAAAGTCCTCAAGCTCCTTCGGCTTCTTCGCGCCCGGAAAGAGATATTCCCACGCACGATTGCTGAATCCGAGCGTCATCTTGACCGTCTCTGGCGCCACGCGAATATTCATCGAGCGCTGGATCGCAGCGATGCGATCCGCCATGTCCGCGATAATCTCACGTTCCTTTTCAATGTCCTCGCGTTTCAGCGAAAGCATGAGGAAGATGACACTCTCCCCCGCATCCTTGAACACATCCTGTGCCAGATTTGCATTGACCTCCATTGTACTCCCCTTTCATTACATACACAGTATTCTACACCGAACGATGCATCAACGAAAGAAAACCGCCGAAAGATATCCGGCGGCTCCCATCCATGTACATCATACCTTGAAGCGCCCGACGAGCACATCCAGCTCCGAGGCGAGCCCCTTGAGATGCTCGGCAGTCGCGGCAAACGCCTCGAGGGAGGCGGTCTCCTGCTCGATGGCAGCTGCCGAGTCCGTTGCGTGCGCCGTGATCTCCCGAGATGCCTTCGCAACCTCCTCTAATGCCGACGCTGCAAGCTGTGCACAGGCGCGCACTGCTTCAATGGAGGTGAGGAGCTCCGTGCCGTTCACATTCCCCGTCTGCGCGAGTGCCTGCATCTCCTCCAAGTGCGCTGAAATACCGTGCACGCTCGTATCGAGCATCTGAATGTTCTCGTCTTGTTCGCTTGCGTGTGCGGCAACATTCGTGATGGCAATAGCGTTGCATTCGACCGCCTTGCTGTTCTCAACGCTTGCCCGCCACATCGTATCCGACAGCCCCGAGACCTCGGTCGCACAGGCCTGTGCACGCTGCATGATCTGGCGCAAATCACGGACAAAGGTATTGAACGACTGCACAATGCGTCCGATCTCATCACTGCGTTTGGCCGTGAGCTGCTGCGTGAGATCCGCCTCCTTGCCTGCCACCTCGCGGAACGAGGCAGTCAGTGCCGCAATCGGCCGCAGCACCTCGATGATGATGCAGTAGGAGGAGATGGCAAAGATAAGGAACGCAAGGACAGTCACGCCCACCGCAATGTCTTTGGAAATAGCGACCTTTGCCTGACTTGCATGATTATACGCCGTAACGAGTTTGTCCACCTCAGCCACATAGCCGACGACCTCGGCCGCGACGACGGCATTTGCCTCGGATTTTTCCTCTTCTCCCACAGCTCCCGCGACGGCAAACACATGCGTGCGGTACTCCTCCCAGAGAGGCTGCAGCGTGCGGAGCTGTTCCTTGACCGCCTCGTCTGACACCGGCCGGAGATTCAGCTCTGCATCCCCGCGGCGAAGCCCCGCAAGGATGCGGTCGCACGTCTCAATCTGCGCCAACATCGTCCGCCGGAGTTCCGCCGCCGTGTCCGCATCAGCAGGAACAAGACGTGCCGAAAGCCAGGCAAGCTGATAGGCACGCATCCGCAGCGAGCCGGAGGCATTGACGGCGAGGGAGTCCCCATCCAGCTGTGCAAAGGTGGCGAAGTTCAGTCCGACCAGCCCAATGATGAAGACAAAGAGGGCAACGAGTGTGATTCGTAGTTTGTTGTGGATTGTCATGTTTCCCTCTCGTTTCAATAGAAAATTCTCTCTATTATTATATCGCAGAAAGAACGCTGTGCAATACTCCTATCCGATAAATCCGCGTGAAATGCAATGTATTATACGCGGATAGAACGAGACGCTGCACTCAGACCTTAAATTTGCCGACAAGGCCGTCCAGCTTCGTCGACAGACTGGACAGGTGCTCTGCGGTAGCGACGACCTGCTCCATAGTCGCGCTCTGCTCCTCGATGGCCGCAGCCGAGTCCTCGGAGAGCCCCGCAATCTGTTTCGCCGCTGCCGCAACATTCCCCGATGTGCCTGCGACGTTCTGCGCACCTGCCGACGCCGTCTGATTCAGCTGCACGATCTCGGCAGCCGCTCGGCGGCTCTCCTCGGAGCTCTCTGCGATGGCGTTCAGCGAGGAACGCACCGCAGCAACCGCCTCCGTGATCTTCTCGAGCTCGCTGACGAGTTCCTGATTTGCACTGCGCGTCTCGTGCACCTGCTGACGAATACCGGTCATCTTCTCCGTGACATCGTCCGCCGCGAGACTCGAACTCTCCGCAAGCTTGCGCACTTCCTCCGCGACGACAGCAAAGCCGCGTCCGCTCTCCCCCGCACGTGCTGCCTCGATGGCGGCGTTGAGTGCGAGCAGGTTGGTCTGTCCCGAGATGCCCTTGATGAGATCGATGATCTGATTGATGTCCTCCGCATACTGCGTGAGGGTCTGTACCTTCCGATCCATCGTCATGACGATGTCGCGCAGGACATCGGTCTGCGCGGCGACACGTGCCGCTCCGTCCCGTCCATCCGCCGCCTTGTCCTCGGAGTCCGACGAGAGTACGGCAGAGCGTTCGGCAGAGGCGAGCATCTGCGCCATATGTGCCGCAATCTGCGACACATTATCCGCGAGTTCCTGCATATCGCTGTTCTGCGCGTTCGCCTGCCCTGCAACATCGGTGACGGAACCGGCGACCATCTCGACCGCCTTGCTGCTCTCACCGCTTGCCTGCGAGAGTGCGCCGGAGAGCTGTGCGACCTCTGCCGCGCTCTCCTGTGCCCCGCGCATGATGGTACGCAGTTTCCCGATAAAGGTGTTGAAATGAAGGACAATGCGCCCGATTTCATCATCGCGTTCCGCATGGAGCTGCTGCGTCAGATCGCCCTCGCCCTCGGCAATGCCACGAAATGAGTCCGTCAGAGCCGCCAGCGGACGCAGAATCTGCGTAAGGATCAGCCAGAGTGCGCCGCCCACCACGAATATGGCGAGGAGAATCACACCGAGCTGGATGTTCTTGGAAGTTTCGATCTTTGTCTGGCTTGCGGCATCGTAGGCGACGACCAGCTTGTTGACCTCCGCCACAAAGGGCGCAACCTCTTTCGCCACCTTTGCCTCTGCCGCGCGGCGCATCTCCTCGTCCGAGCCCTCGGCAACGGCACGCACATCGCTGCGGTACGACTCCCACAGCGGCTGCACGACACCGAGCTGCCGCTGCACCGCCTCATCCGTGGGAGCAGTCAGTCCCATCGCCGCATCGCCCTGCTCCAGTCCTTTCAGAATACGATCGTAGTCCTCCAGATCCTTCTGCATCGCAGTGCGCAGTGTCTGTGCATCTCCCTCATCTGCCGACACGAGTCGTGCCGCCCCCCATGAGAGCTGATAGGCGCGCATCCGCAGCGACCCGGAGGCGTTGACCGCAGGCGAATCCCCCTTGAGTTCATTGAATGTAAAGAAGTTCAGCCCGACCAATCCCACGATGAAGACAAACAGCAGAATCAGAATCGACTGTAGTTTTGTGCGTATGCTCATACCCAGCTCCCCTTTGGTTTCCCCATCCACTCCGCACACTGCCGCAAGATCCGGCACACATGCGTATGAAACGATACGATAGAATATTTTTCATTCTGTTGATTATAGCATAAAATAATTTTGTATAAAAATGAAAATCGTCTATGATGCCGAAAAAAAAAGGGACTGTTGCACGAAGCTAGAAAACTTCGTGCAACAGCCCCTTTTCACTTCAAAACTTCACAAGTTCGCGCAGTCGTGCGAGATCGATGTAGGTCTCTGTCTCGGGATGCTGCTTCAAATACCCTTGATGCTCGTCCGCTGCCGTCTGAAATGAGGTGAGACGTTCCATCGTCGCATGCAGGACGCGCCGTGCCGCCGCGCTGCTGTTCGGGTCATTGAGCGTCAGGTGCTCCCCCGTCGCGGGACAGCGTCCCTTCCCCGCGAGGAAGGTGAGATAGAGTTGGATCTGCGGCTCATCCTCCGCACTCTCGTAGAAGACACCTGCACGGTACATACTGCCGCGCACATACCCCTGTCCGTCGATGCTGTACGGGGTCACAACAGCAAAGTGCAGGTCGAGCAGCTGCGAGATGTCGATCTTCTTCGGATCGTAGCAGATCTCGATCCCCATGCGCCCGCCTGCCGCACCTGTCGCCACATCCTCATGGCGGGCATTGGGCGCGGCGTTGATGTAGCCCGTACGAACACTCGCGATGCCGCGCCGCCCTGTAAAGACCTCCTCAAGCTCGTACATATCCGCGCCCGAGAGGCAGATGCGTTTCGTCATGGATACACCTCCTCAATTCGTAAAGAGGTCGACCTGCCGCCCTGCTGCACGGTGGACGTCGAATACGCTGAGCAGCTCCGCGACCGCCTGCGTCGGCGAGATACCACCCGAGAGGATCGCCTCCTTCACCTCGGGCATCCGCCCGCGCACGACGGCATCGTCGAAGAACAGGTTGTGCAGATGCTCGTCGATCATGCTGTTCATCCAGTCGAGCAGCTGACCGTCGCGCCGTTTCTTCCAGATGCCCGTCTCGGTCGTCTTGTCGCGGAAAATGCGAATGACCTCCCAGAGTTCGGCAAGTCCCGTCTTCTCGATGGCGGAGGCGAGGTAGGCGTGTGTCTCCCACCCCAGCGTCGCGGGACGGATGAATTCGATCATGCGCTCGTACTGCCCTCGTGCAACCTTTGCCTTCAGCAGGTTGTCGCCGTCCGCCTTGTTGATGACGATCGCATCCGCAAGCTCCATGATGCCCTTCTTGATGCCCTGCAGCTCATCGCCCGCACCCGTCAGCACGACGAGCAGGAAGAAGTCGACCATCGAGCGCACGGTCGTCTCGGACTGTCCAACACCGACCGTCTCAATGATGATGACATCATAGCCCGCCGCCTCGCAGAGCAGCATGGTCTCGCGACTCTTGCGCGCGACACCGCCGAGCGTCCCGCCCGCAGGCGAGGGACGGATGAACGCCTCGGGGCGGCGCGAGAGTGTGCCCATGCGCGTCTTGTCGCCGAGGATCGAGCCCTTCGTCACGGAGCTGGTCGGGTCAACGGTGAGGACGGCGACACGATGCCCCGCGTCGCAGAGCATATTGCCGAACGCCTCGATCATCGTGGACTTGCCCGCACCGGGGACACCTGTGATGCCGATGCGCAGCGCGTTGCCCGTCTTCGGCAGAAGCCGCTGCAATACCCGCTGGGCGAGCTTGAAATGACGGCTGCTGTTGCTCTCGATGAGTGTGATGGCACGAGAGAGTGTCATGCGGTCGCCGCGCTCGACGCCTGCCACATAGTCATCCTCGGAGAGGACGAGCTTGCGGCGCGGCATGCCCTGCCCGTTCAAGAGTTTCGGATTGATATTGCCGACGGTCAGATCCTTGATGCCCTCGATGCCGCCCATGACGCTTGTCGTGAACTTGCAGTCCGCATCCTCGGGTACCCAGTCCGGCCGTTCGACCGAATATTTTTCGCTCATAAAGCCTCCTTTCACGATATGGCAAAACGCCGCCCTCTTGTTTGAGGGCGGCGCCATTGTATACCTTAACCTGCGGCTTCTTCCTTCGCGCGTGCGATGAGAAGGGTCAGTAGCTTGATGCCCGCCTCGGGGATGTTCGTGCCCGGTGCGAAGATCGCGACCGCGCCGTGCTCGTAGAGGTTGTCATAGTCCTGCACGGGGATAACGCCGCCGATGCAGACCATAATGTCGTCACGTCCGAGCTTCTTCAGCTCATCGACGAGCTGCGGCAGGAGCGTATTGTGTCCCGCTGCGAGCGAGCTGAATCCGACCATGTGCACGTCGTTGTCGACCGCATCCTGCGCCGTCTCGGCAGGGGTCTGGAAGAGAGGACCCACGTCGACGTCCCAGCCCATGTCGGCGAAGGAGGACGCGATGACCTTCTGTCCGCGATCGTGTCCGTCCTGTCCCATCTTCGCGACGAAGATACGCGGACGGCGACCCGTGAGTTCCTCGAACTCGTCCGCCATCTCGCGGGCGCGGTCGAGCTCGGTCTTGTCCGTGAACTCGGAGGAGTAGACACCGGAAATGGTATGGATCACCGCCTGGAAACGGCCGGAGACCTTCTCCACCGCATCGGAGATCTCGCCGAGCGAGGCGCGGGCGCGTGCCGCATCGACCGCCGCTTCGAGCAGGTTGCCGTTGTCGCGCGTCTCTGCTGCCTTTGTGATGCCCTCGAGGCAGCGACGTACATCGTCCGCATTGCGTTCTGCGCGCAGCTTCTCGAGACGCTCGACCTGTGCCTGACGCACGGCCGTGTTGTCAATGGCAAGGATCTGCAGCGGATCTTCCTTTTCGAGGCGGTACTTGTTCACACCGACGATGCTCTCGATACCGGAGTCGATCTGTGCCTGACGGCGTGCTGCCGCCTCCTCGATACGCATCTTCGGGAGGCCCGTCGAGATCGCCTTTGCCATGCCGCCGAGTGCCTCGACCTCCTGGATATGCGCCCAAGCGCGGCGGATGATCTCGTTCGTGAGAGCCTCGACATAGTACGAGCCGCCCCACGGATCGATGATCTTGCAGACGCTCGTCTCGTCCTGGATGTAGAGCTGCGTGTTACGCGCAATACGCGCCGAGAAGTCCGTCGGCAGTGCGATCGCCTCGTCGAGTGCGTTCGTATGGAGGGACTGCGTGTGGCCGAGTGCCGCGCCCATCGCCTCCATCGCCGTGCGGGCGATGTTGTTGAACGGATCCTGCGCCGTCAGCGACCAACCGGACGTCTGGCTGTGCGTACGCAGCGCCATCGACTTGTCGTTCTTCGCGTCGAACGACTTGACGATCTTCGCCCAGAGGACACGCGCCGCGCGCATCTTTGCAATCTCCATGAAGTAGTTCTTGCCGATTGCCCAGAAGAACGAGAGACGCTTTGCAAAGTCGTCGACGGCGAGCCCCGCCTTGATGCCCGTGCGGATGTACTCAAGGCCGTCCGCGAGCGTGTAGCCGAGCTCAATGTCCGCAGGTGCACCCGCCTCCTGCATATGGTAGCCGGAGATGGAGATGCTGTTGAACTTCGGCATGTACTTCGTCGTGTACTCGAAGATGTCGCCGATGATGCGCATGGACATCTCAGGCGGATAGATGTAGGTGTTGCGAACCATGAACTCTTTCAGAATATCGTTCTGGATCGTACCTGCCATGATCTTTTTATCAACGCCCTGCTCCTCGCCCGAGACGATGAAGAACGCAAGGATCGGCAGAACCGCGCCGTTCATGGTCATAGAGACGGACATCTGGTCGAGCGGAATGCCCGAGAACAGGATGTTCATATCCAGCATGGAGCAGACCGAAACGCCTGCCTTGCCCACGTCACCGACCACGCGCGGGTTGTCAGCGTCATAGCCACGATGGGTCGGGAGGTCGAACGCGATGGAAAGGCCCTTCTGACCTGCGGCAAGGTTGCGGCGGTAGAACGCATTCGACTCCTCTGCCGTCGAGAAACCTGCGTACTGGCGCACCGTCCACGGACGGAACACGTACATCGTGGAGTACGGTCCGCGCAGGCACGGCGGGATACCGCTCGCAAAGTCGAGGTGGGTCATACGCTCGTATACGTCGTGATCGTAGAAGGGGCTCACGGGTACACGCTCCATCGTCTTGTGCGTGAGTGCCTCAAACGTCCGCCCCGTCGTCCCCTCGAAGAGGGCGCGCCACTCCTTGGAGTCTGCGGACGGGCTTTCGCCGAGGCTCATCCCGGTGAAATCCGGGTTCGTAAAGCCTGCCATTACGCAATCATCCCTTTCTTTTTCTGAAGGCGCTCAAGCACCTCGTAGCAGTTCGCCTTGACGGAGATGTATTCATCAATGCCCGCATTGTTATAGGTCTCAAGGAGATCCTTCGGTGCCGCGCCCGCGAGGAATACGCGCGCATTCGGCAGAACCTCGTGGAGCTTCGGTGCAAGTGCGGGTACGATCTCGGGATAGGTCGCGTCCGTGGAGCAGATGACCACCGCATCCGCGCCGCTCTTGCCCGCTGCCTCGGCGGCCTCCTCGACGGTCTTGAACCCGTCGTTGCCGAGCACCTCGAACGCGCCAACCTGCAGGAAGCCCGTGGTAAAGTCCGCACGCGCCTTGTGCTGCGGGATGGGACCCATGTTCGCGAGGAAGATCTTGACGTTGTCGTTCTTCTCCGCCTTGTAGTCCTCCGTGCGCTTCCTGAGTGCCTCGAAACGCTCGCTCCAGCGGTGCGGTGCGATCGCCGTGACCGTCTCCGCCGCGCCCTTGCCATCCGTGACCGCCGCCATCAGCTCCGCGATCGTCGCGCCTGCAAACGCCGCCTCGATGCCCTGATCCACGGAGCCATCCGCCTTGAATGCCGCAAGAGCCTCGTCACGGTGCTTTGTGTCGATGTCGGAGAGATATGCCTCGATATCCTTCGTGCGCTGTGCCTTGAGTGCCGCCGTATCCTCCGCACGCGTTTCGAGCAGAACCTCTGTCATGTTCGGGTACATATTGTTGCCGACGATGCGGTCTTTGCGGATGTCCGCCTTCTTGAAGCGGTCTGCGAGAATCGCTGCAATCCCCTCCTGCACAGATCCGCTGCGCAGTGCCGCAACGATGCCACCCTGCTTTTCGATGCTCTGGAACTCCGCCCAGATCTTTTCCTTCATCTGGCGCGTCAGCGTCTCAACTGCCCACGAGCCGCCCGCAGGATCGATCGGCTGGAGCATACCGAACTCCTCCTGGAGCATGATCTGGATGTTGCGTGCAATGCGGCGTGAGAACTCGTCGCCCTTGCGGATGGGCTCGTCGAACGGCGCACTCTCGAACGAGTCGATGCCGCCCACAACGCCCGAAAAGATCTCCGTCGTGTTGCGGAGCATGTTGACGTACGGATCGTAGATGGTCTTGAAGAAGAGCGCAGGACGCGCGTGAATGCGCATCTTCTGCGACTCGGCGTTGCCGCCGAACGCCTTGACGATCTGTGCCCAGATGGGGCGCACGGCACGCAGCTTTGCGATCTGCAGGAAGAAGTTCGCGCCCATCGAGAAGCCGAACGCGATCTGCCCCGCCGCCTCGTCAATCGTCAGCCCGCGCTCGCACAGCGCACGCAGATACGCCGCTGCGGTCGCGAGACACGCTGCGACCTCCTGCACATCGTTTGCACCGCCGCTGCTGTAGACATCGCTGCGCACAAACACCGTGCGCAGATGCGGCGCATGTGTCGTCGCCCAACGTGCCGCCGCAGCGAGGCTGTCATAGTGTGCGTCGAGCGATGCGGGAAGCTTGCCGTCGGTCACGAGTGCGCCGATCGGGTCTGCCCCAACGATGCCCTGTACCTTCGTCATATCCTCTCCCGCCGCACGGCGTGCCGCTGCGACGAGCGAGAGGAGCGGGAGAGCATTCGCACCCGCATAGACATAGAGCGGGAACTTCGCGAGATCCAGTCCCTCCAAGAGCGTGTGCATATCGTCGACCGTCGTCACGCTCGTGCCGATGTCGCCGACCTTCTCCGCCTGACGTGCATCCACACCCGCACGCGAAGCGGTGTCGAGCACGATGTGGTAGATCGTCGAGCCCTTGTCATTCTCATGTCGCAGGAGCTCGTTGTTCTCTGCGGGCAGCGTCTCATCGCACGCCTGCGCGATGCCCCATGGCTTCCCGATGTAGCCGGCGGGATCCACGCCGCGCAGATAGTCTCCCATGCCGGGCATGACACTCTTGGGCAGGATGTCCTCCGTGTGTTTCTTCGTATACATGGGGTCGAAGGTGATGCCCTCGTAGGTCTTCGTGAACATGACCTTCTCGAACGGCGCCCCCTTGAGCAGTGCCTCGCAGGCCGCCTTCCACTCCTCGTCCGTCGGCGGAGTGAATTCGTCGAGCGAGACCTCGGGGAAGTCCTCAACATCCGCCGATTTCTTCAGAAGCTTCTGAAGTTCCTCGTCACTCGACCGTTCTTTTTCTTCCGGCATAGTACGTCCTCCTTTAATTTATTGCGGGAAGGCTCTGCTAGTTCTATGAACTAACACAAAAGTAAAGCAATTCTGTCCAGGAAGGAGATGTGTTCGTGGCAATCTGTGCGATGCTCCAAAGCAAACCCTAGTGGAGCAAGCGGAAGCGAGGACACGTTCTGCCCCCTGCGGATTTCTTTCGTTCAAGCGCGCAGCGCGCGTTTAAGAAGTCCGCAGGTATTTAGGCAGATAAGTGTCCGACCGCTTGCGTAACGAGGCGTTTGCGTGGAGTTCGCACGGATGGCTATTTGACATCATACACGGAATTGCATTCCTTGAAAAAAAATCGCTCTGAGCTTCCACCCTCAGAGCGCGCCCTAATAAAAGGGCAAAACGAGAACTGAAAAGATGAGCAATGTTTCCCCAAGGAGCGCATACTCCTTCATCCCGGGGAAATCTCTGGGCATGGGATTTGTTTCACATGCACACAGATCTCCTCAGGATCGTTCATGCACCCGTGTATATGGATAAGAAAAAGCCCATTCCACGGTGCGCAGAACGGGCTTTTTCGGTATCGTTACTCAGTTCCCGATATGGTTTGATCTCATAGGTCAAACTCTTTCTCGAGGCGAACGAATCCGCAAAATCTCCATCCCCATCACTCGCAGGTCAATCGGTGATTGTTAATCAAGCAGGTCTCCTGGCTTCAGTTCATCGTTCTTCCGCATCTTCCCAGAGATCTCTCCCCAGTGACTGCCGACGGGAGGTCGGCGCGCGGAATCACTCCCTGTTACAGTGGCGTGACCGCTCCGGCATTGAACCGGATTCCCTATGAAGCAATTGAGGCTCTGCATGGCAAAACCTCTGCACTTGATCCAATACATATTTAGTTTTTATGGTACGATAGAATAGTACCACCGAAAACGCGTCTTGTCAACAAAAAAAGAATCACTGCGTGAATTATCTCACAGTGATTCCTCATTTGCATAATTTTCATCAATCGATGACATAAACCTCGACGTTGCGGCGGCCAAATTGGATCGCCTCGTCATAGCTCTCCATGCAGAGATCAATCGTGTTGCCGACGATTGCGCCGCCCGTATCGGCGGCGATTGCCTCGCCGTAGCCAGGGATGTAGAGGCGCGAGCCGAGCGGGATCACGTTCGGATCGACTGCAACGACACCGTGGCGTGCGACCATGCCGGTCGCCGTGATACCGCTGCCGCCCCCATCGCTCGGGAGGTAGGCCGATGCGTGCATCGTATAGGCTGCGCGGTAACGCGGGATGCCCCGGCTGACGCGGTCTGCCTCGCGCTCACGTGCGCGGCGCTGCTCGGCAGCCTGCTCGTTCTCCGTGAGCTGGATGTGGAGGTCTGCCGTGACCGGCGTATCCGCAGACGGAGATACATCGACCTCATTCGGGTTATAGCCGTACTCTGCCATGACATCGCCGACCGTACGCCCACTCGTCATGACCGCCTGCGTATCGTCCCAGAACGTAATGCTCACGGGAACGGCACGTCGTACGGAAATCTCTGTATGGCGCTCGTCCTCGCTGTGGAACACCTCGTAGCTGTCCTTTGCACCGAGTTTTACGCCCAATTTCTCAAAAATATCATTGGGTCTCGTCTGCACCGTCATATCGGTGATGGTCTGACCGTCAACGTGCACGCTCACGCGCTGCAGGTTCTTCGGCAGGCCGTTCATCGTGAATCCGCTGGAGAGCAACATCATACCTGCCAGCGTGGCACAGAACATCGTGTTCTTCTTTGTCTGAATCAGCTGTCCAAGCTTCTTCCACTGCATAGAATTCCCCCTTTGCTGACGGCATTTTCCCACTTCAAGCTGAATTTTTCATGAAAAATGGGATTTGGTCTAAAATTGAGAGCTGTTTTCTCATTTTATTCACCACTTTAGGGAAAATTGTCCCATGTAAAAACCCTGCGCACGGAGGATTCCTCCATGCACAGGGCGATGCTTTACGAAAGAACAGAATCAAACAAGTTTCGGATAGAGTCGCCGCGCGTTCTCCGTCGTATAGGCGGCGACCTCCTCCACGGATTCGCCGCGGATCTCCGCGATCTTCGCCGCGACGTGCACGACGTAGGCGGGTTCGTTGCGCTTGCCGCGCTTCGGCACGGGTGCAAGATAGGGGCTATCCGTCTCGATGAGCAGCAGCTCACGCGGCGCTTCGCGCACGATGTCGGGGAGCTTCGCCGCGTTCTTGAACGTGAGCGGCCCGTCGATGCCGATATAGTATCCCATCTTCCAGAGTTCGCGCGCCGTCTCGAGGCTCCCCGAAAAGCAGTGGAGCACGCCCGTGAGGTCACGTCCCGCCTCCTGCAGAATGGCAAGCGTGTCTCCGTGCGCGTCGCGGTCGTGGATGCAGACGGGCAGATGCGCCGCGCGCGCCACATCGAGCTGTGCGCGGAAAAGTTCGCGCTGCACGGCACGCTGCGCGGAATCCTTCTCCCAGTAGTAGTCAAGGCCGATCTCGCCGATGGCAACGACCTTCGGATGCTCTGCCCATGCGAGGAGCTGTGAGCGATCCGCATCTGTGAGCGGTGCGGCACTCTCGGGATGGATGCCGACGGCAGCGTAGAGTGCGGGATACACCTCCGCATCCGCGACCACCTGCGCGGACGCCGCCATCGTATCCCCCATGCTGATGATCTGCGCGACACCCGCTTCCTCCGCACGCGCAATCATCTCCGCACGATCTTCGTCATAGCGCTCGTCGTAGAGGTGGGCGTGCGTATCAATATATCTCGTCATCATGCGATCTCGATGCGTGGGAAGAGCTGCTCCGCCGTGCCGACTGTATGTCCGTTAGGCGTTCCGCCCCATGCGGCGTCCGCAAGCTGCACCGTATCGAAGTCCGAGGTAAAGCCCAGCTGCTCGTGAATACGTCGCGCAGTCACAGGCAGGAACGGCGAGATGAGAATGCTCGTGATACGCAGGGATTCGACGAGATGGTAGAGTACAGAGTCGAGCTCTGCCGCCTTCGCCTCGTCCTTGGCGAGCGTCCACGGTGCGGTCTCGTCGATGTACTTGTTCGTGCGCGAGATGAGTGCCCATGCGGTCTTGATTGCGGCGGACAACTCCATCTGCTCCATCTGCTCCGTATAGTCTGCGAGCGTCGCCGCCGCCATGTCCTCGAGCGCCGTGTCAAACTCCGTGTGTCCCGCGCCCTTCGTGATGACGCCCTTCCGATACTTCTTTGCCATCGAAAGGGTTCTGTGCAGCAGGTTGCCGAGATCGTTCGCAAGATCCGAGTTGATACGCCCGATGAGTGTGTCGCGCGAGATATTGCCGTCCTGCCCGAGCGTGATCTCGCGCAGCAGGAAGTAGCGCACGGCATCCGCGCCGAACTCCTCGATGAGCGCGATCGGATCGACCACGTTGCCGACGGATTTCGACATCTTTGCCCCGTCCACGATGAGCCAACCGTGCCCATAGACCTTTTTGGGCAGGTCAATGCCGAGTGCCATCAGCATACAACCCCATATAATGGTATGGAAGCGCACGATCTCCTTCCCGACGAGATGCACGTCCGCCGGCCAGTAGTGGTTGAATTTTTCCTTGTCGTGCATATAACCGATCGGTGTGAGGTAGTTCGTGAGCGCATCGAACCAGACATAGACGACGTGCTTCGGGTCGAACGGCACGGGGATGCCCCAGTCGAACGAGGTGCGCGAGACGCACAGATCCTCGAGGCCCTGCTCGATGAACGCAATCATCTCGTTGCGGCGCGAGACGGGCTGGATGAAATCGGGGTGCTCGTTGATGTACGCAAGCAGACGATCCGCGTACTTGCTCATGCGGAAGAAGTACGCTTCCTCTGCGACCTCCTGCACGGGACGGTGGCAGTCGGGGCAGCAGCCGTTCTCGTCGAGCTGCAGCTTCGTCCAGTAGCTCTCGCAAGGCGTACAGTAGAGCCCCTTGTACGCGCCCTTGTAGATATCGCCCTGATCGTAGATCTTTTGGAAAATATGCTGTACGAGTTCGTGGTGACGCTCCTCCGACGTGCGGATGAAGTCGTCGTAGGAGATGCCGAGCAGCCGCCACAGCTCCTGAAAGCCCGCGACAATGCGGTCGACGTACTGAAGGGGCGTCACGCCCTCCTTCTCCGCCGCCTGCTGGATCTTCTGCCCATGCTCATCCGAGCCCGTCAGAAAGAACACATCGTAGCCCGCGAGCCGCTTGAACCGCGCAATTGTATCCGCGACCGTCGTGCAGTAGGCGTGCCCGATGTGCAGCTTCGCGCTCGGATAGTAGATCGGTGTAGTGATGTAAAATGGTGTCTTTTCGCTCATAATAACGCCTCGTTTCAATCAGTTTCACTTTATAGTAGCACAGTGACGCCGCGCTTTCAATATCGTGCCTTAAAGCGTATCCATAACATCTACAAGTCCGCCCCGGACACGAGCCGCACATTCTCCCGTGCAGCAGCATCGCGCAGTCGCTCGGTAAAGCCATAGAAGGAAAAGATCATATAGTGATAGTTTCCATGATATTTCTTTTGCGGAAATTTGTCCTGCAACTGTCGGAGTACGTCAAGATCGGCGGAAGCACGGCGAAATTTGCATTCCGCGAGCAAAAAATTCCGCTCCGCGCGATCTGCGGCGACAATGTCGATTTCCTCCGATACGGTGCGTCTTTTCCCATCTGCGATATGCGTGACCTTCTCCCACCATCGCCCGATCTTGATGAAGTGAAAGGGCAGCGTCCCCGCCTGATTGCACGAACGCAGATACTCCATGCAGATCTTCTCATAGGTGCGCGAAACAAATTCATGAAGCTGCGGCACAATGAGATGCTGCCACACGCCCGCCACATCGCCCGCCTCAAGCTCCGAGTGGCTGCCGTAGAGAAAGGCGTACCAAAATTGGAAATACGCATCGGTCAGCTGATACAGTCCCCGTCCGCTGCCCGCACGCTCCTTTACAGTGGAAAGCACAGAAAACTCGCGCTCGATAATGCCGATCTCCATGAGGTTCTTCAGATAGACGCTGATCTTCGTTTTCTCAATCTGTGTCTTGCTGTGGATGAGTGCCAGTGTGTTGTTGCCAAGTGCCACCGCCTCAATGATGGCATTGTAGACACTCGTCTCGCGCAGCTCCTGTCGAAGCAGGAACTCCACCTCGCTGTAGAGCACACAGCCCTTTTGCAGGATGTTCGTGCGGATATTTTCTTCGAGGGATTTCTCGGATTGAAACTGAATCAAATAGTAGGGAATGCCGCCGAGAATCGCATAGGCTGCGACCTGATCCTCCACACTGTACTGCGGAAAAAACTGCCGTACGCTTACAAAGGGCAGCGGCAGCAGTTTGTAGATCCCCGTCGCCCGTCCATACAGCGGATTCCGCTCGGCGAGCAGCTCGTTCTCGATAAAGCTCATCGCACTGCCGCAGAGAATGAGCATGACGTTTGCACGCGAGAGCTCATGATCCCAAAGATTTTGCAGGATGGACGGCAGTTCGGGACGGCTTGCGCACATATAGGGGAACTCGTCGATGATGAGAAGCTTCTTCCCCTCGGATGGAACATCCTGTATGCTCCTGAGTGCCGTCTCCCAATCCGAAAACGAGGTCAGAAACCGCGCCGCAGGGAGACCTGTCTGCAAGATGCGCTTTGAAAAGCGGGCAAGCTGCTCCTGATCGGTACACTCCGTGCAGGCGTAGAATACGGCAGCCTTATCCCGTGCAAACTGCTGCAGGAGCTCTGTTTTTCCAATGCGCCGCCGTCCATAGAGCACGACGAGCTCGGCGCGTTCCGAGTCATAGCGCTCCTGTAAAAAATCCAGCTCACGTGCACGACCAATAAACACAGCATCACCATCTTTCTAATCACGATTATAATAATCGTGATTAGAAAATTATACAACAACGACAAAAAAATCGCAAGGCTCAAACGTCCCCCGCCAGTACCGCCTGATACACATCTCGCCGTGAGATACCAAGCTCCTGCGCGGTGCGGCGCATGGCTTCCTTCTTGTCCAAACCTTTGGCGATGTGTGCGGCATAACGCTCCGTGAGAGACAGCTCCTCCTCCGCATCCGCAGTACTCACGACATTCTCGTCCGCGCCCGCAACGATGAGCACGAACTCGCCGCGTGGCTCGTGCTCCCGATAGTGTGCGAGAAGGTCGCCGAGTGTCGTGCGGCGGAACTCCTCGAACTTCTTCGTCAGTTCGCGTGCGGCGCACACACGCCGCTGTGCGCCGAGTGCCGCTGCGAGAGCGGCAAGTGTCTCCTTGAGACGATGCGGCGCCTCGTAGAAGATGAGCGTCTCGGGATAGTCCGCAACGCGCGCCAGAACCTCGCGCCGCTTCTTCTCCTTGCGCGGGAGAAAGCCGACGAAAGTGAATCCCTCCAACGGCAGTCCCGCGCAGATGAGCGCAGAGAGTGCGGCGTTCGCGCCCGGCAGGGGCGTGACGGGGATGCCCTCCGCAATTGCACGCCGCGCGAGGTCGCCGCCGGGGTCGGCGATGCCTGGCAGTCCCGCGTCGCTGACACAGACAACCGTTTCCCCCGCCCGCATCCGTGCGATGAGCTCTGCGCCCTTTTCCTCCTTGTTGTGCTCGTGATAGCTCGTCATAGGCGTATGGATGTCATAGTGTGCAAGGAGTCCGCGCGTGTGCCGCGTGTCCTCGGCCGCAATCACATCCGCCGCGCGCAGCATTTCTACGGCACGATAGGTGATGTCACCAAGATTGCCGATGGGTGTCGCACAGAGATAGAGCTTTCCTGTCACTGTCATTCCTCCGCTGTATTTTCTTCTTTTGTTTATACGGCACGGACGCTGCATTGTCAAGTTAGGGTTATGAAAACACCCCCACTCTTAAAATTTCGATTATATTTCTCATTTTTGACTTTTCATTTTCCCTGCATTCATATATAGTAGGGACAGAAACAAGGAATGACGAGGTGGATAGATATGGAAGAAAAATCACGTGTCCTCATTGTCGAGGATGAGGTACGCATTGCGCGGTTCCTGCAGATGGAGCTCGAGCACGAGGGGTTCGAGGCGGAGACCGAGGGCAACGGCACACGCGCCTATGAACGCATCATTCAGGAGAATTTCGATATTATCCTGCTTGATGTCATGCTGCCTGGCATGGACGGCATTGAGATCTGCCGCCGTGTCCGCACGGTCTCGAACGTGCCCATCATCATGCTGACGGCACGCGATGCCGTGGAGGATCGCGTGGAGGGGCTGGACATCGGTGCGGACGACTACATCACGAAGCCGTTTGCCGTACCCGAGCTGCTCGCACGTCTGCGCAACGCTCTGCGCCGTCGTGACATCTCGACCGAGGATGCGTCCGACCGCCTCACGGTAAAGAATCTCATCATGTTCCTCTCGCGCTACGAGGTGCAGGTGGACGGCGAGACCGTCGCCCTCACAAAACGCGAATACGATCTGCTCGAGTACCTGCTGCGCAACAAGCGCACGGTGCTGACGCGCGATCAGATCCTCCAGGAGGTATGGGGCTTCGACTATACGGGCGAGACCAATGTGGTCGACGTCTACATCCGATACCTGCGCGCCAAGCTGGATGACCGCTTCAACAAGAAGTACATCTACACGGTGCGGGGCGTCGGGTATGTTGTCCGCGACTAATTCGCGCCTCGCCCGCTGGATCGACCGCTATTTCTACATCCGCATTTCTACAAAGATCACCCTGCTGTACGCGGCAATCCTCTTTTTCGTACTCATTCTCTCGACGGCGATTCTGGGGATTGGCGCGTACATCTATTTTTATCGGCAGGCGGAGGTCGATCTCGACCGCAGTATACGCCACGTGATGAGCAATATCGAAAGCGGCAATGCGGCAGAGGCAAAATTCTGGTTCGAAGGGCCCGTCATACCGGGTGTCATCGTACGTATTACAGATCGTTCGGGGCGTGTTGTGCTCGATACGGATGCGCATTTCCCCTCGATTGAAACGGTCGAGAGCGGCCGAATCTCGACGCCGATCTGGGCAAATCCCGATATGGAGGTCTCCGAGTTCAAGGGCGGTGCCGTCTATCATGCGCGGCGCAACATTGAGTACGACGGTATTCCCTATCAAATCCATTTCTTCCGCACGATCACAACGGAAACGGACTTTTTCAATTCCCTGCAGCGACTGCTCTTCTACACGGTTGCCGGATGCTTTGTGCTCGCACTCCTTGCAGGTCATTTCATCAGCAGACGTATCCTGAAACCCATCCGCGAGATCACCTGGACGGCGCGCAGCATCGAGGTGGAACGTCTCGGACGGCGTCTGGATGTGCCACGTGCTCGCGATGAGCTGTCGGAGCTCGCGCGTACGTTCAACCGCATGCTTGATCGCCTGCAGGAAGGCTTCCAACAGGAGCAGCGTTTCGTCTCCGACGCATCGCACGAGCTGCGCACACCGCTCACGGTCATCCTTGGATACTCCGACATGCTCTCGCGCTGGGGGCGCGAGGACAAGAACATCCTCGACGAGGGCATCACCTCCATCCGTTCGGAGGCGGAGAATATGCAGCAGCTCATCGAAAAGCTGCTCTTCCTCGCGCGTGCCGACCAGAAGCGGCAGGCAGTCAACAAGGAGGATGTTGATCTCGCGGAGCTCCTCGCCGATACGATGGAGAAGATGCAGACGGTCACAACCTCTCACGAGGTCACGCTCGGACGAAATGATCCTGTGACTGTGAGCGCGGATCCCGTGCTCCTGCGCCAACTGCTGCGCATCTTCCTCGAGAACAGTCTGAAGTATACGCCCCCCGGCGGTCACATCCACGCCTACTCGATCCGCACACCGGACAATTCGGCGGTCACGGTGACACTCACCGACGACGGCATTGGCATTGCACCCGAACATCAGGCGCGCATCTTCGACCGATTCTACCGCGTTGACTCCTCGCGCGCGAAGGAGACAGGCGGCTCGGGACTCGGGCTCTCCATTGCGCGTTGGATTGCCGAGCGCCACGACATCAAGATCGTACTCAAGAGCGCTGTCGACGAAGGTACGACGATCACGCTCACGATCCCGATCGTTCATGACGAAACTGCATAAAATATATGAAAAGACGCTGCCTATGTACTACACGGGCGGCGTCTTTTATGATACAATGAATTTGTATTTTATGTATGTTGTGATATTGTATGCGATGATGTATTGATACAGAAAGGATGGATTGCTATGAAGATCCTCATCACAGGCGCAACGGGACAGCTGGGTCACGACTGCGTGGAGGAGTGCAGGGCGCGCGGGCACGAGGTACACGGCGTCTCCTCGGAGCTCTTCCCTCTCTCCGACGAGAACGTCATGCGCGCCGTCCTCGAAGCGGTCGAACCCGATGCCATCCTGCATGCGGCGGCATACACTGCCGTGGATCAGGCGGAGGACGAGCCCTCGCTCTGCCGCAAAATCAATGCGGCAGGCACGGAGATTCTCGCGCGCCTCGCACGCGAACGCGATGTGAAGCTCCTCTACATCAGCACGGACTACGTCTTCCCCGGCACAGGCGACACGCCCCACGAGACGAACGCGCTCACATCCCCGCACAACGTCTACGGCGCGTCGAAGCTCGCGGGCGAGGAGGCTGTGCAGCAGGATCTCGACAAATACTTTATCGTGCGCACCTCGTGGGTCTTTGGTCTGCATGGCAAGAACTTCGTCAAGAGCATGCTGCAGCTTGCCAAAACCAATAAAATTCTCTCCATCGTCAACGATCAGATCGGCTCGCCCACCTATACGCGTGACCTCGCGCCGCTGCTTGCGGACATACTTGAGTCCGAAAAGTACGGCATCTACCACGCGACGAACGAGGGGTTCTGCTCGTGGGCGCAATTCGCGCGCGAGATCTTCCGTCAGGCGGGCATCAATGTCAACGTCACGAACGTCCCCTCGCATATGTACCCAACGAAGGCAACGCGCCCGAAGAACTCGCGCCTCAGCAAGAAGTCGCTTGACGACGCGGGCTTCCACCGCCTCCCTCCGTGGGAGGATGCCGTTGGGCGGTTTTTGAAGGAGCTGAAAGAGACGGCGGAATAGCCGCTGCTGCACTGTGAGGCGGCTGTGTGTTCGCGTGGGACTCGCACCTCTGTACAAGACTCCCCTCAGATATGTATACCCTGACAAAAGAGTGACAAATATGCCCCATTCTGTTATAATGGGGCATATTTTTATCCAACCAAAAGGAGGAATCCATTTGCTCAGCAACATCAGCCGCAAGTACCGCGAGACAGCCCTCATCAAGCTCATCGCGGTCGGACTCATCATCGGTATCCTCATCGCGCTCTACGCGCCCGCGCTCATTCCCATCGTCGCCGTGCTCGGCGATGTCTTCGTCCGCGCACTGAAGGGCGTTGCACCGATCCTCGTCTTCGTCCTCGTCATGAATGCAATGGCGCAGCGCACGGTTGGTTCGGGTGCAGCGCTGCGCCCCATCGTGCGTCTCTACATCATTGCGACTTTCCTCGCATCTGTTGTAGCAGTCGCCTTCTCCTTTGCCTTCCCGTCCACGCTGCATCTCGTCGTGGCGGACGCGACCGTTGCGCCGCCGAGCGGCATCGTCGAGGTCGTTCACAACCTCATTCTCAAGGTCGTCGACAACCCGATCAATGCGATTGCGAGCGCGAACTACATCGGCATCCTCGCGTGGAGCGTCCTCGCAGGAATCGCCCTGCAGAAGGCAAGCCCGACGACCAAGAACACCGTGCGCGACTTCGCCGTCGTCATGACGCAGATCGTTCTCTGGGTCATCCGCTTTGCCCCGTTCGGCATCATGGGACTTGTCGCTGACGCAGTTGGTACGAGCGGCGTGGATGCCCTCATCAGCTACCTCCAGCTCCTTGCTGTCCTGCTCGGCGCATTCTTCTCCGTCGCCCTCATCATGAATCCCATCATCGTCTGGATGCACATCCGCCGCAATCCGTTCCCGCTCGTCTTTACGACGCTACGTGAGAGCGGCATCTACGCCTTCTTCACGCGCAGCTCGGCGGCGAATATCCCCGTCAACCTCCAGCTCTGCAAGCGGCTTGGGCTCAATCCCGAGGTTTACTCCATTTCCATCCCGCTCGGTGCGACCATCAACATGAGCGGCGCGGCGATCACGATCGCCATCCTCTCGCTCGCAGCGGCAAACACGCTCGGCATCCACGTCGACCTGCCGACGGCGCTCCTCCTCTGCCTCATCGCCACGATCGGCGCATGCGGCGCTTCGGGCGTTGCGGGCGGCTCGCTACTCCTCATCCCCGTCGCCTGCTCCTCGTTCGGCATCGGCAACGACATCGCGATGCAGGTCGTCGGTGTCGGCTTCATCATCGGTGTGCTGCAGGACTCCTGCGAGACCGCGCTCAACAGCTCCACCGACGTCCTCTTCACTGCGACGGCGGAGTTCGCCGACCGCGCCAAGGCGGGCACGCTCACGGCGGAGGATATGACACCAAAGAGCTAAGGAATCGCTGATAAAATGAAGTCCGTCAGATTGGCGTAGATTTTTCTGTCCGATTGAGGAGGCAAACCGGACGCATAGCCAAAGCTATGTGGAGGATTTGCCGACAAAAAGCGGGCAAAAAAGATACGCTAAGATGGCGTGGCTGAATTTATCAGTGCTTCCCTAAGTTCCACGGAATAGCAAAGCGGCTTCCACGCATCTGTGTGGAAGCCGCTTTTGTGTATCAAGCAAAACTTCAGAGATACCGCAGCCGTCTGTTGAGCGTCACTCCGAGCGCAGCAGCGGCGACTGCCTTGATGAGGTCGCCCGGGATGTACTGCACGAGCGCCATAAAGGCGGCGACGATGCCGGCGAACTTATCCCCGAAGAGGATTGTCAGCCAGAGCGTTGCGACGAGGTAGGTGACGGGTACGCTCACGAGTGTTCCGACGAGGGCATAACGTGCGAAGGACGGCTCGCGTCCCTTCAGCATACTCATGAGCGTGTACGCAAGCAGAAAGCCGATAAAGAAGCCGCCGCGCGGGCCGAAGATGATGCCGAGTCCGCCGACGCCGCCCGCAAAGACGGGCAGACCGATCGCACCGAGCACGGTGTAGCCGACGAGGACGACCGCCGTCTGGCGCGGTGTGAGAACAAGCGCGGCAAGACACATGACAAAGGTCTGCATCGTCAGCGGCGCCATGAACGGCACGGGGATTGCAATGTACGCGCTCACACAGATCAGCGCGATACAGAGAGCCATACGCGTGGTATTGCGTACGGAAAAGAATTTATCATCGCGTGTTGTCATTAGAATCTCTCCTTTTCGTTGGTATTTTACAGCGAATGGAGAGATTCGTCAACTTGTTTTATAGAATCGGTAGACATCACTCGACGAGGAAGTTCTTAATGACAAAACAGATGTTTCTACGCTATACTCTAGAGGTTGCTTCCCCCATACTGGCAACAGAAAGGGGGTCGTCCACATGGAGATATTCATGTCATTCCTAGTCTCTGTCGCGGCAAGTGTTGTATCCTACTTCATTTGCAAATGGTTGGACAGAGATCCTAAGTAGGAGCAACCAACCTAAGGTCTAAGCCACCTTAAAAACGGAATAGAAAAACCGGCAGTCGCACCTGCCGGTTTTTTGTGTCGCCCTGGAAAATATTCATGTCATTTTTCCTAGGCACAGTATAGCACTTTCACAATCAGATTGCAACCACTCAATTTGTCAGCTGCTCCAAGCGCGAGAGATCAACCTCTTCGTGTACCTCTTCGACGATCTCTTCCTCCTCGGCTTCCTCCACAACCTGCGGTGCAAAGTCGACGATGTCGAGGTTGCGGTAGCGGGTCATGCCCGTGCCTGCGGGGATGAGCTTGCCGATGATGACGTTCTCCTTGAGTCCGACGAGCGGGTCGATCTTCCCCTTGATCGCGGCGTCTGTGAGGACGCGCGTGGTCTCCTGGAAGGATGCCGCCGAGAGGAAGGAGTCCGTCGCGAGCGACGCCTTTGTGATACCGAGCAGAATCGGTTTTGCCACAGCGGGCTCGCCGTCTTCCTCGATTGCCTTTGTATTCGCCGCCTCGAACGCATTGATCTCAATGTACTCGCCGGGCAGGAACTCCGTCGTGCCTGACTCCTCGATCTTGACCTTGTGCAGCATCTGCCGCACCATGACCTCAATGTGCTTATCGTTGATCTCAACGCCCTGCGACTTGTAGACCTTCTGCACCTCGTAGACGAGGTAGCGCTGGGTCGCCTGCAGACCGCAGACACGCAGGATGTCATGGGGATTGATCGAACCCTCGGTGATCTTGTCACCGGGCTTCAACACGACACCGTCGCGCACCGCCATGCGTGCGCCGAACGGCACGGCATACTCACGCGGTGTACCACCCTCGGGCGTGATCGTGACCGTGCGCATCCCCTTTCCCGTATCCTCGATCGAGACAACACCCTCGTTCTCCGCGATGATCGCGTTGTGCTTGGGCTTGCGTGCCTCGAAGAGCTCCTCGACGCGCGGCAGACCCTGGGTGATATCATCACCTGCGACACCGCCCGAGTGGAACGTACGCATCGTGAGCTGTGTGCCCGGCTCGCCGATCGACTGCGCGGCAATGATGCCGACCGCCTCGCCGATCTCGACCTCTGCCTGATTGGCGAGGTCGCGGCCATAGCATTTCATGCAAACACCGAACTGTGACTTACAGGTCAGCACGCTGCGGATGGAAACGCGCTTGCGCACGCCCTCGATCCGCTTTGCGAGAGCCTCGTCCACGGGGTCGTTGATATGTGCGATCGTCTCACCCGTTGCCTCGTCCACAATGTCCTCCGCGAGCACGCGGCCGACAATGCGGTCAGCAAGCGATTCAATGACGCCCGTGCCCTCGGTGATCGCCTCGACCTCAATACCGCGCACGTTGTTGTTGCGGATATGGAGCTCATGCAGCTCCGAGTCGATGATGGCTTCGACCGACTTGTCCGTGAGGAACTCACTCGCGGCGGCGAGCACAGTGCCGTCATCAAGAACGGCCTCGCGCACAACCTCCTTGCCGCTGAGTTCGCGAACAATCGCCGCACGCGCTTTCTTGCGCTTCTTCGCATCCGGCTCACCAAGTGTGATGCTCTCCGTCACCATTGCGTTACTGACGGCGCCCTCCACATTCACGGAAGAGCCGCGCACCATGAGCTCGCGCACATCACGCTCACCGATGGTCTCGAGCACCTCGTCGTCGAGGACGGTATCCTGCGGGTAGAGCACTTCCTTCGTCTCGGGATCATAGATCGCCGCCGCCAGGAGTCTGCCCATCAGGCTGTCAACCAGAAGCTCAAGCGCGTCAAACGCAGACTCCGCGAGCCGCGCGCGCACCTGCAGGAGGTTGATCGCGGAAACATCGCAATCCTCCTCGCGAACGATGACATCCTGTGCCACGTCGACGAGACGGCGCGTGAGATAGCCCGAGTCCGCCGTACGGAGCGCCGTATCGGCAAGACCCTTGCGTGCGCCGTGCGAGGAGATGAAGTAATCGGAAACGGTGAGTCCCTCGCGGAAATTCGCCGTGATCGGTAGGTCGATGATCTTACCCGACGGGTCAGCCATCAGACCGCGCATACCCGCGAGCTGACGCATCTGCTGCTTATTGCCGCGTGCGCCTGAGTCCGCCATCATAAAGATGGGGTTGAACGGATCCATGTTTTCCATCATCGCATCCGCAACGTCGTCCGTCGCCTTTGTCCAGAGCTGGACAACCTTCTTGTAGCGCTCGTCCTCTGTAATCAGACCGCGGCCGAACTGGCGCTCGACCTTGTTGACGAGTGCCTGTGTGTCCGCGATGATATCCTTCTTCTTCGGCGGCACGATGACATCAGAGACAGCGACCGTCATGCCCGCGATGCAGGCATAGTGGTAGCCGAGATTTTTCACATTGTCGATGACCTCAGCGGTCTTGGTCGCGCCAAAGTGATCGTAGCAGTTTGCAACGAGCTTGCCGAGCTCCTTCTTGTTCATGAGAACGCCAAGGCTCCACTCACCCGTCTCCGCATCCTGACGATAGTGACGAAGCTCATCGGGCAGGATCTCGCTGAAGATGAGACGACCGAGAGAGCTGCGGACGAGTCCGTAGCCCGCGACCTGCACGCGGATCTCCGCCTGCAGATCGAGCACCTTCTCCTGGTAGGCGAGGAGTGCCTCTGCAATGCCCGTAAAGACCTTGCCCTCGCCCTTTGCACCCGGGCGCACCTTCGTGAGGTAGTACGAGCCGAGCACCATGTCCTGCGAGGGAACGATGATGGGCTTGCCGTCCTTCGGCGCGAGGATGTGGTTCGCCGCGAGCATGAGCACGCGCGCCTCCGTCTGCGCCTCTGCCGAGAGCGGCAGATGGATTGCCATCTGGTCTCCGTCAAAGTCCGCGTTGTACGCCGTACACGCGAGCGGGTGCAGCTTCAGCGCGCGCCCTTCGGTCAGGACAGGCTCAAATGCCTGAATGCCGAGGCGGTGCAGCGTCGGTGCGCGGTTGAGAAGCACGGGGTGCTCCTTGATGACATCCTCGAGCACGTCCCAGACCTCGGGACGCGCGCGCTCAACCATGCGCTTTGCCGACTTGATGTTGTGCGCCGCGCCGTCTGCCTGCAGCTTCTTCATGACGAACGGCTTGAAGAGCTCGAGCGCCATCTCCTTCGGCAGACCGCACTGGTGCAGTTTCAGCTCAGGCCCGACGACGATAACAGAGCGCCCCGAGTAGTCGACGCGCTTGCCGAGCAGGTTCTGACGGAAGCGCCCCTGCTTGCCCTTGAGCATATCCGAGAGCGACTTCAGCGCACGGTTGCCGGGTCCCGTGACGGGTCGGCCGCGGCGGCCGTTGTCGATCAGCGCATCCACCGCCTCCTGCAGCATACGCTTCTCGTTGCGTACGATGATGTCGGGCGCACCGAGGTCGAGCAGACGGCGCAGACGGTTGTTGCGGTTGATGACGCGGCGGTAGAGGTCGTTGAGGTCAGATGTCGCAAAACGCCCGCCGTCGAGCTGCACCATCGGGCGCAGATCGGGCGGAATCACAGGAACAACGTCCATAATCATCCACGAGGGCTTATTGCCCGACTTGCGGAACGCCTCCACCACCTCGAGGCGGCGGATCGCACGCACCTTTTTCTGACCGGAGGTCGTGCGCACGTCACTCCTGAGCTGCTCGCTCATCTGCTCGAGATCGAGTTCCTCGAGCAGCTCCTTGATTGCCTCTGCGCCCATGCCGACGCGGAAGGTATTGCCATACTTCTCAAGCGCGTCATGGTACTCGCGCTCGGAGAGCAGTTCCTTTTTCTTGAGATCCGTCTCGCCCGCATCAATGACGATGTAGTAGGCGAAATAAAGCACCTTCTCGAGGGAGCGCGGGGACACATCGAGGATGAGTCCCATGCGGCTCGGGATGCCCTTGAAATACCAGATATGCGAGACGGGCGCAGCCAGCTCGATATGTCCCATGCGCTCACGGCGCACCTTTGCACGCGTCACCTCGACGCCGCAGCGATCGCAGACAACGCCCTTGTAGCGGATGCGCTTGTACTTTCCGCAGTGGCACTCCCAGTCGCGCGTCGGTCCGAAGATGCGCTCACAGAAGAGGCCGTCGCGCTCGGGCTTGAGCGTGCGGTAGTTGATGGTCTCGGGCTTCTTTACCTCGCCGTGCGACCACTCACGAATTTTATCGGGGGAAGCGAGTCCAATCCGCATTGAGTCAAAATTGTTTACATCCAGCAACAGATGCCACTCCCTTCCTAGAATCAGACGTCCAGATCATCCTCGTTCGACGCATCGAGCTCATCGAGTCCGCCGTGCAGAATCGTATCCATATCGTCCGAAATTTGTTCGTCTGTATCAATGTGTGCGATGAGATCCTCGTCCGAGCCCCCCTCATCAGCGCCGTCCTCCTCATCGTAGGAGTCCTCCGCAGGGGGTGGAGCTGCGCCGGTCTCATCGACGCCCTCGACATCGAGCTCGAGCGAGCGTGCCTTCTCCCCGATGTCCTCGTCCTCCTCGTCGCGAATCGCAATTTCCTTCGCGTCCTCGTTGAGCACCTTGATGTCGAGGCCGATCGCCTGCAGTTCCTTGATGAGCACCTTAAAGGACTCCGGAACCCCCGGCTCGGGGATGTTGTCGCCCTTGACAATCGACTCATATGCCTTGACACGCCCGACCACGTCGTCGGACTTCACCGTCAGGATCTCCTGCAGGGTGTACGCCGCGCCGTATGCCTCGAGCGCCCAGACCTCCATCTCGCCGAAGCGCTGTCCGCCGAACTGCGCCTTGCCGCCGAGCGGCTGCTGCGTGACGAGCGAGTACGGACCCGTGGAGCGCGCGTGAATCTTGTCGTCAACGAGATGGTGCAGCTTCAGCATATAGACGCAGCCGACCGTGACGCGGTTCTCGAACGGCTCACCCGTGCGCCCGTCATAGAGCACCGTCTTGCCGTCATCGGGCAGACCCGCCGCGCGAATCGTGCCGAACACATCGTCATCGCTCGCGCCGTCAAAGACAGGGGTTGCAATGTGAATGCCCGCCACGTCGGGGATGGGCATCCCATTTGCATCGAAATTATAGCCCGCCGCGCGGAGATCTCCCTCCACCGTCGGATCGCCCGCCTTGATGCGCTGACCGAGCACGCGGCACGCCATGCCGAGATGGGTCTCGAGCACCTGACCGATATTCATACGCGACGGCACGCCGAGCGGATTCAGCACGATGTCGACGGGCGTACCATCCGGCAGGAAGGGCATATCCTCCTGACGCATGATGCGCGAGACGACGCCCTTGTTGCCGTGGCGACCGGACATCTTGTCGCCGACCGAGATTTTGCGCTTCTGCGCGATGTAGACGCGCACGAGGCGGTTCACGCCGGGCGGCAGTTCGTCGTTGTTCTCGCGCGTGAAGATCTTCACGTCGATGATCTTGCCCGCCTCACCGTGCGGCACGCGCAGCGAGGTGTCGCGCACCTCACGCGCCTTCTCGCCGAAGATCGCGCGCAGGAGGCGCTCCTCTGCCGTCAGCTCCGTCTCGCCCTTCGGCGTGACCTTGCCGACAAGGATGTCACCGGGGCGCACATCGGCACCAATCGAGACAATGCCGTCCTCATCGAGATCCTTGAGCGCGTCCTCCGCGACGTTCGGGATATCGCGCGTGATCTCCTCGGGGCCGAGCTTTGTATCGCGCGCGTCGCACTCGTACTCCTCAATGTGAATCGAGGTGTAGAGGTCGCGCTTCACGAGGTTCTCGCTGAGCAGAATTGCGTCCTCGTAGTTGTAGCCCTCCCACGGCATATAGGCAACGATTATGTTGTAGCCAAGGGCAAGCTCGCCGTTGTCCGTCGAGGGACCGTCGGCGATGGGCTGCCCCTCTGCCACGCGGTCGCCCACATAGACCAGCGGCCTCTGATTGATACAGGTCGCCTGGTTCGAGCGGACAAATTTCTGCAATTTATAGTTGTCAAATGCGCCCTCATCCGTGCGGATGGTGATCGCATTCGCCGTAACTTCCGTAACCTCGCCGCTGTGCTTCGCGAGCACCATGACACCCGAGTCGCACGCGGCCTTGTACTCCATGCCCGTGCCGACGAGCGGCGCCTGTGTCTTGAGCAGAGGCACAGCCTGACGCTGCATGTTCGCGCCCATGAGCGCGCGGTTCGCATCGTCGTTCTCAAGGAACGGGATCATTGCCGTTGCAATCGAGAAGACCTGACGCGGCGACACGTCCATGTAGTCCACATGGTCGCGGCGATGCAGACCCGTCTCCTCGTGGAAACGCGCCGTCACGCGCTCGTTGACGAAGAACTCATTCTCATCGAGCGGCTCGTTTGCCTGCGCAATGATGAGCTCGTCCTCCTCGTCCGCCGTCAGATAGCGGACATCCTCCGTCACGCGGCGGTTCTCCTTGTCCACGCGGCGGTACGGTGTCTCCATAAAGCCGAACTGGTTCACGCGCGCATAGTTCGCGAGCGAGCCGATGAGTCCGATATTCGGACCTTCGGGCGACTCAACGGGGCACATACGCCCGTAATGCGAGTTATGAACATCGCGCACTTCAAATCCCGCGCGCTCGCGCGAGAGACCGCCGGGTCCGAGCGCCGAGAGGCGGCGCTTATGCGTCAGCTCCGAGAGCGGATTGTGCTGATCCATAAACTGCGAGAGCTGCGAGGAGCCAAAGAACTCCTTTACCGCCGCCACCACGGGGCGAATATTGATCAGCCCCTGCGGCGTAATGCTCTCCGTCTCCTGAATCGACATGCGCTCGCGCACAACGCGCTCCATGCGCGAGAGGCCGATGCGGAACTGGTTCTGCAGCAGCTCTCCGACCGCACGCACGCGGCGGTTGCCGAGGTGGTCGATGTCGTCCGTATAGCCAAATCCATCCATGAGACCCAGCAGATAGCTGATCGCCGCCATGACATCCTCTCGCGTGATTGTGCGGAACTGATAGTCACGCGTCGGCGCGCAGAGCATGCGGTAGATCTCGCCGTCCGCCTTCTGCACGTCAAAGGCGACGATCTCGCCCTCGCCAAAGAGTTCGATTTCGCGCTCGGGGCTGACGGCATCCACCATCTCCGCCGTGATGCGCTCGCCCTTCGGGAAGACAATCTCACCCGACTCCTTGTCAACGACAGGATTTGCAAGCACCTTGCCGAGGAGGCGGCGGCGCCAGCCGAGCTTCTTTGTCAGTTTATAGCGTCCGACCGTTGCCAGATCGTAGCGGCGCGGGTCGAAGAACAGCGTCTCGAGCAGCTGACGCGCATTGTCCTCGTTCGCGGGCTCGCCCGGACGGAGGCGGCGGTAGATCTCGATGACCGCCTTGCTGCGCGTCTTCACCTCGTCCGTGTCACGCTCAATCGTCGCGAGCATGCGCGGATCGTCGCCGAAGAGCTCACGGATCTCAGCGTCGCTCTCGTAGCCAAGCGCGCGGATGAGATAGGTCACAGGCATCTTGCGTGTGCGGTCAATGCGCACGGACACAATGTCGTTTGCATCCGTCTCGAGCTCGATCCATGCACCGCGGTTCGGAATCATCGTCGCGTTGAAGAGCTCCTTGCCCGTCGTGTCAATCTCGACGCCGTAATAGGTGCCGGGCGAGCGGACGAGCTGGCTGACGATGACGCGCTCCGCGCCGTTGATGATGAACGTGCCCGTGTCCGTCATGAGCGGGAAATCCCCCATGAAGACCTCCTGCTCCTTGATCTCGCCCGTCTCGCGGTTCACGAGACGTACGTTCACGCGCAGGGGTGCGGCATAGGTCACGTCGCGTTCCTTGCACTCGTCGAGATCGTACTTCGGCTCACCGAGCGCAAACGATTCAAAGGAAAGGATGAGATTCCCCGAGAAATCCTGAATAGGCGAGATATCGCGGAAGATCTCCGCGAGTCCCACCTCAAGAAACCACTGATAGCTCGTACGCTGGATATCGAGGAGATGCGGCATCTCCATGACTTCCTTAATGCGCGCATAGCTATACCGGGTGCGACGGCCGACCGACACAGGATTGAACATGAACGCTGTCACCCTTTCGCTGGATTATCGTTGATGGAGTTCGTGCACCGACGTAATTGCAAAGACACAAAAAGAACAAGGCAACCATCTGAATACCTTGCTCATTTGTCCTTTCTAACACGAGCCGCGAAGGCTGACCCTCCCCGAAAAAGGCGCACAAATCCCCATTCTCATTCAATAGGTCATTGTATTGTACTGCACTTTAATTCTCGTGTCAAGGGATATTTTCAAAAACTGCTTATTTCCCGCAACATTTCTTATACTTCTTCCCGCTGCCGCAGGGGCAGGGATCGTTGCGTCCGACCTTCGCGCTCTTTTTCTGTGCAGCAATCTCCGCCGCGACCGCATCCAGCTCTTCCAGAAACGCCTTGCGCACATTTTCATGCGGAAGATCCACCGTCATGAACTCCTCGCGCAGCTCCTCCACCGTCATGTCACCACGCGCCAGTGCCGCGCGCATACGAGGTCCGATCGACGCCGTCTGCGGCTTCTCGTAGCGATGCGGATTCATTGCAGAGAGTTCATTCGGCGTGTGACCGCGATTGGCAAAGATGCGGGCATTGTTCATATAACGTATCCAGCGCTCAGCAAACTGCTCGATATCGCTCGCGTCCGTGAACTCAATTCCCATCTCATCCAACAGACTGATGAGTGCGTTCAAATCCACATCCACGCGCAGCAGATCAAAAATCTCATCCAGCACAACTTCGCATTCGTATCTCATCCAGTCGACGGGCATATGCGCCTCGATGAAGTCGACAAGCGCCGCATATTCCGCCGTCTTTTCCACATAGAAAGGCTCCGCATACGCAAGCAGAGACGCCTTGTCAGTCGGAATATAGAGTGGTTTTTCCATCTGCTGATGCACTGTTTTGGCGTAGAGATCCTCCTCCGCCTCTAACAGTGCCGTGCAGATGACCTCGCGATCCAGCACATCACGCGCTGCCACATCGATATAAAGTTCGCTGCGCCCCAGAACCCAGTAGCCTTCGCACTCATGCCGCGCGATCTCGGCAAACGCAAGGAACTCCTCGTCCGTCACAGTGCGCGGGCTGAATCGGCGAATCACCGCGAGCGCGTCACGCAGCGAGATCACCCCGTAGAGATTCGCCATCGCGTTGAAATACTTGCGCAGAAGACGTGATGTATTGTCCTTGAGCGGGATTTCACGGTACAGCGCATTGAGTTCCCGCCGGTCATACATCTCAGGAAACGGCACCGGCTTCTGCCCTTCGCCAATATTCTCTGTCATCATTCTCACATATACCATTAGGGATGTACTGATAAATTCAGCGATTCCCCAGAAGCACCACAAAGCACCTCACCAGCTCGTGCGTCAGCCCCCTTTTTTTCTGCATTATGAAGCAGGAATCCCATCCTCCTCGGCGATTCTCCGAATTGCCTCCTCGGGCATCTCCGCCATCTGAGCAACCGCAGGAATCGTCATCCCTGCACGCAGGAGTTTCTTCGCCATCTGGGCAATTCCAAGTTCCCGCCCCTGTGCGATTCCCTCCTCCACACCTGCACGGCGCTGTTTCTGATATTCCATATAGAGCGTCATGAATTCCCGCCTCGTTTCATCCTGCCGCTTGACACGCGCAACCTCGCGTGCCATTTCCTGCGCGAACGTTCTCCGCGCCTCCTTGCCGTCAACATAGTGCAAAAAATCCGCCAGCTCTTCATCGACACTGCCGCGCAGTCCCTTTGCATTCAGGAAGATCTTCGTCGTGCCGTCTCCAAGCTCCAAATCCCCCTGTTCCATACATCGGCTGCGGAATGTATAGATGCGTTCATCCAGACCAAAGAGGTCAAAGGTGCAAATGAAGATGATATACGTTTGCCGTAGGTCATCGTAGTATACCCCTTTGCCGAGCAGATCCATATCGATCATCGCCTGATAGTAGCGTGCTCGCTTCGGGAGTTCCCCATCACGTCCCTTTGTGGTCTGCATCTCTATGTTATAAACCGCGCCCGCCTCGTCTGCAACGTAGACATCGAGACGCACCGCCTTGCTGTCAAGGCGTACGTCAATCGTCTTTTCTGTGTCTGGATAGCGAATCTCTCGAATCTGAATTCTCAAAATGCGTTCTAAAAGCCATTTGCAGAGTTTCACATTCTGCATAACGCGCTGAAAGATGAAGTTGTCCTGAATGGACAGGCGCTCCCACTCCTCCAACGCACGCTTTTCCCATTCTTTCTCCATACCCGACCTCCGTTGTTAAGGCGCCGCTGATGTTATCAGTGTTTTCTTATATTATAAAGGTTTCCTGCCCCTCGGTCAACGAAAACGAAGCCCCCGTGAAGAATCTCCTGTTCTTCGCGGGGGCTTCGTCGTTTTGTGCTGCAATGTCAGCTCGTGTTTGCCTGTTCACAGTATAGCACAGTGACAATCAGGTTTCAATCTGCGTATTTATTCTTCTTGTTCTCGCCTTGGAGCTCTGAGAGGAGTTGCGCCTGTATGGTCATGATGCGGTTCTGGATGGATGTGATGATCGGCTGCTTCTGCTCGTCGCTCATCGCGGACTTCTTCACCTCGGCAAGCTGCTTACGCAGATTCGCCAGTTCCTGATCGAGCGGGTTGTCATGGCGGCGTGCACTCTTGTCGCTCTCCTCCGTCTCCTCGACTCTCACCCAGCGTCCGTCAGAGAGCTGAATGATGTGCACGGGCTTGCGCTGACGATGTACGGTGCTGAGGAACTCAATTTCGTCCGCACTGTCCGCAAGCGCACGATTCATCTCGCTCTGCGTATAGCGCATCGCACCAGTGTCACCGCCGCGCATGGAGCGCCGCACTTGCGTATATTTTTATAGATAGGTTGCCATTCTATAAAAAAATATTTGATTTAAGCAGGATATTAATTGATATTAGTAGAATTATTTTATAATGTTTTACAAAGAATACCTATCTTTTCAACTAAGGAGTGATTTCAAATGAGAAAAATAATCCTCGTAGGTTGTTTCACATTTTGTATAACATTTTCCGTGCTAACGATCCTGATTCTTTTCGCAGCATTCAACACAAACAATTCACAGACACCACAAGTATCGCAAACATCAGAAGAGTCAAAAAAGGCAACAGAACAAACAGAATCTGAAACACAAAAGCCAACATCACAAGCGAAAACAACATCAACTAAACGAACAGCATATGATATCGGTATGACTGAAGAGAGCTTTCGTACCAACTATAACAACTTTATGGATGCTGAATTCTCTGGAACGTCTCTATATCTTCTAAAAGCTCCTGAGTATCATGGAAAAAATGCCAATGTATATGAACATTATTTTTCGGATTCTTTGTCATTATTAGTATCTTATGATCCATCTTCTAACAAAGTAAAAGGTATGATCCTTGGAGCAACCCCAAGCAACGAACTCGACGCCATCAACATGATATCTGTTATAACAGGATTGGTTTCCGTAACCAGCCCTGATCTATCAGCCGATGGAAAACGCAAGTTGCTCCAATCCATTGGTATGTTCCGTGAAGGAGGCACCAACTACCGAACGATTAAAGGCTCAACTCAGCACAATAACATAACATATGCAATTAAAGGAAACGGATCTGGCGGCATAACTTTCTTTGTTTGTGGCAAAGATGTCACATTTGGTGGAGGAGGTTCTGCTGATGCTCCACATGACTTGCTAGCTGACCTAACACATTATCTAACATGGTTGGATAATCATAAGTAAAAGCCCCCTGCTAAAAGAGACTACGCAGAGTGACAATAGTTATGCTCCAAGTGTGCGAGAACCCCCCGTGAAGAATCTCCAGTTCTTCACGGGGGCTTCGTCGTTTTGTACGCTTACACAAGCTGTTACGGCAAGTGTAGTAGCCTAGTACATTTGCAATTATACCACGATTCTCCCAGCGTTTCAACCGATCTCTCCGCCGACGCAGACCGTCCGTATGCCGATCTGCCCGATGTGGACAGGCAGTCCGTAGAGTGCGGTCATGCCCTCCTTATCGATAACCTCCTCCGCCACGCAGTGCTTCCAGAGAGTCTTTTCCTTCAGCACGAGTGTCTCCGCCGCGAGATAGAGCGCGTGATCAGGGAAGTGCGTTGTCATCAGGATGCCGATGCCCTGCGCGTGGAGACGCAGAACGACCATGCGCTCCACAGGGGCTTTCACCGTGACCTCATTGCCCGCCTGATCGGTGAATGTGTAGTTCTCCGCCGCTGCGGGCTTCTGCTCTGCCGCCTGCTTTGCCTCCTGCCCGCAGCCCACAAGCAGCGCCGCCATAAAGACGGCGGCGAAAAGAGCAGTCAAGACACGTCGCAAAATGTATGTGTCTCTCATAAAATTTCCTTTCGTTAACAAAGCCGCCCGACGACAAGTGTCATCGGGTGGCTCAGTATGAAAATAATTCGTTTAGAAGTTGTAGTCAAGGCGGACGAAGAGCTTGCTTGCATCCTTATCCGTCGAGATGTCCTTGCCCTTGAAGTACTCGACCTTGCCGAGGATGTTCTTGAGCGGGGTGTACTGGAGACCGACCTCCCAGCCCTTCTGATCGAGGTCGATCGCGTTGTTCGTCGGATCGAACGCAACGAACTTACCGAGGTGGTGATAGCCCAAGAACATGCCCCACGAGCCCACATCCGTCTTCTTTGCGCCCTTGTACCAAAGGGAGACACTGCCCGCACGATCATGCGCATCCGCAGCCGTGTTCTGCGCGAAGCCTCCCTTGAGGGTGAAGTTCTTGTCGAACGCATAGCTTGCGCCAACATCCCAGATGTTCGCATTGTCCTCCTTGCCGGACTTTGCATAGTTCACCGTCTTGAACTTCGCCGTGTTCAGGTGATGATAGCCCGCACCCACGCGGAGTTTTCCTGCCGTGTAGTTCAGCTCGAGTGACTGGTAGTTCGCGGGATCGCTGCCCACCAGCCCACTTGCCTTGAAGCGGTCCGACCCAATGCGCCCGGCAGCGACCTTTGCCTTGACGACATTGCCGAAGCGCACGGTTGCACCCGAGAACGTCGTATCGAAAATCATGCCATTGTCGGCATCCGAATACTCATTCATCTGTCCAAGGCGCACTTCGAGCTTGCCGTATGTACCGATGGCATGTGCACGGTCAATCGAAAGCGTCTCCTTGCCCTCGCCCGAATCCTTGTTCATGAGGTTCTGCCCCGTCAGACGCGCCGTAACCTTCCAGTTCTTGTTGACCTCGGCGGTCGGAATCACACGGAACATGAGGTTGTCCTTATTCGCGCGCGCCTTGCCATCGTGGCGAATGCTCGTGTACTCATAGCGGAGGAAGCCGCCCCACTTTGACCTGACCCCCAAAAGTTAGACTTAGAGAATCTAACTTTTGGGGGTATTGTAATGGCAAAATACAGTACAGAGTGTAAGCTGAAGGTTGTGCAGGAATATCTTGCAGGACACGGAGGCTATGAAACACTATCGAAGCTCTATCATGTTTCGCGCAAATCCATTGAGGAATGGGTAAAGGCTTATCAGGCATTCGGTGACGATGGACTCCGACGCTCCCGTGCACAGCAAACATACACTTTCGAATTTAAGTGTTCTGCGGTAGAATGTTATCTGTCAACAGAGGCATCCTATCAAGAGGTAGCTATCGCGTTTGGTCTGAACAATCCGTCCCTCCTTGCGCGTTGGACAAAGGAATATCGCAACGGCGGCGTAGATGCCCTAAGACCAAAACCGAAAGGAAGAGCCCCCGCTATGCCAAGAAAGAAAAAAGAGCAAACAAAAGACCTCCCACAAGACGAGACCGCGCAGCAACTCAAAGCCCTGCAGGATGAGAATCTGAAACTGCGCATCGAGGTCGCCTATTTAAAAGAACTCAGGAGGCTGCGTCTGCAGGAAAAGATGCAGAGCAAAAGGCAAGGATCGTCCGCAGCCTCCGAGGAGAGTTTCAGTTGAAAGACATCCTTGCCGTCACAGGTTTTCCGAAAGCGACCTATATGTACTGGCAGAAGAAATTTACGCAACCGGAAGTGCCGGACGAGCGGGAGCAGATCATCCTTGCCATTCGTGAGGAGCACAAAGATTATGGCTATCGCCGCCTATGGGCACAGATGCGCAATCTTGGGCACAAGATCAATCGTAAGGCAGTGCAGCGGATTGTACAAAAGCTCAGACTTCAAGTGCATTCCTTTACGCACAGAACACGCAAGTACAGCTCCTACAGGGGGTCTGTCGGAACGGTAGCAGACAATCTCCTGAACCGCAGATTCAAAACTTCCATACCGCATCAAAAGATTACAACGGACACGAGTGAGTTCAAGTACTGGCTGCAGGGCGAGGATGGAAAGTCCGTCGTACATAAGCTGTATTTTGATCCGTATATGGATCTGTTTAACAACGAAATTGTCAGCTTCCACATTGGAAAGACACCGTCTGCGATGGGGATTCAGTCCGCACTTGAGGAAGCAATTCGTGTGACAGCAGATTGTCCTTATCGGCGCACCTTCCACTCCGATCAGGGGTGGGCATATCAGATGAAGTCGTACACGAAGCGGCTCAAGGAGGAGAGAATCTTTCAGAGCATGTCACGCAAGGGGAACTGTCTGGACAACAGTGTGATGGAGAACTTCTTTGGACTCTTAAAGCAAGAGATTTACTATGGGCGCGTCTACCATAGCTACGAGGAACTCAAGACGGCGATCGAAGAGTATATCATCTACTACAATGAGTGTCGCATCAAGGAGTCTCTCGGCTGGCTCAGTCCTGTTCAGTTCCGTCGCAAACATCTCGCCGCATAGAAAAAAGCGCAGGAAATCGCTTTCCCACGCTTTCAGGTCTAACTTTTCGGGGTCACTACACTTCACCATATCGGCGTTCTTTTCGAGATTTGCAACGCGCACGCCGAGGTTGTTCAGCTCATCGGCGAACTCAGCGGCAAGACGATCAACAAGAGCCTTGTCCGATGTAGACATATCCCCCTTTGCCATCGCCTTTGCCGTCATCTGCGCCATCTCATAGCGCGTGATGTTACGGTCACCACGGTACGTACCGTCGCCGTAGCCCTCGATGACACCGTCTGCCGCGAGCTGGGTCACAGCATCGTACGCCCAGTGGTCACGCGGAACGTCGCTGAACGGATTCGCCGCCGCAAACGTCGTCGATGCTGCGCCAATCGTGAGTGCTGTGGCAAGAGCCGCGACAAGATTCTTCTTCATAAGATAAAACAGTCCTTTCTCTGCGGGATTCCCCGCTGTCCTAAAATATATCCCAACGCTGCTAAGGCAACGCTGTCAAACAAGCTTACTTTGCAGGTGCTTCGCCCTTGATGATGCGCTGTGCATCCGCCTCGCTCAGATCATAGTGGAGGAAACGCTTGTAGAAGTCCACCGTCTCCTTCACGAGATCGACATCGGCAAAGAGCTGCGGCTGGATGGTCTGTGCCGCCCAGAGGAGCTGCAGTGCGGACTCGGCACTGTACCGATCCCAGTTGAACGTGCCGACGGGGTTCGCATAGATACGCCCGTTCTTGACCGCCTTGAGACTCGACCACTGCGGGTCGTTCTTGATTGCCTCGATCCCCTTCGCGGACTGCGTGCCGCCGATAATGATGATATCCGGATCCGCCTTGAGGACTTCCTCGATGGTGGTCTTGATCTGCGGGCCTTTCGCCGTGATGGCATTCCTGCCGCCGCCGTAGCGAATCCACTCGTCGATGATCGTCTCCACGCCGTCCACCTTGAAGAGGTCGTCGCCGCCGACAATGTGGAGCACGACGGGGCGTTCGGCATCGCTGAGCTTCTTCGTGCGCTCATCCGTAAACTTCGTCTTCTCGTCGAGGTAGGAGAGATACGTCTCCGCGTTCTTCACAGCATCGCCGCCGAGCACGTCGCCCGTGATCTTCACGGTCTTGCGCAGCCCGTCATAGGTCGCGAAGTTGACGTGCACCGCCGCATAGCCGTTCTTGCGTGCCGTCTCGATCTGCTCCTTGCTGCTCGCAAGCACAACCTGCGGCTTCTCCTTTTCGACCTCTTCCCAGTTCACATCCGTGCCCTTGACCGGCGCGGAGATCTCTTTGATGCGCGGATAAACCTGCGCGAACCACGGGAGCCCCTGCACATTCTTCGTCGTCGTGACGAGCCTGTCCGCGCCGCCGAGGAGCAGCACGACCTGATTGTTCGCGTGCCAGAGGTCGGCGATACGCTCCACATTCGTGGGAATCGTGACCTCCGTGCCGTCGATGTCCGTGACTGTGCGCGTCGCGTCCTGCTTGCCCTGCGCGGCGTTCTCCGTCCCGCAGCCCACGAGTGCTGCGACCATCATGACGAGAGCCAGCAGCGCGATGAGATTTTTCTTCATTGCATACATCCTTTCCTAAAAAACAATAATATATTGAAACAGTACTCGGCTATAACCGCGTTCTGTCAAATGTTATGGATTGGGAAACCAGTGCCTTACGTCGCTCCTAAGCAAACCCTAGTGGAGCAAGTGAGTAAATACTGACCTGTCCAAGAAGCAAGTCCATAAGACGCAGCTGATTGGGAAACAGGTCGTATGGGAAAACGTCCCAAGAGCACGAGCGTTAGCGAAGTGTGATTGGATGACGTTGACCGCTCGTGCGACTCGCCCCCGGCGTACTTCTTTCGTTCAAGCGTAGCGCGTTTAAGAAGTGCGCCGGTATTTAGGCGAACGAGCACGCGATCACTTGCGCAACTAAGCGTTTGCGCGGAGGATGTAAGGCACGATCTTTATAGCCGAGGGATCACACAGACCGTACGCTGCACATTGTCGCTGTGGAAAAGGCTCAGCTTCGTCCCGTACAGCTCCTCCAGATGCGATGCCCGCACCTCATCCACGGATTCGTAAAAATCTATATGCGTGCCGAAGCAGAGCGCGACGCGGCTGTTCAGCAACAGTGCCTGCTCGGGCAGATGCGTGGTAAAGACGACACCGTAGCCCTTTGCACGCAAGCTGTCGATGGTCTGGAGGACGAGCACCTGATTGCGCACATCGAGTGCCGCCGTCGGCTCGTCCATAAGGATCAGCCTCGTATTTTGAAGCAGTGCGCGCCCGATGGCGACCAGCTGCCGCTGTCCGCCGCTGAGCTCCCTGCACTGGCGGTCGCGAATGTGTGCAATGCCGAGCTCCTCAAGAATCGCATCCGTCTGCGCATAGTCCGCCTTGCTCGGCGCGGAGAACATCCCTGTGCGCACCGTCGCGCCGAAGGACACATAGTCACGCACCGTAAACGAACTCTCCGCGCTGATGATCTGCGGCACGAACGCAATCTCCCGCGCGCGCTCACGCGGCGACATCGCATAGATGTTCTGCCCGTTCGTATAGATGCGTCCCTGCGTCAGCTCCTGAAATCCCATCAGGCACGCGAGGAGCGTTGACTTGCCGACACCGTTGCGCCCGAGGAGCGCGAGCACCTCACCGCCCTTGATCGAAAACGAGATATGCTCGAAGATGTACGGCGCGTCCGTGCGATAGCGAAACGAACCGTCGTCGAGCCAAAGCATTGCGCGCTCCATCAGAAATACCTCCGCTGGCGATAGAGAATCCACGCAAAGAACGGTGTGCCGACAAAACCGCAGAGAATCCCGAGCGGCACCTCCGCAGAGGTCAGCGTACGCGCGAGGAGATCGGCGAGCATCAGGAAGGACGTAGCGAGTACCGCCGTTGCGGGCAGGAGATGCGCGTGATTGCCGCCGACCAGTATTCGCGCCAGATGCGGCAGGATGAGACCGATCCAGCCAATCGTTCCGCTCAGGCACACCGCCGATGCTGTCAGCAGGGTCGCGAGTGCAATCACGGCAAGACGCTCGCGCTGCACATTGACGCCGAGGCTCGCCGCCTCCTGATCCGAGAGCGAAAGCACATTCATGCGCCAGCGCATCGCAAGCAACCCCGCGGGCGTGAAGACGATGATCGGCGTGACGTAGAGCAGATTGTCCCACGAGACCTTTGCAAGGCTGCCGAGCTGCCAGTAGACAATATCCGCTAGCTCCGTATCGGGGTCGGCGAGGTATTTCAGCAGACCGATCACCGCCGCCATAAAGCCCGACACAATGATGCCACAGAGGACGAGCACGATGCGCGAGCGGCTCTGCACGAGCTTTGGCAGCATGAGTGTCATCGTCACCGCCGCGATGCCGCCGAGGAATGCCGCGACCGCCGTGCCGCCGAGCGTCAGATGCGCGAGAATCCCAAGACACGCGCCCACGCTCGAGCCCTGCGAGACACCGAGCAGATCCGGCGAGACGAGATCGTTGCGGAAGACCCCCTGATACGCCGCACCCGACACCGCGAGCGCAACGCCGACGAGAATGTCCCCGAGCACGCGCGGCAGACGGATCACCATGACGACGTTATACATCGACGCATCCCATGTGACAGGGATTTCAATAAACTTCGATGCAAGAATTGCTGCCACCTGATCGAACGGGACATAGAACCGCCCGACCGAAAGTGAGAGAATGAAAAACAGCACGGCAAGTACACTTCCCGCCGTCATCATACGTGCATACTGCCCCATAAAACTCCTTTCCCGCAAATCCACAATTTTCCAACAAAAAATGCCCGCCGGAAAATCCGGTGAGCACTCGCCGCGCACAAAAAGAGCGCAGTCCCCCCTGCCGGTTTTCCTTTGCAATGCAGACAAATGTCTGCGGGCAGGGAAGGACGTTTCCATACCTTCCCCCGTGACCGCAATCCCAGAGCCGCAGTCAGGCTGACGCACCATAGCATATGCCACAGGTACGGCAGCTCGAAAAACATAAAAATAATATATATTTTTTATGAGTATAGCATGAGACACAAAATAATACAATGAAAAAAATCACGACATTGCCCCTGCCAATCGTCCGTCTTGCAAAAGCCGGCGTGCTCATGTAAAATATAATGGAATCGGTATCATTTGAATTTATAGGAGGTATCTTATGTTTCTGACACGATGCACACGCACGATGCGCACCGTCCTCGCGGCAACGATGTTCAGCGTACTCGCACTCACGAGCGGCTGTTTCAGCGGCGATGTGAACGTCGTCATCAACGAGGACGGCAGCGCTGACCTCAAGACGACACTCGTCAGCGTGCCCATGCTCGCCGAGATTGTCGAGCAGAGCAAGGCGGCGACGACAGCGAAGAATCCTGACGCGCAGGTCACACCCGTGACGAAGGAGAACATGTCAGGCTACGAGATTACGGAGCACTACGCCACGATCGACAAGCTCTCGGAAAATGACTTCTTCAAGGCGAACGAGGGCAAGAACACGGGCATTACGATGAACAAGAGCCTGTTCTACACCGACTACAACTTCGACCTGCTCTTTGAGGGCAGCCAGAACGGCGGCGGCGCGGGTGCATTTGCAAGCAACATCACGTTCACCTATCAGATGAACCTGCCCGTCGCACCCACGAGCTCAAACGCTGACCGCTCGGAGAACGATGGCAAGCAGCTCACATGGAACCTCGGCAAGACCCTCGTCACGGGCGAGTCGTCGAAGATCGAGGTCGCGTTCCGCCTCTGGAACAAGACGGCAATCATCGGCACGATCGTTGTTGTCATCGTTCTGATTGGCGCAGGCGCGTTCTTCTTCCTCCGCCGCAAGAAGGAGGAGGAGGAGCCGCAGCAGCTCGTCGAGGATGCCCCGATCGAGGTCAAAGCGGAAGAGAAACAGTAAGGTAAACGTCTGCACATAAAAACGAGGAATCCCTGCACAGGGATTCCTCGTTTTTTACTGCACAGCGCAATACTCACTCGTAATGTCCGCGACAGGCAAAGATCAGTATCGTATTTTCTTGAACGAGATAGACAAGCCTGTGTTCACCGTCGATACGGCGACTCCAAAATCCCGCCAGATTTTCTTTCAAAGGCTCGGGTTTGCCGATTCCGTCAAACGGGCTGCGTACAATGTCCTTGATGATCTGGTTGATACGTTTGACAATCTTCTTATCATTTTGCTGCCAATAGAGATAGTCCTCCCACGCATCAAAATCCCATTGAATGCCTCGCCTGCGCATCGTCAGTCCTCAATCAGATCATGTTCGACGAAGCGGAGCTTGCCCGCCTTATAATCCGCCATCTTCTGTTCCAGATAGCGCAGATTGCGTTCATCGTAAAACGGATCAATGGATACGTCGAACGGAATTCGCCGCTCTCTGCCGACCTTCTTTGCAAAAATTGTAAATGCTGCACTCATGGAGAGTCCGAGTTCGGCGCAAACCTGCTCCATATTCTTCTTAACCGCTGCATCTAAGCGAAAATTCACATTAACTGCCTGTTCCATCAGAATCCCTCCTCTATCAAATAGAATACGATGGTGTAATGAATTTTGCAAGTATTTTTCTTTATTTTCTCGTAGAACAGAAAAACGGAGAAGGCATCAGCCCTCTCCGCCTGTTACAGTCGCACTCAGAGCAGCGAAACGCTCTCTCATAAAGTTCTTGCTCAGAGCCAAGAGAAGCTCGCTTTATAAGTCTCACTCAGGGCTGAGATACGCCCTCTGTTCTAGGTATATTTTGCTCAATTCCGAGCTAAAAATCAAGGGTTGCTTCTCACATTCCATCTCATGTCAGCCGCACTGCAGGATCAGACGAACGTTGTTGAAGTTCCGCGCGGCAAGGTCCTCCTTCCGAATCCAGAAGTAAATCAGACCGCAGTCGCCGTACATGAGCTCCGTTTCATCGTCCTCGACGGTGCCCATCTGAAACAGCAACACCCAGCGATCTGCAGCATTTCTCACAAGTTCCGCTTCCTCCTCTTCGGAGAGCTCTTCCTGCACATCCCCGTCAATGCCTCTGCTGTAGAGTTCGCACTCCGGCTCCATTTCATTCTGAATCTCGTCGGCATAGCCGAGCATCTTCATGGGATTGTCCTCGTGTGCGGCAGCATCGTATCCGAACTCCGCCCGCAGTTCGTTGTAGGTGTCCCAATCCACCTCTTTCCCGCTCCTGCGGCTGTATGCAAAAGACGACAGGAGACTGACGGCATCCGCAAAGGTCAGCGCCTGCTCGCCCACACTCCACTCCTTCGTTTCCTCCGGAATCTGTGTCGGGACAAGCCCCTCCGTCTCGGGGGAATAATAGACGCGCGCATATCCCTCAGACTTTAGTTCAAAGCCCCACTCCATTGACACGGTCTCATAGAAGAAGCTGAGCACACCTGTCTTCGGCAGGAGCCCTGTACGGTCATACTGCGCGGCTTCACCAAGATTGATCTGCGCGAGAAAGGCAAGCGGGCGATTCTTCGTCACCCCCTCGAAGTCCGTTCCCTTATAGTACGGCCAGTCAAAATCTGCGGGCAGGTCGGGCGTTCCGTAGAACTTGCTCGCGCCAGCGGGGAGTTTTTCCTGTGCAGGATGATGCGAGATCGCAATCTCGCGCCGCTGTGTACGTTCAAAGAACGCCGTCACCTCACGGCGCACACGCTCGCGCTCTGCCTCAGCCTCACGTACGAGCTGCTCCACACTTATAGAAGCGGGCTCCTCCGCATACCAGCCGTGCTTGTTTTCAACCGCCTCTTGGCACCGCGCGGTCATGCCGCCGGGTTTGCCAAAGAAGACGCGCTCGATCTCCGCCTTGCTTGCCGTATCCTCGTCTGCACGCTCCAAATAGCCGAGAGCCAAACGCAGAATGCACAGCTTCGGATACCGATTGATCGCATAAAAGTAGAGGGCATAGCCCATACGATAGTTCCAGAGCGCATCACGCGCGGATTCCGAAAACTCGTTCAGCGTCTTGATGGCATCGAAAAAGCTGCGCGCCTCTATATATTCCTGCGCGGTCTTCATGCCGCCGCCTTCTTCACACGCTGATACTGCATCACAAGGATGACAGCGAAGATGACGCAGCCGATGAGGTCGGTTGTGCCGCCGGGCTTGATCATGAGCAGCCCCGCGATGATGAGGAGCAGCCGCTCATAGGGGCGGCAGTGATCGGCGAGAAAGCCGCAGAGCGCGGAGCTGACGGCAATCATGCCCGCGAGTGCGGAGAGTGTTGCGAGGATGAGTGTGAGTGGGGTCGCGTCCACCATCAGTATGACGGGGGACAGCACGAAGATGTACGGGATGATGAATGCCGCGACCGCGAGTTTGGACGCGTGCACGCCCGTCTTGAGTGCATTTCCTCCGCTGATGCCCGCCCCCGCATAGGCGGCGAGCGCGACGGGTGGGGTCACGTCCGCAATGATGCCGAAGTAGAACACAAACATATGCGCCGCGAGGATGGGCACGCCCATCTGCACGAGCGCGGGTGCGGCAATGGTGGAGGTGATGACGTAGTTCGCCGTGGTCGGCACGCCCATGCCGAGGACGATCGCCGTGACCATGGTGAAGAACATCGCAGGGAGCAGCATGCCGCCCGCAAGATCGATGAGCCCCGAGGCGAGGCGCAGTCCAACGCCCGTCTTCGTGACGACACCGATGATGATACCCGCCGCCGCACAGGCGATGAGCACGCCGAGCACCGCCTTCGCGCCGCGCTCAAGCCCGTAGACGATCTCAATCGGCTTCATGCGCGTGGATTTGCGCAGCATGGCGCAGACAATGGAGAGCACGATTGCGACGAGTGCCGCACGCATGGGCGTATAGCCCGAGACGAGGAGATAGACGATGACGACGAGCGGGATTGCGAGGTGTCCGCGCTCCTTCAAGAGGGTGAGCGGATTGGGCAGCTCATGACGCGGAATGCCCTTGAGTTTCTTCCGCTTTGCCTCAAAGTGCACGCCGAGCCAGACACCCGTGAAGTAGAGGAGTGCGGGGATCGCTGCCGCCTTGACCACCTCGATGTAGGACACGCCGACGAACTCCGCCATGAGGAACGCCGCCGCCCCCATGACCGGCGGCATGAGCTGTCCGCCCGTGGATGCCGCCGCCTCGACCGCGCCCGCGAAGTTCGCGTTGTAGCCGAGTTTCTTCATCATCGGGATCGTAAGCGAGCCGGTGCCGACGACATTCGCGACGGAGCTGCCTGAGACCGTGCCCATCAGTCCGCTTGAGAGCACGGCAACCTTCGCGGGGCCGCCGCTCGCCCAGCCTGCAACGGCATTGGCCAGATCGATGAAGAACTTGCCGAGCCCCGTACTCTCAAGGTACGCACCGAAGAGGATGAAGAGGAAAATGAACGTCGAGGACACGCCGAGCGGAATACCGAAGATGCCCTCGGTCGTGAAATAGAGGTGACTGATGAGCTGCTCAATCGATAGCCCGCGATGCGCCAGGACGCCCGGCATATAGGGGCCGAGGAAGGCGTATGCGAGGAATAAGAGCACGACTGTCACCATCGGCAGTCCCACGACGCGCCGTGTCGCCTCGATGACGAGGAGGATGCCGATGCCGCCGACGATGACATCGGGCGTCGTCACCGTACCCGCGCGCGTCACGAGCTCGCGGTACTGAATAACGATGTAGGCAGGCGCCGCCGCACCGAGGACGGCGAAGATCACATCGATGGGGTGAAAGAAGTTGTCCCGCGTCCACGCGCGCCGAAACGGATAGAGCAGATACGCGAGCGCAAGGCCGAATCCAAGATGGACAGCGCGCTGTAGCTGGGCGTCGAGAACGCCAAAGGTTGCCGTGTAGAGCTGAAAGATGGAAAATGTAATTGCAATGGCGGCGATAATCTTCTTCGGCAGCCCCGCATAGTGGACGGTATTCGACTCGCGGTCGTACTTCTTGAGCACGGCCTCCGCAGTCTTCTGATCGGTCATAGGGGAGTTCACATCCTTTGGGGAAATTTTTATATAGTTCAAAAAAAGAAATGAAAAAGAAATACGAGGCCGCACATTAGCAGCCTCGGAATTTCAAAATAGGTAGGTGTAGAGCGGCGCAACGACGAGGTCGATGCGCGTGCCGACGGGGTACATCTCGTAGACGGGGATGCGTTCCCCGCCCGCCTCGATCATGAGCTCCGTGCCGACGCCCGTACGGAGGCTCAGCTCGCTATAGTCGCGATCCATATCGAGGACGAAGTAGTCCCCCTCCTGTCGGAACGTGCCCTCCTCGGGGAGAAAGGGCAGCCCCACGCCGTGCGATTGATAGCGCGTGCCCGTCAGATGGAAATGTCCGTCCGCATGCACGGTCAGGAACTCCTCGACGGGGGTTTTCTGCACAGAATGGATGAAGTGGATCGTCAGCGGTGTCTCGCCGCGAATCTGCCGCACGAGGACGGTCTTTGTTCCATCCGCCTGCATAAAGAGTGCAGGTGCGCTCAGAATGTCAAACGCGACGAGGAAACCCGCCGCGAGAAGCGCAATCAGATACGCTCTCATTTCTCGTTAAAGTACTTCTCCGCACCCGCGTTCATCGGCAGGGACATCCCCGCCTTCGCCGTGTCCTTCGTAATCTGCTTGCCGACAGCATGCGCAGCCTGCAGACGGTCGAGGTTCGAGAAGATCGCCTTCGTGATGCTGTAGCCGAGGTCTGCGTTCACCGAGGGTCCCGCGACGAGCATCGCCATGACGGAGACACTCGGAACGGCCTCATCAAAGCCCGCATACGTTCCTGCAGGGATGACGGTCTTGGTATAGAACGGATACTTTGCGATCAGGTCGTCTGCGATCTTTTCCTCCACGGGGAGCAGACGCACGGGGTTCTGCGAAGCGATGTCCTGCACCGATGCGGTTGGGTAGCCCGCCGTCAGGACGGCGACATCCACGTTGCCGTCCTTCAGCGCACTTGCCCCCTCGGCAAACGAGAGGAACTGCGCGTCGATATCGTCATAGCTTACGCCGTATGCTGCGAGAATCTGGCGGACATTCGCCTCTACGCCCGAGCCTGCAGCTCCTACGGCAACACGCTTGCCCTTGAGCTCTGAGAGACTCTTGATGCCGGAGGACTGGAGCGTCACGAACTGGCAGGTCTCGGGGTAGAGCGATGCAATGCCCTGCAGGCCGTCGACCTTCTTATCCTTGAACATCTCCGTGCCGTTTACGGCGTAGTAGGTGATGTCGTTCTGCACCGTCGCGAGGTCAACAGCGCCGTCGCGCAACATGTTGATGTTCGCAACGGATGCACCCGTGCTCTGTGCGCTCGCGTTCATACCGGGGATATCCTTGTTCAGCACCTCGGCGATTGCGCCGCCAATGGGGTAGTACGTACCCGCCGTGCCGCCTGTGCCGATGTTGAGGAACTTCTTGTCTCCCGACGATGCGGAGTCGCCGCCGCAGCCGGTGAGAAGCGCAGCAGAGAATACAAGGACCGCGCCTGCCGCAAGAATTTTCTTTACGGTAGAGATATTCATGTTCTTTCCCTCCATTATACAATAGAAAAGTTCTCGAACTATCGTCGCATGCCGCGATAATAAACGTATCTTATCATAAAAAGCCCTCCATACGCAAGCGGAGGGCTTCTTGTATGATGGTATACACGCGTATAGAGGAGCACTGCGGCATCGTCATCGGAACACGCGCGTCAAATCCGCACTCACTTTCCGCTGAAATACTTCTCCGCACCCTCGTTCATCGGCAGCGACATGCCGCTCTTTGCCATCTCTTTCGAGATCTGCTTGCCGACGGCATGCGCCGTCTGCAGACGGTCGAGATTCGTGAAGATCGCCTTCGTCACGCTGTAGCCGAGGTCAGCGTTCACCGTGGGTCCCGCGACGAGCATCGCCATAACGGAGACGCCCGGCACCGCCTCATCAAAGCCCGCATAGGTCCCTGCGGGAATGACGGTCTTCGTGTAGAACGGATACTTCGCCATCAGGCGGTCTGCAATATTTTCGTCCACAGGGAGGAGCCGAATCGGATTCTGTGCGGCGATGTCCTGCACAGACGCCGTCGGATAGCCCGCTGTGAGAACGGCGACATCCACATTGCCGTCCTTCAGCGCGCTTGCCCCCTCAGCGAACGAGAGGAACTGTTCGTCGATATCATCATAGGTAACACCATACGCCTCGAGAATCTGGCGCGCATTCGCCTCCACACCGGAGCCTACTGCGCCGACGGCAACACGCTTCCCCTTGAGTTCTGAGAGGCTCTTGATCCCAGAGGACTTCAGCGTCACAAACTGGCAGGTCTCGGGATAGAGCGACGCGATGCCCTGCAGCCCGTCGATCTTCTTGTCCTTGAACATCTCCGTTCCGTTCGCGGCATAATACGCGATGTCGTTCTGCACCGTCGCAAGATCGATCGTCCCGTCACCAAGCATATTGACATTGGCAACGGACGCGCCCGTGCTCTGCGCGCTCGCCTCCGTACCGGGAATCTCCTTGGTCAGGATCTCGGCAATCGCGCCGCCGATGGGGTAGTACGTGCCCGCTGTGCCGCCCGTACCAATGTTGATGAACTTCTTGCCCTCCACGCCGGAGTTGCCGTTGCATCCTGTGAAGAGTACCGCCGCTGCAGCGAGGACTGCGCCCGCCGCAAAAACTTTCTTTACGGTCGAAATCTTCATGATCCTTTCCTCCTAACGACACGATTCAGTTCTCAAAATCATCCCGCAATTCTGGGATTTGTCTATATTTTATCACAAAAAAGCCCATACGCGCAAGGTATGGGCTTTATGATTTTTATGTATAAAATTGCGCGCCAAATCGGTCTAGTTCTTGACAATCTCCGCCGTCTCACCGTTCGCCTTCGCGCGTGCAATGCACTCCTTGAGGCGGGCGATGTTCTTCACGTGCAGGTCGATGGCGAAGCGAATGCGCTTCTTCTCCTCCTCCGTGAACTCCGGCTTCTCGTAGGCGATGCGGATGCGCGCAAGGCGTTCCTCCACATCGCGCAGCTCGTCCTCCATCGGGCGCACGTGCATGAGTGCACAGCCATACACCGCGCGCATAGCGTCTTCGACATACTGTGCGTAGCCCGGCTCACCCGAGGTTTTCTCAAGCCACTGCGCAACGTGAAAAATCACATCGTAGGGCGACTCGCCGCCATGAATCATGGAGACGATCTCCATCTTGACCTGCTGCTCACGCCCGTGCGGCTGGCGGACGAGATCCTCCTCCGCCATCAAATGACCTTCTCGCCGTGGAAGCGCTCGCCGCCGATCTCGGGATAGACACCGTACTCCACTGCCCACTCACATTTGTACTTGAGCGCCTGCGCATGGATGGTCGCGACGCGGTCGATATTCTCACGCACGATCTTCGCGGGAACCCCTGCAACGAGGGAGTTCGGCGGGATGACGGCATTCTCCTTCACGACAGCACCTGCGGCGATGATGGATCCACGCCCGATCTTTGCCCCCGTCAGGATAACCGCGCCCATACCGATGAGCACGTGATCCTCGATCTCACAGCCGTGGACGCACGCACTGTGCCCGACGGTCACATAGTCGCCGATGATGCACGGATTGTCGTCCGCAACGTGCAGGCACGTGAGATCCTGAATGTTCGAGCAGTCGCCGACCGAGATGTAGTTGACATCACCGCGCGCGACGACGCCCGGCCAGAGACTCGCATACTGTCCGATGCGTACATCGCCCGAGAGGAATACCTGCGGAGCGACGAACGCCTCCTCGTGAATCTGCGGCACAATACCATGAAAACTGGGGAAGCCGTCCCCTTTGAATGTAAACATAATGTATCCTTTCTAAAAGGAATCTCCCTTTTGCCTCAAACGACTCGCTGCCGTGCACCACATGATAATAGGTATGCGCGGCAAGCGCGTCACGTCCGATTTCCCCCTGCATCGCGCCTGTCGTCGGCGCGGCTTCCGCGCCCTCAGAGAGCGGCGCATCTCGATCCGCTCGACCTTATCATATGTGTAATGCACTTTTCTACCATAACAATAGAATCGACAACAAAGACCTCCTACATAAGCCACTCGTTTCATTGTACCGCATTTTGGACAAAAAGAAAAGCTGGTGAATGCACCAGCTTCGATTTCCTGCCGTCATTTGGTCGTCTATGCACAATATATATCAAAGATTCCGTCGTGCAGACACTAATCATCCCACCAAGTCCCGAGGTACTCCCTCACCAAGGCCGGCTAATCGTTCCAAAAGTGCGTGCACCGCCCCCGTCATCCACAGCGAGCGCCCAGTGCATCGTGCAGGCAGGAAATTTATGGATGTAAATTTATCATATTCCCTGCCTCATTGCAATAGCCTGTGTCTGTTTTAGAAAAAAATTTTTCTCATTCTAAAAAAGGGATTGACAAGTCGTCCCATCAAGCGCAAAATATTTATGCATATATATGGCGTCACAGTGCCTGAGAACACGCAGGAATGTGACCGTGGGAAGGAAACGAGGAGGATTTTTATGGGACAGCGAATGCCCATCGGGCTGCAGCTCACGGGGTTGGTCGGCAGCGTCATCGCACTGATGATCGTGTTGCTCGCCGTCGTGCTCTATGAGTTCAAGTCGACGAGTGCAGAGTATCAGCATCTGCTTTCCGTGACGGTCAAGAACAGCATCACTCTGCTCGAGGCCGAGGATGACTTCCATCAGGGTCTGAGCGAGCTGCGCGGCTACATCATCACGCGCGACGCGAACCGTGCGACGGATACGGAGAACGAGCTCAAGAAGGCATCCGAGCAGCTCGACATTTTTGCCGCCCACGCGGTCAACGCCGACGCAAAGGAGCGCGGTGAGACGCTGCGCAAGGCTGTGAGCGACTACACCGAGAAGACGAAGGATATCATTTCCCTCTACCAGCGCAACGATATTGAGGCAGCAACAACGGCATCCAACGAACTGCGCAAGAAGGCGGACGAGATCGACGCACTCTTTGACAAGGCAGCCGAGACCCAGACGGCTGTACAGGAGCAGCAGCTCGAGAAGCTGAACAGCAACGTCGATCACGTCTTTATCATCGTGCTCATCATCAGCATTGTCGGCATCATCGGCATCGGTGTCGCCGCCACATGGTATGCACGAAAGCTTGCGAGCCGCCTCATCAAGCTGCGCGGCGATGTTGGTAAGCTCGGCAAGCTCGACCTCTCCTTCCAGGGCACACGCGCGACATGGAACGATGAGATCGGCGACATGGCAAACGAACTGCTTGAGATGAAGGACGCCCTCCATCACATCGTCCGCTCGATCCAGACCGAGGCGGACAACCTCTCGAAGGAGAGTGACTCGCTCTCGACCTCCGTGCAGTCGCAGATGCAGGTCTCCGAGAGCATCGCGCACACGATCACGGATGTCGCATCCGACGCCGTGCACAACAACAGCAGCATCGGAGAGATCTCAACCGCCATTGAGCAGGTCAGTGCACGCACCGAGGAGATGAGCGCGAGCGGTGTCCACGCGAACCAGACCGCAAGCGACGCTGTCGAGGATGCAAATCAGGGCATGAAGTACATCCAGCAGCTCGTGCAGCAAAACGCAACCGTCAGCGACTCCATGACCGAGATCTCACGCGTCTCGGAGAAACTCGTCACCGGCTCCGACGCCATCAAGAACGTCGTCACCACCATCCGCGAGATTGCGGGTCAGACAAACCTCCTCGCCCTCAATGCAGCCATCGAGGCGGCGCGTGCGGGCGAGGCGGGACGTGGCTTTGCCGTTGTTGCCGAGGAGGTGCGCAAGCTCGCCGAGCAGAGCTCCGCCGCCACGAATGAGATCGAGCAGACGATCAGCCAGATGATCGAGAGCATCCAGTTCGCCGCCGGTGCGATTGCAAATGCCGAGGAGAAGGTCGCCGCGAGCAAGGAGGTCACGGTCGAGACGGAGAAGAGCTTCGACTCCATCCAGAAACGTCTCGACGACGTACGCAACAGCATCGCACACATCAGTCAGGCGGTCGACCACACAGCGCAGGATATGCAGGATGTCGTCGGCAACGCGCAGAACATCAGCGCCGTCGCCGAGAAGACGGGCGCGAACGCAGAGACCGTCGCCGCCGCCTCCGAGGAGCAGAGCGCAAGCCTGCACGACGTGAGCGACAGCGCCGAATCCCTCGCGCAGACTGCGAGCAAGCTCAACGAGATCACATCGAAGTTCCGGCTGTAATCCATAACGATGTATTCCCCTGCAGATGACGAATCTGCAGGGGATTTTTCTTCCCACACTATTTTTGCCTTACCGCTTGACATCCTCCCCATCTTTCTTTATACTTAACGTATGAATAGTTGTTCATACGTTATTTGAATAAAGGAGACGATACTCATGAAGAAGGCATTCAAGATCCGTGAACTCGACTGTGCACATTGCGCGCAGGAGATCGAGGATGCGGCTGCAAAGGTTTCGGGCGTGAACAAGGTGCGCGTCAACTTCCTCAGCGAGCGCATGACGCTCGACGCAGAGGACGAGCGCTTTGACGCAGTGCTCGCGGAGATCAAGAAGATTGTCAAGACCATCGAGCCGGACGCCGTACTCGAAGCGTAACAAAGAAAAAAGGGGGCAGCAGGCATGACGAAGAAACAGAAGCGGATGCTCATGCGCATCGGCGGAGCAGCAGCACTCTTCATCCCGGGAATGATCCTCGAAGACACGACCGTCGGTGTCGTGCTCCTCCTCGCAGCATACGCGCTCATCGGCTGGGACATCCTCTGGCGTGCGGCAGTCAATATCCGCCACGGGCGCGTCTTTGACGAGAACTTCCTCATGGCGGTCGCCACCATCGGCGCGATTGCACTCAACGACTACTCCGAGGGCGTCGCCGTCATGCTGCTCTACCAGATCGGCGAGTGGTTCCAAGGCTACGCCGTGCAGCGTTCCCGCCGCTCCATCTCCTCCCTCATGGATATCCGCCCCGACACGGCATGCGTTCTCAGAGACGGCGCAGAGGAGGAGGTATTCCCCGACGAGGTCGAGGTCGGCGAGACGATCATCGTCCGTCCGGGCGAGCGCGTCCCGCTCGACGGCATCATCACGAAGGGCGAGGGTCACCTCGACACCTCCGCTCTGACAGGCGAATCCATGCCGCGTGCGGTGCGTGTAAACGATGAGATCATCAGCGGCTGCATCAACCAGTCGGGCGTGCTTGAAGTGCGCGTCACAACCCCATACGAGGAATCGACCGTCGAGCGCATCCTCTCGCTCGTGGAGGAGGCGACGGATAAGAAGGCGACCACCGAAACACTCATCACACGCTTTGCCCGCTGGTACACGCCCGCCGTCGTCATCGGCGCCGTGCTGCTCGCCATCATCCCGCCACTTGTCACGGGTGATCCCTTCTCCATGTGGATCTACCGCGCACTCACCTTCCTCGTCATCTCCTGTCCCTGCGCCCTCGTCATCTCCGTTCCGCTCTCCTTCTTCGCGGGGATCGGCGGCGCGAGCCGCGCGGGCATCCTCATCAAGGGCGGCAACTACCTTGAGGCTCTGGCAAAGGCGGACACCGTCGTATTCGACAAGACGGGCACGCTCACAAAGGGCAGCTTCCACGTCGCGAGCGTCATCCCCGCCGAGGGATTCGCAGAGGAAGACGTGCTCTTTTACGCGGCGAACGCCGAGCGCTACTCCACCCATCCGATCGGACGCTCGATCCTCCGCGCCTTCACGGGCGGCGGGAACACGACCGAGGAGACGGATGTACACGCGCTCGAGGAAAACGCGGGCCGCGGCATCTCCGCGCACATCAACGGACATTTCATCCTGCTCGGCACGCATGACCTCCTCACAGCAAAGAACACGGTAAACATCCCGCCCATCCCACACACGGGCGCGGTCTACCTCTCTGTTGACGGGCGCTTCGCAGGCGTCGTCCACGTCGCAGACGAGATCAAGGAGGACGCGGCAGAGGCGATCCGCGCACTGAAGGAGCGCGGCATCCGTGAGACCGTTATGCTCACGGGCGACACACGTCCAATCGGCGCGAGTGTCGGCAAGCGCCTCGGCATCGACACCGTCCACGCCGAGCTCCTCCCGCAGGACAAGGTCGCGCAGGTCGAGACACTCCTTGCCGCACAGGGCGAGGGCAAGACCCTCGCCTACGTTGGCGACGGCATCAACGATGCGCCCGTGCTTGCGCGTGCCGATGTCGGCATTGCGATGGGTGCACTCGGCTCGGATGCGGCAATCGAGGCAGCAGATGTCGTGCTCATGACCGACGAGCCGCGAAAGATCGCAACCGCAATCGATATCGCGCGCAAGACCATGAGCATCGCGTGGCAGAACATCGTCTTCGCCATCGGCATCAAGGCAGTCGTCCTCGTCCTTGGCGCCATCGGCTGGGCAGGACTCTGGGCGGCAATCTTCGCCGATGTCGGCGTCACCGTCCTCGCCATCTTCAACGCCATGCGTGCGCTGAGCGTCAAAGAAGATTAAATTTGCAAAGCAGACAAATGTCTGCTATAATGAACATACAAAAAAGAGAACCGCGACAAAGCGGCTACCTCTTCACGGGAAACGATTTAACCGCTCCGGTTTCGAAGGCAGGGCGGTTATTTCTTTGATACTGCGAGGATGTAACCCGTAGCGAATACCAGAATCAGTATGCACTCGTAGCTGTCCATATGCACCACCTCCCACTTACATGATTGGGAAGGTGAAGAAGGTCGCCGCCATTGCTTGTCTTTGGTTCTCTTTCTCTATTATACACATATTTATCTCAATAGCAACACAAAGGCCCCCTGACCAGTCGTCAGGGGGCTTTCGTCTATTCCATTACGCTTCTCCGCGCCGCCCGTGGTAGAGGCACCACGGTTCCTCCGCCATGAAGTCACCGCCATGGTAGTACGCCGCACGCGCACGACAGCCGCCGCACGCCTTCTTGTAGTTGCATGAGCCGCAGCCGCCGCCGTAGTCGAGCGTACGTAGCTCCTTGAACACCTCGTTTTTCGCCCAGATCTCATCAAACGGCGTCTCGCGCACATCCCCCAGCTCGCGGTTGAGGTACGCACACGGCTGTACCTTGCCACGCGGACTGATGATGCAGTACGTCAGCCCCGCCAGACATCCGCGTGAGAAGCGCGTGTCCACACCGAGCTGATCGGCGATGCGCAGGAACTGCGGCGCACATGTCGGCTTCAGCTCGATGTCCACCGTCTCCTGCTTCCGCATGATGCGCGAGAGGACATCCTCATACGCCTCTGCACGCAGCGATTCCTCCTCGATCGTCTCCGCGCGTCCAGTCGGCACGAGGAAGAAGAAATGATGTGCCTTCGCTCCGATCTCCACGGCGAAGTCCGTCATCGCCTCAAGCTCGTGCGCGTTCCAATCCATTACCGTCGTATGGATCTGGAACGGCAGCCCTGCCTCGCGGCAGTTCATCATCCCGCGTACCGCGCCGTCCCAACCGCCGGGGAACGAGCGGAACGTATCGTGCTTATTCTTGTCGAGCGAGTCGAGCGAGATGCCCATCCCGCACGCGCCCGCTTCCTTGAGAGCCTTTGCCATCGGCAGGTCGATGAGCGTCCCGTTCGTGCCAAACACGGGGATGAGCCCAAGCCCACGCGCATAGGAAACAAGTTCGAGGATATCGGGGCGCGTCAGCGGCTCCCCTCCCGAGAAAATCATGATGCGGAAGCCCGCCTTTGCAATCTCGCGCAGGAGCTTCTTGCCCTCCTCTGTCGAGAGTTCCTCGTCTGCGCGGCAGCCCGCGTCGCGGTAGCAGTGGGCACAGTACATATTGCAAGCGTTCGTCGTGTTCCACGAGATGATCTTTACCCCGCCGCCCGCAACGCCCTTCGGATGCCCCTTCGGCATCCCCGCAGGGTGCCCTCCGGGATGACCCATACCGTGTGGATGTCCGCCGGGATGACCGCCCATATGCGCGTGGGGATGTCCTGCACCCGCAGGGTGTCCCGCTGCGTGCGGATGCGCCCCCATCGTGCCCTGTGCGGCGTGCGCCGCCTCCATCGGGGCACTCATACAGCAGCCTCCCGAACGCCGATCTCCTCATCCGTTAGATAGCAGGACGGATCGGACTCCCAGAAGTCCCCCGTCCGCGCCTCGGCACGCGTGCGGAAATTCCCGTTGCACCAGCTGAGGTACTGACATTTCGCGCAGCGTCCCTTGAGCAGCGGCTTCCTGTCCTTCAGCCCCGCGAGAATCGGATGCGTCATATCCTGCCAGATATCGCCAAACTTGCGCTCACGCACATTGCCGAACGTATGGTGCTGCGTGAACTGATCGGGATGCACATAGCCGAGGTGATCGACCTCACCGAACGCAATGCCCGAGCGGTTGCCGCCGTTCGCGCCGATCAGCTTCTTGATCTGCTCCGCCCCTGCATCGTTCCCCTCCGCGAGTGCCTTCAGATACATATAGACCCCGTCGCAGTGGTTGTCCACCGTCAGAATTTCCTTTTTCAGACCGCGCGCCTCAAAGTCCTTCGTCCGCGCGATGATCGTATCCATCGCACGCCGCGACTCCTCCGCCGTCACATCCTCATCCATCATCTGGCCGCCGCGCCCCGAGTAGACGAGGTGGTAGAAGCAGACGCGGTTGATGCCCTTCTCCTCGATAAAGTCAAAGATCTTATCGAGCTCCATGATATTGTGATGGTTGATCGTAAACCGCAGCCCCACACGCTGCCCCACGGCGACGCAGTTCTCGATGCCCTCCATCGCACGCTGATACGCGCCCTCGACCCCACGGAACATATCGTTCACGTCCGCGAGCCCGTCGAGCGAGATGCCGACATAGCCGACGCCGAGATCCTTGATCCGCTGCGCCATCTCGCGAGTGATGAGCGTCCCGTTCGTCGAGAGCGTCGGGCGCACGCCGAGATTACGCGCATACTCCGCCAGCTCAAAGAAATCGGGGCGGATCAGCGGCTCGCCGCCCGAGAAGAGCAGTACGGGCACGCGGAACTCGGCAAGGCCGTCGATGAACCGCTTTGCCTCCTCCGTCGTCAGCTCGCCGTCATATTTCTGCCCGTCCGACTCCATATAGCAATGACGGCAGCGCAGATTGCACGTGCGCGTCGAGTTCCAGACCACAACGGGTCCCATCCCCTCCGCTGCACCGCTCTTCATGCGATGCGCGTTATGCCCGTAGCGCAGCGTATCGCCATAGTATTCATCCATAAAAAGAAGCTTCGTTACACTGATCATCGAGATCTCCTAAGTCAAATACACAAAAGTCCAAAATCACCCACACACGGGCTGCTCATCCCGCTTGCGGATACCATCGAGCAGGAGGCGCGTCTTGAGCGCGATATTCTCCTGATAGGTCAAATCAAGGTGGCTAAACGCCGCCGCCTGATAGAGCGAGTGGAACATCTCCGCAATCAGATCGACAGGCACATCGTCGCGGATCTCGCCCGCCTCCTGCCCCTCGCGGATAATCTCCGCGAAGACTTGTTTGATCTGCGGCGTCATGCGGCTGCTCGGCGGTTTGCCTGCGTGCGGATGCGGCGCGCCCTCGCCGCCCAGATGTCCGCCGTGGTGTGAACCTGAGAGAAAGAGCGGCATCACAAAGCGGTTCTCATCGAGGAACTTCGCCGTCACGCGTGCGCCGAGCTCCAGAAGCTCCAGCGACGTACGCTCTGCCGCACGCGCCTCCGCGAGCGCCATGCGGATCATCTCGCTCAGGCGTCCGAGCAGGGAGAACAGCAGATCCTCCTTCGAGTTGAAATAATTGTAGAACGTCCCAATCCCGAGATCGGCGGTGCTCATGATATCCGCAACGGACGTGTCCTTGTAGCCCTTCTTCGAGAACTCGCTGATCGCCGCCTCCAAAATCATACGGCGCGACTGCAGCTTCTTGCGTTCTCGGCGGCCCATCTTCTCCTCCAAAAGAACTTCACCCTTTCTTTCGTCGTACACGACTATTATAGCGAAAAATAATGGATTTGAAAAGAGAAAAATGAACGCCGTTCATATTTTCATTCTCAGTACCTTTATTGAGAATAAAAAAGCACAAAAAAACGCCGACCTCAGTCGACGTTATGTCCATAGTGGTGACCCAGGAGGGATTCGAACCCCCGACCCTTTGATTCGTAGTCAAATACTCTAATCCAGCTGAGCTACTGAGTCACATGTCTTGACGACTTGATTATAATAGCAGATACGGACAGCGCTGTCAAGGATTTATTTTGCAGTCGGCTCCCCCCACACGCCGTCACGATAGAGATGCGTGAGCCGCAGGGGCGCAATCTCCCCGCGCGTGACGGGCGCATCCGTATAGACGCGGATATACGTCTCCGTCAGCCCGTCCGTCACGCCGTCCGCCGAAGTCTCAAAGAGCACATCTGCGACCGAGCCGAGCGCTGCGCGATGATATTCCTCTGCCAACTCATCCGCGAGCGCCTGCATCCGCGCCGCGCGCTCCTTGCGCAACATCGGTAGCACCTGATCGCTCCGCCGCGCCGCAGGCGTCCCCTTGCGCGGCGAGTACGGGAAGACGTGCATCCGCGCAAAGCCCATTGCGCGCACGAAGTCCAGCCCCGCCGCAAAATCCTCCTCTGTCTCGCCCGGAAAGCCCACGATGATGTCCGTCGAGATCGCCACCCCCGGCACCGCCCGCCGCACATCTTCGAGCAGCGTGGCAAACGCCGCCGTATCGTAGTGACGGTTCATCGCGCGCAGCACGTTATCACTCCCCGCCTGCAGCGGCAGATGCAGATGCGCCGCGAAACGCGGCTCTGTCCGCATCAGTTCGAGGAGCTCCGCCGACAGTTCCACCGACTCGAGCGAGCCGAGACGCAGACGCCGCAGATCCTCCTCGGCGAGCGCCGTGCGGCACGCATCCGCGAGCGTCGGACGATCTCTGAGATCAATCCCGTATGCGCCGAGGTGAATCCCTGTCAGCACCACCTCATGAAAGCCCGCCTCCGTCAACAGCTTCATCTCGCGCGCGACCGCCGAGAGCTCGCGCGACTTCACGGGGCCGCGCGCATAGGGAATGATGCAGAACGTGCAGAAATTCTGACAGCCGTCCTCGATCTTCAGAAATGCACGTGTGCGATGAGGCAGCGCGTGCAGCGGGATATCCTCGAAGACGCGCGCCTGCATGATGTCCGTGATCGTTCCGATCGCGCCCGTATCCGCGCGCAGTGCCTCCTCCACATAGTCCACGATGCGCGCGCGCTCCTTCGTCCCGATCACAACGCGCACGCCCTCGAGCGCGCGGATCTCCTCGGGTGCAACCTGCGCATAGCAGCCCGTCACCGCAATGCACGCAGATGGATTTGTGCGCGCCGCACGGCGGATCAGCTGGCGCGACTTGCGGTCGCTCAGATGCGTCACCGAACACGTATTGATGACATAGACCTCCGCTCGCTCCTCGAACGGCACGACCTCATAGCCACGCGCGCGGAACAGCCCCTCCATCGTCTCCGTCTCGAACTGATTTACCTTGCAGCCGAGCGTCATAAATGCAGCCCTCAAGCCGCACCTCCTTCCAAATATTTTCCTATTCTACCACAAATCAAACGCTCCGCAATAAATTTTTCTCCCAAAACTAATGACATTTCCACAAAAAACGATATAATATACATAGGAAATTATGCCCATGCCATTACCATGGAAGGGGGACCATATATGGCAACCATATCGCAGATGACCGGCGCAGCACGCAGCATCTACAGCTCGCTCTACGCCAACAACTCGCGCACGGACGCAACCGCAGCACTCTTTGGCGATCAGAAGACACGTCGGCAGAGAGGATCCAGCCTCTACTCCGCGCAGTATCGCAGCAGAGAGTCGAGCGCACAGGAACTCAGCTCCATCATGGAGATCGCCAACCAGGCGCGAAACCTCCGCAAGTCCTACGCTGAGACCAGCTCGAAGTTCTACGCCGAGTACGACAGCAACATGAAGGATCTCAGAAAGTCCGCCGGCAAGCTCAGCAATACGGACTTCCAGCTGAACAGTTCCGACATCAAGACCAACGCCGACGGCTCCAAGACCTACAGCGACAAGCTCAAGGCCGCCATCGACAACGTCAAGGATCTCGTCAGCGAGTACAACGAGACCAGCGACTTCCTGCAGGACAACAAGAGCCTCGGCAAGGGGGTCCGTCAGCTCGTCACCGAGTTCTCCGACACCACATACAAGGCGGACTCCTACGCCAAAATGGGCATCACCGTCGATGCCAAGACAGGCAAGATGAGCGTGAACGAGAGCCGTCTCGCCCGTGCCCTCACCGACTCGCCCGCACAGTCCGAGGCAATCCTCGGCAAGGGAGGCCTCGCAGGACGCGCCGACCGCCACGCACAGTACGCGCAGATGTCGCGCAGCCGCGTCATCCCCTCGATGGAGCAGGCGATTGGCGGCCAGCTGAACTACGCTGCGAACATGCTCAACGGCAGATCCCTGCCCACCATGTCACGCTACTCAAATATGCTGAACCTCTTCAGCATCTATGTATAGGGGGAGAATAAAATGGATCTTACAATGGATATCGCACAGATGTCAGTCGGTATGCACCAGGCACAGGCACAGCAGAGCCTCGGCATTGCCGTCGCAAAGATGGCAATGGACTCCGGCAAGGATGCCCTCGACCTCATCGAGGAAACCACGGCAAGCATCGATCCGAGTCTCGGAAACAGCATCGACGTATCTGCGTAAATAAGAACCGCAAAATCCCCCTTTCCGCTTGTTCGGAAAGGGGGATTTCTCATAGGAAGATCGCAATATCTAAGAGATGACATTCACGCCCTCATACTCTGTGAGGGATTCTCAGTAACACCGAGGTAAGATTTCAGCGCAGACTGTAGCAAATGCGAGTAGTTTACTTTTTCGCGACGCGCTAGGATATCAAGCCACCGTGGAATTGTAACCGTCTTGCTCGTCGCCTTGTTGCTCATCTTCTCACGGAACGGCGGCATCCACGCCTCGATCAGCCCAATGGTCTCCCCCCGCGATGTCTTAATCTGCATCAGAGACGTGGGAGAGGGAATCTCCTCTGCATCCTCCTCCATCCCATAGAGATGGAGCTGAACAGCCTCCTTCGCACGGACAAAAGCCTCCTCCATCGTATCAGCACAGGTCAAACAGCCCGGCAAATCCGGGAAGCAGACCGAAACACCTTCCTCATCCACGTGAAAAACAGCAGGAAAGATATAGTTATCCTTCACAAGAATCATCCTCCTAGGTAAACACAATGCCGGACTGCTCCGAAATGTGTTTTAAAACAAATTGCGTAACATCCTTCACGGGATGCGGTACAGTAACGCGCCCCTTCTTCGTCGGATGCTTGAATTGATGATGATCACCGACACAGTGCACCTCATACCATCCATCCGCTTTGAGTATCTTGATAACTTCCCGTGACGAATAGCTGCGCATGGACTCATCTCCCTTTTGTTTATTATAGCACATATTGTTATATGTGCTATAAGTTTTTCACACTAAAAATCCCCCTCCGAATGGAGGGGGATTTTACTATGCGGCGTGTGCCGCAGTACGTGACGTGAATTCTTAGAACAGGAACTCAACGCGGCCGAAGAGCTGCTGAACCTTGTCATCAGCCTGCTTTTCAATGGTCTTGCCCTTGAAGTACTTCGCGGAAAGAATGACATTCTTAAACAGCGTGTAGTTCGTACCGAGCTCAACGCCCTTCGAACCGAACAGAGCACCATCCTGCGTCGCAGAGGGCGATGCACCGCCAAGGTAACGATAGGCAACATATGCGCCCCACGACCCCTTGTCCTCAGACTGTGCGCCCTTATAGTCATAGCTGACCTGATAGGACTTCTTCCACGTGCTGTCGTCAATGCCGGTGTTGTGTGCATATGCACCAGAGAGGAAGCTGTTCTTATCGAAGTGATAGCCGAGGTTCAGACCCCAAATGCCAAAGCGCTCCTTGTCGTTCTTCGTGAATCCATCGCTGAAAGCTTCCGAGCCGAGACGATAGTAGTCAGCACCTGCAACAAAATTGTTCTTGTTGTACTGGAGACCAACGTGCTGATAGTTCGCCGTCTTGCTGCGATCATAGCTGCCGCCATCAGCCACCAGAGCCGCATTCAGATCCAAAGCCTTGCTCTTAAAGGTGTCCTCAAGGTTCACACGACCAGCCTGGAGTGTAACCTGCACATCCTTACCGAAGCTGACCTCTGCACCCGAGAACTCCTGATCAAAGACAATCGCGCCTGGAGCAGCATATGCTTCCGAAGAGAGAAGCTCCATCTTGCCGAGCTTCACCATAAAGTTGTCATAGTCGCCCTGTGCCCATGCGCGCTTCAGCGTAACAGTGCTGTCGTCGCCCTCATCTCTCTTCATGTTGTACGCACTGTCGAGACGTGCATTCACATGCCAGTGGTTGTTGACTTCTGCACTCGGCTCGAGACGGAACATGAGATGATCATCATTCTCACGATCCTTTCCCTCGAGACGCTGGCTCGTATACGTATACTCGAGCTTGCCATTCCACTTCACCATGTCAGCGTTGCGCTCGAGGTTCGAGACGCGGACGCCGAGGTTGTTGAGCTCGTCTGCGAACTCAGCTGCGAGGCGGTCAACGAGCGCACGATCCGAAGCGGACATATCGCCCTTTGCCATTGCCTTTGCAACCATCTGCGCCATCTCATAACGCGTGATGTTGCGGTCACCACGATAGGTGCCGTCGCCGTAGCCCTCAACAACGCCATCAGCGGCGAGCTGGGTCACAGCATCGTATGCCCAGTGGTCACGGGGCACATCGGAGAACGGGTTCGCCGCAGCGAACGTCGTGCTTGCTGCACCGACAACGAGAGCCGTTGCGAGTGCGGATACGAGAGTCTTCTTCATGAGAAACTCCTCCTTCTGTAAAACAGAAAACATCTGATTTCCAAAGGAGTGAGATGTCGCTGAAGTGTCCATGTTTCCTTTTCGCGATTCATTCTCTTCCCTTGGAACGATTTCATCATAGCACGTGCGGGAATAAATTGCAAGACCTATTGTCGAAAAAATTTATAGCAGGTTATAATTTTGAGTTTATGTTTGCTCATCTGAGCGCAAAGAGCCCAATTCACTCCATACATGGGGAGTTTCTATTTTATCAGCGTTTTCCTAGCGGTATTACTTTTCGTAATGCCCACGGCAGGAGGCAATGTGAATAATCCCGTTTTGTTCATAGTAGACAACACGGTTCGCATCGTCAATGCGTCTGCTCCACCATCCGCTGAGATTCCCTCGAAGCGGCTCTGCCTTGCCTATGCCATCCGACGGATTTCTCTGAATATCACGCACGATGGCATTGATGCGCTTCAAGGTCTTCCTGTCCTGCGTCTGCCAGTACAGATATTCTTCCCATGCACGGTCTTCCCAAAGCAGCTCCATCAAACCACCTCAATCAGTTCATGTTTGGCGAAATGCGCATTTCCTGCCTCAATATCTCGCTTTAAGGCTTCCAGATAACGTATGTTGCTCTCCGAATAAAACGGATCGCTGCGCTCTGCCGAGATCTCGAACGGGATCTTACGCTCGCGCACTGCCGTCTTTGCAAAAACGCAGAACGCTGTCGTCATCGTCATCCCGATCTCGGAGCAGAATTCGTCGAACTGCCGCTTGAGGTCTGCATCCATCCGAATGCTCACACTTGCCTGTGCCATGATGTCACCTCCTTTTGTCTGTTTGTCTACATTGTATGAATTTTTTTGTGCGTTGTCAATTTATTTTGGTGCAAAAAAGAACGGATGCAGGTTATCCTACACCCGTTCAAACAATGATCTATTCCCCCACAAGTGCCACGGGAGACGGCACACGGATGCCGCGACTGTTCGTGAAGATTTCGACCTCGACGCCGAAGACGGCGGCAATGCGCTCCTCGGTGAGCACCTCGGTGGGCGTGCCCGTTGCGACGACGCGCCCCGCCTCTACGAGAACGATGTCGTCGGCGTACTGCATGGCGTGCGCCATGTCGTGCAGCACCATGAGGATGGTCATGCCGTGCACGCGGTTGAGCGCGGAGATGATCTCCATGACGCGCAGCTGATGCGCGACGTCGAGATAGGTGGTCGGCTCGTCGAGCAGGAGGAGGCGCGGGCGCTGACTGAGCGCCATTGCGAGAAAGACGCGCTGCCGCTCGCCGCCCGAGAGGGTGTGCACCTCGCGCTCTGCAAAGGCGGAGACGTGCGCGGTCTCCATCGCCCACGCGATTGCCTCGCGATCCTCCGCGTCGGCATGCGTCTGAAAGAGCCCTGCGTGGGCAAAGCGTCCATACGTAACGAGCTGCTCTACCGTGAGCCCCTGCGCCGCTGCACGCTCCTGCGGCAGGATGGCGCGCACGCGTGCGAGCTCCTTTTCCGCGTAGCTGCCAAGCTCGCGCCCATCGAGCATGATCTCGCCCGTGTAGCGGCGGTTCAGCCCCGCAAGCGCGCGTAGGAGGGTGGTCTTGCCCGCGCCGTTCGGGCCGATGATGGCTGTGCGCCGCCCTGCGGCTATCTCTACGTTCAGCCCGTGGAGGATTTCCTTGCCCGCAATCTTCACGCACAGATTGCGGGTGCTCATCCCGGCACTCATAGCTGCCTCCTGAGGAGATAGAGGAAGAACGGCGCACCGACGACCGCCATGATGATGCCAACGGGCAGTTCGAGCGGTGCAAAGAGCAGCCGTGCCGCCGTGTCACTGAGCGTGACGACGGCGATGCCGAGAAGCGCCGCCGCCGGCAGGAGGAAGCGGTAGTCTGCCCCGATCATGAGGCGTGCTGCGTGTGGGACGATGAGCCCAACGAAGCCGAGCAGCCCCACGACGGAGACAGCGCTCGCGGCGAGGAGCGCGGCAACCGCCGTGAGCATGATGCGCGTGCGCTCGACGGCAAGTCCGATGCCACGTGCCATATCGTCGCCGAGCTGGAGAATGTTGAGCCGCTGTGCCGCCATGAGTGCGAGGAGTCCCGCAACAATCGTATAGGGCAGCAGCAGATCGACATGCGGCCAGCTGCGCGCGGAGAGTCCGCCGACCATCCACATCAGCGCGCTGTGCACGCGGTCACTGTAGAGGATCATCATTGCGGAGATGCCCGCGCCGAGGAATGCCGAGACGGCAACGCCCGCGAGGATGATGCGCGTCGGGCGGATGCCATCGCGCCACGCGAGGATGTAGATGAGCAGCGCGGCGAGCATCGCCCCGCCGAACGCTGCGGGGGTGATGAGCCACGCCGCGCCCGGCAGCATCAGCATGATGAAGATGCCCGCAAGCCCCGCGCCCGACGAGATGCCGATGATATGCGGGTCGGCGAGCGGGTTGCGCAGGATCGCCTGCAGGATCGCGCCCGATAGGGAGAGATTGATCCCAACGAGGGCGGCAACGATGGTGCGCGGCAGACGGATGTTCCAGAGGATCTGCGCGTGCGCCGTGTCCTGCGCACCGCCGAGGATGCCGATGATCTCCGCGAGCGGGATGTCAACCGAGCCCTTTGCCGCCGAGATCATCATTGAGAATGCCGCGAGTACGGCAAAGAAGACGAGCAGGACTATCCGCTTTTTCATGGATAGACGAGCCTCGCCATATATTTGACCGCCTCAGGGTACTCGATGCCGGGGCTGAAGAGGAACATCTCCTGCGGCAGGTAGTAAACCTTGCCGTCACGGATGGCGCTGACGCTCTGCCATGCGGGGCTCTCCGCGAACATCGCCTCCATCGAGGCGCGAATCTCCGACTCCTCGCCCATGCTCGTGACGAAGATGATGTCAGGGTTCTGCGCAACGAGCGTCTCCATGCTGTAGGGCGCAGCGTCGGGGTTCTTGTCGAGCGCGGTCATGCCGCTCGCCGTGTTCTCCCAGCCGAGCATGTTTGCAATCGAGCCTGCAATGCTGCCGTCGAGCTGGACGGAGAGTCCCTGCCCCGTGCTGTGGATGATCGCAATGCGCTTCTTGTCCGAGGGAATCGAGGCGCGCACGGCGGCGATGTCCGAATCCATCTTCGATGTGAGTTCCTCTCCCTTTGCCTTCTCGCCCGTGAGCGCAGCAAAGATGCCGATCTCGCGCTTCACGTCGTCGTAGGTCTTCATGTCGAGGACGAGGGTGTTGACGTTGTTCGCCGCAAGTGTCTCGACGAGCTTTTCGTTCATGCCCTTGTTGAGGATGACGAGGTCGGGCGTGAGGGAGAGCACCTTCTCCGCGTCGATCTGGTAGACGCGACCGATACTCGTGACGTTCTTCGCCGCATCGGGGATCTTCGACTTGGAGTCAGGTCTGCCGACGACCTCGCCGCCGACGGCGTAGAGTGGCTCGAGGAAGGAGGCGGAGGTGACGACGATGCGCTCGGGCTTCTTGTCAAAATTGACCGTGCGCCCGTTGTCGTCCGTAATTGTGGCATAGGTGCCTGACGTGCTCTCCTGCGTAGCGGGCGCGCCGCATGCCGTAAGAGCGAGTGTGAGTGCCGTGAGAAGGGTGGCTGTCCATGTTTTCGTCATCATGTCAGCTCCTCCGCGTGAGAATGGTCGAGAGGTAGTTCAACTTCTCGTCGGCGTGCGCCTCGAGGTCGTGAATGATGCGCTCGTCGTCGAGTCCAACGCGGCTGACCAGCACCGCCTCCTTCGTCATATTGTTGCGGCGCAGGAGGTCGATGATCTCTGCGGAGTTGTGGTAGACCTTCATGACGACAGCGCTGCTTGCGACCGCCATGACCTCCTCGAGGTGCTTCTTGTCTGCCGTGCCGGGGATGATGGCGAGGATGTCGTTGCCCTCGACAATCGGTCTGCCGACGCGGCTGCCGATCGCGGCAAAGGCGGGGATGCCGGGGATCGTTACGATGTCCACGTCCTCATGCTCGAGGAGGCGGAAAACATAGATGTAGGTGCTGTAAAACATGGGGTCGCCAAGGGTGAGAAAGGCGACGTTCTTGCCCGCGTTCAGCAGCGCGAGGATCTCCGCCTTGTTCGCCTCCCATGCGCCCGTGTCCTCTGCAAAGTCCTTGACCATCGGGAAGACTTGGTAGACGATCTCGATGTCATCCTTGAGGTAGGGTCGTGCGATCTCGAGGGCGACGCTGCCCTCCTTCTTCTCGGTCTTGGGGGCGATGAGGACGTCCGCCGCCTCGATCGCCTTGATTGCCTTGACGGTGAGCAGCTCGGGGTCGCCGGGGCCAACGCCGATGCCGTAGAATGTTCCGCGCATAGTATCTTCCTTCCGTTGTAAAAATATTGACATGTTTTCGCGCAGGTGGAAGAACAGCGCGAACGAAAAATCCTCCCTCATAGTACATATGAAGGAGGATTTTGTCAAATGCTAGGGGTATATGAGACAGGGAGCTATCCTGCCTCCGAAATCTTTATAGGAGGAAACGGGGTTACATCAGCATCGCGAGCATCGTACCTGCCGCAACCGCCGTGCCGATAACACCGGCGACGTTCGGTCCCATGGCGTGCATGAGGAGGTAGTTGCCCGGCTTTGCCTTGATGCCGACGATCTGGCTGACGCGTGCCGCCATCGGAACAGCGGAAACGCCCGCAGAGCCGATGAGCGGGTTGACCTTCCAGCCCGTCGCGCGGCACATGATCTTGCCGAGGACAACGCCTGCCGCCGTACCAAAGATGAAGGCGACAAAACCAAGGAAGATGATGAGGATGGTCTCAGCAACGAGGAAGTTCTCTGCACTCATCGTGAGACCCGTGCCAAGCGCGAGGAAGATCGTGACCGTATTGATGAGCGCGTTCTGCGCCGTATCGGAGAGACGATCCGTCACGCCGCTCTCACGGAAGAGGTTGCCGAGCATCAGCATACCGAGAAGAGCTGTGATGGACGGGAGGAGAAGGCTGATGAAGATAGTCGAGACAATCGGGAATGCGATACGCTCGAACTTCGTGACCTCACGCGCCTGCTCCATGATGACCTCACGCTCCTTCTTGGAGGTGAGCAGCTGCATAACCGGCGGCTGAATGAGCGGAACGAGAGCCATGTAGGTGTATGCCGCAACGGCGATCGCGCCGAGGAGATGCGGTGCCATCTTGGTCGCGAGGTAGATCGACGTCGGACCGTCCGCACCGCCGATGATGCCGATGGAGCCTGCCTCCTGTGCCGTGAAGCCAAACCACATCGCACCGAGGAGAGCAACAAAGACGCCGAACTGTGCCGCAGCGCCCATGAGAAGGCTCGAGGGACGTGCAATCAGCGGTCCGAAGTCCGTCATCGCACCGACGCCGAGGAAGATGAGCGGCGGGAAGATCTCGTATTTGATACCCATGCCGATCGCGGACATGACGCCCGGCTCCTCAAAGCCGTTGAACGGGATATTCGCAAGGATACAACCGAATGCAATCGGGCTGAGGAGCAGCGGCTCAAAGTCGCGTGCAAAGGCGAGATAGAGCAGGATGAGTCCGACCGCGATCATGATGACGTTGCCGCCGGTCATTCCCACGAATCCGCTGCCATCGACGACGGCCTGCAGGGAGACGGTAAATGCATTGATAAAATCCATAGTATCTCACTCCCTCCTCAGCGCGCGGTGCGCATTCCCTGCGTACGGCCGAAGTTGCGCCACACGGGCTGCTCTGCCGGACGAATCGCATGAATCTGCTCCACGCTGTAGCCACAGGCGGTGACGGCTGCTGCGATGACGGCAACGGTCTCCATGGACAGCCCCGCCGGAACAGCAGGCGCAGCGGGGGCTGCGGGGGGGGGCACAGGAGCGGCAGACACCGCCGCAGGCGGCTCTTCCTTCTTCTTCGTCGGGTCAAGTCTGTGGGTCAGCTCGATGAGCCCCCAGATCACTGTCAGAACAGCGAAGACGATGACCATGTTGATGAACATGATGACAAATGGATTGTCAGTAACGGGTTGATGCATAAACTCACCTCATCTTGTTTTTCCCCTCGTGAACGCCGCCGCGCTACCCGTACACGATCGCATCCGCGAGGATCTTTATGTATATTGTGAAAATAGCACATTCGTTATTATGCTGGATTTCAGATAATTTTACAAGTTTTATTTTCGTTTTTCTCATGCAACTTTGTCATATTTTTCATGAATTGTGCGTTTTCTCACGCACTGCATCGAACGCATGCTTTACCTCGGCATAGATCTTGTCGTAGCTATGCCCCGGCTGTGCCTCGTAGAGCTTCTCACCATCCATGAAGATGCTCGGCACGTAGTAGTACTGTCCTGCAAACAGCTGCGTCTTCTCGGGTTCGCGGTTCTCGTCGATGAAATCGACTGTCACATCCGCATACGAGCCGCCCTCGGCGCGCAGCGCGTCCATCGCGCGGTGGGCATTCGCGCAGTAAGGGCAGCCCGCCATCTCGATCATGGTCAATGTTTTCATAGATTTTCTCCTTTCGGATGATAACAACGTGAAACAATACCTATCATAGCACAAATTTATATCTAATGGAATCATTCGTCGTGTAAAAATGCGGCAAAGACTTCGTTGCCCAGCTTCATACCTGCCGCCGTAAGGGCGATATGCCCCTGCGCGCGGCACAGCAGGTTGCGCTTGATCTGCTGCGTGATCACAGTGCTATAAACGGCATCAATGCTCACGCCAAATGTGCGATAAAAATCCGCCTCATCAATTCCCTCCGCTGTGCGCAGGGCGAGGAAGGCATACTCCTCCATCGCGTTCACCGCTGTGCGCTCCGCGTCCTCGGGCGTGCGGACAGACGCGCCCGTACGGATGGCGCGGATGTAACGACGCGCGTCCGTCTCATTGCCCCAGCGTACGCCGTCCACATAGCCGTGCGCCGCCGCACCGACGCCGAGATAGGGGATGTTCCTCCAATAGCCAAGATTGTGCCGGCTCTCATAGCTCGCGCGCGCAAAGTTCGAGATCTCGTAGCGGCGGTAACCACGCGCGGGCAGCTCCGCCATCAGATAGTCGTACATCTCCTCCGCCGCATCCTCATCGGGGAGCGTGAGCCGTCCCGCCGCCTCTGCAGCGGCAAATGGTGTGCCCTCCTCCACGATGAGACCATAGACAGAGATATGTTCAGGCGCGAGAGCGAGTGCTTCGTTGACACTCTGCTTCAGATCAGCAAGAGTCTGCGTTGGCAGCGCATACATGAGGTCGAGGCTGAGATTATCGAAACCCGCCGCACGTGCCGCGCGGACTGCCGCGCGCGCCTCCTCCGCCGTGTGGATGCGCCCGATGACGCGTAGCAGTCGATCATCGAAACTCTGTACGCCGAGGCTGAGGCGGTTCGCGCCCGCCGCTCTGAGCTGCACGAGATGTTCCTCGTCCACCGTGCCCGGGTTCACCTCCACCGTGCATTCAAGAGGCTCCCCTGCCGCCTCATGGATGGTGTCGAGGATCTGCGTGAGAAGCACGGCAGGCAGCGCGGTCGGCGTACCGCCGCCGAGGTAGACGGTCGTGACATCGCCCCAGAGCGCGCGAAGCGGCGGCGCCTCACGCAGAATCTCCGCCCGCAGCGCCGCCGCATAATCCTCCATCTCCGCCGCAGCTGCATTTGCGGCAGAGACGAAGTCGCAGTATGCACATTTTTTCACGCAATAAGGGATGTGGGCATAGAGCCCCCAAGTCTTACTCATCAATCTTGAGAACCGCCATAAACGCCTCCTGGGGCAATTCGACGCTGCCGACCGCCTTCATGCGCTTCTTGCCCTCCTTCTGCTTTTCGAGCAGCTTGCGCTTGCGCGTGATGTCGCCGCCGTAGCATTTTGCCAGAACGTCCTTGCGGCGCGCGCGCACGTTCTCGCGCGCAATGATCTTGCTGCCGATCGCCGCCTGGATTGGGATCTCAAACATCTGCTGAGGGATGATGCCCTTGAGCTTGACGGCAAGCTGACGGCCGCGCGCAACGGCGCGATCGCGGTGGACGATGGTCGAGAGCGCGTCCACGGGATCGCCGTTGAGGAGGATGTCGAGCTTCACGAGATTCGAGGTCTGGTAGTCAATCAGCTCGTAGTCAAGGGACGCGTAGCCGCGCGTCGCGGATTTCAGACGGTCGAAGTAGTCGTAGAGGATTTCGTTCAGCGGGATGTGGTAGATGACCATGACGCGCGTTGCGTCGAGGTAGTCCATCGTCTGGAAGACACCGCGCTTTTCCTGCGAGATCTCCATGACCGCGCCGACGTAGTCCTTCGGGACGATGACGGTCGCCTTGACACACGGCTCCTCGATGTGGTCGATCTCGGTCGTCGGCGGCAGGTCGGCGGGGTTGCTGACCTCACGCATTGTGCCGTCCGTGCGGTAGACGTGGTAGACGACGGAGGGCGCCGTCATAATGAGCCCGAGGTTGTACTCGCGCTCAAGACGCTCCTGGATCACGTCCATGTGGAGGAGTCCGAGGAAGCCGCAGCGGAAGCCAAAGCCGAGCGCAATGGAGGTCTCCGGCTCGAAGACGAGCGCGGCGTCGTTGAGCTGGAGCTTTTCGAGCGCCTCGCGCAGGTTGTCGTAGTCCTTGCTGTCCTCGGGGTAGAGTCCACAGAAGACCATCGGCGTGACGCCGCGATATCCGGGCAATGCCTCGGCAGCGGGTCTCTCCGCGCCCGTCACGGTGTCACCAACGCGCACATCGCGCACATCCTTCAGTGCGCCCGCGATGAAGCCGACCTCGCCCGTGCCGAGTTCACCCGTATCGACGGGCTGCGGGCGGAAGCAGCCGACATCCGTCACATCGAAGGTCTTGCCCGTCGCCATGAGTTTCAGCTTCATGCCCTTTTTGATCGTTCCCTCCTTGACGCGCACATTTGCAATGACGCCTTTGTACGGGTCGAAATAGGAGTCGAAGATCAGCGCGCGCAGCGGCGCCTCGGGGTCGCCCTCAGGCGGCGGGATATAGGCAACAACAGCGTCGAGTACTTCCTTGATGCCGAGTCCCGTCTTTGCCGAGGCGAGGACGGCGGCGCTCGTGTCGAGACCGATGGTATCCTCGATTTCATGCTTCACGCGGTCAGGCTCCGCGCTCGGCAGGTCGATCTTGTTGATGACGGGGACGATCTCGAGGTCATGTTCAAGCGCAAGGTAGACGTTCGCGAGCGTCTGTGCCTCCACCCCCTGCGCCGCATCCACGACGAGGAGCGCGCCCTCGCATGCGGCAAGGCTGCGCGAGACCTCGTAGTTGAAGTCGACGTGCCCCGGTGTATCAATGAGGTTCAGCTCGTACATCTCGCCGTCCTCGCCGCGATAGTCGAGGCGCACGGTCTGTGCCTTGATCGTGATGCCGCGCTCGCGCTCGAGATCCATGCTGTCGAGCACCTGCGCCTCCATCTCGCGCTCGCTGAGTGTGCCCGTGTACTCGATGAGGCGGTCGGCGATGGTGGATTTGCCGTGGTCGATGTGGGCGATGATGGAAAAATTGCGGATATGCTTCTGATCCATTGTGTCTCCCCTTCCCCTTTCATATTTTCTTCTATATTATTACATCGAACACGTCTCGCTGCGTGTTTGTGACAAAAATCTCAATCTCTCCGCGTTCGGACGAAAGCTCCGTGCGTAATTGTTCGGCGAGGACAGGCAGGACGGGTACCTCCGTGCCGAAGTGCCCCGCGTCGATGATGTGCATGCCCTGCTCCACGGCGCGCTGCGCGTCGTGGTACTTCACATCGCCCGTGACGTAGACATCCGCGCCGCGCCGCACGGCATCGTCGATGAAATCCGCACCCGCGCCGCCGCAAACCGCAACGCGACGCACGGGGCGCGCCGCTACGGCGGCGAGACGGACGTGGCTGACGCCGAGGCGCTCCTTCACCGTGCGTGCGAAGTCCTCAATCGCCAAGGGTGCGGGGAGCACGCCCATGCGACCAAGGCTCTCAGTCACGCCCTCCTCCTGACTCGTAATGACGAAGGAGGAGAGTTTCTCGAGTCCGAGATGCGCGGCAAGCACGTCGTTGACGCCGCCGCGCGTCACGTCGAGGTTCGTATGCGCCGCCGCGACGGCGATGCCGTGTGTGAGGAGGGCGGCGAGGCGCTTCCCGAGAGGGAGGTCGGTGCGCAGCTGCTTCATGCCGCGAAAGATCGCGGGATGGTGCGCGACGATCATGTCCGCCCCGCGCGCAATGGCTTCCTCGGTGACGCGGTCATCGACATCGAGCGCGACAAGGACGCGTCCGACCTTCTGCGCGTAGCTGCCGACGAGGAGTCCGGGGTTGTCCCAGTCCTCGGCGAGGCGGCGCGGTGCGATGCGCTCGAGCGCGTTCATGATGAGCTGACAGCTGAGCATGGGGGCTCCTCTCAAAGTAACATCAGCAGTGTTCGCAGTGCTGCTAATCTCGATACCGTTTCACGATACTCCGTGCTCTGCCGCGCTGCTGCGCTGGCATTCATGCCCTCGACGGCACGAGTGAGCTTTGCAATCTTTCCTTCAATATGCTCATGCAGGAGAGGGTCGCGCTTTTCGTAAAGTTTTGCGCCGATATGAAGGAGTACATCGTCGGGCATCTCGCATGCACCGCGCTCGGCGCGGATGATCTCGTAGAGGCGACCGTTTGCACGCACAAGTGTTTCGTCCACGATGTTCCAGCCGTTTTCGCAGAGCCAGCGGCGCAGCTTTGCCGCGCCGTTCATGGGCTGGAGGACCAGGGTCTGCACGCGTGCGAGCACATCGGGCGCGCCCGAGAGAATCTCTGTGATGAGCGCACCGCCCATGCCCGCGATGACGATGGACTCCGCCTCGCCAGGCGCGAGGACGGACAGCCCATCGCCCTGCCGCACGTCGATCTCGCGTGTGAGTCGCTGCGTTCCCACGGTACGCCGTGCCGCCGCACACGCCCCCGCACTGAGGTCGCCGACAACGGCGCGTTGCGCAATGCCCTTCATGACGAGGGTCGCGGCGAGATAGGCGTGGTCGCCGCCGATGTCCGCGAGCACTGTTCCGTGCGGGACGAATGCGGCAATCGCCGCGAGACGCGCATCGAGCTGCATGAGATCCTCCTTTCCACAGACATAAGAAAGGAGTGTAACTGCTGCGTTACACTCCTATTGTTTCAAATGGCTCCTCGAACTGGACTCGAACCAGTGACATTCTGATTAACAGTCAGACGCTCTACCGACTGAGCTATCGAGGAATGTGTCAGACATGCGTATTATAAAGGCTACGCGCCGTCCTGTCAAGAAAAATGTTGGTTGCGCGGACAAAACATATGTGTTAGAATCAAAATAAGCACTGTCAACGGTAGGCGGTCGATTCTTAGCCCCTGAGAGGGGGCGATCCTATGACGTTTTACGATTTGCTTGCGTTACTTCTCGTAACCCTGTTGATCCTCGTCACAATTAAGGAATAAGAAGCCCCGCCGCACAGTCCGGAAAACTTCGGCGGGGTTCTTTCGTCAAGTAGGGGCTGGTCGTTTTACCGACAGTGCCCTTTTTGTATGCTTATTATACGATATTCAGCCCACTTCGTCAACTACTCCAAGAAGTCACGCAGCACCTTGCTGCGGCTCGGGTGGCGCAGTTTGCGCAGTGCCTTTGCCTCAATCTGGCGAATACGCTCGCGCGTCACACCGAAGCTCTGCCCGACCTCCTCGAGGGTGCGCGAACGCCCATCCTCAAGCCCGAAGCGCAGACGCAGGACGTTCTTCTCGCGATCGGTCAGCGTCTCCAAGACCTCCTCGAGCTGCTCGCGCAGGAGCATGAACGACGCAGCCTCTGCGGGTGCGGGCGCAGCCTCGTCCTCGATGAAGTCGCCGAGGTGGGAGTCCTCCTCCTCGCCGATCGGCGTCTCAAGCGACACAGGCTCCTGCGCGATCTTCATGATCTCATGGACGCGTGCGACACTGATGCCCATCTCCTTTGCAATCTCCTCGGGGCGCGGGTCACGTCCAAGTTCCTGCAGGAGCTGGCGTGAGATGCGGATGAGCTTGTTGATCGTCTCGACCATGTGCACGGGGATGCGGATCGTGCGTGCCTGATCGGCAATCGCACGCGTAATCGCCTGCCGAATCCACCACGTTGCGTACGTGCTGAACTTGTAGCCCTTGCTGTAGTCGAATTTCTCGACCGCCTTGAGAAGCCCAAGGTTGCCCTCCTGTATGAGGTCGAGAAAGAGCATACCGCGTCCGACGTAGCGTTTGGCGATGCTCACAACGAGGCGCAGATTTGCCTCCTCGAGTCGATGGCGTGCGCTCTCGTCACCCGCCTCCATGCGCTGAGCGAGCTCAACCTCCTCCTCTGCCGTGAGGAGCGGCACATGACCGATCTCCTTGAGGTACATGCGGACAGGATCGTCGAGCGAGATGCCCTCGGGCACGGTGAGGTCGATCTCGACCTCCTCTTCCTTCTCGGGCGGATCATCGTCCACGGGTTCTTCCACCGTCGCACCCGGCACATCATCGACGATCTCAACACCCTCGTCGCTGAAGCGCTGGTACATATCGTCCATTTCGTCGGGGGACATATCCTGTTTTTGCAGTGCGTCAATGAGCTCGCCATATGTCAGCGTCCCGCCGTTCTTCTTGCCCTTGGCAAGCAGGCGTTCAATGATGTCGGCGCCCGGCGCTTTTGGCTGCTCCGTCCCCTCTGTCATAACGCTGTCCTCCTATCGTTTATTTGTGAGGCAAACCACACCTCAAAGATCAATGTTTCCCTGCAACTTGCGCAGCCGCACGGGGTGCCGCAGCTTCCTGAGCGCCTTCGCCTCGATCTGTCGGATGCGCTCACGCGTCACACCGAAGCTCTGCCCGACCTCCTCGAGCGTGCGCGAACGACCGTCCTCAAGCCCGAAGCGCAGACGCAGAACCTCCGCCTCACGCGGCGCAAGTGTCTTCAGCACGTCGGCAATCTGCTCCTTGAGCAACATCATCGAGGCTGCATCTGCGGGGTCAAGCGCCGCCTCATCCTCGATAAAGTCGCCGAGATGGGAGTCCTCCTCCTCGCCGATCGGGGTCTCGAGCGAAACGGGCTCCTGCGCGATCTTCATGATCTCACGCACGCGCGCCGTATTCAGCCCCATATGCTTTGCTACCTCGTCGGGTGTGGGATCGCGCCCGAGTTCCTGCAGGAGCTGCCGCGAAATGCGTATGTACTTGTTGATCGTCTCGACCATGTGGACAGGGATGCGGATCGTGCGTGCCTGATCGGCAATCGCACGCGTAATCGCCTGCCTAATCCACCACGTTGCATACGTGCTGAACTTGTAGCCCTTGCTGTAGTCGAATTTTTCAACCGCCTTGAGGAGTCCGAGGTTGCCCTCCTGTATCAGGTCGAGAAAGAGCATGCCGCGGCCGACATAGCGCTTGGCGATGCTCACGACAAGGCGCAGATTTGCCTCCTCGAGCCGATGGCGCGCAGTCTCGTCGCCCGCCTCCATGCGCTGCGCAAGCTCAACCTCCTCCTCTGCCGTCAGAAGTGGCACGCGACCGATCTCCTTGAGGTACATGCGGACAGGATCGTCCAGCGCGACCCCCTCAGGGACGCTGAGGTCGATCTCGATTTCCTCCTCGTCCTTGTCAATGTCATCCACCGGCTCGAGCACGTCATCATCGCTGCTCTCGCCGACCGCCGTATCGTCCACGATCTCGATGCTCTCGTCGCTGAGGCGCTGATAGAGCCCATCCATATCGTCGGGGGTCATATTCCATATGCTGAATGTTTCGATAAATTCACCGCAGGTCAGTGTTCCGCCGTTCGACTTTCCCTTTGCCACAAGCTCGCTGATATTTCCCATTCCAGTCATTTCATCTCGTTCGATCCGCGCTGTTGCTGTCTGCATTTTGCCCCCTCCTTTCAGTTTGTAGTATTATCTAATAAAATCTATCATTTAGTATATCGCTATAAAGGTTCGAGCACTAAAGTGCGCGTATTTATTCGTGCAAATTTTCACGGGCAATCTCATCCTGTATTTTCTTCACTTCGTTTAATTCGTCAATGTATCCCTCTTTTCCTTCTTGCATCATCTCCTCAGCGCGGCGCGTATGCCGTGCAAGTGCATGCGTCAAATAACTACGTCGGAGCGTCCCCAGAGCCTCCTGATAGGAGGCCTCCGTACGCCCCTCCTCGACGATGGCGCGTGTGAGCTCATCCCCCGCCGCTGTAGGCTGTGCAGCGATAAAGTCCGCATCCAGGACACCGCCCGCATCGAGATGCGCCGCCATCGCACGGAGCAGTCCGGCGATGAATTCATCGGGAAAATCCTCCATCGGAATGGAAGATAAAATTTCGGTGAGAAGCGCAGGATCTCGCCAAATTGCCGCAATAATCTCGCGCCCCGCGCGCCGCAGAGCATCGTCTCCCTGTCGCACGGCCATGCGCTGCGGCGCAGTGTTCTGTAGTGGCTCCGCAGCCCCCTGCCGCAGAAAGCGGCGCAGGGCATCCGTCACAATCCCCTCGTCCAAGAAGAGTTCCGTCGCCGTCTGCCGCACGTAGGCAGCACGCGTGATCTCGTCCAGCTCCGCAAGCACGGGCAGCATCTCCCGAAGAGCGGCACGCCGTCCCTCCACGCTGTCCGTCATATGGCTGCGCACGTGGCGCAGACGAAACGCGGGGGCAGGAACAGCCGTCTCCACGAGCGCGCGGAACGCCTCCGCGCCGTGCGTGCGGACATACTCGTCGGGATCTTTGCCGTCCGGCAGGAGGAGCACGCGCACCTCTGCCGCACGTCCGCGCACGGCTGCGAGAGCGCGCAGTGTCGCCTCCTGTCCCGCCGCATCACTGTCGTAGCAGAAGACGATGCGCGGCGCACGGCGCAGGAGCAGCGTTGCATGGTCGCTCGTGAACGAGGTGCCGAGCGTCGCGACGACGTTCTGAACCCCCGCCTCCCAAGCGGCAATTGCGTCCATATAGCCCTCGACGACAATCGCCGCGCCCTCGCTCGCAATCGCGCGGTGTGCGCGGTCGAGTCCGAAGAGAAGCTTGCGTTTGTTGAATACGGGTGTCTCCGCCGTATTGAGATACTTCGGCTGCGCGTCGCCGAGCGCGCGCCCGCCAAAGGCGACAATGCGCCCGCGCTCATCCGCGATCGGGATGATGACGCGGTTGCGGAAGCGGTCATAGACGCCCTCACCGCGCTCACGCCTCACGGCAAGTCCCGCCGTTACGAGAATATGCTCCGATATGCCACGCTTTCGGAACGCATCGGAGAGCTTCGACCACGCATCGGGCGCAAAGCCGATGCCGTAGCGTACAATCGCCTCGTCCGTAATGCCGCGCCCCGCGAGATATGCCTTGCCCGCCGCGCCGTAGCGCGTCACGGTGAGACAGTTATGAAAGAAGTCGCGCGCGAGCGCATTCACCTTGCGCAGGTCGTCCAGTTCACGCAGGCGTGCCTCCTCGCGCGGGTCACGCTTTTGCTCCGGCTTTTCGATGCCGAGCTGCTCCGCCTGCCGCAGGATCGCCTCGAACGGCGTGATGTGCTCCATGAGCGAGATGAATTTGAACGCGTCGCCGCCCGCGTGGCAGCCGAAGCAGTAGAAGAAGCCGTCGGCGGGCACAACGGAGAACGACGCAGTCTTTTCGTTGTGGAAAGGGCAGCAGCCCCAGTAGCGGTTACCCTTGCGCTTCAGCGGGACATAGCCCTGCACGACGGCAAGGATGTCGGTCTGCGCGCGCACCTGCTGCACAAAGGCCTCCATCCTCGGGTCACGCATAGTTTCTCCTTTATATTGGTTTGATTGTCATCTGATCCACGGGCGGGATGTAGATCTCGCGGAAGAGCGCGACGGCATAGCTGTCCGTCAGCCCCGCCACATAGTCCACGACGCACTGCTCGCGACCCCAGCGCTCCTCGCGCGCGATAAACTCGGGCGGAAGCGTGTGGAAATACACGGTGAAATGATCCATGAGGGCACGCAGAACAAAGCCCGCCTGTGCGCGCTCGTGCGCGAGCGTCTTGGAGTGGTAGATATGCTCGAACATAAAGGCGCGGAACGTGTCCATGACGTGCTGCACCTCATCCGAGAGTGCCGCGTCGCCGCGCGCCTCCGAGGTGACAATCATATCCGACACCATGCTCGTAATCATCGCGGACGTATCCGTACCAAATGCGTCGCGCACCTCGGTGGGCAGCTCTTCGGGCGTCAGAAGCCCCGCACGGATGCTGTCGTCGTAGTCATGGCAGAGGTAAGCAATGCGGTCGGCAATGCGCACAATCCGCCCCTCGAATGTCGTCGGCACGCCCTTGCCCGTATGGTTCAGGATGCCGTCGCGTACCGCACTCGTAAGGTTTAGCCCGCGCCCGCCGCGTTCGAGGATCTCGACCATGCGCAGGCTCTGCTCGTTGTGGGCAAAATGCCCCGTGATCTCCTCCACAACCGCCTCACCCGCGTGTCCGAACGGCGTGTGTCCGACATCGTGACCGAGCGCGATCGCTTCCGTCAGATCCTCGTTCAACATGAGCCCGCGCGCAATCGTGCGCGAGATCTGCGCCACCTCGAGCGTATGCGTCATGCGCGTGCGGTAGTGGTCGCCCGCGACAATGTAGACCTGCGTCTTGTGCTTGAGCCGACGAAATGATTTCGAGTGCAGAATGCGGTCGCGGTCGCGCTGGAACTTCGTGCGGAAGGGGCACTCCTCCATCGGATGGCTGCGCTTTGCGTCTTTGCTCCGCGCCGCCAGTGGAGAGAGGAGTGCATCCTCCTGCGCCTCAAGCCGCTCTCGAACGGTCAAGGACGACACCTCCCGCTACTTGATGACCATGACGGGGATCTTGGCCTCCTCGATCACCTTCTGGCTGACGCTGCCGATGAGCACGCCCTTGAGGAGACCAAGCCCGCGGCTGCCCATGATAATCATGTCGCTGCCCTCTTCGTCCGCAACTTCGAGAATGCTCTTAGCGATATGCCCACTCTTGACGTGCTTGCGCGCCTTGCGGTCGCCCGAGAGCTTTTCCCAGATGCGGTCAAAGACGATATGGCTCGGAATGTCCTTGTTGATGTTGCTCGCAACGTAGACGAAGTCGAGCTCTGCGTCGCATTTCTCCGCGAAGAAGATCGCCTCATCGACCGCCTTGCAGCCGTTGACCGACCCATCGACCGGAACGAGGATCTTTTTGATCGCACTCATCATAATCCCTCCTAATCACGTTTTAACAAGAAAGATTTCCTAAGGTATCAGTATATTTCGATGATTGAGGGGTGAATTCCTCTCTCTTTTCAAAAAAAGTATTGATTACAGCACACCTTCCTCCGCAAAGCTGAAAAAGCCGTCTCCCCCGATGATGACGTGATCCGTCACGGGGATGCCGAGGAGTGCGCCCGCATCCTTGAGCACGCGCGTGAGGCGGTGATCCTCTGCGCTCGGTGCAGGGTCGCCGCTCGGATGGTTGTGCGCGAGGATGATATGCGCCGCGCCGCAGCGAATCGGTGGCTCGAACACCTCACGTGGGTGCACAAGCGCATTCGTGAGCGTGCCCACGGACACATCCGCGACCATCAGCACCTCGTTCTTTGCGCTGAGCGGCAGCACGAGGAAATGCTCGCGCTTCTCCGCGCGAAAGCGTGGGCGCAGCAACTCCGCCACGTCTGCCCCCTCGCGGATGCGCGGGCGGCGCTTCGCCGTCTGCTGTGCGCGCCGTCCGAGTTCGAGCGCGGCGAGCACGGTCGCCGCCTTTGCCGTGCCGATGCCCGGTATGCGCGCAAACTCGGCACAGGGCATCGCGAGGATCTCGTGCAGCCCCGTCTCGCGAAAACGCGCAGCAATGCCGCGCGCAAGTTCCAGTACATTCTCGCCCGCGCGCCCCGTGCGCAGGAGGATTGCGAGCAGCTCTGTATCGCTGAGCGCCTCTGCGCCGCGCGCAATCAGGCGCTCACGTGGCAGCTCGCCCGCTGGCAGATCACGCAGATTCATCGCCATCCTCCATCGTGACCCCCGCCGTACGTGCAAGCGCCGCAACGGCGTGGAGCGGCAAGCCGACCACGTTCGAGAACGAGCCGTGCAGCTCCTCGATGTAGATTGCCGCACGCCCCTGAATCGCGTACGCGCCCGCCTTGCCCATCGGCTCGCCCGTCGCGACATAGGCGTCGATCTCCGCCTTCGTCATCGGGGCAAAGCGCACCGTGGTCTCCGCTGCATCCGTGTACTCCCGCCCATTCACGACCCACGCAATCCCCGTGAGCACCGTATGCTGCCGCCCCTCGAGCGAGGAGAGCATGTGGCGTGCCTCCGCTGCATCCTTTGGCTTGCCGAATGCGATGCCATTCAGCACAACAGCCGTATCCGCTCCGAGCACGGCGTGGTCGGGGTACTCCTCGGCGACCTTGCGCGCCTTCATGAGCGCGTTGCAGATCACGGCATCGCGCGGGCGCTCCCCATCATTCACCTCATCGACGGCGGGCGTAATCGAGACGAACGACGCCCCGATCTGCCGCAGGAGCGCACGGCGGCGCGGCGACGCAGACGCAAGTATGAACATAACTTCTCTCCGAATAAAAAAGACACCGAAACTGTGTCGGTGCCTTCACACATTTCTTATAGAGTTTGATTCGCCCTCGCGCAGGCTTTTTCCTGCAAAGAATTTATATCAAATACCGCAGGTACACGTAGACCGTCGAGAGAACGATCGTGAGCAGCATGAGTGGGAAGCCGATCTTGAAGTAGCGAATGAAGCTGATGTGCACGCCGCGCTCCGCCGCCATGCCCGCGACAATGAGGTTCGCCGACGCGCCGACAAGCGTGCCGTTGCCGCCGAGACACGCGCCGAGCGCGAGCGACCACCAGAGCGGCTCGAGGTTCTCGATGCCCATTGCGCCCATGTTCTGAATGAGCGGAATCATCGTCGCAACAAACGGGATATTGTCGAGCACGGACGAGATGATCGCGCTCATCCAGAGGATGAGGAGCGCCGTCGCCGTCAGATCGCCGCCCGTCGTCTCCACTGCCGTCTCCGCGAGCTGCGCAATAATGCCGACCTCGATGAGGCCGCCGACGGCGATAAAGAGTCCGATGAAGAAGAAGATCGTCGGCCACTCGACCGAGTGCATCGCCTTTTCAACGAGATGCTCACTGCCGCCCGCGAGGAGGAGCAGCAGGAAGCCGCCCGTCAGCGCGATCAACGAAGATTCAATATGGGTGAAAGAGTGTGTGAAAAATCCTAGTATCGTCAGCCCGAGCACGAAGAGCGAGCGCTTCAGCAGGCTGTGATCCGTGATTGCAGCTTTTTCGTCCATCTGCATCAGTTCCGCCTGCAGCTCGGGGGTTGTGACGAGGCTCTTGCGGTAGATCGCAGACATGATGAACATGACAACGAGCATGCAGATGATCGCGATGGGCGCGAGATGCTCGATGAACATGACGAAGGTGAGTTCCTTGACCGCACTGCCGATCATGATGTTCGGCGGGTCGCCGATCAGCGTTGCCGTACCGCCGATGTTCGACGCAATGATCTGCGTCAGGAGGTAGGGCATGGGGTCGAGTTTCAGGATCTTCGTGATGCTGAACGTCACGGGCACCATGAGCAGCACGGTCGTCACGTTGTCGAGGAACGCCGAGAACAGCGCCGTAATCAGACAGAGATAGACGAGAATGCGGCGCGGCTCCGCCTTTGCAGATTTCGCCGCCTTGATCGCCACGTAGTCGAACAGCCCCGTCTCCTTCGTCACACCGACAAGTACCATCATGCCGACCAAGAGGCCGAGCGTCTCAAAGTCCACATGATGCAGTGCAACCTCCTGCGAGAGGATGCCGAGCAGCATCATGAGCACTGCACCGATCATCGCGGCAACCGTACGGTGAATCTTTTCCGAGACGATCACCATGTACATTACAACAAAAATTATCGCGGCCAACGTTTCCATATAAGCGCCTCCTTTACCGAATCAAAATTTGCGGGCGGAACCACAGCCACCGCCGCGCACGACTTTGTTCATTTTATCACAAGGTTCGAAAGGGTGACAAGTTTTTTTCTACATACAATTTTTCTATCCCGTTTGCAATTACTCTTACTTCTTATTTCCGATTCGGCCACACGATGTGCATAGCGCGCGCTCAGCCACGGATTGCGGAAGCACTGATAAATTCAGCCCGCCATCTTAGCGCATCTTTTTTGCCCGTACTTCGTCGGCAAATCCTCCACATAGCCCTTGCTATGCATCCGGTTTGCCTCCTAGTCCGGACGAAAAAATCTACGCCAATCTGACGGGCTTCATTTTATCAGCGATTCCTTACAATCCCTTTTTTGCCTCTGCTGGCGGAACTTCAGGAAGGAAGTGCACCTCTACACGGTTCTTTGCTTTGTCCGAAATCCATTCGGTCAAGCGAGCACGCGATGCTTCGTCCATATCCGATTGCAGATATATGAACGCAATTTGCGTTTCACTCAGAGCAGCCGATTTATCCCCAGTCCCGGCAGGGGCTTGCACGCTCCCGACGGCGATGCGGGAGATTTGCGGAAATACGATACGAGCCTCACGATTCCAATCCAAGATGTAAGCTCCCTGCTTCTCGCTTTCCTCGCGGGCTGACTTGAGTGCCGTCACAGTCTGCTGTTCCTGCACAGAGGGGATCGCTCTTTTTTCAACCTCGCTGAGTCTTTGATTGATCATCGCCTCCATCTTTTCTCTCTCTTCCGTCGTTTCCGCAGAAAACACCTCCAACCGGAACGGCCTGAGGTATTTCTTTTCATGCAGCTTCTCCGTCAATGCCGCCAAGTCGTCCTCCGCTATTCCTGCAACCGTAAATACCGTCAGCATTTTCTTCTCGTTGTCCAACGTATAGGAGATTGCCAGACGGGGCGGTGCTTTGAAATTCTCTTCGATATAGCTCTTCGCCTGCGCGTTCTCCAGATTTTCCTGCACGCTCTGATACGCAAAGAAACAGCTGGGCAGCGTGACCAGTATGGCAAAGGTCAGCAAATAACGTTTCTGTCTTGAAAATTCGACAGAATCCCGCGCAATCTTCGAGGGGATATCGATGATTTTCAGGACGATGAATGCCGTCAGACAGATAAAGAAACTGTTGATAAAGAACAGGTAGAGAGCGCCCACGGTGTACGCCGTCACGCCCGTCGCAATCCCATACCCCGCAGTACAGAGAGGAGGCATCAGCGCCGTCGCAATCGCAACACCGGGGATGACATTCCCGCCCTCTTTGCGGGTTACACCGATGATGCCTGCGAGGCCGCCAAAGACAGCAATCAAAACGTCCCAGATGGTCGGCGATGTCCGTGCAAGCAGCGCCGAAGAGGGGGCATCGATCGGCGTGAGGCAAAAATAAAGCGTCGATGCAGCAACTGAAATAAGCACTTGGGCGAATAGATTACCTGCACCGGAACGTATATACGCGCTGTCATAACGGGCAAGCCCATAGCCAATCCCAAGGATCGACCCCATCAACGGCGAGATCAGCATCGCTCCGATAATGACTGCCGTACTATTCATATTGAGACCGATGGAGGCAATAAAAATCGCCAGTATCAGGACACTGAGATTCGTTCCCCTGAATCGCACGCCGGCGTTGATTCGCTCTGTAATTTCCTGGATCGATGCAGTGTCGCCGCGCAAATCAAAAAAAGCTTTCAGCTGATTCAAAATCAAACAAACCATCTCCTAAGAAAAAGGCACTGCTGCACGAAAGAACCGTACAGCAGCACCCCAATGTCAGCTCCGCGCATGAATCGATACGATTGTTCGGCCTGCAATTCGAACTTCGAGTGTGATGCGGTTCTACACCAATCGGAAGGTCTATTTTATCAGCGATTCCTTAACGCACCGCTTCAAACATCCCCCGTTTGTCGCGATCACGTCCCGATACCAGTGAAACGATTTCTTGCGGTATCGCGCGAGCGTCCCCGACCCGTCGTCATTGCGGTCGACGTAGATGAAGCCGTAGCGTTTTGACATCTGCGCCGTCGACGCGCTCACGAGGTCGATGCAGCCCCACGTCGTATAGCCCATGACGGGCACGCCGTCGGCGATCGCCTCCTCCACCTGCACGAGATGATCGTTCAGATAGTCGATGCGGTAGTCGTCCGCAACCGTCATACCGCCCGCGCCATCCGAGACGAGCTCGTCCTTTGCGCCCAGCCCGTTCTCGACAATAAAGAGCGGCTTCTGCCAGCGGTCATAGTAGCGATTGAGCACATAGCGCAGCCCCTGCGGGTCGATCTGCCAGCCCCACTCGCTCGCCGTAAGGTGCGGATTCTTTTTCCCACCGAGGAGATTGCCGCCGCCCGCCGTACCGCCCGCACCCTCGCAGATGCTGACGTAGTAACTGAACGAGACGAAGTCCACCGTATGCTCCCGCAGCAGCCGCAGCTCCTCCTCCGTCGCACGGATCTCGATGCCGTTCTCGCGGAAATAGCGGTTCATATAGCCGGGATACACGCCACGCACATGCATATCGCCGAAGAAATCGTTAAAATGCTCCGCCCGCATGACGGCGATCATGTCATCGGGCGCGGGGGTCAGAGGATACGTCGGCATCGCAAGAATCATGCAGCCGATCTGAGCCTCGGGGATGATCTCGTGCCCGATCTTCGTCGCAAGTGCCGAGGCAACGAACTCATGGTGACACGCCTGATAGAGATCTTGGAGCGACAGCTCCGACTTCGGTGTCAGAATCCCGCCCGAGAGCAGCGGCTCATGGAGTACGGAGTTGATCTCGTTGAACGTCAGCCAATATTTTACTTTATCCCGATAGCGCGTGAAGATCGTCCGCACATAGCGCTCGTAGAAGCCGATCAGCTCGTGACTCATCCAGCCGTTGTATGTTTTCGCGAGGTGGAGCGGCGTCTCGTAGTGCGAGATCGTCACAAGCGGTTCGATGCCGTATTTCCGACACTCGTCGAAGAGGTCGTCGTAGAACTGCAGCCCCGCTTCGTTCGGCTCGGCATCGTCCCCGTTCGGGTAGATGCGGCTCCACGCAATCGACGTGCGAAAGACCTTGAACCCCATCTCGGCAAAGAGGGCGATGTCCTCCTTGTACCGATGGTAGAAGTCAATCGCCGTCAGTTTCAGATTGTCCGCCGTCGGCTCTGCGGTTGGCACCCCCATGATGCCACGGGGCATAATGTCCTGGATGTCGATACCCTTGCCGTCCGCGTTGTACGCGCCCTCACACTGGTTTGCGGCGACTGCGCCGCCCCAGAGAAAATCTGTTGGAAATGCCATAGCCGCTCCTTTGCTGCGCCCGACGCACAGATCTACGCAAGTGTGATGCCGTTGTCCTGTGCAATCTTGCGGATGATCGGCTCGGGTAACTCCGCCGCCTTGGCGACAGTCGCCGTATCCGCCCCCGTGCGCAGGAGGTTCAGTGCCACGCTGATCACGCCCTGCTTGCGCCCGCGGAACTCACCCTCGCTGATGCCCTCCGCCTTGCCCGCTGCTCTGCCCTTTTCCCATGCCGTCTGCAAGTCCGCTGCGAGATCCGCGCGCAGCGCCTCCACGCGCTGTGCGCTCATCGTACGAATCAGCTCCTCGACATTGATATCACTCATTGATGATTTCATCCTTTCTGTCCTGATATATGGCCTCATTATAAAAGATTTTTGCACAGTGGTCAAACAGTGCGGTATGACTGCTTTCACGAAGCTGTTTTTAACAGAGTTATCATATATACTATGCTATAATTCAGAAAATATATAAAGGAATCGCTGATAAAATGAAGTCCGTCAGATTGGCGTAGATTTTTTCGTCCGAACTAGGAGGCAAACCGGACGCATAGCAAGAGCTATGTGGAGGATTTGCCGACGAAGTGTGGGCACAAAAGATGCGCTAAGATGACGGTGCTGAATTTATCAGTGCTTCCTAAAGTGAGGAGCGGAGTACAGTATGCAGGTACGGGTCAATGTAAAGCGCATCGGCAGGCGAAAAAACGCCATCGAGACGCGCCCCTATGAGATTGGGGAGGTGCGTGATGTCGGCGAGCTGATTGCGGCATTCGTTACAGCGGAGGTTGCGCGGTTCAACGAACGGGCGACGGCGGGCGAGACGGCACTCCGCTATCTGACGAATGCGGAGATTGCGGATGCCGCCATGGTCGGAAAGATCGGATTCGGCGCGGACTACAACGGGCAGGTGCAGGATCTCACGGCGGCGATCGAGAACGCACGTCAGTCGTTCGAGGACGGCATCTACCGCATCTTCATCAACGGCGATGAAGTGGGGGGCGCGCTCGACACGCCTATCACACTCCGAGAAAACGATGAGATCACGTTTGTCCGCCTGACGATGCTTGCAGGACGTATGTGGTAGGGGCTATGGCAACTGTTACGGATTCGCGATGCGTACTCCACGCAGAACCCTCGTTACGCAAGCGGACGTGTGCTCGTCCGCGAGGGAATCACGGACGCATTCAGTTGTCCATCTTGGCACATCTTTTTCGCCCTCTCTGCGTCGATAAATCCTCAGCATAGCCACCGCTATGCTTCCGGTTTATCTCCTTGATAGGACGAAAAATCCGCACCAATCTGAACAGCATCATTGCGTTCGTGATTCCCCAATACCTGCGGATTCCAAACGCGCTGCGCTTGAACGATTAAAATCCGCAGGGGGCGGGTCGCACACTCTACGCCGCTTGCTCCACTAGGGTTTGCTTAGGAGTACTGCATTTTCTTTTGTCCGTAACTTTTATCATAGTGCCATGTGGTAAACCCGATGGAGGAATACGATGATCAGTTACTATCTGCGCGATGAGGAAATGACACGCTATATCGAGCGGCTGAAGGCAGGGTTTGATGCGCTGAACCCGCAGAGCCAAAAGCTGCTCAACTTTCTCTTTTTCCGTACGGACGAGAAGGGAGAACCGGACTACGACTGGGACATCGGCGTGGCAAACTTCCGCCGCAACAAGAAGGGCGTAGTCTGCACGGTCGATGATGACGTACTGCCGCCCGCGCTCTACCCCGCCTTTGACCTGATGATGGGCGAGGATCTGCGGAGGGATCTCGTCGATATGGCGCACAGCCTCGCCGCCTATCCCTATACGAACCGCTACTACCGCCGTCTCGTCCGCTCGAGCGACTACCATCAGCACGTCGGCCGCATTTGGAATCTGATCGAGCAGCTTGTGCGCGAGTACGCCTTAGGGAAGAACTTCCTGCAGCTCCTGCGCAGAGAGTACGATGTGGAGAGGTACGGCAGCAGCTTCCTCCCGCCCGAGCAGATCGCCGTATGGATCGACCGTGGGGACGCAGAGACGATCGCCATCATCCGCGATATACTCCTCAGTGAGAACAACACGAACGTACTCACCTACGATATTTTCCGCGCCATCTTCAAGTCACGCAGTACAGAGCTCGTGGAACTCGTCGGCAAACTCCTCCTCGCGGGAAAACTGCAGGAGGGACTGCGGCAGGCGATCTGCGAGACAATGGACTGCGGGCGGCAGGAGCACTTCGTCTATATCATGGGCATCATCGAGGAGCACAACCTCATCCGCTTCTCGTCCGTGCGCCGCGCGATCGCAACGACCATCGGCATCGGCACGGACAGCGAGCGTGTGGACAAGAAGCTCCTCGCGCTCATGATGCGCGTGCTGCGCGATCCTGCGGAGGCAGACACACTCCTTCACAGTGAGGACAATGTCGAGGCGATGGTCGGGTTGTGGAGCAAGGGCGTGCATGACCTCACGCAGCTCATCGCCGGCATGGAGGCGATCATCGAGGAGGGACGGCCGCACTCCGTCCTGCTCGTCTCGTACTTCCTGCATGCCCTGCAGGACGGTGCACAGGAGCGGCGCATTGCAAAGCGCGTTCTCCTTGGCATCACGGACGCGGAGCTCAGTGCGGCGGACATGAAGAAAATCGCCTGCTACCTGTCCTACATGACGGGCGATTTCTACATCCTGCGGGATCTCGACGACTTCGTCAAGCAATTCGATGCGACGACGTATTTCGCAGATGCGGAGGAAGCCACGCGTTTCTTTGACCTCTGTGCACGTGCCCTCGACCGAATGAAGCGCAAGGAGGAGAAGTACCCTGCGTGCATCTTCCCGTGGTACGATGTGACGCTGACGAAGGAAGCACTGTCCAATGCGATGGTGCTCACTGCCCTCTGCGCCGGCACTGCGCTGACGGATCGCGTCGCGCCCATCCTCCCCGTCTGCTACACGGGGCAGCGCGCTGCGCGGCTCTTCCTCAAGACACCGCTGAGTGCGGCACAGGAGGCATCGCTTCTCGACCTCCTGCGCCTCGCCCCCGAGACGGCGGAAGCAATCCTCCTCAAAAAAGATACGGCGACCGTGGCGGCTGCGGACTTCGTGCCGCGCCACCGCACAGAGATCGCCGCCCTGCTGCGCCTAAAGACCGCAAAGACGCGCCGCACGGTGCTCGACCTCCTCTACACGCAGGAGGACGAATTGCTCCGCACCAGCATCGCAGATCTCCTCGCACAGAAGGACGTGAACAAACGCCTCGGTGCACTCGACCTCCTCCTGCGCTGCAAGGCGGACGGGCGCATGGCACAGGAGGAGCTGCTCTCCCTCGCACGCGGCATCCAAAAGCCCACCTCGGACGAGCAGGTACTGATCGACGAGCTGTCGAGCAGCGCGGGTGCAGACGCACAGGAGCAGGCGCTGTTCGACGCAGCATACACGCCGGACTTTGCCATCGAGATCCAGTATGCGGAGAAAGCGGGCGGCATCCGCGGCCTGCTGAATCGTCTCACGGGCGCGAAAGAAACGCCGTCAGCGGGCGGCTACGATGCAGCGACAAATACCGTCCACGTTGTCAACACACTCACGCTCAAAGACATATTCCCGCGCACGGACGAGGAGCTGCTTGCCATCGTCACGAGGCTGAACGCACTCTATACGAAACATGAGGACTACGAGTACAAGGCACGCTGGATCGGCAGAGAGGAGACGACGCTTTCGGCGGGCTATTACGAACGGGCAGACGCAGAGCACGCAAAAGACGCGCCCGATCATATCAAATACTATCCGCTTGCTGAGGTCTGGGAGGAGTTCTACCGGAGCGAAATCAAGGACTTCCCCACGCTCTATCAGCTCGCCATCGCGCTCCGTATGCCGAAGGCGGAGGACGAATTCTTCGCCGAGGGTCTGACGCGCATTGCAGAGCGGGACTGGACGGCGTTCCCCGCCGCCCTTGCCGCGCAGAAGCTGAGTTACTTCGGCGAGGGTTACGTCGGACGGCAGACGGGGAAAAATGTCATTCGCGTGCTCTATGAGACATATGCGGAGGAGAACCGCCCATTCATCTTTGCCGCAGGGCTGCTGCTGATGAGCCGTGCCTACGACTGCTTTGACGAAAACCTCTTTCTCGTGGAGTACAAAAACCAGTGGCGCACAGGGAACACGCGCCAGATCATGCACCATACCGCGCTCATGCAGACCGCGCTGCACGGCGCACGGCGCTATCAGGGTGCGGCGGAATTCGCACAGTCCTACGCCCTGCGGTACCGCATGATGGAGCGGCTCGAAGCACAGCTGCTGCGCACGGAGCAAGAGCCGGAGTCCGGCATGGTCGGCATCATCGAGCACGCGCAGGCGCAGATCCTCGGCATGGTGGAGAAGGACGCGTTCTACAAGATGCTCCTCGGCGTGCAGGCGGACGGGATGAGCGAGGACGCTGCACGCAAACAAAAAGCAGTGGAAAAGAATCGCATACATGTGCTCGAACGCTATCGCAGCGGTGCTCTCCCCGACCCAAAGGACACAGATTTCCGCGGCGCACAGACGGAGGATGTCCTCGTCTTTGTACGGGACGAAGGGCAGCATGTCATCGACTGCATCGTCACGGCAGAGCTGCGGCGCGGTGACACCCCCGCGCTTCACTCCGCCGCAGTCGCAAGCATCGTGCGCGTCGAGGGCATGGATACGTTCGTGCGCATCCTGCAGGCACTCGGCGCACTGAAGCTCGACCGCGGCAGCTGGTACTACGGGGCAAACGAGGCGAAGGCATCGACGCTCAGTCACCTGCTGAAGGTCAGCCACCCGCGCGCGGACGAGACAGCGGCGGAGCTGAAGACGGCTCTCTCGGGAAGCGGCATCACGGAGCAGCGGCTCGTCGAGGCGGCGATGTACGCACCGCAGTGGATTCCGCTCATCGAGGCACACCTCGGCTGGCGCGGCATGGCAAGCGGCTGTTACTACTTCCAGGCGCACATGAGCGACATCCCAAAGGATCGCGAGAGCATGATCGCAAAGTACACCCCGATCGCCGTCGAGGATCTGAAGGAGGGCGCGTTTGACATCGACTGGTTCAACGCAGCCTACAAGGAGCTCGGCAAGGCGCATTTCGAGTGTCTCTACGATGCCGCAAAGTACATCTCCGACGGTGCGAAGCACGCACGGGCGCGCAAATTCGCCGACGCCGTGCGCGGCATGATGAAACTCGCAGACGTGGAGAAGGAGATCGCGGCGAAGCGCAACAAGGATCTCGTCCTGTGCTGCGGGCTGATCCCCCTCAAACGCGCACGGGAAAAGGATATGCTCGAGCGCTACACATTCTTGCAAAACTTCCTCAAGGAGAGCAGGCAGTTCGGCGCACAGCGCCGCGCGAGCGAGGCAAAGGCGGTCGAGATCGCCCTCTCGAACCTCGCCCGCGCCTGCGGCTTTGACGACGTGACGCGCCTCGTGTGGACGGCGGAGACGGAGCTCATCAAGACGCACGCCGCCCACTTTGCACCCAAGGCGGTCGAGGACACGGAGCTGTGGCTGCGCGTGGCGGAGGACGGCAAGGTAAGCCTCGTGTGCGCAAAGGGCGGCAAGGAGCTGAAATCCATCCCCGCAAAGCTGAAGAAGAATGCCTACGTGCTCGAACTGAAGGAAGCGGAGACGAATCTGAAGGAGCAGTACCGCCGTACGCGGAAGATGCTCGAGGAGATGATGGAGGACGGCACGCCGCTGCTCGCCCGTGAGATTGCAAACGTCATGGAGCACAATCCTGTCATCGCTCCTCTCTTGCGTGTACTCGTCTTCAAATCGGACACGGCATTCGGCTTTTACGAGGGCGGCGCACTCGTCACGCCCGACGGCACACGCACAGAGGTCGCAGCGGATGCGGAAGTGAAAATCGCCCACGCGCTTGATCTCTATGAGAGCGGCACATGGGCGGCGTATCAGGCATATCTCTTTGAAAAGGGCATCCGTCAGCCGTTCAAGCAGGTATTCCGCGAGCTCTACGTCAAGACGGTGGACGAACGCGGCAAGGAGACGAGCCTGCGGTATGCGGGACACCAGATCCAGCCCGCGAAGACCGTCGCGCTGCTCAAGACGCGCCGCTGGGTCGTCGATGGCACGGACGGACTGCAGCGCGTTTACTACAAGGCAAACATCATCGCGCGTATCTACGCGCTCGCCGACTGGTTCTCGCCCGCCGACATCGAAGCACCGACGCTCGAATGGGTGGACTTCTTCGACCGCAAGACGTTCAAGAAACTGCCGATCGACGATGTGCCCGACCTCATCTTCACCGAGGTCATGCGCGATGTCGATCTCGTCGTCTCCGTCGCGCACGTCGGCGGCGTCGACCCCGAGGCAAGCCACTCGACCATCGAGATGCGCCGCGCCATCGTGCAGTTCAATCTGCCGCTCTTTAAGCTCGACAACGTCCGTCTCGATGGCACGCACGCACATATCCACGGAACGCTCGGCGACTATACCGTCCACCTCGGCAGCGGCATCGTGCAGCAGAAGGCGGGCGCAATGGTGAACGTCCTGCCCGTCCACAGTCAGCACCGCGGCCGCCTCTTCCTGCCGTTCCTCGACGAGGATCCCAAGACAGCAGAGATCATGTCGAAGATTATCCTCTTTGCGGAGGACGGGAAAATCAAGGATCCGTTTATATTGGAGCAGATCAAGACGAAACAGTGATCGGTTGATAACAGACCTGTGCATGCTCCACGTGACAAGCGTTTGCGTGGAGTTCGCATAGGACGTTTCATATCATCCATCACAGCACAAAAAACCGCACGGAACTCTGATCGGTCATTCCACCGACTCAGCACCCTGCGGTTTTCTTGTGCAGTAATATTCGATTGTTCAATGATTCCCTCCGTGAGAAGGACTACGCCGACGCCGCTTCGGCGTCAATCGCAGGACGCACACCCTGCAGATCAACCACGTACGGATCCCCAAACAACTCACGCGTCGCGTCGCTGTGGATATCCTCCTCCAACGAGCGCAGCGAACGTGCAAGCGCCTGAATGTCAACCTCGTACGCTTCACCATCCATGCGGTGGAGCTGCCGAATCTGCTCACGATACGCGAGCCGCTGAGCACGCATCCCCTCGATGAGGGCATCGTCCTTCGCGGGATAAACCGCTGCCGCGCGCACCATGGCATTGATTGGGATCCGTTTAGCCGGATCGTCCAGCACCGCTGCCAGTGATATGACTGCCATTACAGCCACCTCATTTCCTTATGAGTATTTTTCGTTGTGCTCGACTGCACACAACCGATCTTGAGACATTTCCTTTGTCTCACGTTTATTATAGAAAAAAAGCCAATGCTTGAACATAGTTCTTTCTTCCCATTTTTATTGTTTTTATCCAAAAATAACCTTCTTTTATCTTCATGATATAAAATTTATATCCAAATATTTTTCTTTATGCTATTGAATTTCATTCTCTCATATGCTATATTATCTACAGGCTTTCGTTTGAGACCATAGCCTGTGGAAAGGATATGGTTTCCAGAGCTCTCCTAAAATATAATACACAGCAAAAACACCCCGCAACTGCTCATTGCGGGGTGTTTTTGTGTATGCCTAGGCGTGCTCATGCGGCAGCTTGCAGTCGCGCCCCTTGATATGATCGTAGAGCCAGCGCGCAAGGAAGTCGAGAATGTTCAACAGATACTCCTGCTGGTTCTCATCGATTGCATCAAGGTCGATCTCTCCAACCTTCTTCATAAAGCGCAGGTGGAGTGCACGATGGCTGAAGCGGTGCGGATCGCCGACGCTCTCCGCATATGCCTCCTCGTGCGCAAAATGCGTGCCCGCATAGGCGGCAAGCTCCTCCAATATCGCGACGATCTTGTCGTATTTGTCCTCCGACGCACTCTCCATCACGAGCTCATAGCACTCGTTCGTGAGATCGAACAGCTTGCTGTGCTGCGCGTCCACAGACGCGATTCCCGTCAGATAATCATCGGTAAACTCGTATTTCATCTAAATCGTTCCCGCTTTCTCTCTGCGCACACTTCTCAAGGATTTCTGTGTCTACCTATTTTGCTGCAGCAACATCCTCCTTTGGAATGCGGCAGTCCATGACCTTGATATGACCGTAGAGCCAGCGTGCAAGAAAGTCGAGGATGTTCAGCAGATACTCCTGCTGGTTCTCGTCGATGTCGTCGAGGTTGATCTCGCTGAGTTTCTGGATGAAGCGCAGGTGCTGATAGCGCTCGCTGAAGCGCCGCTCGTATTGGATGCGCTCCATATACTCCTCCTCATGGGCGAAATGCGTCGCCGCGTAGGCGCGCAACTCCTCGAGCAGGGCAACAATGCGATCGAATCGGTCAACTGCCGCATCGTCCATCACGAGATCGTAACATTCATTTGCCAGATCAAAGAGCTTTCCATGCTCCTCATCAATCATATCAATGCCCGTCAGATAGTCTTTCGTAAGCTCGTACTTCATGTTCTGCTCTCCTTTTCGTCCAGATCAATCCCAACCTTGAAATTCCCAATACCTCTCCGCCGCGTCAATCAAGGCATAGAAGCCGTTCGTGCGCGCGGTATCCGTATGTACCCCGACGAGCTTCCAACGCCCGTCCGTCTGCCGCGCGAGCTCCATCGTCACGGAGCCCTCGGGCAGGAGGCGGCCGTAGTCCGTATCGTCGCCACGCACAATCACATTCACCATGGCGCGGTCGCCTGTAATCACGGGCAACTCGATGCTCGCCGTGTAGTGTGCGGCAAAGGCGCGCACCTCGTCCGAGCCCCAGCGCGCATTGCCGTCCTCCTTCGTCACAGGCACGCGCTCCGCGTCGAAGTAGTAGTCCAGCAAAAGGCGCGTAAAGGCAATGTCCGCCGCGCGCCGCTCCGCCATGTAGTCATACATAAATGCCGTATCGTGGCGGAAGAACCAGTCGGAGGGATGCCGCTCGTGGAGTGCCGCAATGTTGTCCGCGAGGAGTGCGGTTGCCTCCTCGTGCATCACGGCGAACACGGCGTCCTCGTCGACGTATTCGTCAAACAGTTTCCGATCCTCGGTCACGACGGCGCGCGCAATCGCGTGCAGCGCCGCCTCGGGCGTGCGGTCGCGGTGATAACAGTACCCCGTGTACGCGCCGCCGATGAGCGCCGCGACGAGGAGCACGAGCGCACCGAGGCGCAGGCGATATGTCATAGAGCCCCCTCCCCTGCAAATTTATTTATCCTTTGGGGCGAGTCCCACGCGAACGCTTAGTTACGCAAGCGGTCGGGCACTTATCTGCCTAAATACCTGCGGACTTCTTAAACGCGCTTCGCTTGAACGAAAGAAATCCGCAGGGGGCAGAACGTGCCCTCGTTTCCGCTTGCTCCACTAGGGTTCGCTTAGGGACTTCGCCTCCATCCATCTAGCTCGTTTTCTCCATATTCTTCAGCATCCGCACCCGCCGCTCCGCCTCAGCCGAAGCATAGGCGAAATGCGTGCGCAGATAGCTGTCCACGGTCTGTCCAATGTATTTCTTCCCCGTGAGGTCGGGGTGCAGCCCGTCCGTCGTATAGCCCTCCTCGAGCTCGCCGTCCGCATCCGAGAGCACGGTCGCAACATCGATGCTGTGCTCCTGCTGCATGACCCAGTTGTTCACATAGTCGCGGTGCGCCCACCAATCGCTCGGAGGCGTATTGATCGTCATGCGTGCGGTCATGAGCGCTGGGCGGATCGGCGTCGCCGTCAGAAAGATCGGCGTGATGCCGTGCGCCCTGCATTTCTCACGCAGCGCCGCGAGGTTGCGCACCGTCTCCGCGCCGTAGATGCCGACGCGGTAATCATTCACGCCGCCCATGATGATAAGGACGCGCGGTGCAAAAGGCAGGACATCGCGCTCAAAGCGTTCGAGCATCGCCTCCGTCGTGTCGCCGCTGCGCCCGAGGTTTTTCACGGGCACGGTGCAGTAGGACTCCCAATCGTAGAGCTGATACGAGGGCGGCACGGTGATTGCGCCGCCGCCATGCGTAATGCTGTCGCCGAGCGCCGCGATCGGCGTGCGCTCCGCGACGGTGAACGAGCCATACGCCGACCAGTTCGAGATCGGCATCCCCGCCGCCGTCACGCCGCGCACGCGGTAGACATACGTGCCCGGCACGGTAAAGGGCGTGTCGTCGTAGACATCGTACTCGCCGCCCCGCAGCGTATGCACGTAACGGTCATGCCCCACCTCGCGGCGATAGACCTCGACCTCGTGCTCCTTTTGCCCCGCGAGCGGAACCCACGAGTAGACGGGGTAGAGCGGCGCATATGGCATCGCCGCATACTCCGTCGTCAGCGCGGGTGCGGCGGGGTCTGCCTCCGCCTCGCGCACGGGGCACGGCTCCGATGCCGCAGCAAGCGGTGTGCCGTCGTAGCCGAGCGGCTGCACCGTCCAATAGAGGTCATCCACCGCGCCGTATGCCATGAGCGGCAGATGCAGCCCGGTCGTATAGACGTACTCCATCGTGGCAATCGTCTTCATCGGCGCGCCCACAGAGCCGCGCAGGACGCGCACGGCATAGCGCACCGCTGCGGGATACGGCGTCCAGTGCAACATGACGGAGGAAATACGCGTGTCCTGCATCTCTGCGGTCGCCGTCTCGCGTGCCGCCTGCGCCGTGATCTCCTGCATCGCCCGCTCTGCCTTTCCGATTGCCTGCGCGCTGTGGCGCGGCGCAGACTTCTCCGCCGCACCCACAGGTACGGCACCAAGCAATACTATGACAGCGAGAAGCGCCCCCACGCTCCGCCTGACTATCCCCATCTGCATTCAGTCCTCTTCCACCGATCGAATGTACTCCTCGCCGATCGCCTCGCGCGCGGCAGCAAGGGTCGGGGCGAGCAGTGTGCGCGCCTCCTCCCGCGTGGGAGCTGCCGCCGTGACACGCACGAGACAGCCGTCCTCCTTTGCGTAGGTCGCAACGGATGGATTCTCTCCATCGACAAGTGCGCCGAGGCGGTCAGCAACGGGTGATTCCCCGACGGGCAGCCCTTTTTCCGCCATCGAATAGAGCTTGATGTTCATGGAGACGAAGACCTTGTCGCTCTTTCCGCGCAGGAAGACGTCACACGCCGTCTCAAACATCGGCTTCATCTCCTTCGGCGGGCCGGGCAGCATGATACACGCGCGCCCGTCCTTCTCGATGATGACGCCGGGCGCCGTGCCGTGATCGTTCTGCAGCACGATCGCGCCCGAGGGCACGGTCGCCTGTTTGCGCATACTCTCCGTGAGTGCAATGCCGCGCTTTGCCGCACGCGCCTCGAGGCGGCGGAGCGCCTCCGCATCCTCCACAGGCGCAGCGCCGAAATAGGAGATCAGCATCTCTTTCGTCAGGTCATCCTTCGTCGGGCCAAGCCCGCCCGTCGTGATGACGCAGTCCGCGCGCGTGTAGGCAATATCGAGCGCGGCGCGCAGGCGCTCGGGGTTATCGCCGACAACGGTCTGATAGTAGGCGTCCAGCCCCATATGTGCAAGATGGCGCGCGATATACTGCGCATTCGTGTTCACAATGCTACCCATGAGCAACTCCGTGCCCACGCTGATGATTTCAACGACCATGGAAAGCTCCTTTTCACTCTATAGTTAATCTAGATTATTTTACTACAAAAGACCTATGTAGAAAAGGTAATTTCAGGTTTTTTGTCGAAAATATTAACAAAATGGGGTATGATATGGAAATCCGCGTGTTTGTATGCTGATTTCCCTAAGCGTTTGCGTTGGACATCAGTGGAAAACATGCCTCCCATATAAATGACATGAGGACGACGACTTGAAGCAAATCATTCTGAACGCCGACGATTTCGGTCGGCACACGCTCATCAACCGCGCCGTGGAGCGCGGCATACACGACGGCATCCTGCGCTCTGCAACCATCATGCCCGGCGGCGCGGCATTTGACGATGCGGCAGCGCTCGCGCGGCGGACACCCGAACTCGGTGTCGGCATCCATCTGACGCTCGTCAACGGCAATCCCGTCCTGCCGCCCGCCGAGATTCCGACGCTCGTCACGGAGGCGGGCGTCTTCGTCGATGATCACACTGCGCTGACCGTGCGCGTCCTGCGCGGTGCGGTCAATCTGAGCGAGGTACGCGCGGAGCTCGCGGCACAGCTGCGGCGCGTCGAGGCGGCGGGCATTCACCCGACGCATGCGGACAGCCATCAGCATATGCACGTCCTGCCGGGCGTTATCGATATCGCGCTCGATCTGTGCAAGGAGGCGCAGATCCCCGCCATGCGCGCCCCGCGCGCGCCCCTCTTTGCAGGGGACTTCGGCGGCATCGGGCAGCTCATCGGGCGCGCGGGGCTCTCCGTCCTCGCACACCGCGCCGCTGCAAAGGCAAAGGCGCGCGGCATCCGCGTCCCCGATCACTTCGCGGGCATTGTCGCAGGCGAGGCGGTCGATACAGAGGCGCTCACAGAGATCGCAGCAGGACTGAGGGAAGGCGTGACCGAGGTCATGCTCCACCCCGGCACGGACAATGCCGTGCTCATCCGCGACTGCCTCTGGAATCATGACTTCGAGGCGGAGTTTGCCGCCGTCTGCGCCCCCACCGTGCGTGATGCACTCGCAGCAGCGGACGCAGAGATCACGAATTTCAGGACGTTTGCGGATTCATCCGTGGGATACGTCTAAGCGTTTGCGTAGCGTACCCACGGATATATTGAGGAAGAACTATGGACAGAATTACAATTATCGTACCCTGCTATAACGAGGCGGAGGTTGTGGGGCGCTTCTACGAGACGGTGGAGGCGGCGACCGCAGGGATTGCAGACGCTACCTTCACCTACCTCTTTATCGACGACGGCAGCCGCGACAATACACTCGCCGCCATCCGCACGCTGGCCGAGGCGCACACGAACGTCCGCTACATCAGCTTCACGCGCAATTTCGGCAAGGAGCCCGCGATGATGGCGGGACTCGACTACGCGGACGGCGATGCCGTCATCCTCATGGATGCCGACCTGCAGCACCCGCCCGCCCTCATCCCGGAGATGGTCGCACTGTGGCGCGCAGGCTACGACGACGTCTGCGGCAAGCGGACGGATCGCACGGACGAGACCTTCCTCAAGCGCACAATGGCAAATCTCTTCTACCGCTCGATGCAGGCGGTCAGCCGCTTCACCCTGCAGCGTGACGTGGGCGATTTCCGTCTGCTCGATCACCGCTGTGTCGCGGCACTGCGGCTCCTGCGCGAGAATCAGCGCTTTACCAAGGGGCTCTTCACCTGGGTGGGTTTCAAAAAGAAGGAGATTCCGTTCCACGTGCAGCCACGCGCGGCAGGCACAACGACATGGAGTTACCCCGCGCTCCTCTCGCTTGCGATCGAGGGCATCACGTCCTTTACGACAGCGCCGCTGCGCCTGACGACGGTGCTCGGGCTCCTCGTCTCAGCACTCGCCATCGGCTACATGCTCGTCGTTCTCGTGGACGCCCTGCTCTACGGCAACCCCGTGGCGGGCTATCCGACCCTCATGACGGTGCTGCTCTTCCTCGGCGGCGTGCAGCTCCTCTCACTTGGCATCATCGGCGAGTACCTCGGGCGCGTCTTTACGGAGAGCAAACAGCGCCCGACCTATCTGATTGACGAGCGCGACGGGGAGAAATTCGACTACAGCAAGCTGCGCAGGGAGGTAAAGCGGTGCAGGGAAACAGGGGAATGAACGCACAAAAAACAGAGAGCACCGAAAAAAATAACATCGTACAGACCGTGCTTGCCGCAGGCGCAATCTTCGCCTTTATGCTTACGCTCAATCACTTTATGCCCATCCACCGCGACGACTACGACTACTCGCTGATCTGGAACACAGGCGTTCACGTCGGCGCATTCTCCGATGTGCTCTCCTCCGCCGTGCAGCACTACCTCCTGCACGGCGGGCGCATGATGACGGTCATCTGTCTGAATCTCTTCCTCTGGCTGGGAAAGCCTGCCTTCGATGCGGCGAATGCCCTCATGTTCCTCGCGCTCGCCGTTCTCGTGACAATGCACGCGCTGCGGAGGGCGGAGATCCGCCATGCGCCGGGACTGCTCGCGGCGGCAGCACTCATGCTCTGGCTCGCACTGCCGCATTTCGGTGAGGTCGCCGTCTGGAAGAGCGGCTCAACCGTTTACCTCTGGTCGGCGGTGCCCGCCTTCCTCTTCCTCCTGCCGTATAATCTCGCGCTGAAGTCGATAGAGTGCGGCATACAGCGACGATGCGCATGGGCAGTCCTGCCGATGCTCCTGCTCGGCATCTGTGCGGGCTGGTCGATCGAAAATCTCGCCGTGACCATCGTCCTGCTCGCGTTCGGCATCTGCCTCTACGTGTGGCGACGCTATGCATATCTCCCGCCGTGGATGCTCTCAGGTGCGCTCGGTGCATTCCTCGGGCTGATTGGCCTCGTCGCCGCCCCAGGCAACTACGTGCGCTATGACGAACAGGGCACGGGCAAGGGAATCCTCGCGCACATCGGCAATCAGTTTGCAGGTCAGGGCGAGATGCTGCTCTACCTCCTCCCCGTTCTCCTCCTGATTCTGACGATATGGCGTCTCTATCGACGTGACCGTGCAGGGATGGAGACAGCGCCTGCAGAGCGTGCAGGCACCGGAACAATCCTCCTTGCCGCCGCGTTCGTCCTCCTCGCTGTCTCGTATTTCACAGGCGGCTGGGTTGCGGGCGCAATCCGCGACGCCGTGATTGAAGGCGTACTGACGCCGCTCGGCCTGACAAAGCCGAAGACGATCCACCTCTTCACGAATCTCATGAACGGGTTCGAGGAGATGGCGATCTACTGGCTGGCAATTCTCCTCTTCTACGCGCGGCTCAAGCAGCAGCTTGGGCTGACTGCCGCCTCCATCCGCACGGCAGCATCGCGCATCCCCGCGGGCGAACTGCTCCGCGCCTCGCCAACGCTCCGCTATGCCGCATTCCTCATCGCACTCGGTGTCTGCAACAACCTCGTCATGCTCGCCGCGCCGACCTTCCCGGGACGCGCGACATTCAGCTCTGCCGCGATGTTCGTCACGGCGGCGCTCACACTCCTCGGCAATCCCGCCCTCCGCAGCCTGCTCAGCGCGACGGCGCGGCGGACAATCGCGGCGGCGGCCATCCTCCTCTTTGCCTACACGGGCACGGCCGCGCTCCTCATCACACATGAGATGGGCGCAGCGGACGCGGCGCGCATCTCACAGATCGAGGAGGCGTGTGCACGCGGCGAAGCCATCGTCCATTTCCCGCGCATCGACCGCACGAACCGCGCCCTCCGTCACGTCTACTACGAGGACTGGGACAACAACGTAACGAAGGAGGGGGCAATCAAGTATTTCGGACTGACGGATATTGTGGTGGAGAAATGACATTTCGCCGCGTCTGTGCTACAATACAATCGAAACATCTTTTTTGCAACCTTACGGATAGAGGAAATTCAGCCGACGAAACGCCTAAGCACCCCCTAGTGAAGCAAGCGGAAACGAGGGCACGTTCTGCCCCCTGCGGATTTCTTTCATTCAAGCGAAGCGCGTTTAAGAAATCCGCAGGTATTTAGGCAGATAAGTGCCCGACCGCTTGCGTAACTAAGCGTTTGCGTGGCGGTCGCACGGCGGCATTCCGTAACATTTATCACAAAACTCCAGATTTATTGAAAGGAGCTGCATACATCCTTGGACAGTTCCCTATCCGACCTCATTGCACTCATCCTGCTCCTCGTCTGCCTCTCGGCGAACGCCTACTTCGCGCAGGTCGAGACCGCACTCACCGCCTCCCACCGCGGACGCCTCGAGCGCCTCGCCGAGGGCGGTGACGAGGATGCCGCTCGCGCACTCGCCCTCCTCGAGCATTCCACTCGCCCGATTGCAATGGCGCAGGCGGGCGTCACCTGCACGAGCCTCCTCATGGGACTTGGCATCGGGCTCCTCGCCCTGCCGACCTTCGGGCGTTTTCTCGAAAAGCTCCTGCCCGGCATGGAGGTCTACCTCGCCGCACTCATCCTCAGCATCCTCGTCATGACCGCCCTCACGCTTCTCTTTGGCGACTTCCTGCCAAAGCAGGTCGCACAGCAGGATCCCGAGGGCATCCTCATGCGCAGTCACCGCTCCATCCGCCTCATCACGCGTCTCACGGCGCTGCCGAGCGCGGCGCTCGTCTCCGTCTCGCGCGGGCTGCTCCTCATCGTCGGTATCAACCCCGAGAACCGCGCCTCCGCCACGGAGGACGCCGTCAAGGATCTCATGGAGCAGGGCACGGAGGATGGTACCTTTGAAAAGGCGGAGCAGGACATGGTCGACCGCATCTTTCACATGAGCGATCAGACCGCCTCCGCCCTCATGACACCGCGCACGCAGATCGCGTGGATCGACCTCGCCGAGAGCCGCACAGAACAGCTGCGCGTCATCCGCTCTGCGGCACACGAGGTCTTCCCCGTCGCCTACGAGAACCTCGACGATTTCCGCGGCGTCATCTACGCAAAGGAACTCCTCGACGCCGCCCTTGACGGCGCGGAGATCGACCTCGCCGCATACATCCGCAAGCCACTCTTCGTCCCGCGCACCATGGAGGGGCTGCGTGTCCTCGAGAAATTCCGCACGGGCGCAATCCACGAGGCGGTCGTCCTCGACGAGTACGGCGGTGTCGTCGGCTTCATCACGATGGGTGACATCATGGAGGAGATCATCGGCAGCGCGGACGACGATGCGCCCGCAAGCACACGCATGGGCGCCGAGGAGACGGCAAACTGGGTCTTCGATGGACTCTTCCCCATCGACGAGTTCAAAGAGGAATTCGGCATCGACGAACTGCCCGACGAGGATCACGACCACTTCCACACCCTCGGCGGCTTCGTCACCGCACAGTTCGGCCGCATCCCGAAAGCCGGTGAGACCTGCACATGGGACGATTTCACCTTCGAAGTCCTACGCATGGATCGCGCGCGCGTCGCCCAGATCCGCATGACGCGAACGGAGGGGGCGCGCGAGACCCCCGATGCATCATGAACAGTGTAGTGCCCTAAGCAAACCCTAGTGGAGCAAACGGAGCATAGCGTGCGACCCGCCCCCGATGAATTTCTATCGTTCAAGCGCGTAGCGCGCGTTTGAAATTCATCGGTATTTAGGCGGACGAGCACGCGACCGTTTGCGCAACTAAGCGTTTGCGCGGGGCACACACCATTACACAGCACACAGAGGGAGACAATATGAACGACCGCATCTACAACTTTAATCCCGGCCCTGCCGTCCTCCCCGAGGACGTCCTCAAAGAGGTACAGGCGGAACTGCTGAACTTTAACGGCACGGGCATGTCCATCCTCGAGATCAGCCATCGTGCCCCCGCCTACGACGCCGTGCATCAGGCGGCAAAGGCAGACATCCTCGAACTCATGGGACTCGGCGACGACTACGACGTCGTCTTCACAGCAGGCGGCGCAAGCCAGACCTTTGCCCTCATCCCGCTGAACTTCGCCACCGAGTCGCACCCCGGCAGCTACGCTCTCTCCGGCTCATTCGCTCAGAAGGCATACGAGGAGGCCGTGAAACTCGGCGTCGGCACCGTTGCCGCCTCGACCAAGGAGGAGAACTACGTTCGCGTCCCCGCACAGGAGGAGCTGAACATTGCGCCAAACGCCGCCTACCTCCACATCTGCCTCAACAACACCATCTACGGCACGGAGTACCACTACACGCCCAAAACCAGCGGCGTCCCCCTCTTTGCCGATATGTCCTCCGACATCCTCTCGCGTCCGTGGGACTTCGGCAGCTACGACTTCATCTATGCAGGCGTGCAGAAAAACCTCGGCCCGGCGGGCGTCGTGCTGAACGTCGCAAAGAAAAAGCTGCTCGAGAGCAGCCCCGCCGAACTCCCGACCATGCTGCGTTACAGCACCTTCCAGAAGAACGACTCCCTCTACAACACGCCGCCCGTCTTTGCCATCTACATCGTCGGCAAGACCGTCCGCTGGATCAAGGAGCACGGCGGACTCGCTGCGATGGGCGAGGCAAATGCGAAAAAGGCGGCGCTCCTCTACGACGCCATCGACAGCTCCGACGGCTTCTATCGCGGACACGCAGAGGAGGGCAGCCGCTCGCGCATGAACGTCACCTTCCGCCTGCCGAGCGAAAGCCTCGAATCGGACTTCGTCGCGGGCGCAAAAGAGCAAGGACTCAGCGGCATCAAGGGACACCGCAGCGTCGGCGGCATGCGCGCCTCCATCTATAACGCCATGCCCCTTGCGGGCGTCGAGAAACTCGCCGCCTATATGGCAGACTTTCGCAAGAAACACTGATATTTCACTTTTATCTCACAATTACGCCCGATTTCCTTGCACGCAGTACCTGTCTGCGGTATAATCATATTGAAGGAGGTATATGAACATGAAAAACAATACCATTATTACCATCAGTCGTCAGTTCGGCAGTGGCGGTCGACAGATCTCCCGTATTCTTGCGGAGACGATGGGGGTCAAGCGCTATGACCAGACTGTTGTCACAATGGCGGCGAAGAGTCTTGGTGCGGGTGACCGCATCGAGGACGTCATCAGTCGATCCTACGAGGTGCCCAAAGCGAGTCTCGGTGCGATCAGCACGGCTTCATTCGACCGTGTACCCGCCTACAGGCAGCTCTATACCGAGCAGAGCAAAATCATCCGCGCCATCGCGGCGGAGGGAAAGGGCGCAGTTTTCCTCGGGCGCTGTGCTGATGTCATCCTCGCCGGACAGCCCGAAGTCTATTCCTTCTTCATCTGCGCCGATGATACTTTCCGTGCAAAGCGCGCCCAGACCCACTACGGCGGCATGAGCCTCGATCAGCTCAACGAGATCGAGAAACAGCGTAAGGACTACTACGACTTCTACACGGGCAAGACGTGGGGCGATCCCCAGAACTACGACCTCGTCATCAACACGAGCCGCATCCCGCTCGAAAAGGCGGCCGAGCTGATCCTCAACTACGTCAATTTCTGCCAGGGAGAGTAATCCCTCCATCCGAAGTACAAAACGCCGCGACGTGCAGACATCTGCACGTCGCGGCTCTTTTATATGGGAGCGCATGAAACGCGCTATATCCAGTTCCCCGCCTCTGCCACCATATAACCGCAAATTTCACAGCCTCAAAAAACAAGTTCAAAATCTCTTGTGCCCTAAGGAACCACTGATAATTTCAGCCACACTATCTTTGGCATCTTTTTCACCCGAACTTCGTCGACAAATCCTGTGCTTCGCTGATGCTGCAATCCGGCGTTGCCATGAAAACAGCTTCCGAAATCCTTGGACACAGCTCGATTGCCATTACAGCCGATCTTTACACCCACGTTATGCAAAAGACAAAGGAGGAAGCTGCCGGGAAAATCGGCGATTACGTTTTTGGCACGCAAGAGAAATGACAATCTTGCAAAAAAGACAAAATCCCTATAAAATATAGGTAGATCATTTGATTTGAGGTGAGTATCATCGAACTCGAACAAAAGAAAATTCGATACCTTGAAAAGATCAAACAGCTTCGGTTGATGGATGACACGTTCTTTAACAGCTGCTTTGACAGTAATATCCCCTGTATGGAGGTCGTGCTTCGTGCTGTGCTGGGCAATGACCGCCTGCGCGTGACGGAGGTCATCACGCAGCAGAGTGTGCCGAATCTCTACGGACGTTCTGTCCGCTTCGACGCCCTTGCAACGGATGGCAAGGCGATCTACAATGTGGAGATACAACGAGCGACGAGGGCGCGATTCCACTGCGTGCTCGCTACAACAGCAGCATGATTGATTCCCGCGAGGTCAGCAAGGGAACGCTCTTCCCTGATCTGCCGGAAACCTACGTCATCTTCATCACCGAGCATGACGTGTGGAGGCGGGGGAAACCGCTCTACAAGGTTCGGCGAACATTCGAGGACACCGAGGAGGTGTTCGACGACGGTGCACACATTCTCTACGTCAACGGGGAATGTCAGAGTGAAAGCCCGCTCGGACGTCTCATGCACGACTTCTTTTGCAGTGATCCAAACGACATGTACAGTGATGTACTCGCCGAGCGCGCACGCTTTTTCAAAGAAGACGAAAAGGGGGTTACCACGATGTGTAGGGTAATGGAAGAACTTTATAACGAAGGCGTTGCAGAAGGCAAGACAGAGGAGCGTCTGAAGAACATCAAGAATCTCATTTTAAGTTTAGGGCTTACCGCTGAAGCTGCCATGGACGCTCTGAAGATCTCAAAAGACGAGCAGGCCAAGTACCTGGCACTCCTATAACGGAGAAAGGTGCATCACATTCCCCAAAGAAGTGATGCGCCGTCCGCCAGAGTATTGTCCTCTCGTCCCGCCTGTCCATGCAAATAACAGGGTATGGATACCGCCATAAACACGGGCATTCTGCAAAAAAGACACAGGACAAGAGACAAAAGAGGTCTTTTCGTCCGCTGAGCGGGGAGATCAAACAGCTCCTACCAAGGAGCTCAAAAGTGATGCACAAACAATCTGAGGATGCTGCACGGCATCCTCTTTTTCTATGTCGCAGCCACAAATTTCACAGCCTCTAAAAACAAGTTCAAAATCTCTAATGCCCAAAATGTGCCCAAAATCCTGTTTTTCACCCAAAAATACGTACAGAAAAGGCTTCGTGGAAATCCCCACGAAGCCTTGATTTTACTGGCAGAGAGGGTGGGATTCGAACCCACGGCAGCTCATCACTGCACTTGATTTCGAGTCAAGCACCTTCGACCACTCGGACACCTCTCCATGCGCTTACGCGACATGACGCATTATAGCACAGTGAGGGGCGCGTTGGCAAGGGCTTTTTTCGGAAGAGCAGTAACACCGCATTACTGCTCACAACATCCTCAAACCTCGGCGAGGGCGTTTTCGAGGTCGACAATCAGATCATCGACGTGCTCGATGCCGATGGATAGACGCACCGTTCCTTCACCGATGCCGGAGGCGGCAAGCTCTGCCTCATTCATCTGAGAATGCGTGGTGGTCGCGGGGTGGATGACAAGCGACTTCACGTCCGCAACGTTCGCGAGCAGCGAGAACAGGGTCAGCTTGTCGATAAAGCGGAACGCCGCCTCACGCCCGCCCACAATGTCGAACGTGAAGATGGAGATGCCGCCGTGCGGGAAGTACCGCTTGTAGATTTCATGGTCAGGGTGGTTGGCGAGAGACGGATGGTTGACCTTCGCCACCTTCGGGTGCTTCGCGAGGAAGTCCACCACTTTCAGCGCGTTCTCGACGTGACGCTCGACGCGCAGGGACAGGGTCTCAAGCCCGTGGATGAAGTAGAACGCGCTCTGTGGTGCGATTGCCGCGCCCGTGTCGCGCAGGATGAGTGCGCGGATATAGACAACGAATGCGACAAGACCGAGCGCATCGACGAAGCTCACGCCGTGATAGCTCGGATTTGGGTCGGTGAGGTGCGGGAAGCGTCCCGATGCCTTCCAGTCGAACTTACCCCCGTCGACGATCACGCCGCCGAGGCTCGCGCCGTGTCCGCCGAGGAACTTCGTCGCCGAGTGCACAACGATGTCCGCGCCGTGCTCGATGGGGCGCAGGAGGTAGGGGGTGGCAAAGGTGTTGTCGATGACGACGGGTACGCCCTGCGCGTGCGCTGCCTGTGCGACCGCCTCGATGTCGATGAGGTCGGCGTTCGGGTTGCCGACGGTCTCGATGAAGACGCACTTCGTATTCGGACGGATCGCGTCCGCAAAGCCCTGCGCGCCCGCCTTCGGATCGACAAAGGTCACGTCGATGCCCCACTCCTTCACCGTATGCGCGAGGAGGTTGTACGAGCCGCCGTAGATCGTCTGCTGCGCGACAATATGATCACCCGCATGGGCAAGCCCCTGGAACGTCGCCGTGATCGCCGCTGCCCCCGAGGCAAACGCGAGTGCCGCCGCGCCGCCCTCAAGTGCCGCGATGCGCTTCTCGAACACATCCTGCGTCGGGTTCATGAGCCGCCCGTAGATATAGCCTGGATCTTTGAGTGCAAAGCGGTCGGCGGCATGCTGTGCATTGTGGAACACGTACGAGGTCGTCTGATAGATCGGCACCGCACGCGCATCCGTGACGGGATCCGCCTCCTCCTGTCCGACACGCACCTGCAGGGTTTCAAAATGGTATTTTTTCTCGCTCATGGTAAGTCCCCTTTTCCATTTCCGAAAACACATATTTTGTTGATATGAATTATATACAAAAGTTATTTTTTGTCAAGAGGAAATTGTCTTCTGATACTTCAACGGCGAGATTCCCTTGTACCTGCGGAACGTCTTGATAAAGTAGCTGATGTCGTTGAACCCCGTCGCGAGCGCAATCTCCGTGATGCTCTCATCGCCCTGCGCGAGGCGGATGCACGCCGCCTCGATGCGGTAGTAGTTCAGATAGTCAATGGGGCTGCGGTGCGTGATCTTCTGAAAAAACCGGCAGAAATAGTTCGGAGTCAGCCCTGCCGCTGCGGCGAGATCGCCGAGGGTGAGCGGCTGGTCGTAGGCGTCGTCGATGAGCTGAAAGGTCTTCTTGAGCTGCATGACGCGCCGGCGGCTGCTCTCGCGCAGCGCGGCGTTCGGCGCGTGGCAGAGTCCGTGGCGGAGCACCGCGCCGAGGAAGCTGTAGAGCATCCCTGTCACGACCATCTCATAGCCCGCATACGCCTCCTTCATCGCTGCAAACAGCATGGCAATCATCCCGGGGACATCCGCCGTTGTGCCCGGGATGTATTTATTGATAAGGAGTTCATGCTCGAGAATCGGCTGTACGCGCGCGCCTGTGCTCTGGCTCCCCTGCAGCAGCTTCTTCAGATCGAACACAATGCACTCGTAGACGGTCTCCTCATCGAGTGGTGCTCCGCCGTGCACGATGCCGTCGCGGATGAAGATGATATCCCCCGTCTGCGCCTGCACCGTGTCCTCGTTCAGCGCGAGCTTCAGCCCGCCGCGTACGATGTAGACGATCTCATACTCGATGTGCCAGTGATAGGGCATATGAAAACGCGGATGATTGCGGTCGACATGATGGAATTCGATTGGAAAATCAAAGCGCCCGCGCGTGCGGAATTCGTTGTATCCCTCGTGTTTCATCGTCTGACCCTCCATTTTATAAAAGATAATATCATCATGTTTTAGGTCAAGATTGTTATATCTTTCACAACCTATACATGATGAAATCGTTTCTCAAAATATATCAGAGTTTATAAAAAAGATAAAATCATACAACTTTTACATAGTATAGTACAAGCGGGAGGGCTTCTTCAATGCTATAATACGGACATGACAGAAAAAATCAAATATTCATCATAGCGATGAATCAATTACGAAACGGAGGAAATCATCATGACAGAAACAAGATGTATCGGCGGCTATCCCGTCATCGGCATTTGTCCGACGATCGACGGGCGGCGCGGGGTTCTCGACGTACGCGGCGCACTTGAGGAGCAGACGATGGGCATGGCACGCGCAGCGAAGAAGCTCTTCGAGGAGAACCTGCGCTACACAAACGGCGATCCCGTCAAGGTCATCATCGCGGACTCGACCATCGGCCGCGTCCCCGAGGCGGCGGCGTGCGCAGAGCAGTTCCGCCGCGCGGGCGTGGACATCACGCTGACGGTCACGCCGTGCTGGTGCTACGGCTCGGAGACGATGGACATGGATCCGATGACGATCAAGGGCGTCTGGGGCTTCAACGGCACGGAGCGGCCGGGCGCAGTCTACCTCACCTCCGTCCTCGCGAGCCACGCACAGAAAGGGCTGCCCGCATTCGGCATCTACGGCCATGACGTGCGGGAGGCAGACGCGGAGGAGATCCCCGCCGACGTGCAGGAGAAGCTGCTTCGCTTCGGCCGCGCTGCCGTTGCCGCCGCCACGATGCGCGGCAAGTCCTACCTCCAGATCGGCGCGATCACGATGGGCATCGGCGGCTCGATCATCAGCCCCGAGTTCTTCGAGGAGTACCTCGGCATGCGCGTCGAATCCGTCGACGAGGTCGAGATCATCCGCCGCATGACGGAGGGTGTCTACGACCCGGAGGAGTACAAGAAGGCACTCGCATGGACGAAGGAGCACTGCAAGGAGGGCTTTGACAAGAACCCCGAATTTGCACGCAAGTCCGACGCCGAAAAGGAAGAGGCGTGGGAATTCGTCGTCAAGATGATGTGCATCATCAAGGATCTCTACAACGGCAACAAGAATCTGCCGAAGGGCTGCGAGGAAGAGGTGCTCGGGCACAACGCGATTGCGGGCGGCTTCCAGGGGCAGCGCCAGTGGACGGACTTCTACCCGAACGGCGATTTCGCCGAAGCGATGATGAACTCCTCGTTCGACTGGAATGGTGCGCGCGAGCCGTACATCCTTGCCACCGAGAACGACACGCTGAACGGCGTTGCGATGCTCTTCAACAAGCTGCTCACGAACCGCGCCCAGATCTTTGCCGACGTACGTACCTACTGGAGCCCCGAGGCGGTCAAGAAGGCGACGGGCTACGATCTGGAGGGACGTGCAAAGGAAGGCAAGGGCTTCATCAACTACTTCCTGTCAGGTGAGAAGAAGACCGAGTACTCGATTGCAACGACAACCCAGATGCTTGACGCGCGCAGCCGCACATGGTCGTGCGAGGTGCTGGACGCGCTGGAACTGCCCGCGCAGATTCTCACGGAGATTGTGCCCACGGCGACGCCCATCGGGCGCATGACCGAGGAACTGTCCGCAGAGCTCGGTATGAACCGCCCCGAGATCATTGCAGTCGCAGGGCATGATACGCAGAGTGCAATGGCGGGCGTGCCCACGGGCGAGGAGGACTTCATCTTCCTCTCCTGCGGCACATGGTCGCTCCTGGGCACGGAACTGAGGGAGCCGGTCATCAACGTGGAGTCCGCCGCGTACAACATCACGAACGAGGGCGGCTGCTGCAGACGGATCTCGTTCCTCAAGAATCTCATCGGTCTCTGGCTCATACAGGAAAGCCGCCGTCAATGGATGCGCGAGGGGCACGAGTACAGCTACGGCGAACTCGAGCAGCTGGCAGCGGCAGCGCCCGCACAGCGCTCCTTCATCCGCCCCGACGATCCCGCTTTCCTGCCCTCGGGCGACATGCCGCTCCGCATTCGCGCCGCGTGCGAGCGCACGGGGCAGCCCGTTCCCGAGAGCGTGGGCGCCGTCATCCGCTGCATCGACGAGAGCCTCGCGCTCTCCTACCGCGCGGCACTCACCGAGATCGAGACCTGCACGGGCAAACACTACGACAAGATCTACCTCATCGGCGGCGGCGTCCAGAGCCGACTCCTCGCCAAGCTCACGGCAGACGCGTGCGGACGCACCGTCCTCGCGGGACCCATTGAGGCAACCGTCCTCGGCAATATCGCCCTGCAGCTGATTGCGGCGGGCGAGGTCAAGGATCTTGCCGAGGCGCGCGCACTCATCCGTGCCTCCTCCGACATCACCGCCTACGAGCCGAAGAACAACGACCAATGGGACGCACATTTTGAAAAATGGAAGGGGCTGCCCCCATGCTGAAAGGAATCCCCAAGATCATCTCGCCCGCACTCCTCAAGGTACTCGCCGAGATGGGACACAGCGACCGCATCGTCATCGGCGACGGCAACTTCCCCGCCGAATCGGTCGGTAAGGACTGCATCGTCATCCGCGCCGACGGGCACGGCGTTCCCGAACTCCTCGACGCAATCCTCACGCTGTTCCCGCTCGCCCCCTACGTTGACAAACCAGTCAGCCTCATGGAGGTCATGCCGGGCGATCCTGTTGCAACACCGATCTGAGACACGTACAAGGAGATCATTGCAAAGCATGACGCGCGCGGCGCAGCAGCCGTCGGCACGATCGAGCGGTTCCGCTTCTACGACGAGGCGCGCACGGCGTACGCCATTGTCACCACGGGCGAATCCGCGCTGTACGCCAACATCATACTGCAAAAGGGTGTCGTCACGGACGCCTGAAAGGTGAGAGAAATGGAAAATATAAAGGAAACAAAAGACGCGATCTGCGATGTCTGTCACAAGATGTGGCAGCTCGGCTGGGTCGCCGCGAACGACGGCAACGTCACCGTCCTCCTGGACGACGACACCCTGCTCGCAACGCCGACCGGCATCAGCAAGAGCTTTATCACGCCCGAGAAACTCGTGCGCATCGACCGCGAGGGCAACATCCTTGAGGCAAACGAGGGCTATCGTCCCTCCTCCGAGATCAAGATGCACCTGCGCTGCTACAAGGATCGCGCAGACGTGCGCTCCGTCGTGCATGCACATCCGCCCACGGCCACCGGATTTGCCGTCGCGCACATACCGCTTGACCGCTACGACATGATCGAGACCGTCGTCTCGCTCGGCTCCATCCCCATCACGCCGATGATGGGCGCACTCGTCGACGGCGGCACCCTCTCCGGACTCGTCAGCGGCTTCACCCCTGATGTCGCCGCCATCCGCAGCGCATTCTACCTCCCCGTCCTCTGCTTTGCCGTCGTCCTCCTTTACTCGCTCGCCTTCCGCAATGTGAAGGACTGATATACGGTAACGCAAAGCCTCCCCCGTCGGTACGGGGGAGGGGGATCGCGTGAGCGGTGGTAGGGGCGCCTTGAGCGTCCGAGAAACGCTAACAAAGAGCTGTTACACGAGTCGAAACGACTTCGTGCACCAGCTCTTTTTTGATTCATGAACAAAATATTTAATAATAACTATTGACAAGTAAAACCTTCTGGGATATAATAGCACACGTAATGAGATATGAAACAGATACACAAGGTATCTGCAGTACAAAATTATGAAAGGGGATTTTTCACTATGTCACACGCAAATGATGCAAACCTTAACAACGCACTCAACGCCTACATCGCCAACATCGGCGTCGGCTACATCAAGCTGCACAACCTCCACTGGAACGTCGTCGGCTCGCAGTTCAAGGCAGTCCACGAGTACCTCGAGTCGCTCTATGACGCATTCGCAGACGTACTCGATGAGACGGCAGAGCTGCTCAAGATGGCGGGCGCACAGCCGGTCGCGAGCCTCAAGGGATACCTCGCCATTGCAACGATTAAGGAGCTCGGCGATGAGGCAGTCGATCAGAAGAAGGCACTCGAGATCACACTTGCTGACCTCGAACTCCTCCGCGATCAGGCACTCGAGATCCGCAAGGCAGCCGATGCACACGACTGCTTCGGTGTCGCCAACCTCATGGAGGATCACGTCACCAACTACGCAAAGCAGATCTGGTTCCTCCGCTCCATGCTTGCTTAATCTAAGTCCATCCTCCATTCCTATAGACCAAACCGCCGCACAGTGTAGTGACCCCGAAAAGTTAGACCTGAAAGCGTGGGAAAGCGATTTCCTGCGCTTTTTTCTATGCGGCGAGATGTTTGCGACGGAACTGAACAGGACTGAGCCAGCCGAGAGACTCCTTGATGCGACACTCATTGTAGTAGATGATATACTCTTCGATCGCCGTCTTGAGTTCCTCGTAGCTATGGTAGACGCGCCCATAGTAAATCTCTTGCTTTAAGAGTCCAAAGAAGTTCTCCATCACACTGTTGTCCAGACAGTTCCCCTTGCGTGACATGCTCTGAAAGATTCTCTCCTCCTTGAGCCGCTTCGTGTACGACTTCATCTGATATGCCCACCCCTGATCGGAGTGGAAGGTGCGCCGATAAGGACAATCTGCTGTCACACGAATTGCTTCCTCAAGTGCGGACTGAATCCCCATCGCAGACGGTGTCTTTCCAATGTGGAAGCTGACAATTTCGTTGTTAAACAGATCCATATACGGATCAAAATACAGCTTATGTACGACGGACTTTCCATCCTCGCCCTGCAGCCAGTACTTGAACTCACTCGTGTCCGTTGTAATCTTTTGATGCGGTATGGAAGTTTCGAATCTGCGGTTCAGGAGATTGTCTGCTACCGTTCCGACAGACCCCCTGTAGGAGCTGTACTTGCGTGTTCTGTGCGTAAAGGAATGCACTTGAAGTCTGAGCTTTTGTACAATCCGCTGCACTGCCTTACGATTGATCTTGTGCCCAAGATTGCGCATCTGTGCCCATAGGCGGCGATAGCCATAATCTTTGTGCTCCTCACGAATGGCAAGGATGATCTGCTCCCGCTCGTCCGGCACTTCCGGTTGCGTAAATTTCTTCTGCCAGTACATATAGGTCGCTTTCGGAAAACCTGTGACGGCAAGGATGTCTTTCAACTGAAACTCTCCTCGGAGGCTGCGGACGATCCTTGCCTTTTGCTCTGCATCTTTTCCTGCAGACGCAGCCTCCTGAGTTCTTTTAAATAGGCGACCTCGATGCGCAGTTTCAGATTCTCATCCTGCAGGGCTTTGAGTTGCTGCGCGGTCTCGTCTTGTGGGAGGTCTTTTGTTTGCTCTTTTTTCTTTCTTGGCATAGCGGGGGCTCTTCCTTTCGGTTTTGGTCTTAGGGCATCTACGCCGCCGTTGCGATATTCCTTTGTCCAACGCGCAAGGAGGGACGGATTGTTCAGACCAAACGCGATAGCTACCTCTTGATAGGATGCCTCTGTTGACAGATAACATTCTACCGCAGAACACTTAAATTCGAAAGTGTATGTTTGCTGTGCACGGGAGCGTCGGAGTCCATCGTCACCGAATGCCTGATAAGCCTTTACCCATTCCTCAATGGATTTGCGCGAAACATGATAGAGCTTCGATAGTGTTTCATAGCCTCCGTGTCCTGCAAGATATTCCTGCACAACCTTCAGCTTACACTCTGTACTGTATTTTGCCATTACAATACCCCCAAAAGTTAGATTCTCTAAGTCTAACTTTTGGGGGTCAGGTCACAGCTGTGCGGCGGTTTTTGTGTATGCGGTATTTTATTTATTTCATAATCTCATCAACGAGTGCTGCAATGTGGATGCGCATCGTATCCAGCACAGGGACAGGCGACTCCATTCCCGCAAAGATAAGGGGAATCTCGGTGCAGCCAAGGATGATGGCCTCAATGCCGTCCTCGCGCGCCATGCGCTCTGTGATCTTACGAAAGCCCTCCTGTGTTGCGGGCAGGATTTTCCCAAGCTCGACCTCGCTCAGGAGCTTATGCTCAATGTAGGACTGCTCCTCTGCGCGCGGAGTCTCGATGACGATCCCTGTCTTGGAAAAGGATTTTTCAAAGAAGCCGCCCGTCATCGTACCGATTGAGCCGAGGAGGCCGACCTTTCGGTATCCCTGCGCTGCGGCACGGTCGCGCGTCACGTCAACGATGCTGACGAGAGGAATCGGCGACTCCTGCTCCAATTCGTCAAAGACGAGATGCGCCGTGTTGCAGGCCATCGCGGCGAAGTCCGCTCCGGCGGCGGTGACATTTCGAATGCTGCCAAGGAGATATGCGGCAAGCTCCTCCCGCTTCCCTGCTGACGCCATTGGCATGACTTCGAAACAGCTCAGGCTGTCGATGACCATCGGTGGAAAGTAGGCTCTGCCAACGCGCTCCTGCACGCCATAGAGGATGTCGTGATAGTAGGGTATGGTGCTCTCTGGTCCGATGCCGCCGATGAGTCCGAGTTTTCGCATGGCAGTCTTCCTCCTCTTGCATTTTCCTCGTACAAAAAAGACGTAGTATTGCGCATGGATATAGAATACTCCATAGATACAAAGATTTCCTGCAAACATATACCTAAAAGTTCGAATTTATCATTTTTTCCAATAGTTTTATAGGTAAATATATATTGTCATTTTTTGTGTTTTACGAAAAAGTATACAGAATTCTTTTGCAAATCACTTCATTTTAGGCATAAAGTCCATTGTACGATAGATCGCTTTTATTTTATAATCAATATTGCAATTCTTCCGCGAAGTCAGCGCGGAGCTTATTTGTACGAAAGGAGTCTCCTATGCGAAACAGAACTTACACGCTGCGCCGTCTTTCACTCGTACTCGGCGTGACGCTTGTCTTGGGCGCGCCCGCAGCCTTTGCCGCCTCGAACAACGCCCCCGCCGCACCCGCACCGCTCCCCGCCTCACATAAGATGCAGACATCCCCCACGCCCAGGGGCAGCGCCGCCCTCTCCCCCGCCGCAGAGGCACAGTTGACGAAGCGTCTGGATGCGATGCTCGGCGATACGGGGACGCAGGTTCCGGGACTCGGCGTCGTGCTCTATCGAAATGGGCAGGAAGTCTACAGTCACTTTGCGGGCAGCCGTCGCTTTCTTACGCAGGACGGAACTGCGGCAGAGCCGATCACGCGTGACACGCGCTTTCGCATTGCCTCCGTGTCGAAGCAGTTCACGATCTTCACGCTGATGCAGCTGGTTGAGGCGGGCAAACTCAGTCTCGACGACGATGTGAGCCGCTACCTCGGGTTCTCCCTGCGCAATCCCGCACACCCAAACACACCGATTACAGTGCGGATGCTTGCAAGCCACACATCCTCGCTGCGCGACGGCACGGTCTACAGCATCCCGCCCTCGGTCAGCGTGCGCGAGTTTTTCACACCCGAGGGACGCTACTACGAAAACGGCGATCACTTCGCGCCTGCAGAGGAGGCACCCGGCAGCTACTTCTGCTACGCGAACATCAACTATGGTCTCCTTGGCACAATCATCGAGAAGGTCACAGGCGAGCGCTTTGATCTCTACCAGAAGGAACATATCCTGAAGCAGCTGAACACGAAGGCGGACTACGTGCCCGGAAACCTCGCCAAAAAAGACTTTGCGAAGCTCGGCACGATCTATCAAAAGAAAGACGAGAACGGCAGCTGGGACGAGCACGGTCCTTGGTACGGAAAGGCGGACGACTACGGCGGCAGGCAGCCGAAGAAGGAGTCCATCTACCTGCAAAACCCGTACGCCGAGGACATTCAAGGCTGGTTCCCGCTCAAGGGCTATGTCCCCGGCACGAACGCGACAATGCTCTCCCCGCAGGGCGGTCTGCGCATCTCCTACGAGGAACTGACGCACTGCCTCGAGATGCTGATGAACGGCGGCAACTACCGCGGGCAGCAGATCCTGTCCCCCGCCTCCATCGCTGAGATGCTGCGCCCCCAGTGGCAGTACGATCCGACGCTGAAAAACGGGAGTACGGCAGGCGGCACGCTGCTCTCCTATGGTCTTGGCGAGGTACAAATCGCGGGCGGCAGCACATCGCGCGTCAACCGCACACACGAGATCGATCTCGTCGGCCATAACGGCGAGGCGTTCGGTCTCCTCTCCGGCGTATTCTTCCGCCCGGGGACAAAGGACGGCTTCGTCTACATCATGAACGGCGAAGCTGTTGCCGAGGACGATGATCCGCGCAGCGCGGGACAGTTCAGCGGCAACTATATCTGGGAGGAGGAGATCATGGACGCGCTGACCGAGGCACTGCTCTCGAAAAACTAACGGAAACGAAAATGGGGTTGTTGTACGTTGATGTTCGTACAACAACCCCATTTTTACTTGGATGCAGTCACTGTCATTTCGATTCTGCCCTGTGCTGCGTCTCCTTCATAAAGAACGCAACGACGACAAGCACGGCTTCGAAGGCGACGACGATGATATCGAGTGCCGCCGCATGGCCAAGTGTGCTCGTCAGGAAGCCCATCAAGGGGCCTGAGAAGAACGAGAGGAAGTAGCTCGATGCGCCGACAATGCCCGTTGCAAGACCGATCTGCTGCCGGCTCACGCCGTCCTGTGCAATCGTATAGCCGAGCACGTAGATCGCATGGAGTCCGATGCCCATGACTGCGCCGACGACGTAGAGGAGCGGCGAGTTTTGCGGCATGACGTGGAAGATGAGCAGCGCACAGAGTGCATTGAGCGCAGCGAGGAAGAGCACCGTTGGCCTCCGTCCGAAGCGATCGGCGAAGAACCCCAGGAGGACACCGCTGAGTCCCCCGATGCCGTAGATCGCGCCGAAGAACTGCCCCGCCTCCGTCGCACTGAACCCCTTGTACGTCATGAAGAGATACGGCCCCATCGACGCGAATCCCCAGTATGGGATGATGTTCAAAATCTGAATCAGCACGGCAAGCCAGACAACTTTATTGAAGCCGACGGTGCGCACCGCCTCGACCAGATGAAGCTGCTTGACATCCTTGGACGTGTCCGTGTACTTTGACTTGAACCCCACGATGAGCAGGAGTCCGAAAACAACCGTCACAGCCCCCATGTGCTGAAGCCCGATGCTCCACTCGCCCGTAGTCTCAAGGCTCCACCCGTAGTAGGCAGGGCCGACATATGCGCCGATCGAGTAAAACGTCATCATAAGGCCGTTGAGCATCGCACGCGCTGCGGGGAAGATCGAGCCTGCCACCGAGTACATGACAATGTTCCAGCATCCCTCTGTGACGCCGAACATAAGGCGCCAAAATGCCGCGCTGATGAAGTTCGATGAGGTCGTCACGAGCGCCGTCATGCAGCCGAGGCCGACCATGCTCATGACGAGCAGCCGCTTGCGTCCGAAGCGGTCTGCCAGATAGCCTGCAGGAATGTCAATGAGTGCCTGCCCGAGCGTAAAGATCGTGCTGATCGTACCGAGCTGAACAGCGGTCAGCGATATGCTCGCCGCAACCGCCTTGAGCCCGACACCGAACGACAGACGGTTCGCCGAATAAAAGGCGTAGCCGAGTGCCAGCAGGAACAGCTGAAACCATACGATCTTCGGAATCTCAGAGAATTTCTTTTTCATTGCATCTGCTTCTTTCTGTATGAATTGTTATTGCAAAGCCGGCGGCTTTCCCACAGCGGGTCACTCCTCCTCCGCACTCTGCATCTCCCTGCGGTCGCGATAGATATCCGTGATGACGATCTTGACGATGACGATGAAGGGGACGGCGAGGAACATGCCCGCCGCGCCGAGGATTTCGCCGCCGAAGACGACACCGAGGATGACGGCGACGGGGTGGAGGTGGAGGCTTTTGCCGACGAGGGCGGGATAGACGATGTTGTGGTTGACCTGCGTAAGCGCAACGTAGAAGAGTGCAGTCTGCACGGTGAGTTCGCGCATCGCTGAGGCGGTCATGAGCGTGCCGAGGGTCGAGGCGACAGTGGGTCCCAGCACGGGGATAAACTCGCTGACGCCCGACAGCAGGGCAAAGACCGAGGCATACGGGAGTCCCATCAGTTTGAAGTAGGCGAATACGACCACCCCTGTGATAAAGCACATGACGATCTGACTGCAGATGTAGGCGCGCAGTGCGATGAGCAGGGTGTCAAAGAGGCGGAGGACACGTCGCCGCGCTGTGTGCGGAAAGAGATCCACGAGCCAGAGTTTGATCGTGAGACCATCCTTCAGAAGGTAGAACGATACGAAAATGATGATGACAAAGTCGATGACCTTCCCGAATGCAACAAGGAGAAAGGAGAGCGAGGCACGCAGCAGCTCTGCGCCGACGCTGCGCAGACGGTCGAGGATGTTCACGAACTCATCTTGGACGAAGTCGGTGTCCGAGAGAAAGGGAAGCTGCTGCAGGCTCTGACCGATGGTCGGCAGCTCCGCGACGAACCGCTGAAAGGATGGAAGGACGGAGCGCGAGATGATGCTCGCGAGTGCGGCGAGCACGAGGATGAAGGCGATGATGGCGATTGCCGATGCAACCGAGCGCGGCATCCGTCGTGCCTCCATGAAGTCCACAGCGGGCTTTAGGAGGAGCTGCAGGAGCAGTGAGAGGAAGATGATGAACGCAAAGTCCTGATAGAACCAGAACGTTGAGAGCAGGAGCGTAAACGTTACGGCAAGAATGATGGATGTGCGGTAATTGGCAAGATTCATAGATGCCTCCTTTCTGTGGACGGTATGGGGTTCATCATAGCATATTCAGTGTGCTCCGTCTATAATACTTCTGTCTCATTGAGTCTATTGACCGAAAACACGGTCTGACGTATACTTTCTATAAGGAGGCGTCATTATGAAACACTACTACAGCACCATTGACGGCATTGTCACGACGTTTTCGGATATTCACTGCTCTGCCCCAAAAGGTGGGAGCATTCTCGTACACATGGAGAGCGCGCAGGAACACGGCGGAGTTCCTGCTTCCGAGCATTGTCTGCACGAAGTACAGAGGCTTCACCGAGGACGAGTGTGCGAAGCTGACCGAATTTGTACGGAATAACAGTTTATCGGTGATTCCTAATAGATATACAATTGAGGCATGAAGGAGTCGATGGAAAATGTTCTGCAAAGATTGCGGAAATCCTGTTGAGGACAGCGCAAAGTATTGTCGGGCGTGCGGCTCAGCGATTGCCACATCTGAGGTGCACACACAAATGAGCGGCACTCCGCGTAAACCGGACGAGGGCATTATAGAGAATTTTTTCAAGCTTCATGGGCGTTTGAATCGAAAGAGATTTATCAAGAGATCATTTGCGTTAGCGGGTCTGGCGTTCCCTTGCTTTTTCTTGCTTTTTGCCGTGCTCGATGATACGAAGCCATTTGAAGTCCTGTCAATGGTAACCGCATTTGTTTTCCAGATCGCGAATTATTGTATCGCTGCCCGCCGTTTGGAAGACATGGGGCATGGCCCGGGTGCGGCACGCCTCATTTTAATTGTTGGTATCATATCTCTCCCGATTGATGATGAGCATGTCCTTCGGATTTTGTCGTATGTACAGTCCGGTTTTTGGTTCTACTGTGCGGTAAAGAAAGGTACTGCGGGAAAAAATCAATACGGCGAAGATCCCCTGCAGCAAGGAGCAGGCTCATAGTTTTTGAGCATCAGAACATGGATAAAATTGCAATCATTCGAGAGCAACGCACAAAAAACGCCCCAACCAATGCGGTTGGGGCGTTTCCATTCCAAGTCTTACGCTCCGGGCGTCTGTGCCTTTGCGGTCTGCAGACGCGCTGCGGCGCGCTTGAGCGCGAGGGAGGCACGCTGTTCGTCGATGATGCTTCCCTCGGTCTCAGGGCTCTCGCGCAGGAGACGCAGGCGTTCCTGTGCGCGCTCGTAGGCACGCTGTGCGCGGTTGATGTCGATGTCGATCGGCTCCTCCGCAGCGGTTGCGAGAACGGTGATCTTCTCGGGTGTGACCTCCATGAAGCCGCCCGCCACAGCGATGAGCTGTTCCTTGGCGTCGACATGAATCTTCATGGCATGCGGCTGAAGTCCCGTGACGAGGGGGATGTGCTTCGGCAGGATGCCGATCTCGCCGCCCGTGGAGCGGGCGATGAGCATGTCGATATCGGCGGCGTAGACCATGCGGTCGGGAGATACAATCTCCAGCTTGATGGTCGCCATCCGTTACTCCTCCTCTTTGAGCTTCTTCGCCTTTTCGATCGCCTCTTCGATGCCGCCGACCATGTAGAAGGCAGCCTCGGGAAGTTCGTCGTACTTGCCGTCGAGGATCTCGCGGAAACCGCGGATCGTGTCCTTCAGTGCAACATACTTGCCGGGCGATCCCGTGAAGACCTCTGCAACCGCGAACGGCTGCGAGAGGAAGCGCTGGATCTTGCGTGCACGCGAGACGGTCAGCTTATCCTCGTCGGAGAGTTCCTCCATACCGAGGATGGCAATGATGTCCTGCAGCTCCTTGTACTTCTGGAGCACCGCCTGCACGCCGCGCGCGACCTCGTAGTGCTCCTGCCCGATAACATGCGGGTCGAGGATGCGCGAGGTGGAGTCGAGCGGGTCGACGGCGGGGTAGATGCCGAGCTCGGCGATCTGACGCGAGAGAACGGTGGTCGCATCCAGATGCGTAAAGGTCGCAGCCGGTGCGGGGTCGGTCAGGTCGTCCGCAGGGACGTAGACCGCCTGCACGGACGTGATCGAGCCCTTCTTCGTGGTCGTGATACGCTCCTGCAGTGCGCCGACGTCGGTCGTCAGCGTCGGCTGGTAGCCAACGGCGGACGGCATACGTCCGAGCAGAGCCGAGACCTCGGAACCTGCCTGGATGAAACGGAAGATGTTGTCGATGAAGAGCAGCACGTCCTGACCCTGCACGTCGCGGAAGTACTCCGCCATCGTGAGTCCCGTCAGTGCCACGCGCATACGCGCTCCGGGCGGCTCGTTCATCTGGCCGTAGACGAGTGCGGTCTTGTCGATAACGCCCGACTCGGTCATCTCCGACCAGAGGTCGTTGCCCTCACGCGTACGCTCGCCGACACCCGCAAAGACGGAGTAGCCGCCGTGCTCGGTCGCGATGTTGTGGATGAGCTCCATGATGAGAACGGTCTTGCCGACACCTGCGCCGCCAAAGAGACCAATCTTTCCGCCGCGCGAGTACGGAGCAATCAGGTCAACGACCTTGATGCCCGTCTCGAGGATCTGCGTCGATGTCTCCTGATCGTCGAACTTCGGTGCGGGGCGGTGGATCGGCCAGCTCTCCTTGTTGCCGACGGGCTCGGGGTTGTGGTCAACCGGCTCGCCGAGGACGTTGAACACGCGTCCGAGGGTCGCCTCGCCGACGGGCACCTTAATCGGTGCGCCCGTATCGTCGGCGTCCATGCCGCGCATCAGGCCGTCGGTGGAACTCATCGCGATGCAGCGCGTGACGCTGTCGCCGAGATGCTGCATGACCTCGACCGTGAGATTGATCTCCTGGTCGGCGGCCTTGCCCTTGATCTTGATGGCGCTTAAGATCTCCGGCAGTTCGCCCGCCGGGAATTCAATATCTACGACAGGTCCGATGACCTGTACGACTTTACCTTTTGCCAATGGAAAACCTCCTTACCTCCATGTACGCACGGTGCATGGATGTCACTTGAGTGCCTCGGCGCCGCCGACAATCTCGTTGATCTCGTTCGTGATGCCCGCCTGACGCACCTTGTTGTAGTAGAGGTCGAGCTTCCCGATGAGTTCGCCTGCGTTGTCGGTCGCGTTGCTCATTGCGTTCATGCGTGAACTCAGTTCGCTCGCCGCCGACTGGAGGAGCGCCGCATAGATGGTGGTGAACAGGTACTGCGGCAGCAGTGCCCCGAGCACCTCCTCGGCATTCGGTTCATAGATGTACTGTGCCTGCGCGTGCGCCGCGTTTTCACCCTCTGCCTCAAAGGGCAGGAGCTTCACAATCTCGGGGACGCAGGTGATCGCCGAGACAAAGCGCGTGTAGACCATGTAGACTTCCTTCACGCCGCCCGCCTCGAACGCAGCGATGAGCTGCGCCGCGAGCTTCTGTGCGTGGCGTGCCTTCGGACGCTCGCTGATGCCGACGCGCTGGTGCACGATGTCAAAGCCGCGATTCTTGAAGAAATCACGCGCCTTGCGACCGACCGCGACAATCTGCGTGTTCGCCTTGTCCTCAACGAGTGTCATCGCCGTCTTGAGCGCGTTGCTGGAGTATGCTCCGGCGAGCCCCTTGTCCGCCGCCATGACGAGGATCAGGCGCTTGCCCTCTGCGTGCTTTTCAAGCAGCGGATGCGAGACGCCGGAGGCTGCCGCCGCCACGCTCCGAATGACCGCAGCGGTTTTTTCGGCGTAGGGGCGGTTGTTGTTCGCCGCTTCCTTGGCACGGCGCAGACGCGAGGTCGCAACCATGTCCATGGCGTTCGTGATCTGCTGGATGCTCTTGACGCTTCGAATGCGTCGGCGGATGTCCTGTAAATTTGCCATATACAGTCACCTCTCCTTTACGCTTCTTTGTAGGAGATGGTGTCCTTGAACTCCGCAATCGCCGCCGTGATGTTCGCCTCAAGCGCATCGTCGAGCTTCTGCTGCGACGTAATCGCCGATGCGATCTCGGGATGCGAGGAACGCATGAACTTGAGGAAGTCCGTGTGGAACGTGACGACCTTGTTCACGGGGATGTCCGTGAGGTGTCCGCGCACCGCCGTGAAGATGACAAGCACCTGCTCGGCAACGGAGAGTGGGCTGTACTGCGCCTGCTTCAGCGTCTCGACCATGCGTGCGCCGCGATCGAGCTGTGCCTTCGTCGCCTTGTCGAGGTCGGAGCCGAACTGGGCAAATGCCGCCAGCTCGCGGTACTGCGCCAGATCCAGACGCATCGTGCCCGCGACCTGCTTCATCGCCTTGATCTGTGCGGAGCCGCCGACGCGGGAGACCGAGAGACCGACGCTGATCGCCGGGCGGATACCCGAGTAGAACGAGTCGGTGTCCAGCATGATCTGACCGTCGGTGATCGAGATGACGTTCGTCGGGATGTACGCCGAAAGGTCGCCCGCGAGCGTCTCGATGATCGGCAGTGCCGTGATGGAGCCTGCGCCGAGTGCGTCGGAGAGCTTCGCCGCGCGCTCGAGGAGGCGGGAGTGTAAGTAGAACACGTCGCCCGGGTATGCCTCGCGTCCGGGCGGACGGCGGAGCAGCAGCGACATCGCGCGGTACGCAGCCGCGTGCTTGGAGAGGTCGTCATAGACGCACAGCCCATGACCGCCCTTGTACATGAAGTACTCCGCCATCGCAACGCCCGCATACGGAGCGAGGTACTGGAGCGGAGCGCTGTCCGCAGCCGTTGCCGCGACAACGATCGTGTACTCCATCGCGCCGCCGTCCTCGAGCGTCTTGACGACGCGCGCGACCGTCGATGCCTTCTGACCGATGGCGACGTAGACGCAGATACAGTTCTGCCCCTTCTGGTTCAGAATCGTATCGACAGCGATTGCCGTCTTGCCCGTGCCGCGATCGCCGATGATGAGCTCGCGCTGTCCGCGTCCGATCGGGACGAGCGCGTCGATTGCCTTGAGACCCGTCTGCAGCGGCTCGTGAACGCTCTTGCGGTCCGCGATGCCGGGTGCCGGCGACTCGACCGGACGGAACTCCTTCGTGTCGATGGGACCCTTGCCGTCGATCGGACGACCGAGCGCGTCCACAACGCGACCGATCATCGCCTCGCCCACGGGCACCTGCATGATGCGGCCCGTGCGCTTCACCGTGTCGCCTTCCTTGATGACCGTATCGCCGCCGAGCAGAACCGCGCCGACGCTCTCCTGCTCGAGGTTCAGCACGAGACCGTAGACCTCGTTGCCGAAGTCCAGCAGCTCGCCCGCCATCGCCTTGTCCAGCCCATAGATATGGGCAATGCCGTCGCCGACCTCAAGAACCGTGCCGACATCGTTGACGTTCAGGTCGACATCATAGTTCTTGATTCGTTCCTTGATTATGGAAGTAATTTCTTCCGGATTCATTTTCATATTTCGCTGTCACCCCGCTAGTTCGCCATTAACTCTGCCGTCATTGCTGCGAGACGCCCCTTGATACTGCCGTCGATGCGGCGGTCGCCGATGCGCACCACCACGCCGCCGATGAGCGAGGGGTCGCGGTGTTCGCGTAGCGTTACCTGTTTGCCCGTAATCGCCTCGAGCTTCTCCGTCAGAGCCTTCATCTGCTCCGGCGTCAGTTCGTCCACCGTCGTGACATCCGCCACGGCGATGCCGAGCTTCTCGTTCGAGAGCTGTCCGAAGATCGTGCTGATCGCGTCGAACACCATCATGCGCCGCTTGTCGATGAGCAGCAGGAGGAAGTTCAGCACCGTCTCGCGCACACCGCCCGCGAACACCTCCTTCAGGAGGGACTTCTTGTCCTCCGGCTGGATGTTCGGATTGCAGAGATACGCCTTCAGCTCCGGGCACTCCGTATAGAGACGCTGCACCTTCGCGAGATCCGCGCCGTACTCCTTGAGTGCGTTATCCTCGCAGGCAAGTTCAAAGATCGCGCGTGCGTACTTGCGTGCAAGTTCCATGTTCAGCATGGCGCATCACCAATCTTTTTTGCGTCGAGTTTTGCGATAAACTCGCCAATGATGGCATCGTTGTCCTTCTCATCCAGATTCTTCTGGATGATCTTGCCCGCCGCTGCGAGCGACAGGGCGACAACCTCGGCCTTGAGCTGCTCAACTGCATGGGCACGCTCGCGCTCCATCTGCAGCTCCGCAGCCTTCTTCATCTGTTCGATCTCACGCTTCGTTTCCTGAATGCTCGCCTCGCGCTCCTCAGATGCGCGCTTCTCGGCGATATCCACGATCTCCTGCGCCTTCGTACGCGCCGCAGCCAGCTGCGCCTTGTACTCGTTCAGCGTCGCCTCGGCGGCAGCAGCATCTGCGTCCGCCTTGTCGATGCTCTCGGCGATCTTGGCCTTGCGTTCCTCCATCATGCGGACGATCGGCTTGTACGCCACAGCGCGCAGGAGTGCAACGAGAATCAGGAAGTTGATAATCTGGACGGGCAGTGTCCCATTGAGATCAATAAGCCCCTGTACGGTTTCGATCAATTCCTATGCCCCCTTTGCAAAATCCGATGCGATTACTTACTTAATCAGCGGATTTGCATAGAGCATGATGATGCCGAAAACAACGCCAATGATACAGAGCGCCTCGATCAGACCGACGGAGATCAGCGTACGCGTAAAGAGAACGCCGCCCGCCTCCGGCTGACGTGCCAGACCCTCGATGAAGCGCCCCGTAACAAGACCGTCACCAATCGCCGCGCCCATCGCAGCAAGACCAAAGCAGAGACCAGCACCAACCAGAGCGCCTGCAACCATAATTGCGTTTTCCATGAAAAGATCCTCCTTAAACTGTTGAACAAAATCTTAGATACGCGCACCTGCGCGAAAAAACCTTAGTGAGCGTCGTCCGTCTTGATAGCAGCACCAATATATGCTGTCGAGAGCATCGTGAAGACCAGTGCCTGCACAAGCCCGACGAACACGCTGAACGCCAGCCAGATCACCGAGGGGATGGTAGAGCCATTCCCGAGGAGCTGCAGCAGGATGTGAATCAGAATCTCACCCGCCAGAATGTTGCCGAATAGACGAAACGAGAGCGTGATCGGCTTTGCGATCTCCTCGACGACGTTGATGATGACGAACGGCGCGACCGGCTGGAAGAAATGCGACACATAGTGCATCCCCTTCACCGCAAGCCCCAGGACGTGCATCATGACAATGACCAGCAGAGCCAGTCCCAATGTGGTGTTCAGATCGTTTGTCGGCGATGCCATCGTCGGAATCAGACCGATCCAATTCGATACGAGCAGGAAGATGAACAGCGACACAATGAACGTGGCGAGGAAGCCCCGTCCGCGCGGTCCCATGTTCTCATCGACCTGTTCATGAAGTGCATCGATGATCGTCTCCAACATCATCTGCCAGTTCGACGTCGGCACAACCTTTAGATTGCGCACCGCCAGCCAGCCGATGAGGAGAACGACCGCCATTGAGATCCACGTCATGACAATCGTCTGCGAATTGAAGGTAAATCCGGCGATCTGCACTGCCTCGCGAACACCGATTTCGTGCATAACCTCTACCTCCCTTGGGGGGATTCCCCCGACTGCTCCTTATCGGAACGTATCGCGTGAACGATCATCTGCACCATCATCATCGCATGCACGAGGAGGAACCCCCCGAGCATCGCGAAGAAATGCAGCGTACTCGTCCGCACCGCCGCAAATGTGACCGCCGCCACGAGCACGAACATCAGGATCATGCCCATCTGCACCTGTCCCACCGCGCGCAGCCGCGCCGCACGCATGAGGCGCTGCGCCAGCTGCCAGAAATACAGCGCCGCAGCCGCCGCCCCTGCTGCGACTCCACCCATGAGTGTGATCTCACCCGCAGCGAGCAGGGCGATCCCACCGATGAGCACAGCCGCCGCAAACGCATACACGATCTGCCGCCGATACACCGATAAAACGACTTTCATATTCCTCCTCCGACAGTCCCGCGGCGTAAGAAACGCAAGAAAACCGCCCCTGCACCATCTTGGGCGCAGAGCCTTACGCCGGTCGCCGTCTTCGTTGAATATCAGTACCCTTAACAACATTCGACGAAAAAATCCTTTTTCCTTCCACAACTGTATACATAAGTGAAAAGTTTTTTGAAATTTTCCGTCAATATCATAAGGACGGGCTATGAAAAAGCCATGAAGCGATTCATACCCCTTATCGCATATTATACGGGCTTCTTGCATTTTCCGCAACATCATTTTAATTATCCGAGGTATTTTATTATTGTATTGGACGATAGGCTCTGCTAGAATAGGCAAAATACAGAAAGGAGGCGCAGCATGACCATCGAAGGCGCCGTCATCATCGAGAAGGGCGTGACATTCGCCGTCATCCACGTCGCGCCCGAAGTAACGCGCTACACCATCAAATCCACACAGACACGCCGCGCCCTCATGCGCTTCTTCCCCGGCATGCCGATCATCCTCATGAGCCTCACGCAGGACGGAAAGCCTCAATATTATGGACGCAAAGACATTGCAGACTTTCTCAGCAGTATCCGCCTAAACCAGATCCCGTGGAAGAAATATCATATTGTGTGAAAAGCGCGGAGCCTCATCCCATGGCTCCGCGCTTACTCATAATGCCCCTTGCAGGCGGCAATATAGATATTTTTCTCGTCGAACGTATAGATCAGCCGATCCTTTTGCGTAATGCGACGGCTCCAATAGCCCGCGAGCGCATGGCGCAGCGGCTCCGGCTTGCCTAGCCCATCGTGACCGTTGCGCTCAATATCCGTCAGCAGCTCGTGAATCTTGCGCGCCACCTTGCGATCCTCGCGCACCCACTCCATGAAATCCCGCCACGCATTCTCCGAAAACACCTTATTCATCGGAGAGGCGCTCCAGTTCTGCCGTATCCTTCATCACCGTGCGCCCCGCGCGCAGCTGCTCAATCCCCTCGACAATATGCGCATAGTTGCGGCGGTCACTCGTCAGGAAGACATTCTCCATCAGATTGTTATAGCTCTCCAGGCTCATCAAAACAACATTCTCCTCATTGCGCCGTGTCACAACAATCGTCTCCGCATCACGCGTCGCAGCGTCACAATACGTCTTCAGATTACTGCGCAGCGTCGAAAAATTCACTGCCACCATACAATCACACCCTTTCACTTTTATTGTACCAAAACTCGTACAAAAAGCAAGAAGTAAGTTGCCTGAACGAAAACACGCATCCGCGTGTATAAACAAAAAGCGCAGCCACACACGCGGCTGCGCTTTTTCCGTTTTCAGATATACCTTTTACTCTGCCGGAATGATGAACGAGAGGGAGCTGAAGATCTTCTTCGTCACGATCGGATCGTCTGTCGGGAAGCCGACCTCGACGCCGATGACGTTGAGGCCGTTGTTCGCGATGCGCACGGTAACATAGCCGTTCGCATCGGCCTGCGTCTCATTCGTGAGGTCGCCGAGCACATCCGCGATCACGGGTGCATTCGCATACGGCGCGCCATCCTTGTAGATGCGCAGCTGCAGCGTGTCGCCGCGCCGCAGCGTCAGCGGATTCACCTCGGGCACAATCTGGATCGGCACATTGTAGATGCCCGCCGGCTTCACAGCCTCGTTCCAGTAGTGCACATTGTACTTGTAAGCATAGGTCACGGCCTTGAGATTCTCGATGCCCGAGAAATCACGTGTCGGGATCACCTTGCCGTCCGTTGTCTTAGCGAAATAGCCGTAGTCAAAGAACGTCGCCGTCACGCCGAGATCCTCGCCCGGCACGATCGTGATGTTCTTTTCCCCGTCGACACGCTCCACCGTCGTCGGCGCGAAGTTCACATCATAGGCGTCGATGCGCTGCACGCACGCGGGATCGTAGGCGTTATCCAGAGGCCCCTCGCCGAGCACGAGAGCCTTCGTGTCGACACGGTTCGCAAAGAAAACACCGTGTGCGTCTGCCGGTGCTGCATACATACCGAGCCCCATCGCCGCACCAAGCGCCGCTGCCAAGAGTTTTTTCTTCATTACATATCCTCCCATCAAAAACAACTGAATGCGCGGGCGTATTCCCGCCACTTTGCTCATTATAGTATAAATAATTCCTATTTGCAATAAGACAAATCATTTTCATCACTTCTGTCTCACCAAATCTTAACCTAATTCTTATGCTGCTCTATCTTTTTTTTGAGATATTCAATAAATAAGCACACTTAAAGGAGGAATATTTATGCAGATTTTAAAATCCATTGCTCTTGCTGTGCTCATGCTCGCGCTCACGATTGGCACGCAGAATGTCAGTGCAGCGCCAGCTCAGTGGGATGGCGGCAAAATCCGTGTCGAGGGGCTTGGCATCGCCCCTGCGGATGCGCGCGGCTCACAGGCAGAGGCACTGGCACGCCGCGCCGCACTCAGCGACGCCTATCGCCAGCTCGCCGAGCAGATCAACGGTGTGAATGTCGATGCCGTGAACACGGTCGAAAACATGACACTTATGAACACGACCGTCCGCACGCATGTCACTGCACTCATCCAGGGTGCGCAGATCATTGACGAAAGTGCACGCCGCGACGGTTCGTACGTTGTCACCATGGAGATTCCTGTCTACGGCACCGGCTCCCTCGCAAGCACGGTCTTCACGCGCATTGAGACTCGCGCACCATGGGCAGCGCCCGAGAGCGTCTATGCTCCCTATACGCCGGTTCCCTATGATACAACGGGATACGGCACCTATGAGCGCACGCAGAATCAAACCTCCTCCTCCCCCATCCTGCAGGCCGCCATGGCAGCAGGCTCCACCGCTGCAGTGACCGTTCCCTCCGCGCAGACAGCGCCTGCGATCACGACGACGCCGACGCGCCCGGCACATCCCGCGGCAGTGGTGACCACGCCGACAGCACCGACAACGCCTCCGGCAGTGGTGACACCGACGGCTCCGACGACGCCCCCAGCGGCAGTGGCAGTGACACCCGCCGCCCCGCTCACGCCTGCTGCACCGACACCAACCACACCTCCTGCTGAGATCGTCCCCAAGGGGCAGGCAGTTGGCGGCTACACGGGCGTCATCATCGACTGCACGGGACTCGGACTGCGCCCTGCCATGAGCCCTGTCATCAAGGCGGAGAACGGGCAGCCCATCTACGGCTACAAGAACCTCGACGTTGACAAGGTCGTCGCGAGCGGCATGGCTTCCTACGCACACAGCGATGCAGAGGCCACGCGTGCGGGCGCAAATCCGCTGCGTCTGCGCGCTGTCTCCGTCGATCACAATGCGAACCCCGTCCTCTCGGCGAGCGATGCGAACCGCCTCCTCCTCGAGAACAGTGCGAGCGGCTTCCTCGACGCGACCAACGTGGTGTTCCTGCGCTGAGAACAGCCTTTTGAAAACCCTGCGAATTTGTGACATTTATCACGAATTTTTCAGGGTTTTTGTGTTATACTATATGAGTTACTACAAAACAAGGGAGGGAAACATATGAAACTCAGTGCACGCAATCAGCTCAAGGGCAAGGTTGTCTCCATCGAGAAGGGTGCTGTCAACGGCATCGTCGGCATCGAGCTGAAGGGCGGCGACGTCGTCACGGCGACCATCAGCCTGAACTCCATCAACGAGCTCGGTCTTGAGGTCGGCAAGGAGGCGTATGCCGTCATCAAGGCAACGTCCGTCATGGTCGGCGTCGATCACCATCACTAAAGCAATAGCCGCCCCGTGCGGCACACATCCCCCGTCCGCGGCAGCGCTGCAGGCGGGGGATTTTTCGCGCCCGGCTCATGTATTCAGCGGCATGCCTCCCCTTTCGCTGCAAAAACGTGGTATACTGAACCAGCACATCAAAACAGACGGAACAGAGGAACTCTATGGCAAACATCAACGAGAACTATCTGAAACTCCCCGGCAGCTACCTCTTCGCCGAGATTGCACACCGCGTCGCTGCCTATAAAGAGGCACACGCGGACGCGGATATCATCCGTCTCGGCATCGGCGACGTCACCCTGCCGCTGCCCCGCGTCTCGATCGACGCCATGCACCGTGCCGTCGACGAGATGGCAGAGCCCGCAACCTTTCGCGGGTATGGCCCCGAGCAGGGCTATGATTTCCTGATCGAGGCGATACGCGAGACGAACTATCGGCGGCGCGGCATCTCCATTGACGCCGACGAGATCTTCGTCAGCGACGGCTCCAAGAGCGACTGCGGCAACATCCAGGAGATCTTCGGCACGGACTGCCGCGTTGCCGTCACCGACCCCGTCTACCCCGTCTACCTCGACACGAACGTGATGGCAGGACGGACGGGTGCGCTCGGTGCGGACGGTCGGTTTGCGGGCGTCACCTATCTCCCCTGCACGGCGGAGAACAACTTTACCCCCACGCTTCCCACGGAGCGCGTCGATATGATCTACCTCTGCTGCCCCAACAACCCGACGGGCACGACGCTCTCGCGCGCGGCGCTCGCCGACTGGGTCGCCTATGCGCGGAAGAACGACGCCGTCATCCTCTTTGATGCCGCCTACGCCGCCTACATCACCGAGGAGGATGTGCCGCGCTCCATCTACGAGATCGACGGAGCAAAGGAGGTCGCCATCGAGTTCCGCTCCTTCTCCAAGACGGCCGGCTTTACGGGCACGCGCTGCGGCTACACCGTCGTCCCGAAGGCACTCACGGGACGCGCCGCCGACGGGACGCGCCATCCGTTCAACGCGCTCTGGAACCGCCGTCATACGACGAAGTTCAACGGCACGGCGTACATCATCCAACGCGCCGCCGCCGCCATCTACACGGAGGAGGGTCAGCGGGAGATCAGGGACATGATCGCCTACTACATGGAGAACGCGCGCATGATCCGCGAGGGGCTCGCCGCCGTCGGCCTTGAGGCGTACGGCGGCATCAACGCGCCGTACATCTGGCTGCGGACGCCAGATGGCATGCGCTCGTGGGATTTCTTCGACAAGCTCCTGCATGAGGCGCACATCGTCGGCACGCCCGGCACGGGCTTCGGCCCCTGCGGCGAGGGCTACTTCCGCCTCACCGCCTTCAACAGTCACGAGAATACAGCGCGTGCCGTCGCGCGCTTCGCTCAGCTGAAATAACTTCGCGCATTGAAAACGCCTCCGCCTGATTGTCAGGCGGAGGCGTTTTCAATGCTTATTTTACTGCGGACGAAACATCCTATAAACGAGCCAACGGCATAACGCCCCTCGTAGGCGGGCGTTACAATTTCTCTCAGATTTACCAGCATGGCAACCGTCCTTTACAGCAGGCCTGGCAGCGAGTTTGTGAACATGCTGAGGATGAGGACGACGATGAGCGCCGTCACGCCTGAGAGTGTGCCGCCGACCGTCCAGACGCGCATCGTGCTCGGCACATCGAATCTGCCGAAGCGGTTAATGACCCAGAATCCCGAGTCGTTCGGCAGAGAGAGACCGATGCCGCCCGCGCAGATCGCGAGCGAGGCGAGCAGCGGCGACACGCCCTGCATATTCGCCACAACGGGCGCAAAGATCGCCGCCGTCGTCACGAGCGCGACCGTGGTCGAGCCCTGTGCAGCGCGGAGCACCTGACTGATGATGAACGCCGCAATGAGGATCAGCGCTCCCGAGCCGTCCGTCAGCCCCGTCATGCCCTCGACGAGCTGCTTGCCGATGCCCGTCTCGTTGATGATCTTGCCGAATGCACCGCCCGCGCCCGTGATGGCGAGGATGATGCCGGACTGCGTGCACGCCTCGTTGACGAGGTCGTTGAACGAGTCCGTCAGATAGGGGCGCAGACAGAAGAAGCCCATGAAGAGTCCTAGGAGCAGCGCAATGTTCTTGTCACCGAGGAAGGTGAAGACCATGTGCGCGGTCGTCCCCTTCTCGAGGAACATGCCTGCAACCGTGCCCATGAGGATGATGAGGATCGGGAAGAAAATCAGGAAGATGCCGAGCTCGCCGGACGGCAGCTTCTTCGTATCCGCCACCTCCTGCAGAGCCTCGTCCTTAACAAACTCCTCCTCAAACGCATCCGCAAAGTCATTCTTGTACTCCGGACGCGTCCCGAGATACTTGCCGTAGAGCACACCGCCGACGAGCACGCCCGCAAGGCTTGCAATGATCGCGTAGAAAAGGAACCATCCGATATTGACGTCCATCGTCGCCGCAACCGCAATCGGGCCGGGCGTCGGGATAACCATTGCATGCGTTGTGATGAGACCGACAGCGAGTGCCGTAACGAGTGTCGCAAACGGAACACGTCCCTGCCGCGAAAGGGTCTTGACGAGGTTCACGAGGATGACGAATGCGGCGTCGAAGAACACGGGGATCGACACGATGTAACCCGTGAGTGCAATCGCCATCGGGGTATTTTGCGTCCCCGTCACGCGCAGGAGCAGCGCCGCGATCTGGCTCGTGCAGCCCGATACGTGGAGCAGGGAGCCGAGCGCAACGCCGAGGACGATGATGATGCCGATCCCCTGCATCGTCCCGCCGAATCCCGCCGCCATCGCGGCCGCGGTCTTGTCGAGCGGCATCCCCGCGAGGATGCCCATGAGGAGGCCGCCGAGGAGCAGTGCGAGGAACGGATGAAGCTTGAACTTGATGATCGAAACGAGCACGAAAAGCAGTGCCACAAAGAAGATTGCCAGCAGTACACCGAGCATATTTCCCCCTCCTTAAACAAGTTACAAAACGAGTCTGTGCTTGCTCCACTAGGGTTTGCTTAGGAGCATTGCACAAATCAGTTTCCGAAACGTACGAAACTCACAGCAGCATGGCAACCACGTCGCGCAGCGTCTCGACCGCACCGACGTTGCCCGGGAAGATGATGTAGCTCATGCCCGGGAACTTGCTCTCGGGTCCCGTCTGCCACACGGGAATGCCGGGCGCAACCTGTCCGAGGACGAGCGCGCGCCGCACGGAGAGCCCCTTCGTTCCAACATCGCTGGATGTGATGCCACCCTTCGCGATGAGGAAGGCGGGCTGGACGCTGAGGCGGTGCACGATGCTCGTGATTGCATCCGAGATCTGCACGGCGACACGCAGCGACTCCTCCTCGGAGCCGGCGTCAAAGCGCTCGCGCCCCGTGTAGACTGCGACCGTTACGCCGCTGCGGATCGCCTCCTCTGTCTCTGCGATGACGCGCTTCAGCTCCTCCGTAAGCTTTGGCGGGTCGAGCACGAGCAGGTGATGGAACTCGATGAATTTCACATCTTTCAGCTCGCGCAGCTTCTCGAACTGCTCCGTCGTCTTCTTCACATGCGAGCCGATGATGATGAGGCCGCCGTTTTTGTTCCCCTTGACGACAAGCTCATCCCGTCCAAGCAGCGGTTTGTCGGCAACGCCACCGATGACCTTCGTCCATGCTGCCGCCGTGCGGAACATGAAATTCTTGCCCGCCTTCATCGCACGCATCATCGCGATTGCAAACACCTTCACGTCCACATAGTCGACCGCATTCACGACAACCTTGCGGAAATCCGTGACCGCCATCAGCTGACTGACGATCGCATCCACGCGCACAGCACGCAGATCTGCGAGGGAGATGCTGACAACATCGGCGGCACGGAACGCGCCCTGCGTCTTCTCCTCGATATATTCCTTCAGATCCGAGGCACAATAGCCGAACGTCTTGTCCCGCGCGAACTCCGTCTCGCCCGCCGGTGTCAGCTCCGCGCCCTCCTGCACATAGTGCACATCGTCAATCGTAAAGCGCCCGCCCTCCTTGAAGAACGGCATGAGCACCTCGCCGTCGATGCGCTCCCCGCTCTCCTCAAGCGCGTGCGCGAGCGTCGCCGTCTCGAGCGGATAGTGCCCGCGCAGCGTCGAGTCGCCGCGGCTGATGAGCATGAACGGCTTGCCCGTCCGCTTTGCCTCTGCCGCCACGCGCTCGGCAATCTTCCAGTGCTCCTCCCCCGTCTGCTTCGCCTGAAATGCACGCGAGTTCGTAAGAATAAAGAACATGGCGTTCTTCTCGGCAAAGCCCTCGGCAATGCTCTCCTCCGACCAGTCCGTATAGACGTGGATGCCGTTCACCGTCTGCACGCCCGTCGGGTCGTCGTCGAGCACAATGATCTTGCGGTCAAATCCTGTGCGCTCCGCCGCGAGCGCCGCATCCACCGCCGCCTCGTCGGCCGTCGGAATCTTTGCAAAGAGTTCGTCCTTCGATACCTTCATCGCCGTCCTCCTCACGCCTCGTCCGACTTGACCACAACGCCGGAGATATTCTCATAGAACTGCACAATGCCGCTGTGGTCGTCCATCAGATGCCCCGTTGCCTTGAGACTGTGCATGATCTGCTGCAGGACGCCCGTCAGGATCAGCGGCAACTCCATGCCCTTCGCCGTGTCCATGACGTTCGTGATGTCCTTGAGGTTGATTGCAATCGGCCCGCCGGGCTTAAAGTTCCGCGAATACATCATCGGCGCCTTCGCATCGAGCACCGTGCTGCCCGCAAGCCCCCCGCGGATCGCCTCGTAGACCTTCTTCGGATCGGCACCCGCCTTTGTCGCAAGGATGAGTGCCTCCGAGACCGCCGCAATGTTGAGATTCACAATGACCTGATTCGCAAGCTTCGTCACCGAGCCGCTGCCATTCGGCCCCACGAGCGTGATCGTCTTTCCCATCGCCGCAAAGACAGGGCGCGCCTTCTCGAGCACCGCCGCATCGCCGCCGACCATGATCGCAAGAGAGCCGTCCACAGCACCAGGCTCACCGCCGCTGACCGGCGCATCGAGGAAATCGCAGCCATGCTCCGCCGCAAGTGCCGCAAACTCCTTTGACTCGACGGGCGTCACCGAGCTCATGTCCGCAATGATCGTCCCCTTTGCCGCACCCGCGAGCACGCCGTCTGCACCGCTCAGGATGCTGCGCACAATCGCGCCGTTCGGCCCCATTGTGATCACCATGTCCGCGCCCGTCGCCGCCTCCTTCGCCGATGCGGCAGCCTTTGCGCCCGCCGCAGCCATCACCTGCACGGCGTCCGCCACGACATCGAACACCGTGACCGCAAACCCCGCCTTGAGCAGATTGCGCACCATGGGCTTGCCCATAATCCCGAGCCCAATAAAACCAACGTTCTTCATCATCCGTTCCTCCCATCAAAATCCTCTTTCGTAGTATGTAGTATACTACCTTCTTTATAAAAAGACCGGGACGCTGCCCGAGTTCCTTTTGACTTGATAGATAGCGATGCTATTGCGGCACCCCGAAGACACGCGCTGTCGCGCCCATATGCACCATGAATGCGCGCATTGCCTCCGCCTCATCGCGCCGTCCGATGCCTGAGAGAATCGCCGCGTGCTCTTCCCATGCCTCTGCATGGCGGCGGCGGTGGTGCAGCGAGGTGAAGATTGCTTGCTCCAGCTTCGTCCGCATCTGCTCATGGATGCGGATGAGATAGCTGTTCCCCGTTGACGCAACCAACAGCGAGTGGAACGCCGTATCGAGCTTCATGAACTCGTAGTGCATACGGTCGTCCGCGATGTACGGCCGACTCTTCTCCTGCACCATGCCCATGCGGGCGAGCGTTCGCTGCCGCACGGACTCCGGCGCCTGCACGGTGAGCCAGCGGATGCTGTAGCCCTCGATCGCAATCCGCGCGGCAACAATCTCGCGCAGATCATCCTCCGACACAGGACGCACCGTCCATCCGCGGTTGGCGTGTACCTCGAGCATCCCCTCGTTCGTCAGACGGATTACCGCCTCGCGCACAGGCGTACGCGACACATTCAGCTGATCCGCAACCTGCTGCTCCGAGTAGATCTCGCCCGTCCGCAGCTCGCCCTTGATGAGCGCCGTCTTGAGATACTGATACACTTGATCCTTGTAGGATACCTTCTTAATCACTTTCTGCATCCCCCACTTGTATGTAGTATACCAGTCAAACGCAAAGAAAACAATCAGGACAAAAGTAGGAAAATTTTGCGGAGTGAAAAATTTCTATAAAACAAAGACGCCCTTCCATCGAAGAGCGCCTTTGTTTTACTCCTTCACATCCTCGTCACGATGTCGCTTCGGCGGGCGCGGGTGGTAGAGGCTCCAGTTCCAGCGAATGGCCGCAAAACGGATCATGAGGACAAGCACGAACGCGAGCCACGAGTCCGCCTCCACCCCGAGCGTAAAGCGCAGTGTGCAGAAGACAAACGCGCCGACAAGTGATGCCGCCGCATAGACCTCGGCATAGAGCACGACGGGCATGCGCTGGGCAAGCACATCGCGGATCATCCCGCCGCCAACCGCCGTTGTCGCGGCGAGCAGGATCGGCAGCACATAGCTGTCGTTCCCGCCAAATCGGACACCCGTGAGCGCACCCGTGATCGTGAAGGCGGCAAGACCGATCGTATCCGACACATTGAAGATCGTGAGAAGGCGCTGACGGCGCATATGGTGCAGCGCCGTCCACTGATAGAGCAGGGAGATCACGAGGGCAGTGCCTGCCGAGAGGAGGAAATTTGTCGTGTCACGCAGCGTCATCGGCGGCGTGATGCCGACGAGCACATCACGCACCATACCGCCACCGACCGCCGTCGCCAGAGCCAGCACCGAGATCCCGAAGATGTCCATACGACGCGAGATGCCGACCAGTGCCCCCGACACCGCAAAGGCGAGCGTCCCGATGATATCGAACAGCCGCCACAGATCTTCTACTGCCATAGTTTCGTCCTTCCCTTAAAATGGCATTTATAAAACCTACCGTTGACATGAATCTGCTCAGATTGGCGCAGATTTTTCGTCCTGTCAAGGAAACAAGCCGGACGCATAGTGAAACCTATGCGGAGGACTTGTTGACACAGAGAGGGCGGAAAAGATGCCCAAGCTGATCGTCAGTCCTGCGCAAACAGATAGAGCACCGTCTCAATCGGCGTCAGTGCCCCCGTCCGTGCCGAGCGGGATGTCGCCGCAAGCAGATTGCCGTCCATATCATACACCACACGCTCCAGCGTCAGACGGTACGTCTCGTGTGCATCGCGGATCTTCGCCCCCGCAATCCGATAGGCGACCATCTGCTCCGCCCCTGCCGCACGCGCCGCCGCGAGATGCCCCTCCAACCCGCTCAGCAGATAGTCCTCCGACAGCCCACCACCGCTCGCCGCACAGACCACAGCAGCATTCCGCACATGGAGCGCATCGCGCAGCACCGCCATCATATAGGGCGCATCCTCCGCGAGCGTATCGTCCAGAGCCGTCTCAATCGGCAGGGCGTAGAGCTTCCGTCCCTCCGTGCGGTTCGGCAGCCCCATCAAAAAGAGAAACGCATTGTCCCCGCCGTACGCATCGTAGACCTGCCGAATCGCCGCATCCACATAGACCATCATCGCGTGCGGGAACTTCGCCACAGACCGCGCGGGCGACCACGGGACACGGTCCCCGAACTGCTGAAACCCGAGCGGCGCGGCAAGCACATCCTTCATCGGATCGCCGCTCATCACCACACGGTGCAGCGTAAACCGCCCCTCATAGCGACGCACAAACGCCGCATTCCCGACCGCAGGCGCACCGAACGTCGTCACAACGAGCTGCTCAGGTGCGACCCCCAGATCCGAGAGACGTGCCGCCGCAAGGACTGCCGCCGCCCCGCCGAGGCTGTGTCCCGTCAGATAGATCCGCATCGAGGGATGTGCACGCAGCTCCGCCGACAACACCTCCCCTGCCGTACGATTGCCGTATGCGGGCAACGCATCGGTAAAGAGCGCCGCTTGGCAGTAGTCGAGGAACCCGCGATGCACAAGCGGCGTCTCCTTGCGATCCGTCACACGCGCATCGCGCATGGCAAGAAACTCTGTGGGTGTCGTCCCTCCGAACGCGGCACGCCCGAGCCGCAGATCCGTCCACACATCGCTCCCGCGCTCCGTCCCTGGGAAGGCAATCAGATGCGTCTCAGTGCCATCCTCATCCGTCCGCACCATATGGAAGAACCGTCCGACCGTACCGCGATGCCCCTCCGTCTCATACGACGCGATCTGCCAGCCCGCCGCCGCGAGACGCGCACGCAGGAGTTCCGGCAGCTCCCCGCTGTACGCCGCCTCCGATGCCGCCGCACACACGAAGCAGCGCGACGGCAGATCAGCGGGCGCAGCCAGTACGCGCACAGGCAGCAGAAACAACAGACAAAATACCAGCAGCCGCAGCATCATCGCTCCTCCTTCGCAAAAAATCCTTCCCTATTATATCCATATTTCATTTGAAAAAACAGTGCTTTTTCTGCACACATTACGCCTCATTCTCATTCATTTACAAATAATCAAATCTTGTTTTCACAATTTTGCCATAAAAGAAGCCGTAAATAAATTTTTCTCTATGATACTCGTACAGCCTTGAAAACACTGGGTTTTCCGGAAAATTGGGACGTTTGAACCCTGTTATTTGCTACAGTACGTTTTTTCTGAGAATATGCTACAGTGAGATTGGAGAGGAATAACCGGCATAATTCAAGGTGCCCACATCGGATGTATTGATCTTGAAAGGAGTCGATCATCATGAAACACCATTCTCAGCGCAGCAAGCGTCCCCCATCACGGACACTTGCCCCACGCATCCTCGCCGCCCTCACGGCGGGCGCGGTGACGCTCGGTGCGCTCCCGTACGCGTACGCCGATCCCATCGTCGCCTCCTCCGTCACATCGGACATGGTGACAGAGGACGGGGTTGCGGGCAGCATCGACGGATCGTCCGCCACCATCACCGTCGGCAGGACGGGCGACGGCGATACGCCCCGCCTCCAAAGGGCAACCCCCTCGGAATGGAGCTTCGCCTACGGGACATACCTCAAGTCGTCCGTACCGCTTGCAAACATCCACATCACAAACGGAAAGGCAATTGTGCGAAGCGGTACCCTGCACGATGCTGTCGGCACCTACATCGAACTGATGCAAGGCGGTACTGCGCGCGTGGAGAACAGCACGGCGGAGGCCTCGGGCGGCACGTTTCTGTTTAACTTAACCCAGGTTCCGTCGCTCACCGGCGGTGAGGTGAGTATTGAAGGAGCCGGCACACATGGCGTGGCGGAGGTTGTCCGCAGCCATGCCACGTTTACGGGCGGCACGTTCGGGTCAATCCAAGTGTCAGGCGGCAGAGCATTCAGCGAAAACGACACACGTGCCGAGGCTCTTGTCGAGGAAAACACCGCCACCTTTACGGGCGGCAACATTTCCCGTGACGGTCTCTCTATGACCGGCGGTTATGCCTATGCAGAATCCCTCAACACCGCTGCGGCAAAGGCACTGCGGAATCGTCTGACCGTTCATACACCTACAGGTATTAGGTCATTCGATCTGGTCGGAGGCCAGGCAACGACCAGCAACGGGAGCAGCCGCAGCGCACAGGCAAACGAGAATGTGATCAACGCCAAGACAAGCGTATATCAAAGGCTCATTGGCGGATTTGCATGGAGTCATCCGGCATATTCCACTTCGGTGCCTGCCCCGCTCAGCACGACGGAGGCGAACCGGAACAAGATCTGGATCGCGGCTGGCTCCGGTGAATTCACAGGTCGGAGTGTATGCGGTTGGAGTGAGCTCAACGACAACCAGATCACCGAGCTGCGCGGAGCGGCGAACGAGAACGAGTTCTCCATCGGGGGCGGCACCCTCCGCCTCACCTACGGCGGCATGAGCCAGGCGGTAAATTCCCGCACAGGTGCGGACAGCATCGCGCGGACGGAGGCAAACAAGAACAAGGTCTGGTCAAAGGCGGACACGCTCGAAGGCGACCTGCTGGGCGGATCTGCCCTGGCGTGGACGACCGATGGCAGAGCGGAGGCCGCAGCGCACGAGAACGAGCTGTATGTGAAGGGAGGCACCTATCAGCAGAACGTCTACAGCGGCAGTGCCACAGCAGAGTCCGAGAACGGCAGCGCTGTGGCACAGGCGACGAAGAACTACCTCTCCACCGAGACGAACGTCATGCAGGGCATCACGGGAGGTCATGCATCTGCCGAGGCAAAGGGTACCTTTGACGTACTGGCAAGCGAGAACTTGCTCAGTCTGAGGGGCGGCGCGCGCAGCTTCATCGGCGGCTATGCCGAGGGCACGCAGCGAGACAGCGGCACCTACGTCCTCCAGAGCACGGGCACGGCGAACGAGAACAGTATGGAGATCCGCTCCACCGGTACATTCACCGACAAGAGCGCGGGCGGTTACGTCCATATCACAGCGAACAATACGAAGCTGCTGTCTGCTGCCGCAGCAAGGAACGAAGTTCTCCTGCAGGACGGCACGTTCAACGAGGATGTGGCGGGCGGCAGGAGCTTTGCCCGGAATACGACGACGGCGGCGGACAGCGTCACGAATGCCGCAGCGAACGAGAACACCGTCCACGCCTTGGGGGGCACGTACGGCGCGGGACTCTACGGCGGCTCGGCGTATGCCGAGGCAAAGAGGGAGTTCAATGCGAGCGCCAACAAGAACAAGCTGGCCGTCTCCGCGGGGGCAAAGAACTTCATCGGCGGCTACGCCGAGGGCAAGCAGCTTGCGCCCGGTGAATCGGTGACCCACAGCACCGCAGAGGCGAACGAGAACAAGGTCTGGGTGGGTGCAGGCGCAGGGACATTCACCGACAAGAGCGCGGCAGGCTACAGTACGATCGAGACGAACAATGTCGCAGAACCAAAAGCCGAGGCAAACAGCAACCAGCTCACCATCCGTGCCGGCACGTTCCGTGAGGACGTGACGAGCGGCAGAAGCTTTGCACGGAACACGTCTACAGGCAGCGCGGCAAATGCCGTCGACAACCGCCTCTGGGTGTACGGCGGCACCACGCGGTTCCAAAGGCATCTCTTCGGCGGCTCTGCCGAGGCAAGAGCGGCGGGCAATAACAGTGCAGAAGCGGAGGCTTCGGGGAACATTACCCACCTGATGGAGGGCACGGCGTATGACGGGGATGTCTACGGCGGCATGGCGCAGGGTGGCTCCGACACGGGCAATGTCTACCTCAAGTCCAATTACAACGAGCTCTACATCCACGGCGGCACCTATCGCGGCAACATCTACGCAGGCGCGGCTCTGGGCGATCCCGCAGCGGATCCAAACGATGTCCATGAGGAGGTTCACGACAATAAGATCGTGATCTCGGGCGCAAACGATCTCTCCTTCGCAAGTCTCTACGGCTATCGGCACCGCGTCGGCGGCGGGAATGCCCATGCAGCCGACAATGAGCTCGTCCTAAAAAACACGAAGAATATCACGGTGAAGAGCGTGCAGGGATTCAACCGATTCGCGTTCTATGTGCCGAGCGACATTACCGAAGATGATACGATGCTCTACGTCAGGGACGATACGCAGGACATCGACCTCAGCGGCAAGACGGTCGATGCCTATCTGCAGGGCAGCACGTCGCTCCCGAACCGCATCCGCCTGCTCCATACGGTAAATGCGGAGATTCACAATGACGGCACAGCCACGATGACGGTGCATGAGGGCATCTCCGGTACGGAACGCATCAGTGTGACGACGAACAAGAAGGAGCTGATCGTGCGGCGTGACGGCGGCACCGATGCGGGCGGTCCGGTGCCGGTACCGTCGGCGCCGAAGCCTGACGATACGCCGCTGCCATCGGGGGCGACCCCGCCGACGCCACCCGGCTCGCCGTCGATTACACCGCCGGGTGGGATCGTCACGCCTCCGCCGACACCGCCCGCTCTGCCGCCGGAGACACCCTACGACGGCGGCTTCCGACTGAGGGATGATCATGCAAAGTCGCTTGCCGAGACGATGGCAGGCTCGGTCGCCTTTATCGGCTCTGGCATGAATCTCTTTACGGGCTTGGCGATGTCGAGTGCGTCCATCGAGGCAGCGGCAGCCGAGGGCTTTGCCCCATTTGCGGCGATGAGCGGCTCCTCCATGCGCATCGCAACGGGCTCGCACGTTGACCTCAAGGGCATGAACCTCGCTGTCGGCTTCTCGCGCGAAGTGAAGCGCGACGACAACCGACTGATTTTCGGTCCCATCGTCGAGTACGGACGCGGCACCTACGACAGCTACGTCAATGCAGTACACGGCGACGGCTCCATCCGCTACATCGGTGCGGGCGGATTCATCCGTCAGGAGCAGAAGGACGGGATGTTCTACGAGGGCAGCCTCCGCGCCGGACGCTCGAACATGAACTACGGTGCAACGCTCAATGTGGGCGGCACCCCGAGGCATACGTCCTACGATACGCGTGCGAACTACATCGGCGCACATCTCGGCGTGGGACAGAGTACCGCGATGAAGGACGGCGGCAAGCAGGAGGTCTACGTCCGCTACTTCTACACACGGCAGAACGGCACGGACGCGACCCTCTCCACGGGCGACCGCTACTCGTTCTCTGCAGTGGACAGCCACATCCTGCGCACGGGCGCACGCTGGATGCATCCGCAGAAGAGCGGCTCGCTCATCGTCGGTGCCTCCGTACAGTATGAGTTTGGCGGCGATGCAAGCGCGACCTATCATCGCGCGGGCGGCATGAGCTACACCTCGCCGTCTCCATCACTCAAGGGTGTCTCCGCGAGTGTCGAACTCGGCTGGAAGACCCAGATGAGCGCGAACTCCACCGCCGACCTCTCCGTCGAGGGCTGGACGGGCAAACAGCGCGGGGTCAACTTCCGTGCCGGATTCGCTTGGCAGTTCTAACGTCCGTTCTCCCCCGCTGCGGCGAGGGAGCATTGGATCGCGGTATAGCAGCTTCCCCCGTCCGAGACGGGGGAAGCTTTTTTGCAAAGAAGTGCAACAAAAAATCGCTGTAGTTTCCTACAGCGACGATGTTTCAAATGGTGCGGTTGATGGGACTTGAACCCATACGTCTTGTGAACACTACCCCCTCAAAGTAGCGCGTCTGCCAATTCCGCCACAACCGCATAAATGGTGCGGTCGAGAGGACTTGAACCTCCACGATGTTGCCATCACTAGCGCCTGAAGCTAGCGCGTCTGCCATTCCGCCACGACCGCGTGACTATCAAATTGTAAAGAAAAAATGGTGCGGTCGGTGGGACTTGAACCCACACGTCTTGTGAACACTACCCCCTCAAAGTAGCGCGTCTGCCAATTCCGCCACGACCGCGTGACATGAGATATCAAAGTAAAATATATGGTGCCGAGGACCGGAATCGAACCGGTACGATCTTACGATCGGGGGATTTTAAGTCCCCTGCGTCTGCCTGTTCCGCCACCCCGGCGAAATGCAAAATGGAGCGGGTGATGGGAATCGAACCCACGTGACCAGCTTGGAAGGCTGGGGCTCTACCATTGAGCTACACCCGCATGGAGCTGGCGAGAGGACTTGAACCCCCAACCTGCTGATTACAAGTCAGCTGCTCTACCGATTGAGCTACGCCAGCAGCATTGCACAAGCGGCACGCGCCGCAGACGCTGTAGGATACGAAGTGGTGCCTCAGAGCGGAATCGAACCACTGACACGGGGATTTTCAGTCCCCTGCTCTACCAACTGAGCTACCGAGGCATAAAAATGGCGACCCGAAGGGGACTTGAACCCCTGACCTCCGCCGTGACAGGGCGGCATTCTAACCAACTAAACTACCGGGCCGTATAAAATGGAATGTCCTTGGTGGGCGATGACAGGATCGAACTGCCGACATCTTGCTTGTAAGGCAAGCGCTCTCCCAGCTGAGCTAATCGCCCATATAATGGTGACCCACCACGGAATCGAACCGTGAACCTACTGATTAAGAGTCAGTTGCTCTGCCAGTTGAGCTAGTGAGTCATGATAAGTGAAAGAAAAAGTGGTGGCTCACCCGGGACTCGAACCCGGGACCCTCTGATTAAAAGTCAGATGCTCTACCAACTGAGCTAGTGAACCTTTATCAGCGCCACCCATCTCATAAAATGAGATAAATTGGCTGGGGTAGTTGGATTCGAACCAACGGATGCGGGAGTCAAAGTCCCGTGCCTTAACCGACTTGGCGATACCCCAACTATCCACAAAGAATCACTGATAAAAAGGAACTCCTTATCAGTGCTTCGCCAGCGGCAGCACCGCTATAAATGCAAAAATGGCTCCTCGAACTGGACTCGAACCAGTGACATTCTGATTAACAGTCAGACGCTCTACCGACTGAGCTATCGAGGAGTGATTGCGGCAACTACCTACTCTCCCACGTCGTCTCCAACGAAGTACCCTCGGCCTTTGAACGCTTAACTACTGTGTTCGGAATGGGAACAGGTGGAACCGTTCAGGCATCATCACCGCATACTGAGTGTTGTACACTCAAAACTTCACAGAAGAAACTGTAAGCAAATTGTTCTTGTTAGGCTTATCTACCTTAGAATGTAGTCAAGCCCTCGACCGATTAGTGCTGGTCAGCTGCACACATTGCTGTGCTTCCACACCCAGCCTATCTACCTTGTCTTCTTCAAGGGGTCTTACTTCCTTATAGGAATGAGATACTTCATCTCGGGACGGGCTTCACGCTTAGATGCTTTCAGCGTTTATCCCTTCCGGACGCAGCTACCCGGCCGTGCCCTTGGCAGGACAACCGGTACACCGTTGGTCCGTCCACTCCGGTCCTCTCGTACTAGGAGCAGCCTCCCTCATGTATCTTGCGCCCGCGATGGATATGGACCGAACTGTCTCACGACGTTCTGAACCCAGCTCACGTACCACTTTAATGGGCGAACAGCCCAACCCTTGGGACCTGCTTCAGCCCCAGGATGTGATGAGCCGACATCGAGGTGCCAAACCTCCCCGTCGATATGGACTCTTGGGAGAGATTAGCCTGTTATCCCCAGGGTAGCTTTTATCCGTTGAGCGATGGCAATTCCACTCTCTTTCCACCGGATCACTAAGCCCTACTTTCGTACCTGCTCGACCCGTCAGTCTCGCAGTCAAGCTCCCTTCTGCCTTTATGCTCTTCGCGCGATTTCTGTCCGCGCTGAGGGAACCTTTGGACGCCTCCGTTGCTCTTTCGGAGGCGACCGCCCCAGTCAAACTGCCCGCCTGGTACTGTCCCGAACACGGTTAATGTTCCGGTTAGATCCTTAGCATATAAAGGCCGGTATCCCAACGGTGACTCCATCACATCTAGCGATATGACTTCCCAGTCTCCCGGCTATCCTGTACGTTATATGCCAAAGACCAATGCCAAGCTGCAGTAAAGCTCCATGGGGTCTTTCTGTCCAGTCGCGGGTAACCTGCATCTTCACAGGTATTTCAATTTCACCGGGTCCCTCGTTGAGACAGTGCCCAAATCGTTACGCCTTTCGTGCGGGTCGGAACTTACCCGACAAGGAATTTCGCTACCTTAGGACCGTTATAGTTACGGCCGCCGTTTACAGGGGCTTCAGTTCGCTGCTTCACCTCAGGGGCTAACAACTCTCCTTAACCTTCCTGCACCGGGCAGGCGTCAGCACCTATACTTCAGCTTGCGCTTTCGCAGGCACCTGTGTTTGTGGTAAACAGTCGCTTGGGCCTCTTTTCTGCCGCCGACAACAGCTCCATCTGTAAAAGACTTCACCACCATCGGCCATCCTTTTCCCGAAGTTACGGATGCATTTTGCCGAGTTCCTTAACGAGGGTTTTCCCGCGCACCTTAGGATTCTCTCCCCGCCTACCTGTGTCGGTTTTGGTACGGGCGGACGTCTTCTCGTTAGAAGCTTTTCTTGGCAGTGTAGTGCAGCTGAATTCAGATTGACCGTAGTCTTTCCTATCTATCGGTTCTCGGCCTTATAGTATGGGGATTTGCCTCCATACAAGCCTACCGCCTTCGACGCGCCCAACCATTCGCACGCTCAGCTTCCTTCCTGCGTCACTCCATCCTCAAACGAAGACGCCCGGTACTGGAATTTTCGCCAGTTGTCCATCGCCTATGCTTTTCGCCTCGGCTTAGGTCCCGACTAACCCCGGGACGACGAGCGTTGCCCGGGATACCTTAGGCTTTCGGTGGACAGGATTCTCACCTGTCGTTTCGCTACTCATACCGGCATTCTCACTTCTTATCCGTCCAGCAGTCCTTCCGGTCTGCCTTCGTCCAGATAAGAACGCTCCCCTACCCAGTGTGTACACATCAGCACAACGCTCAAAAAGCTTGTTAAAATTGCTCTCTGCTGTGTCAACCTCGTTTGACGTAGCTCTACTACGCCGCTCTCGGTTTCCTTGCAGATACCAATTTTTCCTGCGCTTTGAACGCTCTGTAGATATGTACACCCTGCCGCAGCTTCGGTTCTGTGCTTTAGCCCCGGATATTTTCGGCGCAGGGCCTCTCGACCAGTGAGCTATTACGCACTCTTTTAATGGTGGCTGCTTCTGAGCCAACATCCTGGTTGTTTTCGAAGTCCTACATCCTTCTCCACTTAGCACAGCATTTGGGACCTTAGCCGGCGGTCTGGGCTGTTTCCCTCTTGAATACGGGTCTTATCACTCGCATTCTGACTCCCAGGCTGCCCATATGAGCCATTCGTAGTTTGACTGGGGTCGGTAGGCTTTACGCCCCCTT